>NZ_SZWK01000230.1:0-309 GCF_005280815.1 Citrobacter sp. TBCS-15 | reverse complement strand
GTTACGGTCTTTGTCGTAGCTTTCACCCTCTTTCTTGCCAGCTCTCACTAGATACTTTAATACCTGCATTGTATACCAGCCTGCAAGCTCTTCATAGTTAAAATGATGTTTAAAGTATTCGTTAAGTTCCATACCGTATTCATTGGCATAGTGCTTATTTGTACCATAATTCATTAGATGTTACCCCCAATCCATGCAATAAGCAACGTCGCAAGCATACCTATCCAAGTGATAGCGATAAGTGTAAAGCCGACACCTGCAACCATCATTAAAGTTTTTACTGTATCTTTCATTTTGTTCTCCTCTATT
>NZ_SZWK01000235.1:0-318 GCF_005280815.1 Citrobacter sp. TBCS-15 | reverse complement strand
CCGCCAGTATCTTTGACCTCATTTTTTTTGGATAAATCCAACTCATCAAGATAATCGACAATTGATGAAACCATTTCTTTTTCCTGGATATTCATATCCGTTTCTTGAAATTGATAGTTACTCCCATTGGTAATGGTAAAATGAATACGGTCAATATTCTCTTTCGATAATTTTTTGGAGTTCGTACCACATGCTACAAGTCCAAAAATAGCTAGAAGAACAATGCTACTAAATGCGATTATTTTTTTCATTTATAGTTTCTCTCTTTCTTTTATGATTGTTTATAGCCCTTTTGCGAGTAATTGGAAAAATTGTGCT
>NZ_SZWK01000233.1:0-307 GCF_005280815.1 Citrobacter sp. TBCS-15 | reverse complement strand
GTCGAATGCACGAGCAGCACCGCCGTAGGTTTTAGCCAGTACGGTAGTGATTGCAGCGGTCAGCGTTGTTTTACCATGGTCAACGTGGCCGATAGTACCGACGTTAACGTGCGGTTTAGTACGTTCAAATTTTTCTTTAGACATCGATTGTCCCTCTAAGACACGGATAAATCGGTGATATCACCACATCAACCAGGCAATATACCTGAGCTGTTGAATGCTTTTAAAAGTAAACAGAGAGAAACGGGAAGGAGAAGTGAAGTGGTGCTGATACCCAGAGTCGAACTGGGGACCTCACCCTTACCAA
>NZ_SZWK01000216.1:0-310 GCF_005280815.1 Citrobacter sp. TBCS-15 | reverse complement strand
AAATGCTTGGGATGCAATAACAGGAGTATTTAAGGGCATTGGCGACTTCTTTAGCGGAATATTTGGAGGAGTCAAAGATACAATAGACAGCGTTCTTGGAGGTGTAACAGATACAATTAAAAATATCAAAGGTTCAATTGATTGGGTTGCAAGTAAAGTTGGCGGACTATTCAAAGGTTCTATGGTAGTAGGCTTAACAGATGTCAATTTATCTTCTAGCGGTTACGGTTTAAGCACTAACAGTGTATCAAGCGACAATAGAACATATAACACATTTAACGTGCAAGGCGGTGCTGGTCAAGATGTTTCT
>NZ_SZWK01000190.1:0-317 GCF_005280815.1 Citrobacter sp. TBCS-15 | reverse complement strand
ACTTGAGTTTCAACAGGTCGATAGTGAGAGTGAACCCAGAAAGTGCCAGATTCTTTTGGAGTGATTTTGAAAGTCTTCTCCCCTTTATTGTTCAATGTAATGTCTGGGCCATCTTGATTGTTAGGAATACTCAAACCATGCCAATGGACGTTTGTAGTTGTACTACTTTTATTTGATACCTTTATTGTTGCTTCTTTTCCCTTATCAAGGATTATAGGCATTCCAGCCAGATAGTTATTCTCTGACTCATCTGTGTATTGGTAATGTCTCTCCCTTCTCGAAAACCCAGCCCGGTGGTTATGCCGATAACCATCCAG
>NZ_SZWK01000236.1:0-311 GCF_005280815.1 Citrobacter sp. TBCS-15 | reverse complement strand
GTTCTATCAGGAGATTTTCGTACCCAAACGATAGAACATGTAGTTTTGATGGAAGAAGGTAGTAGTCAAACAGCTATTGTAATCCAAAATTCTTCTGGTAAAACATTAAGATCATCTCAAACAATAAATAGTCAAATGAAGAAACATATTTCTGCGCTTCAAAATGAAAAAAAGAACAAGAAAGAATCTCTCCACTTTCATTGGTTAGGAGATAAATACATTGTCTCAAAATCGCGCATTCAAAGTAATGGAAAGATCGTAGGATCTGTTTATATGTTTTTATCAACGAGACCGATTCAGAAGATGGTTTT
>NZ_SZWK01000295.1:0-304 GCF_005280815.1 Citrobacter sp. TBCS-15 | reverse complement strand
CGATATTCTTAACCAAAAATTCGTTACACTTGAATATCAAACAGAGATTTTTCAGGTATATGCTGATTTAGCTTTAGCAGACATTACAAAGACAGAGGGTTATGGCAAGAACGGAACTTTCAGCGAAAAGATAACTTTTGATATAATTACAAAGTGGTACACTTACGAAAACTTAACTTTCGATATGGTTCAAAATGGTAAAGTTATTTCTGGAAAGTCTAAAATTTATGGCGGAACAGCACCAGGATACTATAAGTATGTCAAAGGAACTTCTTACACTTATTATGGAGAAACAAACATAGAG
>NZ_SZWK01000296.1:0-308 GCF_005280815.1 Citrobacter sp. TBCS-15 | reverse complement strand
TTTAGTATATAATAACAAAAAAGACTTGAAAAGTCAAGCCTTAAATATTATTAAGCAATAAAATGTGAATTAATAACCAAATACACCATAAAAAAGCAACAAATAAATAAATACTTTCGCCTGTAAAGCCTAAATATCCATTTAGAACTATTAGAATAATATCAAAAACAATCTGTAATATAAATCCAATTTTCATCTCTTCTCCTTTTCTTATACCATAGTATCAAATTATTTTACATTTGTCAAGGCTTAATTCCATTTCGTTCTTTTATGAATTTGTTTATACTATCTTGATTTAATCGTTTAGA
>NZ_SZWK01000119.1:0-308 GCF_005280815.1 Citrobacter sp. TBCS-15 | reverse complement strand
AGAAATTATTTCTGTACTTTGGAATCATGAACGCCAAAATTATTATGTGAGATAATAGGCAAAAATGGGAAAAACTATCTATGCGAGTTTTCCTCATCATCAATTTAATTCTTTGGTTCTCTTTTTCATTTACACGAAATTTTTTCTGTATACTTCTCTCACGATTTTCAATTATTTTTATCTTGTCAACCTTTCAAACTACTGTCAACTCTAAAAGCTCAAAATAGGGGGTTAGTGTCTTTAGTGTCTTTAGTGAACTTAGTAAGTGTGGCTACACTTACAGTAAAAAGTATTCATCTTTCACTCAC
>NZ_SZWK01000131.1:0-302 GCF_005280815.1 Citrobacter sp. TBCS-15 | reverse complement strand
AAAAATTTTTGAAATAAGTTCCTTCTTTCATCATCTTAGTGACTGTTGTAAAAGGAAGAGGTGCGGATTGATAATCCTCAGCAGGAAAGCCAATTTTGCTTCTATCAACAACTGTATTTGAGAGATAAGAAGATTTATCAAAATGATAACTAGAGTCTGGTTCAATAAAGAGTGGTTGAGCAACTGTAAAAATTAAACCAGCAACAAGAGCAATCATTAAAAAAAGACGTTCTGGTTTGATTAATTTCTTTGTTTGATTATTTTCTTTAACCAAAATTCCAATCTCCATTCCTCAAGAGTAA
>NZ_SZWK01000071.1:0-307 GCF_005280815.1 Citrobacter sp. TBCS-15 | reverse complement strand
AAAAATGGATGTTACATGGACAGTGAAATATATCACTGAATTTGTTGGAACTGCCCTACTCATTATTATGGGTAATGGTGCGGTTGCTAACGTTGAACTTAAAGGTACAAAAGCTCACGCACAATCTTGGATGATTATTGGTTGGGGTTACGGACTTGGCGTAATGTTGCCAGCAGTTGCTTTTGGTAATATTACTTCACAAATCAACCCAGCTTTCACACTTGGACTTGCAGCCTCAGGACTTTTTCCTTGGGCACACGTTGCTCAATACATTATTGCGCAAGTATTAGGTGCGATGTTTGGACAA
>NZ_SZWK01000311.1:0-307 GCF_005280815.1 Citrobacter sp. TBCS-15 | reverse complement strand
GATAAATAATCTTGAATAACGCGTTGTTTTAATTCTATGGAATATTTGACCATAAGAAAAGACCTCCGAAATATAGATTTGAAAAGTCTATATTTTGGGGGTCATTACAGTTAACGGTTCTTAGAACATTATACTGCCACCGACTTTTAATCGGCTACACTAGGACTTGTTAGCGCAAGTCCTTTTTCTTTACCCTTATTTTATCACAACTTCGTTTTTTTGTCATCTCGTTTAATTAAGAAAGATAAACACTCTCATCTTAATTGCTGAGCCAATTGGCCCAATTGCATAGGCGACAATTGTTTTT
>NZ_SZWK01000118.1:0-307 GCF_005280815.1 Citrobacter sp. TBCS-15 | reverse complement strand
GTTAAACAAAAGGCTTAGAAATAAAGATAATGCACCAGAAGACTTGCATTTCTTAACAGGTGGCGAGTTTATGCTTGATGATTCGCACCACATGAATTTATTGTATGAGTACATCAAAGAAAATGATATCAAGTTCGTTATTTTAGACAACCTTATGACAATGCTAAGAAATGGCGATATTATCTACGGTAAAGACTTCGAGCCAATGCTTAGAAGAATTACACGCTTGAAGTTGCTCTTTCAAGATGTAACTTTCTTACTGGTAGCTCATGCAAACAAATCAGCTTATGCAAACTCAATGGACGAT
>NZ_SZWK01000136.1:0-306 GCF_005280815.1 Citrobacter sp. TBCS-15 | reverse complement strand
GTCAATTCCGACATAAGTTCTATTTTTATTAAATACAGATAAATTGAACTCTGTTAGTTTAGTATCTTGCGGAGTGAAGTAGTAAGCTGTATCTTGCATAGGTAAGCCCATATTAAACGCTAAGAACTTATTTTGTAACGCTGGATCTCCTTGCGCAAGTTCGTATTCTTCAATAACTCCTGACCACTTAGGAACATCGCCAATAAGAGGTAATGCCATAGTCCAATTCTTTTTATCTTTAACCTGCTCATGATTTTCTAACATGTAAAGCAAGCCGAATGACCTATCATTATAAAATTCTTCCTC
>NZ_SZWK01000134.1:0-304 GCF_005280815.1 Citrobacter sp. TBCS-15 | reverse complement strand
TTTTAGTTGGGGTAGATGAATCAGAAGGAGCTCAAAAAGCCTTTCAATATGCTGTAAAGCAAGCGAGTAAAACTGGAGCCGCATTACTGATTGCCTCAATTTTAGAAATTGAAGAGTTGAATGTTTATGAAGCGTTAGACCCTGAGTACTTGAGCCAGAAACAAAGTCAATTGTTACTTAATTTGAAAAAGTACAAACAATATGCAGAAAATAGCGGTGTAAAAAACATTCAGCTGTACAGTGGAGAAGGTGATCCGGCCGAGGAAATTACTAAGACGATTTTGCCAGCAACATCTGCAGATAT
>NZ_SZWK01000135.1:0-305 GCF_005280815.1 Citrobacter sp. TBCS-15 | reverse complement strand
CTTAAATTAACTCATACTCGTACTTTCACGCTCAATTATCTGAAAAGGTATAAAACGATGCTTGACTTCTCCAGTCTCGATTTGGCAAATTAGGTTCCTCACCGCATACTCTGAGATTTTCCTAATATCTTGTCGAACTGTCGTTAAAGAAGGTGTGATATAACTAGCAAGTGTAATGTCGTCAAAACCAGCCACTGCAACTTTATTGACTAAATTTAGAGTTCTAAAAGCCTTAATAATCCCAATTGCCATAATATCAGAAGCCGCAAAGATAGCATCCTCTTTTTTAAATCCTTTATTTTTAG
>NZ_SZWK01000170.1:0-295 GCF_005280815.1 Citrobacter sp. TBCS-15 | reverse complement strand
GCGCCTCCGTTACTCTTTAGGAGGCGACCGCCCCAGTCAAACTGTCCGTCAGACACTGTCTCCCTGGCCGATTATGCCAGCGGGTTAGAGTAACCATAAGTCAAGGGTAGTATCCCAACAACGCCTCAATAGAAACTAGCGTCCCTATTTCAACGGCTCCTACCTATCCTGTACATGACTTACAGGTACTCAATATCAAACTACAGTAAAGCTCCATGGGGTCTTTCCGTCCTGTCGCGGGTAACCTGCATCTTCACAGGTACTAAAATTTCACCGAGTCTCTCGTTGAGACAGT
>NZ_SZWK01000169.1:0-303 GCF_005280815.1 Citrobacter sp. TBCS-15 | reverse complement strand
ATTATACGCCATTTGAATGTCACGACGTCTTGCCGTTTCATCCATTGCATGTTTCATCGAACGTGTAATTTTATATTTTTTCCCCTCGTATTCTGTATAATAACCACTATCTAAGATTTCTTTATCTGCCGGATCATTTTCGTCAAGGGCTTTAGCCATGTCAGAATAAAGAATAACATGACCTTCACTATTACGCGCCGCACGGCCAATTGTTTGAATCAAACCACGTTCATTTCGCAAAAATCCTTCTTTGTCCGCGTCCAAAATCGCTACTAAAGAAACTTCGGGAACGTCAATCCCTTC
>NZ_SZWK01000247.1:0-302 GCF_005280815.1 Citrobacter sp. TBCS-15 | reverse complement strand
AGCATTATTTGGAGGAACCGGTGGTCTTTTTGTGATGAAAACACAGGGCAGCGGAAAGATGTTAATCAGCGGTTACGGGGATATTGTAGAAATAGCTCTTGATGGAACAGAAGATTTTGTAGTTGATAATCAACATGTTTTAGCATGGACTGAATCTTTGAGTTATTCAATTGAAGTTGCTTCCGGAACATTTGGTTTTAAGACAGGAGAAGGGTTAGTTAATAAATTTCGAGGTAAGGGAAAAATCCTGATTCAAAGTAGAAATGTTGAAGCCCTCGCACAGTCAATCATTCCATTCATAC
>NZ_SZWK01000246.1:0-302 GCF_005280815.1 Citrobacter sp. TBCS-15 | reverse complement strand
GAAAAATCTTACAAAAAAATATGCTGATTTTACGGCTGTATCCGATGTTACTATGCACATACCAAAAGGAAAGGTTTATGGATTATTAGGTCCAAACGGTGCTGGAAAGTCTACTATTATGAAAATGTTCTTAGGTTTAACCAACCCTACCAGTGGTGGCTTAACAATTGACGATAAAAAACATCCTAAAGATAGAAATGAGATCTTAAAAGAAATTGGTTCTTTTATTGAAGCACCTGCTTTCTACGGAAACCTGACTGGAGAAGAGAACCTGGATGTTGTTCGGAAAATTTTGAAATTGC
>NZ_SZWK01000173.1:0-301 GCF_005280815.1 Citrobacter sp. TBCS-15 | reverse complement strand
CGAAGAGCGTTCCATTTCTTCGGTTCTTTTTGTATATTCCTCGAATTGTTTCCATGCCCTTAATCGTGGTTGAGGCAGTTCGTAGACTTCGATAAAATTTATTGCGTCGTTTGATTGGTCGATGGTCTTGCTCAATGAGGTTATTGAGATACTTCACGGTTCGATGCTCTGTCTTAGTATATAAACCGTTACTCTGTAACTTTCTAAATGCAGAACCAATAGAGGGCGCTTTATCCGTGACAATTACTCTTGGTTGACCAAACTGTTTATGTAGTCGTTTCAAGAACGCATAAGCAGCTTG
>NZ_SZWK01000172.1:0-301 GCF_005280815.1 Citrobacter sp. TBCS-15 | reverse complement strand
TATAAAATGCCAAGAATAATCAAGGCAATATTAATTACAATCATTCATTCTCCTGACTTTCTACATAGAGTAAGATACAGAACGCGTCTGCCATGTCGTCGTTGATATCATTATCAGGTACTATGTTATAGCTCTTGAGTATCTCAATGCTTTGTACTTTTCGCAATGCACTCTTACCTTTAATTAGATGATACCCACACCATTTACTGTTTGGTACATCAACATAGCCAATGTTATGACGGTTACGCATGACACCCAAGAATGAACCGTTAGCTCTAATCAATGAGATGTTTCCCTTAGA
>NZ_SZWK01000079.1:0-300 GCF_005280815.1 Citrobacter sp. TBCS-15 | reverse complement strand
GCATCATGGTTAGAAGTCAAGTTAAAGACCGTCAAATTCCCATCACGAGAAACTGAAACACGAGTTGCAATTCCCATTTCTTGGGTAATCGTGGTCAAGTAGCTTGAAATTTTTGAAGCAATTTTTTCTTCTTCATTTGAAACTTCTTTTTTAGCTTCAACTTCTTCTTTAACAGCTGCAACAACATCAGAAAGATCTGTTGTTCCTTGGCGATTTTGAACAACTGTTTTTTTGGCCACTTCAATAATCGCATTATGTTCCACAATATTGCCGGTGGGGCTGTAGCTTTGCCCGAACTGA
>NZ_SZWK01000250.1:0-297 GCF_005280815.1 Citrobacter sp. TBCS-15 | reverse complement strand
AACGTGAAGTTTTTAATTGTCATTTTTAACCTTTCTTGAAATTATTTCCGCTTTATCTAAAACTGGGTTATCAGTAATTGATAGCTCTAACAATCTAAATTTTCTACCGCCATAAGGATAACCACCAATTGATACAAATTGTCCGACTTCATACAAGAGCGTGGTCTCGATTCTAAGCGTGTTTTTACTATTATAGTACACTTTACCTTGCAATAGTTCTAAGTGGTCTTTACGAAGCTCTCTATGCCCTTTAAAGCTATCTATTCTATATTTGTCGCCATAAGTAGCTACATACTC
>NZ_SZWK01000182.1:0-299 GCF_005280815.1 Citrobacter sp. TBCS-15 | reverse complement strand
CTTATCAGACACCGTATTATCGTCAAAAGCTCCAAGAGCACAATATTTATCAATCTATGAGTCGCAAAGGTAACTGTCATGACAATTCTGTCGTGGAGAACTTTTTTGGTATACTAAAACAAGAAGTTTATTACGGAAAACGATTTGATTCATTTGAGAGTTTAGAAATGACAATTAGTAACTACATTCACTACTACAATAATCTCCGAATTAAGAAAAATCTATCCTGGTTGTCTCCGATTGAATATCGGAAGAGTTTCAAGAACAATTAAAAAAATCCAAGTATTTGGAAAGGTTAT
>NZ_SZWK01000180.1:0-299 GCF_005280815.1 Citrobacter sp. TBCS-15 | reverse complement strand
GTGGCATGCAGAGGTAGTTTCAAGGTGACAGGTTATGAAGATATGGTGCAAAAGACAAATGGATGGTGGCAGGCATAGTAAAATGATGGTGTGGAAGACATAGATGGTATTTGTTTTGCATTTACGGCACCGGATGCGGGCGATAATGACGGGAAGAGATTTAGTATGTGGGACAGAATTTCGGCGGCAGTATTGAGACCATGAGAGTAGCAAACGTAAGTCTAAAGGTTGTTTTATAGTAGTTAGGATGTAGAAAATGTATTCCGATAGGCCATTTTACATTTGGAGGGACGGTTGAA
>NZ_SZWK01000005.1:0-296 GCF_005280815.1 Citrobacter sp. TBCS-15 | reverse complement strand
CGGCCTACATCCCTTCGTAGGCCCGGCAAGCGCAGCGCCACCGGGTTAATAAGTTTTTTATTTTCAGATTTATATTCTTTGTTCATTGGGTTTTCTCCTTTTTTCAGGGTGGTATGTACTGTCTCTAATTTTTTGTTGAATATTAAAAAAGTTAGATATATAATTATGAGCAGAATGTTTAGTCTACTTACTGGGTTGAAATTTTGACTTTCTTCAACAGTCAAAGAAACTATTATGTTGAAGGTTGTTTGAATCAATTTTAAGCAGATCGGTTTTATATGAGTTGCTGCTTTCTT
>NZ_SZWK01000269.1:0-294 GCF_005280815.1 Citrobacter sp. TBCS-15 | reverse complement strand
CATTGGGATGTTACTTTCCTGTTATGGCATGGATTTCCCTTTAGGGTCTCTGAAGCGTATTTCCGTCACCGAAAAAGGCAGAAAAAGGGAAACTGAAGGGAGGATAGTAGTAAAGTTTGAATGGTGGTAGTGTAATGTATGATATCCGTTGGTTTTGGTTTCGGTTGTGAAAAGTTTTTTGGTATGATATTTTGCAAGTAGCATATATTTCTTGTGTGAGAAAGGTATATTTTGTATGTTCCCGCGCGTTTCCGTATTTTCCGCTTCCGTATTTTCCGCTTCCGTATTTTCCGC
>NZ_SZWK01000006.1:0-293 GCF_005280815.1 Citrobacter sp. TBCS-15 | reverse complement strand
TTTGAAGATGTCAAAGGTCAGTTATCAGAAGATGCGGCAGGACATTTACAGAATCAACTGGATTCGTTGGATAGCAAAGTGTACACCGCCTACGCCAACAGCGCAGACGGCACGGACGGTTTCACGACTGTTTACCCGAATTTGAATTTGTTAGACGGTACTAAAGATTTTAGTGGAGATTGGATAAATTCAAGCAGTTGGGTAACTAATGGAACATATAAAAATCTAACTGTAAAAACACAAAATGGGGATTATTGAGGCTATCGACAATGAACTGCCTTTCACCGCAATCT
>NZ_SZWK01000007.1:0-293 GCF_005280815.1 Citrobacter sp. TBCS-15 | reverse complement strand
AGGCTTACAGAAGAATGTTTATCCGCTTTATGACGAACTGAAAGAATTACGAGGTTTGAATGGTGTCAAAGACCACCTAAGTTATGTCTCTAGCAAGCGTGAAGAATATTCTAAGCACAATATCGCTAAGTACCTCAAAAAAGCCATTGAACAATACCTACCAACGGTTAAAAGGCAGGAACTTTAAATGAACAAAATAATTAGTATCAAACAAAAATTTTTGTGTAAAGATTGTGAGTATATTTTAGAAATTTCTCGTTTAAAAGTAAAAAAAGCAAAACAATATGGTGGTG
>NZ_SZWK01000003.1:0-276 GCF_005280815.1 Citrobacter sp. TBCS-15 | reverse complement strand
AGCAACACGGTCTGGAAACTCGGGAAAATAATCCCGACCGCAATCGCTTCAAGCAACCGGCCAATCATGAGCACGGTAAAACTCGGTGCCCAGATACATAAGCCTGTCCCAATGGCAAAAATGAGTTCAATCGCTTGGAAAAGCCGTTGGAAAGTAACATTATGCAACAGCCATGGGCTAACCGGAATCATCAAGGTCATCACCAACATAAAGCCGGTTGTCAGCCAAGCAACTGTATCCGCTCCTAAACCAAAAGCTTTCATAAAAGCAGGATAA
>NZ_SZWK01000004.1:0-286 GCF_005280815.1 Citrobacter sp. TBCS-15 | reverse complement strand
CTTAAAAATATCAAAAAAATGTTTAGGTAATGTTTTAAGGATTTCATCTGCCAAAGACTTTGGGTCTCTACCAAAATAGAACTCGGCAGATTCTCCATTACTTTGAGCATCGATTAAGTCATGCAACATGTCTAACAAAAGTTGTTCCACATCTTTTTCTCTGTTGAACGTTGATTTACTACGAATATAGACTAACAAATCTTCATAGTATCGTTTGTTTTCTGAGTTTAAATTTTCCCGTAGTTGATTATTTTCATTAATTAACTTATCACTGTTCATAAATCAC
>NZ_SZWK01000238.1:0-287 GCF_005280815.1 Citrobacter sp. TBCS-15 | reverse complement strand
TTAATTGTTGGAGCACAATCAATAATACAATAATCATATTTAGAATCTAGTTTCTTTAAAACTTTTTTTACAATGTTTGATGAATTACGATTGAATGAATTTCTTACTTTCAATTCACTTTCAGCAACTGCTAAACTTGAACCAATCATGTCCAAATTCTCACCTACGTTATAAACATACTGGTCAACATCATCTAGTTTTTCATCAACTATCAGTTCTGCAAAACCTTTATAATCCTCTTTCGAGCGTTTATCTTCAAGAAAAATACTTGTTGCATTAGCTTGCAT
>NZ_SZWK01000252.1:0-286 GCF_005280815.1 Citrobacter sp. TBCS-15 | reverse complement strand
TTTTCATTTGGGGCGATTTCATATCCAAGAACAGCCTTCTGTCCTTCTGGTGTAATGCCAAGTGCGATATGAATACATTCTTTACTAACGGTTCCACGTCTTAATGGAAGATAGGTTCCGTCAAGAAATAAAACAGAGTAATTGGCTTCTAAGCTTCGCTCATGAAAAGTAGCGACATTCTCCTGAGTTGCTTTTGAGATATTAGAAATTGTGGCAGGACTATAGTGATGACCATACATTCGCTCGATGATATCACTAATTTCTCGAGTCGTTACACCGGTTTGAT
>NZ_SZWK01000231.1:0-286 GCF_005280815.1 Citrobacter sp. TBCS-15 | reverse complement strand
TGCCACGATCATATAAGATTTCTTGAACTTCACGATAGCTAAGGTTATAACGAAGATAGTAGCCCACGGCTACAATAATCACATCCTGCTGAAATTGCTTTCCTTTAAAATGATTCATCGTCATTCCTCCTGCTATCTTTTTCTATTATTCTACCTTATTTGATAGTAGATTTAAAACTTTGCAACAGAACCTAGAGGGCTAACAGCGATAGGAACACCGATTAATTCCAACTTATCTAGCCAGCCACTTGGAATACTTTCTGGATACAGTAAAAACGTGAAATAT
>NZ_SZWK01000045.1:0-261 GCF_005280815.1 Citrobacter sp. TBCS-15 | reverse complement strand
CTTGGATGTTTGGTCTGCAAAGCGTATCAAAGAGCAAGGCGCTGATGCCGTTAAGTTCTTGCTTTACTATGATGTAGACAGCTCAGATGAACTTAACCAACAAAAACAAGCTTATATTGAACGTGTTGGTTCTGAATGTGTCGCTGAAGATATTCCTTTCTTCTTGGAAATCCTTGCTTATGATGAAGAAATCTCAGATGCAGGTTCCGTTGAATATGCAAAAGTGAAACCTCGCAAAGTCATTGAAGCGATGAAAGTTTT
>NZ_SZWK01000066.1:0-283 GCF_005280815.1 Citrobacter sp. TBCS-15 | reverse complement strand
ACTACTACGAGTACTCCGTACCCTTGCAAGATTTTCAAGCTCTAGTGCTATAGCCTTTTTCCTCCTTTCTATTAGGCATTCTTGTTTAGGGTATCCCCAGTTAGTGTTAAGTCTTGGTAAATTCAGATTCTCGGCATCGCTTTCGTTTCGTTCCCATAGGTTCTCCTACAGATTGTACAAATGTGGTGATAACAGATAAGTCCACAACCATAACTTACCTTTCTTTGTACTAGAGGTTTCAGACACTTTCCTCTATCGACACATAACCGAAATTAGAAACTTG
>NZ_SZWK01000068.1:0-281 GCF_005280815.1 Citrobacter sp. TBCS-15 | reverse complement strand
TCATGCAAACAAATCAGCTTATGCAAACTCAATGGACGATAAAGCCTATATGGTAAAGCCTAGTGATGCCTTAGGTGGTTCTACTCTTACAGCTTGGGCAGAATTTATGCTGATGTTAAGCCCTAAACGTGGTAGACATAACGACTTCTCTAAGTTATCAGTAAAAGCGCGTGGATATCAGTTTGATGATGATTTGAATTTTTCTTATGTTGATTCAGTATTTACTTGTGTCAATAAATCTAAAAAAGAACCAGATAGCGAACTAGTGGAAAAAGTAAAGG
>NZ_SZWK01000067.1:0-273 GCF_005280815.1 Citrobacter sp. TBCS-15 | reverse complement strand
TTCGCCATTTCGCGGGCAACATCCCGCTGCTGGGCGTGTGTCTCGTAAGTTTGCACTGGGTGGTGCAACAGAAGTTAAAGGACCAACACAAGATGCGTCTGGTTCAGTTGTTCAAATGGTAGGTCAAACACCAGGAGCCATCTCATATGTTGCACTTTCTTATGTTGATACAAGTAAAGACATCAAAGATATTTCGATTGATGGTATTGAGCCAACTGAAGCAAATGTTGTAACTAATGACTATAAAGTTTGGTCTTACGAACATATGTACAC
>NZ_SZWK01000064.1:0-280 GCF_005280815.1 Citrobacter sp. TBCS-15 | reverse complement strand
AAATAAAAAAGTTAGATTCTTTGGTAAAACGTGGCGGACTTTTGGAGAACCACTTGAAGGAATCGAGGAACTTATTCCATTAGACTGGAACAAGAAAGTGACGGTGGAACATTATGGCTAAAAATCTATTTAAATTAAATCGTAGTGGAGTTGCTAGTATGATGAAATCACCAGAAATGCAAGCAATTCTTAAAGAAAAAGCATCTGCTGTTAAACAGCGCTGTGGACCAGGTTATGGTCAAGATATGCATGTTGGTAAAAATCGTGCTAATGCGATGGT
>NZ_SZWK01000063.1:0-262 GCF_005280815.1 Citrobacter sp. TBCS-15 | reverse complement strand
TAAATTGCAATCACTTGCTGAACGTGTTAAACGACTTCAAATGTCTTATCCAGAACTTTACGAATTGATTGTAGCAGAACTTACACAAGCTATCGTAAACAAAATTGTTGACCTTGCTCTTGTTGAGGGAGACGGAACAAACGGCTTTAAATCAATCGAAAAAGAAGCAGACGCTAAAAAAATCAAAAAAATTACTACAAAGGCCAAATCAGCTGGAAAAACTCCATTTGCTGACGCTATTGAAGAAGCGGTTGACTTTGTT
>NZ_SZWK01000268.1:0-274 GCF_005280815.1 Citrobacter sp. TBCS-15 | reverse complement strand
AGAAGGCATAGACCTCTCCGAATTTCACATAGAGGGCTGTTGCTTTTGATTGATACTCCTGATATTTAGCCTCTCTGGTATCTTGATCATTTTTCATTGAAGCATAAACATATAGTTTTTCAACTTGTTGAGAAATGGATAGCATTTTTTCGGTAATTGTCAGAAGACTTTCAGCTGAATCAAGTAAATGACCAGGGTCTGTCTCTTCAACGAGTGAAAGTTCGCTTTTTATTCTAGTTAGCTCTGCTTCCCATTCTTTATCTGTTTTATAAAT
>NZ_SZWK01000047.1:0-274 GCF_005280815.1 Citrobacter sp. TBCS-15 | reverse complement strand
GTGCAACTTCCTCAATATTTCCCGAAAATTTTTGAATATCATAAAATACTGCAATATGCTGATTAAAGTGAAAGTTTAGATAGTCCCAAGGATATTTAAAGCTAGTAATACCTATTTGATGGGACTGTAAAACAGTCAAACCTGTTTCTTCGTTAATTTCACGTTTAATCGCAACACTTAATTCTTCCCCATCTTCCAAACTACCCCCGGGTAGATCAAATCTATTAATATAAGGTCCTCCATTTTTTTTAATAACAACCAATCCTTTATTTTC
>NZ_SZWK01000043.1:0-272 GCF_005280815.1 Citrobacter sp. TBCS-15 | reverse complement strand
TCTGTCCACCATGGATGCCGCTGAGCTGGCGATTCGCGCCATCGCCGGGGCACCTGTCACTTTGGAAAAAAAAAAGAAAAAAATATACGCTAAGATTTTTGGAGAATAGCTTAAATTGAAGTTTTTCTCGGCAAGAAATACGTAGTTAAGGCAGAGCGACAGAGAGGGCAAAAGAAAATAAAAGTAAGATTTTAGTTTGTAATGGGAGGGGGGGTTTAGTCATGGAGTACAAGTGTGAGGAAAAGTAGTTGGGAGGTACTTCATGCGAAAGC
>NZ_SZWK01000056.1:0-271 GCF_005280815.1 Citrobacter sp. TBCS-15 | reverse complement strand
GTTTCATTCTCATAATTAGAATTAGACCAAACAGAATCATCCATATTTAGGTTCTCTTTATTTGTTTCGTTTGAGTTTAATCTTTGTTTGAGCGCTTGATTATTCCAGTATTCAGCAAACATATTTTTCATTGACCCAAATAAATAGTTTTCGTAATTGGTTATTTTATTTTCTTTAGTTCTAATGGCATTAAAATAGCGTCTTAGAGTATTAAGGATTTTTTCTTGTAATGCTTCTTCTTCGAGGACAAAGAATACTCCAAGTTCCTCAT
>NZ_SZWK01000179.1:0-270 GCF_005280815.1 Citrobacter sp. TBCS-15 | reverse complement strand
CCTAAGGAAGCAGTCGCTCCACTTCCCATTGACACAATAATTTGTTTATAAACAGTATCTGTACAATCTCCTGCTGCAAAGACACCAGGAATATTTGTTGCTCCAACCTTATCAGTCACAATTTCATGACGATCTGTCAAATCAATTGTCCCTTCCAACCACTGAGTATTGGGAACTAAACCAATCAAAACAAAGACACCGGCAAGTTCTAAATGAATCGTTTCTTTAGAGCCTCGAACTTGATAATTCAACCCCGTGACTTGCTCATCT
>NZ_SZWK01000186.1:0-270 GCF_005280815.1 Citrobacter sp. TBCS-15 | reverse complement strand
GAGATTTTCCGATAATACAATCAAACAAGCTAGCGCAATGTTTACTTTTTACTTAATTATTGGAAGCGTTGGAGCTCTCATATTAAGTTCTCTTAATTCCTCTACTTTGGAAGAAATTATTTTTGAAGTGTTCTCGGCTTTAGGAACAGTGGGAATTACACTTGGTATTACTCCTAATTTAGGAGCACTGTCTAAAATAACTTTAGTAGTTTTAATGTTTGTAGGTCGAGTGGGCTGGATGTTATTAATTTTTGCCATTGTTGGTAGAAA
>NZ_SZWK01000153.1:0-269 GCF_005280815.1 Citrobacter sp. TBCS-15 | reverse complement strand
ACCGGTAAGGGAGCATTACCCAAGACAGGAGAGACAACTGAGCGGCCAGCGTTTGGCTTCTTGGGTGTCATTGTGGTCAGTCTGATGGGGGTATTAGGATTGAAACGGAAACAACGTGAAGAATAGCCTGTCCATGCGTTGCGTTTAGGGCAGCAGCGTATCGACAAAAAGAAAAGGGCGCTACGATATTTGGAGTTGAGGTTCAAAGTCAAATGGTACTGATGACCGGTAAAATTTAATATTTTGAACCTTGCTTAGGCAGCTGACTT
>NZ_SZWK01000154.1:0-269 GCF_005280815.1 Citrobacter sp. TBCS-15 | reverse complement strand
GGTGTAATCATTCATGGTGATGCATTGGAAATGGCCGTGAAGCAAGTTTATTTCATTCAAAACAGTGCTAATAATCCGATTGGTTTCTCAGAGATAAATGTTATCCCTCACAGCAAAGATGCAATGGAATTTTTAGGGATTCATGAATGGACGGAACAGGCAATTGAACATATTGAAAGTAAATTTCCTGACTGGATTCCACTCACAGAAGAAAAGAAAGAACAGATGAGTTTATTTGACGAGTGCGAAAAATGACCGACAAACTAATA
>NZ_SZWK01000137.1:0-267 GCF_005280815.1 Citrobacter sp. TBCS-15 | reverse complement strand
TTGGTACCGGCCCGTTCCAGCTGCAGCAATACCAGAAAGACTCCCCAATTGTTACAAGTGGCTGAGATGAAAGCAATCGATTGGAAGCTAGACAGCAATCAAATGATTAATAATTTTAGACCGAGTGTTGTTTTTGGAAATAAATTTTCAGAATACAGAGCATTTCTAACAACGTATAAGGCTCAAAATATACATAAGTTAGTTTTTGATAGTTCGTCTGATTTCTATGTACCAATGAATGGTCCTTGGGATAGTAAATAAACTAAA
>NZ_SZWK01000151.1:0-266 GCF_005280815.1 Citrobacter sp. TBCS-15 | reverse complement strand
CGTTTATGCTTGGAGTGTTTTTACTAATCCAATTGCAAAACAAAATGGTTGGGCAGAATCCTCAGTTGCTCTTGCATTTAGTATCGCTATTTTCTTCTTGGGAATGTCAGCCGCCTTTATGGGCAAAGTCGTTGAAAAAATAGGCCCTAGACTAACGGGAACTATTGCTAGCTTTCTTTACGGAACTGGAACCATTATGACTGGTTGGGCTATCCATCAAAATTCAATTTGGCTATTATATCTCTCATATGGTGTCATAGGCGGCT
>NZ_SZWK01000152.1:0-264 GCF_005280815.1 Citrobacter sp. TBCS-15 | reverse complement strand
ATATTTTGAAAGATACAACAAGTCAGTCTGGTAAAGAGCACAAACCTCGATTAATTCAGCATGCGAATGGACCCTCTTTAGAGGAAATTAACGGAACTGTCGAGGTACCCAAAGGCAAAGGCTTTTGGAAAACCCTGTTCGCCTATTCTGGACCGGGAGCATTAGTTGCTGTGGGATATATGGATCCAGGCAACTGGTCTACTTCGATTACGGGTGGGCAAAACTTCCAGTATTTATTAATGTCGGTCATTTTAATGTCTAGTT
>NZ_SZWK01000195.1:0-264 GCF_005280815.1 Citrobacter sp. TBCS-15 | reverse complement strand
GTTAGAAAGATACACATTAACAAAAGACGGAAAACTATTTTCTAAAAACGGTAAACAAAAAAAAGAGAGCAAAGATAAAGACGGTTATTATCAATTTTCAGCAAGTTTTGATAATAGAACTTTGAAAGTGAAAAAACATAGATTATTAGCATTCGCTTTTATTCCTAACCCAGAAAATAAAAAAATAGTAAACCATATTGACGGAAACAAGCAAAATAACGATTTAAATAACCTAGAATGGTGTACTAGCCAAGAAAATACATT
>NZ_SZWK01000036.1:0-264 GCF_005280815.1 Citrobacter sp. TBCS-15 | reverse complement strand
AACGCTATCCTAAGAAATCAGCACATTGGTATAAGAAATTAGCAGAAACTCAAGTGATAGAGTAATATCACCTGAGAATGTAATAATTTGTTATCTGATTTTTAGATCAGGCTTTGAAAAGGTATATATTATTAATTTCGAAGATTGTCCTATAATTCCTGAGCTTGAAGCTACCTCACTACAAAATGTAGTAACTGGTATGTTTCACCTGGAAAAGAAAGGATTTGCCATTCTGATTTAGCATTATCCGAATTTGAATGGGAA
>NZ_SZWK01000069.1:0-263 GCF_005280815.1 Citrobacter sp. TBCS-15 | reverse complement strand
CGCCCAATCCGCTGGTGCTGCTGGCTTGATCATTGTCAACAACGATGGCACAGCAACACCGGTGACTTCTATGGCGTTAACCACCACCTTCCCAACATTTGGGCTCTCCAGTGTAACCGGTCAAAAGCTGGTTGACTGGGTCACAGCACACCCGGATGATAGTATCGGTGTCAAGATTGCCCTGACGATGGTACCAAATCAGAAATATACTGAAGACAAGATGTCTGACTTCACATCCTATGGGCCAGTTTCCAATCTTTCCT
>NZ_SZWK01000228.1:0-221 GCF_005280815.1 Citrobacter sp. TBCS-15 | reverse complement strand
CTCTGTGCTACCGTTCGACTTGCATGTGTTAGGCCTGCCGCCAGCGTTCAATCTGAGCCATGATCAAACTCTTCAATTTAAGTTTGATGCTCGTGAATTAAACTTCGTAATGAATTACGTGTTCACTCAGAGACTTGGTATTCATTTTTCGTCTTGCGACGTTAAGAATCCGTATCTTCGAGTGCCCACACAGATTGTCTGATAAATTGTTAAAGAGCAGT
>NZ_SZWK01000116.1:0-262 GCF_005280815.1 Citrobacter sp. TBCS-15 | reverse complement strand
AAGCAGGCAAGCAAACATTAAAAGCTGTGTTTGATAAAAACTATACGAATGTCAAAGATGAACTTAACAAAGAAAAAAATGTGGAAGAAAAAAACTACTACCGCAACAATACAAATAATTTCAATCTGCTCAAAGGACTAGGAACAAATCTACTCTTTACGATTTTACGAGGGGAAAGCGAACCTGAACGTCCCGCTCATAAATTGAAGAAGAAAAAGCATAAAAACGATAGAGGATACAGTCCAAGAATGTAAGGGTTCTG
>NZ_SZWK01000293.1:0-262 GCF_005280815.1 Citrobacter sp. TBCS-15 | reverse complement strand
AACAAAGTCAACCGCTTCTTCAATAGCGTCAGCAAATGGAGTTTTGCCAGCTGATTTGGCTTTTGTAGTAATCTTTTTGATTTTTTTGACGTCTGCTTCTTTTTCAATTGATTTAAAACCGTTTGTTCCGTCACCCTCAATAAGCGCAAGGTCAACAATTTTATTAACAATAGCTTGTGTAAGTTCCGCTACAATCAAGTTGTAAAGTTCAGAATATGACATTTGAAGTCGTTTAACACGTTCAGCAAGTGATTGCAATTTA
>NZ_SZWK01000297.1:0-260 GCF_005280815.1 Citrobacter sp. TBCS-15 | reverse complement strand
CCATCTAAAACTCAATTAAGGAGACAATACCTGTCACTCAAAATTTCTCAACTCTTCAATGCTAACCGAGGAATCTATGGTGCTCCTAAAATTCATCATCTTCTACTTAAACAAGGGGAAAAAGTCGGGTTAAAACTGGTACAGAAGCTAATGAAGCAACTTCAACTCAAGTCTGTAGTCATTAAGAAATTTAAGCCTGGATACTCACTAAGTGATCACATCAATCGAAAAAATCTCATACAGACTGAACCTACAAAGAA
>NZ_SZWK01000291.1:0-258 GCF_005280815.1 Citrobacter sp. TBCS-15 | reverse complement strand
GTCAATTCCGACATAAGTTCTATTTTTATTAAATACAGATAAATTAAAGTCTGTTAGTTTAGTGTCTTGCGGAGTGAAGTAGTAAGCTGTATCCTGCATAGGTAAGCCCATATTAAACGCTAAGAACTTATTCTGTAACGCTGGGTCTCCTTGCGCAAGCTCGTACTCCTCAATAACTCCTGACCACTTAGGAACATTGCCAATAAGTGGTAAAGCCATAGTCCAATTCTTTTTATCTTTGACCTGCTCATGATTTTC
>NZ_SZWK01000208.1:0-260 GCF_005280815.1 Citrobacter sp. TBCS-15 | reverse complement strand
AGTTTGAATTGTGTTGAATAAACTGTATTTTGTCTTTTACGCTGAATTCCAACCGCCCCTAATTCTTTATAAGCTTTGACCCAACGCCTGACAATCGCTTCGTTCGTGACATGGTACTTTTTGGCTAAATAATCACACCCCCCTACACCGTTATCATAATCCTGAACCACTTTTAGTTTTAGTTCAAATGAATATTTTGTCATAATAAAAGACCTTTGGAAAGGTTATAATAAACTAGACACAAAGTTAAGAGAAATCGT
>NZ_SZWK01000193.1:0-260 GCF_005280815.1 Citrobacter sp. TBCS-15 | reverse complement strand
AAAAAACTTAAAATTAAACAAACGCTTGACAACTACGTACGCAACACAAATAAAAAATACAAGTATAATCTTTTGCCAGATGAAATTCTTGGCGAGGGAATGGCTAAACTAATCGAGCTTAACACGCAAGGTAAGCTTGGACGACATGCACAACAAATTGCTTATATCAATCATAACTTGAGCTTACAGCGACAAAAGGAACAACTGGAACAAGCTAACGAACGACTTGCTAAACGTGCTGAGAAAGCCCAAAAATTGCT
>NZ_SZWK01000075.1:0-257 GCF_005280815.1 Citrobacter sp. TBCS-15 | reverse complement strand
GATTGTATTCTCGTAGCTTTCTTCCTCAGCTTGAGTTGGTGCAATAACATAATCACTTGCAACTATACAGTTATGTGTGTAAAGAGAAGTGGTAGGTACACTATCAAAAATTATAAAATCATAGTCTTTTTTCAAATCATTAATTAGATAGGAATAAAGAAAGTATTCGTTGCTTTGTTTTAGATTTGTACGAGCGTATCTATCAAGTTTTGCTAGTTCCCAATCTCCTTGCACGATATATAAGTAATCGTCCAATT
>NZ_SZWK01000081.1:0-250 GCF_005280815.1 Citrobacter sp. TBCS-15 | reverse complement strand
GCTACGGAAACTTTCAAAATCCTTGAATGATGAAAAAATTCGCATCAAAAAGGAGTATAACCAACCTTTAACGGAGTTTGAAGTTTGGTTCAAAAAGGCTGTAGCAGTATTAGATCAGGCTATTTCTCAAATTGATTCTGGAATTAAAGATATCGAAGCTGAACAAAAAGCAGAGAGAAAAAAAGTTGTTCATGAATTGTTGATTGAACTGACAACAGACACAGAAGTAGATTCACGAATATTTGAAAGC
>NZ_SZWK01000091.1:0-257 GCF_005280815.1 Citrobacter sp. TBCS-15 | reverse complement strand
TATCTTCATAACCTGTCACCTTGAAACTACCTCTGCATGCCACCTACCGACCAACTTTCATGTTCTGTTTCGACCTACCTCTTGTAAATGACAAATCACCTTTTTCATCGTATGCACCTTATTCTCCACATCACAATGCACTATTGCTTTTGCTTTTTCACCTCTCATATCCTATTGCTATTAGATGAAATATAATAAAAATTGTCCTCCACCCATAACACCTCTCACTCCCACCTACTGAACATGTCTGGACCCTG
>NZ_SZWK01000087.1:0-257 GCF_005280815.1 Citrobacter sp. TBCS-15 | reverse complement strand
TGGTATATCGAAGCAGTGGCAATATCTTTTGTCATTAAAGTATTTTTGTTTCATTGTTACCTTTCTAGTTTATTCTATACCTTATTATAAGCTATTTCTTTTTATTTATCAAGCGATAAGTCCCATAGACTACTAATAAAATAATTGTTATTATAAATAGCGGTGGAATGAATACAGTTATCGCAAACCAAACAATAGATATTAAAGTATAGATCATGATTTTTAGTATTAATTTACCAGCAGGAGTTTCTTGAAAG
>NZ_SZWK01000266.1:0-253 GCF_005280815.1 Citrobacter sp. TBCS-15 | reverse complement strand
CGAACGACTTGCTAAACGTGCTGAGAAAGCCCAAAAATTGCTTGATACAGAGCTTCTGAAAGATAGTTATATCGAAACGCTTGAAATGTTTAGTAAATTCAACTCTGTTAAACCTAGCTTATTTGGCGAACTTGAAACTCCAAGTAAAGTGATTGAGTTCATGGAAAAAAACGGAGTTAAACAAGGTAAATGGCTACGTCCTGAAGGGGTTGACGCTTGGTTCAAAGAACGAATCATCTGGTTCAAGAATAAA
>NZ_SZWK01000092.1:0-256 GCF_005280815.1 Citrobacter sp. TBCS-15 | reverse complement strand
AAGATGCTATTCACTATTCTCTTGGATTCTCTGGTCCGGTCTTGATTTTACCTGATACCACTTATTATAATGATGAACACCCTAGAAAAAAAGAATTACTTGATTTTTGGGCTAAAAATACAAGCGAAATTTTAAAGACATTTGATGTTGAAAATGCAGAAGAGATTGCAAAGTCTGCCCTTAAATTCGATGCTCTTTTAGTTCCATCAGCAAATACTTCTGAAGAGTGGGCAAAATATGCTGAACTTTATCATCC
>NZ_SZWK01000226.1:0-254 GCF_005280815.1 Citrobacter sp. TBCS-15 | reverse complement strand
TACCAAATAAGATAAAAGCCAAAAATTTCTCCTCTAAGTATGCTTTTTAGACGGTGTCGGAAAACAATGACGATTATAAAACCTATTAGAGTTCCTAAGCTTTCAAAAAGAAATGTAGGGATTCGATAACTACCATCAATATACATCTGATTTTGAATAAATGACGGCAACCAATCTAGATTTTCGACTACTTTTCCATAGGCTTCTTGATTTACAAAATTCCCCCATCTACCGATGGACTGACCCAGAAAAAC
>NZ_SZWK01000001.1:0-251 GCF_005280815.1 Citrobacter sp. TBCS-15 | reverse complement strand
CTGTCTTGCCACCAATTCCCGGACTTGTGGACAGTAGAAATGTTGTGACTTCAACTGAATTAATGGATTTGAAGCAGCTTCCTGAACATTTGACGATTATTGGTTCTGGTTATATTGGTCTTGAATTTGCTTCAATGTTTGCAAGTTACGGATCAAAAGTAACAGTTCTTGATATTTTCGATAACTTCCTTCCTCGTGATGATGAAGATATTTCGAAGTTGGTTCGTTCCGACCTTGAATCTAGGGGGATT
>NZ_SZWK01000031.1:0-250 GCF_005280815.1 Citrobacter sp. TBCS-15 | reverse complement strand
GTTTGACGAAGGAAGTTATACTAATTTTATTTATGATAATAAATCGTATTTCGTAACTGATAAGGAGATTCCTCAGGAGAACGCTAACAATTCCAAAGCAAAATTTTATAAGCTGTTGATTGTTGACATGAAAAGTGAGAAACTTTTATCAAGTAGCAACAAAAATAGTGTGACTTTGGTCTTAAATAATATTTATGAGGCTTCTGACAAGTCGCTATGTATGGGTATTAACGACAGATACTATAAGATA
>NZ_SZWK01000048.1:0-250 GCF_005280815.1 Citrobacter sp. TBCS-15 | reverse complement strand
GACTCAAAAACGAAGATTTATAAAAGCAAAAAATCAAGCTATTGAAATGTTATAATTTAGTTAACGAAGATTTGTGGGAGTGGTATCTCACAATAGGAACTGAGGAACTGCGAATTCCTCAGTTTTTTTGTACAAAAAACGCCCAGTTCTGCGAAACTGAGCGAATGTGGATTAATGGCGCTTATGTCGGTATTTTAACCAATCCTTGATGGTCGAACCGACCTTAAAATATTCATTGGCACTGGTATCG
>NZ_SZWK01000225.1:0-249 GCF_005280815.1 Citrobacter sp. TBCS-15 | reverse complement strand
ATAAAGTACTCTCTAATATCAAATCAAACGCAGCTAACCCTTTCTTATAGTAAAAAAGCGTCTACTCACAGCCTCTAAATAGGTGTGAGTAGACACTAATTTTCTTTATTCAACCTAAAAAACAGGCATGCTTTGTGGTTTTACATAATCCCTGATTTTTTTATAATCTCTTATAGTGCTAACACCTTCAGAGTATTCAACGAAATCTTTGATATCCCAAGGATAAATTTCGACACCATTAGTCTGTTT
>NZ_SZWK01000140.1:0-236 GCF_005280815.1 Citrobacter sp. TBCS-15 | reverse complement strand
TTCAGCCTTTACTTTTTCCACTAGTTCGCTATCTGGTTCTTTTTTTGATTTATTGACGCAAGTGAATACTGAATCAACGTATGAAAAGTTTAAATCATCGTCAAACTGATATCCACGCGCTTTGACTGATAACTTAGAGAAGTCGTTATGCTTGCCACGTTTAGGGCTTAACATTAACATAAATTCTGCCCATGCTGTTAGAGTAGAACCACCCAAGGCGTCACTAGGCTTTACCA
>NZ_SZWK01000094.1:0-245 GCF_005280815.1 Citrobacter sp. TBCS-15 | reverse complement strand
CATTTCTTTTTTAAGTTCATGCGCATCGACGCCAGGTTTTAGAATATAATCCTGGTGCATAACGTGATCAAGTAAGTGACCATAATAAATTTTGTGTTCTATTTTGTCTTCAATCTCTTTAGGCAAATGCTCGAACCACTTATAATCATTACTTGCCAACGCGATATCTAGTGGCAAAATGTCAATACTATCCTGTTTTAATTCTTGATATCGAATCGCAACCCCAGCTGTTACATAGCGGTGAG
>NZ_SZWK01000093.1:0-245 GCF_005280815.1 Citrobacter sp. TBCS-15 | reverse complement strand
CACAAGAAATTGCAGAACGTTTTGATTCTGAACTTCGTACTATCAAACGTTATGTTGAAAAATGTAATTTGCCAGGACTTCCTAAAGATTATCTTGATTTATTCTTTATGACCGGAGATCGAGTGCAAAATCTTTTCAAAGAGTTGGGACGTGTAAGAATTAATATTGATACAATTAACCATCTTGTTGATGTGAGTACCGAAGATATGCATGTTTTGAAAGAAGCAACAACTAATTTGACAGAC
>NZ_SZWK01000096.1:0-244 GCF_005280815.1 Citrobacter sp. TBCS-15 | reverse complement strand
AAAACACTTACTGAAGGTCTTGCTGGTGATAACGTCGGTGCACTTCTCCGTGGTATCCAACGTGACGAAATCGAACGTGGTCAAGTTATTGCTAAACCAGGTTCAATCACTCCACACAAACTTTTCGAAGGTGAAGTTTACGTATTGAGCAAAGAAGAAGGCGGACGTCACACTCCATTCTTCGACAACTACCGTCCTCAATTCTACTTCCACACAACTGACGTTACTGGTTCAGTTAAACTTC
>NZ_SZWK01000095.1:0-244 GCF_005280815.1 Citrobacter sp. TBCS-15 | reverse complement strand
ATCCTGACCCGATTGTGCAAGGCATGAGTATGAGACGCTGTTCGACGAAAAGGTGTTGATTTAGCAATAAAAGCTATTCAAAATACTATTCTTGCTAAGGAATGTAAATTACTTGTTGTAACACATGATGAAAAGAAGGCACGTCAATTAATACAGGAACAGTACGGTGGGTTGCCTAAATTCGTTAAATTGTTACCTCCTGTCCAAAATGTTGAAGAATTATATCAAAAAACATTTCTTTTCT
>NZ_SZWK01000098.1:0-242 GCF_005280815.1 Citrobacter sp. TBCS-15 | reverse complement strand
ATATAGAAATAAAGGAGAACTATAAATGGTAGTTAAATTAACGAAAAAACAAGCTGATTATCTTGAAACTTTTGGAGGTAGAACAAAAGAAGCGATTTATTATATTTCTCGCTGGGGTTTTAATTATAAACTTGAAGACGGCTTAGGTAAAGTTTATGAAAATAAAGAAAAAAAACCGTTTGAGATATTTGAAAAGCTGAAAATGGTTGAAGCTGTCATTAACGGTTATGAAGTTATTGAAC
>NZ_SZWK01000097.1:0-242 GCF_005280815.1 Citrobacter sp. TBCS-15 | reverse complement strand
AAACAGTCTTCACATAATATTACAGAAGGAGAAATTACTTATACTTATTCAAGCAATAAGCATTTTTCAGTTGTTTTAAGACAAAACAGTATGCCAGAATTTACAAATCATACGCTTCGTTCAATTTCTTATAATCAATTTACTTACCTTTTCTTTTTTCTTGGTGAAATAATACTCATTATTTTTTCTGTCTATCATCTCATTAGAGAATTTTCTAAGAATTTTCAAGCCGTTCAAAAGAT
>NZ_SZWK01000204.1:0-242 GCF_005280815.1 Citrobacter sp. TBCS-15 | reverse complement strand
GCATTGAATATTTTTTACCCATGCCACTGATACCCAAGTCCCCGAACCGTTTTTATCGGATTAATATCGTATGGCGCAAACTTACTCCTAATCTGATAAATATACTCCGAGATTGACCGAAAAAGTGCATTAGAATATTCATCATATACGTCATCATAAATATCCTCTCTCGTATAAACTTTAGAAGTTCGTTGTGATAGTAATTCAAGAATATCGTATTCACGACAAGTCAGTGTAATTGT
>NZ_SZWK01000205.1:0-241 GCF_005280815.1 Citrobacter sp. TBCS-15 | reverse complement strand
TATGTTAATCCAAGTTTAGCAGGACCTCTTGCTATCGGGATTGTTAGCGGCCTTGAGCTGGCTTTCAGAAACCTTTTTTAACTTTTTCAGTGCAACTTCACTTAAAAAGTTGGTTCGTAGGCTTTCCTTGAAGCTACTGCGACTGAAACCGTTTTGACTTAAGAAAGCATCGAAATTTTCGCCGTATTGTTGTTTGTAGCTATCATAGGCATCATTAACTGTTTTAGTGCTAACCGATTTT
>NZ_SZWK01000198.1:0-241 GCF_005280815.1 Citrobacter sp. TBCS-15 | reverse complement strand
TTACCGGTGGAAAATTGACAAATAATGAAGGATTAAATATGGACCTTCCTGAAGGAAAAGCAAAATTGCTTAAAGAACAAGGTTACGAAGGAAAAGAAGTGATTCTTGGAATCCGTCCAGAAGATATTCAAGCAAGCAATTTGGCACAACAAGCTTATCCAAATCAAACCATTGAGGCAGAAGTTGTCGTTTCTGAACTCCTAGGTGCTGAAACAATGCTTTATCTTAAAGCTGGTTCAAC
>NZ_SZWK01000199.1:0-240 GCF_005280815.1 Citrobacter sp. TBCS-15 | reverse complement strand
GAAGGAACAATGCCTCAAACACGTTTTGTTTTGAAAAAAGCTTTGGAACAAAACTTGACGCCTATCGTTGTTGTTAATAAGATTGACAAACCATCTGCTCGTCCAGCTGAAGTTGTTGATGAAGTTCTTGAACTTTTCATCGAACTTGGTGCTGATGACGAACAATTGGATTTCCCAGTTGTTTACGCTTCAGCAATCAACGGTTCTTCATCAATGTCTGATAATCCAGCTGATCAAGAA
>NZ_SZWK01000196.1:0-239 GCF_005280815.1 Citrobacter sp. TBCS-15 | reverse complement strand
GATGATGAAGTATTGAAATTATACGACCGTTCAAGTAATCCAGTTAAGCGTGGCATTGCATTGATTAATTCAGTAGGAATTATCGATTCAGATTACTATCCGCAAGAATTTAAAGGCTTATTTATGAACATCTCAAAAGAGCCTGTAACCATTTCTAAAGGTCAAAGAATAATGCAAGGGGTATTTGTCAAATACCTTACAACAGACGATGACAACGCAAATGGAAAGCGTACAGGCGG
>NZ_SZWK01000197.1:0-239 GCF_005280815.1 Citrobacter sp. TBCS-15 | reverse complement strand
TGATAATGTTTACTTCGATTATAACTATTGATATAAGTTCGGATAGATGTTCGATACATAAAAGCCCGTAATTTGTCAGGTTCAATGAAAATATCCAGACATAAAATTTTAACTAGAGTATCCTGTACGGCATCTTCGGCATCGATCAACTGACTTCCACGAGAGATAAGGTATTTAGTGATTTCTATCGCATAATCATTGACTTCATTTTCATATTCTTATAAATTCACCATTTCCTC
>NZ_SZWK01000202.1:0-239 GCF_005280815.1 Citrobacter sp. TBCS-15 | reverse complement strand
AAAATGCTAAGGTTGTTTCTATTAAAACTGAACAACAAAAACAAGGTATTGACCTTGCCGATTTAGTAGATGATAGTAAAGTTGATTGGGATAAGTGGGTTTCATTTGACGGCAGACCATTAACTGATGATGTTAAAGAAGCTATGAAACGATTGCTAGGCAAACGTTTAGAAGACAAATAAGGAGGGTTCTATGAGCAGACAGGAGCTTTTAGAATATCTCCTTAAAGAAGTTGAAAA
>NZ_SZWK01000203.1:0-238 GCF_005280815.1 Citrobacter sp. TBCS-15 | reverse complement strand
GCGCAAATTACCCAATCCTAATTCAGGGAGGTAGTGACAATAAATAACGATACAGGGCCCATTCGGGTCTTGTAATTGGAATGAGTACAATGTAAATACCTTAACGAGGAACAATTGGAGGGCAAGTCTGGTGCCAGCAGCCGCGGTAATTCCAGCTCCAATAGCGTATATTAAAGTTGTTGCAGTTAAAAAGCTCGTAGTTGAACTTTGGGCCCGGTTGGCCGGTCCGATTTTTTCG
>NZ_SZWK01000200.1:0-238 GCF_005280815.1 Citrobacter sp. TBCS-15 | reverse complement strand
GATGAACAATTGACAAAATCTGTAGGAAAGCTTTCCGCTAAAACGCAGTTAGATATTTCAGAAATTGCTGGGAAAGCTTTTAAACTCAAGGATGGAAAATATATTTTAGCTGACAAGAAAAATATTATCTCAGATGTCACTATTTCTCGGGAAAATACAAATAGAACTATCTATACTAATAAAAGTGTCAACGTATTTTACAATCCAGTAACCACTTACGATAACCAAGTAATGACAA
>NZ_SZWK01000201.1:0-236 GCF_005280815.1 Citrobacter sp. TBCS-15 | reverse complement strand
ACAATGTTTGTCAAACCAGCATTACGTTCTTCTTTGGTAAATTTATTTTTAAACAAGATAACAGCTACTGTAGTTGCGAGTGGTGGAACCATCCCACCAGCCATAACTGCTGCCATTGTTACTGAACCACCAGTTGAAACTGTTGCTGCTAAAGTACCAGTTGCAAAGATATAAGCAGCTTTGTTGATTGGACTAACACATCCAGCGGGCCGCTTTCCCGTACCCGGCTAATGACG
>NZ_SZWK01000129.1:0-1246 GCF_005280815.1 Citrobacter sp. TBCS-15 | reverse complement strand
AAATGAGTGTGCTTGGTGAGATGACCTCCGGGCTGAAAATTTCCCTTAACATAGCGATTAATGGGGGGGAGTATATATAAAAAAATATTTTCTTTTACTAATTACTTTATAGTTTAATAGCAAGCCACACTAATAGCCATAGCAACGTGAACACTGGGTTAATAACCAATAGCAATAACAACAATGCTATACTTGGACTAATGAACAACATAATAATAAATAAAGATAATATAATCATTTGCTTCTCCCCTTGTCTTATAGCAGTAGTAGGAATCGAACCTACGTTTACCATTAGACTATACTGCTAACTATGACTAACTATCAGTAGCTGGCATCTTATTATAGAGCAGTAGGGAATCGAACCCTACACCACGTTAGTACACCTTATTACTCTAACCAGCTGTCACTTAGTTATGCCTGTGACACTTTAATACACTAGGACTTTCGTTAGCTGATATAACCGTGCACCAGTTATCTGTATAGTTGTGCCATAGCTTAACACTTCGTCTATGGACTATACACCACTCATCAGGATAGCTGGACTCGAACCAACACTACATGTT
The DNA here is from genome assembly GCF_005280815.1 of Citrobacter sp. TBCS-15. Classification (NCBI taxonomy): domain Bacteria; kingdom Pseudomonadati; phylum Pseudomonadota; class Gammaproteobacteria; order Enterobacterales; family Enterobacteriaceae; genus Citrobacter; species Citrobacter sp. TBCS-15. The sequence goes on along the minus strand of NZ_SZWK01000129.1, from coordinate 683 downwards.
CCCAAAACACGCATGCTACCATTAACACTATATCCTGTTACTATATGCCATAATACGCTCAATACCTAGAACTATAACTTATAACATATAATAAAATAAAGGAGAACACGAACAGTAGGAATCGAACCCACGTTTACAGGTTTGGAATCTGTAGCATTACCATTATACTATGTTCGCTAGATACAAAGGGCTGTTAGTTGCTAGTACTCATTTAATCAAACAGTATGCTTTACAGTTTGCACCCTATGCTTGGCTGTCAACTCTATGACATTTAAGTACCGTCAATCAGTACACCTATTCTTTTAATTCAAAACGTTTAATACTCCAGCCACTACCAATAAGATAGATGTAAATACACTTAGCATAATAGCTAGATAGTCATGGCGATAATACCACTCCTTANGATACAAAGGGCTGTTAGTTGCTAGTACTCATTTAATCAAACAGTATGCTTTACAGTTTGCACCCTATGCTTGGCTGTCAACTCTATGACATTTAAGTACCGTCAATCAGTACACCTATTCTTTTAATTCAAAACGTTTAATACTCCAGCCACTACCAATAAGATAGATGTAAATACACTTAGCATAATAGCTAGATAGTCATGGCGATAATACCACTCCTTAAAGTTGGTAACCGAACCTACACCATATAAAATGCCAAGAATAATCAAGGCAATATTA
>NZ_SZWK01000194.1:0-235 GCF_005280815.1 Citrobacter sp. TBCS-15 | reverse complement strand
GCGGATAGAAAAAGGGACAACACCGTACGAAATGCCTAGAGAACACTTAGGAATAGGCTAGTATTTTCATCAGTAAATTTTTAGCTTTTTTAGGTCTATTTTTACAGCTTTTCCATTTTAAAGTTCAGTTTATTCTGGCTTTTTAGTTGAAAGCTCTGGAAACTCATGGTCAACGTGTGATTTGCGTTCACGAAGTTCAAAACTATGATTTCCGCTATTGTTGTTATGGTTATTA
>NZ_SZWK01000161.1:0-235 GCF_005280815.1 Citrobacter sp. TBCS-15 | reverse complement strand
TTATAGTAGGTGGAACGATTGACATGTAAAACACGACAGAGCATAACTGTCGTGTGTTCAAATCGGAGTCTATAGATGGCTTTCAATCTTACTTGGAGTTTTGCATGAATATGGCACTCGCTTTTTTTAAGATCAGATTTTCTTCCTCTAGTTGGGCATTCCTTTTTTGTAATTCTTGAATCTGTTTAGCAGTCAACACCGTATTATCTTCAAGACGCACTTGAGAGTACTGCTT
>NZ_SZWK01000165.1:0-235 GCF_005280815.1 Citrobacter sp. TBCS-15 | reverse complement strand
TGAGTTGCACCAGAATATTCAGCGTCTGGTGTTGCAGCACCACCAGCATCTCTCGTCAATCTATCTCAAAATGGGAGACAGGAAAATCACTTCCCACCACAGACCAACTTATCTTACTCAGTGAAATTTTCGATTGTTCTTTGGACACGTTGCTCAAAGGTGACAAAAAAATGGAAGAAAAAGTAAAACATGAAATTGATGACAAACGGACCTTAAAGTTAATTTATAAGGTTGG
>NZ_SZWK01000166.1:0-234 GCF_005280815.1 Citrobacter sp. TBCS-15 | reverse complement strand
CGAGCTCCGACTAAAACTTCATAGCCACGATGACCGAGATTTTGCGCAAGAGCAAAACCAATTCCTTTATTTGCACCTGTGATGAGTGTTTTCATTGTATTTCTCCTTTAATTTCTAGTTGTCGCCCTTAGACATTTGTTGATGGTCAATTAAATCAGCATTTAAAAACCAGTGGTGGTGCCAATCTCCCGCTAAAGCAGTAAATGGAACAGGTTCTTGACCAGCATTTTCAAC
>NZ_SZWK01000167.1:0-233 GCF_005280815.1 Citrobacter sp. TBCS-15 | reverse complement strand
AGCGCGACAAGCTAGACCATTGAAAACTGAATAAAGAAGAATGACTCATGTGATGTAGCAATACATCAAAAATCTGTCAATCAATAATGAAAGACAAGCCAGTCACTTCGGTGACTTAAATACTTTATTTGAGAGTTTGATCCTGGCTCAGGACGAACGCTGGCGGCGTGCCTAATACATGCAAGTTGAGCGATGAAGATTGGTGCTTGCACCAATTTGAAGAGCAGCGAACG
>NZ_SZWK01000310.1:0-233 GCF_005280815.1 Citrobacter sp. TBCS-15 | reverse complement strand
ACACCTGAAAAATTTCTGTTTGATATTCAAGTGTAACGAATTTTTTGCTAAGAATATCGTTTACGAAGTCTTTCATTAATTGATAATTTTCTTCTAAACTTTCTCCAAACGTTTCTAGCTTAAACTCTATTTGTGGTTGAGTAATTGAGCGTTTTCCCATTATTCCAATACCATTACTTTGCCAGATGTTATTAGTTGATTGTAACCCTAAATTAGAGGGCTGGTAAAATCTA
>NZ_SZWK01000162.1:0-233 GCF_005280815.1 Citrobacter sp. TBCS-15 | reverse complement strand
CAAGTTTTCAAGATACCGGTTAAATTTAGCATTGGAATTTTCAGATTTAGCTAAAGTATCATTCCAACCAGATAATCCACGCAAAGTATCAAAGTCTAATTGAACCACTTCGACATCTTTATTTTTTACTTGATGAAGTAATGCCATTACAATTCTACGTTCTCGTTCATTAAATCCTCTAAGTGGAACAGTGTTAAAATCGTTGTGATATTGTACTATTTCATGAACCATTA
>NZ_SZWK01000232.1:0-233 GCF_005280815.1 Citrobacter sp. TBCS-15 | reverse complement strand
CCTACAAAAAAAAAAAAACACTCCGGTTTTGTTCTCTTCCCTCCATTTCCCTCTCTTCTACGGTTAATCCTTTCCTCTTCGTCTTTTTCTACACCCTCGTTTAGTTGCTTCTTTTTCCTTCCCGCTTTCCTGCACTAACATTTTGCCGCATTACACTATATGATCGTAGTACATCTTACAACTCCGCGTACCGCGTCGCCAAAAATTTACTTCGCCAACCATTCCATATCTGT
>NZ_SZWK01000163.1:0-232 GCF_005280815.1 Citrobacter sp. TBCS-15 | reverse complement strand
TAAGCTGGAACAAGGTAAATTGCGTGGCTTATTGAAAATTAATGCTTTCCTTGATATTGATAATACACAGGAGTATCGAGAAAAAGCACTAGCAACAATAAAGAATATGCAAGAGGGTTCGAGTTACAACGGTTTGACGCCGGTTGATAACAAGACGGAAATTGTAGAACTTAAAAAAGATTATTCTGTTTTAAACAAAGATGAAATTGACCTTATTAAATCGGAACTTTTG
>NZ_SZWK01000164.1:0-232 GCF_005280815.1 Citrobacter sp. TBCS-15 | reverse complement strand
CTTCATACTGATATCTGGCGCTTTATCTGATACATACTTTTCTAAATTATCCGCTTTTAGGGGAATGAATGGGGAGATTGCCTTACTTTTATCGTTCCCTTTGTAGATTAACTTTACTTTGGCATTCCCATCCTTAATAGTGTAAGTTTTGCTTTCTTTCCCCGTAAGTACAACTTCAACATCCAAGCGCTGACCAGGTGCGATGTTGAAGTTTTGAGTTTCATAGGCTTGC
>NZ_SZWK01000181.1:0-232 GCF_005280815.1 Citrobacter sp. TBCS-15 | reverse complement strand
CGATTTGCTTTACGCGAACGCCACCTACCCATTTTATAAAAATAAAATGGGCAAAAGATCTTTCTTTTTGTCATACAAAAAGAAGAAAAAAAGAGACGATTTTCTTCTTCCGAAATCGTCCCTCTTTTTCCTAAAACCATGGATGAACGAACAAAAAATCTCTCGTATTTTGTTTGTTCATCCACTAAAAATATGCGAACAGTATGGCTTCATTCAATCCTGTTCTTACAAG
>NZ_SZWK01000083.1:0-232 GCF_005280815.1 Citrobacter sp. TBCS-15 | reverse complement strand
GTTCAAACTTTGACCGAAGATGAAGTTAAAAATTTGTGTTTTGAAGTCAAAGATTTATACGAAGATGTCTTAAAAGAATTTGAAATTAAGCTCTAATTTTTTTCAAAAAGGGGGATTGGGGGACACCACCAAAAATAAAAATATTCGTCTGAAACGAACAAAAATAAAATTGGAAATTTTAGGTTTTGTGAGTGAAAGATGAATACTTTTTACTGTAAGTGTAGCCACACTT
>NZ_SZWK01000084.1:0-230 GCF_005280815.1 Citrobacter sp. TBCS-15 | reverse complement strand
TTTTTCGCAATAATAACCATACGAAAAGTGACTACATCAGCTAAGTAAACAAGATCATTTGTTTTTTTATTGACTGCTCGGCTTTCACCAGTAATCATTGACTCATCAACGAGCGCTTGACTTAATATAAGGCCATCTGCAGGTATTTTCTCATTTTCTTTCACTAAAAGTAAATCGCCAATTTTTAGTTCTGAAAGCTCCACATCCTTCCCACTTTTTAAGTGAGCTTT
>NZ_SZWK01000040.1:0-231 GCF_005280815.1 Citrobacter sp. TBCS-15 | reverse complement strand
ACAGTGTACCTTGCTCCCAATTTTTTTAAAAGCATGGTTATTGTTATAGAAGCTTCAAAATTCTCACCGATCGTGACAAAACAAATATCAAAATCTGTAATACCTAAAGATTTTAAAACCTCTTCATTTGTACAGTCTCCAATAAATATATCATCAATTTTAGTTGCAAGTTTTTGACTTTCTGCTTCCTCTTTATCTACGACCATAACTTGATTACCAAGCTCTTGCATT
>NZ_SZWK01000038.1:0-231 GCF_005280815.1 Citrobacter sp. TBCS-15 | reverse complement strand
AGACTTTAAGATATTCTATCGGGTATCAAGTCATGGCTAAATAATCAACTAGCAATTCGGGTATATAAAAAGTACCTGAGTAATCAAAAGTTACAGGTACTTCTTTTACTTTCTGATATTAATTGTTAAATAGTATTCTCAATTCAATTATTACCTCCAACCGACCAAATTGGAATCATAGCAGCGGATAAGGTGGCTGCTCCACTAATATTCTCCATAAGACTTGTGGTC
>NZ_SZWK01000115.1:0-231 GCF_005280815.1 Citrobacter sp. TBCS-15 | reverse complement strand
AAATAGCTTTAAGGCAGTATATCCTCCCCGTTTCTATGCTATAATGAAAAAGCAGAAGAAGGATATGAATGAATGAAATTCTGCTAATAAGTTTTTAATGTGAATAAAAATTATTTTGAATAAAAAGGAGTGAGCTTCATGGCTAAGAATAGAAATGAAATTCCTGAAAAATTAACTTGGGATTTGAAAACGCTGCGCGGCAGCAGCTACAACAGCTATCTCATCCGTGAA
>NZ_SZWK01000090.1:0-230 GCF_005280815.1 Citrobacter sp. TBCS-15 | reverse complement strand
ACCCGTTTAGGAAGGGTTACGCCATAGCTATTGACTGTTTCCAGAACCATTTCACTTGGGCAAATAATCGCTTCAGTTCCTCGTAAGAAATTACGAATCACATATTTGACCATACTTGGACGAATCAAACGTCCTTTAGCGATGTAATAAACGTAGTCTTCATACTTAGTGTGTAAAGTATGAATGACAGGAATACGTAATTGAGCAGCAACCATTTTACCCAAGATTCC
>NZ_SZWK01000088.1:0-229 GCF_005280815.1 Citrobacter sp. TBCS-15 | reverse complement strand
GTATTTATTAGAAGCTAAGTCATAATAAACTTTCGCGTCCCCAATTACTTCACTAGATCCAGCTCCGTGTTCATATAGCAATGGATATCGTTCTCTAGCAAACTCAATGCAGTTAGGGGTCAAGATAATACCGTTACGATTCTCTACGCCAACTTCTGAACCAATGCCTTGGAACGACTTAGAACCGTCCTCGTTTTCAGTTACTTTAATTTCAGCACTATTGGTTATT
>NZ_SZWK01000085.1:0-229 GCF_005280815.1 Citrobacter sp. TBCS-15 | reverse complement strand
AATAACCAATAGTGCTGAAATTAAAGTAACTGAAAACGAGGACGGATCGAAATCGTTTCAAGGTATTGGGTCAGAAGTTGGGGTAGAGAATCTTAACGGTATTGTCTTGACACCTAACTGTATCGAGTTTGCTAGAGAACGATATCCATTGCTATATGAACATGGTTCAGGATCTAGTGAAGTCATTGGGGACGCGAAAGTTTATTATGACTTAGCTTCTAATAAATAC
>NZ_SZWK01000248.1:0-221 GCF_005280815.1 Citrobacter sp. TBCS-15 | reverse complement strand
ATTGGGTCAGTCATTACCATAGTGTAATTTCTCCTTATTTGTAGTTTGGGCTTGTTCAAATCCCACTTTCAAATTAATGAGGTCTTTTTCATAAAAAGACCGAACTTAATTAGTATAGCAGAAGTTCCGCACTCTGTCAATATTTTTCTTTACAATGTTTTCGGGTGTGTCATGGATTTTTAGATTAAAAATTACTGACAGGATCGCCAGTAATTTGTTAT
>NZ_SZWK01000249.1:0-229 GCF_005280815.1 Citrobacter sp. TBCS-15 | reverse complement strand
CTCCTTATTTCGTGAAAAGTACCAGGGGGGAGCAATAAGACAAATTGGAATAAGCGGAAATCAACTTTCTGATAGTTCTGTTAAACAACTCTCTTTATTTGAAAGTGTTGAAGAAAATCAAAATAATGAAAAGCAGGAATCACTTCAAAAAGCTATTGATGAGATTAGAAAAACATTCGATTTTCTATCAATACAAAAGGCAAGTAGTTTATCCGAGGGATCACGTGTC
>NZ_SZWK01000241.1:0-227 GCF_005280815.1 Citrobacter sp. TBCS-15 | reverse complement strand
ATGCACATACTGCATATTTGATGGTACTTGCTAGAGAACTAGTAAAAATAAAACAAGAACTTCCGGGAAGAGTTAGAATTGTCCATCAACCAGCAGAGGAAGTATCTCCTGGTGGTGCCAAAGGTATGATTAAAGCAGGAGCTCTTGACGGTGTCGATAATATGATCGGGGTTCATGTGATGACTACAATTAAAACAGGGGTCATTGCCTATCATAATAAAGAAACT
>NZ_SZWK01000168.1:0-227 GCF_005280815.1 Citrobacter sp. TBCS-15 | reverse complement strand
GAATTTTATCAATCAAAATCGCTTCCAGTGGTGAGAGCCCAACAGTCAAATGACTTCCTTCAAAAATAATTGTTTCATCTGTTTTTGAATGAGACATAACTTCCCCAACTGCTTGACTCAGCCAAGGTTCATTAGCAGTTCCCACATGATATTCTTCACCAATTTCTTCAATGATTTTATCTATTTTTTCAGTAGTCTCATAAAAAGCATCAATGTCCTCTGTCGCC
>NZ_SZWK01000239.1:0-226 GCF_005280815.1 Citrobacter sp. TBCS-15 | reverse complement strand
TTTTTCAGTCTATGAGCCGTAAAGGAAACTGTCATGATAATTCAGTTATGGAGAATTTCTTTGGGCTACTTAAACAAGAAATTTACTACGGACATATCTTCTCGTCTTTCGAAGAACTTGAACAGGTTATTGTAATCTGGATTAGGTACTATAATACAAAACGAATCAAACAAAAATTGAACTGAACTGTGGCTCAGCAAAAACGCAGGTTGCTTTTTGCTCAACC
>NZ_SZWK01000240.1:0-225 GCF_005280815.1 Citrobacter sp. TBCS-15 | reverse complement strand
CCAAATCGATAAAAAACCGTTTTAGAACTATGAAAATTTCTATCACTTAAAATATAAACTCTGTCAAATTTGACTAAAATCTCTGACAAGTCTTCTAGAATCTTCTCTGCGGCCTTTATATTTTCAGGATAAATTGTAAATAATTTTCCGCTTTCTGCTGGAAATTCTGTTTTAGAAATATTTTTGATAAAATCCTCACGAGTTGATAGATATTTATAATATAAT
>NZ_SZWK01000244.1:0-226 GCF_005280815.1 Citrobacter sp. TBCS-15 | reverse complement strand
ATAAAAATTTCTCCGTTTTCTTTCAATTATATCATTTCTTAGCGGAGATATAAATTAGAGAAATGATATTAAAAATACACACACAGAAAGGAGCCAGTATGGCAACAGCAATTACAGATTTAAGAAAACTAAATCGTTTATCGCAAAGTCAACTCGCAGAAAAGGCAGGATTGACTCAGAAAACAATCGGTAACTATGAAAAAGATATTAGCTTTATCCGAAATGC
>NZ_SZWK01000245.1:0-225 GCF_005280815.1 Citrobacter sp. TBCS-15 | reverse complement strand
GCGATTGCTGGTTCGACAATTGAAGGACCGTGAATACCAACAAACCAGAAGAAGGCATAAGCACCAAAGATAAGTGTAATTCCAAGGTAACCATCTGCAGCTGAGAAAAGAGGAGCAATAAGGGTACCGATTGATTCTGCAACAGTTACACCAAGAGTTCCCTTAACAAGGAGTTCAAGTCCATATAGGAGAACAACTGAGACGGTGAACGGAATCAAGTCCTTA
>NZ_SZWK01000242.1:0-225 GCF_005280815.1 Citrobacter sp. TBCS-15 | reverse complement strand
CCGGGGTACCTTGACCGCCGCCTTTGTCGCTAGTACCGGTTGTATGTTGACCATTACGATCAGTCGTATCATCCGCGCTCGTTGACGTCGTTGTGGCTGGATTTGTTGGGATATTACCGCCAGAACTAGGCTGGCTGCCCTCATCGCCTTTGTCCTTACCTGTGTCGCCTGGAGCGGGCGCCGGGGTACCTTGACCGCCGCCTTTGTCGCTAGTACCGGTTGTAT
>NZ_SZWK01000243.1:0-224 GCF_005280815.1 Citrobacter sp. TBCS-15 | reverse complement strand
CCACCAAGATCTGCACTAGAGGCCGTTCGACCCGACCTTACGGTCTAGGCTTCGTCACTGACCTCCACGCCTGCCTACTCGTCAGGGCATCATATCAACCCTGACGGTAGAGTATAGGTAACACGCTTGAGCGCCATCCATTTTCAGGGCTAGTTCATTCGGCCGGTGAGTTGTTACACACTCCTTAGCGGATTCCGACTTCCATGGCCACCGTCCGGCTGTCC
>NZ_SZWK01000294.1:0-223 GCF_005280815.1 Citrobacter sp. TBCS-15 | reverse complement strand
ATTTAACAGTTGGTATGATTCTGAATGCTGTCATTCAAACCTCCTCGATATTAACTTCAAGACGATAAGCTTTTGTTCCAGAAAGTCCGCCATATTGATATTTTGTAAATTTAACTACTTCGTGATTATCATCTGACCAAAGCCCTGATTCTGTAAAGCCGTCCATAATCGCTTTTAAGGTCGGTTGTAAGTTGTCTGGGTCACTTCTTCGTTTGGTTGGTGT
>NZ_SZWK01000155.1:0-222 GCF_005280815.1 Citrobacter sp. TBCS-15 | reverse complement strand
AGTGAATCCATGACCTTAACGTATCTTGGATTAGATCAAGCTAGTCGAGAAACGATGTTAGACCAAATTGATTTTGGGTAATGAATGTTTAGAACTTAGTAGTCGTCCAAAAACGACTACTTTTTTTGTTGAATCGTCCTTGGACGATTCAATGCTTTTAACTTGTAAGAACAGGATTGAATGAAGCCATACTGTTCGCTTATTTTTAGTGGATGAACAAAC
>NZ_SZWK01000146.1:0-222 GCF_005280815.1 Citrobacter sp. TBCS-15 | reverse complement strand
GAGCGAAAGGTCAATGAGTAGGTTATATAGGGATATAGAAGATATAGAACATAGCAAAGAGCTGCTTTTGAGCAATGTTTGTGGAAGCGGTATTCGCAATATTTTAGTAGCTCGTTACAGTCCGGTGCGTTTTTGGTTTTTTGAAAGTGCGTCTTCAGAGCGCTTTTGGTTTTCAAAAGCGCTCTGAAGTTCCTATACTTTCTAGAGAATAGGAACTTCGGA
>NZ_SZWK01000148.1:0-220 GCF_005280815.1 Citrobacter sp. TBCS-15 | reverse complement strand
GAATTTCGCTACCTTAGGACCGTTATAGTTACGGCCGCCGTTTACTGGGGCTTCAATTCATACCTTCGACTTACGTCTAAGCACTCCTCTTAACCTTCCAGCACCGGGCAGGCGTCACCCCCTATACATCACCTTGCGGTTTAGCAGAGAGCTGTGTTTTTGATAAACAGTTGCTAAGGCACCGTTACCGTTTTCGATAGCCAGGGTAACGCCCATGACA
>NZ_SZWK01000147.1:0-220 GCF_005280815.1 Citrobacter sp. TBCS-15 | reverse complement strand
TTTCGCTGGCCAACAGACTGATAATTTCCCAGTCACGTTTTACATAAACGTGCAGCTGAAGAATCAGCTGAAACTGTTTCACAAGCCCTTGAAGGATCAGATATGATTTTCATCACTGCTGGTATGGGTGGTGGAACTGGTACAGGTGCTGCACCAGTTATTGCTCAAATCGCTAAAGAACTTGGTGCTTTGACTGTCGGTGTTGTTACTCGTCCTTTCG
>NZ_SZWK01000234.1:0-220 GCF_005280815.1 Citrobacter sp. TBCS-15 | reverse complement strand
CCACTAGTACCGATATTTCTCTTGTCACAGTTAGTGACTACAGTAGAAAGTGAAGGTTGTCCAGAATGGCAAAAGCTTTTTTGAAAAATTCCTTGTTCCCATAGGGAATTAGCATTGATAATTTCTTTTACAGTTGGTAGTATCGGTTCTTTCAATTTGAAATCTTTCATTTCACTCGTTAAGATACTTTGACCACTTTGACCATCAATAACAACTTTTT
>NZ_SZWK01000149.1:0-220 GCF_005280815.1 Citrobacter sp. TBCS-15 | reverse complement strand
GATTCATCACGTCGCTTAGTTTTTTAATGTGGCTTAGACGTTTCAACCACTCAACACGTCGCTTGGTTTTTTAATGTGGCTTAGACGTTTCAACCACTCATCTTTTTTTATCTTCTTCTATTATAAAATATTTAGTTGTAAAAAACAAGGTGAACGTTTAGTTCGGGTTTATTCGCTTTGTTCAAAGTCTTCATCAAAAAGAATTTCAGGATTATTAATT
>NZ_SZWK01000150.1:0-219 GCF_005280815.1 Citrobacter sp. TBCS-15 | reverse complement strand
TCTGTTTGATATTCAAGTGTAACGAATTTTTGGTTAAGAATATCGTTTATAAAGTCTTTCATTAACCGATAATTTTCTTCTAAACTTTCACCAAACGTTTCTAATTTAAACTCTATTTGTGGTTGAGTAATTGAGCGTGTCCCCATTACTCCAATACCATTACTTTGCCAGATATTATTAGTTGATTGTAACCCTAAATTAGAGGGCTGGTAAAATCTA
>NZ_SZWK01000126.1:0-219 GCF_005280815.1 Citrobacter sp. TBCS-15 | reverse complement strand
TTTGCTTCGTTTGATTGGAGATAAATAATGACTGAGAATTTTTTCGGAAAAACACTTGCTAGTCGAGAAATTAGTCAAATTCCAGGAATGTTAGAATTTGATATTCCGGTTCATGGTGATAATCGTGGTTGGTTTAAAGAAAATTTTCAAAAAGAAAAAATGATGCCTCTTGGTTTCCCAGAAAGTTTTTTTGCTGAAGAAAAATTGCAAAATAATGTA
>NZ_SZWK01000037.1:0-219 GCF_005280815.1 Citrobacter sp. TBCS-15 | reverse complement strand
AAGCAATTCGAGCGAGAACGAGTAAAAAACTAGGAATCATTTTATGGATTTTAACGGAATTAGCGATTATGGCAACAGATATTGCGGAAGTAATTGGCGCATCAATTGCTCTTTATTTACTTTTTAATATTCCGCTTGTCGTCGCAGTCTTTATTACGGTATTTGATGTTTTAATTTATTTTTAGCTCTCAGCCAGAGCGCCGTTTTCGCACGATCCCC
>NZ_SZWK01000072.1:0-218 GCF_005280815.1 Citrobacter sp. TBCS-15 | reverse complement strand
ACTTGCAATTGTGGCGCATGGCACCTTGAAAATATACCAGCTTTCTAGTGCTGGTAAAGAGCAGTTACTACGTGTGATTGAACCTGGTGGATACGCAGGTGAAGACGCCTTGTTTGGAGTAATGAATGATAATCTCTATGGTGAAACATTGGAAGAAACGCAAATTTGCTTTTTGCGACAACAAGATTTCAAAAATTTGTTGTTAAAATATCCCGAGC
>NZ_SZWK01000073.1:0-219 GCF_005280815.1 Citrobacter sp. TBCS-15 | reverse complement strand
GTCGTGCAATTCCTCCATAATTCTTGTCTTGGGGCAACTAGCCGATATAAACTATCGCTATATTTAAACGTTCCTCTGTCTGTTTGAAAGATTGTCAAACGTTTTGAAACGACTTCATAAGCTCTGATTTCTCTTACACCATTATCTTGTAAGGCTCTTAAAATTTTTCTATCAAAGGTTTGTGCCATAAATTACCTCACTTCCAAAACTGAAACCATT
>NZ_SZWK01000074.1:0-219 GCF_005280815.1 Citrobacter sp. TBCS-15 | reverse complement strand
TAAGGATATAATTTCATGATAAAGAGTAAGAATACTATTCTTCTAGGATTATTAGGACAATGTTTATTTGCTATTTTATTCCTATTGATAGTTACATTTAATTTGCCAAATATACCAGAGACTCATTTTTGGGGAAGGCTTTTGATATCGTTAGCTTTTATCATTTTTTACTTTCCAATGTTTTTATTAATTGATCTTATTTTACTATGGCTTTGTACG
>NZ_SZWK01000050.1:0-216 GCF_005280815.1 Citrobacter sp. TBCS-15 | reverse complement strand
ATATTTAACGTGAGTTTCATCATCAGTGATAACCGCAAATGGAGTCACTTCAGAACCAGTACCAGAAGTAGTAGGGATAGCAACCATTTGTGCTTTGTGTGGGTGGTAGAATTTGATAATACGTTTACGAATATCAACAAATTTTTGAGCTAACTCTTGGAAGAGCTCTTTCAAACTTGCGTCATCGGAAAGGTCAGCCTCACCACGAGCATCATA
>NZ_SZWK01000077.1:0-218 GCF_005280815.1 Citrobacter sp. TBCS-15 | reverse complement strand
ATCATAATTGTCTCTTTTTTCTATTGTTTCTTTTGAAATTGCCTTGCCTTTAGCTTTGCCTTTAGCTTTGCCTTTAGCTTTGCCTATTGCCTTTCCTTTTGCTTTACCTTTAGCTTTACCTTTAGCTTTACCGATACGACATTTACGACCAGTATCTTTATATTTACATTTTTGGTTTTCTCCGTTACAATTAGAACAAAATTCTTGTTTAGGTCTAG
>NZ_SZWK01000078.1:0-217 GCF_005280815.1 Citrobacter sp. TBCS-15 | reverse complement strand
ATTAGTTTCATCTGTGCTTGTTACGTCCTTTCTATTGCCTTGTAAATCACTTAGGTTTTTAACAGCAACTGCGTTAAGGTTTGTGACATAAATATCTCCGCCCTCGATTGGTTGCTCGCCCATTTTAACAAGAAGTTGATTCTGTGTAAAAATAGGAGCGTTGATATTTTCGTGATACAAGTCAATTAATTCTTTCAAAGTTGCAAACTTGAATAGC
>NZ_SZWK01000145.1:0-217 GCF_005280815.1 Citrobacter sp. TBCS-15 | reverse complement strand
ATTAGTTTCATCTGTGCTTGTTACGTCCTTTCTATTGCCTTGTAAGTCACTTAGGTTTTCAACAGCAACTGCATTAAGGTTTGTGACATAAATATCTCCACCCTCAATAGGTTGCTCACCCATTTTAATAAGAAGTTGATTCTGTGTGAAAATAGGAGCGTTGATATTTTCATGATACAAGTCAATTAATTCTTTCAAAGTTGCAAACTTGAATAGC
>NZ_SZWK01000274.1:0-215 GCF_005280815.1 Citrobacter sp. TBCS-15 | reverse complement strand
AATCTTACAATAATTACCTCTGGTCCAATTCCACCTAATCCATCGGAATTATTAGCATCTAGTGCAATGAAGAATTTGATTGACTCTGTGTCCGATTTCTTTGATGTTGTTTTGATTGATACTCCACCTCTCTCTGCAGTTACTGATGCTCAAATTTTGAGTAGTTATGTAGGAGGAGTGGTTCTTGTTGTACGTGCCTATGAAACAAAAAAAGA
>NZ_SZWK01000033.1:0-215 GCF_005280815.1 Citrobacter sp. TBCS-15 | reverse complement strand
CCGATCGTTCGTGGTTCTGCTCTGAAAGCGCTGGAAGGCGAAGCAGAGTGGGAAGCGAAAATCATCGAACTGGCTGGCTTCCTGGACTCTTACATCCCGGAACCAGAGCGTGCGATTGACAAGCCGTTCCTGCTGCCTATCGAAGACGTATTCTCCATCTCCGGTCGTGGTACCGTTGTTACCGGTCGTGTAGAGCGCGGTATCATCAAAGTTGG
>NZ_SZWK01000032.1:0-214 GCF_005280815.1 Citrobacter sp. TBCS-15 | reverse complement strand
CGGGAACTCAAAGGAGACTGCCAGTGATAAACTGGAGGAAGGTGGGGATGACGTCAAGTCATCATGGCCCTTACGAGTAGGGCTACACACGTGCTACAATGGCATATACAAAGAGAAGCGACCTCGCGAGAGCAAGCGGACCTCATAAAGTATGTCGTAGTCCGGATTGGAGTCTGCAACTCGACTCCATGAAGTCGGAATCGCTAGTAATCGT
>NZ_SZWK01000192.1:0-216 GCF_005280815.1 Citrobacter sp. TBCS-15 | reverse complement strand
ATTTCTTCTTGGTATAATTATTACCGTGAAAATGGCCTTGTCCGCTCTCCTGGCGGTTTTCCTGGTGAAGATCTAGATGTTCTTGCTGCGCTCACTTATTCACGTAATCTTGATGGTGCTGATTTCTTAAAAGGTAATGCTGAATACGAAAAACGATTGGCAGAAATGACTGCTGCTTTAGACCGCAAATCTGGTGATTACAATCAATTTTGGCAT
>NZ_SZWK01000191.1:0-215 GCF_005280815.1 Citrobacter sp. TBCS-15 | reverse complement strand
TATGCTCTGTCGTGTTTTACATGTCAATCGTTCCACCTACTATAATTTCATTAACAAGAAGCCTTCTAAGCGTGAAATAGAGAATCAACGTTTGAGAAAATTACTTCTTGAAATCTATATGAAAGCTAAGAAAAGAATTGGAACGAGGCTTTCAAAATCATTCTTCTGCGCAATTTTACTGGTGATTTTGACGCATCTGGAAAAATCAGCGACCG
>NZ_SZWK01000189.1:0-214 GCF_005280815.1 Citrobacter sp. TBCS-15 | reverse complement strand
CTATAAACCAAAAGGGGAGAATTAAAAAGTGACCAATATATTTGAAAAAGTACAGACAGCCAAGCACTTAAAAGAGCGTGAAGACTTAATAAATTTAAAAGATGACTGGCTTATTGATACGTTAATGCCAAGTTCACAAGCTGGAATACTTGTAGCTCCATTTAAGTCATTTAAAAGCTCTCTAGCAATGCACATGGCTTTAATGGTATCGCAA
>NZ_SZWK01000187.1:0-215 GCF_005280815.1 Citrobacter sp. TBCS-15 | reverse complement strand
ACCGCGTTCTAGCATGGATTCTGACTTAGAGGCGTTCAGCCATAATCCAGCGGATGGTAGCTTCGCGGCAATGCCTGATCAGACAGCCGCAAAAACCAATTATCCGAATGAACTGTTCCTCTCGTACTAAGTTCAATTACTATTGCGGTAACATTCATCAGTAGGGTAAAACTAACCTGTCTCACGACGGTCTAAACCCAGCTCACGTTCCCTAT
>NZ_SZWK01000185.1:0-215 GCF_005280815.1 Citrobacter sp. TBCS-15 | reverse complement strand
TCAAGGATTACTCCAACCACAATAGGAGCGACTACTGATACGAAGATTTGCAGAAGCATTATCTCACCCCCTCCCTAAGGCATTTCTGCATTGGTAAGGTACGCCACTAAAAAGTATACCATAAAAAGGGAATAGATATGTTCGTAGTAGGAGATATCCAATTATCAAGAAAACTCCAATTTTTCCGAAACTAATATTGATAATAGGTTTTATCC
>NZ_SZWK01000160.1:0-212 GCF_005280815.1 Citrobacter sp. TBCS-15 | reverse complement strand
ATGTTGTGGTGTGATTGGAAGACTTTGGCAAGATCATATTTAATGCCTGGAGGGAATTTACCAACCAAGTATTGACCATCACCAATTGGGCCAATTTCATTGAAAGTTGTCCAGTAGTTTACTTCTGGAAACTCTTCAAAACAGAAAGCGGCATAATCTATAAAGTGTTCTATATTTTCGCGGTTTAAGAAATCTCCATTTGAATGAAGAGC
>NZ_SZWK01000184.1:0-213 GCF_005280815.1 Citrobacter sp. TBCS-15 | reverse complement strand
CGTGTAATCAAAAGGACTCGGCAATAGCATCGACTCGGCGTCATCACTTTTGGATAGTGAGCAGAAATAAACCGTTGGGCTTCTTTATTTAAAAGAATTTCTGCTTGTTCAACCGCTTCTTTTTGGTCTTTAATTTTACTTAAAATCGGTTCTTGTTCTTGCCCATTCGTCATCGCTTGTTTAGCTAGTGCAGAGTTTTTCCAGTTATTTAAC
>NZ_SZWK01000183.1:0-210 GCF_005280815.1 Citrobacter sp. TBCS-15 | reverse complement strand
TTACACAGATTAACACTGGGATAACTGAAATCAAACGCGTAATTAAACGTCTTAGCCAAATTGGCATTCTCATATGAATGAATCCCTCCATAATTACTTGTCCAGTTAAAGTTCCGGTAATCGTTGAATTTTGTCCAGAAGCTAGTAACGCGACTGCGAATAATGTAGAAAGAAGACCTGATTTTGCAACGGTGATTAAAATTCCGTTAC
>NZ_SZWK01000209.1:0-212 GCF_005280815.1 Citrobacter sp. TBCS-15 | reverse complement strand
ACACTAATAATTATTTTTCCGTACATTTTATTTTTCTTGTGTATTTAACATCTTTAACTTTAATGTGCAAAAAAAACGTAGTAGAATATATTAATCTTTAATTTCGGACACTAATAATTATTTTTTTACGAGTTGGAAAGCTCTAAGTTATAAATCACCTAATCAATCAAACAATAAGCTAATTGTGCTTACTGATACCATACTTTACAAAC
>NZ_SZWK01000210.1:0-213 GCF_005280815.1 Citrobacter sp. TBCS-15 | reverse complement strand
AAGCGCTTAGAAGCTAAAATATGAGGTAGTAATATGTTCAGCAAAAATGAAATAAGGCGTGGAGATAAAATATGCTTCCGCGACACAAAATTCTTAAAAGTTATCGAAGTTACTGACAAATACATAACGGTTGAAAAAGACCAGTTCACTAAAAAATCAGTTAAGCGTGATGATTTTAGAATTGTAAAAATAAATGGAGTTTAGCCAATGACC
>NZ_SZWK01000223.1:0-212 GCF_005280815.1 Citrobacter sp. TBCS-15 | reverse complement strand
TCGAGCAGATCATTCTAAAGGGTTAACGCTTGCCTCTAGTCCAACCTTTAAAAAAGTTTTTGGTATGAAAAATGTCAGTCGTGCCAGCGATTTACCTTTTCTTATAGAAACACGAAAGTTCAATTATCCGCAATGGTATCGAACACATACAGACATTCATGGACAGCGAACTGAACCAACTTTGCAATACGTTGCTTTCATTGAATCTTGGG
>NZ_SZWK01000221.1:0-211 GCF_005280815.1 Citrobacter sp. TBCS-15 | reverse complement strand
CTGAGCTCCGCCGACATTGTTATTGAAATACATCAATGGTTTTTGCATTGACTCACCCACTAATGAATAAGCGCAAAAATGCATAATTCCTTCAATATTTTCCTTTTCAAAAACACTAGCTAAGAAAGCATGGTCCCGTACATCTCCCTCATAAAAACGTACTTTTCCGGAAGGTTTTGCAGCATCCCTGGGTGCTGCGTCCCCTGCCCCG
>NZ_SZWK01000222.1:0-211 GCF_005280815.1 Citrobacter sp. TBCS-15 | reverse complement strand
AATTTGAAACACGTAAACCAACACTTGATGAAGTTTTTCTTGAGCTGACAGGAAAATAGGAGAAAATAAAAATGGACACAACTGTAATTAACAAAAATACTACAACGATGAAAACAATCAGTTTAAAATCTTGGTTGACAGATATTATCGTCATGGCCAAGCGTGAACTTCTCAAAGTCAAACATAGCCCAGAAAAACTATTTGATGTGAC
>NZ_SZWK01000219.1:0-209 GCF_005280815.1 Citrobacter sp. TBCS-15 | reverse complement strand
GTTTCGCATGATATTCGCACACCACTTTCTATGGTTATGGGGTACGCTGGACAACTAGAAAGTAACCCTTCTCTTTCACTAGACGAACAACATAAAGTTAATATTATCCTAAGACAAAGTGAAAAAATGAAAAATTTAATTAAAGATCTTAATCTAGCTTCTAAATTAGAGTATAATATGCAGCCAATAAATATGGAAAAAATAAACGT
>NZ_SZWK01000220.1:0-211 GCF_005280815.1 Citrobacter sp. TBCS-15 | reverse complement strand
TGTGTCCTCCATGATTCATCATATCCATATTGTCCATATCATGCATATCATGCATATCATGCATATTATCCATATTGTGCATGTTGTGCATCTCATGGTTTTCGTGCTCCATATCCATCATTTCATGATTATGATGATGCTCAGCCATCATTTCATCGTGATTAGACGAATGAGTTTTATTTGACATATTTTCCTCCTAAATGAATGCTTT
>NZ_SZWK01000217.1:0-209 GCF_005280815.1 Citrobacter sp. TBCS-15 | reverse complement strand
TCATCAGTCCGATATAGGCTATCGTTGCCCATAAAGCGGTAACCGTATTAAATCCCGCAAAGAGTGCATTGGCCCAGTTACCATCCTGATAGGATTTCAAACAAGTCAACATGGAGTAAACAATAATTGCAATTGGCGAAAAGACATACCAACCACGGACAGAGGTTCTATTGTCAACTTTTGGTGTTCTAGCAAAGGGGATTTTTTTA
>NZ_SZWK01000218.1:0-204 GCF_005280815.1 Citrobacter sp. TBCS-15 | reverse complement strand
TCATCACAATTTATAATTCTGAATTAAGAGGGATTTGTAATTACTACGGTCTAGCAAGTAATTTTAACCAGCTCAATTATTTTGCTTATCTTATGGAATACAGCTGTCTAAAAACGATAGCCTCCAAACATAAGGGAACACTTTCAAAAACCATTTCCATGTTTAAAGATGGAAGTGGTTCGTGGGGCATCCCGTATGAGATAA
>NZ_SZWK01000028.1:0-209 GCF_005280815.1 Citrobacter sp. TBCS-15 | reverse complement strand
AACTTTATTGTTTTTATCAGACTGATTTGCTGCAATAAAATTAATCCATTGAGCCGAATCTTCATTTAATGGTTCTTGATAAATTGATTCTTTATCAGAAATTTTTGCCGAAATAGCAAAATTATAATTAATGACTGCTGCAGCAACTGAATCAAGCGCACGTGGTGTTTGACTGGCATCAATTTCTTTGATAATTAAGCTTTTTGGAT
>NZ_SZWK01000103.1:0-209 GCF_005280815.1 Citrobacter sp. TBCS-15 | reverse complement strand
TTTAGTATATAATAACAAAAAAGACTTGAAAAGTCAAGCCTTAAACCTATTAAGCTCCTTAGCTGTACTTACTTTATCAAATAAATTCAACTTTCATGCCTCTCAATTTATAACCTTTTTTAATCCTACGACTAATGCCACCTGGTTTTTTCTCAATTTAGTCACTAGTTACCTCCATTGGCTCTGATTCTACGCAATAAACTTTGAAC
>NZ_SZWK01000113.1:0-207 GCF_005280815.1 Citrobacter sp. TBCS-15 | reverse complement strand
GCCATCAAAAAATCATATGTGACCGGTCTTTATTTTACCGTTGCCGTTTCTATCATACTTAGCATTTTATCACTTATATTTGTTGGACCTCTTTTGCAAGCTATGCAAACGCCAAGCCAAATTTTTGAGGGTGCCAAAACTTTCCTAAGCATCATGTTGGGTGGGATGATTGCCACTAATCTCTATGCCTACCTCTCTAATGCTCTT
>NZ_SZWK01000112.1:0-209 GCF_005280815.1 Citrobacter sp. TBCS-15 | reverse complement strand
ACTTAACAAGACTTCTTAAACTCTTAGATAATCTTGATGAGATATTTGATCCAGTCGATACTGACAGCATAGCTTTATTATGTTTGAGGTACGTTGAGTTATTAAGCATTCCAGACACTGCAAAACTCACAGGATTGAGTAAGAGTCAGGTTTCTACACGAACAGCTAGAGTCATGAAGAAAGCTAAAGAAATTATAGCCGAAGCATGA
>NZ_SZWK01000114.1:0-208 GCF_005280815.1 Citrobacter sp. TBCS-15 | reverse complement strand
TCCAAGATGTTTTAGATGGGAAGGTAGATAAAACAGAAGCCGCTTATCAAGTGGCTGAAAGTCGGACAATTGAAAAAGTAGCACAACAATTGGCTGATGCCTATCAACAGACTTTGGAACTTTGATTTTTTGAATGATTTATTGATATAATGGGATAAATGAAATGATATGGCGGTGGTTTCACAATTGTGCGACCGGTTATACGTCA
>NZ_SZWK01000109.1:0-207 GCF_005280815.1 Citrobacter sp. TBCS-15 | reverse complement strand
ATGGTTTCCCGCTCTCTTTCTCTTAGCAGTGTTTGGATGGTCTTGCTTAATTCGTTTGCAGGTGCTCTGGCCTCTATTGTTGTTTTGTTTTTCGTTGTCATTATGACCCGAGGCAAATTTTGGGGAGTTTTCGTTTATTTAGGTATTGCAATGGGAGTAGGCATTGTCCTCACCATCTTTACTAGTTCGATAAACGTAGTATCGATT
>NZ_SZWK01000108.1:0-208 GCF_005280815.1 Citrobacter sp. TBCS-15 | reverse complement strand
ACATTGTACCGCATTTTCTTTCAACTCCATAGAATAATTTTTATTGACTTTGGAGTGAGCTGTAGGAAGTCCCTCTGCTCGATAATTGCGAATCCAGCGTCTAACCTGACTAGATGAACCTACGTTGTGCAGTTTAGCAAGATAGGTAGAGCCTCCCTTGCCAGATAAATAATCTTGAATAACGCGTTGTTTTAATTCTATGGAATAT
>NZ_SZWK01000111.1:0-208 GCF_005280815.1 Citrobacter sp. TBCS-15 | reverse complement strand
GGCTGAGCAATTCAGCTGTACTATGCAATTCAATCAAATTATATGAAGGATTGATTTTGGTATACATTTCATCTTGGAAGAAGTAAGAACCATAGCCTTTATAATAAATTGGTCCAAATTCAGAATCAATACTTGCATCAAAGACTTCAGGAACGTTTCCTTTTTCCACGGCAACAATACGATAGCGAGAAATTCCACCTGCACAAGC
>NZ_SZWK01000110.1:0-207 GCF_005280815.1 Citrobacter sp. TBCS-15 | reverse complement strand
CTCGCCAGATTCAGCATGTCCTGAGATTTCATAAGAAACAATCTTGTCTCTTTTTGTCCTGATACAAGCTTCAATCATAATTAAGCGTTAACTGATTTGATAACAACTTTAGTGTATGGTTGACGGTGACCTTGTTTACGGTGTGAGTGTTTTTTAGGTTTGTATTGGAAAGTAACAACTTTCTTTTGCTTGCCATGTTTTTCGACT
>NZ_SZWK01000065.1:0-206 GCF_005280815.1 Citrobacter sp. TBCS-15 | reverse complement strand
CTACCATTTTTTATTTTGATAATTTTTATTTTTCTGTAAAGGAAACCGCAACTGAAAGCTTCAATATCATTACCACATTCAAATTGGACTATGATTCGATTTTTTTCAGTTTTTAAAATAACTGTCATTCCTTCTTCAATCACTTTTAGTAAACTTTCAACTGTCATTTCTTACTCCTTCCAATAATTCAGGGTTCTCATAGATAT
>NZ_SZWK01000049.1:0-206 GCF_005280815.1 Citrobacter sp. TBCS-15 | reverse complement strand
CACTGGGCACGTGGATTGTGAAGTAAAGAAGCGAGTGAAGTTTGAATTTGAATTATATCGGGCTATCAGTAAATCAAAAGATGTTCCAAAAAGTAAAAAATTGATTTTGAATTCTAATGACAGGATGCATTTCCACCAAAAAGCGAAAATAATTCAAGAATTAAAGAGAATTACTTTTAATCAAGTGCGAAATCCATTAAACAGCT
>NZ_SZWK01000060.1:0-204 GCF_005280815.1 Citrobacter sp. TBCS-15 | reverse complement strand
CTGTAAGTGAAGCACGTCCTTTACGACGACGAGCTGCAAGGACACGACGTCCGTTTTTAGTTGCCATGCGGCTACGGAATCCGTGAGTAGTCTTACGAGATTTTTTGTGTGGTTGGTAAGTACGTTTCATTATATAAGTCCCTGGGCTACTTCACTTTAGCCCCATCATTTTTCTAAAACAGGTAATGAAATAGGTCATTTCCG
>NZ_SZWK01000061.1:0-204 GCF_005280815.1 Citrobacter sp. TBCS-15 | reverse complement strand
ACGTTATCTTGAACATTTTGCAAAATATTTTCTACTTCTACGTAGCATTTCTTTTTAAAATTTAGGAGGTAGTCCAAATGGCTATTGTTGTTGGTGCAGATCTCAAAGGTACGAGATTAAAAGATGTTGTGAAAAATTTTCTTGTAGAAGAAGGTTTTGAGGTAATTGATGTGACTAAGGACGGACAAGATTTTGTTGATGTTA
>NZ_SZWK01000062.1:0-204 GCF_005280815.1 Citrobacter sp. TBCS-15 | reverse complement strand
TTTTAACCTCTGCTGCTTCTGCCTTGAACTCCGCTCTCTTTTCAATCACGCGAAATCTCTACTCATTATCGCAACTTAATGATGATAAAATTCTTAAGCCATTTACAAAATTCTCAAAAGCTGGTGTCCCCGTAAATGCGTTACTTTTCACATCACTATTGATTTTATTTACTCCATTTATTTCAATGATTCCAGCAATCTCTA
>NZ_SZWK01000057.1:0-204 GCF_005280815.1 Citrobacter sp. TBCS-15 | reverse complement strand
TATTACTTGACCTAACTTCAAAAATGTACAAAAATTTTTAAAAATATCAAAGATTCAAATATCTTAAAAATAGTGCAGGATACACTACTTGATAGTTTTCGTGCTGGTCGTCGCAACTATACAATTTTCCAAGTTGGGAAAGCGACCTTGTTAAGAGTAAGTGATGTCATGAAATTAAAGAAAACAGATGTCTTTAATCTTGAT
>NZ_SZWK01000058.1:0-203 GCF_005280815.1 Citrobacter sp. TBCS-15 | reverse complement strand
AGTCCTGATGATTCAACCAATAGTTGTCGCTCATGTAAACCGATTTTATGTCCTAATCCCGTAGATATACTGATAATAACTGTCATGAAACCAATCCCACCAACCTGAATTAGACATAGAATTACCAACTGTCCCAAAAAAGACCAATGAGTAAAGGTAGACCCATGTACAACGTGGCGTTGGTGGCAAGCAATCCGATGCGC
>NZ_SZWK01000059.1:0-201 GCF_005280815.1 Citrobacter sp. TBCS-15 | reverse complement strand
CGGAGTTAAGAGAATTTAAGAATTATATTTTTCAAAGTCTTTTGGAGACTTGTAATCAAGACCTGAATGCATCCTTTTTGTATTGTAATAGGTCTCAATGTATTTAAATATTTCTTGAGTAGCCTCAGCTCTTGTCTCAAAATGAGCATCATTAATAAGCTCCCTCTTTAGCGTCTTATAAAAAGACTCCATCATTGCATT
>NZ_SZWK01000302.1:0-203 GCF_005280815.1 Citrobacter sp. TBCS-15 | reverse complement strand
TTTTAG
Organism: Citrobacter sp. TBCS-15; assembly: GCF_005280815.1. Lineage (NCBI taxonomy): Bacteria > Pseudomonadati > Pseudomonadota > Gammaproteobacteria > Enterobacterales > Enterobacteriaceae > Citrobacter > Citrobacter sp. TBCS-15. The sequence continues at coordinate 197 of NZ_SZWK01000302.1, read as the reverse complement.
AAAACCTCTTGAACAACTATTTTCAGATTTACAAAAAAAAATTGCGGAAAATCTATCAGGTTTAACAGGACTGCTGGTGAAACAAAATCTTCCTGCAGCACATGCAATTATTGCTCAAATTCAAGGAAGTCTTCTACTCTTGAAAGTGACTCAAGATTTAAATGTTCTGGAATCAAATTTTGATTTATTAAAAACTA
>NZ_SZWK01000301.1:0-202 GCF_005280815.1 Citrobacter sp. TBCS-15 | reverse complement strand
AAAACTAAAAAACTATGAATTTACTTATGTTCCCTCACCAATCAAAAAAGGAAAAGATGATATTGAAGCCATGAGTATTATTCAGGGACAGTATCAAGACTTCATTGTCACGAAAACAGGTTATTTATTAAGTATGATTGAAATATCAGGCTTGAATTTAGACTTGTTAAACCCCGAAGAACAAGCTGATGTGTTCGATGAT
>NZ_SZWK01000307.1:0-202 GCF_005280815.1 Citrobacter sp. TBCS-15 | reverse complement strand
ATAAGAGAACGGTTATAGATTAACGACCTATGACGAATATAAACGTATGGTGGTACAAAAGAAGAAATGCAACGACTCTTGACTGATGCTCAAAAGCTGACTGGTCAAAAGTATGATATTTCAAACTTCTCAGATATCACACAAGCGATTCATGCAATCCAAACAGAAATGGACATTACAGGCACAACTTCTAAAGAAGCAG
>NZ_SZWK01000306.1:0-201 GCF_005280815.1 Citrobacter sp. TBCS-15 | reverse complement strand
CAAAAGTTCCGATTTAATAAGGTCAATTTCATCTTTGTTTAAAACGGAATAATCTTTTTTAAGTTCTACAATTTCCGTCTTGTTATCAACTGGTGTCAAACCATTGTAACTCGAACCCTCTTGCATGTTCTTTATTGTTGTTAAGGCTTTTTCTCGATACTCTTGCGTATTATCAATATCAAGAAAGGCATTAATTTTCAA
>NZ_SZWK01000305.1:0-200 GCF_005280815.1 Citrobacter sp. TBCS-15 | reverse complement strand
AATACTTTAATGACAAAAGATATTGCCACTGCTTCGATATACCAACGAGTAATGGCTTGGGAGTTTGCAAAGTTTGTAGAGGATACGTGAACGTCTGTTATAGTTGCGATCGCTGTTTACATTGCTGGTGTACATCACAGATTGAACTATTTACTGAATATGATGAACCTAAGTTGCTGGAACTTATAGAAAACTGGAAT
>NZ_SZWK01000304.1:0-200 GCF_005280815.1 Citrobacter sp. TBCS-15 | reverse complement strand
AATACTTTAATGACAAAAGATATTGCCACTGCTTCGATATACCAATGAGTAATGGTTTAGGAGTTTGCAAAGATTGTAGAGGATACGTGAACATCTGTTATAGTTGCGATCGCTGTCTACACTGCTGGTTTACATCACAGGTTGAACTATTTACCGAATATGATGAACCTAAGTTGCTGGAACTTATAGAAAACTGGAAT
>NZ_SZWK01000158.1:0-201 GCF_005280815.1 Citrobacter sp. TBCS-15 | reverse complement strand
TTCCAAATCCCTTTCCGATAAGTTTTGGTTCACAGTCAAGTTCTTTATAAAAGCCCATAATATACTTAAATGTTTCTTTTTCTTGAAAAGAAATTTCTGGGTATTGATGAAGATGACTCCTAATTTGAATCATTTCATTCTCATATTGTGTTAAGCTAGTCAACAAATTATTAAGTAGTTTCATATGATACCTCTAAACTT
>NZ_SZWK01000156.1:0-200 GCF_005280815.1 Citrobacter sp. TBCS-15 | reverse complement strand
AATTATTGTAGCCATTAACAAGATTGATAAACCAGGGGCTAATCCACAACGTGTGACACAAGAATTGACTGAACATGGTGTTTTCCCAGTTGCTTGGGATCCAGAAAATGGTTCAGAATTTGTTGAAATTTCAGCTAAATTCAACCAAAATCTTGAGGAATTGTTAGATACAGTTCTTCTTGTGGCAGAAGTGCAAGAGC
>NZ_SZWK01000308.1:0-200 GCF_005280815.1 Citrobacter sp. TBCS-15 | reverse complement strand
AATCACCTTCACTTTTGAGGTCAGGCTCTTAAACGTGGTAAATAACTTAAACAAAAACAGCCTTTCTCTGCTTATTGGAATGATATTCTTCTTCTTACTTTTGCTGGCTCTAAAGGAACTGTAAGTATCGCAACGATTCTTTTGGTTCCTCGAAGCGTTGATATCCAACCAGTCCTAGTCTTTCTAGCAGCTGCCGTAAC
>NZ_SZWK01000128.1:0-465 GCF_005280815.1 Citrobacter sp. TBCS-15 | reverse complement strand
AGAGCTACACAAAAAACTTAAAATTAAACAAACGCTTGACAACTATGTACGCAACACAAATAAAAAATATAAACATAACTTTGTGGCTGATGAAATTCTTGGCGAGGGAATGGCTAAACTGATCGAGCTTAATACACAAGGCAAACTTGGACGACATGCACAGCAAATTGCTTATATTAACCATAATTTGAGCTTACAGCGACAAAAGGAACAACTGGAACAAGTTAACGAACGACTTGCTAAACGTGCTGAGAAAGCCCAAAAATTGCTTGACACGGAACTTCTGAAAGATAGCTACATCGAAACGCTTGAAATGTTTAGTAAATACCATTCAGCAAAATATAATATGTGGGACGAACCAGAAACTCCAACTAAAGTGATTGAGTTCATGGAAAAGAATGGAGTTAAACAAGGTAAATGGCTACGTCCTGAAGGAGTTGACGCTTGGTTCAAAGAACGAATCAT
>NZ_SZWK01000141.1:0-200 GCF_005280815.1 Citrobacter sp. TBCS-15 | reverse complement strand
TTTTGCTACTGCTGCCGAACGTAATGGCGTCACTGAATCTGACATTGTCGCAAAGATTGAATACGAAATGAAACGTATGGGTGTTCCTCAAATGTCATTTGATACGTTAGTACTATCAGGTGCTCGCGCAGCAAATCCTCATGGAGGACCTGAAAATGTCGAAATTCAAGAAAATAAGCTTTTGCTCTTTGACTTAGGAG
>NZ_SZWK01000121.1:439-548 GCF_005280815.1 Citrobacter sp. TBCS-15 | reverse complement strand
AGCAGAACAATGGCGAAATGCTGAAATGAAACGTTTGGCTTCTTTGCAAGAGTTAATGTATTATGGAGGTATTTAATGATATTCTCACAAGTTACATTACAGGTAGAAA
>NZ_SZWK01000121.1:0-334 GCF_005280815.1 Citrobacter sp. TBCS-15 | reverse complement strand
TAGAAAAAAATGGTATTAAAGCTGACGAAACAAGCGTATTAGTTAAAGACTTTATTTCTTGTTATTGTCGGCTTAATATTGTTGATGAACCAGCAGAACAATGGCGAAATGCTGAAATGAAACGTTTGGCTTCTTTGCAAGAGTTAATGTATTATGGAGGTATTTAATGATATTCTCACAAGTTACATTACAGGTAGAAACGACTGTTAAGAAGAAGAACGGTGCAGAAGCTAATGTTATAAAGCCTATCGTTTTACCAGCAGTTAAACAGAGAATTAGTCAGACAAGGCTTGATGAGTTTTCTATGATTGGGCTAGGTAAAAACGTAAGATAC
>NZ_SZWK01000251.1:0-462808 GCF_005280815.1 Citrobacter sp. TBCS-15 | reverse complement strand
GGAAATTTAAAATAACTTTCCGAGTGCGTATTTTTTCACCAAAAACACCATTAACATGCCATAAAATAAGCAATTTGCCGTTTTTGCAGCCGCAATCACACTTCCTGGTGGCATACTAATGAATAAGAAAAAGAGTAAGGAATAACATTCATGCCTTTAAATGCCCAACAGCTAGCCGCACAGAAGAATCTGTCCTACGTTCTGGCCGAAAAGTTGGCCCAGCGAATATTAAAAGGTGAATACGCACCGGGCGCTATCCTGCCCGGTGAAATAGAGCTGGGCGATCAGTTTGGCGTGAGTCGTACCGCAGTAAGAGAAGCGGTAAAAACGTTAACGGCAAAAGGTATGGTATTACCACGCCCGCGTATTGGCACTCGCGTCATGCCTCAGGCAAACTGGAACTTCCTCGACCAGGAGCTGCTTACCTGGTGGATGACGGAAGATAATTTCCCTCAGGTCATAAAACATTTTCTGGTGATGCGTATCAGCCTGGAGCCACAAGCCTGTTTGCTGGCGGCGACTATCGGGACGGCAGAACAGAAAGCGCATCTCAATACACTGATGGAAGAGATGGTCGAGCTGAAAAGAAATTTCCGGCGCGACCGTTGGATAGAAGTTGATATCGCCTGGCATGAGCACATCTATGAAATGAGTGCGAATCCGTTCCTTATCTCCTTTGCATCACTGTTCCATTCCGTCTACCAGACTTACTTTACCTCTATTACCTATAACGATGTGGTGAAGCTGGATTTGCACCAGGCTATTGTCGATGCGATAGAGGATAGCGATGGCGATCGCGCCTTCACCGCCTGTCAGGCATTGCTGATAGCACCAAACGTGCTACCGGATAAATAATATATGTCAGAAAAGAAATCTCGCAGTATGGCCGGGCTGCCATGGATAGCAGCCATGGCCTTTTTTATGCAGGCATTAGACGCCACTATCCTCAATACCGCTTTACCCGCAATAGCGCACAGCCTTAACCGCTCTCCACTCGCCATGCAGTCGGCTATTATCAGTTATACCCTGACGGTCGCCATGCTGATCCCGGTGAGTGGATGGCTGGCAGACAGGTTCGGTACCCGACGCGTCTTTATGATTGCCGTAAGCCTGTTTACGCTGGGATCGCTGGCCTGCGCGCTATCCAGTTCCTTAAGTGAACTGGTAGTTTTCCGCGTCATCCAGGGCATCGGCGGCGCGATGATGATGCCTGTTGCCCGTCTGGCTTTATTGCGAGCTTACCCACGCAGCGAACTACTCCCAGTGCTTAACTTCGTGACCATGCCGGGTCTTGTGGGCCCAATTTTAGGTCCGGTATTGGGCGGTGTTCTGGTCACGTGGGCCAGTTGGCACTGGATCTTCCTGATTAATATTCCCATTGGCGTGGCGGGTATCTTCTATGCACGCAAATATATGCCGAACTTCACCACGCCGCGCCGCGGCTTTGATATGACAGGTTTCTTCCTCTTTGGCCTGAGTCTGGTGTTGTTTTCCAGTGGTGTTGAGCTGTTTGGTGAGAAGCTTGTCGCTACCTGGGTCGCACTCAGCATTATTGTGACCAGTATTCTGTTGCTGCTTGCCTACATTCGTCACGCGCGTCGTCACCCAACGCCGCTTATATCGCTTCCAATATTTAAGACCAGAACCTTTTCCGTCGGGATCGCTGGAAACCTTGCCACGCGTCTGGGTACAGGATGTGTGCCGTTCTTAATGCCGCTGATGCTGCAGGTAGGCTTTGGATATCCGGCGCTAATTGCTGGTTGCATGATGGCGCCAACGGCGCTGGGATCAATACTGGCAAAATCAATGGTGACACAGGTACTACGCCGACTTGGCTACAGAAAGACACTGGTGGGTGTTACGGTGTTTATCGGCCTGATGATTGCGCAATTCGCTTTGCAATCTCCTGCCATGCCGGTCTGGATGCTGATCCTACCGTTGTTTATTTTAGGTATGGCGATGTCCACCCAGTTTACCTCAATGAATACCATCACTCTGGCGGACCTGACCGATGAGAACGCCAGCAGCGGTAACAGCGTGCTGGCCGTTACGCAGCAACTGTCGATCAGTTTAGGGGTCGCTATCAGCGCCGCCGTCCTGCGTATCTATGAAGGCATGGAAGGTACCAATACGGTTGAACAGTTCCATTACACCTTCATAACCATGGGCGCGATCACTATTGTCTCTGCGCTGATGTTTATGCTGCTAAAAGCCAAAGATGGACGTAATCTGATCAAAGATCGGCACAAGCCTAAACCGACCCCCGCGCCATCAAAACAGGAGTAAGTTGCAGGCGTTGTTGCTGCAATGCGGGCTGCGCCATCCGGTGGATTAACACATCGATGGCCAGTTCGCCCAATTCATCTTTGGGTTGATGGATGGTCGTCAGCGGCGGCGTCATATAGCGTGCCAGTTCGATATCATCATAACCCACCACCGCCATATCCTGCGGAATGCGCAATCCTGACTGATACAATGCCTGATACGCGCCGACGGCCATTGCGTCGTTCCCGGTGAAAACGGCCTGCGGTCGCTGTTTATGTGATAACAACGTTTGCATAGCTTCAAAACCACCACCGAACTCAAAGTCACCAGTGATCTCGTAACCTTCCGGGACCGGCAAGCCCGCTCGCTTCATGGCCGCCCGATATCCTTCCAGACGTAAACGCGCCGGTGTTTTATCCAGCGGCCCGGTAATACAGGCAATGCGGGTAAAACCTTTATCGATAAGATGCTGAGTGGCTAAGTCCCCGCCTAACAGGGAGTTATCCTGAATCAAATCGCTTTCACCATCAAAGGGCGACCAGTCCATCATCACGGTAGGGATAGAAGGATAGCGTTGCATAATCTCTCTGGAAGGCTGATGCGTTTCCGTGCAGAGCAGCAGCAAGCCATCCACCCTTTTTTGCATCAACGTTTCCAGATTGCGGTTCATGCGCTGTTCATCGCCTTCGGTATTGCATAACACCAGGCTGTAGCCGCGTTCAAAACAGCTACGTTCAACGCCGCGAACCAGTTCGGAATAAAAAGGATTGGTACTGGCAGTGATTAACATGCCAATGGTGCGGGTCTGGTTTAACTTGAGACTACGCGCCAGCGCGGAAGGCGCGTAGTTAAGCTCTTTAATTGCCGCTTCAACTTTGTCAGTGACAGACTCACTGACAAAGCGATCTTTATTGATGACGTGAGAAACCGTCGACGTAGAAACACCCGCCAGGCGGGCGACGTCCTTCATTGTAGCCAAGCGTTACCTCTGTTGACTTAAAAACGCTTCTATTTCTTCGCGCCATGGAACGGAAGGCTGCGCACCTTTACGGGTGACCGCAATCGCCGCAGCTGCATGGGCAAAACGGATCGCTTCAGGCAGCGGTATCTCTTCCAGTAACGCTGTAATTAATGCGCCGTTAAAGGTATCTCCGGCAGCGATGGTATCAACGGCGTCCACTTTAAAACCAGGCACTCGATGACCTTCACCATTCACGCTGGCCCACACTCCGCGACTACCTAAAGTAATCAGTACAGTATGGATCCCTTTCGCGTGTAATGCCTGCGCTGCTTTGGCCGCATCTTCATCGTTTTCTACCCGGATCCCCGTCAGCTTCTCAGCCTCGGTTTCATTCGGGGTAATAATATCCACCAGCGCCAACAGCTCGTCAGAAAGTTCACGCGCCGGAGCCGGGTTAAGGGCGACCGTGGTCTTATTTTGCTGGGCAATTTTTGCCGCAGCCAGCACGCTTTCGATCGGCGACTCTAACTGCATCAGTAAGGCGGAGGCCTGCGCAATGCGATCGCGCTGTGCTTCCACCAGCGCAGGAGAAAGGGCTGCGTTTGCACCGGCGTGAATGCCAATGACGTTCTCGCCATCACCATTAACAAAAATCAGTGCCACACCGGTCGATTCCCCCGAAATGACGCTGATCGGCGCAATATCGATATTATCTTTGGCCAACTGTTTACGCACACTTTCGCCAATATCGTCATCCCCCGTACAGGCAATGAACGCGATGTTCGCGCCACTACGACCCGCAGCAACAGCCTGATTAGCGCCTTTTCCGCCAAATGCGACCTGATAATGGCTACCGGTTACGGTTTCACCAGGCGTTGGGAAAGATTTAAGGTTGAGGATGTGATCGGCATTGATGCTGCCAAGAACGACGAGGTTGCCTGCGGTTTTCATGTTCGGAGTGTCCAGTAAAGTGCGCCACCGGGTTAGGGTGGCGCGTGCCCTGCTTTTCTTTTTACGCTTTCATCCTCAGAACCAGGTCCAGGGATGGCGTATTTATGTCTCCATCAGGCCGCGAGCGACCTGAATCGGTATTACTGCTTGATGACCAGCTTCAGATCAACCGGATATTTAGCCTGAACCTTCTCGCCTTTCAGAACCTTATCCGCAGTTTCCACGCCTTTCGCGCCGATCTGATCCGGTAACTGAGCAATGGTCGCAGCCAGTTTGCCATCATTTACTGCTTTTTCGCCATCTGGAGTGCCGTCAAATCCAACCACCATCACATCAGATTTACCCGCGGTTTGCAGTGCGCGCAGCGCACCCAGCGCCATTTCATCGTTCTGGGCAAATACGGCCTGCACGTCAGGATGTGCGGTCAGCAGGTTCTGCATGACGTTCAGACCTTTGGTGCGGTCGAAATCTGCCGGCTGGCTGGCCAGTACGTTAAATTTGTGTGCCGCAACAGCCTGCTGGAAACCTTCACCACGCTCACGCGCCGCTGAAGTACCGGCAATCCCCTGCAGTTCGATAACCTTCGCGCCTTCACCTGCTTTCTTCGCTATGTAATCACCCGCAATTTTACCGCCCAGCACGTTATCAGACGCAATGTGGCTCACCACATCACCTTTTGTAGCCTGACGATCCAGGGTAATAACCGGAATTTTCGCCTGGTTAGCCATCTTCACGGCGTTACCCACGGCATCAGAGTCAGTCGGGTTAATCAGCAGAATTTTAGTTCCACGAACCGTTAAGTCCTGAACGTTAGCCAGCTCTTTCGCCGGGTTGTTCTGTGAATCCAGAATCACCAGGTTATAGCCCAGTTTATCCGCCTCTTTTTGCGCGCCATCCTTCAGCGACACAAAGAACGGGTTATTGAGGGTGGAGACCACCAGCGCAATGGTATCTTTCGCCATCGCATTCGCGCTCACGGTGGCGCTCAGCGCAACAGCAGAAACCAGGGTAGCCAGTTTTTTCATGTTCATATTTAAGATGTCCTGTAATCGTTGTTACTGCTTTTTGTTGTCTACCAGTACCGCCAGCAAAATCACCACCGCTTTGACGATCATCTGGTAATAGGAGGATACACCTAACAAATTCAAACCATTATTGAGGAAACCAAGAATCAATGCGCCGATCAGCGTCCCAACAATACGTCCTTTACCGCCCGCCAGGCTGGTACCGCCTAACACCACCGCAGCGATAGCATCCAGCTCATAGCCAGTACCTGCCGTCGGCTGCGCAGAGGAGAGGCGAGCCACTTCAATGATACCCGCCAGCGATGCCAGCAGACCGCACAGGGAGTAAACGATAATTTTGATTTTACTCACGCTGATACCGGACAAACGCGTCGCCGCTTCGTTACCGCCCAACGCGTAGATATAACGACCCAGACGCGTATGATGCAGCATGTACCACGCCGCCAGGAAGACAATCCCCATGATCCACACAGGCGTAGGGACGCCTAACGGACGACCAATACCAAACCAACCAAACAGATCGGCATTGTCAGTAAACCCGGTATTTACCGGACTGCCGTTGGTGTACACCATGGTCACACCACGCAGTAGCAGCATCATCACCAGCGTGGCGATAAACGCCTGCACGCGGCCTTTCGCGACAATGACCCCGGTTACTGCGCCAATGGCAGCGCCGAGCGCCAGAGCAGCGGCAACGGCTACCAGCGCATTGACTTCAATACCGACAATGGACGCTGCAACCGCACCGGTAAGCGCCAGCAAGGAACCGACGGACAGATCGATACCCGACGTCAGGATGACCAGCGTCATGCCGACGGCCATGATGGCGTTTACCGACGTTTGCTGGAGAATGTTGAACAGGTTATTAACGGTAAAAAAGTTGGGGCTCATGGTGGAAACAATCGCGATCAGCACTAACAGAGCGATGAGCGACTTTTGCTCCAGAAGCCATGCTTTAGTGAAATAACGGCGACCAGAAACAGCCTGGGTAGTCATCTTTTTTACTCCTGATTCACGCGATTAAGCTTGCCCACAGCGGCAGCCATTAATACTTCCTGAGTGGCCTGCTCGCGAGAGAATTCACCGCCGAGATGCCCTTCATGCATAACGATAATACGATCGCTCATGCCCAATACTTCTGGCATCTCAGAGGAGACCAGAATGATGCTCAGCCCATCGGCCTTAAACTGGTTGATAAGCTGATAAATTTCTTTCTTAGCCCCAACGTCGACGCCTCGCGTTGGCTCATCGAGGATCAGGACTTTTGGTCGGGTCATCAGACCGCGCGCAATGGCCACTTTCTGCTGATTACCGCCTGAGAGCAGGCCGATAGCCTGTTCCATCGATGGCGTTTTAACATTGAACAGACGAATAAAATCACCTACCGCCTGCTGCTCATCTTTATGCTTCAGGCTTCCACCGGCGCGGCTGAAATAGCGCAGCGCGGTCAGTGACATGTTCTCTTTCACCGACATGCCCAGCACTAAGCCATCACGTTTACGGTCTTCAGAAATATAGACGATGCCGTTTGCAAGGCCATCTTGTGGCGAACGGGTGACAACTTCATGCCCATCAAGCGTGACGTAGCCGCTGGTGCGCGGCAATGCGCCATACAACACTTTCATCAGTTCGGTACGTCCGGCGCCCATCAGCCCCGATACGCCAAGGATCTCGCCTTTACGCAGCGTGAACGAAACATCATTTACCCCAGGGCCGCACAGATTATCGACCTTCAGACGGATATCACCCGGCGCTTTTTCCAGACGCGGGTACTGATCTTCCAGCTTACGTCCCACCATCATTTCAATCAGCGAGTCTTCAGTCAGCGTTGCGACTTCACGCTCGGCAATAAACTGCCCGTCACGGAAGACGGTCACGTCATCACAGATTTCGAAGATCTCTTTCATACGGTGGGAGATATAGACAATGCCGCGCCCCTGCGATTTCAGCTCGCGGATAACTCGGAACAGAGATTCGGTTTCGGTATCGGTGAGCGCATCCGTCGGCTCATCCATAATGATGACCTTCGATTCAAAGCTCAGCACTTTAGCAATTTCGACCATTTGCTGATCGCCAATCGACAGCTCACCGACCAGCCTGTCGCTTTTAAAGCGTAGATTGAGTTTGGCGAGCAACAGATCGGCTTCGGCATACATCTTCTTCCAGTCAATTTTGCCAAAGCGATTCACAAACTCACGGCCAAGAAAAATGTTCTCAGCGATAGTGAGTTGCGGGATCAGGTTCAGTTCCTGGTGGATGATACCGATTCCGGCTTCCTGAGAGGATTTTGGGCCGTTAAAGGTGGTCTCTTTCCCCAGCCACAATAAAGAGCCAGCATCACGGGTGTAGATCCCGGTCAGCACTTTCATCATGGTGGATTTGCCCGCGCCGTTTTCGCCCACCAGCGCCATTACGCGGCCTGGATAGACATTCAGCGCAGCGCCGGATAGCGCTTTTACGCCCGGGAACGCTTTATCGATCCCTTTGAGTTGCAGTAATGCGTTCATGATGGCCTCAGAACGTGACGCCAGCACAGAGAATAATATTCGCATACGGAGAACACTCTCCGCTGCGAATTACCGCCTGACTGTCTGCGGTTTGTTTTTTGAATTGTTCATGCGTGGTGTAACGAATTTCTATGGTATTTCCCTGGTGTTGTTGCAGTTGCTCAATGTGGCTGAGCAACGTTTCGTGGAGTTGCGGATTATGTTGTTTAATTTCCGTCGCGAGAATGGCCGCCTCGACCTGCATTTCACGTGTAACCACATCCAGTACCTGCATAAAAGAAGGTACGCCCTGGGTTAATGCCATATCAATACGCGTTGTGCTGTTCGGGATGGGTAAACCTGCATCACACACCACCAGCGTATCGGTATGCCCCAGACGGGAGATCACCGTTGAAATTTCAGAGTTGAGTACCGTGCCTTTCTTCATTTTCTTTCCCCACTAGCGAAACGTTTCGCTGACGATAAGTGTAGTGCGAAGAGTGGACAGAAAACCACCGCGACGTTACGAAAATGTGATCGCCATCGAAACGTTTCGCAAGGATTATCATTCGATGAAATGAAAACTGGGAGGGACAAAACAAAACGCCCCTTTCGTGATGAAAGAGGGCGTCGATTACCTTAAATCTCTACCTGAGTACCAAGCTCAATAACCCGGTTCGGTGGGATTTCAAATTGGTCTGGCGCACGTAGCGCATTGCGCTGGAGCAGCAGATATAGCTTGCCGCGCAGACGCAGATACCATGGTCGTTTGCCGACAATCAGCGACTCGTGCGACATAAAGAAAGAGGTTTCCATCATTCGACAGCTTAAGCCTTCCAGACCGCAGCGATGGAACACTTCCTCAACGTTCGGCGTTTCACGCCAGCCGTAGCTGGCCACCACGCGCCAGAAGGTGGGCGATAACTGCTCAATCTGCACCCTACGCACGTTGTGCACGTATGGCGCATCTTCCGTACGCAGCGTCAGCAGAATTACGCGTTCATGCAGCACCTTGTTATGCTTGAGGTTATGCAGAAGCGCAAACGGAATGACGTTCAGCGCACGCGACATATATACCGCCGTTCCCGGCACGCGTACCGGTGGGGATTTCTCCAGAGAGGCAATCATCGCCTCCAGAGAGTTGCCGTGCTCATGCATGCGACGCAGCAGACGGAAACGTTCGCTTTTCCACGTGGTCATGATGGTGAACATCACCAGACCCAGCGTCAGCGGCAGCCAACCGCCGGAAATCAGTTTATCGAGGTTCGCGGAGAACAGCGGAACATCGACGCATAAGAACGCCACCAGGATCAGGAAAACGAAGTATTTATTCCAGTGCCAGTTTTTGCGCGCCACGGTGGTAGACAGAATAGACGTCAGTACCATCGTCCCCGTAACCGCAATCCCGTACGCCGCAGCCAGATTACTGGAGTGTTCAAAACTCACAATCACGATAACCACCGCAAAATAGAGCATCCAGTTAACGAAAGGAATGTAAATCTGACCCGACTCCATTTCCGAAGTATGAATGATCCGCATCGGCGACAAATACCCCAGACGCACGGCCTGGCGCGTCAGCGAGAAGACACCGGAAATAACCGCCTGCGAAGCGATAACCGTTGCCAGTGCGGCAAGGATCAGGAGCGGTATCAATGCCCAGTCCGGCGCCAGCAGGAAGAACGGGTTTTTGATCGCTTCAGGATGCTTTAACAGCAGCGCCCCTTGACCAAAATAGTTCAGCACCAGCGAAGGCAATACCACGGAGAACCATGCCAGGCGAATCGGCAACTTACCGAAGTGGCCCATATCCGCATACAGCGCTTCAACACCGGTAATCGACAGCACCACCGCGCCCAGCGCAATAAAGGACAACGTTTTGAATTCCAGGAAAAAATGCACCGCCCAGTACGGATTTAGCGCCTGCAGTACCTCCGGATTACCAATAATACTGCGTACGCCTAATACCGCGAGCGTCAGGAACCACAGCAGCATAATCGGCGCAAACAGTTTACCAACCATGCCGGTACCGTGTTTTTGAATCATAAACAGCAGGGTCAGTACGATAATCGAGAGCGGAACAATCCAGGTATCCAGTTGCGGAGCAACGATCTCCAGACCTTCAATCGCCGACATCACTGAAATGGCTGGCGTAATCACCACTTCACCATAGAAGAAGCTGCCGCCAATCAACCCCATGATAACCAGCATCGAGGTTGTTCGTGCCGAGGTATTGCGCCCGGCCAATGACATCAACGTCAGGATCCCACCTTCCCCGGCGTTATCCGCACGCATGACAAACGTCAGATATTTAATGGAGACAACAAAGATAAGCAGCCAGAAAATCAGCGAGAGAAAACCAAACACAGCATCACGTTCAACGCCAAAACCAAACTGGCCAGACAAACATTCACGAAGCGTATAAAGTGGGCTGGTACCAATATCACCGTAGACAACCCCAATGGCCGCAAGGGTAATCGCAGACAATGATTGTTTATTATCAGTGCTCATAGACTCGTCTTTCGTTTATACACATCATCACTCAAGCCACTCCGTGTGGGCTGCATTCGTTATTCCCCCCATCCCAGAAGAAAACTCCATTGCCGCCTTGGTGCAGTATGATTGATATGGTGTATATATAAGAAATGTGTGCGTCGTCCCTTGGCCCACAAAAAGGCGCACAGTATGCACGATTAATCATAAAATCGTACCCCTAAATGAGACCAGATTAATCTGGCTCAAAGAAAAATAAGCGCACCTTCAGTCTATTACTGCACTGGTGCGAAGCATCTATACTCGCAGTTTACGCAGTACATTTGGCGAAAGGACGCCACTTCATTATGGCTCACCCACATTTATTAGCGGAAAGAATTTCCCGTCTGAGCAATGCGCTGGAAAAGGGACTTTATGAACGTAGCCACGCCATTCGCCTTTGCCTGCTGGCTGCTCTAAGCGGCGAGAGCGTATTCTTATTAGGTCCTCCAGGGATCGCAAAAAGCTTAATCGCCCGTCGACTGAAGTTCGCCTTTCAAAACGCCCGCGCTTTCGAATATCTGATGACGCGCTTCTCTACGCCGGAAGAGGTGTTTGGCCCACTGTCTATCCAGGCGCTGAAAGACGAAGGTCGCTATGAACGCTTAACGGCGGGCTACTTACCCGAAGCTGAAATTGTCTTTCTCGATGAAATCTGGAAAGCAGGCCCGGCCATTCTCAACACTCTGCTGACCGCCATTAACGAACGGCATTTTCGTAACGGCGCGCACGAAGAGAAAATCCCGATGCGTCTGCTGGTGGCCGCCTCCAACGAACTGCCTGAAGCAGACAGCAGTCTGGAAGCCCTGTACGACCGTATGCTCATCCGCCTGTGGCTGGATAAAGTTCAGGACAAGGCCAACTTCCGCTCCATGTTGTTAAGCCAGCAGGATGAAAGTGACAACCCGGTCCCGGCGTCGTTACAGGTGACGGATGAAGAGTATTACCAGTGGCAAAAGGACATTGGCGCCATCAAACTGCCCGATCGCGTCTTTGAGCTTATTTTCACGCTGCGCCAGCAGTTAGACGCGTTACCGAATGCCCCTTATGTCTCCGATCGCCGCTGGAAAAAAGCTATCCGCTTACTCCAGGCCAGCGCCTTCTTCAGCGGACGTGATGCGGTCGTGCCTATCGACCTGATCCTGTTGAAAGATTGCCTATGGTACGACGCGCAAAGCCTGAATCTGATGCAACAGCAGCTCGATATTTTGATGACCGGACACGCCTGGCAGCAGCAAGCCATGCTGACGCGTCTGGCCAGCATTGTGCAGCGCCGCATCCAGCTCCAGCAGCAGCAAAGCGACAAAACGGCATTCACGGTGATCCGTCAGGGTGGCATGTTCAGCCGTCGTCCTCATTATGATTTACCCCCGGAAGCCACATCTTCAGTCGTAACATTACTGCTGCAAAAGCCTTTAAAGCTGCATGATATGGAAGTTATCCATATTGCTTTTGAACGTAGTGCGCTGGAAATGTGGCTGACCAAAGGCGGTGAGATCCGCGGAAAATTAAACGGGATCGGCTTCGCCCAAACGCTGAACATGGAAGTCGATAGCGCACAGCATCTGGTTGTGCGCGACGTCAGTTTGCAAGGCTCTCGTCTGGCGCTGCCCGGCGCATCGCAAGAGAGTATGCCTGATGAGATAAAACAGCAGCTTGAAGCACTTGATAACGAGTGGCACCAGCAGCACAGCACATTCAGCGACCAGCAAAAATGTCTGTTTATTCATAGCGACTGGTTAGCCCGCATTGAGGCCAGCCTGCAGGATGTCGGGGCACAAATCCGCCAGGCGCAACAATGCTAACCCTTGATACGCTTAATATCATGCTGGCAGTCAGCGAAGAGGCGATGATCGAAGAGATGATCGTCGCCCTGCTGGCTTCTCCAAAGATGGTGGTGTTTTTTAAAAAGTTTCCTCGCCTTAAAAAAGCGATTACTGACGATATCCCCCGTTGGCGCGAGTCACTGCGCAGTCGCCTCAAAGATACCCATGTACCGCCGGAGTTGACGGAAGAGGTCATTTGTTACCAACAAAGCCAGCTCCTCTCACATGCGCAGTTTATAGTCCAGCTCCCGCAAATATTGGCGCTATTACACCGCCTCCATTCGCCGTGGGCCGGGCAAGCTCAGCAACTGGTTGATGACAACAGTACCTTTACGCCCGCCCTGCATACGCTTTTTCTCCAGCGCTGGCGCCTGAGTCTGGTAGTGCAAACCACAACGCTGAATCAGCAACTGCTGGAAGATGAGCGTGAACATTTACTTAGTGAAGTCCAGGAGCGGATGACTCTCAGCGGGCAACTGGAACCCGTTCTGGCAGAAAACGACAACGCCGCAGGCCGGTTATGGGATATGAGCGCAGGTCAAATCAAGCGCGGCGATTATCAACTGATGGTGAAATATGGCGAATTCCTGACGCAACAACCCGAACTCCAGCGTCTGGCTGAACAGTTAGGCCGTTCCAGAGAAGCGAAATCAGTGCCGCGTAAAGATGCGCCCATGGAGACCTTCCGTACCCTTGTGCGGGAACCCGCCACCGTCCCGGAACAGGTGGATGGCATCCAGCAAAGCGATGACATCCTGCGCCTGTTGCCGCCGGAACTGGCCACACTGGGTATTACTGAACTGGAATACGAATTCTACCGACGGCTGGTGGAAAAGCAGCTGTTGACCTATCGTCTGCACGGCGAGGCATGGCGCGAGAAAGTAACGGAACGTCCGGTGGTGCATCAGGATTTTGATGAGCAGCCGCGCGGACCTTTTATTGTTTGCGTAGATACGTCTGGATCAATGGGCGGGTTTAATGAGCAGTGTGCGAAAGCCTTTTGCCTGGCGCTAATGCGCGTCGCCCTGGCCGATAACCGGCGCTGTTTCATTATGCTGTTTTCAACAGAAGTGGTCCGCTATGAGCTGTCTGGCCCGGAAGGTATTGAACAAGCGATCCGTTTTTTAAGCCAGCGTTTTCGCGGCGGTACCGATATTGCCAGCTGCTTTCGCGCCATTATTGAGCGCATGCAGGGCCGGGAATGGTTTGATGCCGATGCGGTGGTGATCTCTGATTTTATCGCTCAGCGATTGCCCGATGAGGTCGTCAATAAAGTGGGGGAATTACAGCGATTGCACCAGCATCGTTTTCATGCGGTGGCGATGTCAGCACACGGCAAACCCGGCATCATGCGCATTTTCGATCATATCTGGCGCTTTGATACCGGGATGCGAAGCCGCCTGCTCAGACGCTGGCGGCGTTAATTCTTACAACAGGGAAGAAACGCTTTCACGTACCTGTGCCGGCCATACACCACACTGAACCTGACCGATATGTGGTAATTGCAGCAACAGCATGGTCAGACGCGACTGCCCAATCCCGCCGCCAATTGTCTGTGGCATTTCACCGCGCAGCAGCGCCTGGTGCCATTCCAGACTCAGGCGATCTTCATCACCGGTCAAAGAAAGCTGGTGTTTCAGGGTGTCGGCATCTACACGGATCCCCATAGAAGACAGTTCAAACGCATCTTCCAGAACCGGGTTCCACACCAGAACATCACCGTTCAGCCCGGCATGACCCAGCTCGGAGGACGAACTCCAGTCGTCATAATCCGGTGCGCGTACATCATGACGGTGACCGTCACTGAGCTTGCCGCCGATCCCTACCAGGAATACTGCGCCCAGTTCTTTTGCGATCGCACGTTCACGACCTTTCGCGTCAAGATCCGGATAACGAGATAACAGCTCCTGGCTATGAACAAAGTGGATCTGCTCTGGCAGGAACGGTGCCAGACCAAACTCTTTGCTAACCGCAGCCTCGGTGGCCTTAATTCCCGCCCAGATAGCCTCTACCGTGCTTTTCAGAGTGGAGAATTGACGCTCGCCGTCGCCCATCACGCGCTCCCAGTCCCACTGGTCAACATACACTGAGTGCAGTGGGGAGAGGCGATCTTCATCGGGACGCAGGGCCTTCATATGCGTGTACAGCCCTTCGCCTGCGCTAAAGTCGTGTTGTCCTAACGTTTGACGCTTCCACTTCGCCAGTGAATGAACCACTTCGAATTGAGCGTCTGGCAATGCTTTAACCTTCACCTGCACCGCTTTTTCACAGCCAGACAAGTTATCCTGCGTGCCATCTCCTACGCGGCTGAGGATCGGAGCCTGAACTTCGATCAGACCTAAACGCTCTTCCAGCTGGCGAGAAAAATGAGATTTTACGAAGCTAATTTGACGTTGTTTGGCAATGTAAGCGGTTTTCATTATGTGTACTCCTGTGTCCTGTTGCCTATGATTAAGCAACAGAATGGAGGTAATATTCAATAATCAACAAACAAAAAGCCAACTTCGATTTTGATTCGTTAAAATTAGCGTCTAAAATAGAAGGAATCATTAATCTACATAAGAAAAACCTATGGAAAATTATCAGATCGACAATCTGGACCGCGGCATTCTTGATGCCCTGATGGAAAATGCCCGCACCGCCTACGCCGAATTGGCCAAACAGTTTGGCGTTAGTCCGGGGACAATTCACGTTCGCGTAGAGAAGATGAAGCAGGCCGGGATCATCACCGGTGCGCGTATTGATGTCAGTCCCAAACAGTTGGGTTATGACGTCGGCTGCTTTATCGGCATCATCCTGAAAAGCGCGAAGGACTATCCGTCAGCGCTGGCCAGGCTGGAAAGTCTTGATGAAGTGACCGAAGCGTATTACACCACCGGACACTACAGCATCTTTATTAAGGTGATGTGCAAGTCGATCGACGCGCTGCAACAGGTACTTATCAACAAGATCCAAACAATTGATGAAATTCAGTCCACTGAAACCCTGATCGTCCTGCAGAACCCGATCATGCGTACCATCAAGCCGTGATCGTTTTTTTTAATCCCACATTTTTCCACAGGTAGATCCCAGCTCGCTCACAGCGTACAATGCGCCTTCTTTATAAAGGTGGGCGAGCATGGCAGACATCACTCTTATCAGCGGCAGCACGCTTGGCAGTGCGGAATATGTAGCAGAACATCTGGCAGAAAAGCTGGACGACGCCGGTTTTTCCAGCGAAATACTGCACGGCCCAATGCTGGATGAGGTTCCGGCTGAAGGGATCTGGCTGGTGATCAGCTCCACACACGGTGCCGGAGACATTCCTGACAACCTGCAACCTTTATATGAAGCATTACGCGAGCAAAAACCGGACCTGTCACAAGTACACTTTGGCGCAATCGGCATCGGCAGTCGTGAATATGACACCTTTTGCGGCGCAATCGACAAGCTGGAAGCAGAACTGAAAGCCTGTGGGGCAAAACAGATCGGCGAAACGCTGAAGATCAACGTGCTGGAACATGAAATTCCGGAAGATCCGGCTGAAATTTGGTTGGGATCTTGGTATCCATTGCTCAGAGATTTGTAAAGATCGCACTTTTTTATGTGGATAACTCTGGTTAAAAGCTTGGATCAACCGGTAGTTATCCAAAGAATAACGGCTGTTCAGTTTTTGAGTTGTGTATAACCCTTCATTCTGATCCCAGCTTATACGGACCAGGATCACCGATCATTCACAGCTAATGATCCTCAGCAACCTGTTGATCTTATTCAAAGGATCGCTCTTATCCACAGAGAGTGGCGATCCTAATAAGAGATCACAATAAAACAGATCTCTAAATAAAAAGATCTTCTTTTTAATACCCAGGATCCCAGGTCTTTCTCGATCGACTAAAGTTGAGTAGAATCCACGGCCCGGGCTTCAATCCATTTTCACACCGCGTTATGCGAGGCAATTACCATGTTTTATCAGGATCCTTTTGACGTCATCATCATTGGCGGGGGTCATGCAGGCACCGAGGCCGCAATGGCCGCGGCGCGAATGGGACAACAAACCCTGCTTTTGACACACAATATCGATACTCTGGGGCAGATGAGCTGCAACCCGGCGATTGGCGGTATTGGGAAGGGACACCTGGTAAAAGAAGTGGATGCGCTTGGTGGATTGATGGCAAAAGCGATCGATCATGCCGGCATTCAGTTTAGGATACTAAACGCAAGCAAAGGGCCAGCCGTTCGCGCTACCCGAGCTCAGGCCGATCGTGTGCTCTATCGTCAGGCGGTACGCACCGCGCTGGAGAATCAACCCAACCTGATGATCTTCCAGCAGGCGGTTGAAGATCTGATTGTTGAAAACGATCGTGTTGTGGGTGTCGTAACCCAAATGGGACTGAAGTTCCGTGCTAAAGCGGTCGTATTAACCGTGGGGACTTTCCTCGACGGCAAAATTCATATTGGTCTGGACAACTACAGCGGCGGCCGTGCTGGCGATCCGCCGTCTATTCCGCTGTCACGCCGTCTGCGTGAACTGCCGCTGCGCGTCAGCCGCCTGAAAACCGGTACGCCGCCGCGTATTGATGCACGCACGATTGATTTCAGCGTTCTGGGTCAGCAAAACAGCGATAACCCGATGCCGGTCTTCTCATTCCTGGGCGACGCTTCTCAGCATCCGCGCCAGATGCCGTGTTACATCACGCATACCAATGAGAAAACCCACGACGTGATCCGCAATAACCTCGATCGTAGCCCAATGTACGCTGGTGTGATCGAAGGCATCGGCCCGCGCTACTGTCCGTCGATCGAAGACAAAGTAATGCGCTTTGCCGATCGCAACCAGCATCAGATCTTCCTCGAACCGGAAGGGCTAACTTCTAACGAAATTTACCCGAACGGTATATCCACCAGCCTGCCGTTCGATGTGCAGATGCAAATTGTTCGTTCAATGGAGGGGATGGAAAACGCGAAAATCGTCCGTCCTGGCTATGCGATTGAGTACGATTTCTTCGATCCGCGCGACCTGAAACCGACGCTGGAAAGCAAATTCATCCACGGTCTGTTCTTTGCAGGCCAGATCAACGGTACAACCGGTTACGAAGAAGCCGCCGCGCAAGGCATGCTGGCAGGTCTCAATGCCGCACGCTTGTCTGCTGAGAAAGACGGCTGGGCGCCGCGTCGCGATCAGGCTTACCTTGGCGTGCTGGTTGACGATCTCTGCACGCTGGGAACCAAAGAACCGTACCGCATGTTTACCTCACGCGCTGAATATCGCTTGATGCTGCGTGAAGATAACGCCGACCTGCGTCTGACCGAAATTGGCCGTGAACTCGGTCTGGTGGACGATGAGCGTTGGGCTCGCTTCAACGAGAAGCTGGAGCGCATCGAACAGGAACGCCAGCGTCTCAAATCAACCTGGGTAAACCCATTAGCGGAATCTGCAGCAGAAGTGAACGCTCACCTGGCAACACCTTTATCTCGTGAGGCCAGCGGTGAGGATCTGTTGCGTCGCCCGGATATGACCTATGCTCAGTTGACCTCTTTATCTGCATTCGCACCGGCGCTTGACGATGCTCAGGCCGCAGAACAGGTTGAGATTCAGGTGAAATACGAAGGGTATATCGCTCGTCAGCAGGAAGAAATCGAAAGACAACAGCGTAATGAGAATACCCTGTTGCCTGCAACGCTGGATTATCGCCAGGTCTCGGGCTTGTCGAATGAAGTCATCGCCAAACTGAACGATCACAAACCGGTATCGATCGGCCAGGCATCGCGCATTTCTGGCGTAACGCCTGCCGCCATTTCCATTCTGCTGGTATGGCTGAAAAAACAAGGCATGCTGCGTCGCAGCGCTTGATAACACTAATTTGGCGGGGGCGCTTCGCTTACCCGCCCTACAAATTTGTAGGCCCGATAAGCGAAAGCGCATCGGGCATTTGATTATTAACAGGTAATGACCGTGCTCAACAAACTCTCTCGTCTTCTGGCTGATGCCGGTATTTCTCTTACCGATCACCAGAAAAATCAGCTGATTGCGTATGTCGATATGCTGCATAAATGGAATAAAGCATACAACCTGACGTCGGTGCGGGATCCCAACGAAATGTTGGTGCGCCATATTCTGGACAGCATTGTTGTTGCGCCTTATCTGAAGGGCGAGCGCTTTATTGATGTTGGCACGGGACCGGGTCTGCCGGGAATTCCACTCTCTATCGTGCGGCCTGAAGCGCATTTCACACTGTTGGATAGCCTGGGAAAACGGGTCCGTTTCTTACGTCAGGTGCAGCATGAGCTTGGCCTTACTAACATCACGCCTGTGCAAAGTCGGGTTGAAGAATTTCCTTCAGAGCCGCCATTTGATGGGGTGATTAGCCGTGCTTTCGCGTCCCTCAATGATATGGTGAGCTGGTGTCATCACTTGCCTGGCCAGAACGGACGCTTTTATGCACTCAAAGGGCAGTTGCCTGAAGATGAAATAGCCTCGTTGCCTGTAGAATTTTGCGTCGAGTCAGTTGAAAAATTGCGCGTTCCGCAACTGGATGGCGAACGTCATTTGGTGGTTATTAAGCCAAACAAAATTTAATTTTTATCAAAAAAAATAGAGAAAAAACGTCTATTCAGGTGTTAAAAGTTATAGAGGGTAGTGTGGCGAAATGCTGTCACATTTCACCTCTACCTTACGGTTTTGCATCATAACTATAACGTACCGTTTTTTGTTAAAAGCGAAACAAGTCAACTGTGAAAATATCAGTCTGCTAAAAATAGAACCTAAGAACCACCGTTTGTGTTAATTTTTTATTATAAATGTCAATCAGTGGTTCTTTTGTTGTTAGGCGTTGTTTTTGAAATAGTGTCGCTTTTTACGCTTAAATATCAAAAAGATGAAATGGCACCATTTGCCACGTAAATAAATTATGCGAAGGGGAATATGTTCAATATGTGATCTGGTGCACGCTTTAACGCCAGTGTTTTCGCGGCATTTGCAGTTTTGCATGATCGTTCACAGTTTGCCAAAAAGTAATAAATGTGGCGCAGCGAAAAATATTTAAACATTTATTCACTTTTTAGCTACTTATTGTTTGAAATCACGAAGGCGCACCGTATAATTTGACCGCTTTTTGATGCTTGACTCTAAGCCATAAAGAACGTTTTATACGACACGCGGCATACCTCGAAGGGAGCAGGAGTAAACACGTGATGTCTATGTCGCTCTTGAGTCGAAACGTTGCTCGTAAGCTTTTGCTCACACAGTTTCTGGCGGTAATAGCAAGTGGATTGCTGTTTAGCCTCAAAGACCCCTTCTGGGGCATCTCCGCACTGTGCGGGGGATTGGCAGTGTTACTGCCCAACGTGTTGTTTATGATATTCGCCTGGCGTCACCAGGTGCATACACCAGCGAAAGGTCGGGTAGCCTGGACGTTCGCTTTCGGCGAAGCCTTCAAGGTGTTAGCGATGCTGGTGTTGCTGGTGGTGGCGTTGGCTGTTTTGAAAGCGGTATTCGTGCCGCTGATCGTTACGTGGGTTTTGGTGCTGGTGGTTCAGATACTGGCGCCGGCTGTAATTAACAACAAAGGGTAAAGGCATCATGGCTTCAGAAAATATGACGCCGCAGGATTACATAGGACACCATCTGAATAACCTTCAGTTGGACCTACGTACATTCTCGCTGGTGGATCCGCACAACCCCCCAGCCACCTTCTGGACGCTCAATATTGACTCCATTTTCTTCTCGGTGGTTCTGGGTCTGTTGTTCCTGTTAATGTTCCGTAGTGTTGCCAAAAAGGCGACCAGTGGCGTACCAGGTAAATTTCAGACTGCGATTGAGCTGATAATCGGCTTTGTGCATGGTAGCGTGAAAGACATGTACCATGGCAAAAGCAAGCTGATTGCTCCGCTGGCCCTGACGATTTTCGTCTGGGTATTCCTGATGAACTTTATGGATTTGCTGCCTATCGACCTGCTGCCGTACATCGGTGAGCATATCTTTGGCCTGCCGGCTCTGCGTGTGGTTCCGTCCGCTGACGTGAACATCACCCTGTCGATGGCGCTGGGCGTATTTATCCTTATTCTGTTCTACAGCATCAAAATGAAAGGCATCGGTGGCTTCGCGAAAGAGTTGACGCTGCAGCCGTTCAATCACTGGGCGTTCATCCCTATCAACTTAATCCTTGAAGGGGTAAGCCTGCTGTCCAAACCAATCTCTCTTGGTCTGCGACTGTTCGGTAACATGTACGCTGGTGAGCTGATTTTCATTCTGATTGCTGGTCTGTTGCCGTGGTGGTCACAGTGGATTCTGAATGTGCCGTGGGCCATTTTCCACATACTGATTATCACGCTGCAAGCCTTCATATTTATGGTTCTGACGATTGTCTATCTGTCGATGGCATCTGAAGAGCATTAATTTACCAACACTACTACGTTTTAACTGAAACAAACTGGAGACTGTCATGGAAAACCTGAATATGGATCTGCTGTACATTGCTGCCGCTGTGATGATGGGTCTGGCGGCAATCGGTGCTGCGATCGGTATCGGCATCCTCGGGGGTAAATTCCTGGAAGGCGCAGCGCGTCAACCGGATCTGATTCCTCTGCTGCGTACTCAGTTCTTTATCGTTATGGGTCTGGTGGATGCAATCCCAATGATCGCTGTAGGTCTGGGTCTGTACGTGATGTTTGCTGTCGCGTAGTAAGCGTTGCTTGAATTAAGAGCAATATCAGAACGTTAACTAGATAGAGGCATTGTGCTGTGAATCTTAACGCAACAATCCTCGGCCAGGCCATCGCGTTTGTCCTGTTCGTTCTGTTCTGCATGAAGTATGTATGGCCGCCGTTAATGGCTGCCATCGAAAAACGTCAAAAAGAAATTGCTGACGGCCTTGCTTCTGCAGAACGAGCACATAAGGATCTTGACCTTGCAAAGGCCAGCGCGACCGACCAGCTGAAAAAAGCGAAGGCGGAAGCTCAGGTAATCATCGAGCAGGCGAACAAACGCCGTGCTCAGATCCTGGACGAAGCTAAAACTGAAGCAGAGCAGGAACGTACTAAAATCGTGGCACAGGCGCAGGCGGAAATTGAAGCCGAGCGTAAACGTGCTCGCGAAGAGCTGCGTAAGCAAGTTGCTATCCTGGCTGTTGCTGGCGCCGAGAAGATCATCGAACGTTCCGTGGATGAAGCTGCTAATAGCGACATCGTGGACAAACTTGTCGCTGAACTGTAAGGAGGGAGGGGCTGATGTCTGAATTTATTACGGTAGCTCGCCCCTACGCCAAAGCAGCTTTTGACTTTGCCGTTGAGCACCAAAGCGTTGACCGTTGGCAGGATATGCTGACTTTCGCCGCTGAGGTGACGAAAAACGAACAAATGGCAGAGCTTCTCTCTGGCGCGTTGGCGCCAGAAACGCTCGCTGAGTCGTTTATCGCCGTGTGCGGCGAGCAGCTGGACGAAAGCGGCCAAAACCTGATTAGGGTAATGGCTGAAAATAACCGTCTGAATGCGCTCCCGGATGTTCTTGAGCAGTTTATTCATCTGCGTGCAGCCAGTGAGGCTATCTCTGAGGTAGAAGTCACTTCTGCCAATGCACTGAGTGATGAACAGCTTACGAAGATTAGTGCAGCGATGGAAAAACGTCTGTCACGCAAAGTTAAGCTGAATTGCAAAATCGATAAGTCTGTAATGGCAGGCGTAATCATCCGAGCGGGTGATATGGTCATTGATGGCAGCGTACGCGGCCGTCTTGAGCGCCTTGCAGACGTCTTGCAGTCTTAAGGGGACTGGAGCATGCAACTGAATTCCACCGAAATCAGCGAACTGATCAAGCAGCGCATTGCTCAGTTCAATGTTGTGAGCGAAGCTCACAACGAAGGTACTATTGTTTCTGTAAGTGACGGTGTTATCCGCATTCACGGCCTGGCCGATTGTATGCAGGGTGAGATGATTTCCCTGCCGGGTAACCGTTACGCTATCGCACTGAACCTGGAGCGCGACTCTGTAGGTGCTGTTGTGATGGGTCCATACGCTGACCTCGCCGAAGGCATGAAGGTTAAGTGTACGGGTCGTATTCTGGAAGTTCCGGTTGGCCGTGGCCTGCTGGGTCGTGTGGTGAACACTCTGGGTTCCCCGATCGACGGTAAAGGTCCGGTTGATAACGATGGCTTCTCGCCAATCGAAGTTATCGCACCGGGCGTAATCGAACGTCAGTCCGTCGACCAGCCAGTGCAGACCGGTTATAAATCTGTTGATGCCATGATCCCAATCGGTCGTGGCCAGCGTGAGCTGATCATCGGTGACCGTCAGACAGGTAAAACCGCGATGGCAATCGATGCCATCATCAACCAGCGTGATTCCGGCATCAAATGTGTGTACGTGGCTATCGGCCAGAAAGCGTCCACCATTTCTAACGTGGTTCGTAAACTGGAAGAACACGGCGCACTGTCCAACACCATCGTTGTTGTGGCGACCGCGTCTGAATCTGCTGCACTGCAATACCTGGCGCCATATGCTGGTTGCGCAATGGGCGAATACTTCCGTGACCGCGGTGAAGATGCACTGATCGTTTACGATGACCTGTCTAAACAGGCTGTTGCTTATCGTCAGGTTTCCCTGCTGCTCCGTCGTCCGCCAGGACGTGAAGCATTCCCGGGCGACGTATTTTACCTCCACTCCCGTCTGCTGGAACGCGCATCCCGCGTAAACGCGGAATACGTTGAGAAGTTCACCAACGGTGAAGTTAAAGGTAAAACCGGCTCCCTGACCGCTCTGCCGATTATCGAAACCCAGGCGGGTGACGTTTCTGCGTTCGTTCCGACCAACGTAATTTCTATTACCGATGGTCAGATCTTCCTGGAAACCAACCTGTTCAACTCCGGTATTCGTCCGGCAGTTAACCCGGGTATCTCCGTATCTCGTGTAGGTGGCGCAGCGCAGACCAAGATCATCAAGAAACTGTCCGGTGGTATTCGTACCGCGCTGGCGCAGTATCGTGAACTGGCAGCGTTTTCTCAGTTCGCTTCCGACCTGGATGAAGCTACGCGTAAGCAGCTGAGCCACGGTCAGAAAGTAACTGAACTGCTGAAGCAGAAACAGTATGCGCCAATGTCTGTTGCACAGCAGGGTGTGGTGCTGTTTGCAGCTGAACGCGGTTACCTCGAAGATGTGGAACTGGCGAAAATCGGTAGCTTCGAAGCCGCTCTGCTGGCTTACGTCGACCGTGACCACGCTCCGCTGATGCAAGAGATCAACCAGTCCGGTGGCTATAACGATGAAATCGAAGGCAAGCTGAAAGCTATCCTCGATTCCTTCAAGGCAACCCAGTCCTGGTAACGTCTGGCGGTCTGTCCTAGGGCGGACCGCAAGGCATTGAGGAGAAGCTCATGGCCGGCGCAAAAGAGATACGTAGTAAGATCGCAAGCGTCCAGAACACGCAGAAGATCACTAAAGCGATGGAGATGGTCGCCGCTTCCAAAATGCGTAAATCGCAGGATCGCATGGCGGCCAGCCGTCCTTATGCAGAGACCATGCGCAAAGTGATTGGTCACCTTGCGAACGGTAATCTGGAATATAAGCACCCTTACCTGGAAGAACGCGACGTTAAGCGCGTGGGCTACCTGGTGGTGTCGACCGACCGTGGTCTGTGCGGCGGCTTGAACATTAACCTGTTCAAAAAGCTGCTGGCGGATATGAAAACATGGTCCGATAAAGGCGTTCAGTGCGATATCGCAATGATCGGCTCTAAGGGCGTGTCTTTCTTTAATTCCGTTGGTGGTAACGTGATTGCTCAGGTAACCGGTATGGGGGATAACCCTTCCCTGTCCGAACTGATCGGTCCGGTTAAAGTGATGCTGCAGGCCTACGACGAAGGTCGTCTGGACAAACTGTACGTTGTCAGCAACAAATTTATTAACACCATGTCTCAGACGCCAACAATCACTCAACTGCTGCCTCTGCCGGCATCAGATGATGATGAATTGAAGCGTAAATCCTGGGATTACCTGTATGAGCCAGACCCGAAAGCGCTGCTGGATACCTTGCTGCGTCGTTATGTCGAGTCTCAGGTTTATCAGGGCGTGGTAGAAAACCTGGCCAGCGAGCAGGCCGCACGTATGGTGGCGATGAAAGCCGCGACCGACAATGGCGGCAGCCTGATTAAAGAGCTGCAGTTGGTATACAACAAAGCTCGTCAGGCCAGCATTACTCAGGAACTCACCGAGATCGTCGGTGGTGCATCCGCGGTATAACCAGGTTAATTCGTAGAGGATTCAAGATGGCTACTGGAAAAATTGTCCAGGTAATCGGCGCCGTGGTTGACGTCGAATTCCCTCAGGATGCCGTACCGCGCGTGTACGATGCTCTTGAGGTTATGAATGGTAAAGAGAGCCTGGTGCTGGAAGTTCAGCAGCAGCTCGGCGGCGGTATCGTACGTACCATCGCCATGGGTTCTTCCGACGGTCTGCGTCGTGGTCTGGAAGTTAAAGACCTTGAGCACCCAATCGAAGTCCCGGTAGGTAAAGCAACCCTGGGTCGTATCATGAACGTCCTGGGTCACCCGATCGACATGAAAGGCGATATCGGTGAAGAAGAGCGTTGGGCTATCCACCGCGCAGCACCTACCTATGAAGAACTGTCCAGTTCTCAGGAACTGCTGGAAACCGGCATCAAAGTTATCGACCTGATGTGTCCGTTCGCGAAGGGCGGTAAAGTTGGTCTGTTCGGTGGTGCGGGTGTAGGTAAAACCGTAAACATGATGGAGCTGATCCGTAACATCGCGATCGAACACTCCGGTTACTCCGTGTTTGCGGGCGTTGGTGAACGTACTCGTGAGGGTAACGACTTCTACCACGAAATGACCGACTCCAACGTTCTGGACAAAGTATCCCTGGTATATGGCCAGATGAACGAGCCGCCGGGAAACCGTCTGCGCGTTGCGCTGACCGGTCTGACCATGGCTGAGAAGTTCCGTGACGAAGGTCGTGACGTTCTGCTGTTCGTTGATAACATCTACCGTTACACCCTGGCCGGTACTGAAGTATCTGCACTGCTGGGTCGTATGCCATCAGCGGTAGGCTACCAGCCAACCCTGGCGGAAGAGATGGGTGTTCTGCAGGAACGTATCACCTCTACCAAAACCGGTTCTATCACTTCCGTTCAGGCGGTATACGTACCTGCGGATGACTTGACTGACCCATCGCCAGCAACCACCTTTGCGCACTTAGATGCAACCGTGGTACTGAGCCGTCAGATCGCATCCCTGGGTATCTACCCGGCCGTTGACCCGCTGGATTCCACCAGCCGTCAGCTGGATCCGCTGGTTGTTGGTCAGGAACACTACGACACCGCGCGTGGCGTACAGTCCCTGCTGCAGCGTTATCAGGAACTGAAAGACATCATCGCCATCCTGGGTATGGATGAACTGTCTGAAGAAGATAAACTGGTGGTAGCACGTGCGCGTAAGATCCAGCGCTTCCTGTCCCAGCCGTTCTTCGTTGCGGAAGTATTCACCGGTTCTCCAGGTAAATACGTTTCCCTGAAAGACACCATCCGTGGCTTTAAAGGCATCATGGAAGGCGAATACGACCACCTGCCAGAGCAGGCGTTCTACATGGTTGGTTCCATCGAAGAAGCTGTGGAAAAAGCCAAAAAACTTTAACGCCTTAATCGGAGGGTGATATGGCAATGACTTACCACCTGGACGTCGTCAGCGCAGAGCAACAAATGTTCTCTGGTCTGGTCGAAAAAATCCAGGTAACGGGTAGTGAAGGTGAACTGGGTATTTTCCCGGGTCACGCTCCGCTGCTCACCGCCATTAAGCCTGGTATGATCCGCATCGTTAAACAGTTCGGTCATGAAGAGTTTATCTATCTGTCCGGCGGCATTCTCGAAGTGCAGCCTGGCAGCGTGACCGTACTGGCTGATACCGCGATTCGCGGACAGGATCTCGATGAAGCGAGAGCCCTGGAAGCGAAGCGTAAGGCTGAAGAGCATATCAAGAGCTCTCATGGTGACGTGGATTACGCTCAGGCATCTGCGGAACTGGCCAAAGCGATCGCGAAACTACGCGTTATCGAGTTGACCAAAAAAGCGATGTAACACCGGCTTGAAAAACACAAGGCCAGTCTGGTTTCCAGGCTGGCTTTTTTTATGGCTTTATTTCAGGAAAAATGAAAATAAAAAGCAGTTTTATTATTTCGTGATTTAGATCAAAAAAATATTGATTGGTTAAAAAATGAGGCGTAGACTCTTTTTTTTGTGATGTGTATCACATAATGAAATCAGATAAAAAAGAGATACCAATATGAAATTGATCAACAAAATCATCGCCCTGTTCAGCAATATGAGTTTTTAGTCTTTCCCTGCCTGCTCTGTGGCGCGATGCGTAATGCGGTTTATCAGCTAGCGCCATTTGTTAAATTCCCCCCCTGCTCTTTTCTCTCACATCGTTATTGTAGTGTTTGCCTTTTGTGCTTCCCACTGAATCGCATGCCTAAAATCATACCTTCGCTAATGTCATTCTTTATTTATGCGGCAAAAAAATAGCAAAAACATCTACCTAAGGCTTTAATAAGAGCAGACTGCTGGTTTTGGGGAGACAAAAGACGTAGATATAGACGAAAATAGACAGTTATCAGATGGGGAATTTCCCCGATTGAACGTTTTATCTTCGGTCCATTTCACGATGAAAAAAATGTAGTATTTTCAATGTGAAACGGTATAAATTCGTTCTCAAATTACAGTCAGGACGTGTATGTTGAATAATGCTATGAGCGTCGTGATCCTTGCCGCAGGCAAAGGCACGCGTATGTATTCCGATCTCCCTAAAGTGCTGCATACCCTCGCAGGAAAACCGATGGTGCAGCATGTCATTGATGCCGCTAATGAATTAGGCGCGACTCACGTACATCTGGTCTACGGACACGGTGGTGATTTGCTTAAGCAGACGCTGAAAGATGGCAACCTGAACTGGGTCCTGCAGGCCGAGCAGTTGGGTACCGGTCATGCTATGCAACAGGCGGCACCATTCTTTAGTGATGACGAAGACATTTTAATGCTCTATGGCGATGTGCCGCTGATCTCCACCGAAACACTACGTCGCCTGCGTGATGCTAAACCGCAGGGTGGAATCGGCTTGTTAACGGTAAACCTGGACGACCCATCCGGTTATGGGCGTATTACCCGTGATAACGGTAAAGTCACAGGCATTGTTGAACATAAGGATGCCACTGACGAGCAGCGTCAAATCCAGGAAATCAACACCGGCATCCTGATTGCCAACGGCGCAGACCTGAAGCGCTGGCTGTCCAAACTGACCAACAACAATGTGCAGGGTGAATACTACATCACCGATATCATTGCGATGGCGTATCAGGAAGGGCGTGAAATTGCTGCGGTACATCCGGCACGAATCAGTGAAACGGAAGGGGTGAACAACCGTCTTCAGCTCTCTCGTCTGGAGCGTGTTTATCAGTCCGAGCAGGCAGAAAAACTGCTACTGGCGGGCGTGATGCTGCGCGATCCGGCACGTTTTGATCTTCGCGGTACGCTTATTCACGGGCGCGATGTCGAAATTGATACTAACGTTATCATTGAAGGTAACGTAACTGTTGGGGATCGCGTCAAGATTGGCGCTGGCTGCATCATCAAAAACAGCGTGATTGGTGATGGTTGTGAGCTAAGTCCGTACAGCGTTGTGGAAGATGCGCATCTGGAAGCAGCATGCACCATCGGTCCTTTCGCGCGTCTGCGCCCTGGTGCAGAGCTGCAGGAAGGCGCACACGTGGGTAACTTCGTCGAAATGAAAAAAGCGCGTCTGGGTAAAGGCTCTAAAGCAGGTCACCTGACCTATCTGGGCGATGCGGAAATTGGCGATAACGTGAACATCGGCGCGGGTACGATCACCTGCAATTACGATGGCGCGAATAAATTTAAAACCATTATTGGCGATGATGTGTTTGTCGGTTCCGATACTCAGCTGGTGGCACCTGTCACCGTGGGTAAAGGCGCCACCATCGCGGCGGGGACGACCGTAACGCGCGATGTTGCCGATAACGAACTGGTATTAAGCCGTGTGCCTCAGGTTCATAAACAAGGCTGGCAGCGCCCGGTGAAGAAAAAGTAATTCAGTTTTTGCCGGATGGTGGCCTGCGTGCGGTGACGTTCTGTAGGCCTGATAAGCGTGAGCGCCATCAGGCAGACAAGAGACGAGGGGATAACATAATCCTCCGCTCAACAAGCAGTACCATAAAAATAACCCCACTCTCTACAAGGCTCGGGGCGCCCGGAATACGGGTATTACCCAAAGTATTTCGCGCTGTAGCAAGGCGGCAAGCTTGGGAATCTACGGGAGCTTACTAAAGTAAGTGACCGTAGTGAGCAAGCGTAGCCAACGTAGCTACGGAGTGAAAGACGAAGGGGAAACAGGTCAGCGACAACGACAGGCTAATGCCTAAATTCGGAATCAAAAAATATGTGTGGAATTGTTGGCGCTATCGCGCAGCGTGATGTAGCTGAAATCCTTCTCGAAGGTTTACGTCGTCTGGAATATCGTGGTTATGACTCTGCTGGTCTGGCCGTTGTCGATGCTGAAGGCAATATGACTCGCCTGCGTCGTCTGGGTAAAGTGCAGATGCTGACTGCAGCGGCGGAAGAACATCCGCTGCATGGCGGTACCGGTATCGCTCATACCCGTTGGGCGACCCACGGAGAACCTTCAGAAGCGAACGCGCATCCCCATGTTTCTGAACACATTGTCGTGGTGCATAACGGCATCATTGAAAACCATGAACCGCTGCGTGAACTGCTGAAAACGCGTGGTTACACCTTTGTTTCTGAAACCGACACCGAAGTGATTGCTCACCTGGTGCACTGGGAGCTGGAACAGGGTGGTACGCTGCGTGAAGCCGTACTGCGTACTATTCCGCAACTGCGTGGTGCCTACGGCACGGTGATCATGGATACCCGTAACCCGGAAACGCTGCTGGCTGCTCGTTCTGGTAGCCCGCTGGTGATTGGTCTGGGTATGGGGGAAAACTTTATTGCTTCCGATCAGCTGGCGCTGCTGCCGGTAACCCGTCGCTTTATCTTCCTGGAAGAGGGTGACATCGCGGAAGTGACCCGTCGTTCGGTCTCTATTTTCGACAAGTCTGGCGCGGAAGTGAAACGTCAGGATATCGAATCGAACCTGCAATATGACGCGGGCGAAAAAGGTATTTATCGCCACTACATGCAGAAAGAGATCTACGAACAGCCGAACGCGATTAAAAATACGTTGACCGGGCGCATTAGCCACGGTGAAGTGGATTTAAGCGAGCTGGGCTCGCGTGCTAATGAGCTGCTGTCTCAGGTTGAACATATCCAGATTATCGCCTGTGGTACGTCATACAACTCCGGTATGGTGTCCCGCTATTGGTTTGAATCGCTGGCGGGTATTCCTTGTGATGTCGAAATCGCCTCTGAATTCCGCTATCGCAAATCTGCCGTGCGTCGTAACAGCCTGATGATCACCCTTTCCCAGTCTGGTGAAACGGCGGATACCCTGGCGGGTCTGCGTTTGTCTAAAGAGCTGGGCTATCTGGGCTCGCTGGCAATCTGTAACGTACCGGGATCTTCTCTGGTGCGCGAATCCGACCTGGCGATGATGACCAATGCCGGTACCGAAATCGGTGTGGCCTCCACGAAAGCCTTTACCACTCAGTTGACCGTTCTGCTGATGCTGGTGGCGAAACTGTCTCGTCTGAAAGGCCTGGATGCGTCTATTGAGCAGGAGATCGTTCATGGTCTGCAGGCGCTGCCGAGCCGTATTGAGCAGATGCTCTCCCAGGACAAACGCATTGCCGCTCTGGCGGAAGGTTTCTCTGACAAACACCATGCGCTGTTCCTGGGCCGTGGCGATCAGTACCCGATTGCGCTGGAAGGCGCGCTGAAGCTGAAAGAGATCTCTTATATTCACGCTGAAGCTTATGCCGCAGGCGAACTGAAGCATGGTCCGCTGGCGCTGATCGATGCGGATATGCCAGTTATCGTGGTCGCACCGAACAACGAACTGCTGGAAAAACTGAAATCCAACATTGAAGAAGTTCGTGCCCGCGGCGGTCAGCTGTACGTCTTTGCCGATCAGGATGCTGGCTTTACCAGTAGCGAAAACATGCACATCATCGAGATGCCGCATGTGGAAGAGGTAATAGCGCCGATCTTCTACACCGTTCCACTGCAACTGCTGGCGTATCACGTGGCGCTGATTAAAGGTACCGACGTGGACCAGCCGCGTAACCTGGCGAAGTCGGTTACCGTAGAGTAATTGTTCACCAACAAAAGCTGCTGAGAAATCAGCAGCTTTTTTTATATCTGTCTGTCATATTTCTTTGTCTCCCCTGTCATTTTTTGTTACAAACATCCTGTTTTTTATATTTATTTGCCTAGATAATTTTATACTTAATTTCGTTTATCTGGTGAATGTATTTTATTTGTTAAAGTGCGCAAGAAATAATCATTTTTAGGTTGTTGCAGAATAATGATATTGATGAATTCTTAATTTTATAGACTGATGTATTTAAAATAGCCATTTTTGTATATCATGAAAAATAATATTTAATAAATGATGTATTGTTTATATTTATTTATTGATTTATAACAGCCCGGATTGATAATAAATTTATTGTAATCCTTATTCTTAAGTGTAATCTTCGCCGCCGTAAGGATGGTGTGTTTTATTATTGAAATATAAGTAAAGCACAGGGATATAATATTATTAATGGGGTTATAATGAAACTTAATTTAATTGCAGGTGCGCTGGTTCTGTCTTCCACAGTATTTGCTGGTAATGTTCTTGCATCTGACGGTACCGTTCACTTCCTTGGCGAAGTAGTTGACAGCACCTGTCAGGTCACGCCACAAACCGCTGATCAAAACGTTAATTTAGGCAAAGTTAACAAAACGGCATTTGCTGGCGTGGGAAGTACCGCTGCACCTACCGAATTCCATATCGATCTGACCGGGTGCCCGGCCACGTATACCAAGGCTGCCGTTCGTTTTGATGGTAATGAAGCTTCTGACGGTAATGGCGACCTGGCTATCGGTAACCCTGCTAATGGCTCTACCCCTGGTGATTACACAGGTACTGGCGCAGCCATCGCGGCATCTGGCGTAGCGATCCGTATTTACAACCGCGCGGATAACTCTCAGGTTAAACTGTACAACGATTCTGCATACAGCACGATTGATACCACAGCGGGTACGGCTTCCATGAAGTTTATCGCTCGTTATATTGCCACTAACGCAACCGTCACAGCGGGTACTGCTAACGCAGA
Source organism: Citrobacter sp. TBCS-15 (assembly GCF_005280815.1). Taxonomy (NCBI): domain Bacteria; kingdom Pseudomonadati; phylum Pseudomonadota; class Gammaproteobacteria; order Enterobacterales; family Enterobacteriaceae; genus Citrobacter; species Citrobacter sp. TBCS-15. Next base: position 431,497 of record NZ_SZWK01000251.1, on the reverse strand, counting down.
TTCTCAGTTTACGGTTGAATATCAAAAATAAGATTCGTTCTTTTTAATCGTCTTTTATTAATTTATTGACGCCTGTCATTATGAACAACTGTGGTTGTATAAATGTCTGGCGTCTTTTTTATCCAGGGATGAGTATGTTTATGTTTGCTCGTGGAATAAAAATATTTATTCTGGCACTCCTGTGCCTTAATCTTCCCTCTGCTTTGGCAGGTATTGTTGTCGGTGGAACTCGCGTCATCTTTCATGGCAGCGAGCCTGACTCTACTATTTCTATTTACAATAAAGAAGTTGATTTGCCTTATCTAATACAAGTATGGGTTGATCCTTTCAGTAAGGATGATAAGAGCAAACCACCTTTTACCGTAATTCCTCCTGTTTCTCGTCTTGAGCCGAGTCAGGAAAAAGTGCTGCGCATTATTAAAACAGCAGGTGAGTTGCCAAAGGATCGTGAATCTGTTTTTTGGTTTAACGTGAAAAACATTCCGCCATCCAGTAAAAATAAAGATAGCAGTACGCTTGAGATCGCAATTAAAACGCGTATCAAGTTATTCTGGCGCCCGGCCTCTATTACGCTTATCCCTGAAAAAGCGGTAGCTAAAGTCAAATGGTATCGGCAGGGAAGTAAACTGGTTGTAGAAAATAATAGTCCTATTCATATGAATATCATGGATGTCTCTGTAGATGGTAAAGATATTCCATTGAATATGATAAAGCCTTTTGAAAAATTAACGCTGGATTTACCTGCTGGTGTTGCGGGTCACTCTTTAGTCTGGCGTTTTATTAATGATTATGGCGCGATTAGTAGCCCTGTTAAGCAAGCGCTTTAGTTTTGCGATAAGGATATCTTGATGATTCACCCTCGTCTTTGCCTCGTCTTGATTTCAGGTGCATATCTAAGTATCGCTTTCCCGACAATGGCCAGTGAAACGCTGTTTAACCCTGGTTTGCTGGAAATCGATCACCCCGTGGACGTGGATATTCATCAGTTTAACCGTTCCAACGCGTTGCCGCCGGGCGATTATAAGGTCGATATCGTCATTAACGGGAAACTGTTTGAACGACGGGATGTGACCTTTGTGCAGGATCAACCGGATGCCGACCTGCATCCCTGCTTTGTCGCGGTTAAGGAGGTATTGTCGTCGTATGGTGTCAAGGTAGACGCAGTGAAAGGTTTGCAGGATGTCGATAATACAGCCTGCGTGAATCCCGTTCCGTTAATTGGTGGCTCTACCTGGTTATTAGATGCAAATAAGCTGGCGTTAAATATATCTGTTCCACAGATCTATCTGAACACGGCGGCCTATGACTATATCAGCCCATCACGCTGGGATGAGGGCATCAATGCGATGATGGTCAATTATGATTTTTCCGGATCGCACACGGTAAAGTCTAATTACGACAATGGGAACGATGACTCTTATTATCTGAACCTGCGTAATGGGATTAACCTGGGGGCATGGCGGTTGCGTAACTACAGTACGCTAAGCGCTACTGGCAGCGACACGGAATATCACTCCATCAGTAGCTATGTCCAGCGCGATATCGCCGCGCTGCGCAGCCAGATTATGGTCGGCGACACCTGGACGGCGAGTGATGTCTTTGACAGCGCCCAGATCCGCGGGGTCAGACTCTATACCGACGATGACATGCTACCGTCGAGCCAGAACGGGTTTGCGCCAGTGGTTCGCGGGGTGGCGAAAAGTAACGCCACTGTTATCATCCGGCAGAATAAATATGTCATTTATCAGTCAGCCGTGCCGCAGGGCGCTTTCGAGATCACCGACCTGAACACCACCAGCGGCGGCGGCGATCTTGATGTCACCATAAAAGAAGAAGACGGTAGCGAGCAGCACTTTACCCAGCCGTACGCGTCGCTGGCGATACTGAAGCGTGAAGGCCAGACCGATTTTGATATTAGCGTCGGTGAAATGCGCGATGAAAGCGGATTTACCCCTAACGTCGTTCAGGCGCAGGTGTTGCATGGCCTGCCATGGGGATTAACGCTCTATGGCGGCACGCAGGTTGCGGAAGATTATGCTTCCGCCGCGCTTGGTATGGGTAAAGATATGGGGTCGATCGGGGCCGTATCGTTTGATGTGACCCACGCCCGTTCACACTTTGACGATGGTGATAATGAAAGCGGCCAGTCCTGGCGTTTTCTCTACTCCAAACGTTTTGATGATACCGACACCAGTTTCCGTCTGGTGGGGTACCGTTATTCCACGGAAGGCTATTACACCCTCGGCGAGTGGGCATCGCGGCAGGACAACAGCTCTGATTTCTGGGAGACGGGCAACCGCCGTAGCCGCGTGGAAGGAACCTGGACGCAATCATTTGGCCCCGGTTTTGGCAATATTTATCTGACATTAAGCCGTCAGCAATACTGGCAAACGGATGAAGTCGAGCGCCTGGTGCAGTTTGGCTATAGCAACAGCTGGCGGCGAATTTCGTGGAACGCGTCGTGGAACTATACCGACTCTGCGAATCGTTCTTCCGGTAGCAATAATAAAAACGACAACGATGACAGCGATCACGAACAGATATTCATGCTGACGGTTTCCATCCCGCTTTCAGGGGCGATGGAGAGCAGCTACGTTAACTACTCGATGACGCAAAATAATCATAACGACAGCACAATGCAGGCTGGCGTTGGCGGCACATTGCTGGAGGGCCACAATCTTTCCTATAACGTGCAGGAATCCTGGACCAGCTCACCGGAAGATACCTATGGCGGGAATGCCAGCATGGGATATGACGGTACTTATGGTTCAGTAAACGGCGGTTATGCCTGGAGCCGTGATTCACAGACGCTGAACTATGGTGCGCGCGGCGGCATCCTGGTTCACAGCGGCGGTGTGACCTTCTCGCAGGAGTTGGGGGAAACCGTCGCGCTGGTGGAAGCGCCGGGCGCTGATGGCCTTACCGTAGAAAACACGACCGGGGTTGCTACAGACTGGCGGGGCTATACGGTGAAAACGCAGCTTAACCCGTACGACGAAAACCGCGTGGCAATTGACAGCAACTATTTTGCCAAAGCCAATATTGAGCTGGATAGCACTGTAGTCAATCTGGTGCCAACGCGCGGCGCCGTGGTGAAAGCAGCGTTTGTAACGCATGTCGGTTATCGCGTGTTGTTTAATGTGATGCAGTCGAATGGCAAACCTGCGCCGTTTGGCGCGATGGCGTCGGCGGAGCTGGATTCTGGAACGGTAACCGGGATTGTCGGCGATAACGGCGAACTCTATTTGTCGGGGATGCCGGAAAACGGTCGTTTCACCCTAAGCTGGGGCGGTGATAAAGCAACAACATGTGCTGTTAATTATACGCTGGGTAATAAACCAGAGAATGCTGAACTGGTGCAGCAAGCCGTCACTTGCCAATAAGGAATTTAATTATGCGTTTATGGACAATAATATTATCTTCTTGCTTTATGGTTCTGATTTCACCTGTTTGCCGGGCTGGCGATGGTATTTGTCATACGGACAAAGGGACTTATATTTATGACCTTAATCTCAATAACGCCAAGATTCCTGCAGAAAAAAATAAAGCCGGAACAGAAGTCAGGGATCTGGAGACATTAACATCGTCACAATCGTATTTGGTTAGCTGTAGCTGTCTGACCCACTTTTCATCGATATTTCGTAATATTTATTATACCGCCCGTTCGCCTTTGAGTATTGATACCACTAAAAACGGTTACACGTACTATACGCTCAACGATAACCTGAGTATTGCAACGTCGATTAAGGTTCATGGGCGAGGCCTTATTGCGGTTCCCTTTGAGGCTGAACCTAATGTGGTCATCGAGGGGACCGGTTGTTATACCGATACCGTTGAGGGCGATGCTGCAACGCTGGATACCGGGTCTGAAGTCAAAGTCTCTTTCCTTATTAATAAACCGTTTGTTGGTCAGGTCGCCATTCCTGGCTCTATTGTGGCTGATTTATACGGGGGGCTTGATGCTAGCTCCTCCGTTGCCAGCACCGACAAACTGGCAGAAATCAGAATTGTTGGCGATATCGTGGCGCCGCAGAGTTGTGAAATTGATTCCGGCCAGGTGATAGAGGTGAATTTCGGTAAGATCCCCGTAGCGGATTTTTCGACAACGCAAGGCACCGCTGCTGCAGGCCATAAAGTGACCAAAACGGTTCAGGTGAAATGTACCGGAATGTTGGATGAGAATATCGTCTATTCAACATTTAATGCGGATCCCGTTGATTCCAGCGCAAATATGATGAAAGTCCTGGGTAATGATGATGTCGGAATTATGATTTATGACAAATGGGATCAGATGGTTAAGGTGACAGGCGGAAAAATGGATATGGATATGGGCGTCAATAATGCCGGCGCCGAGACTAACTCTTTGACTTTTTCTGCCGCGCCTGCCAGCGCGACGGGAGCACGGCCTCAACCTGGTACATTTGAAGCCTACGCAACGATCACGCTGGAAATAACGAACTAATCTAATCCTATTTTATTAATAACGGGAATCAACATGATGAAAGGAATACTAAAAACGACGCTAGTGGTATCTTCATTTTTTATGGCAGGAAATACGCTGGCTTCTGATGGCACCGTACATTTTCTCGGTGAAGTTATTGACAGCGCCTGTGAAGTAACTGCAGATACCGCTAATCAGAATGTGGCATTAGGTAAAGTCAACAGAACCGCATTTTCAGGTATAGGTTCTACCGCGATGCAGACCGAATTTCATATCCGTCTTGAGAAATGCCCTGATACCTATAGTAAAGCGGCGGTTCGTTTTGACGGTACAGAAGCGGCTAACGGTAATGGCGATCTGGCGATTGGTACTCCGGTTGCTGGGGCAAGTCCTGGCGATTATACGGGGACTGGCCAGGCCGTTGCCGCGTCGGGGGTGGCTATCCGCATTTATAATCTGGGCGATGGTTCACAGGTGCCATTGTACACAACGTCTAAGAGCGCTGATATTGATCCTGTTGCCGGAACGGCAGATATGCAATTTATGGCTCGCTACATTGCTATCAGCGATACCATCATGCCGGGCACCGCCAACGCTGACTCCGAATTTACGATTGAATATACAAAATAACAATTGCGTTCACACACCGATCTCCTGGCGACTGTTTTGTGACAGTCGCTGTCATACGTCTTTAACATCTCTGTTTTTCATGTTTAAAAATATCCTTAAAATTCAAATGGTTGTAAGTTAATTTTATCTGTCATAAAACTGTCATATTTCGTACATTTAACTGTCACCTGTTTGTCCTATTTTGCTCACAGTAGCAACTCAAACAACAATTTACGAAAACCGTGCAGGAGACATTATGAAAGTTATGCGTACCACTGTCGCAACTGTTGTCGCCGCGACCTTATCCATGAGCGCGTTCTCTGCCTTTGCCGCAGCGAGCCTGACGGGTGCAGGTGCAACTTTTCCTGCGCCAGTGTATGCCAAATGGGCAGATACCTATCAGAAAGAGACCGGTAGCAAAGTAAACTACCAGGGTATCGGCTCCTCCGGTGGTGTAAAACAAATCACTGCGAATACCGTTGATTTTGGTGCCTCAGATGCGCCGCTGTCTGACGAAAAACTCAATCAAGAAGGTCTGTTCCAGTTCCCGACCGTGATCGGCGGTGTAGTGCTGGCGGTGAATATCCCTGGCCTGAAATCCGGCGAGCTGGTGCTTGACGGCAAAACGCTGGGTGACATTTACCTCGGCAAAATTAAGAAGTGGGATGATGAAGCCATCACCAAACTGAACCCGGGTCTGAAGCTGCCTTCGCAGAATATCGCCGTTGTGCGCCGTGCTGACGGTTCAGGTACTTCGTTCGTTTTCACCAGCTACCTGGCAAAAGTGAATGAAGAGTGGAAATCGAAAATTGGTTCCGGTTCTACCGTTAACTGGCCGACCGGCCTGGGCGGTAAAGGGAATGACGGTATCGCCGCATTCGTACAACGTCTGCCTGGCTCTATCGGCTACGTTGAGTACGCTTACGCTAAGCAGAACAACCTGGCTTACACCAAACTGGTTTCTGCCGATGGCAAACCGGTAAGCCCGACCGAAGAGAACTTTGCTAACGCTGCGAAAGGTGCTGACTGGAGCAAAACCTTCGCTCAGGATCTAACCAACCAGAAAGGTGACGATGCGTGGCCAATCACTTCCACCACCTTCATCCTGGTGCATAAAGAGCAGAAGAAACCTGAGCAGGGCGCTGAAGTGCTGAAGTTCTTCGACTGGGCGTACAAAAATGGCGGCAAACAGGCTAATGACCTGGATTATGCCAGCCTGCCGGACAGCGTGGTTGAGCAGGTTCGTGCTGCATGGAAAACCAACGTGAAAGACAGCAGCGGTAAAGCGCTGTACTAAATACCCGTCATACTTCGAGCCGCAGCTGTGTTGGCTGTGCTTGTTCACCCCAGTCACATAGTAAATCTATGCTCCTGGGGATTCACAAGCTTGCCGCCTTGCTGCAACTCGGATTATTTAGGGTATGGCATTACGTTAGCCGGGAAGCACGATAAAATGCTTGCTTCCTGGCCCAAACTTAAAGAGTGATTTATGGCTGCAACAAAGCCTGCTTTTAACCCACCGGGTAAAAAGGGTGACATGATATTCAGCGCGCTGGTAAAACTGGCTGCGCTGATTGTGCTATTGATGTTGGGTGGCATTATTGTCTCTCTGGTTATCTCCTCCTGGCCAAGCATTCAGAAATTTGGTTTCTCCTTCCTGTGGACCAAAGAATGGGATGCGCCAAATGATATCTACGGTGCATTAGTACCGATTTACGGTACGCTGGTCACCTCGCTTATCGCACTGCTGATTGCCGTTCCGGTGAGTTTCGGCATTGCTTTATTCCTGACTGAACTTGCACCTGGCTGGCTGCGTCGCCCGCTGGGTATCGCTATTGAACTGCTGGCGGCAATTCCAAGTATCGTGTACGGCATGTGGGGCCTGTTTATTTTTGCTCCGCTGTTTGCGACTTATTTCCAGGAACCGGTCGGGAACATCCTTTCCAACATTCCGTTTGTTGGCGCGCTGTTTGCTGGTCCGGCGTTTGGTATTGGGATTCTGGCTGCGGGTGTGATCCTCGCCATCATGATTATTCCTTACATTGCGGCGGTTATGCGCGATGTGTTCGAACAAACGCCAGTGCTGATGAAAGAGTCAGCCTACGGCATCGGTTGTACCACCTGGGAAGTTATCTGGCGCATCGTCCTCCCGTTCACCAAAAATGGCGTGATCGGCGGCGTGATGTTGGGTCTGGGCCGTGCACTTGGTGAGACTATGGCGGTGACCTTTATCATCGGTAACACCTATCAGCTCGACAGTGCCTCGCTGTACATGCCTGGCAACAGTATTACCTCTGCGCTGGCGAATGAATTTGCCGAAGCGGAATCAGGGCTGCACGTTGCTGCGTTGATGGAGTTGGGGCTGATTCTGTTTGTGATCACCTTCATCGTACTGGCTGCGTCTAAGTTCATGATCATGCGCCTTGCGAAGAACGAGGGGGCACGCTAATGGCTACGCTTGAAATGCAAAACACCACTGCGCTTGCGGAATCCCGCCGTAAAATGCAGGCGCGTCGCCGCCTGAAGAACCGTATCGCCCTGACGCTCTCTATGGCGACCATGGCGTTCGGTCTGTTCTGGCTGATCTGGATCCTGATGTCCACGATTACCCGTGGTATTGACGGTATGTCTCTGGCGCTGTTCACCGAAATGACGCCGCCGCCGAATACGGCTGGTGGTGGTCTGGCGAACGCTCTGGCCGGTAGCGGACTGTTGATCCTGTGGGCGACCGTGTTTGGCACCCCGCTGGGTATTATGGCGGGCATCTACCTGGCTGAGTACGGGCGTAAGTCCTGGCTGGCTGAGGTCATCCGCTTTATCAATGACATCCTGCTTTCTGCGCCATCAATTGTGGTCGGTCTGTTCGTTTACACCATTGTGGTCGCAAAAATGGAACACTTCTCCGGCTGGGCGGGCGTTATCGCGCTGGCGCTGCTGCAGGTGCCCATTGTGATTCGTACCACGGAGAACATGCTCAAACTGGTGCCGGACAGCCTGCGTGAAGCTGCCTATGCGCTGGGTACACCGAAGTGGAAGATGATTTCTGCGATCACCCTGAAGGCATCTGTCTCGGGCATTATTACAGGTGTCCTGCTGGCCATTGCGCGTATTGCCGGTGAAACGGCTCCGCTGCTGTTTACATCGCTCTCCAATCAGTTCTGGAGCACCGACATGATGCAGCCTATCGCCAACCTGCCGGTCACTATCTTTAAGTTTGCGATGAGTCCATTTGCTGAGTGGCAGCAACTGGCCTGGGCTGGGGTACTGATTATTACCCTGTGCGTACTGCTGCTGAACATTCTGGCGCGCGTCATTTTCGCGAAGAAGAAACACGGTTAATTTTTACGGCGTGGCTGATGCGGCGCCGGATGAGGAATAGATTGAAATGAGTATGGTTGATACTGCTCCGGGTAAGATTCAGGTTCGTGATTTGAACTTCTACTATGGCAAATTCCATGCCCTGAAGAACATCAACCTGGATATTGCTAAAAACCAGGTTACGGCGTTTATCGGGCCGTCAGGCTGTGGTAAATCGACGCTGCTTCGTACGTTCAACAAAATGTTTGAGCTGTACCCGGAACAGCGTGCGGAAGGTGAAATCCTGCTGGATGGCGACAATATTCTCACCAATACCCAGGATATCGCGCTGCTGCGTGCCAAAGTGGGGATGGTATTCCAGAAGCCGACGCCGTTCCCGATGTCCATCTACGACAACATCGCGTTTGGCGTGCGTCTGTTTGAGAAGCTCTCTCGTGCGGATATGGACGAGCGTGTGCAGTGGGCATTGACCAAGGCCGCATTGTGGAACGAAACCAAAGATAAATTACATCAGAGTGGGTACTCTCTCTCTGGTGGTCAGCAGCAGCGTCTGTGCATTGCGCGTGGCATCGCCATTCGCCCGGAAGTGCTTCTGCTGGATGAGCCATGTTCAGCGCTCGACCCGATCTCTACCGGGCGTATCGAAGAGCTGATCACCGAGCTGAAAGAGGATTACACCGTTGTTATCGTGACCCACAACATGCAGCAGGCGGCACGTTGTTCCGATCACACGGCATTTATGTACCTGGGCGAGTTGATTGAGTTCAGCAACACGGACGATCTGTTCACCAAGCCCGCGAAGAAACAAACTGAAGACTACATCACCGGTCGTTACGGCTGATTCAGGAGCTTGTTGTGGATAACCTTAACCTAAATAAACATATTTCCGGCCAGTTCAATGCCGAACTGGAAAGCATCCGTACCCAGGTGATGACCATGGGCGGCATGGTCGAGCAGCAGCTTTCTGATGCGATTACCGCCATGCATAACCAGGACAGCGAGCTGGCGAAGCGCGTCATTGAAGGCGATAAGAACGTCAACATGATGGAAGTGGCGATCGACGAAGCCTGCGTGCGTATTATTGCCAAACGTCAGCCGACCGCCAGCGACCTGCGCCTGGTGATGGCGATTATCAAAACCATCGCTGAGCTGGAGCGTATTGGCGACGTGGCGGACAAAATTTGTCGCACCGCGCTGGAGAAATTCTCGCATCAGCATCAGCCGCTGCTGGTCAGCCTGGAATCACTGGGCCGCCACACTGTGCAGATGCTGCATGACGTGCTGGATGCGTTTGCGCGTATGGATCTGGACGAAGCGGTACGTATTTATCGTGAAGATAAGAAAGTTGACCAGGAATATGAAGGCATCGTGCGTCAGCTGATGACCTATATGATGGAAGACCCGCGTACTATCCCAAGCGTGCTTACCGCGCTGTTTTGCGCCCGTTCCATCGAGCGTATCGGTGACCGTTGCCAGAATATCTGTGAATACATCTTCTACTTCGTGAAGGGACAAGATTTCCGTCACGTAGGTGGAGATGAACTGGATAAGCTGCTGGCGGGCAAAGATCCGAAAGAGTAATAAAAACGTAGAAACTAGGCCGGATCAGCGTTAGCGCCATCCGGCATTTCAGTTAACGCGTAATATCCCATCCGCGCGCTTTCCACAATTCCGGCAACTGTGCCAAATCGGTAAAAGTCGTCACTTTTGGATGATCGATCGGTTTGTTGTGCGGATCGGCGCAGAAATAGAATACTTCCATTCCCGCAGCAATCCCCGCCTGCGCGCCGGCACTGGAATCATCGACCAGAATGCAGTTCTCAACGTTGACGTCCATCGCTTTTGCCGCATGGAACATCAGGTCCGGATCGGGCTTCCAGCGTTGAATATCGTAACCGCTGAACAATAAATCAGGAAAATGGTGCAACATGCCCAGCTTACCCAGCGAATGCTGCATTTTACTGACTGGACCGTTGGACACTACACACATGGGCACCGTCATACTGTCCAGTAGCGCATTAGCGCCAGCGATCACTTCCAGTTCCGTATCGAACAGACGTGCGACCTCAGCGCGGTAAACCGGTTCTAAATCGGCTTTTGCCAGTTCGACACCGTGCTCTTCGTTGATAATGTCGATGATCTCGTACAGCTTTACCCCTTTGAAGCGTTTAAAAATTTCTTCAAGATCGAGCGTAATGCCGAACGCCTGGAACATGCTGATATACGCGCGAGAACAAATCACTTCACTGTCGACAAGGGTACCGTCACAGTCAAAAAATACGGCTTCTATCTGGGACATGTCATTTCCATTTTAACAAGTTTAACGTTTTCGTAATGCATTATTGGGCCACGCAATCGTTGCCGTATAAGCAAAATCAATGAAAAAAGTTGCTCATAACTCAACCCTATTGTCGCATTTTGGTATAGGATAGCGACGAATTTTCCCTCCTTGTTCGGAAATTGATAATGAGTCAACAACACACAACCCAGGCTTCTGGCCAGGGGATGCTGGAACGCGTGTTCAAACTGCGCGAACATGGCACGACGGCACGGACCGAAGTGATCGCCGGTTTAACGACCTTCCTGACGATGGTGTATATCGTTTTTGTTAACCCGCAAATTCTTGGCGTAGCTGGCATGGATACCAGCGCCGTCTTCGTTACCACCTGTCTTATTGCTGCTTTTGGTAGCATCCTGATGGGCCTGTTTGCCAACCTGCCGGTCGCACTTGCGCCTGCAATGGGCCTGAACGCATTCTTTGCTTTCGTGGTCGTTGGCGCGATGGGCCTCTCCTGGCAGATTGGTATGGGCGCTATCTTCTGGGGCGCAGTAGGTCTGCTGCTGCTGACAATTTTCCGCGTACGTTACTGGATGATTGCTAATATCCCGGTTAGCCTGCGCGTGGGGATCACCAGCGGTATTGGTCTGTTCATCGGCATGATGGGGCTGAAAAACGCTGGTGTTATCGTGGCGAACAAAGACACGCTGGTGTCCATCGGCAACCTGACGTCTCACAGCGTGCTGCTCGGTATTCTGGGCTTCTTTATTATCGCGATTCTGGCGTCACGCAACATTCATGCGGCGGTGCTGATCTCCATCATTGTTACCACGTTACTGGGCTGGATGCTGGGCGATGTGCATTACAACGGTATCGTCTCTGCGCCACCGAGCGTGATGTCCGTTATTGGCCATGTCGATCTGGCCGGTTCGTTTAATATTGGCCTGGCGGGGGTGATTTTTTCATTCATGCTGGTCAACCTGTTCGACTCCTCCGGTACGCTGATTGGCGTTACGGATAAAGCCGGTCTGGCGGATGCGAAGGGCAAGTTCCCGCGTATGAAGCAGGCGTTGTATGTAGATAGCGTGTCATCTGTCACCGGCGCGTTTATCGGTACTTCTTCCGTTACCGCGTATATTGAATCTTCTTCCGGGGTTTCTGTCGGCGGACGTACTGGGCTTACCGCCGTGGTTGTCGGCCTGCTGTTCCTGCTGGTTATCTTCCTGTCGCCGCTGGCGGGAATGGTGCCGGGCTATGCCGCGGCCGGTGCGCTGATTTACGTCGGTGTGCTGATGACATCAAGCCTGTCGCGCGTGAAGTGGGATGACCTGACAGAAGCGGTTCCTGCGTTCATTACCGCCGTGATGATGCCGTTTAGCTTCTCGATTACCGAAGGTATCGCGCTGGGCTTTATTTCCTACTGCGTGATGAAAATCGGGACCGGACGTTTGCGCGATCTCAGCCCGTGCGTCATCGTTGTCGCGCTGCTGTTTGTGCTGAAGATTGTGTTTATCGACGCGCACTGATCGCTGTTTATTTGGTTTTAGAAAGACAAGCCCGGCAAATCGCCGGGCTTTTTCGTTTACGCTTTCACGCGCTGAATATACTCGCCAAATGCGGTCAGTTGACCGGTAAGATGGTCCAGCGTGCTTTGGTCGATGACTTCACCCGTCTGCGGGTCCACCTTGTTCTGAATGACGCCGCCCATAAATTCCGGCTTGTTCATCACCATGGCGTCGAGGAACACCAGGATCTGACGCAGATGGTACTGACAGCGCGCGCCGCCAATAGCGCCCATTGAGCTGGTCTGAATCAGTACCGGCTTGCCAGATAATGGCTGATCGGGCAGGCGGGACAGCCAGTCGATGGCGTTTTTCAATCCGCCAGGAACAGAATAGTTATATTCTGGTGTCACGATAACAACACCATCAGCTTTCCTGATTTGCTCTGCCAGCGCTTCTACGCTGGCCGGGAAACCTTCTTCCTGCTGGAGGTCGGCATCATACAGCGGGATATCACCAATCGACGGTAACGCGCTCACTTCCATTCCTGCGGGCGCAATTTTAGGCAGCGTGCGGGCAACCATGCCGTTAAACGAACCTTTGCGCAGACTTCCCAGTAACGTAACAACATTCAATGTTTCAGACATGGTGACTCCTGTTTCATCATGAAGGTTAAATCAGTTAAGCGTATGGCTTTTCGCTGCGCATAATTGAGAGAACCGGATCAGGCGACCCGTTGGCTCATTGGCGCGAGTCTGGATATCAGGCAAACTTTTCCAGTCCTGTTTACCATCAAACTCCCAAACCTTGAGTTTTTCAATGGTTGGCGTAACCGCAACCGACCACACCAGCACATCTTCCGCATCGCAAATGGCTTCAACCTGCGCAACATGGGCACATTTCAGACGCCCTGCGCCGGGTAAAAGCTGGAGTTCGCGCGGATCGTCATTACACACATCGCCGGTGAGTTTGAGAACGCTCTGGCGCAACGTAATGAGCTGCGCACGCGCTTCGTTAGGGTCGTTTTGGTTATTGATCCACAGATTTTCGTTACTGGAGAAGCGCCAGGTTTGTGTTGAATTCGGATTGTGAAAACCGCGTGTCGCTCGCTGAAGCTCCATATCCAGGCCGCAAACACCTTCTGTTGTCAGTGCAACGCCAACAATATTTCCGGCATAAGAAATCGAAAATCCCGGCAGGTTTTTATCGCGAAAAACGGGCTTACCTTTCGCCTCAGTAACAATCTCAGGCAACGTGCTGGTGCCGTAAAGCATGAACATCAGTTCTGCGAGAAGACTTCGGGAGGCCAGGAAGCGTGTTCGACGGTGAGCGGGTAGATTACTTGCTTCAATGTGATATGGAGTAGGGAGACGAACTGAAACCAGGTGTCCCTCCGTAAGAATCCCTCTGGCAAAATGTGTCGCCATTTTTCGCTCCGTGATTAATGGTCCGTGATTATAACCAGAGTAACATTTACACGGCGTTCAGGCAGGTTTTACCGGCTAAAAAATAAACGGAAATGGAATACATTACGCGACATTTACATTTCTGTTGCCAGAATGGTCATTTAAGCAACACTGTGGCGGCGGATCGTCAGGACATATCGCGATACAGAGCCTTGATCGTTTCTTTCAGCCAGACGATCTTCGGATTATGGCTGTTACGTTTATGCCAAAGGAGGGTGAACGGTACGCGCATTTTCTCTAACTGCGCAGCATCAAATGGCATAGGACGCGCCACTAGCGGAAGCTGGTGGAGTTGGTTATAACGCTGACAATAGACCGGCGCTGTGGCTATCAGCGCATGATCCGGCTGGGCGGCCATAAACAGCGACTGCTCAAAACCTGGCAGGCATAACGCGATATTGCGTGTGCGCCCCATCTCCTGAAGCACATCGTCCAGCGCCCAGGTATCGCTTTGCTCCCAGCTAATACTGATGTGGGGATAGCGCAGAAATGTGTCCAGACTCCACTCTTCCTGCAATGCCGGATGATCTTCACGTAGCCAGACGCAAGGGAGATCGGAAAACAACACTTCATGGTCGATCGACAACGGCAGTAGGCTCAGCAGTTCTCGCGAACGCGGATGACTTTCGCGGCCGGTGAAGCCGATATCCACCTCGCCGCGAATAATCGCATCCAGCGAATCATAGTCCCAGTTGCGTATTTTGATCGTCGCCTGGGGATAACGCTGATAGATCTGCCGGGAGAGGGCGTTAAACATGATCATGACCAACGGCGTTTCGGCCACCAGATCAAACTTCAACCCGCGCGGAGCCTCATGGTGCGGCTTATCCAGCAATTGATTGCTCATCTGCATCCACTCTGCCAGATTCTGCTCCATGCTGACCATTAATGGCGTCGGCGTAAGTCCCAGCGGGGTGTTTACAAACAGCGGGTCGTCAAACCAGGTCCGCAGTTTCGACAGCGACTTACTCACCGCCGACGGCGTGACGTTCATCCGTTTGGCGGTTTTGGTAACGCTGCGTTCCTGCATCAATAGTTGCAGGCAGAGCAACAAATTAAGATCGAGACTGCTGAGGGATTTCTTCATGAGTTGGCGCGGACCGGTTAGGGGCAACAATGATAATCAGCATGATACTCACTATGCTACAGCCAATCAGAATCCCGATCAGCATATTCAGCGCATCAAGGCCGAGGACCGCTGCCAGCCAAATCCATAGTGATGAACCGCAAACCTGCGCAATACCTAACGCCGAGCTGGCAACCCCTGCACGCAGCGAGAACGGTCCCAGCGCCTGACTCATGGCGACACCAAAACCAACCGAGAACCCGGCGCAGATTAAAGTCAGCCCAAACAGCGTTACTGCGTGTGAGGCGGCAAGGGTTAACACTACGCCCGCTGCCAGAAATAACGCCTGTGAAGTCAGCATCAGAACGCGAGGCTTGAATACACTGAGGGCGAACGGCGTCGAGAAAGAGACCGCCATACTGATGCCTGCGGTCATAGCCATCGTCGTGGCGTATTCACCACGGTCGAAGCCCATCACTTCCATCAGCAGCACCGGAGAGGTATTCACGAAGGTCAGGATCACCGACACGCTGAGGGTGGTTATGGCCAGGCGGCTTAAGAAAAAACGGTTCACCAAAGACTCGTTGGTGTGGTTCTTTGGTGTAGACGTCGTGAGGGTCGCTGGGCGCGATTCTCGCAGGATAAATACCGACAGCAGGCATACGACTACACCCATACCCATCATCGTGTAGAACAGGCTTTGCCACGGATACTTGAGCATAATCAGATGTCCCATGACCGGAGCCAGCACCGGTACGATACAGGTGATTCCGTTCAACAGCGACAGCACTTTTGCGCGGCGGCGATCGTCGAGCGTATCGCGCAGAATAGCGAAAGCCACCACATAGCAGCAGCCAGCGCCCACTCCCTGAATAAAGCGGCCTACCAGGAACGGCGTACCGCTCTCGGCGAAAGAACATAGCGCAGAGGCGAAAATAAAGATGAGTGCGCCGACTATGGCGACCGGTTTGCGGCCTGACTGGTCGGCAATTTTACCGGCGAAAAGCATCGCCGTCGCCATTCCCGCCAGATAAACCGAAAACGCAATATGCAGTTGCGCCTCGCTGGCCTGTAGATCGGCCGCAATGCGGGGCAGCCCCACCAGATACATATCAATACCGGCAGGATAAAGAAGAACCAGGGCGAAACTGCAGATTAGAAAGCGTGTCATAGCGACCTCATGAGGAATGTGGCGCTAAGCATACGGGCAGAGAGTCAACTGCACGAGTTGCCATTTGGACAACAGTGATTTCCACATGGGAAATTGTTGTTGCCGGGTGGCGGCGTAAACGCCTTCTCCGGCCTACGGGGCCTGTAGGCCCGGTTAGCATCGCGCTACCGGGCAACACAAGGTTACTTACCGATACAGAAGCTGGAGAAAATCCGTCCCAGCAGATCGTCGGAGGTAAATTCACCGGTGATCTCACTGAGGTTCTGCTGAGCCAGGCGTAGCTCCTCTGCCAGCAGTTCCCCAGCCCATGCTCCGAGCAATTGAGCTTTGCCCTGCTCGAGATGCTCCGCCGCTTCTGCCAGCGCCTGTAGGTGACGACGACGCGCCAGGAAGCCGCCTTCCATATTGGTTTCAAAGCCCATGCTCTGCTTGAGATGGTTGCGCAGCACATCAACACCTTCCCCGGTACGTGCGGAGAGACGAACCAGTGAGTGGCCATTTACTTCGCTAAGGCCCAGCGTCTCACCGGTAATATCCGCTTTGTTACGCACCACGGTAATCGGCAGTTTAGCTGGCAGACGGGCAATAAAGTCTGGCCAGATGTCTGCCGGGTCTACGGCGTCGGTGGTGGTGCCATCAACCATAAACAGTACGCGGTCGGCCTGTTCGATTTCCTGCCAGGCACGTTCGATACCAATGCGTTCAACTTCATCGTTAGCGTCGCGCAGACCGGCGGTGTCGATGATGTGCAGCGGCATGCCGTCGATATGGATATGCTCACGCAGTACGTCGCGGGTGGTGCCGGCGATGTCGGTGACAATGGCGGCTTCGCGGCCAGCCAGGGCGTTTAGCAGGCTTGATTTCCCGGCGTTCGGGCGACCAGCAATCACCACCTTCATCCCTTCGCGCAGCAGGCTGCCCTGACGCGCTTCGGCACGTACAGCATCAAGATCGCTGATAACGCTATTGAGCTGCGCTTCAATCTTGCCGTCAGACAGGAAGTCGATTTCTTCATCCGGGAAATCAATCGCCGCTTCCACGTAGATGCGCAAGTGAGTGAGCGCTTCCACAAGATGATTTACCCGTGCGGAAAAGGCGCCTTGCAACGAGTTCAGCGCTGAGCGAGCCGCTTGCTCCGAGCTGGCATCGATCAGGTCGGCAATCGCCTCGGCCTGGGCTAAATCGAGCTTATCATTGAGAAACGCGCGCTCGGAGAATTCACCGGGTCTGGCAATGCGCAGCCCGGGAATGGTCAGAATACGTTTGAGCAGCAGATCGAGAATCACCGGACCGCCGTGACCCTGCAGTTCTAAAACGTCTTCACCGGTAAAGGAGTTTGGACCGGGGAACCACAGGGCAATTCCTTGATCCAGCGCGCTGCCATCCGCGTCTTTAAACGGCAGATAGTCGGCATAACGTGGTTTTGGCAGTTTGCCCAGCACGGTTTCTGCGACCTCACGTGCCTTCAGGCCGGAGATACGCAGGATACCCACGCCACCACGTCCCGGTGGCGTGGCCTGAGCGACGATGGTGTCGTTATGGCTCATGATATGTCTCTTTGTGATGCAATAAAAAAGGCGGTCTAATGACCGCCCTTTACGTTATGTTCCGTTTGCCGGATGGCGGCTTCGCCTAATCCGGCCTACACCGAATCAGGAGTTTTTCTTCTCGCGGCTATGCAGCCCACGCTTCTCCAGACCACGGTAAATCAGCTGCTGCTGAATAATGGTTACCAGGTTGCTGACGATATAGTACAGCACCAGACCTGACGGGAACCACAGGAAGAACACGGTGAAGATGACCGGCATAAAGGTCATGATCTTCTGCTGCATCGGGTCAGTCACGGTGGTCGGAGACATCTTCTGAATGAAGAACATCGTCACGCCCATCAGGATCGGCAGAATGTAGTACGGGTCCTGTGCAGACAGGTCATGGATCCACAGCGCGAACGGCGCATGGCGCAGTTCAATGGAGCCCATCAGCATGTAGTACAACGCCAGGAAGATTGGCATCTGGATGATCAGCGGGAAGCAGCCGCCCAGCGGGTTAACCTTCTCAGCTTTGTACAGGGCCATCATTTCCTGGCTCTGGCGCTGTTTGTCATCGCCCAGACGCTCACGCATAGCCTGAATCTTCGGCTGCAGCATACGCATCTTCGCCATGGAGGTGTACTGCGCTTTGGTCAGCGGGTACATGATGCCACGAACGATAAAGGTGATAACGATGATGGAGAAGCCCCAGTTACCCAGGAAGCTATGGATCCATTTCAGCAGTTTAAACAGCGGCTGAGAGATGAACCACAACCAGCCGTAATCCACGGTCAGATCCAGGTGCGGTGCAACGGCCGCCATTTTATCCTGAATTTCCGGGCCGACCCACAGGGTGCTGGTCATCGCACCAGTCTGGCCTGGCTGTACCAGTACCGGCTGTGATTTATAGCCGATAGCGGCAATGCCGTTACCCAGGTTAGCGGTATAGAAGTTGTTGGTACCGTCGTTACGCGGAACCCATGCCGTTGCGAAATACTGTTGCAGCATTGCGACCCAACCGTCTTTAGCGTTGACGTTCAGGTTTTCGTTTTCAGCAATGGTGTCGAATTTGTATTTCTCATACTTCTCATCCGGCGTGGAGTAGGCCGCGCCACGGAAGGTGTGCAGCGCAAAGTTGCTGCTACCGGTGTCGCGATGAGATGGCAGATTGATGGATTGCTTCAGCTGACCAAAGGTGGAGATTTCCAGCGGTTTCTCGCCGGCGTTCTGCACGCTGTAGTTAACGTTGACAGCATATTCACCACGCTTGAGGACAAACGTTTTAGTGAACGTGTTACCCGCTGCGTCAGTATAGGTCATCGGGATCTGCAGTTCGTTCTGACCGTCTGCCAGTACAAATGCGTCTTTTTCGACGTTGTACAGCGGACGTGGGCCGTTAGCCGGGTTATCCGGGCCGTCACGACCGGTCAGGCCACTCTGTGCCTGGTAGATGAACTGTGGCGTGGTTTCCAGTAACTGGAACGGTTCGGTAGAACCAAGTTCTTTCGGGTAAGCTGGCAGCGAAGCCTGTTCCACATCACCACCACGGGTGTTGATGGTCAGATCAAGCACGTCAGTCTTAACCGTAATCAGTTTCCCCTGGCCACTGGCCGGTACGCCCTGGTCTGCGGCGCTACCCGCTGCGGTGGTCGTTGTCTGCGTGGTCTGTTGGGCCTGAGGTTGCGGGTTTTTATCCTGCTCCCAGGCTTGCCAGATCATGAAAGACACGAACAGCAAAGCGATGACTAAAAGATTGCGTTGCGAATCCATCGTTAGTGTTCTCTGGTATCAAATGGTCCGGGCGGGACGGGATCGTCACCACCAGGGTGTAAAGGGTGGCATTTTAATACGCGTTTCACCGTCAACCAACTGCCTTTTATCACTCCAAACCTGCGCAATGCCTCAATTCCGTAGCTCGAACAGGTTGGAGTGAAACGGCAATGCGGCCCAAGCAGCGGACTGATCAGGCGTTGATAGACCCGAATGAGGGCTATCAGGACCCGCGAGCCAGGCGACAATGGCGACGCCATAATTTTTCCAACGCTTCCGAGAGAGCACGGTTATCGAGGTCAGCAACCCCTTTTTTCGCCACCACCACGAAATCCATTGCGGGAAGTTCGTGCTGACGTAAACGGAAGCTTTCACGCGTCAGACGTTTAATCCGATTGCGTTCATGCGCACGTTTAACATTTTTCTTGGCGACGGTAAGACCGATACGGGGATGCCCCAGCGAATTCAGGCGGCCGAGGATGGTGATTTGCGGCGTGCCAGCCCGTTGTGGCTGCTGGAAGACGAATGTGAAATGAGTGGGAGTTAACAAACGTAACTCCCTGGGAAATGCGAGCTTAACCACTCAGGGGCTAGCTTTTATTACTTAGAAACGGTCAGACGAGAACGGCCTTTAGCACGACGACGTGCCAGAACCTGACGACCATTTTTATTAGCCATACGAGCACGGAAGCCGTGAGAACGGTTGCGCTTCAGTACAGACGGTTGAAAAGTGCGTTTCATGGCGATTTCTACCTAAACTTGAATAAATTCACTGACTTTTGCGTATACCCGAACGAGTTTCGAACGACTTACGCCACAGTGTGGGTGATTAAAGAGGCCGGATTGTAATAATTGTACACTCCGGAGTCAATTCTCTTTCCTTATTTCCCGCTTTTTTCCACAAGGTTTTGTGTGAAAAACAGGCAGCGTTGACGCCGTAAGGCGACCGTTACTCGCTGGGGGTAAGAATTATACGGGCTGGTGGATAAAGCGCAAGGATCGCCCGGGATCTTTATTAGATCGTTTAAGCAGTAAAGCATCTTTACTCATTAATTTTTTCAATATGCGCGCTAAAACCTGCAGCACTTCTCCAGGATCGTTTACACTTAGCCGATTCTGGATCATCCTGTGGATAAATCGGGAAGAATCTGTGAGAAACAGAAGATCTCTTTCTCAGTTTACGCTATGATCCGCGGTCCCGATCGTTTCAATGGATCCTGATCGGGGAAAAATTGCAGATAGCAATTCGCACGTCACCCTTTGCATAGGGTCTTGTCGGTGTGCGTCAACAATCATGAATGTTTCAGCCTTTGTCATTTATCGACTTTTGTTCGAGTGGAGTCCGCCGTGTCACTTTCGCTTTGGCAGCAGTGTCTTGCCCGATTGCAGGATGAGTTACCAGCCACAGAATTCAGTATGTGGATACGCCCGTTGCAGGCGGAACTGAGCGATAACACGCTGGCTTTGTATGCGCCAAACCGTTTTGTGCTCGATTGGGTAAGGGACAAATACCTTAATAATATTAATGGATTACTAAATAACTTCTGCGGAGCGGATGCCCCACAGCTGCGTTTTGAGGTCGGAACTAAACCCGTCACGCAAACGCTGAAGACGCCGGTAAATAATGTTGTCGCGCCTGCCCATGTGGCACAACAGGTACAACCGCAACGTGCTGCTCCTGCGGCGCGCCCTGGTTGGGACAACGTCCCGGCGCCGGCAGAACCTACCTATCGCTCTAACGTCAACGTTAAACATACGTTTGATAACTTCGTTGAAGGTAAATCTAACCAACTGGCGCGCGCGGCGGCACGTCAGGTGGCGGACAACCCTGGCGGCGCCTACAATCCGTTATTCCTTTATGGTGGTACGGGTCTGGGTAAAACCCACCTGTTGCATGCTGTCGGTAACGGCATTATGGCGCGTAAACCGAACGCGAAAGTGGTGTATATGCACTCCGAGCGTTTTGTGCAGGACATGGTTAAAGCTCTGCAAAACAATGCGATCGAAGAGTTTAAACGCTACTACCGCTCCGTCGACGCGCTGCTGATCGATGACATCCAGTTCTTTGCCAACAAAGAGCGCTCGCAGGAAGAATTCTTCCACACCTTCAACGCCCTGCTGGAAGGTAATCAGCAGATCATCCTTACGTCGGATCGTTATCCGAAGGAGATCAATGGTGTTGAAGATCGACTGAAATCCCGCTTCGGCTGGGGGCTGACTGTTGCGATCGAACCGCCAGAGCTGGAAACACGCGTGGCGATCCTGATGAAAAAAGCCGACGAAAACGACATTCGTCTGCCGGGGGAGGTGGCGTTCTTTATTGCCAAGCGTCTACGCTCTAACGTGCGTGAACTGGAAGGCGCACTGAACCGCGTGATCGCCAACGCCAATTTTACCGGCCGGGCGATTACCATCGATTTCGTGCGCGAAGCGCTGCGCGATCTGTTGGCTTTGCAGGAAAAGCTGGTCACCATCGACAATATTCAGAAGACGGTGGCGGAGTATTACAAAATCAAAATTGCGGATCTGCTGTCAAAGCGTCGATCTCGCTCGGTAGCTCGTCCGCGCCAGATGGCGATGGCGCTGGCAAAAGAGCTCACCAACCACAGTCTGCCGGAAATTGGCGACGCGTTTGGTGGGCGTGACCATACTACCGTGCTTCATGCCTGCCGCAAGATTGAGCAGTTGCGTGAAGAAAGCCATGATATTAAAGAAGATTTCTCCAATTTAATCAGAACATTATCTTCGTGACGCTATGAAATTTACCGTTGAACGTGAACATTTATTAAAACCGCTTCAGCAGGTCAGCGGCCCGCTGGGTGGACGTCCTACACTGCCGATCCTCGGAAACCTGCTGCTGCAGGTCGCTGACGGTGCGCTTTCTCTGACCGGTACCGATCTCGAAATGGAGATGGTGGCGCGCGTGGCGTTGATCCAGCCCCATGAACCTGGTGCGACCACCGTTCCGGCACGTAAATTCTTCGACATTTGCCGTGGGTTGCCGGAAGGCGCGGAAATAGCCGTTCAACTGGAAGGCGACCGCATGCTGGTACGCTCTGGTCGCAGCCGTTTCTCGCTGTCCACGCTTCCTGCTGCCGACTTCCCTAATCTGGATGACTGGCAGAGCGAAGTCGAATTCACTCTGCCACAGGCCACAATGAAGCGCCTGATTGAAGCCACGCAGTTTTCGATGGCGCATCAGGATGTGCGTTACTACTTAAACGGCATGCTGTTTGAAACCGAAGGGGAAGAGCTGCGTACTGTGGCAACCGACGGTCACCGTCTGGCGGTTTGTTCAATGCCTGTCGGTCAGCCGTTGCCCAGCCATTCGGTGATCGTACCGCGTAAAGGTGTGATTGAACTGATGCGTATGCTTGACGGCGGTGACAACCCGCTGCGCGTGCAGATTGGCAGCAACAATATTCGTGCGCACGTGGGGGATTTCATCTTTACCTCCAAGCTGGTAGACGGTCGTTTCCCGGATTATCGCCGCGTATTGCCGAAAAATCCGGACAAACATCTGGAAGCCGGTTGCGATATCCTCAAGCAGGCGTTTGCCCGTGCTGCGATCCTCTCGAACGAGAAATTCCGCGGCGTGCGTCTGTATGTCAGCGAAAATCAGCTCAAGATCACCGCCAACAACCCGGAGCAGGAAGAAGCAGAAGAAATTCTGGATGTCTCCTATCCTGGTACTGAACTGGAAATCGGTTTTAACGTTAGCTACGTGCTGGACGTTCTGAACGCGCTGAAGTGCGAGAACGTGCGTATTCTGCTGACTGATTCCGTATCGAGCGTACAGATTGAAGATGCCGCATCACAGTCGGCTGCCTATGTTGTTATGCCAATGAGACTGTAATGTCGCTCACCCGCCTGTTGATCCGCGATTTTCGCAATATCGAAAGCGCGGATCTCGCTTTATCCCCTGGCTTTAACTTCCTGGTTGGCGCGAACGGCAGCGGCAAAACCAGTGTGCTGGAAGCCATCTATACGCTCGGCCATGGCCGGGCGTTTCGCAGTTTGCAGATTGGCCGCGTGATTCGCCACGAGCAGGAGTCGTTTGTTTTACACGGACGTTTGCAGGGAGAAGAGCGTGAGACGTCGATTGGTCTGACGAAAGACAAACTGGGCGACAGCAAAGTGCGCATTGATGGCACTGACGGGCACAAGGTCGCTGAACTGGCGCACCTGATGCCGATGCAGCTGATCACGCCAGAGGGGTTTACTTTACTCAACGGCGGCCCCAAATACAGAAGAGCATTTCTTGACTGGGGATGCTTTCACAATGAAGCCGGATTTTTCACCGCCTGGAGCAACCTGAAGCGACTGCTCAAGCAGCGCAATGCGGCACTGCGTCAGGTGAGTCGTTATGAGCAACTGCGCCCGTGGGATAGAGAACTTATCCCGCTGGCGGAACAAATCAGCACCTGGCGCGCGGAGTACAGCGCGGGTATCGCGCAGGATATGGCGGATACCTGCCAGCAGTTTCTTCCCGAGTTTTCTCTCTCGTTCTCTTTCCAGCGTGGTTGGGAGAAGGAGACAGATTATGCCGAGGTGCTGGAACGCAGTTTTGAACGCGATCGCATGTTGACCTACACCGCACACGGCCCGCATAAGGCGGATTTCCGCATTCGTGCCGACGGTGCGCCGGTAGAAGACACGTTGTCGCGTGGGCAGCTAAAACTGCTAATGTGCGCCTTACGTCTGGCGCAAGGGGAGTTCCTGACCCGTGAAAGCGGACGGCGCTGCCTGTACCTGATAGATGATTTTGCCTCTGAACTGGATGATGCGCGTCGCGGGCTGCTGGCCAGCCGCTTAAAAGCCACGCAATCACAGGTCTTTGTCAGCGCAATCAGCGCTGAACACGTTATAGACATGTCCGATGAAAATTCGAAGATGTTTACCGTGGAAAAGGGTAAAATAACGGATTAACCCAAGATAAAATGAGCGAGAAACGTTGATGTCGAATTCTTATGACTCCTCCAGTATCAAAGTCCTGAAAGGGCTGGATGCGGTGCGTAAGCGCCCGGGTATGTATATCGGCGACACGGATGACGGCACCGGTCTGCACCACATGGTATTCGAGGTGGTAGATAACGCTATCGACGAAGCGCTCGCGGGTCACTGTAAAGATATCGTGGTAACGATTCACGCTGATAACTCCGTGTCTGTTACTGACGATGGCCGTGGTATCCCAACCGGTATTCATCCGGAAGAGGGCGTTTCGGCGGCGGAAGTTATCATGACCGTTCTGCACGCAGGCGGTAAATTCGATGATAACTCCTATAAAGTTTCCGGTGGTTTGCACGGCGTAGGTGTCTCCGTGGTTAACGCCCTGTCGCAGAAACTGGAGCTGGTGATTCGTCGTGAAGGCAAAGTGCATCAGCAAACTTATGTGCACGGTGTGCCGCAGGCGCCGCTGGCGGTAACGGGCGAAACAGAAGTTACGGGGACCCAGGTGCGTTTCTGGCCAAGCCATGAAACCTTCACTAACGTGACCGAGTTCGAATACGACATCCTGGCGAAGCGCCTGCGCGAACTGTCGTTCCTGAACTCCGGTGTCTCTATTCGTCTGCGCGACAAGCGTGACGGCAAAGAAGATCATTTCCATTACGAAGGCGGCATCAAGGCGTTTGTTGAATATCTCAACAAAAACAAAACGCCGATCCACCCGAATATCTTCTACTTCTCCACCGAAAAAGACGGTATCGGCGTTGAAGTGGCGCTGCAGTGGAACGACGGTTTCCAGGAAAACATCTACTGCTTCACCAACAACATTCCGCAGCGTGACGGCGGTACTCACCTTGCAGGCTTCCGCGCGGCGATGACCCGTACCCTGAACGCCTACATGGACAAAGAAGGCTACAGCAAAAAAGCGAAAGTCAGCGCCACCGGCGACGATGCCCGTGAAGGCCTGATTGCCGTGGTTTCCGTGAAAGTGCCGGACCCAAAATTCTCCTCGCAGACCAAAGACAAACTGGTCTCCTCTGAGGTGAAATCGGCGGTTGAACAGCAGATGAACGAACTGCTGAGCGAATACCTGCTGGAAAACCCGTCTGACGCAAAAATCGTCGTCGGCAAGATTATCGATGCGGCCCGTGCCCGTGAAGCAGCACGTCGCGCGCGTGAAATGACCCGTCGTAAAGGCGCGCTGGACTTAGCCGGTCTGCCGGGCAAGCTGGCGGACTGTCAGGAACGTGACCCGGCGCTGTCTGAACTGTACCTGGTGGAAGGGGACTCCGCGGGCGGCTCTGCGAAGCAGGGGCGTAACCGTAAGAACCAGGCGATTCTGCCGCTGAAGGGTAAAATCCTTAACGTCGAGAAAGCGCGTTTCGACAAAATGCTCTCCTCTCAGGAAGTGGCAACGCTGATCACCGCGCTGGGCTGTGGTATCGGTCGTGACGAGTACAACCCGGACAAACTGCGCTACCACAGCATCATCATCATGACCGATGCTGACGTCGACGGCTCGCACATCCGTACGCTGCTGTTGACCTTCTTCTATCGTCAGATGCCGGAAATTGTTGAACGCGGCCACGTTTACATTGCGCAGCCACCGCTGTACAAAGTGAAGAAAGGCAAGCAGGAACAGTACATCAAAGACGATGAAGCGATGGATCAATACCAGATCTCTATCGCTCTGGATGGCGCCACGCTGCACACCAATGCCAGCGCGCCTGCCCTCTCAGGTGAGTCGTTAGAGAAACTGGTTTCTGAATACAATGCGACGCAGAAAATGATTGGCCGTATGGAACGTCGTTTCCCGAAAGCGCTGCTGAAAGAGCTGGTTTATCAACCGACGCTGCCGGAAGCTGATTTGGCGAACGAACAGAACGTTACCCGTTGGGTTAACGCGCTGATTACCGAGCTGAACGAAAAAGAACAGCACGGTAGCCTGTGGAAGTTTGATGTTCACCATAACGCAGAGCAGAATCTGTTTGAGCCGATTGTACGCGTACGTACTCACGGTGTGGATACCGACTATGTGCTGGATCACGAGTTTGTGACCGGTGGCGAGTACCATCGTATTTGTACGCTCGGTGAGAAGCTGCGCGGGCTGATCGAAGACGATGCGTTTATCGAACGTGGCGAGCGCCGCCAACCGGTGGCCAGCTTTGAGCAGGCGCTGGAATGGCTGCAGAAAGAGTCTCGTCGCGGTCTCGCTATCCAGCGTTATAAAGGTCTGGGCGAGATGAACCCGGAACAGCTGTGGGAAACCACCATGGATCCGGAAAGCCGTCGCATGTTGCGCGTTACTGTGAAGGATGCGATTGCCGCCGACCAGCTGTTCACCACCCTGATGGGCGATGCCGTCGAACCACGCCGCGCGTTTATCGAAGAAAACGCCCTGAAAGCGGCGAACATCGATATTTAACCTACACCAAGGCCTGCTTCTGTAGGCCTTTCCGGCCTACAACCGAACCACAAAAGGGGAATCTTGATTCCCCTTTCTATCCCCCTTTTCGTAGCTGTTTTTTGAGCGGAATCGCGTTAGCATGAGGACGGACTTATTTCATCCGGGGAACTCATGGCTATCAAACTTATTGCTATCGACATGGATGGCACACTTCTGCTGCCCGATCACACCATTTCACCTGCGGTCAAAACGGCAATTGCTGCGGCACGCGCGCGTGGCGTGAACGTAGTGCTGACCACGGGACGCCCGTATGCCGGCGTTCACAGCTATCTGAAAGAACTGCATATGGAACAACCCGGTGACTACTGCATTACCTACAACGGTGCGCTGGTGCAGAAAGCAGGCGATGGCAGTACCGTTGCGCAAACCGCGCTGAGCTATGATGATTATCGCTACCTGGAGCAGCTCTCCCGGGAAGTTGGCTCGCATTTCCACGCGCTCGATCGCAACACGCTGTATACCGCGAACCGTGATATCAGTTATTACACGGTGCATGAATCGTTTGTCGCGACGATTCCGCTGGTGTTTTGTGAAGCCGAAAAAATGGATCCTGCGACCCAGTTTCTGAAAGTGATGATGATTGATGAGCCGGAGATCCTCGACAAGGCCATCTCGCGCATTCCGGCGGAAGTGAAAGAAAAGTACACCGTGCTGAAAAGTGCGCCGTACTTCCTCGAAATCCTCGATAAACGCGTCAACAAAGGGACTGGCGTAAAATCGCTGGCCGAGGCGTTGGGAATTAAAGCCGAGGAGGTTATGGCGATTGGCGATCAGGAAAACGACATCGCGATGATTGAATACGCCGGCGTGGGCGTTGCGATGGATAACGCCATTCCAACGGTGAAAGAGATCGCCAACTTCGTGACGAAATCTAATCTGGAAGACGGTGTTGCCTGGGCCATTGAGAAGTACGTCCTCTCCTGATGTGTGTTATGCCTGGCTTCGGCCAGGCATAAAACATTAAGAATGTTATAAAAATCATGTTTGTATTATCAGATGTGAAACAGCACATTAATCCCCCCATTTAGTACACAATTTCTATACTCTCCCACCTTCTTTTATATTCAGGCGGTTCCTGCCTGCAACTATGTTTTCTTATGACTAACACAAGCATTCGCCTGGTGTTGATGACGTCTTCCTGTTTGATTTTTCAAGCCTGGGCTGCGACGGATTCTGGCTCAACGTTAACACCGCTGTATGATTATCAGGACGATGGTCAGGCTACTCCTGTGCCGGTAAAACCGGCGGCTAAACCTGCCGCAAGCCACTCTGCTTTGCCCTTTTTAGGTGACGAGGCGCGTAAACGTGGCTACGACCTGCCTGAGCCGTTTGGTGTGAATATTAACTACATGAATATCAGGCAGAATATTAATGTAGACAGTATTAACTTTAATGGCCTTTCTCTGGGCGGCCATTCGCTGGATAACGCGTTCAAAATCAAGGTCGGCAACACGCGCGAGAGCAGTAAAACCGAAACCCTGAAGCTGGATGCCTGGCTGCTGCCCTTTATGAATATCTACGGGCTGGTGGGCTACACCGACGGTCATTCGATTTCGCAGATTGGCGTCGGGGTTAAGGGCGCGCGTAAATATCATTATCCGGCGAATCTGCAAAACCTGGATTTTAAACTCGATTTCAAAGGCACCACCTACGGTATCGGGACAACGCTGGTCGGCGGTGTCGGGAACTGGTTTACCGCTGTTGATGCCAACTATACCCAGACGCAGTTTGACATTCTTGACGGCAGTATCGATGCCTTCACGGTTTCTCCGCGAGTCGGCTACCGTTTTGCGACGCCGGGCGTGGATACGCTGCATCTGCCCTCCGGGAAACTCAACGTTTGGGTGGGGTCTATGTATCAGGATGTGCAGCAAGAGTTTAAGGGAAGCCTGAACGATCTCTCCATGCCCTCCGCTACGCTGCAGAGAATGGTTGATTTGGCGAATAAGGACGGAAATGGCCGTTTCGACGTTAAACAGCATTTGCAATCCCCATGGAACGTCCTGGTCGGCGCGCAGTATGAGCTGACACGCAACTTTAATATCACCTCTGAAATTGGCTTTGCTGAGCGTAATAGCTTCTTTGTCGCCGGTGAGTATCGCTTTTGAATAGTTTGACTCGTCTGTTTTTGCTCTGTGCATTCAGCCTGTTGGGAACGGCGGCGCAGGCCGCGCTCCCCAGCCGTGAAGAAGTTGACGGCTGGCTGAATACACTGGGTGCCAGCGATAACTTTAACGCCAGCAAAGGTATCGATTGGGGGGTAATGCCGGGGCCTTTCTACACTCCCGAACTGGGACTGGGGATCGGCACGGCGGTGGTGGGGATGTATCGCCCGGACCCAAACGACACGGTGAGTCAGAATTCGACGCTGACCCTCAGCGGTTACTTTAGCTCAACGGGCGCTTTCGGCGTCACAATGCAAAATTACGCCTTTTTTGCCGACGATCGCTGGCGTTTTTTTATCAATGGCGCATTAACCGATACCCCAACTTATTACTGGGGACAGGGTTTTAGCGCAGGAGATAAAGACAGCCAGAAACAGCAATATACGGCTCAGGTGCTGGATCTACGCCCCACGTTGTATCGACGGTTAGCGCCTAATGTCTATCTGGGACTCGGCTGGTCGTTGAACGCACAGCATGCTGCGCAAATGGATGACAATGATCCCCCCAAAATTGAGAATACCGGGCAGGGCGCGTCGGTGTTGAGTTCCGGCAGTAGTGTAGAACTTAGCTGGGATGACCGTGACTTTGTTCCTAACCCGCGCCAGGGACAATATGCCGACGTACGCTATACCCGCTATACGCCCGATGTGGGGAGCGATACCCGATTTGATGAATACCAGTTGCACTACAGCCTCTACCACTCTCTGGACGAGAAGAATGTGCTTGCCTGGGAGATGGACGGTGCGTTTACTCAGGGTGATGTACCGTGGAGCATGATGCCATTGCTTGGAAGCAATCAGCGGATGCGTGGCTATTACGAAGGACGCTATCGCGATAAAAACGCCGTCAGCGGGCAGGTAGAGTATCGCCGTAAACTTGACTGGCGGCATGGCGTGGTCGGCTGGCTGGGCGCAGGGACGATGGGGCCATCATTTAGCGCGCTGGATGATGGACGCTGGCTACCCTCGGCGGGGGTGGGGTATCGTTTTGAATTTAAGCCGCGGGTGAATGTGCGTCTGGATTATGGCATTGGCAAAGGGAGCAGCGGTTTTTATTTTCAGGTAGGAGAGGCGTTTTGATCAATAAAGTGCTGCTGATGACGACCTTGTTATTGGCAACGGTCGGGGTCCATGCTGCGATACCTGTACCTTTGCAGCTAACGGAAGATGATAAGGCTCAAAGCACCGCCTGGCCGGTAGTTTCGCCGCTCCCCGCGCCTCAAGGGTTACGTCCGTGCTGTGCTTTTGGTTACGACCTGCACGCGCAGGTGCTGGATATGCCGGTACCGTTTTATGAACTTGATAACGTCGTTGCGGCTGACGGTATTGGCGAGCATCGCTATAACGACAGCCTGCTGTTAGGGTTAGTGAATCTGGCCGGTATCGGGCATGAACACAATGGCATTGTGTATACCTCACGCGGCGGTTTTATCGATACCGCGCATGTAAGAGATACCGCAGATATGACGGTCTGGCTTTTTAGCCATCTACTTCCACGGTTAGGCCAGCCTTTTACGCTGCGTCTGGAAGATGAGCTCGCGGAGCGGCATATTGCTTTCAATGCCTTTACTCCACCTGAAACGGCAGGCGATCGTTACGCATTAGCTGCCTGGCTGGCAGCGCATCTGGCCTTTCAGCTCGCGGCCTGGCATGAAATTGCACAATGGTACGGTTTTGAGTCAGTTCCTGGATTTTCTGAGGAAGTTTCCGCATTTTCACCGGAAGATCTCTACTCCAACCTGTTGGGGGCAAGAATTGCGGTGTCGCTGATCCTTGATGGGCAACTGGCAACATCAGAAATGTACGATGCAGCAATGAACAAGGCACTGTATCAGGCGTTGACGCAGTTGGGAGCTAAGCCTGAAACAATAACCCGTTTTCAGTTTGATATGTTGGATGGCAAGTGGTGGAACAGCCAGCGTCGGGTGCCGGAGAAATATCTGGTGCTGCACAGAAACTACGATGTGAGTGATTCGCGTTTGCCAACGCCAGTGCCGGGCGAAAAAGCCGTGCCGCTACGCCTGTCGCTGCCGCATCACTGGCGAAATTACTCCCTTGATACGCTGGCACAACTTCAACTCCGCCCCGGAAACAACATGGCACGGCTACCTTTACCACAATCCTGGTATACCGGGGCTAATTTCCCCATGCTGGCTACGATTGCAAGTGATAGCGATAATCTGTCGAAAGTGGGTGAACATTCATTCCTTTATTAAAAACCTCCACCAGAACTTCATTGGCGGATGTTTTTCTGACCCTGTCAGGGGGATATGCGCAACGCCACTTTGCATTATCCATTTCCGGATACACGCCGCTGTTAATATGCGGCTTTTAAGGATCTTGCCATACAGTTTAAGACGTAGCTTGCGAGTGGCATGCCTGTATGCGAGATTCATATCCTTTCTATCCCGTATTAATACTGATTTGAGGATTTCTGCACTATCAAGCGCGTAACTAATTCCTTCCAGCGAGCTGGCGCTGATAAAACCGGCCGCTTCACCAATCAAAAACGCATTGTCCTTACCGCAGACGAAGTCTTTCCAGCGCGATGGGAACAGCACCGTACATTTTTCGCTTTTCACGGGGTTGCCGAACTGGAATTGGAACGCTTCCATCTTCGCTTTCAGCGCATCAAAGCGCGCCTGGCCGTCCTTCATGGGGTATGCGCCGCCAAAGATAAAATAACCATCCTTGCTGATACTCCATGAATAACAGTCGGTTACGTCGTTATCAAAAATGCATGAGTAGAAGGGGACGGGATGCTTTTCTGCGAACCACTGCTGAATAGCGACGTATTTACGGATTTGGTGCTGAGGGTAGAGGTGACGGCGTACCAGCGAGTTCGCGCCATCGGCTCCGACCAGATAACGCGCGGTGATCTGCTGCTCCCAACCGTCGGCGCGAAAGATAACATGCCATTTATCGCCTTCGCGCCAGATCTTGCGGCACAGGCTGTCGTGATACACCTGTACATCTTCAGGAATAAGAGATTTCATCCATAAATCAAAAGCATGACGGTTGATATTAATGTAGCTGCGCTGGTAGTTACGGGTCAGAGAGGCTGCAACATCCACCGTTTTAACGCTAAATATCTGTGGATTGGCGATGATATCAACGGGCAACGTTATCCCGTCGCGGATAAACGAACGCTGGGCATCTGGGGCCAGCAATCCGCCGCAGGGTTTCGTGAAGCCTTCGTTGCCGCACTGGCGCTTTTTATCCAATGCGATCACGCGCATTTTTCCGCTCAACTGTCGCGCCAGCGCTGCGCCTGCCGGGCCTAATCCGATAATCGCCACATCAAAATGTTCCATCTTTCTGTCCGCAAATAATGAAGAAGGGCATACGCTAAAGCCTGAAAGTGAAGTGCTTGTGAAGTATGATTGTTAAAATCGTCTTGTATCAGGGCATCCCATGAAGCAAATCACCTTTACGCCGCGTAATCATCAGCTTACTAATATCAACACCTGGACCCCGGACAGTCAGTGGCTGGTCTTTGACGTGCGTCCTTCCGGCGCCTCATTCACCGGTGAAACCATCGAGCGCGTGAATGTACAGAGCGGCGAGGTTGAGGTCATCTATCGTGCCGTCCAGGGGGCACATGTTGGCGTGGTGACCGTTCATCCAAAGTCGGAAAAGTATGTTTTTATTCATGGACCAGAAAATCCTGATGAAACATGGGATTACGATTTTCATCATCGCCGTGGAGTGATTGTTTCGCAGGCTGAGGTGACTAACCTGGATGCAATGGATATCACCGCGCCGTACACGCCTGGTGCGTTACGTGGCGGCAGTCATGTGCATGTCTTTAGCCCGAGCGGTGAGTTTGTCAGTTTCACTTATAACGACCATGTGCTGCATGAACGCTCTCCGGCGCTGGATTTACGTAACGTCGGCGTGGCTGCGCCGTATGGTCCGGTGAACGTATCCGCGCAGCATCCGCGTGAATATAGCGGGAGCCGCTGGTGCGTGCTGGTGAGTCAAACGACGCCTGCGCCAAAACCGGGGAGCGATGAAATAAACCGAGCCTATGAAGAAGGTTGGGTGGGTGATAGCACACTGGCGTTTATCGGCGATACGTTGTCAGTTACCGGTGAGAAAGTGCCGGAGCTGTTTATCGTTGATTTGCCACAGAATGAAAGCGGCTGGAAACAGCCGGGTGACGTACCGCTGGAGGGCACAGAGGCGACAATGCCTGCGCCGCCATCCGGCATTCACCAACGCCGTCTGACGTTTACTCATGAGCGTACCTTTCCGGGGCTGGTGAATCAGCCGCGCCACTGGGTGCGCAGTAATCCACAGGCGTCTGAAATTGCGTTTTTAATGCGCGATAACCATGGCGTTGTGCAGCTGTGGTTAATTTCACCACAAGGTGGTGAGCCGCGTCAGCTTACCTGCTGCGCCACGGGTATTCAGTCAGCATTCAACTGGCATCCGTCGGGAAAATGGCTGGGGTTTGTGCTGGAAAACAGAATCGCCTGTTGTGATGCTCAGACGGGAGAGATTGATTTTTTAACGGATCGTCACGGCAACCCGCCCTCGGCCGATGCGGTCGTCTTCTCTCCTGATGGGCGACGGGTTGCGTGGATGGAAGACGTCGAAGGTTTCCGCCAATTGTGGATGACTGAAACAGGGCGTTAATTAAGGAGCAGGCATTTTCGCCGGGGGGAGAACGGCGTTCGTGGCCTGGGTTCTCTCCTCGCTCTTTTCTACGCGGGATCTCACCGAGTTATCTTTACGAAAGAGATCCCATGGAAGCAATACGGTATCAAGCACCGCCGTAAAAGGCATATCCAGAATCGCCAGCGACTTCGTTCCCCAATTCGTATCACTTTCGCTTATCATAGTGGCGCTGGCGCGTGTGCCAGGATACGTCCCTTCCTTGCCTCCGGTATGTGACATTATGCTGGAACAGCCGCTCAAAAACGCCATCCCGCTGCACATTGTCAGTGTTACCAACATTTTTTTTATCATCATTTATTCATCTGTTTTCATCGTGTTTGCATGATGAGTTAAAGCGATCCGTTGCGAAAATAACATCACCATTTCGTCGCACTGTGGCGGCTATCGCGATTTATCGATAACAACTGCTCTCCCCAGTGTATGCAATAGACAACAAACTGCAAAAAAAGTCAGATGAATACGCTTGAAAAGTTTGTTTTAAGACCCATTTTTAGGATGTAGACAACAGAAGGGCATGCCTGATGGGTGTCCTGGCTACCTGACCTGTCCATGATGGAAGGTCTCACATTCTCGCTGATTTCAGGAGCTATTGATTATGCGTAACTTTGATTTATCCCCGCTGTACCGTTCTGCTATTGGTTTTGACCGTCTGTTTAACCTGCTGGAAAACAACCAGAGCCAGAGTAATGGCGGCTACCCTCCGTACAACGTTGAGCTGGTAGACGAAAACCATTACCGCATTGCGATTGCTGTTGCCGGTTTCGCTGAAAGCGAGCTGGAAATTACCGCTCAGGACAATCTGCTGGTGGTAAAAGGCGCTCATGCGGATGAGCAAAAAGAACGTACTTACCTGTATCAGGGTATTGCCGAGCGCAACTTCGAACGTAAGTTCCAGTTAGCGGAGAACATTCATGTTCGCGGCGCAAACCTGGTGAATGGTCTGCTGTATATCGATCTTGAGCGCGTTATTCCCGAAGCGAACAAACCGCGCCGCATCGAAATCAACTAATTCTGTGGGCCGCTTCAGGCGGCCCTGCTAAGCAATCGGCTTGCCGTCAGGGAGCCGAAAGGTACCTACTCGCTTCTTAGAAGGAGATTATTATGCGTAACTACGATTTATCCCCACTGCTGCGTCAATGGATCGGTTTTGACAAACTGGCCAATGCCTTACAAAACGCCGGTGAAAGCCAGAGCTTCCCACCCTATAACATCGAAAAGAGCGATGATAACCACTACCGCATTACCCTCGCGTTAGCCGGTTTCCGCCAGGAAGATCTGGATATTCAACTGGAGGGCACACGCCTGACCGTGAAAGGTACACCGCAGCAGCCGGAAAAAGAGACAAAATGGTTGCACCAGGGGCTGGTTACTCAGCCGTTCAGTCTGAGCTTTACGCTGGCTGAAAATATGGAGGTCTCAGGCGCAAGCTTTACTAACGGCTTGCTGCATATCGATTTGACCCGTAATGAACCTGAAACCATTGCTCCACAACGTATCGCCATCAGCGAACGTCCCGCATTAAATAGCTAAATAGCTCCATGCCTTTGCCCCGCCAGAAATGACGGGGCTTTTTTGTGCGTCAGCACACATGAAACTGTCTTGTTGTAACGAATGTTTCACTGTAAAAATATCCAGTACCAATACTCTTAACGAAGGAATGTTTTTATGAGTGAACATCAACCATTTGAAGCTATGAAACAGTTTGATGATGCTGGGATCGAATATTGGTCTGCCCGGGAATTAGCTAAGGTTCTTGAATATTCAGAGTACCGACATTTTCTACCTGTGATAAAGAAAGCTGCGGAGTCATGTGTAGCCAGTGGTCAATTAGAGAGTGACCATTTCGAGGAGATCCTCGCAATGGTACGAATTGGGTCAGGAGCTAGTCGGGAATTAAAAGACGTAAAACTCTCCCGCTACGCCTGTTATCTGGTCGTGCAAAATGGTGATCCCGCGAAACCTGTTATCGCGGCCGGGCAAACCTACTTTGCCATTCAAACCCGACGTCAGGAGTTGGCCGATGATGCTGCTTTTAAATCTCTGCGTGAGGATGAAAAGCGTTTGTTCTTACGCAATGAACTAAAAGAACACAATAAGCATCTGGTTGAAACCGCACAACTTGCTGGCGTAGAGACCGCTTTCGATTTTGCTATCTTTCAAAACCATGGTTACAAGGGGCTTTATGGTGGTTTAGATCAGCGAGCGATTCATGAACGTAAAGGGTTGAGGAAAAGCCAGAAAATTCTCGATTACATGGGGTCTACAGAGCTGGCGGCAAATCTGTTTCGGGCAACGCAAACGGAAGACAAACTGCGCAGAGACTCTGTTAACACCAAACAGCAAGCTAATCAGACGCATTACGAGGTGGGACGCAAAGTTCGCCAGACTATTCATGAACTGGGTGGCACGATGCCGGAAGCGCTGCCATTGCCAGAAAAAAGCATTCAGCAACTACAAATCGACGTGAAGAAAAACGCTAAATAACGCCCTTCTTAAGCGCTTATTGGCGCTCTGTAGCATGATAATGTGCGCCACTCTGCATTCATGCCTGAACGGTTCAGTCATAATCCTCGTTAAATGAAATGTTATTCACAGGGAACAGGATAATGAGTGATATAGCATTGACGGTCAGCGTTCTGGCGTTGGTGGCGGTTGTCGGATTATGGATCGGCAACATAAAAATACGTGGCGTTGGTTTTGGCATCGGAGGGGTGCTGTTCGGCGGTATTATTGTCGGACATTTTGTCGATCAGGCAGGGATGACCCTGAGCGGCGACATGCTGCATTTCATTCAGGAATTTGGCCTGATTCTTTTCGTCTACACCATCGGTATTCAGGTGGGGCCGGGATTTTTTGCGTCACTGCGCGTTTCCGGGCTGCGGCTGAATCTGTTCGCCGTACTGATTGTCATCATGGGTGGCCTGGTCACCGCGATCCTGCATAAGATTTTTGCCATTCCCCTTCCGGTGGTGCTGGGGATATTCTCCGGCGCGGTCACCAATACGCCGGCGCTGGGGGCGGGGCAGCAAATTCTGCGCGATCTGGGGACGCCAGCAGATATTGTAGACCAGATGGGGATGAGCTATGCCATGGCTTATCCTTTTGGTATCTGCGGTATTTTGCTCACGATGTGGCTGATGCGCCTTATTTTCCGCGTTAACGTCGATGCTGAAGCTCAGCAGCATGAATCCACGTTGACCAATGGACACGCGCTGATTCAGACGATGAACATCCGCGTGGAAAACCCGAACCTCAACAATATGGCGATTCAGGATGTCCCAATTCTGAACAGCGATAAAATCATCTGCTCGCGTCTGAAGCGTGAAGAGACATTGATGGTGCCGTCGCCAGGGACGATTATCCAGATGGGCGACCTGTTACACCTGGTCGGTCAGCCTGGCGATCTGCACAACGCGCAGGTAGTGATTGGGCAGGAGGTGGACACATCGCTGTCGACGCGAGGTACCGATTTACGCGTTGAACGCGTGGTGGTGACTAATGAACAGGTGTTGGGTAAACGTATCCGCGACCTGCATTTTAAAGAACGTTATGACGTGGTTATCTCCCGTCTGAACCGTGCGGGCGTTGAGCTGGTGGCCAGCAGCGATGCCAGCCTGCAATTCGGGGATATCCTCAATCTGGTGGGGCGTCCCGCGTCCATTGATGCCGTTGCCAATGTTGTCGGCAACGCCCAGCAAAAACTGCAGCAGGTGCAGATGCTGCCGGTATTTATCGGTATTGGACTGGGTGTCCTATTGGGTTCCATCCCGCTTTTCATCCCGGGTTTCCCGGTAGCGTTAAAATTGGGTTTGGCCGGTGGACCACTGATCATGGCCTTAATTCTTGGGCGTATCGGCAGCATTGGTAAGCTGTACTGGTTTATGCCTCCCAGCGCTAACCTGGCGCTGCGAGAGTTAGGTATTGTGCTGTTTCTTGCGGTGGTTGGCCTGAAATCTGGCGGTGATTTTGTTAATACGCTGACTCAGGGGGATGGGCTGAGCTGGGTCGGGTACGGTATTTTTATTACCGCCATTCCGCTGATTACCGTGGGACTGCTGGCGCGTATCTTCGCCAAAATGAACTATCTGACGCTGTGCGGTATGCTGGCGGGTTCGATGACCGATCCCCCCGCGCTGGCGTTTGCTAACAACCTGCATGCCACCAGCGGGGCGGCGGCGCTCTCCTATGCTACCGTTTATCCGCTGGTGATGTTCCTGAGGATTATCACCCCACAGCTGCTGGCGGTGATCTTCTGGGGAATGGGATAAAGAACGCGTGTCCGGCCTGCATCTTCTGCAGGTCGGATACGATGCAAGTCGCTATTCGCCACATCTCTCTTTTCCATTGTCTCATTACATTACGTTCCCTCTCCTGAACTGTTCCGGTATAACAACCAGACAACAACATTGAAGGAGCCGTCATGAAGATTTCCCGCCTTGGGGAAGCGCCGGATTACCGCTTCTCGCTGGCAAATGAACGCACATTTCTGGCATGGATCCGTACCGCGTTAGGGTTTCTGGCCGCTGGCGTTGGTTTGGATCAACTGGCTCCGGATTTCGCCACGCCGGTTATTCGCGAAGTATTGGCCCTGTTGCTGTGTCTGTTTGCCGGCGGTCTGGCTATTTATGGTTATTTGCGCTGGTTGCGTAATGAAAAGGCGATGCGCCTGAAAGAGGATTTGCCTTACACCCACAGTCTGCTCATTATCAGTGCAATGCTGACGATTGTAGCGGTGATAGTTATGGCGCTGGTGCTGTATGCCGGATAGCCGTAAATCGCGACGTATCGCCGATCCGGGGCTACAACCGGAGCGCACATCGTTGGCCTGGTTTCGTACGTTGTTGGGTTATGGCGCGTTAATGGCGTTGGCGATTAAGCACAACTGGCATCAGGCTGGAGCGCTGTTCTGGATATCGATCGTCATACTGACGTTGGTGGCGATTATTCTCTGGCGTTACACCCGCAGTCGTAATCTCATGGATGTGAATGATAGTGATTTTTCTGAATCTCGCGCGGTGCGTGACAAATTTATGATCTCCCTCGCGGTGTTATCCTTCGCAATACTGTTTGCTGTAACGCATGTTCGCCAACTTATCGTATTTATCGAGAATTTTGCATGACAGGATGTGAGAACATGGATGTTAGTGATGACGTTTTAGAAATGGTGATTGACCACCAGAAAAGTTTACAACCGGTTGAATTGTACCGTGGTTTGCAACAAGGAAAAGTTCGCCTCGTACAGTTTACGCCTTTGATTAAGCGCGATGGTTCAGGTTACCTGACTGAAGATTCAGTGACACCGGAGGAGTGGGGACGATTTTTAATTGCGATATTTGATATTTGGGTACGTGAAGATATTAATCAAATATCTATTCAGCTTTTCGATAATACGCTACGCCAGTGGTGTGGTCGGACGGCACTGTTTGAATGCCAGACGATGACACTGCAGAATACGCGCTGTCAGGCATGCTCTTTGTTTCAGTACTACCATGGCGATTGTCCTGCGTATCGCGAGGAGAATGGAAAGGGCGTGCTGTGTACAGGATATCAGGCTTTCTTCAACCATACCGCCCCGCATATGCGCGTGATGCGCGATCTGCTTAAGCAGCATCGCTCACCGATGGAACTGATGGCGATGCTGCGTTAAGCTCAGCGGCGTTAGCGCCCTTTGGCCAGATACTGCGCCATTTCGGCTTCTGGTACCATGCCGCCGCCGGTCGCCCACACCAGATGCGTGGCGTTATTGAGCTGGTCCGCGCTGAAGCCGTGCATCTGCTGATAGTCAGCAGCGGCGCAAACGTGCTGCGGACCGGCCATTCCTGCCAGCGCCGAAGGCTCAAGGCGAATCCCTTCTTCCTGCGCCAGCCAGCCCAGCATGTCGTACATCGTCTGATCGTCCAGGGTGTACAGACCGTCGAGCAGACGTTCCATCGCCCGGCCAACAAAGCCGGACGCGCGCCCCACCGCCAGCCCATCAGCTGCCGTCAGGTTGTCGATGCCAATATCCTGCACGGAAATGGTATCGTGCAGCCCGGTATAAATCCCCAGCAGCATGCACGGTGAATGGGTTGGCTCGGCGAAGAAGCAGTGCACGTTATCGCCAAATGCCAGCTTCAGACCAAACGCTACCCCGCCAGGGCCGCCGCCGACGCCGCACGGCAGGTAGACAAACAGCGGATGATCGGCATCCACCACGCGACCCTGCTGCGCGAACTGCGCCTTCAGACGCTGACCAGCCACCGCGTAACCTAAAAACAGCGTGCGGGAGTTTTCATCATCGATAAAGAAGCAGTTCGGATCGGACTCTGCCGCTTTGCGGCCCTGTTCAACCGCCACCCCGTAATCTTCTTCATATTCGACGACCGTCACGCCGTGGCTGCGCAGTTTGGCTTTTTTCCATGCGCGCGCGTCGGCAGACATATGCACCGTCACCTTAAAGCCGATGCGGGCGCTCATAATGCCAATCGACATCCCGAGGTTGCCGGTAGAGCCTACTGCGATGCTGTACTGGCTGAAAAACTGTTTAGATTCAGGTGAAAGCAGAATGCTGTAATCATCTTCTGTCGTCAGCATTCCGGCTTCCAGCGCCAGTTTTTCCGCGTGGGTCAGGACTTCATAAATGCCGCCACGCGCTTTAATTGAGCCGGAAATCGGCAGGTGGCTGTCTTTCTTCAGCAGGATTTCGCCGCGGATAGGCTGCCCGTACTCTTTTACCAGCCGTTTTTGCATCGCCGGGATTGCGGCCAGCTCGGATTCGATAATGCCGCCAGTAGCTGCGGTTTCCGGGAATGCCTGCGCCAGATATGGCGCGAAGCGCGTCAGCCGGGCATGGGCATCCTGAACATCGTGTTCGGTCAGGCCAACATAGGGTAAACCTTCCGCAAGAGAGGTGGTGCCAGGGTTAAACCAGGCCGTCTCTTTGAGAGCCACCAGATCTTCCACTAAAGGATACTGGGCGATAAGTGTTTGAATGTTTTCCATAGTCAGTCTCTTCGCGCTTAGATAATAAAGGAAAGCAGGAATGTGCAAGCCAGTGCAATAACGGACGCGATAAATGTCGCGGTCGTATAGTATTTAAACGTCTCATTCAGGGTAGCGCCGCAGTATTGCTTGACCAGCCAGAAGAGGGAATCTGTGACGATCGTGCAGCCAATGGCGCCGGAACCAATCGCAATGGCGATGATCTCCGGGCTAACGTCAGGGTAGAGCGGCAGCATCGGCGCTACGATTGCCGTGGCCCCCATCATCGCGACCGTGGCAGAGCCCACTGCAGCGTGCAGAATTAACGCCACCAGCCACGCCAGCAGAATCGGGTGCATATGCATGTTCGAGAGAATCAGCGCGAGGGTATCGGCCAGCCCGCTGCTCTTGAGGATAGCGTTGAATGCGCCGCCTGCGCCGATAATCAGCAGAATGTTGGCAATCGAGCCAAAACCGTTTTCAGTGTGGGTCAGCAGCGTGCCCATGCCGATGTGCTGACGCAGACCGAGAATGTAGTAGGCCACGAAGACGGCAATAAACATCGCGGTGATCGGGTTACCAATAAACTCCAGCAGCGTATACAGCGTGCTGCCTTTCGCCATGTTCAACTCAGCAACGGTTTTGACCAGCATCAGGCCAATCGGCAACAGGACGGTAAACAGCGTTGCGCCCAGCGACGGCAGCGTACTTTCGTCGCGAACTTTAAGGTCGGAAAACTCAGCCGGCACCGGTTTAAAAGGCAGGCGGTTACCGAGGAATTTCAGATACAGCGGCCCGCCGATAAGCGAGGCCATTAAGCCCACCAGTAAACCGTAAACAATTACGCTGCCAATGTCCGCACCCAGCTTATTCGCGACGAACAAAGCGGCCGGATGCGGCGGCACCACACAGTGCACCGCCATCAGCGCCGTACACAGTGGGATTGCCAGCTTCAGCAGTGAAGTATTGGTCTTTTTGGCAATCGAAAAAGCCAGCGGAATCAACAGTACCACGCCGACTTCAACAAACAGCGTGATCCCGCAAATCAGCCCGACCAGCACCATAATGACGTCGGCGGAAAGCCAGCGGCAGCGCTGTAACGTCAGGCCAATGCGTTCTGCCGCGCCGGACACTTCCATCATTTTGCCCAGAATGGTCCCGAGGCCGATAACCGCGGCGAGGAAGCCCAGCGTACCGCCGATGCCGCTCTCAATGGCATTGACCATATCCAGCGGCCCCATACCCATCATCGTACCCACGAAGAAGCTGGCTAACAGCAGCGCCAGAAACGGGTGGAATTTGAACTTCACGATGGTCAAAACGATTAACACGATGCTTATCAGCAGCGTGCTCACAACCCAGATTTGAGAGTGCATAGCTCACCTTGCCCTGTGATTAACCTGGGGTTATTGGACAAAAATAAGGCAGGGTCTGACAAACGATATAAATCCTCTTTCACATGAGCTAAATTGCATCAATTAAGTGATTTACGTCTAATTACGCGTCATTAATGCGATATGGTTCACTCTGATTCACCTTTGTGCTGATTTTTACAGCGGTTTTTTTTACACTTCGACCCATAATTCAGGATGACAGAGATGAATATGGATCCCCTACGCGAAGTCAGAAACCGACTGCTCAACGGCTGGCAGCTGTCAAAGCTGTATACCTTTGAAGTGGCGGCTCGCCATCAGTCATTTGCTTTGGCGGCAGACGAGCTGTCATTAAGCCCCAGCGCCGTCAGCCACCGCATTAATCAGTTGGAAGATGAACTGGGTATTCAGCTGTTTGTCCGTTCTCACCGCAAAGTGGAACTGACCCACGAGGGTAAACGGGTGTTCTGGGCGCTGAAATCGTCGCTGGACACACTCAACCAGGAAATCCTTGATATCAAAAATCAGGAGCTGTCGGGAACGCTCACCGTGTACTCACGGCCCTCCATCGCCCAGTGCTGGCTGGTTCCGGCGCTCGGCGACTTCACCCGTCGCTATCCGTCGATTTCGCTGACCATGCTGACCGGGAATGACAACGTCAACCTGCAGCGTGCCGGAATCGATCTGGCGATCTATTTTGACGATGCGCCCTCCGCCCAGCTCACACACCATTTTCTGATGGATGAAGAGATCCTGCCGGTTTGCAGCCCGGACTATGCCTCTCGTTATGGTCTCACTGGCTCGTTGGTGAATTTGCCGCACTGTACGTTGCTGCATGACAGACAGGCATGGAGCAACGATTCCGGGACCGATGAATGGCACAGCTGGGCGCAGCATTTTGCGGTAAATTTGCCGACATCGTCGGGCATTGGTTTCGATCGTTCTGATTTAGCGGTGATTGCGGCAATGAATCACATCGGCGTAGCGATGGGCCGTAAAAGGCTGGTGCAAAAACGCCTCGATAGCGGAGAGCTGGTCGCGCCTTTTGGCGATATGGCGCTGAAATGCCATCAGCATTACTACATCACCACGCTGCCCGGCAGGCAGTGGCCGAAAATCGAGGCATTTATTGGCTGGCTACAGGAGCAGGTTAAATAAGCGGGTCATGCATATTTTTTACGCTTTCTCTCTACACGGAAAGTGAAAAAGCATGCTAAATACGTGATATCACTCCTGATGATTTGCGTAAGGACGAGCGTGTTAAAGTCGATTGTTTCCCTGTTACTCTTCGCCAGCGCCACCGTGTGTGCAGCACCACCAGCGCTGACGGCGGCGTCGTATGCGCAGCAGCTTGGGGTCGGGATGGACGTAGATTGGGCGCGAACCGAGCGTGGCATCCGTGAGTTCGATCCGCTGGTGGTGCGGGATTTCAGGGCGAAAGGCATTTCTCATGTGCGTATCCGCGTGGCGGGAGAACCGACAGAAGCCAGACTAATTCATCTGCGCAAGCTGGTCGAAGCCTGCGAGCAGTATGGCGTAATCCCGATTATTGCTTACCAGGCGGATGAATATAAACAAGACCCCAGCGCCGGTAATGAAAAAGAGGTGGTTAACTGGTGGGTGGCGGTGGCGCATTACTTTGGTCAACGTTCGCCGCTACTGGGTTTTGACCTGATTTATGAACCTGCGGATAAGCTCAACCATAATCAGGCATCGCTCAACCGGGTGTATGACAAAACGATTCGCACCATCCACACTATTGACCCGCAACGGATGATCTTCATCGCGCCGCGACTGCGTGCCGCGCCGGAAGAGCTGCCGAACCTGAAGTTACCGCCGCAAAGCCAGAATACCGTGCTGGCCGAATGGCACATCTTCCCGTGGGGGCCGCTGAAAAATAACGGCAAATACCCATGGACGTCCGGGACTGCGGCTGAAAAGACGGCTATTCGCGCCCGTATCAATACCGCCATTCGCTGGC
The DNA here is from genome assembly GCF_005280815.1 of Citrobacter sp. TBCS-15. Taxonomy (NCBI): domain Bacteria; kingdom Pseudomonadati; phylum Pseudomonadota; class Gammaproteobacteria; order Enterobacterales; family Enterobacteriaceae; genus Citrobacter; species Citrobacter sp. TBCS-15. Next base: position 387,772 of record NZ_SZWK01000251.1, on the reverse strand, counting down.
AGCAGAAAACCGGTCACGTGAGTTGGGTAGGCGGCTGGTCGCCGGGAGAAACCATTAAAAATGGGCCATCTGCTGCGCAAATGGCCTTCGCCCGTTTTATGGCGTGTGAGCTGAAGAAAGCGAAGATTCCCTATGCTATCAATGCGGATACGCAGTTCTATGATGGCGAGGAGGGAGCCTGGCGTCCGGCACTGGAGCCGTTGCTGACGACGATGATTGCGCCTGAATGTGACAAGCCCGGCGATAAACCGGGCCATCATGCGCTTAAACCGCCTGCCCCTGATGCGACACGCGTGACGCCAGCGGAAGCCAGCACACAAAAATCAGCAGCCCCATAAGGGTCATCAACAGGCCCAGACTGGCTTGTCCGGTCTGCGGCAGCATCGCAGAGAACCATGCCAGCACGCCGGAACCAATGTTTTGTAATCCTCCGACCAGCGCGCCGGCAGTGCCCGCCAGGAACGGGAAAGGCTCCATTGCGCCGCTGGTTGCCAGCGGAAACAACATCCCGGCGCCGAAGAAAAACAGCGCGGCGGGAACCAGCAGCGTCCAGACGTTCATCACATCGAACAGGCCAGGGATCCACATCATCAAACCGGCGACCAGACAGCAGATAACCGACTGCCACATCAGCGTTGAGAAACGCTTGTTCGGGCGACCGGCGAACCAGGCGCCGAAAAACGCCGCCGGAATAGGCAGAATAAACAGGATACTGACCACCATGCTGCTTAAACCCAGCCTTGCGCCCAATAATACCCCAGAGCAGGCTTCGAAGACCGCAACGCCCGCCAGACCGCCGATCAGCATTAGCACGTAACAGGTGAAAGAGCTGTTGCCAAACAGTGTCTTGTAACTGGCGATAAGCCGTGGACGCGGCGCGCCTGCCGGGCGCGTTTCCGGCATCCAGCGCGCCATGCTAAACGTGACGCCCGCGCACAGAATCAGCAGAAAAATATAGCAAGCGCGCCAGTTCCACACGGTATCCAGCATACCGCCAATCAGCGGTGCCAGCAGCGGACTGACCAGGATCCCCATATTCAGCAAACTGTTGGCGTGACGAAGCTGTGTACCTTCATACAGGTCTCGTGGCAAGGTTCGCGCCATCACACCACCGACGCCCGTCCCCATCCCCTGAATCGCGCTAGCGATAATCAGTACCGTCAGGCTATGGGTGGTAATGGCAACCAGCGTGGCCAGCATAAAAATAGACATCCCGGCGAGGATCACCGGACGGCGGCCAACACGATCGGAAAGTGGGCCGTAAAACAGTTGTGACAGGCCGTAGGTCAGCAGATAGGCGGCCATCACGCTCTGCACTGCCCCTTCGCGAACGTTCAGTTCACGCGCCATATCAGCAATCGCGGGGATATAAATGGTTTGTGCCATCTGTCCAACCGCCACCAGTAATACCAACATCAACAACAAATTGACGCTTCTATGCCTTTTCATTTCGCTGATAACTTTTAAAAAAGTGAAAAAATAAGAATAAGGTGCTGCACTTTCCCGTAAATGCGCGTGGAATCTACCACAACAGAAAAAGAAGGCCAGATAGTAGGCTGGAATGTTTAAGCGATGAACGGCAGGAAATGTAAACAAAAAACGGCAACAAATGTTGCCGGATTGCATCAGGTCGACCAACAAATCATGACAAGCGTAGCAAAACCGCGCCTATGGCAATACCTGCGGCCGCGACAAGACGCACTCCGGCAACCTTTTCTTTCAGCAGCAGCCAGGCGAGCAGCGCACCAAACAGGATGGAAGTTTCACGTAGCGCAGCGACCACCGCCAACGGCGCCTGGGTCATGGCCCACAGCGCCAGTCCGTAGGAACCCATTGTGCCAATCCCGCCAAGAATACCTTTCTTCCACTGCTGTACCAGATAGCGTGACGCTTCCCGGCGTCTGGCGATCATCGCCCAGGTGAGCAGGCAAGAACCGTTCAGAAAGAAGGTCCACAGCGTATAACCCAGCGCGGTTTCTGATAAGCGTACCCCGGTGCCGTCGACCAGCGTGTAACCGGCAATAAAGCAGGCGTTAATGAGTGCCAATACGATCCCGCGTTGCGAGCTGCTGCGCCCGTTAAATGCCATGCCGAGAATAGCCAGGCAGATGGTGGCAATCCCCACCCAGGCAAGCGTAGAGAGACTATCGCCAAGGAACAGGACGCTGATAATCGCAACCAGCAATGGTGCGGTGCCGCGCATCAAAGGGTAGGTCTGACTCATATCTGAAACCTGATAGGTTTTGGCGACAAGAACCGTGTACACCACTTGTAAGGCCGTTGAGACAGCCAAAAACGGCAGGCTGGCGGCAGAAGGCTGAGGCGCAAAGGGTAAGCAGATCAAAGCCATAATCGCAGCTGAGCCGCTGACGCCGATCGCCGAGTACAGTTTATCGTTTCCAGCCTTAACAATGGCATTCCAGCTGGCATGCAGCAGCGCGGCGAACAGCAAAATGCAGAAAACAGAAAGCGTCATGGCGGAATTCTTCCCTGAGAATGTCATAAAAACGTAACATATTGACGCGTGACAAGCACCAGGGAAAAGGTGAAAGGGGAGCGGAGTGTTACCCGCTCCCCTTAGGTGCGACTTGAATCTGAATTACTTAACGTATTTCAGAACGGCATCAAGTAGTTGCAGTGCTACAACAATGAGTTTGAGGATAAGAATAGCGATATCCACGAGGCTCATACGCTCTCCTTTTGGTACAAGGAGCACGGTGCTGGCGTACCTCGCCGCTGCCTGTTGCCAGCACCTTTGTTGACATAACACAGTGTGCTCGCACGGGGGTTAAGGCGCTGACGGCACCACCCGTTTCAGCCAGGACTTTGATGCGCCGGTTTACGATGCGGCCCCCGCATAACACATTGCGTACCGAAATATTATAGATAAGTACTGTATAAATTAACAGTATTTTGTGGACGTAACGTCAACATTAGGCCATACTCAATATCATCAAAATTCGTGCCGAAATTGCGTGTTCTTCGCGGAGCGCGTATACTTTTCTCGTTGACATAACACAGTGTGCTCGGCGGCTACCAACCGCACAACGCTGAAAAGAACCTCGCTCCGGCGGGGTTTTTTGTTTTTCAACACCGTATAGTGAAATGTGATCGTTGACGCATTTTTGTGCAGATGAAAATTTTTCCATTGTCACGCTGAAAAACCTGTGTTTGTATAAATCCAGTTAATCAACAAACAGACAGGTCCCTAATGAACCCTTCCATGCTGACTGCGACCCTACTAAAAACTGCGCCATCTCGCGCAGCGGTCGTCGTGCGTGTGGTGGTGGTCGTCGGCAATGCGCCGTAGGGTCCGGATCAACACACGATTCCAAAACCCCGCCGGCGCAAACCGGGCGGGGTTTTTCGTTTAAGAGACCTGCCCGGAGCAAAGGCCCAGAATAAAAGGACTGGAGCATGGCAAGTTCGGGCATAACATCCAAGCGTACGCGTTTTACGGGCGCAGAATTCATCGTTCATTTCCTGGAACGTCAGGGAATCCAGGTAGTCACCGGTATCCCTGGCGGATCGATCCTTCCCGTCTATGACGCGTTAAGCCAAAGCACGAAAATCCGTCATATCCTGGCGCGCCACGAGCAGGGTGCGGGGTTTATCGCGCAAGGCATGGCACGAACCGATGGTAAACCCGCCGTGTGTATGGCTTGTAGCGGGCCGGGCGCCACCAACCTGGTTACCGCGATTGCCGATGCTCGTCTGGATTCCATCCCGCTGGTGTGTATCACCGGGCAGGTTCCGGCCTCGATGATCGGTACCGATGCCTTCCAGGAAGTCGATACCTACGGTATTTCTATCCCCATCACCAAACACAACTATCTGGTCCGCCATATCAATGAATTACCTCAGGTCATGAGCGATGCATTCCGCATTGCGCAGTCCGGACGTCCAGGCCCGGTGTGGATAGACATTCCTAAGGATATTCAAACCGGCGTATTTGAAATTGAAGAGATGCCGGAACCCGCGCAGAAAATGGCGGCGCCGGCGTTCAGTCAGGACAGCATTCGCGATGCCGCAGCCATGATTAACGCCGCACAGCGTCCGGTACTGTACCTCGGCGGCGGCGTGATTAACGCGCCCGCACGCGTGCGTGAACTGGCCGAAAAAGCCATGCTGCCTACCACCATGACCTTGATGGCGCTGGGCATGCTGCCAAAGACGCATCCGCTGTCTTTAGGCATGCTGGGTATGCACGGCGCGCGCAGCACCAACTTTATTCTGCAAGAAGCTGATTTACTGATTGTTCTGGGCGCACGTTTTGATGACCGGGCGATTGGTAAAACCGAACAGTTCTGCCCGAACGCTAAAATCATCCACGTGGATATCGACCGTGCGGAGCTGGGTAAAATCAAACAGCCGCATGTAGCGATTCAGGCGGATGTCGATGAGGTTCTGGCGCAGCTGATCCCATTGGTTGAGGCCCAGCCGCGAGAGCCGTGGCATCAAATGGTGGCCGATTTACAACGTGAATTTCCTTGCGCCATTCCGCAGGAAAGCGACCCGCTCAGTCACTATGGGCTGATCAATGCGGTGGCGGCATGCGTGGATGACAGCGCCATTATCACCACCGATGTCGGGCAGCATCAGATGTGGGCGGCGCAGGCCTACCCGCTGAACCGTCCGCGTCAGTGGCTGACCTCTGGCGGTCTTGGTACCATGGGATTTGGTCTGCCGGCGGCCATTGGCGCGGCGCTGGCGAACCCGGATAAAAAAGTGCTGTGCTTCTCCGGCGACGGTAGCCTGATGATGAATATTCAGGAAATGGCGACAGCCAGCGAAAATCAGCTGGATATTAAAATCATCCTGATGAATAACGAAGCGTTGGGTCTGGTATATCAGCAGCAGAGCCTGTTCTATAAGCAGGGTGTTTTTGCTGCGACCTATCCGGGGATGATTAACTTTATGCAGATCGCAGCTGGTTTTGGTCTGGAAACTTGTGATTTGAATAACGAAGCAGACCCACAGGCAGCGTTGCAGGAAATGATTAATCGGCCTGGACCTGCGCTGATCCACGTGCGTATCGACGCCGAAGAAAAAGTGTACCCGATGGTGCCGCCGGGTGCGGCAAACACTGAAATGGTGGGGGAATAAGCCATGCAACAGCAGACTCATGACAACGTAATCCTGGAACTCACCGTGCGCAACCATCCGGGCGTAATGACCCACGTCTGCGGGCTGTTTGCCCGCCGCGCGTTCAACGTGGAAGGCATTCTCTGTCTACCGATTCAGGACAGCGATAAGAGCCGCATCTGGCTACTGGTCAACGACGATCAGCGTCTGGAGCAGATGATAAGCCAGATCGACAAACTGGAAGATGTGGTGAAAGTCGCCCGCAACCAATCCGACCCGTCGATGTTTAACAAAATCACCGTCTTCTTTGAGTGAGTTAGTTGCCGTCTGAATCCGGGGTGATCACTTTGACAGAGCCGTTCCGGCAGTGGGTTGCGTAATCTGCCGGTAACGGACGGTCGCTTATTAGTACGTCAAAGGTGGAGAGTGGACCAATGCTGGCGGGGGCGACCTCATCGAACAGGGCGTGGCGCGTCAGCAGAATTTTGCGTAATCCGCGTTCCATCGCTTTGCGTTTTGTGGCCAGATCGTCCGGATTGAACCAGCTAACGCCGAAATGCTCATGGATTCCGCTGGCGGAGATAAAGACTTTCCGTGGGTTGAGTGCATCCAGCGGGGAGGGATTGCTGGTGTCGTAAAAGGCGTCACTTTTCGCCCGGTAGGTTCCCCCGCAAAGAATCGCTGTGGCGTTGGGTTTTTCATTTAGCGCTACAAACACCCGATGCGAGTAGCAAATCCCGGTAAAGGAAATATCGTCCGGGATCATGCTGACCACCAACGGCATTTCCGCACCATTATCAAAAAAGACCAGATCATTTTCACTCACCAGTCCCGCTGCCAGAATGGCAACCGGTAAATCGTCGCGGTGATACTGCTTTTGCGCGGGGAGTGGCGCGTTAACGATGGCAGCAGGTTTGTTCACCATCACAATGTAACCACCGAGCAGCGTGAGTGGTAACGGCTCGTCATCCTGACTGAGATCCCGACGAATAGTCATCACGGAAACTTCCAGCATTCGTGCCGCCTCTTTCAGATGGATTCGGTCGGTCTTCTTCAACAATTCCATCAGACGTCGAATACGTTCTTTTTGCTTAGTTTCCATGTGCTTCTCCACGAATCATGTTTCCATGTTCCTTCAGTAACATTTTTGTGTTTCTTAGAACATGGCATTGCCGCATTACTATACGTCTGACTATTCGGAAATAAAAGCGTGTTTTTTCACGTTTTATTGATTGTATACAGTTAACTTTCAGTCAATTGTAAGCAACTTCATCATTTGTAGTGTGATGGGGTAGCAACATTTAGCGTAATAAATAAACAATAAAATGATCTTCCAATCGCGATCCTAGTCACAAATGGTACGAAAGTAACATGATAATGTTATTTTAATATCATTGTTGTGTGATTGTTTCTGAGAGGTAGTAAAATGGATATCGCGGTTATTGGCTCCAACATGGTGGATCTCATCACCTACATCAACCAGATGCCCAAAGAAGGGGAAACGCTGGAAGCGCCGGCGTTCAAAATTGGCTGTGGGGGCAAAGGCGCAAATCAGGCCGTTGCGGCCGCTAAGCTCAATTCCAAAGTGCTGATGCTGACAAAAGTCGGTGATGATATTTTTGCGGATAACACTATTCGCAATCTCGAATCCTGGGGAATTAATACCACCTATGTCGAAAAGGTACCCTGCACCAGCAGCGGTGTCGCACCGATCTTTGTTAATGCCAACTCCAGCAACAGCATCCTGATTATTAAAGGAGCGAACAAATTTCTCTCCCCGGAAGATATCGATCGTGCGGCGGAAGATCTGAAAAAATGTCAGCTTATTGTCCTGCAACTGGAAGTGCAGCTGGAAACCGTTTATCACGCGATTGAATTTGGCAAAAAACACGGTATTGAAGTGTTACTAAATCCCGCCCCTGCATTACGGGAATTAGATATGTCTTATGCCTGTAAATGTGATTTTTTCGTGCCGAACGAAACCGAGCTGGAAATATTAACCGGTATGTCAGTAGATACCTATGACCATATTCGCGCAGCGGCACGTTCTCTGGTTGATAAAGGTCTGAACAATATTATTGTCACCATGGGTGAGAAAGGTGCGCTGTGGATGACGCGTGACCAGGAAGTCCATGTTCCGGCGTTTAAAGTGAACGCTATCGATACCAGTGGCGCAGGCGACGCTTTCATCGGTTGTTTTGCTCACTATTACGTTCAAAGCGGTGATGTGGAAGCCGCCATGAAAAAAGCCGCTCTCTTCGCTGCTTTCAGCGTTACCGGGAAAGGCACTCAATCATCTTATCCAAGCATCGAACAATTTAATGAGTTTCTTACCTTAAACGAATAATACTCCTGCACTGTAAAAGGTAGCACTATGAACGATAAAAACATCATTCAGATGGCTGACGGCTATTTGAATAAGACCCCTCTGTTCCAGTTTATTTTGTTATCCTGTTTATTCCCGTTATGGGGATGCGCAGCCGCATTAAATGATATTCTGATTACGCAATTCAAAAGCGTATTTTCACTCAGCAACTTTGCCTCGGCATTAGTTCAGAGTGCCTTTTATGGCGGTTATTTTTTAATTGCAATTCCGGCATCTCTGGTGATTAAAAAGACCAGTTATAAAGTCGCCATTTTAATGGGGCTGACCCTTTATATCGTTGGGTGTACGCTCTTTTTCCCGGCATCGCACATGGCCACCTACACCATGTTCCTTGCGGCGATTTTCGCGATTGCGATTGGTCTGAGCTTCCTGGAAACAGCGGCCAACACCTACAGCTCAATGATCGGCCCAAAAGCGTATGCCACTTTACGCCTGAACATCAGTCAAACTTTTTATCCTATTGGCGCGGCGGCTGGTATTCTGCTGGGTAAATATCTGGTCTTCTCTGAAGGCGAAAGCCTGGAAAAACAGATGGCCGGGATGAACGCCGAGCAGATCCATAACTTTAAAGTGTTGATGCTGGAAAATACTCTTGAGCCATATAAGTACATGATTATGGTGCTGGTTGTGGTGATGGTGTTATTCCTGCTGACCCGCTTCCCGACCTGTAAAGTTGCGCAAACCACGAGTCGTAAACGCCCGTCCGCGATGGATACACTGCGTTATCTGGCCAGCAATGCCCGTTTCCGTCGTGGAATTGTGGCGCAATTTCTTTATGTGGGGATGCAGGTCGCGGTGTGGTCATTTACCATCCGTCTGGCACTGGAATTAGGTGATATCAACGAGCGCGACGCCTCAACCTTCATGGTCTATAGCTTCGCCTGCTTCTTTATCGGCAAGTTTATCGCCAACATTTTGATGACGCGCTTCAATCCGGAAAAAGTGCTGATTCTCTATTCCATCATTGGTGCCCTGTTCCTCGTCTATGTTGCACTGGCGCCAAGCTTCAGCGCTGTGTATGTCGCAGTGCTGGTGAGTGTCCTGTTTGGACCCTGCTGGGCGACAATCTATGCTGGTACGCTTGATACCGTGGATAACGAACATACCGAAATGGCAGGTGCCGTCATTGTTATGGCGATTGTCGGCGCGGCGGTGGTTCCGGCGATTCAGGGCTATGTGGCTGATATGTTCCATTCATTACAACTTTCGTTCCTGGTTTCCATGCTCTGTTTCGTGTACGTCGGCATCTACTTCTGGCGTGAAAGTAAAGTGCGCAACAACCTGGCTGAAGCGACAGTTTCCTGAGGAGAGCGATCATGACAACACGTATAACGCTGTGGCGAGAACTCTTTGCAGAGCATCCGCGAATCTTACTGAAGAATAGCGATTTCACGGTTACCGCATTTCGTTACGCCAGCGGAGTGGAAGGGCTGAAGGTAGAAAACAGTCGTGGACATCTGGTTATTCTGCCCTGGATGGGGCAGATGATCTGGGATGCTCAGTTTGATGGCCATGACCTGACCATGCGTAATATGTTCAGTCAGCCGAAACCGGCGACGGAAGTGGTGGCGACCTACGGTTGTTTTGCCTTCCACTCAGGTCTGTTGGCTAATGGCTGCCCATCACCAGAAGATTCACATCCTTTGCACGGTGAAATGGCTTGTGCCGCGATGGATGAAGCCTGGCTGGAGCTGGAGGGTGAGAATTTGCGCGTGGGCGGACGCTATGAGTATGTGATGGGGTTCGGTTATCATTATCAGGCGCATCCTGCGGTGGTAATGCACAAAGCGAGCGCGCTGTTTGATATTCAGATGGCGGTTACCAACCTCGCTTCAGTGGCAATGCCGTTGCAGTACATGTGCCATATGAACTATGCCTACGTACCGGAAGCCTCCTTCAGCCAGAATATTCCGGATGAGGCCATGAAGCTGCGTGAGTCGATACCCGCGCATGTTAAGCCGACTGAGCAATGGCTGGCGTTTAATCAGCGGATTGTGCAGGGCGAGGCTTCTCTGGCGCGGCTCAATGAACCCCATTTTTACGATCCGGAAATTGTCTTCTTTGCTGACCAACTGGACAGGTACACAGATAATCCAGAATTTAGCATGATCGCACCAGATGGCACCACGTTCGTTACACGCTTCTCCAGCGCGGAGCTGAATTATGTGACGCGATGGATCCTGTATAACGGCGATCAACAGGTTGCGGCATTCGCCTTGCCTGCAACCTGTCGACCCGAAGGATTCCTGGCGGCACAACGCAATGGCACCTTGATTGAAATAGAACCGCAGCACACCCGGATATTTACCGTCACGACAGGCATAGCCTGATCGCTCAAGGCTTGAACACCAAAGCGCTTATCGTTAAGGTAAGCGCTTTTGCCGGATGGCGCTACGCTTATCAGGCATGCCTTAGCGCCAGGACAAACCCATGATCACCATCGCCCTTATCGACGACCACACTATCGTCCGCTCCGGCTTTGCCCAACTGCTGGGGCTGGAAGCTGATTTGCAGGTTGTGGCGGAATTTGGCTCCGGGCGCGAGGCGCTGGCCGGTTTACCGGGGCGCGGCGTGCAGGTGTGTATTTGCGATATCTCTATGCCCGATATCTCGGGCCTGGAGTTACTCAGCCAACTGCCAAAAGGGATGGCGATTATCATGCTCTCCGTCCACGACAGCCCGGCACTGGTCGAGCAGGCGCTCAACGCAGGCGCGCGTGGCTTTCTTTCAAAACGCTGTAGCCCGGATGAACTGATTGCCGCCGTGCATACCGTGGCGACCGGCGGTTGCTATTTGACGCCGGACATCGCCGTCAAGCTGGCGGCCGGGCGTCAGGATCCGTTGACAAAACGCGAGCGTCAGGTGGCGGAGAAGCTGGCACAGGGGATGGCGGTGAAAGAGATTGCCGCCGAGCTGGGGTTGTCGCCGAAAACGGTGCACGTTCATCGCGCCAACCTGATGGAAAAGCTGAACGTCAGCAACGATGTTGAGCTGGCGCGCCGGATGTTTGACGGCTGGCAATGAACGCACTTTTCTCCCGGTTGATTACCGTTGTTGCCTGTTTCTTTATCTTTTCCGCCGCGTGGTTTTGCCTGTGGAGCATCAGCCTGCACCTGGTTGAGCGCCCGGAACTGGCGGTACTGCTGTTTCCGTTTGGCCTGCGTCTGGGATTAATGCTGCAATGCCCGCGCAGCTACTGGCCGGTGCTGCTGGGCGCGGAGTGGCTGCTGATGTACTGGCTGGCGCAGGAGGTGGCGCTGGCCCATTTGCCACTTTTGATGATCGGAAGCACCCTCACGCTACTCCCGGTGATGCTGATTTCGCGATACCGCAATCAACGCGACTGGCGCACGTTGCTGTTGCAGGGCGCAGCGCTGACGGCGGCGGCGCTGCTGCAATCGCTGCCGTGGCTGGGGCAGGGCGAGGAAGCGTGGAATGCGCTGCTACTGACCCTGACCGGCGGATTAACGCTGGCGCCGATCTGCCTGGTGTTTTGGCACTACCTCACCAGCACCACCTGGCTGCCGCTCGGCCCGGCGCTGGTGTCGCAGCCGGTGAACTGGCGCGGGCGACATCTGGTCTGGTACCTGCTGCTGTTCACCGTCAGCTTGTGGCTACAGCTCGGTTTGCCCGCCGAACTTTCGCGCTTTACGCCATTTTGCCTCGCTTTACCGATTATCGCGCTCGCCTGGCACTACGGCTGGCAGGGGGCGCTGATCGCCACGCTGATGAACGCCATCGCGCTGATTGCCAGCCAGACCTGGCACGATCACCCGGTCGATTTACTGCTCTCGCTGCTGGCGCAAAGCCTGACCGGCCTGCTGCTTGGCGCGGGTATTCAGCGCCTGCGTGAGCTTAACCAGTCGCTGCAAAACGAGCTGGCGCGCAATCATCGGCTGGCGGAACGTCTGCTGGAAACCGAAGAGAGCGTGCGCCGCGACGTCGCGCGCGAGCTGCACGACGATATCGGCCAGACCATCACCGCCATTCGCACTCAGGCGGGTATCGTACAGCGCCTGGCTCCAGAGAACCCGGGCGTTAAGCAAAGCGGGGCGCACATTGAACAGCTTTCGCTGGGCGTGTATGACGCCGTACGCCGTCTGCTGGGGCGTTTACGTCCGCGCCAGTTGGACGATCTCACCCTGGAGCAAGCCATCCGCTCGTTGATGCGTGAAATGGAGCTGGAAAGCCGCGGTATCGTCAGCCACCTTGACTGGCGAATTGATGAGTCATTGCTGAGCGAAAGCCAGCGCGTGACGCTGTTTCGCGTCTGTCAGGAAGGGCTGAACAACATTGTGAAGCACGCCAATGCCAGCGCGGTGACACTCCAGGGCTGGCAGCAGGATGAGCGGCTGATGCTGGTCATTGAGGACGACGGCAGCGGCTTGCCGCCGGGGTCGAACCCACAAGGTTTTGGTCTCACCGGGATGCGCGAGCGGGTGACGGCGCTCGGTGGTTCACTCACGATATCCTGCATGCACGGCACGCGCGTCAGCGTGTCGCTGCCCCAGCGCTACGCCTAAGGAACGGCCATGTTTCAGTTTTTAAAAGCTCCGGCCAGCGCGCCGCTTATCACCGACAAGCAGGAAGTGGACGCCCTCTACCGTTACTGGCGGCGGCATATTTTGCTGACTATCTGGCTCGGCTACGCGCTGTTTTATTTCACGCGCAAAAGCTTTAACGCCGCGGTGCCGGAAATTATCACCAGCGGTGTGCTGACCCGCAGCGATATTGGCCTGCTGGCGACGCTGTTTTACATCACCTACGGGCTGTCGAAATTTGTCTCCGGTATTGTTAGCGATCGCTCCAACGCCCGCTATTTTATGGGTATCGGGCTTATCGCCACCGGCGTGGTTAACATCCTGTTCGGCTTCTCAACCTCGGTCTGGGCCTTTGCCGTACTGTGGGCGCTGAACGCCTTCTTCCAGGGCTGGGGCGCGCCGGTGTGCGCCCGTCTGCTCACCGCGTGGTATTCGCGCAACGAGCGCGGCGGCTGGTGGGCTATCTGGAACACCGCGCACAACGTCGGCGGCGCGCTGATTCCGATCGTCATGGCGGCGGCGGCGCTGCATTACGGCTGGCGCGCCGGGATGATGATTGCCGGTACGCTGGCGATCGTGGTGGGCGTTTTTCTGTGCTGGCGGCTGCGCGACAGGCCGCAGGCGATTGGTCTGCCGCCGATTGGCGACTGGCGGCACGATGAATTGGAAATTGCCCAGCAGCAGGAGGGCGCGGGGTTAACTCGTAAAGAGATCCTCACCAAATATGTGTTGCTTAATCCATATATTTGGCTGTTGTCGCTGTGCTATGTGCTGGTGTACGTGGTGCGCGCGGCGATCAACGACTGGGGCAATCTGTATATGTCGGAGACGCTCGGCGTCGATTTGGTCACTGCCAATACCGCCGTGACCATGTTCGAGCTGGGCGGCTTCATCGGCGCGCTGGTTGCAGGTTGGGGCTCGGACAAGCTATTCAACGGCAATCGTGGGCCGATGAACCTGATTTTCGCCGCCGGAATTTTGCTCTCCGTGGGCTCGCTATGGTTGATGCCATTCGCCAGCTACGTGATGCAGGCGGCGTGCTTTTTCACCACCGGCTTCTTCGTCTTTGGCCCGCAGATGTTGATTGGCATGGCGGCGGCGGAGTGCTCGCACAAGGAGGCGGCGGGCGCAGCGACCGGCTTTGTCGGCCTGTTTGCTTATCTGGGGGCATCGCTCTCCGGCTGGCCGCTGGCGAAGGTGATGGAAGTGTGGCACTGGAGCGGATTCTTTGTGGTGATCGCCATCGCGGCCGGCATCTCAGCACTGCTGTTGCTGCCGTTCTTAAACGCCCAGGCACCGCGCGATCTCAACGAAGCGTGATGCACCTCACCTTTTTGCCCCGAGTGGCGTAAAACTAAGAAATTTTCCCGGTTTCACCTGGACGCTGTCTCAGGCGTGTCTCCCGGCTGATTTTTACAATGCCTGCCATTCGCAGGTAAAAAAATCAGCTCGGGAGTGTCAAATGCTGGCCTTTCTCAACCAGGTGCGCAAGCCGACCCTGGATCTGCCGCTCGATGTGCGGCGCAAAATGTGGTTCAAACCGTTCATGCAGTCCTATCTGGTGGTCTTTATCGGCTACCTGACCATGTACTTGATCCGCAAGAACTTCAACATCGCGCAGAACGACATGATCTCCACCTACGGGCTGAGCATGACGCAGCTGGGGATGATTGGCCTGGGATTCTCCATCACCTACGGTGTGGGTAAAACCGTGGTTTCCTACTACGCGGACGGCAAAAATACCAAGCAGTTCCTGCCGTTTATGCTGATCCTCTCCGCCATCTGTATGCTTGGCTTCAGCGCCAGCATGGGCGCGGGGTCAACCAGCCTGTTCCTGATGATCGCTTTCTACGCGCTGAGCGGCTTCTTCCAGAGCACCGGCGGCTCGTGCAGCTATTCCACCATCACCAAGTGGACGCCGCGCCGTAAGCGCGGTTCCTACCTCGGCATGTGGAATATCTCCCACAACCTCGGCGGCGCGGGGGCGGCGGGCGTAGCGCTGTTCGGCGCGAATTACCTGTTCGACGGCCACGTCATCGGTATGTTTATCTTCCCGTCAATTATTGCCCTGATTGTCGGTTTTATCGGCCTGCGCTACGGCAGCGACTCCCCGGAATCTTATGGCCTCGGTAAAGCCGAAGAGCTGTTCGGCGAGGAGATCAGCGAAGAGGACAAAGAGACCGAAGAAAATGAGATGACCAAATGGCAGATCTTTGTTGAGTACGTGCTGAAAAACAAAGTGATCTGGCTGCTGTGCTTCTCCAACATCTTCCTGTACGTGGTGCGTATCGGCATCGACCAGTGGTCCACCGTCTACGCTTTCCAGGAGTTGAAGCTCTCCAAAGAAGTGGCGATTCAGGGCTTTACCCTGTTCGAAGTCGGCGCGCTGGTCGGCACGCTGCTGTGGGGCTGGCTCTCCGATCTCGCTAACGGTCGTCGCGCGCTGGTGGCCTGCGTGGCGTTGGCACTCATCATCGCGACGCTCGGCGTATACCAGCACGCCAGCAACCAGTACGTCTATCTGGCGTCGCTGTTTGCCCTCGGCTTCCTGGTGTTCGGTCCGCAGCTGTTAATCGGCGTTGCCGCCGTCGGATTTGTACCGAAAAAAGCGATCGGCGCGGCGGATGGCATTAAAGGCACCTTCGCCTACCTGATTGGCGACAGCTTCGCCAAGCTGGGTCTCGGGATGATCGCCGACGGCACACCGATTTTCGGCCTCACCGGCTGGGCAGGCACCTTTGCCGCGCTGGATACCGCCGCCATTGGCTGTATCTGCCTGATGGCCATCGTGGCCGTGTTTGAAGAACGTAAAATTCGCCGCGAGAAAAAGATTCAACAATTGAAAGTTGCTTGAGTTAAGTGTGCATTGGTAACTTTTGCCCGCCATAATGGCGGGCTTTTTTATGCCTGAGACTGACAGAAGGTATTATAAGCCTCGATAAATGCCTTAGCATTTGCGGCTGTTTGGTGGATAGATTGTCCGGCACGATACAGATCGCTGCCTAAGCCGGCACCGAAACAACCTGCCTTCAGGTAATGGGACAAATTGTCTGGCCTAATTCCGCCCACGGCATACAAAGGGACTTGAGGAGGCAAAACGGCTTTTAATGCCCGGATGTAATTCGGTCCCAGTTCCCCCGCAGGGAAAATTTTCAATCCGTCCGCGCCATGCCGGAATGCAACAAATGCTTCGCTGACTGTTTGGCAGCCGATGCAGGTCGTCATTTTGGCCGCTCGCGCAGTATCAATTACTTCCGGATCGGTGTTGGGCGTAAGGATAAATGCACATCCCAGCGAAGAGAGTGTGCTGACATCACTGACATTGGTGACCGTTCCGGCACCGATTTTTACCGTATGACCATAATGTTCCACGGCAAGAGCAATACTACGTTGCCAGTCTGGTGAATTCAGCGGTATTTCTATTGTGCTGAATCCGGCTGTAATAAGTGCATCAATATGGGCCAGCACTTCATCGGGCTTCACCCCACGTAAAATAGCGACCAAAGGGTTACGACTATTCATTTAAAAGTCTCCTGATACCATTAACAAATGCGTTTTCACCATTACAGAGCCGACAGCGATAACCGAAATGATGAAACAGGCGTTGATAGCGGCTGAGCAAATCGTCATTGCCCACCAGAATGACTTCTTCTTCAGTGTTAATGGCATAATGCTGTAGCATTTGTGCTATTTCATGGCCAATCAATAACCCTGACAGAGATTCGTAAAGCGAATCAGGTAACAACGCATGGGTGAGTATTCGGGCTCTCAGATCAAATAGGCTGCGGGATAAACATGTTTCCTGCCAGCCGCGTTCGGCTCCTGCTAAAAAAGCCTGTTCGTTCGTGTTTTGCTCCCCGGCGTTTTTTCCAACGATGGAGTAACGTGAAAGTAAGTGGAAAAACTCGCCAGTCATGATGGTTTGAAAATCGCAGACGTTACTCTCTTGTACCTGCACCCATTTGCTGTGTGTTCCAGGGAATACGTACCAGTTCTCATCAGCTAAGGCGCCAAAAAGCTGAGTTTCCTCTCCACGCATGACGTTGTAGTTTTCTGGCCCGGTAATTTGCAGGCCTGGAACGATGAAAGTGGGAAAAGGGCCGGCATCTTCAACCTTTGTTAGATGCTGTGATAATGCACTTAACGGGGTTGGACAATGTAAATAGTGGCTATCTACCCACCCGATATTACTGCCCACCATTCCGCTCATTATGACGGTTGTATCTTTGCTTAATGGCCGGGGACACAAACTGAGCAGTGTGAGCCAGGTGTCTTTGAATACACCTGGTTGATGTTTGAGTACCCCATTCTGACTGGCGTGTTGCCAGACACATTGATTATGTTGATAGACCCAAATGCGCAGGTTAGTTGAGCCCCAGTCTACGGCAATGAAATTCTCTGAATTGAACATACATCGTTCCTGATGTTGAAAGATGGCCCGTAAACGGGCCAGATTCAGGCGGACTATTCGTCGGTAATGACCATTTTTTTATCAAAGTTGATCAGCAACGAGCAGATGAGATAACCCACCGCAGCCAGCGCAAAGAACATCATCGCTGCGTAATAGTTCCCCGTGGATTGCACCAGGAAACCGATAAAAATAGGCAGGATGGCTGCGAACAAGTTACTGGTGAAGTTCATAGTTCCACAAATGGTGCCTGCAACTGATTGTGCGCCCAGCAGTCCGGGTATTGACCAGTAAACGCTGGCCCATCGCAGGGGAAAAAGGGCAATAGTGAGCAAGGTAATTGCGACGGCTGGCGTCGAGCTTTGTGCGCAAAGGAAAATACCTACACCAGCGGTGGTAGCCGAAATCGCCAACATCGTATGCATAACGCGGCTTGTTTTTGCCCCTTTGCTGCGCCATTTATCCATAATGTAGCCGCCAGTCAGTTGGCCGACAAAACACAGCAGGAAGATCAGCGCCATTGCTCCGCCCATCGATTTGATATCAAAACCGTAGGTGGCCTGGAAATAGAGCGGTAGCCATGTCATCAGGCCATAGAACACGAAGCTATAGCAGACCCAGCCACAGATAAGTGCAATCACATTACGTTGTTTCAGGTAAGGTTTGATATCGGCCAGACGGTATTTCTTGCTACTGGTTTCAGCACCGTTTGCCGCAACAATATGGTCTAGTTCAGCTTTATTGATGCTGGGGTGTTCTGATGGATAAGTGCGGATGTACCACCAGGCCAGTAAACCGACAATCATTGTTCCCACACCAGCCACCACGAATGCCATACGCCATGAGTCGAAAAAGGCAATAAGTCCGGCGATGATCACCGCACCCAGCGCCGTACCCAATGGCGCGCCGCCATCAAGTAGCATCGAACCACGTCCACGTTCGGTTGGCGTTAACCATGTGCCCATTAACTTCGCGCCGGCGGGCATGATTGGAGATTCAGTGACGCCTAACCCCAGACGAGAAAGTGAAAGGGTGAAAATGGAGTGACACAGAGCCGCTATGGCTTGAAATGCTCCCCATAAGATAGTGGCCAGGGCAATGATATTTCTGGCTTTGAATTTATCAGCAATGACCCCACTAGGAATTTGCATTAATGCATAAGCCCAGAAAAAGGCACTATGAATCACACCAACAACGCGAGTATCGGTAATACCAAATTCATCTGTAATATAAGGCATGGCAATAGAAAGAGAGGTGCGGTCAATATAGTTAATAGCACCTAATAAGAGCATAATAATAAATATGCGCCACCTTACTGTTGTTGCCTTTAATTTTTCTTCTTCAGTATTTACGTTAACAATAGACATAAGGGCTCCTTGCCATACTCATAATGAGTATGGCGGTACGAGGTATTATTATCTTGTGGAGTGTTACATTATGGAGCCAACAGTCCAGGGGACGAATTCTTGACTGCCATAGCCAAATTCCTCACTCTTCGTTTTTTTACCTGATGCCATCTCAAGGATCATCTGGTAGATACGTTCACCGACTTCTGCAATGGATTCTTCCCCCTCGACAATGGTTCCGCAATTAATATCCATATCCTCCTGTTGGCGTTGCCAAAGCGCATTATTGGTAGCCAGCTTCAAGCTTGGGGTTGGCTTGGAACCAAAGGCAGAACCTCGACCTGTGGTGAAACACAGAAGATTTGCTCCTCCGGCGATTTGCCCCGTAACGGCAATAGGGTCATATCCAGGGGTATCCATAAAGACAAAACCTTTCGCGGTTACCGGTTCTGCATACTCATACACTTCTGTCAGATTGGTTGTACCCGCTTTAGCAATACCACCAAGTGATTTTTCCAGAATTGTCGTCAGTCCGCCGACTTTGTTACCCGCCGAGGGGTTATTGTTCATTTCACTTCCGGTGCGGCGACAATACTCTTCCCACCAGTGAATGCGGGCAATGAGTTTTTCACCTATCTCGCGAGAAATGGCGCGGCGGGTAAGAAGATGCTCTGCACCATAAATTTCGGAGGTTTCAGATAAAATCGCTGTTCCGCCTTGTTGCACCAGTTTATCTACCGCATAGCCCAGAGCTGGATTGGCTGAGATCCCGGAATAGCTGTCGGAACCGCCACACTCCAGCGCGAGTATGATTTCTGATGCCGGGATAGGTTGGCGTGTTACCTGGTTAGCAACGGGCAACATTTGGTTAACCAGGGAAATTCCTTTCTCAATGGCGTGACGTGTACCGCCCACATCCTGAATGGTATAACTGTGCATCATGGGGCCATCGGCCAGTCCATGGGCGTTCATCATGTCTTTAATTTGACTGGATTCGCATCCCAGTCCAACAATGATTACTCCGGCAAAGTTGGCATGGGTGGCATAACCGGCCATCGTACGTCTCATGACGTCCATTGATTCACTTTTAGAGCCAATAGCACAGCCAAAACTTTGTGGTAATGACACCACGCCATCAACATTCGGGTAATCTGCAAGACCCTGCAGACGGAAGTGATCCTCAATAGCTCTTACGACCGTGGCACTACAGTTTACGGAGCTTAAAATACCGATGTAATTACGTGTAGCTGCACGACCATCGGCGCGTCGGATACCCATAAAGGTATCCTGTTGAGGGGCTGGGGAGGGTGAATGGCAATCTTCGCCCCAGGCATAGTCGCGTTCGAAGTCACCCATTCCCAAATTATGCATGTGGATGTGTTCGCCAGGCTTAATGGGCTGAGTTGCGAAGCCAATAATTTGCCCATAACGTCTGACCGCATCGCCAACACTCAGTGCATGCAGGGCGATTTTATGCCCTGCGGGAATATCACTGAGTACCGTAATGTGCTCTTCTTCAAGCCGGGTGCCTGCGGGGACAGCCTGCCTTGCGATAACCACATCATCTTTGGGATTCAATTTTAATACAGGGTTGATGTTCATTATCTTTGCTCTCATGCTGGTTTATACCGCAATACGGGATAAAATATTTTTAACCTGTTCTCTTTTTTCTTCATTTAACGGTAATGCTGGCGGGACAACTGCAGTTGATATATCCACGCCACTTAATTTAATGGCGGTCTTGATAACGGCAAAGAACGGTTGTTCTAAGGCATATAAAGGTGATAACCCGGCAAGTTGTTGTTGAAGTGCTTTGGCGGTAGCAAGATCGTTCTGCTGAACAGCCTGATAAATTCCGCGTGTAATATGAGGCGCAAAGTTAAATGTTGCCGGAATGCCGCCATGTCCACCGAGTAATAATGTATCAAGCAAATATTCGTCATAACCGCTAAAAATGATAAACTCTGGGCGGAAACAGTGAACCTGATTGATAACTTCCCTGGTGTGGCTAATGTTATCAATTGTATCTTTAATGCCAACGATATTTGGTACTTCGCGGGCAAGGCGAGTGATAACGTTTAAACCAATATCCTGGCCAGTTAGTTCTGGAAAATTATATAAGAAGACGGGAATGCTTAGCGCTTCAGCGATTCGTTTGTAATGCGTAAAGCGGGCCTCATCGCTGAGTTTTGCATAATAAGGATTGACTACCAGTACTCCTTTTGCGCCCGCGTTTTCAGCATGCTTTCCAAGTTCGATAGTTTCCGCTGTGCTGGCGCAGGCGATACCAATAAGAACAGGAACCCTACCAGCAACATGCTGCAGGCTAAACTCTGCAATTTGCTTTCTTTGTTCGGACGAGAAATGGGAAAATTCGCCGCCACTGCCCAGAATGAGCATTCCGTCGGCACCATTGCTAATCACATGGTCAATCATTACTGCCATTCCTGCGCGATCCAATTCACCGCTTTCGTCAACGATAGTCGGCACTGGTGGGAAGATGCCCTTAAAAATGTTCAACATTGCCACTCCTTTAGTTCTGTATATGGAACTTATGTTCTGTATATTGAAGTTAGTACAGCAAATATCCAAATCGTTCGTCAACGTTTTTTGCAGAACAAATGAACAACTGTGAGATGGATCGGGTTTGTGGGTATAAAATTTAGGTAATAGAGCCCAGTTTGCGTATGTGCAAAAAAGCCGCATTCCTGAGAAAAGTGATTGCGGTATACTGTGCAGAGTCTATGAATAAAAAAGATTAATAGCGCATGAACCAAGACATTACGACCTCTGTTCCCGCATTGGATAAGACAGTAAAAATCTGTAATTATCTTTTTAACTCCCCAGGAGCGACGTTCAGTCAGATTCAGCAGGATCTGGCATTACCAAAAAGCAGCACGTCTTCCCTGCTAAATGCACTGGTTGCGCATCATCTTTTGCGCCTGGAAAAGGGACGTTTCTTTTTGGGCTTGAAGCTGTACGAATGGGGAAATCGTTCGTTGGAACAATTTGATATTCGTAATGCAGCACTTCCTGTTTTGGAAAAACTGCGTCAGCAAACGGATCTGACCTGTCACTTAGGTATATTGGATGAAGTCGCGCCAATTTATCTTATGAAGTTGGAGAATACCCAGCCGATTGGCATTCGGACCTGGGTTGGTAAAAAATTACCGATGCACAGCTCCGGTGTGGGGAAAGCGCTTTGTGCCTGGTTGCCGCAGGACAAAATCGATGAACTGTTGCCTGAGGAAGTGTTGCCACGGTATACCGAAACCACCATTACCAGCAAAAAAGCATTAATGAAGGAATTTGCCAGAATCCGCGAGCAAGGCTGGGTCTTTGATAACGCCGAAGACTCTCCTGGCATCTATTGCATTGCCGCACCGGTTTTTAACCGTAATAAAGACGTGATTGCGGCAATAAGTATCAGCGGCGTTGAATTACAAATGCCAAAAAATTGTATTCCACAATATTCGCAATGGGTGCGCGAAGCCTGTCAGTCCCTTTCGGAAAAATTAGTTTAAGCGGCGGTATCGTCATTAATGATTTGGATAATGCTGGCCACGTTGGTGGTTGTTTTTGTAGTGGGTTTTCGGGTGCTGACGTCTGGATCACGACGGGCCATTCGCCGTCTGAGTGAGCGACTGAATATTGATGTGGTACCGGTAGAATCGATGATTGATCAGATGGGAAAAGTACAGGGTGAGGCGTTTTTACAGTACCTGCACCGCCCTGAGGAATCGCATCTGCAAAATGCCGCCCAGGTATTGTTAATCTGGCAAATCGTCATTGTCGACGGTAGTGAGCAGAACCTGCTGCAGTTGCACCGTCTGCTACAAAAATCTCGCCTGGCCGCCCCGATCACCGACGCGCAGGTGCGCCTGGCGCTCGGGTTTCTACGTGAAATGGAGCCGGATATGCAGGAACTTAACGCGTTCCAGATGCGCTATAACGCCTTTTTCCAACCTGAAGATGGCGTGCACTGGCTGCACTGATAGTGATGCCTGATAAGGCGACGTCGCCATCCGGCGGTGAGAGTTGTCAAAACGTTAAATACGTCACACTTTTAATGTTACAATGCGTAACTTTTCTACAATAACCCCACGCAGGTAACAAAATGAGTGACGCTGTTGAACAAAAATCCCGCGCTGAGGTAAATACCCGGCCAAACTGGTCGGCGGTATTCGCCGTGGCGTTCTGTGTTGCCTGCCTGATAACCGTTGAGTTTCTGCCCGTTAGCCTGCTGACGCCAATGGCGCAGGATCTGGGCATTTCGGAAGGCGTTGCCGGACAATCAGTGACCGTGACGGCGTTTGTCGCCATGTTTGCCAGCCTGTTTGTGACGCAAATTATCCAGGCGACCGATCGTCGCTACGTGGTGATCCTGTTTTCGATTCTGCTGACGCTTTCCTGCCTGCTGGTTTCATTTGCTAACTCTTTTACGCTACTGCTGATCGGTCGTGCCTGTCTGGGGCTGGCGCTCGGCGGGTTCTGGGCGATGTCAGCGTCGCTGACTATGCGTCTGGTTCCCGCGCGTACGGTGCCGAAAGCGCTGTCGGTGATCTTTGGCGCGGTGTCCATCGCGCTGGTGATTGCCGCGCCGTTGGGAAGCTTTTTGGGCGGCATCATCGGCTGGCGCAACGTGTTTAACGCGGCGGCGATAATGGGGGTGTTGTGTACCATCTGGGTGGTGAGAGCGCTGCCTTCGCTGCCGGGCGAACCTTCGCATCAGAAGCAAAACATGTTCAGCCTGCTGCAGCGCCCCGGAGTAATGGCCGGGATGATTGCCATCTTCATGTCCTTTGCCGGGCAGTTCGCCTTCTTTACCTATATTCGCCCTGTCTATATGAATCTGGCGGGCTTTGATGTTGATGGCCTGACGCTGGTGCTGTTGAGTTTTGGTATCGCCAGCTTTGTCGGGACGTCGTTCTCTTCGGTGATTCTGAAGCGCTCGGTCAAACTGGCCCTGGCCGGTGCGCCGCTGGTGCTGGCGCTCAGCGCGCTGGTCCTGATTTTGTGGGGTAGCGATAAAGTGGTTGCCGCGGGCATTGCAATAATCTGGGGGCTGGCGTTTGCGTTGGTACCGGTCGGTTGGTCGACGTGGATCACCCGCTCACTTGCCGATCAGGCAGAAAAAGCCGGATCCGTTCAGGTCGCCGTGATCCAGCTTGCCAATACCTGCGGGGCTGCGGTGGGAGGCTACGCGCTTGATAACCTCGGACTGCTGTCGCCCCTGATGCTCTCGGGCAGCCTGATGCTGCTGACAGCGCTTCTGGTTACGATGAAGGTCAGGATTCAGTGAAAACAGTTGCCGGATGGCGCATCGTTTTCAGTCAACACTGTCATCCGGCAACTTAATCAATCAAAACCATTATTTTCGGCGGTATGGGCAAACCATTCGCCGCTCTTTTTCACCGTGCGTTTTTGCGTTTCTAAATCCAGCTGGACAAAACCGTAGCGGTTTTTATAGCCGTTGAGCCATGACCAGTTATCAATAAAGGTCCACATATGGTAGCCAAGGCAATGACAGCCTTCGCTAATGCCTTTATGTAGCCATTTCAGATGCTCAGCAACAAATTCGATACGGTAGCTGTCGTTAACTTGTCCTTCCTGAATAAAGCGCTGTTCGTTTTCTACACCCATACCGTTTTCTGAAATAAAGCAGCGTGGGTTACCGTAATTATCGCGAAGATTGGTAATAATATCGTAAATACCCGGCTCATAAATTTCCCAGCCGCGGTAAGGGTTCATTTTACGCCCCGGCATTTCGTAGTAATCAAACAGCCACTCCGGCATAAACGGCGCATTCGGATTGACTGCCGTATCGCGACATTTCACACGACGCGGCTGATAATAGTTAATCCCCAGCAGGTCGATTTTGCCGTCGGCGATCAACTGCGCATCGCCTGGCTGGCAGGCCGGAAGCTGATCGTACTCTTTCAGCAATGCCACCAGGTCAGCTGGATATTCCCCTTTCAGCACCGGGTCGAGGAAGCTGCGGTTAAACAGCAGGTCCGCATGGTGCGCGGCTTTGACATCTGCCGGATGCTGCGAGCGCGGATACGAAGGCGTCAGGTTTAATACCACGCCAATTTCACCGTCATGGTTTGCATCACGATACGCCCGCACCGCCGTCGCATGCGCCAGCACGGTATGGTACGCCACGGTGGCCGCACGTTTGAAATCCAGCACGTTAGGGTAATGGAAGTCATACAAATAACCACCTTCTACCGGAACAATCGGTTCGTTGAAGGTGAACCAGTGCTTAACGCGGTTGCCGAACAATTTGAAACACGTCTGTGCGTAGTGGCCAAACGCCTCGACCACTTCACGGTTTTCCCAGCCGCCTTTTTCCTGCATCCCCATCGGCATGTCGAAGTGGAACAGGGTGATAAATGGCGTTATGCCTTGCGCCAGCAGCTCGTCGATGACGTTATTATAGAAATCGACGGCCTCAGGATTAACCTCACCGGTGCCGTCCGGGATCAGGCGTGACCAGCTCAGAGATGTACGGAAGCTGTTGTGTTTCAGCTGCTTGAGCAGTGCGATGTCCTGTTTCCAGTGCTGATAAAAGCCTGAGGTGTTCGCCGGGCCAACCCCCTGATGGAAACGACCTGGCTGACGGTCGAACCACACATCCCACGTGGTCTGGCTTTTACCGCCGTTCAGGCTATCTCCTTCGGTTTGTAGCGCCGAGCAGGCACTGCCCCACCAGAAGTTTTCAGGAAAACGGTATCGCATATTGTTGCTCCATTGCTATTTATCTGTTCTGGCAACAATACGTGTTTTTACGATACAGAAACCGGTTACAGTGCTCATTTTACAACATAATGGCTATAAATCCGGGCATTCCACTTTGCCAAGTGCTTCCCAGTAGTTGTTCTGATTGTTTCTTTGTATTGCCAGAATGGCTTCGCGAATGTGCTGTTGATTGCGCGTATCAGCCATAATTGTTTTTTCCCATATCTCATCTGACGGCGACCCTTGCGGGGTGCAAATCTTACGTAAGTCATTCAGCACGGTATTTTTTTCGTGTACAGCCTGCAGACCGCCATACGCTGAGTCGGCTTGCGCCAGAGCGGGTAGCGTTAAAAGGACGGCAATAATCGGAAAAATGGCTCGTTTCATGATAATAATCCTTGTTGTCTATGCGCATCATCTCAAGAGTAAGTGTAGACGGCATACGACTCACTCATCAGCCTGTGTTAATGCCTAAAACTAAATCAGCCAGACGTTGTAGTTTTTCAGGAGGATAGGATGCAAATACAGATTACCGATACGATTACCGAAGACGATCAAAACGCGCTGCTGAGTGGATTGCGTGCGTACAATCGCCAGTTTCTCAGAACCACCAATTTTGGCGACCTGGCAGTGTACTGGCGCGATGAGCACAATGAAATTCTGGGCGGGTTGATCGGCAAAATTAAAGGCGAATGGCTGTGCATTGAGTTTTTATGGATGCATGATTCGCTGCGTAAAGGCGGTTACGGCACAAAATTGATGCAGGCGGCGGAACAAACCGCGCGTGAGAGAGGGTGTCTGCATGCGCTGGTGGATACGATGAGTTTCCAGGCGCTGCCGTTTTATCAGAAAAACGGCTATCAGCTGCAAATGACCCTCGATAACTTCCCGGAAACCGGTGCCGCGCGCCATTATTTGTCGAAAACGTTTTGATGACCGGAAGGTCTGGATGCCGCCTCACTTTCTTGCGCAGCAGAATAGTGTATGTTCTGAACAATCATTTATTTCTTAAGCGGTAAAGAGATGAGACGGATTGAGATAATACTAGGAGAGCTGGAACGGCTGACGCGAGGACTGAATCTTGCCCAACTGGCGCAGGAAACGGCGTTCACCGCGGAGGCCATCGGCTTTAATCTTGGGCTGGCGCGAAACTCGGTCAGTAAAGATCTCAATCAACTCTGGAATGACGGTCTGGCGATTAAAAGTCGCGGACGCCCGGTATTCTTTCTGCATCGTCAGGCGATTGAAACGCTGCTGGGACGCAAACTGGATGAGTCCGAGCGCGAAGTGCAAACCGTGGCCGATCTGTTGCCTGTTCAGGAAGCTAAGGCGACAGATGATCCCTTTTTCGGCCTGATTGGTTACGATCGTAGCCTGCGTGATGCGGTGGAAAAAGGTCGCGCGGCGGTGCTTTATCCCCACGGGCTGCACGTTCTGCTGACCGGTCCTTCCGGTGTGGGCAAAACCTTTTTTGCCGAACTGATGCACCGTTTTGCCTGCGAACGCGCAACGGGAACACCGCCGCCGCTGGTCTATTTTAACTGCGCGGAATACGCCCATAACCCGGAGCTGCTCTCGTCCCATTTATTTGGCCATCGACAGGGGGCCTTTACCGGCGCAAATGAGAATAAACCGGGTCTGGTCGAGCAGGCTGACGGCGGTTATCTGCTGCTTGATGAAGTGCATCGCCTGCCGTATGAAGGTCAGGAAAAGCTGTTCTCAATTCTCGACAAAGGCGAATACCGACCGCTCGGCTCAAGCGCCGTGGCGCGTTCTATTTCGGTCCGTCTGATTTGTGCAACCACCGAACCGGTCAGCTCGGCGCTGCTGCGCACCTTCCAGCGACGTATTCAGGTGTGTATCGACTTACCCGGCATCCGCCAGCGCTCGGTGGAAGAGCAGGTTGAGCTGATCGTCGGCTTTTTACAGCGTGAGAGCCGCAAAATCGAGCGCACGATAAGCATCGATCGTACCCTGCTGCTCTGGCTGCTGAACAAGCCGCTGGAAGGCAATATTGGTCAGCTCAAGAGCGACATTCAGTTTCTCTGCGCCCAGGCCTGGGCCTCGGGGATGACGGAACACAGCGATACGCTACAGCTGGATAAACGTCTGGCAGAAATGCCGTTTAACGCCACGCCGGAACAACGTCTGCTGGTGGGAGCGCTGTTCGAAGGTAAAGAGCATCTGAGCATCGATGCCCGTACGCTGCCCGCACTGAAAAATTCGCTGGCGACCGGAGCTGAAATAGAAGAGAGCGATCTCTTTTACAGCTTCCTGACCCGGGAATATATCAACCTGCGTAACAGCAACGTACCGCCAGCCGAAACTCTGGCGATACTAAAAAATAAACTCAGCTCGATTTTTGAATACGGTCTCTACAGCCGCGACAGCGTGGCGCATCCCCCGCGCTATGGCGATCAGATTGAAGAGCGCGTGACGCTGCTGATCGGCTGCGTTGAGCAAGTGCTTGGCTTCACGCTGCCGGAGAATCTGGTTAACCCGCTGCGCAAACACTTTCTGGCGCTGATTGGCTACGTGCAGCGCGGGCTTATTCCCCAGCTTTATTCTTCCAGCCTGATCCTCGATCGCTGTAAAGATGAATACGAAAACGCCACGCTGTTATGCCGAAAAATCAACGAACTGCTGCATATTCAGTGTCCGGCGACGGAGGTGGTCTGGCTGTGCCTGTTCCTCAAAGAGTGTCGGCATTACCGCCAACGAATTGATGCCAGCCCGGACTGTGGGGTGATTTTGATTGCTCACGGCGCGACGACCGCCACCAGCCAGGCGCAGTATGTGAACCGCGTGCTGGAGCGCGAGCTGTTCAGCGCTATTGATATGCCTTTCGAGCAGTCGGTGCATGATACGCTGGAAGCCCTGACGCAGATGATCCAGGTGCGGCAATATCGCCGACTGATTCTGATGGTGGATATTGGCTCGTTGGTCCATTTTGGCAGCACTATCAGCAAATTATTCCAGATAGATGTTCTGCTGATGCCGAACATTACGCTCACCAGCTTGTTGGAAATAGGACTGGATTTAAGTTATGAAACCAGTGACTTACCGCAGCTGGCGGCATTAATGCAGAGCAAAAATATTCCCTGCCAGCTCTGTACGCCGCAGCAGGAAAACAGCGGCAAAGTGCTGGTCATCTCCTGTATCACCGGTATGGGTACGGCGGAAAAAATCAAAAAGGTGCTGGAGGAGAGCTTCGGTGAGCTGATGTCGCAGGACACGCGGATGGTGATCCTCGACTACAACGAAGTCCGCAGCCTGGAGCGCGTTCAGCAGGCGATTAACGCCAGCGAGCGTCTGGCGGGGATCGTTGGCACTTTCCAGCCGGGACTGCCGGATATTCCGTTTATCTCGCTTGAGGAGTTGTTCTCAGAGCAGGGACCTGAACTGGTGCTCAGCCTGCTGACGCCAGATCTCTCCAGCAGTGAACGCCGTCTGGAGATGGAACGCAGCGCGATGCGTTTCATCAGCGCGTTGACCATGGAAAGCATCATTAACCATATTTCGGTGCTCAACCCGCAGCGCATTCTGAAAGAGATGGAAGGGGTGCTGAATCATCTGACCACCGCGCTTTCGCTGAAACCGAGCCGTCAGGTGACACTGCGCTTCCTGATCCACTGCTGCTGTATGGTTGAGCGTATCGTGATTAACCGCAAACCGTTACAGATGGCGTTAGAGAACAAGCCGGATCTGGATATCCGCGCGTTTAGTGTCATTAAATCTGCTTTCCTGCCGATCGAAGAGGCCTATGCCATTCGCTTATCGGACGCGGAATATTTTTATATCTACGAACTGCTGTATAGCTAATCTCTTGTCTGGTGGGGCTTTGCGCCCCGCCTGCATCCACTACTCCCCCGCGTGACACAAATTCTGGCACAGCCTTTGCTCTGTTTACCTATGTCTATGTAATCGAGCCAGGAGGCCATTTTGACTACCACTGAATCCTTGCCCCAGATCCTGCTGCTGACCCATGGCGGCTGGGGGCAACAGCTTTGCAACAGCCTGCGCATGGTGATGGGCGAAATCAAAGGCGTGACGGAAATTGCGCTGATGCCCGTTGATACGCTCGGCGAGTTTTATCAGCGCGTTGAAGCCGTGGTGAAAACCATGCCGGAAGGTTCACTGATCCTGACCGATTTTATTGGCGGCACCACTTCTAACGTAGCGGCGCGGCTGAGCGCTGATTACCCGGTGGCAGTGATTTCCGGGCTGAACGCCTCTTTGTTACTGGAGGCGCTGGACAAACGCGAGCAGGGCCAACTGACCACCTGTGTGGCCGAACTGGTTGAGGCCGGGCGTAGCAGCTGCCTGGACGTTGTTGCTCACGTACGTCAATTACAACAATCACAATAAGGATTAAACATCATGGCAAACATCGTCTTATGTCGTATCGATAGCCGTCTGATTCATGGACAGGTTGTGACTAAGTGGGTTGGACAATCTCAGGCAAACCGGATTGCGGTGGTTAGCGATGAGCTGGACGCCGACCCATTTATGAAAAATATCTACCTGATGGCAGCGCCGCCAAATATCAAAGTGGATTGCTTCGGTAACCAGAGTTTTGCCGCCGCATGGAAAGAAAATCAGCTTGGTGACGGCAAGGTTCTGGTGCTGTTCCCCTCTCTGGCGGCGGTTCAGGAAGCGGTCCAGTTGGGGTTTGATGTCACCACCATTCAGGTCGGTGGACTGGGCGGTGGGCCAAACCGCAAAGCGGTATTCCAGAACATCACGCTGGATGAAAAAGACGTCGGCATTCTGAGTGACCTGAAAAATCGTGGGATTCAGGTGTTCTTCCAGACTATCCCGGAAGATAAGCCGCAGTCGCTGGACGATATCCTGAAAAAATTCTAATCCTTTGATAACAGGGTAAAAAACTATGGATACTTTAGTTTTCGCAAGCCTGATGGGGTTGTATTACTGGTTTGCCCGATTACGCCTTGGCTACACCTTTTCCGCCATGCTGCTACAGCCGGTGGTGATTGCCGTATTCGTTGGCCTGCTGTTAGGCAATATGGAAACGGCGATGATCATTGGCGCAGGTATGCAACTGGTTTACCTCGGCGTGACCTCTACGCCGGGCGGCAACGTCCCGTCGGATCCGGCGCTGGCTGCCTGTATTTCAATCCCTATCGCCGTGAAGGCCGGAATGGACCCGAACCTGGCCATCGCACTGGCGATCCCGTTTGGTGTTATCGGTGTGTTCCTCGACCAGTTGCGCCGCACGTTAAACGCCGCGTGGGTACATATGGCCGACAAGCACGCGGAAACGGCCAATATGGCGGGCATTATGCGCTGTGCGTTCCTCTACCCGGCATTACTCGGGCTGGTGTTGCGTTTCCCGGTCGTCTTCGCCGCTAACTATTTTGGTCAGGACGTGGTGGAAAGCTTCCTGAAGCTGATGCCGCACTGGCTCACCCACTCTTTTGAAATTATGGGCGGCATTCTGCCGGCGCTGGGCTTCGCCATCACCATTATGGTGATCGGTAAAAAGAGCCTGCTGCCGTGGTTTATCGGCGGATTCTTTGCGGTGCTGTACCTGAAGGTGGACATCATGGCGATGGCGATCTTTGGTACCTGCGTGGCCTTCCTGATTAAAGGTCTGGCGAAAAATGAAGGAGCAGCATGATGAGCAGCGACGTAATGCAGCATGAACTGGTCGAACGCGCACGGGAAAGCGGCGCGCTGACCAAAGCAGACATCACTAAAGCCTGGTTTATCTACTGGCTGGGCGCGGAAGTTTCCAGCTCCTATGAGCGTTTGCAAAGCCTGATTTTCTGCGCCTCGATGACGCCGATCATCAAAAAGCTTTACCCGCAAAAAGAGGAGCAAGTGGAAGCGCTAAAACGCCATCTGAACTTCTTCAACTCTGAACAGACGTTCGGGGCGGTGATTCAGGGGATCTCCATTGCGATGGAGGAGCAGAAAACGCGCGGCGAGCCGATTAGCGACGCTTCGATCACTGGGATTAAAACTGGCTTAATGGGGCCACTGGCCGGGATGGGCGACTCCATCATCTGGGCCGCCGTTATGCCGCTATTAATCGCTATTTTCATCCCATTCGCGGCCAATGGCAGCGCGATGGGCGGAATTGTACCGTTAATTCTCTATCCGGCTATTACGCTGGCAATCAGCTACGGCATGGTGCACAAAGGCTATACGCTGGGGCGTGACTCGATTATCGGTCTGCTGCAGGGAGGGCGGATTAAGGAGCTTATCTACGGTGCGAACGTGCTGGGTCTGATCATGATGGGCGCGCTTTCCGCGAGCTACGTTAAGATCACCACCCCGCTAAAACTCAGCGCCCTGAAAGGCTCTGAAGTGGTGGTCCAGCAAATTCTCGACTCTATTGCCCCCGGCCTGTTGCCGCTGGCGGCGGTGTTCGCCATCTATTTTTATCTGGTGAAGAAAGGACCGCGTTACACCACGATTCTGCTGTCGATTGTGGCGCTCAGCGTGGTTTGTTCGCTGTTGGGAGTGCTGTAAGCCATGACACAGAATATTTATCAACAACTGGGGCTAAAACAGGTCATTAACGCCTGCGGCAAGATGACGATTCTGGGTGTTTCCAGCGTAGCGCCGGAGGTGATGCAGGCCACCGCGCGGGCGGCCTCGGCCTTTGTTGAAATTGATCGGCTGGTGGACCGTACCGGTGAGCTGGTTTCCCGCTATACCGGCGCGGAGGACAGCTATATCACCTCTTGTGCGTCGGCGGGCATTGCTATCTCTGTCGCCGCAGCCATTACCCGCGGCGACCCGGCGCGAGTCTCGCTAATGCCCGATAGCACAGGTATGGCGAATGAAGTGGTCATGCTGCGCGGGCATAACGTTGACTACGGGGCGCCAATCACCAGCGCGATTCGCCTGGGTGGTGGTCGCGTGGTGGAAGTCGGCTCAAGTAATCTGGCGGCCCGCTGGCAGCTGGAGAGCGCGATTACCGATAACACTGCCGCGCTGTTGTACGTGAAATCGCACCACTGCGTGCAGAAGGGCATGTT
This sequence comes from Citrobacter sp. TBCS-15, assembly GCF_005280815.1. Classification (NCBI taxonomy): domain Bacteria; kingdom Pseudomonadati; phylum Pseudomonadota; class Gammaproteobacteria; order Enterobacterales; family Enterobacteriaceae; genus Citrobacter; species Citrobacter sp. TBCS-15. Next base: position 356,255 of record NZ_SZWK01000251.1, on the reverse strand, counting down.
GAGCATTGCAGATTTTGTGCAGGTCGCGCAGGTTCACAACCTGCCGTTGATTGTCGATGCCGCTGCCGAGGAGGATTTACACGCCTGGGTGGCGAGCGGGGCGGATATGGTGGTCTACAGCGGGGCAAAAGCCTTTAACGCGCCAACCTCCGGGTTTATCACCGGGAAGAAACAGTGGATTGCCGCGTGTAAAGCGCAGCACCACGGGATTGCCCGGGCGATGAAAATCGGCAAAGAGAATATGGTTGGGCTGGTGTATGCCCTGGAAAACTATCATCAGGAACAAACCGTGGTTACCGCTGAAGAGCTCCGCCCCGTGGCGCAGGCGATATCAGCGATTCCCGGACTGGACGCCGATATCGAGCAGGACGAAGCCGGACGCGCCATCTGGCGGATTCGGATTCGGGTGAACGCGCAGGCGCTGGGGCTGGATGCTTATGCTGTAGAAGCGCAACTTCGCGGGGGCGATATCGCGATTTACGCTCGTCGTTACAACCTTCATCAGGGCGTTTTTAGTCTTGATCCGCGTACGGTCGCAGAAGGGGAAATGGCGTTGATCGTAGCGCGATTAAAGGAGATTGCAGACCATGCAGCACATTAATTTTTATCGGAATAAAGTGGCCATTAACGTACTGGCGAAGGATATCGCCAATGCGCGGGAAATCTATGATGCTGCCGAAGGCCATGCGGTGATCGGCGTGCTTTCCGCGCAGTTTACGTCAGTTGATGAGGGCGTTCGGGAAGTTAAACGCTGGATGACGGAGGTGCCGTCAATCTCCGTCGGGCTGGGGGCTGGCGACCCGGCACAGTATTACAAAGCGGCGATGATAGCTTCAACGGTTCATCCGGCGCACGTCAACCAGACCTTTACCGGCTGCGGGTTTGCGGCAGGGGCGCTGGCGGCAACAGGCGGCGAACAAACCCATATCAATGCGCTGGTCAGCCCGACGGGTACACCCGGAGAGGTGCTGATCTCGACGGGCGTCAGCAGTAGCCAGGGCACGCCAGCCCGCGTTTCCTGCGATGCAGCGGTACGGATGATGTTGGATTCAGGGGCTCACACGGCGAAGTTCTTCCCGATGGGGGGAGAGCGGTCGCTGCCTGAGTTGTACGCGCTGGCGACGACCGCTGCGCGCAACGGCATGACGCTGATTGAACCGACGGGCGGGATCGATCTCAATAACTTCGGCATTATCCTGAAAACCTGTCTGGAGGCGGGAGTGCCCCGCGTGATGCCGCATGTTTACAGCTCGATTATCGATCCACAAACGGGTAATACCCGGCCTGAAGATGTCGCCAGGTTAATGGAGATAGTGAAAGAGATGGTGTGATGTTGCTATCGCCGGATGGCACTTCGCTTATTCGGCCTACAGATAACCTCATGTCACCAGCCCGGTCAGCGTAAGCGCTACCGGGCATTTTTGTCCATATGTCTGCTTTATGCTTTTTTCTTCTTGCTGATGCTTTTTCGTTTTTTAAACCGCAGCGGCCTTCCCGCTATAGTCATTTCATTACTCATCAGGCGGTTATTTCAAAAGGATAAAAACGTGAAACTGAAAATACCTCATTTTGCAGCCGGGACGGTGGTATTACTGGCGGGATTATTGCTGGCAGGGTGCGATCAGCAGAGCAATGACGCGAAACATATCAAAGTGGGCGTCATTAACGGCGCAGAGCAGGACGTGGCGGAGGTCGCGAAGAAAGTAGCCAAAGAGAAATACGGGCTGGACGTTGAGCTGGTGGGCTTCAGTGGCTCATTATTACCCAACGATGCCACTAATCATGGCGAACTGGATGCCAACGTCTTCCAGCATCGTCCGTTCCTCGAACAGGATAATAAAGCGCATAACTACAAGCTGGTGGCGGTGGGCAATACCTTTGTTTTTCCGATGGCCGGTTATTCTAAGAAAATCAAAACTATAGCGGAACTGAAAGACGGCGCAACGATTGCAATACCTAACGATCCGACCAACCTTGGGCGGGCGCTGTTGTTGCTGCAAAAAGAAAAGTTAATCACCCTGAAAGCGGGGACAGGTCTGTTGCCTACGGCGCTGGATATTACTGATAATCCACGGCATCTGAATATCATGGAGCTGGAAGGCGCACAGCTACCACGCGTACTGGACGATCAGAAAGTAGATGTGGCGATTATCAGTACCACTTATATCCAGCAAACCGGACTTTCTCCGGTGCATGACAGCGTATTTATCGAAGATAAGAACTCACCGTATGTGAATATCCTGGTGGCACGGGAAGACAACAAAGATGCCGAAAATGTGAAAGAATTCCTGCAATCTTATCAATCACCGGAAGTAGCAAAAGCGGCGGAAACCATCTTCAACGGCGGCGCGGTTCCGGGCTGGTAATTAACCCGTTGCCGCGCCGGTTGGGATTAAACCGCTCTGGCGCGGCGACGTGAGTCCATTGAGATCAGCACTACCGATGAGAGGATCAGCATCGTGCCCAGCCAGTCAGGCAGGGTGAACGTAATGCCTAACAGCAGCAGAGACAGCAACGCGCTGCTCAGTGGTTCCGCGCAGCTCAAAATGCTCGCTTTCGGGCCGCCAATCATCTGCGCACCTTTCAGGTACAGGCTAAACGTGAGTGACGTACCGATGACCACGAGATAGAAAAACGCCAGAATCAAATTGCCATTGACGACAAAGTTGGTTCCCTGCCCGGCATAAAACGGCAGCAGGATCATCCCGCCAATTAACATACTCCAGCCAACAACCGGCAGCGTACCGTAGCGCGCGATAAGCGTTGAAGGGTAGGTGGTATAAAACGCGGCGGCAAATGCGGAGGCAATTCCCCAGAACAGCGCGGCAGGTGAAATAGACAGCGACGTCGGATTACCGTGGGTGACCAACAGGAACGTGCCAATGAGCGAGGTCAGGATCGCGGTTAGCACCAAAATACCCGGTCGCGCTTTACGTACAACGGAAAACCACGCCACGATAATGGTCGGTGATAAAAATTGCAGTACCGTCGCGGTGGCGGCGTTAGATTTTTCGATGGTTAACAGAAAGGTCAACTGTACGGTAAGCGCGCCTACCACGGAGAAAATCAGCAGGCTAATCGCGTCTTTGCGGTTTTTGATAATGGAGAATACTTTGTCGCCGTGAACGAAAGAGAGCATCAGCAGAATAAGTCCGGCGAAAATCAGACGCGTCATGGTCAGGAACTGAGATGACATCTGACTTTGCTCCATGATGTACTGTGCACAAACGCCCGAACTTCCCCACAATACGGCGGCAATCAGGACGTTCATCATCCCTCTTCTGGTGGAACCCATCTTTCCCTCGGCATGTTGTTTTGTTTTATTTGTGTGCAGGCATCATAGCAGAGTTAGCCGCGATTTCTGCCAGCACATCCGCAATCAGCCAGTCATTAAAGACTTTCACCTCCGGACGCATTACCGCGTGTTGCGGCGTGACGATGTAGTATGACCACGTCAGCGGCCAACGGGTGTCGGGGTGAAGTTGCACCAGTTGTCCGTCGGTAAGTAACTGCTGAACCAGCGCCCGGCGAACGATAGCTACGCCCTGACCGCTGATTGCTGCCAGGATCACCGTAGCAGTGGAGTTGATGTGCAGTCCACTGTCGCGGACGGTCGGGGCATGGGTAGCGTTCAAGACATCATCCCAGGCAGGAAAATGAGCACCGGGGTGGGGAGTGTCATCGTGGATCAGCTTTTGCGCGGCCAGCCATTCCCCGCAGGCGATTTTATCTACCGGTACCATTCGTGGGCTGCAGACCAGAACGGCTTCTTCATCCATTAACCAGGTTTTGTTGACGCCGGGCCAGTCACCTTTGCCGCAGCGTACACCCAGATCGGCTTCGCCGTGGGCGACATCCATCAGCTTTTCCGTCACATTCAAACGTAATTCGATGTTTTCATGCGTTTGTGAGAAACGATTGAGACGACTCATCAACCAGTTCATGACCAGGACCTGCGACGCGGTAATAATTACCACTGAGCGTGCCCGACGGCCGCGCAGCTTGTTGAGTCCTGATTCCAGGTTATCCAGTCCCAGAGTGATGTCGCGCAATGCGTCCTGTGCTTCGCTGACCAGCGTGAGGCGTTCTTTGCCCGTGCGGGTGCGATGTAACAGTGGATGGCCTACCCAATCTTCCAGCGCACGCACCAGTTGCCCAACGGCTGCAGGTGTCACGCCCAGTTCCTGCGCCGCGCCGGTGAAGCTGCCATGGCGGGCGGTGGCTTCAAAAGCGTGTAACCATTTTAGCCGATTGAGTGAACGCATCTGCTTTTTTCCATTCTTGTTAACTGTTTTCAGTATACGCCAGCGAGATAGATTTTCTTTCTTGAGTCGCTATTTCTTCTCAGTCGTCAACTTCTGAGCCGACTGGCATCTTTAGCACGTCAACGGATTCTTTAAACGAGGTTAACGATGAGCGCATTATTTGCCGGAAAGAAATTGTTAGTTGTGGGTGGGACCAGTGGGATGGGATTCGAAACGGCGAAACTGATCCTCCAGGGCGGCGGTAGCGTGGTGCTGGTAGGCAACCGCGCCGACAAAGCAGAGCAAGCGCGTCAAACTCTGGCGACGTTGGGTGATGTCGCGGTGATTGTTGCGGATTTGATGTCGGAAGCCGGAGCGCAGCAGGTGATGGCCAGGTTGAATGCCGAGCATAAAGATATCAGCCTGCTGGTAAATGCGGCTGGCGTGTTTTTCCCGAAACCGTTTATTGAACATGAGGTTGAGGATTATGAGCAATATATGAGCCTCAATCGGGCGACGTTTTTCATTACCCGCGACGTGGTGCGCAATATGTTGGCAGACAATATAAACGGCGCCATCGTGAATATTGGTTCAATGTGGGCGCAACAAGCGGTGGGCGCGACACCTTCATCGGCCTATTCGATGGCCAAAGCGGGTCTGCATGCGTTAACCAAAAATCTGGCTATTGAGCTGGGTGCGCATGGGATTCGCGTGAACGCCGTTTCGCCAGCGGTCGTGCATACACCCATCTATGAAGGATTTATCCCGAAAGAAGATGTACAAGGTGTGATGAGCAGCTTTGATAGCTTCCATCCGATTGGCCGGGTCGGTACGCCGCGTGATGTGGCAGAAACCGTCGCGTTCCTGTTGTCAGACAAGGCGGGTTGGGTAACTGGTGCTGTCTGGGATGTCGATGGGGGGGTTATGGCCGGACGTAATGGCTGACAGGGACTGATGCTGCGCATTACAAAACGCCTGCTTATACTAAACAGGCGTTTATGGAAGATCGGAAAAGTTAAGTGCGCTGAGAGTCCAGCAGCTCGTTATTTTTCACAACATCCTGGGCTTTGGTATAGCTTTCAATCAGTAACTGATAAGCCGGGAAGATTTTGGTATAGACTTCGGCCCATTCCGCTGCGTCTTCCCGATTCCAGGTTTTCTGCAGTTCGGACGCAACCGCGGCAGTATCCATCGGCACGACGCCAGCCTGTACGACGCGGGCCATGGTGATCTCCTGCGCCATTTTGCTGTAAGTACCGGAAGCATCGATGACGGCAAAGACTTTATAGCCTTCTGCTACCGCGCTGATGGCCGGGAATGCCATGCATACACTGGTGATGGTACCAGCAATAATCAGCGTCTTACGGCCTGTCGCTTTTACCGCCGCAACAAACTCTTTGTTGTCCCAGGCGTTAATTTCACCTTTGCGTGCGACATAATGTGCGTGAGGTGCGTTCTCATGAATTTCCGGAATAAGCGGACCGTTTGGCCCCTGCGGCACAGAGGCGGTGGTAATCACCGGCATTTTGCATAAGGTGGCGATTTTTGCCAGAGCCGTAGCTCTTGCACGCAGTTCAGTCATTGGCATATCGCCAACGGTCTGGAACAGGCCGCTTTGATGATCGATAAGCAACATAACTGCGTCATTGACATCAATCACTGGGCGTTGGCCATTAAAATTAGCGGGTGTAGACATGATCCATTCCTTGTTGTTGCTTTTTGCAGGTTATCTAACCTGCAGTAAAGTCTATAATCGCCTGGGCGATATCCATTTTTGCTCTACAGCTAATTAACCATTATTGACATCATCATGGTTAATTTCAGGGGGAGGCTAAAGCTATCTTTATCAGAACAGCCTTAGTGAACTAATTTCCTCCGACCCTATGAAAATAACAATGCCTGTTATTATGAAATTATATTTCTGCATTCATATTATTTTATGGTGTGTGTTGGAAGTAGGGGGGAAGATTCGGTGGGTATTTCTGACTGATTTATTTTTATACGGTTATTATTATTGTGAAATAAAATGAATATTAACAATATATCTTCAATGTCAATTTTGTGACTAATGACACGGTTTTCTTGAGAGTAATGATCATGTCTATTTTATTTACTAAGTAATTATTGAATTAAGTAAATTCTCAGATTGATATTTATTGTGCTCCTCCGAACAGCAGAGGAGCACGGTATTAATATTACGGCTCAATCGGTGTCAGATAATCCAGTCGTAGCGGCTCGGCCAGTAGATCGTTCATTTGCAATACAAACGACTGGAAATGCGGCAGGGCGATATGTTCGTCCAGGCCAGCCTGACCGCGCCAGGATTCACGCACATAAAATACATCTGGCGTGTCACGTAACTGGAACAGCGCATACTCAATATTGCCCTCCTCCCGGCGCGTGGGCAGTAAGAGAGCCTGTAGCGCCTGTTTCAGGGCATCTATTTTCCCTGGTTTGGCTTTCAGTACTGCAATAATTGAAATCACTTCTGCATCAGACATGTTAAAACCCCTCCAGCACAATCTTGCCGACCGAGCGACCCGTTTCAATTTGCGCGTGAGCTTTTTGCAGATTCGCCGCAGTGATCGCGCCAAAATGTTCACCCAGCGTGGTATGGATAGTGTGGTCGTCGATCAACTGCGCCACGCGGGTCAATAGCTGATGCTGGGCAATGATGTCGTGGGTGGTAAACATCGAACGGGTGAACATAAATTCCCAGTGCAGGGAAATACTTTTGGCCTTCAGCGGGCGGGCATCAAGGGTTTGCGGATCGTCAATCAGCGCCAGCTTTCCTTGCGGAGCGAGTGCGGCAATAATTTGTTGATAGTGCTGCTCGGTATTGTTCAGGCTGGCAACGTGCGTCACTTCCTTGATCCCTATCCGCGCCAGTTCTTCCGTCAACGGTTTGCTGTGGTCAATCACATGATGAGCGCCCGCTTCACGTACCCATTTTTGGCTTTCCGCACGCGATGCGGTACCGATGACGGTCATTTTGGTCAGCTTACTGGCCAGTTGCGTCAGAATAGAACCGACGCCGCCAGCCGCGCCAACAATCAATAACACATCATCTTCATTGCCATTTTCCTCAACGCCCAGACGGTCGAACAGCATTTCCCAGGCGGTGATGGCGGTCAGCGGCAGCGCCGCAGCAGAGGCGTTATCCAGCGATCGCGGTTTCAGCGCGGTGATTCGCTCATCAACCAACTGAAATTCACTGTTACTCCCCGCACGCCCCAGCGCTCCGGCGTACCAGACTTCATCGCCAGGTGCGAACAGGGTGACGGCTTCACCCACGGACTGCACCACACCAACGGCATCCCAGCCCAGCACGCGCGGCACATCAGCGTTAAAACCTTCGCGGACCTTGGTATCAACGGGGTTGACGGAAATGGCCTTCACTTCAACCAGCAGGTCATGCCCTGTGGCAACTGGCATGGGCAGGTCAATCTCTTGTAAAAACTCAATGTTATTGCCGTTAGTCGCGGCGCGGGTAATGGCGATGGCTTTCATATTCTCTCCGGTCACAGGAATCAGTTGAATAATTCGATGGTAAACCGGTAACAGAACGGGAAAAATAGCCCTACGGCGACAGGACTTATACTTGGGGAGTGAAAATGTTCCGGCTTGAAGATCTCACGTTGTTTGTCCGCGCCGCGGCGCTGAATAGTTTTAGCGATGCGGCACGTGAAGCCGGCGTCCAGCCTGCTCAGGTCAGTTCTGCTATCAAGCGCCTGGAGTCAACGTTGACTATCCGCCTGTTCGCTCGCTCCACGCGCAGCCTGCGCCTGACGCCGGAAGGCGAGATTTGGTTGCCCTATGCCCGCCAGATGCTGGACGTGATGCATGCCGGACTGCAAAAAATTCAGACCCCGGAAGATGAAGTTTCTGGCACGCTGCAAATCGCGGTTCCGTCCGATCTTGGGAGAAATTTGCTGCTGCCGGTCTTTCAATCTTTTCGACGCCGCTATCCTGCGCTGCGTTTGCGGATCTTTTTCTCCGATCAGGTGACGGATGTTTTTAAAGATCCTGTCGATGTCGCATTTCGTTATGGCAATACCGAAGATGCGTCATACATTGCGCTGCCCGTTGCGCCGGGTAATCGACGCGTGCTGGTGGCGTCACCGGATTGGGTTATACAAAATGGTGCGCCGCAGACCCCGGAAGATTTAGCGCAGCTGAACGCCATGACCTTTGTCTTACGTGGACGCCTGCACGACCGCTGGACCTTTACACACGGCGGCGAGGTCAGCAGCGTGCAGGTTAACGGCACGATTATGAGCGATGATGCCGAAGTGATCCGGCGGCTGGCGATTGCTGGTGAGGGGATTGCCTACAAGTCGTGGCTGGATGTTAGCGAGGATGTACGCGAAGGGCGATTGCAGCTGCTGATGACGGATTATCAGGGGGAGAAAGTCCCGCTGAATATGATTTGCCCGCATCGTAAGCAGCTTTCTACGGCAGTACGCTTGCTGCATGACGCCGTGAAGGCGCGATGTGAGATGCTGGCGCAGAGCTAAGATACGCTTTGCGCCAGTACATTACTGTGGTGTGACTTAGTCTTTTTTCGCTGCGTTAGCAAAGAAAATATCAGACTGAATGTCTTTGGTGCGGATGGTAAACAGCTGATTAGTTAGATCTTCCGTTAACTTCTCGGCATCGGCCATGATGCGCAGGTTGAAGTCATTCAGCATTTTATCTGCGGCAGGTTTATTGCTTTTCGCCATCTTCAGATATTCTGCTTCGACCTCTTTTTGCTCCTTCGCCACTTTATCTTCCCACGCTTTGTAGGCCTTTTTGACGATTGGCGCGAGCTTCGGATAATCGGTCATCGTCAGCGTCTGCAATTTACGATATTTCCAGTAGATGGATTGATCGTCAGCCTTATCTGTACCCATTGTATAGTTGGCCGGATATGCTTTCAGGCCGCTGTAATACGGAACAAAGGCGGTGAGATCGGCCATACCCAGACCAATGTAGGTTGTTTCACCGATCTCTTTTGGCAACCACGGACGTACCTGCATGACATGCGCTTCATAGGTGCGGAAGACGCTGACCGGACGCCATGGCTCTTTACCGTTCAGGCCATTGGTGTACGGGTCATGACTGGTGCCTTCATAGTGGCTACGCAGCACGGCTTTCACATCGTCCAGCGTCATTTTCTTCTCTGGCTTCATGAAGACCGGGAATTCACGTCCTTTGGCCATATCCTGATTTACGGAAGGATTGAACGTTTTCTGGATGGTCCATACGCGAGGATCGTTATACGTACGGTCACGCTCGTCATCACGGGTATAGGCTTTGGCGAAGTTGAATTTGCCATCTTTCGCCGGTTCATACAGGCCTTTTTCCGTTGCGAATTGAATCAGATTTTTTGACGCCATCATATCCGGGTTTTTAGGATCGTAATCCTGTAGGCGGCCCTGATTACCGGTGGCGAAATATTGGTTATTGGGCAGGCGCTGCGCCATCCACTGGTGGTCGCTGCCAGTTTCCAGGTACCAAATCTCGTTATCGTCGACCACGGCAACGCCAAATCCTTCACCAGCACCGACGGTTTCAACAATATGTCCCAGCAGAGCCACGGCTTCACGCGCGGTTTTGCTCTGTGACAGCAGAATATCCGGGATATCGTCTTCAGTGATCCCTTTATCCTCAACGTATGGGTCGGCGGTCAGCGCTTTTGGTGAAGCAAAAATAGACTCTGTCCCACTCACGCCGACGCCCAGTTCGTTAAATCCGGTTGCGCCGTGCAGTTGAGTTTTCCAGTTTGGGACGGTGGTATAACGCAGAGAGTTTTTCGGCAGTGGCCAGGTAAAATCATTCGCGCCATTATGTGCTTTGGTGCTGTATACCCCGGTCTGATTCTGTTTTGCCGGATGAATGACAAAATGCTGTGCTTTCAGGGCATCGCTGTCTGCGCTACGGGCGACCAACATGGAGCCGTCCGCTGATGCTTCATTGCCGACCAGCAGGGTCGTACAAGCAAAACCTGATGAAACAACCGCCAAATTTATTGAAAGTGCAATCAGGCACTTTTTAAAAGTAAACATTACGTATCCCTCATATGTACGCCAAAATACACCGGAAACATACCGTTTCCTGAAATGCGATAACGCCTGAACGCTCAGACATTACTCGCGAGAGAGATAAACGCCCCTGCCCACGTCTTCTCCAAATATTCATTCGTAGATTGAAGTCTTCTGGACAAAATAACATGTCCATTTCGCTTAATTATTACGCAACGAATATCCTGATATTCAGGATGTTTCCTGATTCGCGGTGAAGAATAGAATGGCTTATTAGTGGATTCAGTGACCTGTGTCGCGTAAGTTAATGATGACAAATGTGAATCCTGTGGCAGCACCGTGCTTTTTGTTTCCGGATATGACGTTACCTTTTGCGGCAATACAGCGAGGGAACATTGGAACTGGCGAAAATCCATGCGCCCTTATACTCCTCCATAACCAGGCTCAGGCTGCGTCCGGTCTGCCGATAAAACCCGGGCAACGTATTGTTGATATCCGCTTCATCGGCCGTGTCGGCGAAGGTTTTGACAACTTGCATGGCCTGTAACACCCGTGCATCACGCTGTTGGGTGTAGCTGAAATAGATGTTCCTGCTGATGTCTGAGATATTACGCCCATACAGCTTACCGGTAATTGTCGATAATCCTTCCTGGTTGTACATCCGAAATGAAACCGTTCCAGCAAAGCGGTTGCTGCCAATATTCCATTCAACGTTTCCAACGCAATTTAGCGGCTTTTCGGCATAACGTGAATACCATAGCCAACTACCTGAACCGAGTAGGGTAACCAGGCCAATAGTGAGCAAGATTATTTGGCGTGTTTTTTTCATTGCCCGCGCATCCAGTAATAATGGGTAGTACAAAATGCGTGGGCATCAATCCGCGCATCTTTATCGCATACAAATGCTACCATCCTCTCTGCTTTGAGGTAGCCAGATAGAAATACGTGTTTGTTGTTTTCACAGAGTAAAGGATGAAGCTGCATCAGATTGAAATAGCCATGCTGGTCGTACTCATTTGGAGAGTAATAAATTTTGCAGTTTTGCCGCGAAGGGATCTGCATGGAAACAGAGACAAACTTACTAAATGGCATAACCGGGCGAGTCTGATACCACACCAGCCAGATAACCAGAGTGGCGATAACAACACTAACGCTAAATAAAATGTTCCACCAGGAGATCTGCGTCGTTTGTTGTGGCGCGGTAAGAATTACCTTTGCAGGCGCGCGCTCCTCAATAACCGGTGACTGGGAAACGTCACTCTGAGGATCCGGTATCACTTCGACCTGAGCGTTTTCATTCAATCTTAGCCCACGGCGGGAAATAGTTTTCACCGTATCGCGCGGTAGTCCCACTTCCGCCAGCGCATTACGTAACGTCAGAATTGCCTGGTAGAACGTGTTGGTGGTGGTGACATTATTTCTCTCTCCCCAACCCACTATCATCAACGTGTTTTGGGAAACAATGTCACTTGCGTGAGTAATTAAATAGAGAAAACAGAGCGAAGCAGGGAGCTGGAGTTGTATTGTGCGCCCGGTCTGACGATTGACCAGACTTTTGCTATCAGGATTAAATTCGACCAACTGATTGATAAGATACAATTGCCCAGCCCTCAGTAACCAAAACGTATCACAGCGTGTCCTTGCACACCCCTTAAATTTTACATCCAAATCGATAAGACGCCTCACTCTTTGTACATGATCGAAGATAAGAATTTCACTTAGGGGATAAAAACCCTTCAAATACAACAAGTTATTAACCTAATTTCTTAGGTTGGAATTAGCTAATGTTAAATAATGAGAATTCATTACAGTTTTATCTGGGTTATCATTATATTTATCCACAGAGCGACAAGGGTGATTAAGTTATCTGAATTGTGTAATTAACAAGTAACCTTTACATCGGTTATTTTTTAGCAAATAGTGCTTTTTTAAGATTTATCCTAGAATTTTAATTTATGCATAAAATTCCTAATGCCCAGATTGTTATTCTGAGATAAAACATAAAAAAACTTAGCGGTATGGCATTGTTTACCGTATGTACATATTAGCGCATCAAGAGTTTATTACATTTTTTTAGGGTTGCTGTTATTAACTGACAAGGAATGTCATGCGTGTCGGATTGACACATTTATTTACCGATGAAATATTTATGGAAAAATAACAGGAGTCATTTTTGATGAAGAGATCCCCATCACAGAGTATTCGTTGCATAAGCTGTGAATTATCCTGTCAATTATTTCCGGATACTGCGGTACGCGCCAGGTACTGTCACCGTGCCGCTTTTGCGATCTGGCCGGAGGGAAATGGCTTTCTGCAAAGAGGAGTTATTGAAAAACTTCTACTTAATAATCAAAATCATTTGTCGCGCGGGTTTATTTTTGTGGATTTCTCCTTCCCAAACCTGCGCCTGTTCGCCGACCCGCAATGGGTTGACCGTCTGGCGTATAGCGGCATGCATATTGTTTTGATAGCGGACCGGAACCTGGCGCCGTTAGCCAACTACTGGCTGTCGAAAAGCAATAAAATACAAGGCATTATATATTCTGATGATGATGATGACGTACAGCATCAGAAAATGAGACGATTATTTACGGGTCATCTCGCTAACAGTAAACGTGGACGCTCACTCAACTATACAGAAATGATATTACTGAAGCGATTTGTCTCAGGAAAAAGTATTCAGCAAATTACCCAAATAGATAATATTGATATTAAGAAAATATATGTCTATAAGCTCCGGCTTGAAGATAAGTTGGGCCATAGTATTCATCAAATACTATCGAATATTTTATAACGCATTTCTGATTTTTATTATTTCACATCCTTGAGATGTGGTGGACGCTCTACGCCTGATAGCAGGAGGCTAATATGCCAAATCCCAAATCTTACTCTCGTATTGCCATCGCGGTTTCAGCCGCATTAACGTCTATGATATTTTCAGCCCATGCAGCCTGGGTTGATGTTGATAGTCTTCCTTCCAGCGGTCTGGTTAGCAGTCTGCCCCCGGAATTGCAGGCAATCATCCCAGCGCAGGCAAATGCCAATTTTGCTAAAACCAGCGCCATGCCAAATTATGTTTATCAGTGGAGTGCTGGCACCATTCCCGTTTATGGTAATGGATTAACGTTGAATGGACCCGGTGCAGAAGCTTTTGAGCACTCTGTTACTGTTATTCAGAACAGCGCGACGGGTAGCCCGGGCGTTATTTTCGGTGACGATCTGACGATCCGCACCCAGTCGAAAAATGCCGCCAATAATGGAAAAGATGTTGACGGTATTCGCACGCACGGGGCCAATACGCCGGATAACCCGGTCTTTATCATCACCGGAGATCGCACCAGTATTTATGTGGATGGTCAGGATGGTGATGGTATTAACGCCGGTTATAACGCGATAGGCCAGGGCTGGATAGGCTCGGCTAATATCTACGTCGGTGACGATCTGTACATCAAAACGACGGGTAACCAGGGGCGTGGTATCACCGCCAATGCCATGCGAGATGCGACGCTTGCTAAAAATACGATTGTTGTTGGCGATCGTGCGCACATTGTGACGACCGGCGACGGCTCTGAAGGCATTCGCTCCGGGCAGAGCGGTTCCTCGATCCTGCTTGGCAATGACGCCACCATTGAGACATCGGGTACCTCTTCCACGGGCATTTATGCCGCCTCATCTTCCAAAACGGAACTGGGCAATAACGCCACTATTACGGTTAACGGCGCGAGTGCGCATGCGGTCTATTCCACCAACGCGACCGTGAACCTGGGCGATAACGCGACGATTAGCGTGAACAGTTCTGGAAAAGCGGCTTCATACAGCAAAGCACCACGCGGACTGTTTGCGATCTCACGCGGGGCGATAAATCTGGCCGGTGGTGCCGCCATTACTATGGTGGGCGACCACAGTACTGAAAGCTATGCCATCAGCACCGAAACGGGCGGTACCGTAGACGGATCCACCGGTGGACGCTTTCTTATCGACGGCGATCTTCATGCTGCCGGAGCGATAGCCGCGACCAGTAGTTTGCCCCAGCAAAACAGTACGATTAAGCTCAACATGACCGATAATTCGTTATGGAACGGGGCGTCTTATATCACCAGCGCGACCGCCGGGACGGGGGTAATCTCTCTGCAAATGAGCGATGCGACCTGGAATATGACCAACAGCTCAACGCTGACCGACCTGACGTTGAACAGCGGGGCAGTGGTTAACTTTGGCCATGTTGACGGCGAACCGTGGCAGACGCTTACGATTAATGAAGATTTTACCGGGAATGGCGGCAAACTGGTTTTCAATACCGTCCTGAATGACGATGCCTCCGAAACCAATAAATTGACAGTGCTTGGTAACACGACGGGTAATGCCTTTGTGGCGGTGAACAACATTGGCGGTACCGGGGCGCAGACTGTTGAAGGTATTGAGATAATTGAGGTTGCTGGCAATTCTGACGGCACATTTGAAAAAGCGAGCCGTATTGTTGCCGGGGCGTACGACTATAACGTTGTGCAGAAGGGCAACAACTGGTATCTGACCAGCTTTATTTCTGCTCCGCCCGATCCGGTGGACCCTGTTGACCCTGATCCCGTAGACCCGGACCCGGTTGATCCCATCGACCCCGACCCCGTTGACCCGGATCCGGTGGATCCGATTATCCCTGATCCAGTTAACCCTGACCCGACCGATCCTGTGGACCCGGTTATTCCTGGACCGGAAGAGCCTCATGTTCCGCCGGTCACAGAGCAACAGTATCGTCCGGAAGCCGGCAGCTATCTGGCGAACAATTATGCCGCTAACACGCTGTTCATGACCCGACTGCATGATCGCCTGGGGGAAACCCAGTACGTTGACATGCTGACCGGTGAGAAAAAAGTTACCAGCCTGTGGATGCGTAACGTTGGCGCGCATACCCGCTTCAAAGACGGTAGTGGGCAGTTGAAAACCCAAAGTAACAGCTACGTCTTACAGTTAGGCGGCGATCTGGCGCAGTGGAGTAGCGACGGCCTCGACCGCTGGCATATTGGCGCGATGGCAGGTTATGCCAACAGCCAGAACCGCACGCAGTCCAGCCTGACCGGTTACCACTCTCGTGGTCAGGTCACCGGTTACAGTGTGGGACTGTACGGCACCTGGTATGCCAATGACGCCGACAAGACCGGTACCTACGTGGATACCTGGGCGCTGTACAACTGGTTTGATAACAAAGTGATGGGCCAGGAGCAGGCGACAGAGAAATACAAATCCAGCGGGATAACCGCTTCTGTTGAAGCTGGTTACAGCTTCAAACTTGGCGAAAGCGAGCGCAATAGCTACTGGCTGCAACCGAAAGCGCAAGTGGTGTGGATGGACGTGCAGGCCGACAGCCATCGCGAAGCGAACGGGACCCGCGTGAAGGATGACACCGATGGCAACCTGATGACTCGTCTGGGCGTGAAAGCCTTTATCAACGGCCACAACGCCATCGACGACGGCAAATCTCGCGAGTTCCAGCCGTTTGTCGAAGCCAACTGGATCCATAACACGCAGTCTGCCAGCGTGAAGATGGACGATGTGAGAAACGACATGCGCGGCACGAAGAATATCGGCGAGCTGAAAGTGGGGGTTGAAGGTCAAATCACTCCGCGCCTCAACGTGTGGAGCAATGTGGCCCAACAGGTTGGCGACAAAGGCTACAGTGATACCCGCGGTATGCTCGGCGTAAAATATAATTTCTAATGTAAGTGAGTAATGGAAAAGCCGCTGATTCACCGATCGGCGGCTTTATTTTTTTGGAATCGTAGTCCGGGATAAGCGTCAGCGCCATCCGGCATCAGGTTAACATGTAAGCGCCACTTACATGTTAACTCGCAATTCAATGGAGAGTCGCCAGCGTGCTCTCAATTCTTTTTAACTTCTGATTTGCTTCTTGCAGCTCATCCTGCAGCCGTTGTTCCTGTTCGCCGTAGACCATCAGGACGATACAACCATTCATCACTGGCAAACATAATAAATTCGCCTGTCGGGGATTGTGGAAGGTGTTTATTCGAAATGTCGCCTCCGTTTCAATCTGACTAATCGCGCAGCAGTCAACGTAGTATGCCAGAGATCAACACAGGATAAAGAAAGCTAAAAAGAGATGTGATTTAAGAAGAACTTACTTGAGGAACTTTGGCGGAAGATCACAGGAGTCGAACCTGCCCGGGAACGCTGGCGTCCCCAACTGGATTTGAAGTCCAGCCACCTCACCGGAGATGACGATCTTCCGCGCCTCGATTGCTACATGGAGGCGGGGCGCATTATAGCTACTTCCTCGGGTTTCCACACCCCCTCACTCACTTTTTTAACTTCCGTTTCTCCTTACCATGACCCCTTTCAAATAAATCTCTACAAAATCCATCACTTACAATTAGACATATTTTTAGACGCTACTCCGATCACAGAAAACAAGAATCGTAATTTGATAACGAGATATCGGAATACCCGCGCTCACAGGGATGGTTTACAAGAACTGTAACCGGTACCAGTGCGTGTGAAAGTGCCAACAAGGATGCGTAATGAAAAGTGAGATTCTGTCTGTTAAGGAGAAGATTGGTTACGGCATGGGCGATGCCGCCAGCCACATCATCTTCGATAACGTCATGTTATATATGATGTTCTTTTATACCGATATCTTTGGTATCCCGGCCGGATTTGTCGGCACGATGTTCTTACTGGCCCGCGCGCTGGATGCCATCTCAGACCCCTGCATGGGGCTGCTTGCTGACCGTACCCGTTCACGTTGGGGGAAGTTTCGTCCGTGGGTGCTGTTTGGCGCGCTGCCGTTTGGTCTGGTTTGTGTTCTCGCCTACAGCACGCCCGACTTCAGCCTGCACGGCAAAATGATTTATGCCGTCATCACCTATACGCTGTTAACCCTGCTTTATACCGTGGTGAATATCCCTTATTGCGCGCTGGGCGGCGTGATCACCAATGACCCGACGCAACGTATCTCCCTGCAATCGTGGCGCTTTGTGCTGGCGACGGCGGGCGGCATGCTCTCCACCGTCCTGATGATGCCGCTGGTAAAGCTGATTGGCGGTGAAAACAAGGCCCTGGGCTTCCAGGGAGGAATCGCAGTGCTCTCGGTTGTGGCGTTCCTGATGCTCGCATTCTGCTTCTTCACCACCAAAGAACGTGTTGAAGCGCCGCCAACCAACAATTCAATGCGTGAAGACCTGCGCGACATCTGGCAGAACGACCAGTGGCGTATTGTCGGCTTACTCACCATCCTCAACATTATGGCGGTCTGCATTCGCGGCGGCGCGATGATGTATTACGTTACCTGGATTTTGGGCACACCGGAAGTATTTGTCGCCTTCCTCACCACCTATTGTGTCGGCAACCTGATTGGCTCTGCGCTGGCAAAACCACTGACCGACTGGAAATGCAAAGTTAGCGTCTTCTGGTGGACGAACGCCCTGCTGGCCGTCATCAGCGTGGCGATGTTCTTCGTACCGATGCACGCCAACATCACCATGTTTGTCTTTATCTTCGTGATTGGCGTCCTGCATCAGCTCGTGACGCCAATCCAGTGGGTCATGATGTCCGACACCGTCGATTACGGGGAGTGGTGTAACGGCAAACGTCTGACGGGGATCAGCTTTGCGGGAACGTTGTTCGTGCTCAAACTGGGTCTGGCGCTTGGCGGGGCGCTGATCGGCTGGATGCTGGCAGGCGGTGGCTACGATGCCGCGGCGAAAACGCAAAACAGCGCCACCATCACCATCATCATTGCATTGTTCACCCTTATTCCGGCTATTTGTTACCTGCTGAGTGCTGTGATCGCCAAACGCTTCTACACCCTGAAAACCCCGTATCTGACTGAAATTATGCGTCAACTGGCACAGGGGGCACACCGTAATCAGCAGGATTTTACGACGAAAGAATTACAGAACTAAGGAACCGATTATGAAAATTAGCGACGGAAACTGGCTGATTCAGCCTGGTCTGAATGTGATTAATCCAATCCAGGTGTTCGAGGTTGAACAGCAAGGTAATGAGATGCTGGTCTACGTTGCGCCGCGTGACGTGCGTGAACGGACCTGGCAACTCGATACCCCGTTGTTCACGCTGCGCCTTTTCTCGCCGCAGGAAGGCGTGGTAGGTGTCCGGATGGAGCACTTCCAGGGTGCGCTGGATACCGGTCCGCATTACCCGCTGAACGTGCAGCAGGACGTAAAGGTTGAGATGCAGAACACCTCTGAGTTCGCTGAGCTGAAGAGCGGTAATTTGAGCGTTCGCGTCACCAAAGGCGAGCTCTGGTCGCTGGATTTCCTGCGCAACGGTGAACGTATTACCGGCAGCCAGTTGAAAAACAACGGCTATGTACAGGACGTCAACAGCGGACGCAATTACATGTTCGAGCGCCTGGATCTGGGCGTCGGTGAAACGGTGTACGGGCTGGGCGAGCGCTTTACCGCGCTGGTACGTAATGGGCAGACGGTAGAGACCTGGAACCGCGATGGCGGCACCAGTACCGAGCAGTCTTACAAGAATATCCCGTTCTATATCACCAACCGTGGCTACGGCGTGCTGGTGAACCATCCGCAGTGCGTGTCGTTTGAAATCGGTTCTGAGAAAGTGTCGAAAGTGCAGTTCAGCGTCGAAAGCGAGTATCTGGAATATTTCGTCATCGACGGCCCGACGCCGAAAGCGGTGCTGGATCGCTATACCCGCTTTACCGGTCGTCCGGCGCTGCCGCCAGCCTGGTCATTTGGCCTGTGGCTCACCACCTCGTTCACTACCAACTACGACGAAGCGACGGTAAACAGCTTTATCGACGGCATGGCGGAGCGCAACCTGCCGCTGCACGTTTTCCACTTCGACTGCTTCTGGATGAAGGCTTTCCAGTGGTGCGACTTTGAGTGGGACCCGCAGACCTTCCCGGACCCGGAAGGCATGATCCGCCGCCTGAAAGAAAAAGGCCTGAAGGTCTGCGTATGGATCAACCCGTACATCGGCCAGAAATCACCTGTTTTCAAGGAGCTGAAAGAGAAAGGTTATCTGCTCAAGCGCCCGGACGGTTCCGTCTGGCAGTGGGATAAATGGCAGCCGGGGCTGGCGATTTATGACTTCACCAACCCGGAAGCTTGCGAATGGTATGCCGATAAGCTGAAAGGCCTGGTAGAGATGGGCGTGGACTGCTTCAAAACTGATTTCGGCGAGCGTATTCCGACCGACGTGCGCTGGTTCAACGAGGCTGACCCGCAGAAAATGCACAACCACTACGCCTATATTTACAATGAGCTGGTGTGGAACGTGCTGAAAGAGACCGTCGGTGAAGAAGAGGCGGTGCTGTTCGCCCGTTCAGCCTCCGTGGGCGCACAACAGTTCCCGGTGCACTGGGGTGGCGACTGCTACGCCAACTATGAATCGATGGCCGAAAGCCTGCGCGGCGGCCTGTCCATTGGTCTCTCCGGCTTTGGCTTCTGGAGTCATGACATCGGCGGCTTCGAAAACACCGCCCCTGCGGACGTCTATAAGCGCTGGTGTGCATTCGGGCTGCTCTCCAGCCACAGCCGTCTGCATGGCAGCAAATCCTACCGTGTGCCATGGGCGTACGACGAAGAGTCCTGCGACGTGGTGCGCTACTTCACCGAAATGAAGTGCCGCATGATGCCGTACCTGTATCGCGAAGCAGCGCGCGCCAATGAGCTCGGAACGCCGATGATGCGCGCAATGATGCTGGAGTTCCCGGACGATCCTGCATGCGATTATCTCGACCGCCAGTATATGCTGGGTGACTCGGTAATGGTGGCGCCAGTGTTTTCCGAAGTCGGTGATGTGCAGTTCTACCTGCCGGAAGGGCGTTGGACGCATCTGTGGCACAACGACGAAATTCGGGGCAGCCGTTGGCATAAACAGCAGCACGATTTCCTGAGCCTGCCGGTGTACGTGCGCGACAATACCTTACTGGCGCTGGGCAGTAATAACCAGAAGCCGGACTACGCGTGGCATGAAGAGACCGCATTCCAGTTGTTCCATCTGCAAGAAGGTAGGGAAGCGGTCTGTGAAGTACCATCGATGGACGGCTCGGTTATCTTCACGCTGAAAGCGATACGCACGGGTAACAGCATTACCGTACAAGGTCGCGGTGAAGCGCATAACTGGACGTTGTGCCTGCGTAATATCCCGCAAGTTAGCAGCGTGAAGGGCGGTTCACATGCCAGCAACGAGTGGGGCGTAGTGGTGACCCCTGAAGGTGACGGGCTGACGATTACCCTGTAAATGTAGCCGACGTGGTGCCGGATGCATTTTATCCGGCCCACGATGCGAGCAGCGTTCCAGATCTGAAAATCAAAAATATTCTGACTTAAAAAATTACCTACCCATATTTGCGAGCGCTATCACTCTAATTCCCGTAAAAAATGTGATCTGCGCCGTAAATATCTCACTATTTCCCCGTTTTGTCTTATTTCTGTCCGGAATACAGGACACGATTTAGTATTGTTGGCGCATCGCAGTCCTCTTATATTTATCATCACGGATTACACGTGGAGCATAAACGCTTCTTTAGATATTTAATCTGGTGTGTGATAAGGGTAAATAATGCAAATGATTACCTCGCGACAAAACAGATTATTAAAATTCCTCCTGTCCCGGAAGGAATATGTCACGCTACTGAAAATTGCCGAATATTTGGCTGTTTCAGAGAAAACAGTCCAGCGCGATCTGCGGTTACTGGAACCATGGTTAGCGGAATGGAAAATAGCCATCGATAAGCGTACTGGCGCAGGCGTAATATTAAGCGCCGATAATATTACTGATCTGTTGTATCTGGATCAGTTATTAGGGAGCGAGGGTGATGATACTGACGGCATGATGAATAATTCGCGGCGCGTCAAAATAGCATCGCAATTATTAAGCGAAACGCCGCATGAAACGTCGATCAGTAAATTATCTGAACGTTATTTCATCAGTAGCGCATCGATTGTTAACGATCTGAAAGTGATTGAATCCTGGATAGCGCCATTGGGGTTATCGCTGATCCGCAGTCAAAGCGGCACGCACATTGAAGGTAGTGAGAGCAGCGTGCGCCAGGCGATGGCATCGCTGATTAACGGTGTGATTAACCATAATGAACCCGGCAGCATGGTGTATTCGCGTCTTGATCCCGGCAGCTATAAAGCGTTAGTGCATTACTTCGGCGAGGAAGACGTTTTATTTGTCCAGACGCTGCTGCAGGAAATGGAGAACGACCTGTGTTGGTCATTGGGGGAGCCTTATTACGTCAATATCTTCACCCATATTTTGATCATGATGTACCGCATCACGCGCGGAAATGCGCTGCCGAGAAAAGATGAAAACATCACCTCATGCGACGAGAATATTTTTTCTATTGCCAGTCGTATGATTCAGCATATCGAAAAACGCATCGCTCACCCACTGCCGGAAGACGAAGTCTGGTTTATCTATCAATACATTATCTCGTCCGGCGTGGTGATTGAAGAACATAATGATGTGAGCGTAATTGGTCATATGCACTCCAGCGACGAAGCGCGCTTGATTACCCATCGACTGATTGCCATCTTCGCCGAGATGGTCGACAGCGATCTCAGCCAGGATACTGCGCTGTATGACGGATTGCTAATCCATATTAAGCCGCTGATTAACCGCCTGAACTACCAGATCCGCATTCGTAATCCGCTGCTGGAGGATATTAAAGGCGAGTTGCAGGACGTCTGGCGTCTGACCCAATGTGCAGTGAATAGGGTATTTAGCGGTTGGGGAGAGCGGGCCGTTTCGGAAGATGAAGTGGGATACTTAACCGTCCATTTTCAGGCCGCAATGGAGCGCCAGATAGCGCGTAAGCGGGTGTTGTTAGTCTGCTCAACCGGGATTGGCACCTCGCATTTACTTAAAAGCCGCATTCTGCGCGCCTTTCCGGACTGGACGATTGTCGGCGTGGTGTCAGCTGGCAGTTTGCCCTCCGTACTGACGGACGATATTGAGCTGGTGGTATCGACCATTAATTTGCCCGCCATTGCTATGCCGGTCGTGTATGTCACCGCCTTTTTCAATGATGCGGATATTAAGCGGGTAACGGAAACGGTTATTACGGAAAAATTACATCGGGCGACATCGCTGGTCGTTGAAAATTAATGTCTGAACTCCATGAGGTATGATTGATGGACATCACGAAAATTCTCAATACAAATCGCGTTATTTTGGATATGAAGGCTACGAACAAAACGGAGGCTATTGAGGAACTTACTGATATTCTGCAAAAGGATGGGGCAATTAGCTGTCGGGAAACATTTATCCAGGATGTCTGGCAGCGCGAGTCCGAAGGCTCGACCGGATTCGAAAATCATATTGCGATCCCCCACGGGAAATCCTCGGCGGTAGTTAATACCACCCTGGCAATTGGTCGTACCCGCCAGGATATTCCCTGGGAAACCCTGGACGGCAGCAATGTGCGCTGCATCATTCTGTTTGCCGTACGTCTTGAAGATCAAAACACGACCCATATTCGTCTGCTCTCGCAGGTTGCCGGCGCGCTAGCGGATGATGACATTATTGAACAACTCTTAGTTGAAAGTAGTCCACAAAAAATTATTGAGCTGTTTAGTCAATATGCTGAATCCAATGTCTGCTAAATAAAATGTGGAGCATGTTATGAATATTGTTTGTGTTGCCGCCTGTACGGCTGGTATTGCGCACACCTATATTGCCCGCGAAAAATTAATTAAAGGTGCTAAAGCGCTTGGGCATAATATAAAAGTTGAAACCCAGGGCACCATCGGAACGGAAAACGAACTGCTGGCAGATGATATTTCTGCCGCGGATGTCGTGATTCTTGCCGTCGATGTCAAAATAAAAGGGGAGGAACGATTCTCAAATAAACGTATTGTGCGAGTAAAAACCGAAATCGTCATAAAATCGCCCATTCAGTTTCTTGAAAAGGTCGAAAAATCATTAGTTAATACTAACCAGTAGCGATCCTCATTCTGGAGGGATTTCACATGAGTGAAAATAAAATTCCGCTATCTCAGGAAATAAAAAAACATTTATTAACGGGGATTTCGTGGATGATCCCGTTAATTGTAGCCGCCGGGATCTGTATTGCTCTCGGGCAAATACTTGGTGGCACTAACGTAGGCGAAAAAACAGGAACTATACCCTGGATGCTCAACCAGATTGGCGGCTGGGGGATGGGGTTAATCGTGCCGCTGATAAGCGCGGCGATTGCGTACTCCATTGCCGATCGCCCCGGATTCGCGCCGGGTCTGATTGTCGGCTTTGTCTGCGGCGAAATTCATACCGGTTTTATTGGTGGGATGCTGGGCGGCTTTCTGGTTGGCTATACCGTCCTGCTGCTTAAACGCTATATCCGTTTACCGCAGTCGATGCAGGGTCTGATGCCCATCATGGTGCTGCCCGTATTGAGCACCGTCATCGGCGGGTTGCTGATGATGACGCTGATTGGCAAGCCGATAGCCTGGCTGCAGGACGCGCTAATTCATCTGCTGGAGTCCATGCAAGGCGGGTCACGCTTCCTGATGGGCGCCATTCTCGGCGCAATGGCGACGTTCGACTTCGGGGGGCCGGTGAATAAAACCATGTCGCTGTTCGCTGACGGCATGTTGGTCAGCGGCGTGTATGGCCCCGAAGCGGTGAAGTTTGTCGGTTCGATAATCCCTCCGTTCGGCATTACGCTCTCCTTCCTGCTCACGCGCCACAAGTATACCCGTGCGGAACGTGAGGCGCTGAAAGCGGCATTCCCGATGGGGATCTGCATGATAACTGAAGGCGTTATTCCGATTGCGGCGCGTGATCTGCTGCGCGTGGTGGGCTCCTGTGTGGTGGCCTCGGCGATAGCGGGTGGCCTGATTATGGTATGGGGTGTCGAAAGCCCGGTACCGCACGGCGGCATGTTTGTGGTTCCACTCTTTACGCATCCACTGCTGTTTTGCCTGGCGCTGGGGATCGGGACAGTGATTTGCGGCGTTATGCTCTCGCTGTGGAAGAAACCGGTAACCGAGCGTGACGAAGAGTTTGATGAGCTCAGCGATCAAAAGCTGAAAGACGAAGAGATCACCTTCACCCTGGAATAACCGGAGGCCGTATGTTTGCCGATATGAAAAGCATGGTGACGAAAGCCTGGCGCGGGCAGTATGCGCTGTTGGCTATCAACTGTATGAACCTGGAAAGCGCCCGTGCGGCGGTGCGGGTAGCAGAGAAACACCGTGCGCCCATCATTCTGAATCTGTATCAGGGGCACCTGGACCATTTTCCGGCACCGATAGCGGCGGCGGTGGTTAAAACGCTGGCAGAGGAAGCTTCGGTACCGATCGCGCTGGCGTTAGATCATGGAAAGGATCCTGTACGCATCCGCCAGGCTTTTCGCGCCGGATTCAGTGGGTTAATGATCGACGCCTCCGCCTTTGCCCTGGAAGAAAACATTCGCCAGACCCGGGCGGTGGTCGAGCTCGCAGCCAGCGTTTCTCTGTGCGTGGAAGGCGAGTTGGGCCACCTGGCTGACGCCCCGCGTTATGACCATGCCGCTAACGCTGATTTGATGACTCAGGCCGCTGACGTGGAGCCATTTATCCAACAGACCGGGATTGATTTACTGGCGGTGTCGGTCGGTACGGCGCACGGTATGTACGCGCCGGGCGTAACGCCAGCCATTGATTTCCAACGGCTGGAGGAAATCGCCCGTTTATCAACGGTGCCGCTGGCGCTGCATGGCGGTAGCGGGACGCCGTTTGACCAGCTACAGCGCTGCCCGACGTTCGGCGTTGCCAAGATTAACGTTGGCGCGGCGGTTTTCGAAGCCGGAAAGGCCGCGCTATTGCATACCCTATGTCGCGACACATCCTGCGAACTTGTTGATGCCCTGGCTCTGATGGAGCAGGCCTGCGAGGAAGCCATTATTCCGTATCTACAGGCCAGCGGCGCTATCGGCAAAGCCTGATTCATTTTCTGTAACGCCTTTTATGCCTCTGCGATGACGCACTGGCAGGGCTTTCTACACCCTGAAACTGGAGAATTAACATGTTAGTTTCGATGAAAGAATTACTGCAACCGACCCGTCAGCACGGTTTTGCCGTCGGCGCATTCAACGTGGCGGATAGCTGCTTTGTACGTGCAGTGGTAGAAGAAGCGGAAGCGACCAACACCCCGGCGATTATCTCCATTCACCCCAGCGAACATGATTTCCTCGGCGATGCGTTCTTTAGCTATGTGCGAGATATCACCCTGCGTAGCCCGGTCCCGTTCACTTTGCATTTGGATCACGGCGCTTCGGTAGAGCATGTTCTGCGGGCGATTCAATGTGGATTTACCTCGGTGATGATTGATGGCTCGCTGCTGCCGTATGAAGAAAACGTGGCGTTAACCCGTGAAGTGGTCAAGCTGGCGCATGCGGTGGGCGTTTCGGTTGAAGGCGAGCTGGGAACGATTGGCCAGACCGGAACGTCCGTGGAAGGCGGTGTGTCGAAGGTTACTTACACCGATCCCGCCCAGGCGCAGGATTTTATCGCCCGTACCGGGGCCGATACGCTGGCAGTGGCGATTGGTACCGCGCACGGGATCTACCCGAAAGGGATGCAGCCAGAGCTGCAAATGAACATCCTGCGCGATATCGCCGGGCGGGTGGACATTCCACTGGTGCTGCATGGCGGTTCAGCGAACCCGGATGCGGAAATCGCTGAATCCGTCACGCTCGGCGTGGGCAAAATCAACATTTCCAGCGATATGAAATACGCCTACTTCCAGAAAGTCCGAGAAATCCTGGCAAAAGAGACCTGGTGGGACCCGAACGTCATCTACCCGGAAGCCATCAGCGCTGCGCGGGACGTGATTCGCCACAAAATGAAACTGTTTGGCTCAACTGGNGGGGAGACCCGCCTCTTTCGCAACAAGGAAAAGTGCAATGAAGCGTTCACACATTAATTATGTCATCGATAAAGCACATGCCATCGCCGAGACTTTTCGGGTCTGTCTGCCAGATTTTGCGTATTTTACGGTCGACGCCTGGCGGCAACAGGACGCCACTTTGTGGCGTGAAGTGCGCGATCTCCAGCTGGGTTGGGACGTTACTGACTTTGGGCGCGGAGATTTTGCGCAAACGGGGCTGACGTTACTGACGTTGCGCAATGGTCTGATGGGTTCAGCGGGTTACCCCAAACCGTATGCCGAAAAGATGCTGCAAATTCAGCAGGATCAACAAACACCGTGGCATTTTCATCGCCATAAGATGGAAGATATCGTTAACCGCGGCGGCGGTGATTTGTGTATGCAGCTGGCGTGGTCCACGCCCGATGACGAATATGATACCCGGCGCATTGTTGAGATTAGCGTCGATGGCCAGCGGCGTACCGTTAAATCCGGTGATACGTTGGTGCTAAAACCGGGGCAGGGCGTGTGTCTGCCGCCGCGGTTGTATCATCGTTTCTGGGCTGAGAAAGCTTTTGTGCTGGGCTGGGAAATCTCGATGGTCAATGACGACCAGCATGACAATCACTTCCTTGAACCGGGCGGTCGTTTCCCGACGATAGAAGAAGACGAGCCGGTGAAATGGTTATTATGCAGTGAATATATGCGTTTATGAGCGGTAGGCCCGGTAAGCAAAGCGCCACCGGGCAATAATCACTGCGCAACGGGTGGGGCGATAACGTTACTACCTGATACCACACCCGCCTGCATGGTCTGCGTGACCTGCTGTTTCTCTGCATTCACCGCATGTAACTGGCCGTTGACTGTGGGCTTGAGCGACGTATCGGCCTGAATGTTGCCGCTGGCGGTGAGCTGAATGTTACCGTCACCGGAAAGCGGCAGTGAGGGCCAGCCCCACTGTTGCAGGATAGTCATTGGCACGCCGCGCCCGTTCAGGCTGACCTGTGCCTGACGCTGAGGCAGTTGCGAAATGCTGGCGGTGGCCTCCAGCAGCCCTTTTTCTGTATAGGCGCTTAGTTCGCTGATATTGATAGTACTGTTGTTCGCCGTTAGCGCCAGCGAAGGACGGCGCACGTCGGTGCGATTAAAGGTGGCAGCTGCAGCGTTGAGCGTGGCATTACCGCTCCAGACCCCCCACTGATTATTCTGTACCAGTCCGAGGTTAGCGCCGTAACCGTCCAGTGCGGTGAGTTGCCACGGGAAGGCCGGGTCGATGTCGATCACCAGATTACGGCTGGCGCTGAATTTCTTCAGCGTCAGGCTGTTTAGCCAGGCTGGCAGAGGCTTCATCCATAGCTGTTTCCAGTTTTCCGGTAGCGTATATTCCAGGCCGGCAATTGCGGCATCGTCGAGAACCAGCGCTTTGTTGTTACGGATCCAGTTTCCGGATGTTCTGAGCATTCCCCCTTCCCAGCGGGTCGTGAACTGGCGCAGCGCAATGCCCTGCGGCGAGAACTCGGCGTTCAGAATCGGATCGAAGAAATGCAGTGAACCGTAGATAAACTCGCTGGCGTTCATCGACAGTTTTCCTTCCTGTGTTTGCCAGTCATCTTTGCTAAACGTCATGTTGCGCAAGCTCAGATCGAGATCCGTGACCGCCCAGTCAGGACCTTGCAGACGGGCATCCGTCACTTCCAGACGACCAATTTGCAAGGATGGAATAGTGGTTAGCGGCGCAAAAAAGTCGGCCAGCGATTTATCACTTTGCAGCCGGATATCGTTCAGGCGCAGATTCTCTACCACCCAGCTACCGTCGGTATTGCGCTGCGCCACGCCGGTTAATGCGCCACGCGCGACGTCTGCGCCAATATTACTTAGCATCACCCGACCATGGTCAATACTGCCTTCAATCAATACGTTGGTGGTGGGGACATCGTTCAGCGTCAATGAGCTGGCGCTGAGCTGAATTTGTGCTTTGCTGCCGAGAATTTTACCTGCCTCAGGGCTCCAGGGAATCACGCCGCCGTTCACGCGCTGGGCGCTCAGGTTCCACTCGCTGCCGGGGCTGTTGAGCGCCATATCCTGTAACTGCAGGCGATCGGCCTGGAACGGCAGCGGTGCGGTTTGTTGGGACAGATTCAGCGTGCCGTTTTGCAAAAGGATAGTGTCTACGTGCAACGGGTCGGTGATTTGGCGACTGCTCAGCCCGATGTCGACTGTTTTAGCGACCAGCGTTGCGGGCTGACCATCGCGACCAAAGGTGACGTTTTCCAGCAGAATATGGGAAGGGGAAGAAAACCGGTGATCGATAGCATCAAATGCCAGATGATAGCTGCTGTTCTCCGAGACCCAGGCGCTGACGTGCTCTGCGCCCCAACGGGTTTGCAGTAGAAAATAAAGGCCGAGAATCGCCACTGCACAGGCGATCAGCACGTAAAGAAGCAGCTTTCCAATAAATTTCATGGTCTTCCATCCCGCGAAGTGCACATAGTCAAGTTATGCACGATTTAGAGGCAATGCTCAAGGCGGGAATGGTGAAAGAGCGTTACAGCGGCGTTGATTCAGAACCAACGCCGCATTTTGCTTATTGCTTCTCTGGTGGGAACACCAGATTCAGAACGATAGCGGTGATACCGCCTGCGGCAATGCCAGAAGAGAGCAGATTTTTCACCCAATCCGGGGCAAATTGCAGAATCAGCGGCTGCTGGGAGACACCCAGGCCAACGGCCAGCGACAGCGCAATAATCAAAATAGCGCGGCGGTTCAGCGGCTCGCGAGACACAATACGCACACCAGATGCGGCGATAGTACCGAACATTACCAGGGTTGCGCCGCCCAGTACCGGTTCAGGAATATGCTGTACAAAACCGCTGACTGCCGGGAACAGGCCCAGTGCGATCAGCATCAGCGCCACCACAAAACCGACGTAACGACTGGCTACGCCTGTTAACTGAATGACCCCATTGTTCTGTCCAAAACAAGAGTTCGGGAAGGTATTGAACACAGCGGAAACAAACGAGTTCAGACCGTTCGCCAGCACGCCACCTTTCAGGCGTTTCATGTACAGCGGACCAGAAACGGGCTGTTCGGAAACATCGGAGGTCGCCGTAATATCACCGATGGTTTCCAGCGACGTAATCATAAAGACCAGCATCAGCGGCAGCAGTAAGCTCCAGTCGATGCCGAGGCCGTAGTACAACGGCGTTGGCACCATGATCAGGTCCTGGCTTACCGGTGCGGTATTTTGCGGCAGCATGTCCATAAACCAGGCCAGCAGGTAGCCTGCCGCCATCGCAATCACCAGGGACGCAACACGCAGGTACGGGTTGCGTTGGCGGTTAAGCAGGATGATCAGCGCCAGCACGACGCCGGCCAGCAGTAAATTCTTCGGTGCGCCAAAGGTGTTATCACTCATTGCGGCATAACCACCGCCAATCGACGTCAGACCCACCTGAATCAGCGACAGGCCGATAATCATCACCACCACGCCTGAGACCAGCGGGGTAATAATCCGCCGCGCCAGATGCAGTACACGCGAGATTACCATTTCAGTACAGCTCGCCAACATCAGCGTACCGAACAGGGCCGCCATCATGGTTGGGACATCTGCGCCACCGGTTTTTAGCGCCGTGCCACCCATAATCAGCGGCGCAACAAAATTAAAGCTGGTGCCCTGAATAGATAACAGTCCGGAACCAACCGGCCCCCAGGCTTTGATCTGAATGATAGAAGCTACGCCGGAAGCGAACAGCGACATACTGATAATGTGTTGAGTATCCTGAGCCGGTAAACCGAGCGCCTGGCAAATTAACAGCGCCGGGGTGATCACCGCAACGAACATGGCCAGCAGGTGCTGACAGGCGGCAAACAGGGTCTGGGCTAGCGGGGGGCGATCTTCAAGACGGTAAATCAGTTCACTGTTGTGAGTCTGCGCAACCGGTTGCGCATTTGTTGACTCTACGGCGTTAACGGACATCAGAGGCAATCCCATGGTGGAAAAGCGGTGATTTTATCTGACCAGGGCGGAAAAGCAAACGTTTGCCAGCAGTTATTCTTAATATTTAAAACGGATAAACAAACTTTTTTATATAACTTTTCATCATTTTCTGCTTAAAATCCACCCCGAAAACTCAATAAGAGCTAAAAATCGGTCTGGAATGCATCGTGCGTGATTGTGCTAAACGCACTAATGGAGCTGTAAATGTTTTATCTCGATACGTTATCTACTCTGGTTGCGGCAACCCTTGTTTTGCTGCTGGGACGTAAGCTCGTCCAGTCTGTCTCCTTCCTGAAAAAATACACCATTCCCGAACCTGTAGCCGGTGGATTGCTGGTGGCGATTGCGTTGCTGGTGCTGAAAAAAAGCATGGGCTGGGAAGTAAACTTCGATATGACCCTGCGCGATCCGCTGATGCTGGCGTTCTTCGCTACCATCGGCCTGAACGCTAATATCGCCAGCCTGCGCGCCGGTGGCCGCGTGGTGGGTATTTTTCTGATTGTCGTTGTGGGACTGCTGTTGATGCAGAACGCCATCGGTATCGGTATGGCGAGCCTGCTGGGCCTGGATCCGTTGATGGGCCTGATTGCAGGTTCGATAACGCTTTCTGGCGGACACGGAACCGGGGCTGCGTGGAGTAAGTTGTTTATTGAGCGCTACGGTTTTGCCAATGCGACTGAAGTCGCAATGGCTTGCGCAACGTTTGGTCTGGTGTTGGGGGGACTGATTGGTGGCCCGGTGGCACGCTATCTGGTTAAACACTCCACCACGCCTGACGGTATGCCGGACGATCAGGCTGTGCCGACCGCGTTTGAAAAGCCGGATGTGGGACGCATAATCACTTCGCTGGTGCTGATTGAAACTATCGCGCTGATCGCTATCTGTCTGACGGTGGGTAAAATCGTTGCGCAAATGCTGGTCGGAACGGTGCTCGAACTGCCGACTTTCGTCTGCGTGCTGTTTGTTGGTGTGATCCTCAGTAATGGCCTGGCGCTCATGGGCTTTTATCGGGTGTTTGAACGGGCGGTTTCAGTGCTGGGCAACGTGAGCCTGTCGCTGTTCCTGGCGATGGCGCTGATGAGCCTGAAACTGTGGGAGCTGGCATCTCTGGCGTTGCCGATGCTGGCGATACTGGTCGTGCAGACGATTTTTATGGCGTTGTACGCGGTATTTGTTACCTGGCGCATGATGGGTAAAAACTATGATGCCGCTGTTTTGGCTGCCGGCCACTGCGGTTTTGGCCTCGGCGCGACGCCAACGGCGATTGCTAACATGCAGGCAATTACCGAACGCTTTGGGCCATCCCATATGGCGTTCCTGGTGGTGCCGATGGTGGGGGCGTTCTTTATTGATATCGTCAACGCGTTAGTGATTAAACTGTATCTGCTGCTGCCGATTTTTGCGCAATAACGGCTGTGCGGCGGAGTAACATCCGCCGCGATAAGTCGATTATGCGTTGGAGTAACGTTCGGTTTCCGGCATCCAGCGCTCTATCAGCGCGGCAGCCTGTTGCGGATAACGTTCGTGAATATGGCGGGCTATACGCTGAACTTCCGGAATAATAGCCTGATCGCGCAATAAATCCGCTACTTTGAATTCTGCCGTTCCGGTCTGGCGCGTACCTAACAGCTCGCCGGGTCCGCGGATCTCTAAATCTTTTTGTGCAATCACGAACCCGTCATTGCTGTCCCGCAGAACCTGCAGGCGTTTCTGCGCCGTTTTTGACAGCGGCGATTTGTAGAGCAGGACGCAGTGGGAAGCCACGGCGCCGCGGCCTACGCGGCCACGCAACTGGTGCAGCTGCGCCAGGCCTAATCGCTCCGGGTTTTCAATGATCATCAGGCTGGCGTTTGGCACGTCCACACCCACTTCAATCACCGTGGTGGCGACCAGCAGATGTAATTCACCCTGCTTAAAGGCGGCCATCACCGACTGCTTCTCGGCGGGCTTCATGCGCCCATGCACCAGACCAATATTCAACTCTGGTAAGGCAAGCTTAAGTTCTTCCCACGTGGCTTCTGCCGCCTGAGCTTCTAATAAATCAGACTCCTCGATTAACGTACAAACCCAGTACGCCTGACGCCCTTCGTGGGTACAGGCGTTGCGCACACGGTCAATGATGTCGCTACGGCGGGTGTCGGGGATAGCCACCGTGGTGACCGGCGTACGCCCTGGCGGCAGTTCGTCAATGACAGACGTGTCGAGATCGGCATAGGCGGTCATGGCCAGCGTACGCGGGATCGGGGTGGCGGTCATAATGAGCTGGTGTGGGTGGAAACCCTGCAGCTGGCCTTTCTCCCACAGCGCCAGACGCTGATGCACGCCAAAACGGTGCTGTTCGTCGATAATCACCAGCGCCAGCCCGTTGAACTGAACTTGTTCCTGGAAAATTGCGTGCGTGCCGACAATCATCTGTACCTGACCGCTGGCGATGGCTTCCTGCTGTGCCTGGCGTGCTTTACCTTTTTGCTTACCCGCCAGCCAACCCACTTCAACGCCCAAAGGTTCGAACCAGTTGCGGAAATTATTTGCGTGCTGTTCAGCCAGCAATTCAGTGGGGGCCATCAGCGCCACCTGCTTACCATGCGCAATCGCACGCAGGGCGGCAAGTGCTGCCACCAGCGTTTTACCGGAACCGACATCGCCCTGCACCAGGCGCATCATTGGGACATCCAGCGCCATATCGCGTTCAATTTCGGCAGTGACCCGAGCCTGTGCGCCGGTTGGCTTAAAGGGGAGCGCCGCCAGCAGTTGATCTTTCAGCCGATCGTCAGGACTCAGCGGTTGGGCGTGAAAACGTTGCGCTCCGGCGCGAAGCGCCAGCATGCTGAGATTGTGCGCCAGGAGTTCTTCCAGAATCAGGCGCCGCTGTGCCGGATGTTGCCCGGTTTCAAGATCGCTAAGCTGTAACGTCGGCGGCGGGCGGTGCAATGTGCGCAACGCTTCCGGCAGGCTCATCATGCCTTGCAATAACTCAGGAGGTAAAAGCTCGGCAATGGCGCAGGTATCGAGCAGATCCAGCGCCTGATCGGTCAGTTTGCGCAGCGTTGCCTGCTTAACGCCTTCCGTGGTCGGATACACCGGTGTGAGCGTTTCCTGCAGTTCCGGCGTGTTGAGATCGCCCTGTACGCGGTATTCCGGATGGATCATTTCTGCGCCGTACTTGCCACGTTTAGCCTCGCCATAGGCCAGTACCCGACGCCCGGTGGCGAGGCTGTTTTTCATTGCTGCGCTGAAGTTGAAGAAGCGCATAGTGAGAATGCCGGAGCCATCGCTTATCTGGCAGGTCATCATCCGGCGGCCACCGAAAGTGATATTGCAGTTCAGCACTTCGCCTTCAACGGTGGCATAGACGCCCGGCAGCAGTTCACCAATGGGGTACAGATGAGTACGGTCTTCGTAGCGCAGAGGGAGGTGGAGCAGGAGGTCCTGCACGGTGTGCAAGCCAATTTTCGCCAGTTTACTGCTTTGTGCTGCGCCAACGCCCGTCAGAGAGTTGAGCGGGATGGCATCCAGTAAACGGCCTTTCATCGCGTTTATTTCGCAGACTGCATAGTGGCCCACCACGTTGCATCGGCTTCAATTTCGCCCTGCGTGTTTACGTGAGGGTAGGGAAGTCCTTTGCGCTTAGCGACATTCGCCAGCACCGGATAACCGCCTTCAAACAGCAAGCGCTGCTGTTCATCTTCCGGCAACATACTGTTTTCTCGTCGGTACATGCCAGCATTTTGTCGCTGGCGCTGTGCTTCGTACAGAATCAGCGCAGAGGCAACCGAAACGTTCAGCGATTGCACCATGCCAATCATCGGAATGATGATGTCCTGGTCCGCCAGAGCGAGTGCTTCCTGAGTGATACCGGTTTTTTCCTGGCCCATCAGGATGCAAGTCGGTCGCGTGTAATCAATTTCGCGGAAATCGACGGCTTTATCAGAGAGGTGGGTCGCCAGAACCTGCATGCCCTGGCTTTTTAACTGCGTGACCGCATCGCTAATGGTCGGGTGGGTTTTAACCTGCACCCAGCTGTTACTGCCCGCGGCAGAAGAGGCCATGGTACGCATACGACTACCCGGCCAGACGGCGTGGACTTCATGTACGCCGACAGCGTCTGCGGTACGAATGATCGCAGAAACGTTATGAGGTTTATGGACCTGCTCCATGCAGACGGTCAGATCGGGCTGACGCCTGGCAAGCATTTCGCAAATGCGCTCATAGCGTTTTGAGTTCATATCTCTAGTTTCGGTTGCGGGTGACTTTAATCACGTCCGGCATGACGCGGATTTTGCGCATAATATTCGCCAGATGCACGCGATCGCGAGCGGTCAGGCGAATAAAGGCGCTATAAACACGGCCGTCTTTCTCTTCAGTATTCAGACTTTGAATATTGGAGGTCGTCGTGTTGATTGCCGCCGTCAGGTTCGCCAGAGCACCCTGGTGGTTAAACATATCCACCTTAATTTCGGTGATGAACTCCTGCTCTGTCTCTTTATCCCATTCCACCGCCATAAATTTCTCTGGCTCTTTCTGGTAGCCACGAATGTTACGGCAGGACTCATGGTGAATCACCAGACCTTTACCCGGACTGACGTGGGCAATGATCGGATCGCCAGGGATTGGACGACAGCATTTGGCAAAGGTGATCAGTACGCCGTCTGCGCCTTTGATCGGCAGATGACCATGACCAGATTGCGCAGGAACGTTCGCCGATGCTTCGCCCTGCTGAAGGTTTTTCGCAACCACCACGCTCATGGCGTTGCCCAGACCGATTTCCGCTAACAGATCGTCAAGTGTGGCGAGCTTCATACGCTCAAGCTCACGCTGGATACTTTCCTGCGGGATTTCAGCCAGTTTACGGCTACCACCCAGGGCATGGTTAAGCAGTCGACGCCCCAGACTGACGGAATCATCGCGCTTAAGGTTTTTCAGCAGTTGGCGAATTTTTGCACGCGCTTTCGAGCTGACGACAAAGTTGAGCCATGCCGCATTCGGCCGGGCGCCTGGTGCAGTAATGATTTCAACGGTCTGACCGCTAAACAGCGGTTGGGAAAGCGGATAAGGCTGTCTGTCGACACGTGCGCCAACGCAGGCATGGCCGATATCGGTATGTACGGCGTAGGCGAAGTCGACAGGCGTCGCACCGGCAGGCAACTCGACAATGCGCCCTTCCGGTGTGAAAACATAAATCTCATCCGGGAAGAGATCAGATTTAACGCTTTCAATAAATTCAAACGAGCTACCGGCGCTTTGCTGCAGTTCCAGCAGGCTTTGCATCCAGCGTTGGGCGCGGATTTGTGCCGTGGTGCTGGTTTCGCCATGCTCTTTGTACGCCCAGTGTGCCGCGACCCCCATCTCCGCCATCTGGTCCATGTCTTCGGTACGAATTTGTACTTCAACAGGCACGCCGTGCGGGCCGATCATTGAGGTATGCAAAGACTGGTATCCGTTCGCTTTGGGAATGGCGATATAGTCTTTCACGCGGCCTGGACGCGGTTTGTACAGGCTGTGCATCTGACCGAGTACGCGATAGCAGGTATCGGAGTCATGAACGATGACGCGGAAAGCGTAAATGTCCATGATCGAGTGAAAACGCTGCTCTTTGAGTACCATTTTGCAGTAGATAGAGTACAGGTGTTTCTCGCGACCGCTTACGCGACACGGAATGCCTGCTTCCTGCAAACGCCCTTCGATTTCTGAGAGGATTTTTTGGATCATCTCTTTGCGGTTGCCGCGGGCGGCTTTTACCACTTCTTTAATCACGCGATAGCGGTTCGGGTACAGTGCTTCAAAACCCAGCTCTTCCAGCTCGGTCTTAATGTGATGAATACCTAAACGGTGCGCCAGCGGACTGTAGATTTCGAGGGTTTCACGGGCGATGCGGCGGCGCTTATCGGGGCGTAATGAGCCCAGCGTGCGCATATTGTGGGTACGGTCGGCAAGTTTGATGAGAATGACGCGGATATCCTGCACCATCGCCATAATCATCTTGCGAAAGTTTTCAGCTTGCGCCTCTTTCTTATCGCGAAACTTAAGCTTATCAAGCTTCGATACCCCTTCTACCAGCTCTGCAACGCTTTTACCAAAAAGCTGTTCCATATCCTGGTAGGTGGCCGGAGTATCTTCAATCACGTCATGCAGCAGCGCAGCCATCAGCGTTTCGTAGTCGAGTTTCATCTCGGCCAGAATGCAGGCTACCGCTACGGGGTGCGTGATATAAGGTTCACCGCTTGAACGTGTCTGGCCCTCGTGAGCGTCACGTGCAACGAGATACGCCTGCCGAAGACGCTTAATCTGGTCTTCCGGCAGGTAGTTTTGAATCAGCTGATTCAGGCTTTCAAACAGATACAAGGGCGACCCGCTTTGTGATTAACGACGACCTTCAGCAATAGCGGTAACGGCTTGTAATTCAGCGGCTTCCTGCTCTTGCTGTTCCTGGCGCTCACGCACGTCGAGGATCTGGTTGTTGATCAGACCCTCTTCGATTTCGCGCAGCGCGATAACGGTAGTTTTATCGTTTTCTTCCGGTACGAGCGGATCCTTTCCGCCTACCTGCATCTGACGAGCGCGACGCGCGGCGACCAGTACCAGGTCAAAACGGTTACCAATTTTCTCTACAGCGTCCTGAACAGTTACGCGTGCCATACTTAAAATGCTCCACAGGTGAAGAAATGACTGGGCATGATACTGAATGTGGGTTCAGTCTGCCAACAGTTTGCTGATTAAAGCGTCATGACGCTGCTTTTGGCGGCTCATGCGCAGACGTTCGGCGCGAATGATGGTTTTCAAATCGCCCAGGGCGGTATCGAAATCATCGTTCACAATAAGATAATCATATTCGGCGTAATGGCTCATTTCTGCAACAGCTTGCGCCATACGTTTTGCGATCACGTCTTCGCTATCCTGACCTCGACCACGAAGACGGCGGTCCAGCTCAATCTTAGATGGCGGCAAAATAAAAATACTGCGCGCATGCGGCATTTTTTGACGAATTTGCTGCGCACCTTGCCAATCGATATCTAAAAAGACGTCTACGCCGGATGCTAATACTTGCTCAATGGTCTCACGCGAGGTGCCGTAGTAATTACCGAAAACCTCAGCGTGTTCCAGGAACGCGTCTCTGCCAATCATGGCTCTGAATTCGTCATGGTTCACAAAGAAATAGTGTTCACCGTGCACTTCCCCCGGGCGCGGTGCGCGCGTGGTGTGCGAAACAGAAACCTGGGTGTCATACAACGGTTGGGTCTTTAATAAAGCCTGAATCAGGCTGGATTTACCCGCGCCACTGGGGGCAGAAACAATATAAAGCGTGCCTTGAGCCATGAGTATCTTAATGTATGTGATTGTCGAAAGAGAGCCTACATACGGGCTTATTATACACGTAGCCGCTATGTGACGTAGCCTTTGTCACACTTTTTGCGCATGTTTATTGCGTTTTGCGTACCCGTTTCCCGTTTTACCGGCAATTTGCAGCAATACGTCAAAATGTCAGGAAGGCTGCTCGCAGGATGAATTTTTGTCGCTCTGTTTCGGTTGCACTCCGCGCTATACCTGCCGGGAAGCACATTGGTTAACGGAGGCAATATGGGGCGATGGAAATGCCTTGGCATAGTTTTACTGGTCTGGAATTTGCCGGTCTGGGCGGTATGCCCGGTCTGGTCTCCAGCCCGGGCAGGCGAGGAAATTTCACGATTACAGCAGCAGATAACACGGTGGAATGACAGTTACTGGAAACAGGGTGTCAGCGCCGTTGATGACGGCGTTTATGACCAGCTCAGTGCGCAACTCATCCAATGGCAGCGCTGTTTTGGCGATGATGCTCCACCAGATCTGTCTGCGCCTCCAATAAGTGGCACAGTCCCGCATCCAGTGCCTCACACGGGGGTCCGTAAGCTGGCAGATAAGCAAGCGTTACAGCAATGGATGCGTGTGCGCAGCGATCTCTGGGTACAACCAAAGGTCGACGGCGTGGCGGTAACGCTGGTCTATCGCAATGGCAATCTGGTAAGAGCGATTAGCCGAGGTAATGGCCTGAAAGGTGAAGACTGGACGCAAAAGATTCTTCAGATCCCATCCGTACCACACACAACCAAAGGTCTGCTGGCGAACAGTACGTTGCAGGGCGAGATTTTTTTACAGCAGGAAGGGCATATCCAGCAACAGAGCGGGGGAATGAACGCACGTTCAAAGGTCGCTGGAATGATGATGCGCCAGAGCAACCCGGAATTGTTACGCTCATTGGCTATTTTTATCTGGGCCTGGCCTGATGGTCCGGCGGTCATGTCGGAAAGGCTGGAACAACTCACTTCTGCCGGGTTCAGTTTCACGCAACGCTATACCCAGCCCGTGAAAAATGCGGACGATGTCGAGCATGCCCGTGCCCGATGGTGGACTTCGGCACTCCCTTTTGTGACGGATGGCGTCGTGGTGCGATCGGGGAAAGAACCGCAAGCGCGATACTGGTTACCCGGGCAGGGAGACTGGCTGGCGGCGTGGAAATATCCGCCCGTGGCTCAGGTATCCGAGGTCACAGATATTCAGTTTTCAGTCGGTAAAAGTGGGAAAATTGCCGTAGTCGCGCTGCTGGCACCCGTCATGCTGGATGATAAGCGCGTGCAACGCGTGAATATTGGCTCTGTACGTCGCTGGAATGAATGGGATATCGCGCCTGGAGATCGGATCCTGATAAGCCTGGCCGGACAGGGGATCCCTCGTATCGACGAAGTGGTCTGGCGCAGCACTCAACGCACTAAGCCAACGCCGCCTGAGGGGCGCTTCAATTCAATGACCTGCTTTTATGCCACGCCGGCGTGTTATGAGCAGTTTATTGCCAGACTGGTTTGGCTGGGCGCGAAAGAAGTGCTGGAATTAGAAGGTATTGGTGAAGCAGGATGGCGTGACCTTCATCAGGCGTATCACTTTGAACATATCTTTTCCTGGCTCGGATTAACTCAGGAGCAGCTCCAGTCCACATTAGGCGTAAGCAAAGGGGAGAAGATGTGGCATCAGTTCAACCTGTCGCGCCATCTTCCGTTCACACGTTGGGTTATTGCCATGGGAATACCGTTAACACAGGCAACCCTGAATGCCAGTCGGGATGCTTCGTGGCAACAATTGCAGGACCGTGATGAGCAAAGCTGGCGGCAGCTCCCTTTAATGGGGGAACGCCGGGCACGACAGATCATTCAGTGGCTGGAGACCAGGGAGGTCATAGCGCTGAGCAACTGGCTGGCTGCTCAGCGTATTACGGGCTTTATGCCTAATGGCCTTCATGCCGATAATAAAATACTGGCAGGCCCAACTTCAGGCGCAGCGCCAGTAACCGGGCGGTAAAGCCGAAGAGTAGGGTAGAGATAACCACCACATCGTGGCTGGAGACGTAATGTTGCAGCACGATGTAAAGCACGGCAGCGGCAAAAGAAACTCCAGCATACAGTTCTTTCTGGAACACTAATGGAATGCGTTTGCAGAACATGTCGCGTAACACGCCACCGAAGACGCCGGTAGTGACCGCAGCGACCACGGCGATAATCGGCCCGTGGCCCATATCCAGTGCCACCTGTGCGCCAATAATAGAAAAGACCACCAGGCCCAGCGCATCCAGTACAAGGAATATTTTACGCAGGTAGGGCATGACAGGAGCGATAATGGTGGTGAGTACCGCAGCGGCCGCCACGATAATGACGTATTCAGGATGCTTTACCCAGCCAAGCGGATAGTGGCCGAGAAGAATGTCGCGTACCGAACCACCGCCGATGGCGGTCGCAGTGGCAATAATAATAACGCCAAATGTATCCATACGGCGACGCCCCGCCGCAAGCGCGCCTGTCATGGCTTCGGCAGTAATACCAATTAAATATAAAACGTGTAACAGCATGTATTCCCCCTGATGTGCTGGGGGCTAAGGTTATCGATTTGTGCGCATTGTCACGATTGAGATTTTCTAAGGTGAAACGATTTTAATAACTACAGCTAATGTGAATATGTCAGAAATGCGTTATGGCATGCTGTTTAAAATGTGGTGGATGATAATAAACGATGAGAAAATGTAATTCGAAGTAAAGGAGCGGAAGCGAAACGCCGGGAAAAATACGTAGTCCCGCCGTTTACTGGCGGGCTACGTTGAGTAATGGCTTACTCGATGTTCTGAATCTGCTCGCGCATTTGCTCGATCAAAACTTTCAGTTCAATTGCGGAGTTAGTCACCTCAGCATTGATAGACTTGGATGCCAGGGTGTTCGACTCACGGTTGAATTCCTGCATCATGAAGTCCAGACGACGGCCAACCGCCTCTTTTTTCTTCAGAATGTTGTAGGTTTCTTTGACGTGAGCTTCCAGGCGATCCAGTTCTTCAGCCACATCGATACGCTGTGCCATCAGCACCAGCTCTTGCTCAAGACGGTTATTTTCCAGTTGCACCTGTGCGTCTTCCAGTTTGGCTACCAGACGCTCGCGCTGCCATTGCAGAATTTCCGGCATGTGCGCACGTACCTTCGTCACTTCAGCGCTGACGCCTTCCAGACGCTGCTCGATCAACGCTTTCAGCGCCTGACCTTCGGTTTCACGCGCAACGATAAAGTCATCCAGCGTACCGTCAAGCGCAGCGAGGATTTCGGCGGCGATGGCATCCAGGTCTTGCTCCTGCGCTGCCATTACCCCTGGCCAACGAAGGATATCAACCGGATTAATTTCACCTTCATCACTCTGCATTTTGACCCAGTTAGCAGCGCTCACGAGCTGTTTAGCGAGCTTTTCATTCAGGATCAGCTCGCCTTGCGCGCTGGCATCCGGCTCAAAACGCAGTGTACATTCGATTTTACCGCGCGTCAGACGCGAGCGAATGCGTTCGCGAACCACGGGTTCGAGACTACGGAACTGTTCCGGCAGGCGAAAATAAGTTTCCAGATAACGCTGGTTTACCGAGC
Organism: Citrobacter sp. TBCS-15; assembly: GCF_005280815.1. Classification (NCBI taxonomy): domain Bacteria; kingdom Pseudomonadati; phylum Pseudomonadota; class Gammaproteobacteria; order Enterobacterales; family Enterobacteriaceae; genus Citrobacter; species Citrobacter sp. TBCS-15. Next base: position 315,214 of record NZ_SZWK01000251.1, on the reverse strand, counting down.
GCATTTCCCAGGTTGCGCTACCCCATTCACCCTTGATTTCACGCCGGGCGTAGGCGGTCATGCTGCGGATCATAGACGTTCCTGTTTTTAAAGATGAGATGGGAGGATTATAGCCATCCACGTCTTGTCAGGATAGGAATAACCGTCGGAAGTCCGTATAATGCGCAGCCACATTCGTTTCAAGCCGGAGATTTTATCATGCGTCCAGCAGGTCGTAGTGCCAATCAGGTGCGTCCCGTTACCCTGACCCGTAATTATACAAAACACGCTGAAGGCTCCGTGCTGGTCGAATTTGGTGATACCAAAGTGCTGTGTACCGCTTCTATTGATGAAGGCGTCCCACGTTTTCTGAAAGGTCAGGGCCAGGGCTGGATCACCGCAGAATATGGCATGCTGCCACGCGCCACGCACACCCGTAACGCCCGTGAAGCGGCGAAAGGTAAGCAGGGCGGCCGTACCATGGAAATCCAGCGCCTGATCGCTCGTGCGCTGCGCGCCGCCGTTGACCTGAAGACGCTCGGTGAATTCACTATTACGCTGGACTGTGATGTTATTCAGGCAGATGGCGGTACGCGTACTGCATCGATTACTGGCGCATGCGTTGCGTTGGCTGATGCGCTGAACAAGCTGGTGGCGAGCGGTAAGCTGAAAACTAACCCGATGAAAGGGATGGTTGCCGCGGTTTCCGTGGGGATTGTCAATGGTGAAGCGCTCTGTGATCTGGAGTACGTTGAGGATTCAGCGGCAGAAACTGACATGAACGTGGTGATGACTGAAGACGGTCGAATTATTGAAGTGCAGGGCACGGCGGAAGGTGAGCCGTTCAGCCATGAAGAACTTCTCACCCTACTGGCCTTGGCCCGAGGGGGAATCGAATCCATTGTAGCGACGCAGAAGGCGGCGTTAGAAAATTGATTTTAAAGGCGACTGAAGAGTCGCCTTTTTTTTGTCTGTAATAAAGTGAGATGAGGAGCGAATCCATGAAACCGTATCAGCGCCAGTTTATTGAGTTTGCGCTTAGCAAGGAGGTACTAAAGTTTGGCGAATTTACGCTGAAATCCGGGCGCAAAAGCCCCTATTTCTTCAACGCCGGGCTGTTTAATACCGGGCGCGATCTGGCACTGCTAGGCCGTTTTTATGCCGAAGCGCTGGTGGATTCCGGCATCGAGTTCGATTTGCTGTTTGGCCCAGCCTACAAAGGTATTCCGATTGCCACTACTACGGCTGTAGCACTTGCGGAACACCACGATAAAGATATGCCGTACTGCTTTAACCGCAAAGAGGCGAAGACCCATGGCGAAGGCGGTAATCTGGTAGGTAGCGCACTTGAGGGGCGTGTCATGCTGGTGGATGATGTTATCACCGCAGGTACGGCTATTCGTGAGTCGATGGAGATTATTCAGGCTAATGGCGCTACGCTTGCTGGGGTATTGATTTCTCTCGATCGTCAGGAGCGTGGTCGGGGCGAGATTTCGGCGATTCAGGAAGTAGAGCGTGATTATGGTTGCAAGGTGATTTCTATCATTACCCTGAAAGACCTGATTGCGTATCTGGAAGAGAAGCCTGAAATGGCAGAACACCTGGTAGCAGTGCGGGCATATCGCGAAGCATATGGCGTATAAAAAGTGTAGATGCCACTGCGCGTATCCGGCCTACGGGTTACGTAGGCCGGACAAAACGAAGCCGCTACTGCAATTGAGCAGCAACCAGCGGCCAGCGGGTGTCAAAATCATCCGTTGGACGATATTTAAATTCGCTACGTACAAACCGGGACAACATACCTTCGCAGAAAGCCAGTAACTGGCTGGCCAGCAGCGTTTCATCCACGGTGTAACCTTCACCTTCACGCATTCTTTTTTCGCGCAGAACCTGGCGCAGCTGGGCCTCAATACGTTCGAAAAGCTGGTTAATGCGGCCTTGCAGACGATCCTGTTCAAACATGAGCGCATGCCCGGTCAGAATGCGCGTCAGACCGGGGTTACGTTCACCGAAGCCTAAAATCAGCAGAACGATCAAACGCAGACGTGCGCTGGTGTCCTTTTCGTCTTTTAAGATCAAATTGATACGGGTAATCAGACTATCTTCGATAAACTCAATCAGACTATCGAACATGCGGGTCTTGCTGGGAAAATGGCGATACAAGGCCGCTTCGGAAACGCCTACAGAGGCTGCCAGTTTCGCTGTCGTGATGCGTTGGCTTCCATCGCTGGACTCAAGCATCAGTGCCAGAGACTGAAGTATTTCTTCGCGACGATTCCTTTTCGCAGTTTGCTTTTCTACCATGTTACAAAATACCCCTGAAAATAAGCTCTTGCCAGGCAGGCATCCACACAGCGACCGCAAACGGCTGTTTGCGGTGTGTTATTGCGTTATTACGCTGTGGGATACTTTTCTGCGGGTTACTTGCGCCCGGAATGGCCGAAGCCACCTTCGCCACGATCGGTGGCTTCAAACTCTTCCACCAGATTAAATTCAGCCTGCACGACCGGTACAAATACCATCTGTGCGATACGTTCGCCCGGTTCAATCGTGAAGCTGTCCTGACCACGGTTCCAGATAGACACCATCAATTGTCCTTGATAGTCGGAATCAATCAGACCGACCAGGTTGCCCAGTACGATGCCGTGCTTATGACCCAGCCCGGAACGTGGCAACATCACTGCCGCCAGAGAGGGATCGGCAATATGGATGGCTAACCCGGTTGGCACCAGCGTGGTTGCACCCGGCGCCAGCTCTACGGCGTCATCAAGACAAGCACGCAGGTCAAGTCCGGCAGAGCCAGAAGTGGCGTACGTTGGGAGCGGAAATTGTTGCCCTACGCGCGGGTCCAGAATCTTAACGTCGATTTTTTTCATCATAACGGGTCACGATCTCGTCGAGTAATAATTGGCCCAGGAGTTCTTTACGCTCAAGCGGTAAGACTTTATCTCCATCCTGCCAAAAAAGGTGTAATGCGTTGCTGTCGCTGTTAAATCCTTGATTTGATAACGAAACGTCGTTCGCACAGATCACATCAAGGTTTTTGCGGATGCGTTTTTGCCGGGCATATTCTTCCACATTATTTGTTTCGGCGGCAAACCCAACGACAAAAGGACGATTAGCATCCAGTGCGGCAACACCGGCGATAATATCCGGATTTTTGACCATTTTTACTGTTAATTCATCACCCTGCGTCGCCTGTTTTTTGATTTTTTCGGGGGCGACGGTCTCGGCGCGATAATCAGCGACTGCGGCGCAGCCGATAAAAATATGCTGTTGTTGCACCGCAGATTGCACGGCGGCTTCCATCTCCAGTGCGGTCATCACATCAATGCGCTGCACAAATGGCGGTGTGGGTAACGAAACAGGTCCCGACACCAGCGTGACGTTTGCGCCGCGTTTTGCGGCAGCGGCTGCGATCGCAAATCCCATTTTTCCGGAGCTGTGATTGGAAATGTAACGCACGGGATCCAGCGGTTCACGCGTCGGGCCCGCCGTAATCATGATGTTGAGATGTTGCAGATCGTTGACAGGCGAGAAATGTTCTGCGGCCATATCGACAATCGTCAACGGATCCAGCATGCGGCCAGGACCGACATCGCCACATGCCTGGCTACCGCTGTCAGGGCCCCAAATGAGCAAACCTCGCGAGGCAAGAATGCCCAGATTGTGCTGGGTCGCGGCAGCACGGTACATCTGCTGGTTCATGGCTGGCAGCACAGCAACAGGAGCAGGCGTTGCCAGACAGATCGTTGAAACCAAATCGTTAGCCATACCTGCGGCGACGCGGGCAATCAGGTCTGCCGTAGCAGGGGCCAGGATAACCAGGTCGGCCCATTTCCCCAGCTCAATGTGGCCCATCGCGGCTTCGGCCGCGGGGTCAAGCAGGCTGTCGGAAACGGGATAACCCGAAACCGCTTGTAAGCTCAGGGGAGTAATAAACGCTTTTGCCGCTTCGGTCATCGCCACGCGGACGTCAGCGCCGCGTTCCCGCAAACGACGCACCAGTTCAGGGGTTTTGTACGCAGCAATGCCGCCACTGACGCCAAGTACGATTTTTTTACCGGCCAGGCTCATCATGATCTTTCCTGTTGGGTTTCACCAGAAGGCGGATATTTTATCACAATCCGCAATGAGTCGTGCTTTTGCCCGCGCTTCAGTTTGCGAGCCGCTACGAAGAAGTGATAACAGAGCGTCGATTCGCGACAGGCGTTATGCCACTATGCGGACGCGAAAGGAGGGGGAAGCATGGAAAATACAGGACGTATGATGCCCCGGGAAAAACTATTGGCGCAGGGGCCAGGTTCACTTAGCGATGTTGAGCTACTGGCGCTTTTTTTACGCACCGGGATTCTGGGTAAAGATGTGCTGACGCTGGCAAAAGAGTTGATCCAGCATTTTGGTTCGCTGTATGGTCTGTTATCAGCAGACTATATGGCGTTTAGCCACGTTCACGGTATTGGCCTGGCGAAGTATGCGCAGCTTAAAGGGATTGCCGAACTGGCAAGGCGCTACCATAACGTGCGAGTGATGGAAGAGCGCGCGTTACTTAGCCCGGAAATGGCGCGAGAATTTCTGCAAAGTCAGCTCGCGCAAGAGGAACGTGAGATCTTTCTGGTGATCTTTATGGATTCTCAACATCACGTGATTAAACACAGCAAACTTTTTTCCGGTACGCTTAGCCATGTTGAGGTGCATCCACGAGAAATTGTGCGTGAAGCGATAAAATTGAATGCGTCAGCGGTGATCCTTGCGCATAATCACCCTTCGGGTTGTGCAGAGCCGAGTAAAGCAGATAAACTTATCACCGAGCGTGTTGTGAAATGCTGTCAGTTCATGGATATCCGGGTGCTTGATCATCTGGTCATTGGGCGCGGAGAGTACGTTTCTTTTGTGGAACGCGGTTGGATTTAACGCACTTTACGCGATCCATCGGGATCTTTGTCTGTTCGGGACTTGAGCATAACGCCGGGTCAGCGTATACTACGCCACCTTTGAGAATCTCGGGTTTGGCATTTGGGCCTGGCAATCGAGAGTTCACTTAGAACTATGCGATGACCGGGCTGTAAAGCCTGACGAGGCGCCGATACCCCATACGAAGCTCGAGCTAATTTGATTTTTGGAGAATAGACATGTCCCGAGTCTGCCAAGTTACTGGCAAGCGTCCGGTGACCGGTAACAACCGTTCCCACGCACTGAACGCGACTAAACGCCGTTTCCTGCCTAACCTGCACTCTCACCGTTTCTGGGTTGAGAGCGAAAAGCGTTTTGTCACCCTGCGTGTATCTGCTAAAGGTATGCGTGTTATTGATAAGAAAGGCATCGAAACAGTTCTGTCTGAACTGCGTGCCCGTGGCGAAAAGTACTAAGTACTAAGAGGAAATAAATCATGGCTAAAGGTATTCGTGAGAAAATCAAGCTGGTTTCTTCTGCTGGTACTGGTCACTTCTATACCACTACGAAGAACAAACGTACTAAGCCGGAAAAACTGGAACTGAAAAAATTCGATCCAGTTGTCCGTCAGCACGTTCTCTACAAAGAAGCGAAAATCAAATAATTCTCGCTTTGATGTAATAAAAAACCTCGCTTCGGCGGGGTTTTTTGTTTTCTGGCCGTCCCCATATTAATGTGACCTGATACATCGCCGGAGATACTATGCCTGAATTACCTGAAGTCGAAACCAGCCGCCGCGGTATTGAGCCGCATCTGGTTGGGGCAACGATTATGCACGCGACTGTGCGTAACGGTCGTTTGCGTTGGCCGGTATCAGAGGAAATCTATCGTCTGAGTGATAAACCTGTCCTCAGCGTACAGCGGCGCGCTAAATACCTGCTGCTGGAGCTGCCGGATGGTTGGGTAATCATTCATCTGGGGATGTCGGGGAGTTTGCGTATCCTTCCTGAAGAGCTTCCTGCAGAAAAGCATGACCACGTTGACTTAGTGATGAGTAACGGCAAAGTCCTGCGCTATACCGATCCTCGCCGTTTTGGCGCCTGGTTGTGGACTCCCGAATTGGATGGACACAATGTTCTCGCTCATCTTGGCCCTGAGCCACTGAGCGACGATTTCAACGCCAGTTATCTGCAGCAGAAATGCGCGAAGAAGAAAACCGCGATTAAACCCTGGCTAATGGATAATAAGCTGGTGGTGGGGGTCGGTAATATCTATGCCAGCGAGTCGCTGTTTGCCGCTGGCATCCATCCTGACCGCCTGGCGTCATCTTTGTCGCAGGATGAGTACGAACTGCTGGTACGCGTCATCAAGGCGGTTTTACTGCGTTCGATTGAACAGGGTGGAACGACGCTGAAGGACTTCCTGCAAAGCGACGGTAAGCCGGGCTATTTTGCCCAGGAGTTGCAGGTCTATGGGAGAGAAGGTGAACCCTGTCGCGTATGCGGCGCGCCAATCATTGCGACAAAACACGCCCAGCGCACAACGTTCTACTGCCGTCGCTGTCAGAAATAACATTCGTTGCTGGCCGGGTAAACTTTATGTCTTATCCGGCAAGACGCATTACTTTAGTTTACTCATTAACGCCTGATGGACGTTTTCCGGCAGAAAGTGTGTCACATCACCCTGATGGCGGGCGACTTCTTTCACCAGTGACGATGAGATAAATGACCACTCTTTAGACGGCATCAGAAAGACGCTTTCCAGTTGCGGCATCAGGTGGCGGTTCATGTGCGCCAGCTGCATTTCATACTCAAAATCTGCTACCGCGCGCAGGCCTCGGATCAGAATGTTAGCCTGATTATCGCGGGCAAAGTTTGCCATTAAGTCGCTGAATCCCAGAACTTCCACATTGCCGAGATGCGCCGTTGCCTGTTGCGCCAGCTCGACGCGCTCTTCAAGGGTAAACATCGGTTTTTTACTGGGACTTGCGGCAATCGCCAGGATCACGTGATCGAACATGCTGGTCGCACGGGTCACGATATCAAGATGGCCGTTAGTTATGGGATCAAAGGTTCCTGGATAAATCGCCCGTTTTTGCATGATTTGCCTCAATGCGTTTTGGGTGGCAGATAAGGTTCCAGCAGTTGCAGCAGGCGCTGTAGCGCGCCCTGATTTTGATACAGGACTTCAACTGCATGACGGCCATAAAAATTACGATAATCGGCATCGGTCAGTAAAGAAGAGACCTCTTTCACCAGCGTGGTTGCGTCGGTGACGGTGATCAATCCGCTTGCCTGTTCGAGACGGGCGCAAATATCTTTAAAATTAAAGGTATGTGGCCCCATCAGCACCGGAATAGCGTGTGCCGCGGCTTCCAGTGGGTTGTGTCCCCCACGTTCAACCAGTGAACCACCGACAAAAGCAAGGTCGGCAATGCCGTACAGCAACATCAGCTCGCCCATGGTGTCGCCGATAACGACCTGAGTATCTGAGGATGGAACTTCGCCAGAAGAACGTGTGGTATAGCTTAGCCCAGCCTGACGTACGAGGTTAATGGCATCCGGGAAGCGTTCCGGATGTCTGGGAACCAGGATCAATAAAAGATTAGGAAACTGATTTAATAACGCTCGATGGGCAGCAATGATAATGCTTTCTTCACCATCGTGCGTGCTGGTTGCAATCCACACCGGGCGATGAGGTGCCCATTGACGACGCAAGGTAATCGCTTTTGCGGCCAGCTGTGGCGTGACGGAAATATCAAACTTCAGGCTGCCGGTGACGGTGACCTGGTTGCTTCTGGCGCCAAGCGTAATAAAACGAGCGCCATCTTCTTCGTTCTGTGCGGCAATCAACGTAATTCGACGCAGTAGCTTACCAACAAATTTGCCTAATTTTGCGTAGCCAGCAGCTGAACGCGCAGAAAGCCGTGCGTTGGCGATGACCAGAGGAATACCGCGCTTATGGAGTGCCGCGATCAGATTTGGCCACAGCTCGGTTTCCATGATTAACACCAGCTTGGGGTCAACTTTATTCAGGAAACGGTTCAGTGCATCCGGTAAATCGTATGGCAAATAAATGTGCTGAACGTCAGTACCAAAAGCGGATTGTACGCGCTCAGAGCCGGTTGGCGTCATGGTGGTTACCGTGATCGGCAAGTCGGGATAGCGATGTCGCAGAGCGCGGACTAATGGAATAGCTGCCAGCGTTTCGCCCACAGAAACTGAGTGAAGCATGATGCCGCCTGGTTTTAGCGGACGGCGGTAAAAACCGTAGCGTTCACCCCAGCGTTTACGGTAGGCCGGAGCCTTACGTCCGCGCACCCAAAGCCGTATCCAGATCAAAGGCTGAATAAGGTAGAAAAGGGCGGTGTAAAGCAATTCGAGCATAATGGTAGCTAACTTATGAATGTGCTGGGGATTCTATGTATTTAACTATGGCTTTACCATCATTTTTATCCAGGTTGCAGCAAAACGATGGAATCGTCGGGCACCGTTTTAGCCTACGGCTATTTTAAAAATGCTTATGATCGTACTGACGTGGCTTAACGTCTTGTGCGGCGTGTGTTTTAAGGTGAAAGCACTAATTTTATATCTTTTTGTTTTTAAAGGTTTATTTGTTTGTTCTGTTCAAAAAATATTCGTTTCGGAATGCGTGATAATAAATGATATACTACTGCGCAATTTCAGGTAGCTAGCCGGCAGAAACATTTCGAAAACATGGGCGGTAAACTTTGGATGTATCAGACCTGCTATGCCTGGCGACGCGATGCGGATATTAATGCATGAATATTGCTTTTTGTTTGTACAAGTATTTTCCCTATGGTGGGTTACAGCGTGATTTTCTGCGAGTAGCGCTCACGGTTGCTGCACGAGGTCATCATGTCCAGGTGTTTACCCAGTCATGGCAGGGCGAACGTCCGGAAGGACTCGAAATTATACTCGTACCCGTCACAGCCAGAACTAATCATGGGAAAAACGAGCAATATTATCAGTGGGTTCAAAATCATTTAAGCCAGCATCCCGTCGATCGTATCGTTGGTTTTAATAAAATGCCTGGGCTGGATGTGTATTACGCTGCCGACGTTTGTTATGCGGAAAAGGTCGCTCGCGAGAAGGGCTTCTTCTATAAGTTGACGCGTCGGTATCGGCACTACTCTGCATTTGAAAAAGCGACGTTTCAACGAGGTTCTGGTACCACGCTTTTGATGTTAACCGATAAGCAAATCGGTGATTTCAAACAGCATTATCATACCGAGAGCCAGCGTTTTCGTATTCTGCCGCCAGGTATCTACCCAGACAGAAAATACAGCCTGCAACCTGAAAACAGCAGGCAGATTGTCAGAGAAAAGAATGGTATTGCTCTCGATCAGTTCCTGCTTCTGCAGGTCGGCTCCGATTTCAAACGCAAAGGTGTGCCAAGAAGCTTACAGGCGTTGGCTTCTTTACCTGAGACTATACGTCACCGTACTCAGTTGATGGTTGTTGGTCAGGATAAGGCCGATCGTTATCGTGCTCAGGCCCGCCAATTGGGTATTGAAAAGCAAGTTCAATTCTTCTCAGGGCGAGATGATGTCGCTGAATTGATGTCTGCTGCCGATTTATTGCTTCACCCGGCAGTTCAGGAAGCCGCTGGTATCGTCTTGCTAGAAGCCGTAGTTGCCGGGCTGCCAGTATTAACCACTGAGGTATGCGGCTACGCAGGGTATATCACTGCCGCCCAATGCGGTGTGGTGATTCCTGAACCTTTTGCGCAGGAAAATTTGAATACAGCACTTCTCGATGCGCTGCAAAATAATGAGCAGAGAAGTCGTTGGGCTGAAAATGCGCGACATTTTGCTGATACAGAAGATCTCTACAGCCTGGCAGATAAAGCTGCAGATATCATTTTAGGTCTTGAAAATGATTGAATTGAAAGAACCATTTGCCACGCAATGGCAAGGAAAAGACCCGTTCACAGAGGTCACTAAGCTGGATGGCGAGGTTTTTCGCGCTCTGGAAACACGGCGTACCCTGCGTTTTGAGATGATGGGAAAAGGTTACTTTCTTAAATATCATCATGGGACCACGCTTAAAGAAGTGTTGAAGAACCTTATTTCTCTGCGCATGCCTGTGCTTGGCGCGGACCGGGAGTGGCTGGCGATTCACCGTTTGCAAGCATTGAATGTGGATACAATGACGGGTGTTGCTTTTGGACAGAAAGGGCTGAATCCGTTAGAGCGAACCTCATTTATTATCACTGAGGATCTTTCTCCTGCTATCAGTCTTGAAGATTTTTGCGCCGATTGGGGAGTTGAACGGCCCGATTTTGTATTAAAACGGACCATTATTACCCGCGTGGCGGAAATGGTGGGTAAAATGCATCGAGGTGGAGTAAATCATCGGGATTGTTATATTTGCCATTTCCTGCTCCAACAGCCGATGCCAGCAGATGTTGCGGAGATCAAACTCTCTGTGATTGATCTGCATCGTGCGCAAATACGTCAGCGGGTACCACGCCGCTGGCGGGATAAGGATTTGATCGGGCTCTATTTCTCCTCACTGGAGATTGGGCTAACGTCCAGAGATATCTACCGTTTTTTACGTGTCTATTTTTCGATGCCATTACGTGAAATCTTTCGTCAGGAAGTCAGGTTGTTTGAACAGGCTGTCACAAAAGCGCAAAAAATAAGACAAAGAACAATAAGAAAAGCGCTATAAATTACACATGAAGTTTGAGGCTATTTTATTATGAACATCGATTTCCAGAAGTTGATCATTCAAAAACATATCATCGACAGCTCGACGCATGGCAAGAGTAAAAAACTAAGCGTTGCGTATGGTGTCGATCGTAATTTTTTGTTTGGATCCGGCATTTCTATGACCTCAGTATTAGTGAATAATCCTGATATTGATATCCATTTTTATATCGCCACTGACTATATCGATGACGACTATCTGGAAAGCATAAAACGCCTAACGCAAATGTACAGTACGACAGTGACTGTCCTTGTTTTCGATAATGCGGCCTTTCGTGAACTGCCGAGCACGAAAGCCTGGACTTATGCAATGTACTATCGTTACTTTGCATTTGAATATTTAAGCACCGAATTAAGCTCGGTACTGTATCTGGATGCCGATGTCATTTGTAAAGGTTCTCTACGGGAACTTACTGAGATTAATTTCTGCGGGGAATATGCAGCTGTCATTAATGATGTTGATGAAGTGCGAATTAAATCCGGTACCAGACTCGGTATCCCTGAACTGAGTAAGGGGTATTTTAATTCGGGTGTTGTATTTGCGAATCTCGAAGTATGGCGTGAGCAGCAGTTGTTAACCAAAGCATTTTCTATATTAGACAAACGCCAAAAGGAATTACTTTATTTCGACCAGGACGTGCTCAATATTTTGTTTGTCGGCAATGTTATTTTCCTGAGAAGAGACTTTAACTGTATCTATGGGGTCGATCAGGAACTCAAAAATAAAAACGATAAGATTTATCAGGATTTCATTACCGACGATACGGTATTAATTCACTATGTGGGCGTCACTAAACCATGGCATTCATGGGCTAAATACCCGGTGGCTAAGTTTTTTATTGAAGCATATCAGAAATCCGCATGGGCAGAAAAGTCTCTGTTAAATGCAAATACAGCCAAGTTGTATAAACGTAAGTCACGACATGAAAGAGTGCAGCGGAAATATATTCGTTCTGTGTTAAGTCATGTTATGTATATAAAAAATAAACTACATAATGCACGGTCGCACTAGTTTGTTGTGCAGATAATTTTCAGATAGCATAAAAAAGGTGTAGTACATGAATTTTGATTGTCATCAGTCTATCAAGGATACCATCGAGATCTTTGGTGCTCCAACAGATCATACCCCTCAGTTGAATATTGCATGGGGGGTTGATCAGAATTTTATGTTCGGAGCGGCAGTTTCGATGTCATCCGTTTTACTACATAATCAAGATATCAGCATTCATTTCCACCTTTTTACTGATTATATTGATTTAGATTATCGGCAACGGCTTGAAAAACTAGCAAAGCAATTTGCTACTAATATAACTGTCTATGTAATGAATGCTGAAGGACTAAAGGTCTTGCCATGCGGAAATGCCTGGTCTCATGCTACTTATTTTAGATTTATTGCATTTGAATATCTTAGCGAAAAAATCGATAGTTTGCTCTATATTGATGCCGATGTGGTATGTAAGGGGTCGTTGATTGATTTAACAAATATCAAATTTGAGCATCATGTAGCTGCAGTTATCCAGGATGTTGATGATAGTCGTTCATATGCAGCTACTCGTCTTAATGTTCCAGAGTTTAATGAGCAATATTTTAATGCTGGGGTTATTTTTGCTAATTTAAAGGAATGGAAGGAGCAACAATTTTTCTCTAAAGCATTTTCTACTCTGTTAGATAAAACTAAGAAATTTGCGTTTCTTGACCAGGATGTTTTAAATATCCTGTTTTTGGGAAAAACTATTTTCTTACCACGAATTTATGATGCAATATATGGTATTAAACAAGAGCTTAAGAGCAAAGATCTTTCAAAGTATAAAGAGTATATAACGCCTGAAACTATTCTGATCCACTATATCGGCGTGACCAAACCATGGAATTCATGGGCTAACTATCCTTCAGCACAGTTTTTTGTTGAAGCGTGGAAGTCTTCTCCATGGGCTGATGTTCCTTTGTTACCAGCCAGAACACCAAAGCAATATAAAAAGAAATCACGGCATGAAAGGCTACAAGGAAAATATGTTGCTTCAGTAATTAGCTATATCGGCTATTTACGTGCAAAGTTACAAAGTAAGTAAAAAAACTCCCGAAAGGGAGTTTTTTATTTAGCGCAATTTCGTTTTGAGATATTTCAGATACCATTTGATAGAAGCGCAGTAATTTCCCCTTTTGGCTTCCTGACGTGAGTAAACCCGATAATCAGTAGGCCTCATTCGTGGGGCATAAGAGCGCATTTCTGTGGTCTGCCAGGGTGTGAAATGATGGTAGAAAAGATACAGTTGCTGTGAAAGCCCAGTATGCTCTTTATACCATGGCTTTCGTCCACCGGTGAAATGGATAATGCGTGGCAGGATATCTTTTTGATAGAAGAAGCTATCTTTTTGTTGGTCGTTAAACCAGTTAAACAAAAAATTCCATCGATTATCAATAAATTTGACATTGCCATCCATTGCGATATTCAGAGCATCTTGATCAAAGTAAGGTAGACTTTTTCCCTGTTCAAATAGTACAGTGTTTGCTTTGTTTTCGATGTCGAACTTAATCCAATTGGCGATATTAATATACAAAAAACCGGCATTGAAGTAATGACCTGTACTGAGACCCAGGCGTTTAGCATTTTTTGTATCATGGATATCGAGCGAGTCGTGGCTGACTGCGCAAATGACGTTACTGATATCAATACTGTTAATATCATTGAGTTTATCAAAACACAGAGTATCGGCATCTAAATAGATAAAGTACTCAACTTTATCTTTTAGTAAGCGCGGAACGGCAAGGCGCATATAGGTCGAACGGTTCAGATGTTTGATTGCAAAGTCATTGTTATACTTTTCAATCTCCTCTTTATCAATATTGATAACCTGAATTTTATCACTGGTTGAGCGCAGTTTATTGATTTCGTCGTCCGAGACGTCATAGACAAAAACGAAAAATGACAGGTCTTGTCCTGGGTTGTTCATTATGACAGACATAATGGACACTGCTACATATTCCAGATAATTAGCATCTGTGCAGTAAGCAATATTAATAACGTTATTTTTGTTGTCCATTTATGCTTTCTCATTACCTTTATCATTGCCACTATCATGAAGTACCCTATCGATAGCGTCAATCACGGCTTGCTCCGGTATCCATGTTAAATATTTTTTTGACCTGTCGAGTTCATCTCTGGAGGGCATTGGATGGTAATCACCAGCCCAAATCAACACGGCGTTATCTGACCATGGTCTCCATTGCTGATAATTGGTCGCGCCAAACAGACAGACCTGAGGTGTTCCTAATGCTGCCGCCATATGCATAGGCGCAGAATCGACCCCGATGTAAAGAACGGCATGGTCGATTAACGCAGCCAACTGCAGGAAAGTTGTTTTGCCTGCCAGCGCCAGGTCAGGGGCAGATTGACACAGTTCAGCAATGCGCTGGACTTGCTGTTGCTCACTTTGTGCTGGCCCACAGGTGAGGTAAACATGCAGACCACGCTGATGCAGATGGTCAATCACATGGGCGAATTTATCATCATCCCAACATTTAAATTCTTGTCTGGCAGTAGGTTGAATAACGACATATTTTTGTGAAGATAATGCCGGAAGTTGGGAAACCAAATGGTGGTAATCATCCTGGCGATAGTGCAGTGACATCTCTTTTTTCAGATCTGCTTCGCTAAACCCGATACCCTTTAAAATGGATAGATTTTGTTCAACTATGTGCGTGCCGGTCATCGGTGTAACACGTGAAAAAAGATTGTTCCATTGTTTCTTATCACGCTCAAATGCAATTGAGGGGCGACGTAAGGAGGCAACAAGAGCGCCAATCGGCCATTGCTCGGTTAGGTTAACGATCAGGTCATAGTGATTTTTTTTCAGCTGTTGACGCACTGAAAGATAATTTTTTACTGTATCTAAAAGGCCTTTCTTTTTCTCAATGAGATAAAAATTATTGATACTTTCATTTGCTGCCAAAATTGATTTTGTATCTTTATAAAGAAGCAGATCGATTTTAGCATGAGGATAACGAGCCTGAATGCTGGCAATAACAGGTGTTGTTAACAGAACATCACCATAAAATTTGAGCTTGCAAATAAGAACACGGTCGACTTTATCAAACATGTTAAAATCCCTTTCGAAAAAATAAACTTTTGCAAGCGGATAGTATCTTATATCTAATTTCAGAAATTGAACGATCAATATGCGGGTATTTCATCTTAAGGATTATTTTATTCTTAACGATTTTTGTATCGCAGCACGCAAGCGCATTCTGAATGTCATTCAACATACTTTCGTTATAACGATAGTAGCCTTTTTTCTTGCGTAAAAGTTTGCGGCCTTCCAGAAAACAATTGATGATCATTAATGTGGCGACGGTACGTTTCTCGTTATTTTTATTCACATAGTTATACATTTTTCGCATAGCAAAGAAGATGCTGTCCGCATCGCTATCAATAATATTTTCGGTAATGCTTTTTTCATTTACCCGATAGTAATATAATTTATTCTCTATCTTTAATATGTTATGACACTTAAAGTATTGGAAGGGACAAAAAATCATGTCTTCATATCGACGATGTTCTTCGAATCGATCGTTGCCAATAATGTCGCGGTGAAAAATTTTTGTCATGAGATGCCATTGCCCGGCACGAAAAGTTGGTAACAGGGGAGCATAGTTATCATCAGCCAAAATAATTTCGTGTTGAGCCAGGGTATTCTTTGCGCCAGGTTTATTCTGATACAGATTGTTTATATTTCGAGTTAAATTGAATTCCACAATATCATATTTCCCCTCCCTAAGTTTAGGGAGAAGGATAGTGAAATAATCAGCACAGACAATGTCATCGCTGTCGACAAAACCAATATACTTTCCCGTTGCCTGGGTCAATCCGACGTTGCGGGTGATTGCAACACCTTGATTTTTCTGGCTTATATATTTTACATTGTTGCAGTTATGCTCATGATAAAATGCCTTGATGCGCTCTTCCGTTAAATCTGTTGAACCATCATTGACAATTATTATCTCCACCTCGTCAGTGATGCTCTGATGGACCGATGTCAACGTAGCTGTGATGAGTTCAGCATTGTTATAAGTAGGTATAATTATGCTCAGCAAATAACCTGAAGCGTTAATCATGGCATTGTTCTCTCGTTGAATTTCGAGCTCAGCATTGCTGCTACACATAACGCCAGCACACTGCTCAAGGCTTCACCTTTGGCATACAATAATAAATCACTCAAGCCATAGATAGCGATAGCGCTTGAGATGACGAACAACAGAGGGCTGCGTTGCCAGTAAGCTGTTAAAAACATGGCAGTATAGAGCAAGAGTAGCACAATCACCCCAGGGATGCCCTTCAGCGAAAAGGTATCAACGA
Source organism: Citrobacter sp. TBCS-15 (assembly GCF_005280815.1). Classification (NCBI taxonomy): domain Bacteria; kingdom Pseudomonadati; phylum Pseudomonadota; class Gammaproteobacteria; order Enterobacterales; family Enterobacteriaceae; genus Citrobacter; species Citrobacter sp. TBCS-15. The sequence continues at coordinate 299,255 of NZ_SZWK01000251.1, read as the reverse complement.
TTTCGTTATGCAGATGGACGTTAAGGAACACTACCGCCCCTTGCAGAGAGGTGTCTTGCACAGCAAGTTGCTGAATTTCTGCACCACGTTGTTCAAGTGACTGCCCCCCGAGATGTACTTTCCCTGCTTCAATACCTGCTCGTTGCATTGCAAGCCGCGCGCCAATAGAGTTAACACTATTGTTCTGAATATAAGAATGTAGATCGATGAGAAAACTCTGGTAACGATTTTCAATCACTGATTTTAAGGGGATAGCTACCAGCCCAATCAAGAGTAAGAAGCCCAATAGCGCCTTTAATAAGATGGTGCGGTTATGGCGAAAGTGCATGAAAAACAGCCCAATGCTCAGGAGTGGGTAAACTAAAATCGCCGCCCGGGTTTGCGTGGTGATGATCACTGCGAGCGATATCAAAAAATGTAATAGATACAAAGAAATGGTATGTTTCAGGCGCAGGTTAATAATGGCCTGTGATGCTAATAATGCAATAAGTGTCAGGGCGTAGGCTGTGCCGGTTTGGTGTTCAAAACCAAGGGCTACGCGATACCTAAAAAGATAGTCTGCTCCCGAAATTTGATATCCCGCGTAAAGGTACAAACCTATTGCTGTAAGAATCACCCAGATACTGGTGATGCGGGTTTTATTGGCACACGGCGCTCGCGATGTTAGCGCGGTCATCACCAGTGCGGAAAAAAGCATCACTTTGCCACCGTTCTGGTATGAGCGGTAGGCTCCGGTAAAGGCTGAGCCTGGCTGTTTAAATATTTCTACCCAAATAATCTGCAGCAAACCGAAGAGCAGCAACATAAAAGGCAAAACCAGATTCTTTTTGTTACTGCATACATGCTTTAAGTTTTTACCTATAAGAGGCAGAGACAGAACAGTGGAGAAAATAAATATCTTCAGTGCTTCATCCGGATTGACCAGTACCATCCCTAAAGTAGCAAGTATCCCGACATAAAATAAGAAGTATATAAAATCGAATGGATTGTTTTTTATACTATATATAAAGCGAGAAAGCATGTGTTGGTGAAGCATGGTTCATCTCTTAAAGTTAAAGCAAATTATTATCAACCAGCGATGCGTTGACTAAACTAGCATCCAGATCCTGCAATTTTCCGGAATGGCTCTGTTGTGTATATTGGTTTTTCCCATATCCCCCAATCAATCCCGGATCCGTTGGGCCATACAGCGTTATATTGGGGCGATCCAATGCGGCGGTTAAATGGCTTAGGCCTGTATCAACCGACACTACAAATTTGGCCCCCGCCAGAACGCGGGCGACCTCCTCCAGACTCATCCGTGGCAGGACATCAACATAAGTAAACCCTTCCGCCAGTCGCCTGGCACGCGCTTCTTCATGCGCGGCTCCCCAGGGCAGTTTAATGCGTATGCCTGCATTGTTTAACAGGCCAATCAGCTCCCGCCAGTTGGCTTCCGGCCAGTGCTTATCATCACGGGTCGTGGCATGAAGAAACACCGCATACTGCGCTGTATCAGCATTTACTTCCGTCAAAAAATGCTGAGCGATAGCGTAATCACCCTGCGATTGCGGTTTGGTATATCCCAGACTTTTTGCGAACAATTCACGCGTACGTTCTACGGCGTGCTGTTGTCTGGCAATATGGTGCTTGCGATTATAAAACAGGCTCGCCAGCGGTTCACGGGCGGTGCTCCAATCCATACCATGCTTGACCCCGTGTGCCAGACGGGTAACCAGTGCTGCGCTTTTTACCAGCCCCTGGGCATCAATTATCGCGTCATACTGCTGTAAACGGACGGCATCACGAAACGCTTTACGCTCGGCTTTAATCGACGCGGAAAACCACGCTTTACGCCAGCGGCGGATCGCCACCGGTATCACGCGGTCAACGGCCGAATGCCAGGAGGGGATCTGAGCGAACCCTTCTTCCACCACCCAGTCAAAGTGAATATCCGGTATGGCCTGCTGCGCATCGGTTAATGCGGGCAACGTATGCAGCACATCACCCATAGACGATGTTTTAACGATCAGAACCCGCATCCGTCAGGCTTCCTCTTGTAACAACAGGTCATTCAGTTCTTCCAGTACGCGCTGAGGAGTGATGTCGATCAGGCTCTGGTGATAACCTTCTGCTGCATCGCCCTTACGCACCTTGTGGTAGCCCGTAATCAGGCGGATGACTCGCGCTTTGTGCGACAACGGCGGGGTAAAGTCCGGACTACTTGGACCATACAATGCTACCAGAGGTCGATTCAACGCGGCGGCAACGTGCATTAATCCAGAATCATTGGTGACAACCGCTTTGCAGGCGGCGAGAAGAATGACCGCCTGCTCCAGCTGTGTCTCACCCGCCAGATTGCGGCACCAGGCCTGCTGTTCAAGGCTCAGCGTAGCGAGGATCTCATTTCCGGCTTCGTGGTCTTTTGCCGAGCCAAACAGCACAATCTGATGACCTTCATCGATCAATTGTTTCGCCAGTTCCGCATAGTGATAATGTGGCCAGCGTTTCGCCGGACCAAATTCCGCACCTGGGCAAAAACCGATGATCGGACGTTCGGCAGAAAGAGAAAACTGACTACAGGTCAGTGATTTTTCACCTTCGCTGACCTGCAACTGCGGCCATAGCAGAGGCTGCGGCAAATCTTTGGCCGTCAGCATCACGCCTTTATCATAGGCCAGAGCCACATAGCGCTCGACCATCAACGGCCATGCTTCTTTATCCAACACGCGCGCATCGTTTAGGAGGCCGTAGCGCATCTCTCCACGCCAGCCGGTACGATGGGGAATGCCAGCAAAAAAGGGCACCAGAGCGGATTTAAAAGAGTTGGGTAGCACCCAGGCGCGATCATAGCGTTTCTCACGCAGGCTATGACCAAGCTTACGGCGCTCGCCGATCTCCAGCGCGCCATGTCCCAGCGGCATGGCGATGGCTTCGTTGACTTCAGGCATACGCGACAGCAGCGGACGGCACCACGCCGGTGCCATCACGTCGATTATCGCCTGGGGATAGCGCGCCTTGAGCGTGCGATAGAGACTTTGCGACATCATCATGTCGCCCACCCATGACGGGCCGATCACCAGTATTTTCATGCTAACTTCTTACGCGTCGCGGTTCAGCCAGGCCATATATTCCGTTACGCCTTCGGCAACGGTCTTAAACGGCTTGTCATAGCCCGCTGCGCGCAGGTTAGTCAGATCTGCCTGGGTAAATGCCTGGTAGCGGCCTTTCAGTTTTTCCGGGAATGGAATGTACTCAATGCTGCCTTTTTTATGGTACGCCAGCGTTGCATCGGCAACGGCCTGGAAAGATTCCGCGCGCCCGGTACCGAGGTTAAAGATGCCGGAAACCCCGTTTTCGAGGAACCACAGATTTACCGCCGCCACATCGCCAACATAAACGAAATCACGTTTGAAGTTTTCACTGCCTTCGAACAGTTTTGGTGTTTCGCCATTGTTAAGCTGGGTGTTGAGGTGGAAAGCGACGCTTGCCATGCTGCCTTTGTGGCCTTCACGCGGTCCGTAGACGTTGAAATAGCGGAAGCCAACAATCTGAGAGTTGGCTTCTGGCAGGATCTGGCGCACGTATTCGTCGAACAGGAATTTTGAGTAGCCATAGACGTTCAGTGGTTTCTCATATTCACGGGATTCGATGAAATCAGATGTACGACCGCCGTAAGTCGCGGCGGAAGAGGCGTACAGGAACGGAATTTCACGCTCCAGGCAGTAGTGCAGCAGCTCTTTGGAGTATTGATAATTGTTATCCATCATATACTTGCCATCCCACTCGGTGGTGGAGGAGCATGCGCCTTCGTGGAAAATCGCTTCGATATCGCCGAAATCTTCGCCAGCCATAATCTGGATCAGGAAGTCTTCCTTATCCATGTAGTCAGCAATATTCAGGTCCACCAGGTTAACAAATTTAGTGCCGTCTTTCAGGTTGTCCACCACCAGAATATCGGTGATGCCTTTATCATTCAGGGACTTAACGATGTTGCTGCCGATAAATCCCGCGCCGCCGGTAACGATGATCATAAATGTAACCTTCGAATTATGGAGTCAGAGACAATCTCAGACACGAATACTTCTATCATATCACTACATGGTCCAGGCTTCAGCCATTCACCGATAAGCTGTGCGGGTACGCGTGATTTATGCTTCATTTTGAAGAAGTGATGATGCGTCATCTCGTATCAATGTATAGCTTTGGGTAATATGTGCTGAAATTTGCCCAGTCTGGAGAATTGAAATGCGTGGGGATTTTTACAAACAGTTAACCAACGATCTCGAAACCGCACGTGCGGAAGGATTGTTTAAAGAAGAGCGCATTATTACATCTGCCCAGCAGGCGGATATCACCGTGGCAGATGGAAGCCACGTTATTAACTTTTGTGCGAACAACTATCTGGGACTGGCTAACCACCCGGAACTGATTGCCGCGGCAAAAGCGGGTATGGATTCTCACGGGTTTGGTATGGCTTCGGTACGCTTTATTTGCGGTACCCAGGACAGCCATAAGCAACTGGAGCAAAAACTGGCGGCTTTCCTTGGTATGGAAGATGCCATCCTTTACTCTTCCTGCTTTGACGCCAACGGCGGCCTGTTTGAAACGCTGTTGGGCGCAGAAGACGCGATCATCTCCGATGCCCTGAACCATGCTTCAATCATTGATGGCGTTCGTCTGTGTAAAGCGAAGCGTTTCCGTTACGCCAACAACGACATGGCCGAGCTGGAAGCGCGTCTGAAAGAGGCGCGCGAAGCGGGGGCTCGTCATATCCTGATTGCCACCGATGGCGTGTTCTCTATGGATGGCGTGATTGCGAACCTGAAAGGCGTCTGCGATCTGGCGGACAAGTACGATGCGCTGGTCATGGTTGATGACTCCCATGCGGTCGGCTTTGTCGGCGAAAATGGTCGTGGCTCTCATGAATACTGTGACGTGATGGGCCGTGTGGACATCATTACCGGTACGCTGGGTAAAGCGCTCGGCGGCGCATCCGGTGGTTATACCGCAGCGCGTAAGGAAGTGGTGGAGTGGCTGCGCCAGCGTTCACGTCCGTATCTGTTCTCCAACTCACTGGCTCCGGCGATTGTGGCTGCTTCCATTAAAGTGCTGGAAATGGTCGAGGAAGGTAGCGAACTGCGCGATCGCCTGTGGGCGAACGCGCGCCAGTTCCGCGAGCAAATGTCTGCCGCAGGCTTTACCTTAGCCGGTGCGGACCACGCGATTATCCCGGTTATGCTGGGTGATGCGGTGGTGGCGCAGGAGTTTGCCCGTGAGCTGCAAAAAGAGGGGATTTACGTTACTGGATTCTTCTATCCAGTGGTTCCAAAAGGCCAGGCGCGTATCCGTACTCAGATGTCTGCAGCGCATACCCCTGAGCAGATTACGCGTGCTGTTGAGGCGTTCACACGCATTGGTAAACAACTGGGCGTTATTGCCTGAGGATGTGAAATGAAAGCGTTATCCAAACTGAAAGCGGAAGAGGGCATTTGGATGACCGACGTTCCTGAACCGGAAGTCGGCCATAACGATTTGCTGATTAAAATCCGTAAAACAGCCATCTGCGGGACTGACGTTCACATTTATAACTGGGATGACTGGTCGCAAAAAACCATCCCGGTTCCGATGGTCGTGGGGCATGAATATGTCGGCGAAGTTGTTGGCATTGGTCAGGAAGTTAAAGGCTTTAAAATCGGCGATCGCGTTTCTGGCGAAGGTCATATCACCTGTGGGCATTGCCGTAACTGCCGCGGTGGGCGTACGCACCTGTGTCGCAATACGACCGGTGTCGGTGTAAACCGTCCTGGTTGTTTTGCACAATACCTGGTGATCCCGGCATTTAACGCGTTTAAAATCCCGGACAATATCTCCGATGATCTGGCGTCCATCTTCGATCCGTTCGGTAATGCGGTGCACACGGCGCTGTCGTTCGATCTGGTGGGTGAAGATGTGCTGGTATCCGGCGCGGGTCCAATCGGTATTATGGCGGCGGCGGTCGCGAAGCACGTTGGCGCACGCCACGTGGTGATCACCGACGTGAATGAGTATCGTCTTGAGCTGGCACGCAAAATGGGCATCACCCGTGCGGTCAACGTATCGAAAGAGAATTTGACCGACGTGATGGCTGAGCTGGGTATGACCGAAGGGTTTGATGTAGGCCTGGAGATGTCCGGCGCGCCGCCAGCGTTTCGCACCATGCTGGACACCATGAACCACGGTGGCCGTATTGCTATGCTGGGGATCCCTCCGTCAGATATGTCTATCGACTGGACAAAGGTTATCTTTAAGGGGCTGTTTATTAAAGGTATCTACGGTCGCGAGATGTTTGAAACCTGGTACAAAATGGCTGCACTGATTCAGTCTGGTTTGGATTTGTCGCCAATCATCACCCATCGATTCTCGATCGATGAATTCCAGCAAGGCTTTGACGCGATGCGTTCAGGCCAGTCAGGGAAAGTGATCCTGAGCTGGGATTAACCGTATCCACGTAGTGGATTCTGTATGTAATCCCCGGATGTTGACTATCGTTAACTCTCCGGGGATTTTTTTGTTTGCTGCACTCACTCATCCGGCGCATTTTCCGCTAAAGTTTTGAGAAATTTTCTCTGAAGATTTACCGCTAAATATGTTAGAAATTGCCGTTAATTATACTGTTTGGCAGGATTTGACATGACCTATACCCCCGGCCTATTGAGCGTCATTATGCCGCTCTACAATACGGGTGAACCATTCATTGCGTGTATGGATTCGCTGATTGCGCAAACGTGGAAAAATCTGGAGATCATCATTGTTAATGATGGCTCTACGGATAACTCTGCGCAGCTCGCACAGGCATATGCGGATCGTTATCCGCACGTTCATCTACTGCATCGGCGGAACGGGGGAGTCTCAGCGGCGCGTAATACCGGGATGGAAGTCGCCAGGGGTGAGTACATCGCTTATGTTGACGGCGATGATATTGCTTATCCGGAAATGTATGAAACGTTGATGAATATGGCGCTGCAGGACAATCTGGATGTGGCGCAGTGCAATGCCGATTGGTGTATTGCGGAGACGGGGCATACATGGGCATCCATTCCTACCGATCGTATACGTTCTACTGACGTGATGACCGGACCGGACTGGTTAAGAAAAGCGTTAGCCAGCCGCCGCTGGCGGCATGTTGTCTGGATGGGCGTATATCGTCATCAGACGATCCGCGACGCGGGGCTGACCTTCCTGTCTGGCCTGCACCACCAGGATATCATCTGGACCACGGAATTTATGTTTAACGCCAAACGCACGCGCTATACGGAAGTTCCATTGTACAAATACTTTCTGCACGGCGCGTCCGTGAGTCGTCTGCCGCGTACCGGGCTGAAGAACCTCGCCTATCAGCGCCACTACATCAAAATTACCCGCCTGCTCGACAAGATGAATCACGAGTACGCCGGGCGCATTCCCATTTACCCGGAATTCAAACAGCAGGTGATTTACGAAGCGCTACGCGTTTGTCATTGCATACGTAAAGAGCCGGATGAAAAAATCCGCCAGCGTATGATTGCTGAAGTATTTGTGTCGGGTATGTTCAAACGGATGGTAAGTAATATCTGCAGCGTTAAGCTGGGTTATCAGGTGCTGCTGTGGGCCATCCGTTTTAGCCAGTGGCGCGATAAATCACTGACGCCGCGCCGCCTGGCCCATTTAACGCTGGAACTTAACGACTGATTATTGCCAGCCCTGCCACTGCAGGCGCATATACTGCACCAGCGTACTTTGGGTGATGCTTTCACCGAGTACGGTGAAGAATCGACTGGCGTAAATGGGTTCTAACGGCTGTTTCGGTTTGCACAATTTCACACCACGGAAAGGATTACGTGGTGCGCTGTTATTCGGCGGCGTGAGGTTGGGTCTGGAGGTATCGACCTGCGGTTCATTGAGCAGACTGCTCGGGCGAACCAGCGTAATATCGGCTGGCAGATTATAAAGCATCTGCTGTAATACTCGCACCGTGGAAGGGTGAGGGTGACCAATGGCGATTGCTGAGCCGTTGCGGCGTGCAAGATCGACGGCGCGAGTAAACTGACGACGAATGTCAGCTTCATTTTGTGTGTCATCCAGGAAGACTTTGCGTTTGATGACCTTCACACCGGTTCCTGACGCTGCGCGCATGGCCTGGCTGTTGCCGATAGTCATGCTGTCCAGAAAGTAGAGATCGTAACGCTCCAGCGCCTGCATCACCTTCTGCATGCCAAACAGGCTGGAAGTCATCGCGCTACCCATATGGTTGTTCAGCCCCACGGCATTCGGCACTTTACTTACCGCGTCGCGAATAATGCGCTCAATCTCTTCGCTGCTCATTTCCGGGCGCAAAGTATCTTTCTCTAACGGTTGTTTGCTCAGCGGCGCCATCGGCAGATGGATTAACACTTCATGCCCGCTGTTATGCGCTTTAATCGCCATTTCACGCGCGTGTGGGGCATTAGGGAGAACGGCAACCGAGATGGTGGAAGGCATCGCCAGTACTTGATTTTCAGTTTGTGGACGATAGCCGAAATCATCAATAACGATGGCGAGTTTGCCAGCAAAAACAGGTGTTACGAAGGCCAGCACGCTGGCAAGAGAGAGTAATTGACGACGAAATTGAGGCAAAACTTATCTTCCCAACCACGGCTGTGGATTGACCGCCTGACCCTGGCGACGAATTTCGAAATAGAGTGCCGGCCTGCCCTGACCGCCGCTGCTACCCACAAGTGCAATAGGCTGCCCGGCGCGAACCTGCGTACCGACGCTGACCAGCGCGCTCTGGTTATAACCGTACAGGCTCATATCGCCTTTACCGTGCTCAACCACCACCACCAGGCCATAGCCCTGCAGCCAGTCCGCCAGAATGACGCGACCATCGGCAATGGCTTTAACTTCGGTGCCTTCGGATGCGCCAATAACCATACCCTTCCAACGTAGCTCACCCTGCAGTTGTTCGCCATAACGATGCAGCGTTGGGCCACGAACGGGCCAGAATGCCTGGCCGCGCGGCGAACCCAGGCCACCGGTACGGGACATCAGTGATTTTTCGCTTTCGGTCGGCTTGTAGGTCGAGCCTTTTCGTGACGCATCCTTCTGCTTATCACGTACGGCCTGCGCCTCGCGCGCTTCACGTTCCGCGCGCGCTTTGGCCGCGGCTTCGGCGCGAGCAATGCTGTTGCGCAGACGGGATTCGTTAGCGCGCATTTCGCCCAGTTGCTGCTGGCCCTGTTGAATTGATGATTCCAGACCCGACAGTGTTTTCTGGCGTTCGTTACGCGCCTGCTCCAGCTTAGCCTGCTGAGCGCGTTGTTCGTACAGCAGGGTCTGCTGTTCGCTCTGCTTATCTTCCAGCTCGGCTTTTTGCGAGTCGACCTCTTCGCGGGTTTGTTTCAGCTGCGCGATAGTTTCTTGCCGCGCCTGGTTCAGGTAGCCGAAATAGGCCTGCAGGCGCTGTCCGCGCTGGCTTTCTTCGCCGCTGAGGATGAGCTGAATACCGGTGTGTTCACCCTGGCGAAACGCGGCGTCTAACTGTGCTGCCAGGCTGCGCTCTTGCGCTGCCCGCTGCTTTTCCAGCTTCGCGAGCGCGGCGTTCATCTCAGCGATTTGTGCATTCAGCTGTGCCAATGAGTTTTGTGTTTCGCGCAGTTGCCTTGCGGCGACGGCAATAGCCTGTTCCTGAGCTTTAAGCTGAGCGAGGAGAGTGGAACGTTGTTGTTGCTGTTGGCGTACCGCGCGTTCTTTTGCCGCGATATCGGCCTGAATAGATTTGAGCTGATCGCGTTCGTCCGCGTGGGCGGAAAAGGCGCACAGCAATACGCCAGCGCTAAGCGCGCTGGCGTAGAACAAGGGCCTGACTGAAAACTTTGGCAGTTTCACGGCCCGAGTGATGGTATTAATCGCCTTTCCCCTCATGGGGAGGGATTATTCCACGATGAACAGCGGCTTACCAGTCATCTCTTGCGGGATTTCCATACCCATCAGCGTCAGCATCGTCGGGGCGATATCCGAAAGTTTACCGCCTTCGACCGCTTTAACGTTTTTACCACCGACATAAATCAGCGGAACCGGCAGGTTGGTATGCGCGGTATGCGCCTGGCCAGTAGACGGATCGCGCATTTGCTCTGCGTTACCGTGGTCTGCGGTGATCAGCAGCTGTCCACCAACGGATTCAACGGCTTTCGCTACCTGCTCAACGCAATGGTCCAGCGCTTCAACCGCTTTAACCGCTGCTTCCATCACCCCGGTGTGGCCAACCATGTCGCCGTTCGGGTAGTTACAAATGATGGTGTCGTATTTACCACTCTCAATCGCTGCAACCAGCTTCTCGGTCAGTTCAGCAGAACTCATTTCCGGCTGCAGATCGTAGGTAGCGACTTTCGGAGAGTTGATCAGAATACGGTCTTCGCCTTTGAACGGCTCTTCTACACCGCCGTTGAAGAAGAAGGTTACGTGCGCATATTTTTCAGTTTCGGAAATACGCAGCTGCGTTTTTTCGTTCTTCGCCATCCACTCGCCAAAGGTGTTGGCCAGAGATGCTGGTGGGTAAGCAACCGCAGTTTTGATGTCTGCCGCGTATTCGGTCAGCATCACAAAGTTGAGGTTAACGACTTTCTTACGGGCGAAGCCGTCGAAATCAGCGTTAACAAATGCGCGAGTGATTTCACGCGCACGGTCAGCACGGAAGTTCATGAAAATCAGCGTATCGCCGTCTTCCATAGCTGCATCTGCCTGACCTTCGGCACGGATCACGGTCGCTTTGACGAATTCGTCGTTTTCGTCGCGGGCATAAGCAGCCTGCAGGCCTTCAACCGCCGTAGCGAACTGGAACTCGCCCTTTGCCAGCGTCATCAGATCGTAAGCCTGTTCTACGCGATCCCAACGGTTGTCGCGGTCCATAGCGTAGTAACGACCGATGATGGACGCTACGCGACCTTTGCCCAGCGCGGCAAATTTCTCTTCGAATTTCTGCAGGGAATGTTCAGCGCTGCGCGGCGGGGTATCACGACCATCAAGGAAAGCGTGCAGATAGATTTTTTCCGCACCGCGTTCAGCGGCCAGTTCTACCATCGCCATGATGTGATCTTCATGGCTGTGAACGCCGCCAGCAGAGAGCAGACCCATGATGTGTACCGCTTTTCCGGCATTTTTTGCCTGGTCGACCGCGTGGGTCAGCACCGGGTTAGCGAAGAAAGTACGTTCTTTGATTTCGACATCCAGACGGGTAAGGTCCTGATACACGATACGGCCCGCGCCCAGGTTGACGTGACCCACTTCGGAGTTGCCCATCTGGCGATCGGGCAGGCCGACTTCCAGACCAGACGCATCAATCAGGGTATGCGGACGTTTTGCCCACAGCGCATCCATTACCGGGGTTTTAGCACTAAAAATGGCGTTATCCTGGCTGTCTTCGCGATAGCCGTAGCCATCCAGAATCACCAGTACCATAGGTTTTTTAGAAACCGACATTGCGACAACCTCACACTCAATAGATAAAAAATAATTGCGTAATTTTACTACAGCTGAATCGATAAAGTAGCCCCCGAAGATCAAATAATGGGGGATCGCGTGCCAGGGGGAACACCGATTTACATTTTTTTTTCCGTAGCGCCCCGCAAAAATGCAATCCAATGCACGCTCTGGCTGTATTTGCGCCAACGCGCAGGTATACTCCTTTCCTGGTTTTTTTAATCACTAGTCGGGAGTTGTTACCCCCCATGCAAGAAATTATGCAATTTGTTAGTCGCCACCCTGTCTTGAGTATCGCCTGGATTGCGTTACTGGCGGCTGTATTATTTACCACGTTTAAGAGCCTGACCTCAAAAGTGAAGGTGATTACTCGCGGCGAAGCTACACGTCTCATCAATAAAGAAGACGCCGTTGTTGTGGATTTACGCCAGCGCGACGACTTCCGCAAAGGCCATATCGCAGGCTCCACTAACCTGCTGCCGAGCGAAATCAAAGCCAACAATTTTGGCGAGCTTGAAAAACACAAAAACAAACCTGTGATTGTGGTTGATGGTTCAGGCATGCAGTGCCAGGATTCAGCAACTGCGCTGATTAAAGCCGGTTTTGAGCAGGTATCCGTACTGAAAGACGGCGTAGCGGGCTGGAGTGGTGAGAATCTGCCACTGGTTCGCGGCAAGTAATTTACCCGTCTTCTTTCATGCCGCTGGGTAAAAAGAACACTGGAGATAAGTCATGGCCAATATTGAGATCTATACCAAAGCAACCTGCCCGTTTTGCCATCGCGCAAAAGCGCTGTTGAACAGCAAGGGTGTGAGTTTCCAGGAACTTCCGATTGACGGCGATGCCGTAAAGCGTGAAGAGATGATCAAACGCAGTGGCCGTACGACGGTTCCGCAGATTTTTATTGATGCACAGCACATTGGCGGTTGTGACGACTTGTATGCGTTGGATGCGCGTGGTGGACTGGATCCCCTGCTGCGATAAGGCGTACTGAAAGTATTTAAAGGACAACACTAAGGGTTTTCTAAACATGTCAGAACAAAATAACACTGAAATGGCTTTCCAGATCCAACGTATCTATACCAAGGATGTATCTTTCGAAGCGCCAAATGCACCGCATGTTTTCCAGAAAGATTGGCAGCCAGAGGTTAAACTTGATCTTGATACCGCATCTACCCAACTGGCAGATGACGTGTATGAAGTAGTGCTGCGTGTCACCGTAACGGCTTCTCTTGGCGAAGAAACGGCGTTCCTGTGTGAAGTTCAGCAGGGCGGTATTTTCTCCATCAGTGGTATCGAAGGGACTCAGATGGCGCATTGTCTGGGCGCATACTGCCCGAACATTCTGTTCCCGTATGCCCGCGAATGCATCACCAGTCTGGTTTCACGCGGTACGTTCCCGCAACTGAACCTTGCGCCGGTCAACTTTGATGCGCTGTTCATGAACTATTTACAGCAGCAGGCTGGAGAAGGTACTGAAGAACATCAGGATGCCTGATGAACCAAAGTAATGCTTCAATGACTGTGATTGGTGCCGGCTCGTACGGCACCGCTCTTGCTATTACCCTGGCAAGAAATGGCCATCAGGTTGTGCTGTGGGGCCATGATCCAAAACATATCGCGACCCTTGAGCACGATCGCTGCAACGTCGCGTTCCTCCCTGATGTGCCTTTTCCCGACACGCTGCGCCTGGAAAGTGATTTAGCCACTGCGCTGGCCGCCAGCCGTAATATTCTGGTGGTGGTGCCGAGCCACGTCTTTGGCGAAGTGCTGCGTAACATCAAACCGCTGATGCGTCCTGATGCGCGTCTGGTCTGGGCGACAAAAGGTCTGGAAGCGGAAACAGGGCGTCTGCTGCAGGATGTGGCGCGTGAAGCGCTGGGAGATGCGATTCCATTGGCGGTCATCTCCGGCCCGACGTTCGCCAAAGAGCTGGCGGCGGGTATGCCGACGGCGATTTCTCTGGCCTCAACGGACGATACTTTCGCTGACGATCTCCAGCAGTTGCTGCACTGCGGCAAAAGCTTCCGCGTTTATAGCAACCCGGATTTCATTGGCGTGCAGCTTGGCGGCGCGGTGAAAAACGTCATTGCGATTGGTGCGGGGATGTCTGACGGCATCGGTTTTGGCGCAAATGCGCGAACCGCATTGATCACCCGTGGACTGACTGAAATGTCGCGTCTTGGCGCGGCGCTGGGTGCCGATCCTGCCACCTTTATGGGGATGGCGGGTTTAGGCGATCTGGTGCTGACCTGTACCGACAACCAGTCGCGCAACCGTCGATTTGGCATGATGCTCGGCCAGGGGATGGACGTGCAGGGTGCGCAGGACAAGATTGGTCAGGTGGTGGAAGGCTACCGCAATACGAAAGAAGTTCGTGAATTGGCGCACCGTTTTGGTGTTGAGATGCCAATAACCGAGGAAATTTATCAAGTATTGTATTGCGGAAAAAACGCGCGCGAGGCAGCATTAACGTTATTAGGCCGTGCGCGCAAGGACGAGCTGAGTCGCCACTAGCTGTAAGGATCTGTTGAATAATAACGACCCGACCCGCGAAGAACGGGTCGGTCGTTTTGCTACCTTCTGGAGTACGCAATGCCGTGTGAAGAACTGGATATCGTCTGGAAAAACATTAAAGCGGAAGCCCGGGCACTGGCGGAATGTGAGCCTATGCTGGCCAGTTTTTATCACGCAACGCTGCTCAAGCATGAAAACCTCGGCAGCGCGCTGAGCTATATGCTGGCGAATAAGCTCGCGTCTCCAATCATGCCTGCCATTGCGATTCGCGAAGTCGTGGAAGAGGCCTACGCGGCCGATCCTGAAATGATTGCCTCAGCGGCTTGTGATATCCAGGCGGTACGCACACGCGACCCGGCCGTCGACAAATATTCCACCCCACTTCTGTATCTGAAGGGCTTTCATGCGCTTCAGGCCTACCGCATCGGCCACTGGCTATGGCATCAGGGGCGTCAGGCGCTGGCAATCTTTCTGCAAAATCAGGTATCTGTTTCTTTCCAGGTAGATATTCATCCGGCGGCAAAAATTGGCCGTGGGATTATGCTCGATCACGCTACCGGTATTGTGGTGGGTGAAACCGCTGTAATTGAAAACGATGTCTCTATTTTGCAATCCGTTACGCTTGGCGGGACCGGTAAAGCGGGCGGCGATCGTCATCCAAAAATTCGTGAAGGGGTGATGATTGGCGCGGGCGCGAAAATTCTCGGCAACATTGAAGTCGGGCGCGGCGCAAAGATTGGCGCGGGTTCCGTCGTTTTACAACCCGTACCGCCACACACTACCGCCGCAGGTGTTCCGGCACGCATTGTCGGCAAACCTGACAGCGATAAGCCGTCTATGGATATGGATCAGCATTTCAACGGGATACATCATACGTTCGAGTACGGCGACGGCATCTGATTTCGAGCCATGCACGGTGGCGCTGCGTTTACTGGGCCTACGTGGTATTTGTAGGTCGGATAAGGCGTCAGCCGCCATCCGACAAATCAACTACGCAATACCGCGCCAGGATATCCCAACTGGCGCCAGGCTTCATACACCACCACCGACACCGCATTTGACAGGTTCATGCTACGACTGTCCGGCATCATCGGAATACGAATTTTTTGTTCGGCCGGCAGAGCGTCGAGGATACTGGCTGGCAGACCGCGTGTTTCCGGGCCAAACATAAGATAATCCCCATCCTGATAACTTACCGCGCTGTGCGCTGGCGTACCTTTGGTGGTCAGGGCAAACAGACGCTGCGGGTTTTCTGCGGCGACGAAGGCGGCGTAATCAGGGTGGCGCAGCACGGCGGTAAATTCATGATAATCCAGCCCCGCACGACGCAGGCGCTTGTCGTCCCAGGTAAAGCCCATCGGCTCAATAATATGCAGACGAAAACCGGTATTGGCGCAAAGACGGATAATATTGCCGGTATTTGGCGGAATTTCTGGTTCGAATAAAACGATGTTAAGCATACTGCCCCCTTAATTACGGGGGGCAGAATAGCAGAAAGAGCGGGTACTATGCGACGGTCAGCGTGTGCGGTTTATAGCGTTGCAGCTTGTAAATCGTCGCCGCAGCTGCGAGCAGCGCGGGAAGGCTAAGGAACATTAAGATACTATCAGCCTGCCATTGCAGGGAAAGCAGCTGGGCGCTCATCATCGTTCCGGCCACGCCGCCGAATCGGCCCACTCCCTGCATCCACGCAATACCCGTCGCGCGGCAGTGGGTAGGATAGAACGTCGCAGCCAGCGTCTGTAGCCCGGACTGCGCACCGTTCATGGTAATCCCCATCAGGAAGATCAGGGCGCCGAACAGGATGATATGGTTATGCTCAAAACCGAGGGCGAGGGCAAACAGCATCGTCAGGATAAAGCCGAGTGATACCACTTTATGTGCTTCCCAGCGATCCATTAACCAACCGGCCAGCAGGATCCCCGCCGTACCGCCGAAGGTAAACAGTGAGGTTAACCAGGCCGATTCCGCCAGTGGATAGCCCATGCCCAACATCAGGGTTGGCATCCAGCTCAGCAGTACGTAATAGATAACCAGCCCCATAAAGTAGGTCAGCCACAGCATCAGCGTGCCCGGCAGCCAGGGCATACTGAACAATTGCGCCACGCTGCCTTTTTTGACCGTAACCTTGTCTTCATCCAGATAAAACTGGGTGACCTGTTCCAGACTGCCCGACATAAAGCGTTGGGCAATACGTTTCACCTGCGCAACGCTTTTACCACGGTGCACCAAATACTTAACCGACTCCGGTAGGAACAGCACTAACAGCACAGTGAGCGTCAGCGGGGCGATTGCGCCAGCG
Source organism: Citrobacter sp. TBCS-15 (assembly GCF_005280815.1). Classification (NCBI taxonomy): domain Bacteria; kingdom Pseudomonadati; phylum Pseudomonadota; class Gammaproteobacteria; order Enterobacterales; family Enterobacteriaceae; genus Citrobacter; species Citrobacter sp. TBCS-15. The sequence goes on along the minus strand of NZ_SZWK01000251.1, from coordinate 282,982 downwards.
AGCAGCACGCTGTGCCAGCCGTAGTTGGGGATCAGCCAGGAGGAGATGACGCCACCGCCCGCAGCCCCTAACGGAAAGCCGCAATACATGGTGTTTATTGCCATCGAACGGCAGCGTTTGGGCGCAAATTCTGACACAAGGGTAATGGCATTAGGCATTGCCGCGCCGAGTCCAAGCCCGGTGAGAAAGCGCCAAAATGTGAGCATATTCAGCGTCTGTGCATAGGCGGTGCCGAGACTGGCGAGACCAAAGAACAAACAGGAAAAGACCAGAACGCGCTTACGGCCCATCCGATCGGAAATCGGTCCGGCTAATAATGCGCCAAATGAGAGACCCAATAATGCGGCGCTTAAAACAGGCCCGAGATCCTGCTTCTGGATGCCCCAGTCGGCAGAGAGCGTGGGCGCAATATAACCCATCGCCGCGGTATCGAAGCCGTCAATGGCTAACACCAGAAAACCCAGGACAATAATCACCCAATGAAAGCGTGAAAAAGGACTGTCGTCTATCGCCTGCTGGATATTCACTTTACCGGAATAAGCCATGTCACCCTCGCCAGTTATGATGGTTGTTATCTACCCGTCATACTTCAAGCTGCATGTGCGTTGGCTTTCCTCGCTCACCCCAGTCACGTACTTATGTACGCTCCTGAGATTCGCTGCGTTGCCGCCTTCCTGCAGCTCGAATTATTTGGGTATCTGTATAAAATTCCCTTGTATTAGCTTGTATATACATTTGGCAGTTGGATAAAAAGTTGTCAAATATATTGGTTGTAAATGTTAACTAGTCGTTATTTTTGCATAAAAAATGGCCGGGCTGAGAATAGGCCGACCATGCAGAAAACGCGATTTTACGGGGGGAGAGTGTTACGCAGCGCTACCCTGGGCCAGAGGCGCTAATGCAGCAGGAAGGTTCTGACCCAGCTCCTGTACCAGCGAATCGCGGCTGATTTCGTTAATCGATTTCGCACCGGTCAGGGTCATCGCCACTTTCATCTCTTTCTCGATTAGGTTCAACAGGTTCGCCACACCGGCCTGGCCGTGGGTGGCGAGCGCGTAAAGATAAGCACGCCCCAGCAGAACGCTATCCGCGCCCAGCGCAATCATGCGCACAACGTCCAGACCGTTACGGATACCGCTGTCTGCCAGAATGGTGATATCGCCTTTCACCGCATCGGCAATGGCGGGCAGCGCGCGAGCAGAAGACAGCACGCCATCTAACTGGCGGCCACCGTGGTTAGAAACGACAATACCATCCGCGCCGAAACGGACGGCATCGCGGGCATCTTCCGGATCGAGGATCCCTTTGATCACCATCGGGCCATCCCAGAATTCGCGGATCCACTCAAGGTCTTTCCACGAAATTGACGGATCGAAGTTATTCGCCAGCCAGCCAATGTAATCCTCAAGGCCGGTAGGTTTGCCAAGATAGGTTGAGATATTGCCTAAATCATGCGGACGGCCGTTCAGGCCCACGTCCCATGCCCACTGCGGATGGGTAACCGCTTGCCAGTAACGACGCAGCGCGGCGTTGGGACCGCTCATTCCGGAATGGGCGTCACGGTAGCGTGCGCCAGGTGTTGGCATATCGACGGTAAAGACCAACGTAGAGCAGCCCGCCGCTTTGGCGCGCTCCAGCGCGTTGCGCATAAAGCCACGATCGCGCAGAACATATAACTGGAACCACATTGGGCGCCTGATGGTCGGCGCGACTTCTTCAATTGGACATACGGAAACCGTGGAAAGCGTAAACGGAATGCCTTTGGCGTCAGCGGCAGCGGCGGCCTGCACTTCGCCCCGGCGCGCATACATTCCGCACAGGCCGACAGGCGCGAGGGCCACGGGCATGGAGAGCGTTTCGTTGAACAGCTTTGTCTCGAGGCTCAGATCGGACATATTCTTCAGCACACGCTGGCGCAGCGCCACTTCCGACAGGTCTTCGACGTTGCGGCGCAGAGTGCGCTCGGCATACGCGCCGCCGTCAATGTAGTGGAACAAGAAAGGGGGCAAAATACTTTGGGCTGCGGCGCGATAGTCGCTGGCTGCTGAAATAATCATGTGTTGTTCTCCCTGCTATTCTCACCAGGATCACCGGGCAGGCGGGTGATACGCGCCTGGCGGGCCTGATCTTCATCAAATTGTTTAATCGTGGTGTGGACAAAGCTGAGGTGCGCCATCATGGCCTTACGCGCGCCATCGGCATCACTGGCGATAATGGCGTCCAGCACGGCCTGATGTTGTTCTGTAAGCTGTGAAAATACGGGTGGCACAAGATACATACGTTGGCGGCTCTGTTTTACCGAAGACTGCAATACGTCGAAGAAACCGCGCATGGTCTGTAACAGCACCACGTTATGCGAGGCTTCCGCAATGGCGAGATGAAAGCGCACGTCCGCCTGTGAGGCGAGATCTGGATCTTCGCTTTGCGTAGCCTCGAAACAGAGTCTGATCTTCTCTTTGTCGGCGCTGGTGGCCCGCATGGCTGCGTGCCAGGCGGTACTGGCTTCAATGGCGTGGCGGGCTTCCAGAATATCGAAGCTGTAATCAGGATCGTCCGCCAGCAGGGTTTTCAGCGGCTGAACGATGTTTTGTTCAGACCAGGCTTCATGCTGCCAGCGAACAAACGTCCCGCCGCCGCGACGGCTGATCAACACGCCTTCACTCACCAGCTTTGCTAACGCCTCGCGCAGCGAGTTGCGCGACACGCCGAGCTGTACGGCCAACTGGCGCTCAGCGGGCAACTTCATGCCCGCCTCCAGCTGTTGTTCTTCAATCAGCGCCCGCACACGAGATGCGACCTCGTCTGACAGGCGTCTGGGCATCACAATCATGGAATCATCCAGGTTAAGACATAAGCCTGCAGGGTGGTAATCACCCCCACCATACAGGTGAAAATCAGGCTATGTTTCACGGTAAAGCGGAACAGATCAGACTCTTTCCCCACTAATCCCACTGCCGCACAGGCGATAGCGATAGACTGTGGAGAGATCATCTTGCCGGTCACGCCGCCGGTGGTATTTGCCGCCACCATCAGCACATCCGAAACGCCGATTTGCTGAGCTGCGGTGGCCTGCAGGGCGGCAAACAGGGCGTTAGATGAGGTATCGGACCCGGTCAGGAATACCCCCAGCCAGCCGAGGAACGGCGAGAAGAAAGTAAACGCGCTGCCAGTGTGCGCCAGGGCCAACGCCAGGGTTGATGACAGCCCGGAGTAGTTAGAGATAAACGCGAATGCCAGCACCATCCCGATGGAATAGATTGGTAGCGCCAGATCTTTCAGCGTGTTGCCAAAGGTCTGCAGCGCAGCGGACGGCTTCATCTTCAGCCAGACGATAGACAGCAGAGCGGCAAACAGAATCGCGGTACCGGTCGCGGAGAACCAGTCAAATTTGTACACCGCCGCGTAGGCTGTGGCTTCGTGTACGACCGGTGGCATACGGGCTACCAGCTTGTCGAGGAACGGAACCGGAATATTGACCACCCAGTGGTACATCGCGCCACCCGGCGCAAACAGCGCTTTAAACGGCGGTATGCTCCACAGCGTGACGGTGGCTGTCAGGAACAGGAACGGGGACCAGGCGCGGATGATTTGCCCTGTAGTGTAGCGGGTGCGCGACAGGTCCATATCGACCTGCGAAGCGCCCATATCGCCGAAGCGGAAGATACGTACCGGCTGCCAGCGTTTCAGGAACAGCGTCAGACACACCAGTGAGACCAGCGAAGAGATGATGTCCGGCAGTTCCGGCCCGATAAAGTTCGAGCTGAGATACTGGGCGATAGCAAACGAGCCGCCAGCGACCATTACCGCAGGCCAGGTTTCTTTCACGCCGCGCCAGCCATCCATAATCGCCATAATCCAGAACAGCACGATAATCGTCAGGAACGGCAGCTGGCGACCGACCATCTGGCCAATCTCGAAGCTGTCCAGTCCGGTAACCTGACCAGCCACCAGAATCGGAATACCCATCGCGCCAAAGGCGACTGGCGCGGTATTCACGATCAAGCACAGCCCGGCCGCGTACAGCGGGTTAAAGCCCAGACCCACCAGCAGCGCGGCGGTAATGGCGACCGGTGCGCCAAAGCCTGCCGCCCCCTCAAGGAATGCTCCAAAGGAGAAACCGACGATCAGCATTTGCAGACGCTGGTCTGGGGTAATGGAGAGTATTGATGAACGGATGATGTCGAACTGCCCGGTTTTTACCGAGATTTTATAAACGAATACTGCTGCGATGATTATCCAGGCAATCGGCCACAGACCATAAAAGAAACCATATACCACCGAAGCCAGAGCGTGATCGACCGGCATTTTGTAGAACAGTAGAGCGACAGCCAGAGCGATCACTACCGTCCATGACGCCGCAACATAGCCTTTCAGCTTGAGCTTAATCAGGGCGAAGAAAAAGAACAGGATTGGGAGCGATGCGATCAGACTGGAAAGCCAGATGTTACCGGCCGGATCGTAGTTCTGTTGCCAGAGATTCATTGCAGGTCTCCTGGGGGCCTCAGACATAATGAAATGAGTCTTTGCTCATCTCTTCGTCACATTATGTGTAAAAGTGGCCCTGCCAATATTGTTGTGTAGGGGTAATGACAATGAATGGTTAATCAGATGTTATTTATTGGCAACGGTATTGTACGCGAATTTTAATGAAATGTGAGGTGATGGTAGGATCTGGTTATAATTGGTAGGGCCAATTGGCGGGGCAGGAAAGACCGGGCAAACGGATGTTGCCCGGCAGGAGATCAGAACTCGGTTTTTGCAAAGCCTGTCATCTCTTTCAGGCCCATTTCACGGCCAAGTTCGGTCATCGGGTGGACGACAATCAGACCACGCACGCTTTTCTTCAGCTTACCCATGTCGGCCTGTTCTTTTTTGCTAATGGCACGGCGGAAGGGAAGTTTCGTTAGCTTTTGCGCTTCTTTGCTCAGCTTCTGGCCGTGGACTTCACGCAGGCGTGCGATCTCGGCTTCCAGGGTTTCTTTCTCTTTTTCCAGCTCGGCATATTTGTCTGCGGCTTCAACCAGCGACAGGTCAGCCTGCTGATGGCGGATAGCGTCCAGACGATCGCTCAGGCGTTTAATTTCGTTTTTTTCGACTTCTTTCATAGGATAGCTTCTGATAAAAATAGAATGTATATCCTATAGTATGCGCGCAGAGCGGGATTCTTCACAACAAATCGAAGATAAATAATCAAATGCCGCAAGTATTAATCAGCTAATGATAATATTACGCTTTTGATTGATAAGGAATTTTAAGCAATAAGATCGGCCATGGCGCTTTCTGTTGGCGGGTTGATAGCGAAGCACGTTTTCCTCAATATAATCGCCCAACCGATCCTAAACTTAAATGATCAACCGCGCAGGCTAAGTGTGGTTAATACATGGAGGAGGGAAGATTATGGCGAAAATAGGTGAGAATGTTTCGGTTCTTATTGATAAGACTGTTGATTTCATGGCCTCAAGCCAGGCTTTTCGCGAGTATCTGAATAAAACACCGCCGCGCAACGTTGTCCCTTCTGAAATACCGCAGGAGAATGCGCAGCTGTATCTGCAACGTCTGGCGTACTATCGACAGCTTTATCGACCGCAGCAGGAAGAGAAATAAGCCTGCATGGACTTATTTTTGAAAGGCTTTTTTTAAGCTGATTTTAGAAATCAGCTCGGTCAGGGAAAGTACCATCGTGGAGCGTACCATTTGCTGGTAGCGCTGGATTTGCATGGCGTGCAAACCTGAGTCTGAGGTATCAAACTGTGGCGGCGGCGGGAGTGCCGTCACGCAGTGAAGCTCGCCAAACGGCCCGAGAATCTCGTCGTCGGTAAACGCATATTCATTGCCGTCGTGATTCAGCTCTTCCCGCAGCGCCATCAGAAGCTCCGCATCTTCATACTCCGGGCGGCTGAGTACGCCCAGACCATAGATTAGCTTCAAACGAACCGAAAGATCGCCTAATGGACCGTCGCCGTCGAGCAACGGTTCTACGGCATATTTCACCGCATAGTCATCTTTGCGAAATACCTGAAGCACAAGGATATTCACCGCCTCAGTGAGCAGTTCTACGGCGGTGATGAGGAAGCTGCGTACGGTTTTGCCAGCATTCAGACGCTCAAGCACACGATTTTCAAAGGCCTGCGTTTGTTCCATTATTGCCTGCATATCTGACAATCTGTCATTCGGGCGCAGGCTGACCTGCGCCACATTCTCTATCATTTGGTCGCGTTATATGCGTTAACCGCCTCCGCCACCACATCACTGTTGGCATCCAGACCGGATACCTGCGCCAGCGCGGCCTGTGGACCTTTTTCGTCAATCAGCGCGGCCAGTTCCTGTGCCTGCGGATCTTCTTCACTGCGATAGTGCATTGCAGCAGCAATACCGGTAACCAGATTAACGTGCGGCAAACCATACTCCAGCGTGCCCAGCAGCGGTTTAATCAGGCGGTCGCCCGCGCTCAGTTTACGCAGCGGCTGACGTCCTACGCGCTCAACATCATCTTTCAGATACGGGTTTTCAAAACGACCGAGGATTTTCTGAATGTATGCTGCATGTTTAGCTGCATCAAAGCCATAGCGTTTGATCAGTACCGCGCCGCTCTCTTCCATCGCACCTTTGACCACTGCGCGGATTTTCTCGTCGAGAATCGCGTCACGGATGGTCTGATGACCGGTCAATTTTCCGAGGTACGCGGTTATAGCATGCCCGGTGTTCAGCGTGAAGAGTTTACGTTCGACAAATGCCATCAGGTTATCAGTTAATTCCATTCCCGGGATGTTTGGCAGCTCGCCTTTGAACTGCGTTTGGTCGACAATCCACTCGCTGAATGTTTCGACGGTAACTTCCAGCGGATCGTTGGTCGCAGAAGCAGATGGCGGCACGATGCGATCCACGGCGGAATCGACAAAGCCAACATGTTCTTCAACCCAGCCTTTGTCTTCATCTGCCAGCGCGTTCATGACGTGGCCTTTCAGCTGTGTGGTTCCGCGCACCATGTTTTCACAGGCGATGATATTCAGCGGGGCATCCACGCCCTGCGCCTTACGTTTTACCAGCCCTTTAGCGATGGCCGGAGCGATACGCTCAAGCACAACCGGACCCACGGCAGTGGTGATTAAATCAACGTGGGCAATCAGGTCGACGACATCATCGCCGATGCTGCTGACGGCGTTGACGCCGGAAACGGTATCAACCTGCTCGTTTTCACCCACAACATGAACCTGATAGCTATGACGGGCATTCAGGGCATCGAGCACGACCTGGTTTACATCCGCAAACGTCAGCTGTATCCCCGCGTCCGCCAGCAGTTTGCCGATAAAGCCACGACCGATATTACCTGCGCCAAAATGTAATGCTTTCATAGTATTAACCTTCATTAATGTTTTTACCCAAGAGGGCTGGGGTGAGGCTTTTCCCTCAACCTAACCCTCTCCACAAGGGAGAGGATTTTGTAGGCCCGGTAAGCGTGAGCGCCACCGGGCAATAACGTTTACTTACGACCTGCCAGCAGTTCCAGAACTTCATCTACGCTGGTGGTATGGGCCAGACGTTCGATCACGGATTCATCATCCAGCGCGTTGGTCAGGCTGGTGATGACCTGGATGTGCTCATTGTTACGTGCGGCGATACCAATGACCAGACGGGCAATATCGTCTTCTTCTTCACCGAAGCGTACGCCTTCCGGATACTGGCAGAACACCACGCCGGTTTTCAGCACGCGGTCTTTAGCTTCTACTGTACCGTGAGGTACTGCGATGGATTCACCGAGGTAAGTCGGCGTCAGCTTTTCGCGGTCCAGCATCGCCTCGACGTATTCCGGCTCAACATAGCCGCCTTTCACCAGTTGTTCACCAGCAAAGCGAATCGCCTCTTCTTTGTTAGCGGCTTTCCGACCCAGGAAGATATTCTCCGCGCCCAGCTTGAACAGGTGGGTATCACCCTCCTCAAAGCTGTCTTTCAGATGATCGCGGACTTTCTCTTCGTTCACGTTGTGGCGCTGTGCAGCAACCAGACGTTCGGTCAGGCTGGTGTACAGGCCGCTATCCAGGAAGTTGGTCAGCGAAATATGCTGCGCCTGAGGCACCTGACGCATCGCACGCTCGGTCAGGTCACGGTGGGTAATGACCAGATCCACATCCGGCGGCAGATTGTTAATCGCGCTGTTGGTGACGGAAATCTGAGACAGACCCGCATCCTGCACTTTCTTACGCAATACGCCTGCGCCCATGGCGCTGGAACCCATACCGGCATCGCAAGCCACGATGATTTTACGTACATGGCTCAGGTCGTTGGTCACGTCGCCAGCCGCCAGCGGAGATGCGCCTTTAGATTCCGCTTTCATGTCCTGCATACGACGGGTCGCCGCATCAATATCGTCTTCTTCTTTCACTTTGCTGGTTTTCAGCAGAATGGCTGAGACCACAAAGGAGACCGCCATGGCGGCACAGATAGCGGCGATGTTAGCGAAGTAAGCCCCCTTCGGCGTCATCGCCAGTACGGCCAGGATAGAACCCGGAGAGGCCGGAGAAACCAGACCGCCGTTCAGGATGGTCAGGGTGAATACGCCAGTCATACCGCCAAGGATAACGGCCAGGATCAGACGTGGGTTCATCAGCACGTACGGGAAGTAAATTTCGTGGATACCACCCAGGAAGTGGATGATAGCCGCGCCGCCCGCAGACTGCTTAGCGCTGCCGCGACCAAAGAACATGTACGCCAGCAGGACGCCCATACCCGGACCTGGGTTAGCTTCAATCAGGAAGAAGATGGATTTGCCCATCTCATGGGACTGCTGAATACCCAGCGGTGAGAAAATACCGTGGTTGATGGCGTTGTTGAGGAACAGGATTTTTGCCGGTTCAACGAAGATAGACGCCAGCGGCAGCATGTCATGGACAACCATGAAGTTAACGCCTGCCGCCAGAATTTTGGACAGACCTTCAACCAATGGGCCAATGCCGAGGAAAGCCAGGATGGCGAGGATCATACCGATGATGCCTGCGGAGAAGTTATTCACCAGCATCTCAAAACCGGATTTGATCTTACCGTCTACCCAGTTATCGAATTTCTTGATGCAGTAGCCGCCCAGCGGGCCTGCGATCATGGAGCCAAGGAACATCGGCATATCCGCACCGACGATAACGCCCATGGTGGTGATAGCACCAACCACGCCGCCACGCTCACCGCCTACCAACTTACCACCGGTATAACCGATCAGCAGCGGCAGCAGATAGGTGATCATCGGACCGACCAGCTTCGCCAGCGTTTCGTTCGGCAACCACCCTGTCGGAATGAATAATGCGGTGATAATACCCCACGCGATAAACGCGCCGATATTTGGCATCACCATATTGCTGAGGAATCGACCAAAGCTTTGCACCTTGATCTTAATATCGGATGACATAAAAACACCCCTTCTTATGTTTGCTATCGCGCAGGCTGAAAGCCCGAGGTTTGTTAATGTAGCGGCAGGAGGTAGCCGGACCCTGTAGATACTGCGAAATCTGGCACTGAATCGTTCAACTGTCCAGTCGACGGCCTTTTATGTGATGTTTGTCACGTAAATATAGGGTGTGTGGCGCTAGTTAATGTGACTCCAATCACAAAACACCGGTACAAAAAAACATCACAGCGCAAGAAATCGCTAAAAATGGCGGTTAAATGTGAACTTGTTCACGTTTTTGTATTTGCTGTTTGTTGGATTTTTGTGATGTGATTCACAAAGTATTTTTGTCTCGGTTTAACCAAATGTGATCTGCGACGGGTTCTGGAACTCACATTTTTCTTGCCAAATAAAGCAACTTAAAACCAGAAAAAATATTTTTTTTATGGTATGGCGAAAACCGCAAACTGCAGTTATGTTCAAAGCATCAGCCAGGATGCATACGGCTGCCGGCATAAAAAAACTCTAATTAGCGTGAATTCGAGGCAGGTATGTTTCTAAATTATTTCGCGTTAGGCGTGCTGATCTTCGTTTTTCTGGTTCTGTTTTACGGAATCATCGCCATCCATGACATTCCCTATAACATCGCTAAAAAGCGCAACCATCCCCACGCCGATGCTATCCACACGGCAGGGTGGGTAAGTCTTTTTACGTTGCATGTTATTTGGCCGTTCCTGTGGATTTGGGCCACGCTCTACCAGCCCGAAAAGGGGTGGGGAATGCAGTCGCACATCACGCCGACCGGAAAGGAACCTGACCCTGAGATAGCCGTGCTGGCAGCGCGCATCGCCCAGTTGGAAAAAAAGCTGGATGGGGAAAAAAGAATCGATAACTCCACCTTTCCGGAGATTTAATCATGGATTTGTTAATTGTCCTGACTTATGTGGCATTCGCCTGGGCCATCTTTAAAATATTCCGTATTCCGGTAAACCAGTGGACGCTTGCCACCGCAGCATTAGGTGGGGTGTTTATTGTTGCGGGACTCATCTTATTAATGAACTATAACCATCCATATACCTTTACGGCGCAAAAAGCGGTTATTTCAATTCCCGTCACCCCACAGGTCACAGGAATTGTTAGTGAGGTGACAGATAAAAATAATCAGCTGATTAAAAAAGGCGAAGTGTTATTTAAACTCGATCCTGTGCGTTATCAGGCGCGGGTTGACAGACTCCAGGCTGACCTGGTCACCGCGACCCACAATATCGACAATTTGAAAGCGCAACTGTTGGAAGCGGTCGCGAATACCACTCGCGTGTCTGCGGAACGTGACCGCCTGTATAAAGATTATCAGCGTTATTTGAAGGGTAGTCAGGCGAAGGTTAACCCGTTTTCCGAAAGTGATATCGACAATGCCCGCCAGAACTATCTGGCTCAGGATGCGCTGGTGAAAGGCTCAGTAGCGGAACAGACCCAGATTCAGAGCCAGTTAGACAGTATGGTCAATGGTGAGCAATCCCAGGTTGCCTCCCTGCGCGCCCAGCTTGCCGAAGCCAAATATAATCTTGAGCAGACCGTTGTGCGTGCGCCCAGCAACGGTTACGTGACGCAGGTGCTTATTCGCCCGGGGACTTACGCCGCCGCGTTGCCTCTGCGACCAGTTATGGTATTTATTCCTGAACAAAAACGGCTAATCGTGGCGCAATTTCGCCAGAACTCACTGCTGCGTCTTGAGCCGGGCGATGAAGCCGAAGTGGTATTCAACGCGCTGCCAGGCCAGGTGTTCAGCGGCAAACTAACCAGTATCCTTCCCGTTGTGCCGGGAGGTTCTTATCAGGCGCAGGGGGCATTACAGTCCTTAACGGTGGTGCCGGGGACCGATGGCGTATTGGCAACCATTGAACTGGATCCGAATGCCGATGTGGAGGCGCTGCCGGACGGTATCTATGCCCAGGTGGCGGTCTATTCCGACCATTTCGCCCACGTGTCGGTGATGCGTAAAGTGCTGCTGCGCATGACCAGCTGGATGCATTATCTTTATTTGGATCATTGAGAACGTCATCACCTGCCATTTGCGCTGTCCTGAGCCATACTGATATTTTTGTTGGCAAAAAGGACCCGGCATGAAACTCATTGGCAGCTATACCAGCCCTTTTGTGCGTAAAATTTCTATTCTGTTACTGGAAAAGGGCATCACCTTCGAATTTGTAAATGAACTCCCCTACAACGCGGATAGCGGCGTGGCGCGCTATAACCCGTTAGGAAAAGTGCCCGCGCTGGTTACTGATGAGGGTGAGTATTGGTTTGATTCTCCAATCATCGCGGAATACATAGAGCTGCTGGATATTGCGCCAGCTATGTTGCCGCGTGAACCGCTGGCGGCGCTGAAGGTACGGCAGTTGGAGGCGCTGGCAGACGGCATTATGGATGCCGGTTTAGTCTCGGTACGCGAACAGGCTCGCCCCGCCGCACAGCAGTCAGAAACAGAGTTGTTACGCCAGCGGGAGAAGATCACCCGCAGTCTGGATGTGCTGGAAGGCTATCTGGCGGACGGTACGCTGAAAACTGATACGGTTAACCTGGCCACCATTGCGATTGCCTGCGCTGTCGGCTATCTCAATTTCCGTCGGGTCGCGCCCGGCTGGTGTGTGGACCGCCCGCGTCTGGTCAAACTGGTGGAAACGCTCTTTCAGCGCGAAAGTTTTGCCCGTACGGAACCGCCAAAGGCTTGATACACGTTATGTCCGCCTGAGCAAAGTCACGATACAATCCTTCCTATATCGATATCCCTCTCCACGGTGGAGAGGGCCACCAACAGCCAGGCCCTTTCATGACAACCGACATGCGTTCACTCTACAGCCAGCTTCCTGCTATCGATCGTTTATTGCGCGATAGCGCTTTCTCAGCCTTACGTGAATCCCACGGTCATACCCGGGTAGTTGACCTGCTACGTCATATGCTCGACGAAGCCAGAGAAGCCATTCGCGACGCCCACGCGCTCCCGGCATGGTGTGAGGACTGGGCGCAAGAAGCCAGAGCCAGGCTGGAAAGAGAATCGCAAAGCGCGCTGCGTCCAGTGATTAACCTGACCGGAACGGTGCTGCATACTAACCTGGGTCGTGCGTTGCAGGCCGAGGAAGCCATCGATGCGGTGGTGCAGGCGATGCGCACGCCGGTGACGCTGGAATACAGCCTGGATGATGCCGGGCGCGGACATCGGGATCGGGCGTTGGCGGATTTACTCTGTCGCCTGACGGGGGCCGAAGACGCTTGTATCGTGAATAACAATGCGGCAGCGGTGCTGCTGATGCTGGCCGCCACGGCTAACGGCAAAGAGGTGGTCGTTTCGCGCGGTGAACTGGTGGAAATTGGCGGCGCGTTTCGTATTCCTGATGTGATGTGTCAGGCCGGATGTATGCTGCGCGAAGTGGGGACCACCAACCGCACCCACGCGAAAGATTACCGCCAGGCGGTGAATGAAAATACCGGCCTGCTGATGAAGGTGCACACCAGTAATTACAGCATCGAAGGCTTTACGAAGTCGGTGGATGAGGCTGAGCTGGCCGCCATTGGCCGGGAGCTGGATGTACCTGTGGTGGCGGATCTCGGCAGCGGTTCGCTGGTCGATCTCAGCCAGTATGGTTTGCCGCAGGAGCCAATGCCGCAGCAACTGATTGCCGCAGGCGTGAGTCTGGTGAGCTTCTCTGGCGACAAACTGCTGGGCGGGCCGCAGGCCGGGATTATCGTCGGTAAAAAAGAGATGATCGCCCGCTTGCAGAGCCATCCGCTGAAACGTGCGTTACGGGCAGATAAAATGACGCTGGCGGCGCTGGAAGCAACGCTGCGTCTGTATCTGCACCCGGAAGCGCTGGCGGCGAAGCTGCCGACATTACGCCAGCTCACTCGCTCGCAAGAGGCGATTTACGCACAGGCCCAGCAATTACAGGCGCAGCTTGCCGATCGTTACAGCGACGAGTTTGCTTTGAATGTGATGCCTTGCCTGTCGCAGATTGGTAGCGGTTCGTTGCCTGTTGACAGGTTACCCAGCGCGGCATTGACCTTTACCCCGCATGACGGGCGCGGTAGCCGCCTCGACGCACTGGCCGCCCGCTGGCGTGCGCTGCCCGTGCCGATCATTGGGCGAATTTATGATGGCCGCATGTGGCTGGATCTGCGCTGCCTTGAAGACGAGACCCGGTTTATGGAGATGATGCTGAAATGATTATTGCGACCGCCGGACACGTTGACCACGGAAAAACAACGTTATTACAGGCAATTACGGGCGTGAATGCCGACCGTCTGCCGGAGGAAAAAAAGCGTGGCATGACCATCGATCTCGGCTATGCCTACTGGCCGCAGCCGGATGGGCAGGTGTTGGGGTTTATTGATGTTCCCGGACACGAAAAGTTTTTGTCCAACATGCTGGCGGGTGTAGGCGGTATCGACCACGCGCTGCTGGTCGTCGCCTGTGATGACGGCGTGATGGCGCAAACGCGTGAACATTTGCAAATTCTGCAACTGACGGGCAATCCGCAAATCACCGTGGCGCTCACAAAAGCCGATCGCGTGGATGAGGAACGCATCAATACGGTGCGTGAAGAGGTACACACCACGCTGGAGAACTATGGTTTTGCCGATGCGGCTCTGTTTGTGACTGCCGCCAGTGAAGGCCGTGGGATCGAAGAACTGCGCGACCATTTATTGCAATTAACCTCACGCGAGCATGCCCGCGATCACAGCTTCCGCCTGGCGATTGACCGTGCTTTTACGGTCAAGGGCGCAGGGCTGGTGGTGACCGGGACGGCGCTCAGCGGTGAAGTGAATGTCGGGGATACGCTGTGGCTGACGGGCGTCAATAAGCCAATGCGCGTACGTAGCCTGCATGCGCAAAACCAGGCTACTGAGCATGCTCATGCCGGGCAGCGTATTGCGCTGAATATTGCCGGTGATGCGCAAAAAGAAGAGCTTAACCGCGGCGACTGGCTGCTTTCCGATGTCCCGCCAGAGGCTTTTAACCGCGTGATTGTCTCTTTAGAACATGCCGCGCCGCTGACGCAGTGGCAACCGCTGCATATTCACCACGCGGCCAGCCATGTCACCGGGCGCATCTCACTGCTTGAAGGAACGCTGGCGGAACTGGTGTTTGATACACCGTTGTGGCTCGCCGATAACGACCGCCTGGTGCTGCGCGATATTTCTGCCCGCACGACGCTGGCTGGCGCACGCGTCGTCACGCTCAACCCACCGCGCCGCGGAAAGCGTAAACCGGAATATCTGCAGTGGCTGTCGGCGCTCGAAAATGCACGCACCGACGGCGACGCCCTGGCGTTGCATCTGACGCGTGGGGCGGTGAATATTCCTGACTTTGCCTGGGCGCGCCAGCTCAACGGCAATGGGATGCGCCCGTTGATTGAGCAACATGGTTTTATTCAGGCGGGGTACAGCCTGTTGAATGCGCCCGTTGCCGCGCGCTGGCAGCGAAAAGTCCTCGATACGCTGGCGACCTATCACGAACAGCACCGTGATGAGCCAGGGCCAGGGCGCGAACGTCTGCGTCGTATGGCGTTGCCGATGGAAGACGAAGCGCTGGTCTTGCTGCTGATTGAAAAGATGCGCGAGAGTGGTGCCATCCATAGCCATCATGGCTGGCTGCATTTGCCGGATCATAAGGCGGGTTTCAGCGATGAGCAGCAGGCAATCTGGCTAAAAGCAGAACCGCTTTTTGGCGATGAGCCGTGGTGGGTGCGCGATCTGGCAAAACAGACGGGTACGGATGAGCAAATGATGCGCGTGGCATTACGACAAGCGGCGCAGCAAGGCATTATTACTGCGATCGTGAAAGATCGTTATTACCGTAACGATCGGATTGTGGCCTTCGCCAACATGATCCGCGAACTGGATCAGGAGAAAGGATCGACCTGCGCCGCCGATTTTCGCGACAGGCTTAATGTGGGGCGTAAATTAGCTATCCAGATTCTGGAATATTTTGACCGGATTGGTTTTACGCGTCGTCGCGGAAATGATCATTTATTACGCGATGCATTACTGTTTCCTGAAAAATAATGAAACAATTAATTCAGAAATCAAATGAATTAATACAATATATATATTGATTGAAATCAGCACATTAGATTATGAACCTAATGTGCTCTTTTATTCTGAATGTTATTAAAATAACAACCTCGATCATATTTTGTTGGAAATTTCACACGTATGCTTCCTGACTCTTTTGAGTAATTAAGGATCGTACAATGGCTGCTTCAACATTTTTTATTCCTTCCGTGAATGTAATCGGCGCTGATTCATTAAAAGATGCGATGAAAACCATGGCTGAATATGGTTTTCGCCGCACGCTAATTGTCACGGATGCCATGTTGACCAAATTAGGTATGGCTGGTGAGATTCAAAAGGCATTACAGGAACATGGTATTTTCAGCGTAATTTACGATGGTACGCATCCTAACCCCACGACCAGCAACGTTGCTGCTGGCCTGAAAATGCTGAAAGAAAACGACTGCGATAGCGTTATTTCTCTCGGCGGCGGTTCGCCACACGATTGTGCGAAAGGTATCGCGCTGGTGGCCGCTAACGGTGGCTATATCGGTGATTACGAAGGCGTTGACCGCTCTGCAAAACCGCAGTTGCCGATGATTGCCATTAACACCACGGCGGGTACAGCATCTGAAATGACCCGTTTCTGCATCATTACCGATGAAGAACGCCATATTAAAATGGCGATTGTCGACAAGCACGTCACTCCGCTGCTGTCGGTCAATGACTCCTCGCTGATGGTCGGTATGCCGAAATCTCTGACGGCGGCCACCGGTATGGATGCGTTGACCCACGCTATCGAAGCCTACGTTTCTATTGCTGCGACCCCGATTACCGATGCGTGTGCGCTGAAAGCGGTCACCATGATTGCGGAAAACCTGCCAGTTGCCGTTGAAGATGGCAGCAATGCTCAGGCGCGTGAAGCCATGGCTTATGCGCAATTCCTTGCAGGTATGGCATTTAACAACGCCTCTTTGGGTTACGTGCACGCCATGGCGCACCAGTTGGGTGGCTTCTACGATCTGCCACACGGTGTATGTAACGCCGTGCTGCTGCCGCATGTGCAGGTTTTCAACAGCAAAGTTGCTGCCGCTCGTCTGCGTGATTGCGCGGCTGCGATGGGCGTTAACGTTGCTGGACTGAGTGCAGAGCAAGGGGCGGAAGCCTGTATCGCGGCGATCCGTGAACTGGCGCAGAAAGTGAATATTCCGGCTGGTCTGCGTGAGCTAAACGTGAAGGAAGAAGATTTTGCCGTTCTGGCGACCAATGCCCTGAAAGATGCCTGTGGTTTCACTAATCCGATTCAGGCGACACATGAAGAAATCATGGCGATTTATCGTGCTGCGATGTAATTCGTGATACCTGTCGTAAAGCAGTAAAAGGCTGGCGAATTATTCGCCAGCCCCGTCTACCCTTGTAGTACCCCTACAGCAAGGAGACGGTCATGACCAATAACCCCCCTTCAACGCGTATTTATCCCGGCGAGTATGGTTACCCTCTGAAGTTAAAAGCCCGATACGATAACTTTATCGGCGGAGACTGGGTCGCGCCGGTGGACGGCGAGTATTACCAAAACCTGACGCCGGTCACCGGGCAATTGCTGTGCGAAGTGGCCTCTTCCGGTAAGAAGGATATCGATCTGGCACTGGATGCCGCGCACAAAATAAAAGATAAATGGGCGCAAACATCCGTACAGGACAGAGCGGCGATTCTGTTCAAAATCGCCGATCGTATGGAACAAAACCTGGAGCTGCTGGCGACGGCAGAAACCTGGGATAACGGTAAGCCCATCCGTGAAACCAGCGCGGCAGACGTGCCGCTGGCGATTGACCATTTCCG
Source organism: Citrobacter sp. TBCS-15 (assembly GCF_005280815.1). Classification (NCBI taxonomy): domain Bacteria; kingdom Pseudomonadati; phylum Pseudomonadota; class Gammaproteobacteria; order Enterobacterales; family Enterobacteriaceae; genus Citrobacter; species Citrobacter sp. TBCS-15. The sequence goes on along the minus strand of NZ_SZWK01000251.1, from coordinate 265,719 downwards.
CTATTTCGCCTCCTGTATTCGTGCGCAGGAAGGGGGGATCAGCGAGGTTGATAGTGAGACCGTGGCTTATCATTTCCATGAGCCTCTTGGCGTGGTCGGGCAAATTATCCCGTGGAACTTCCCGCTGCTAATGGCCAGTTGGAAGATGGCGCCCGCGCTGGCGGCGGGTAACTGCGTGGTGCTTAAACCTGCGCGCCTGACGCCGCTGTCTGTGCTGCTGCTGATGGAGGTCATCGGCGATCTGCTCCCGCCTGGTGTCGTGAACGTGGTAAACGGCGCGGGTGGGGAAATCGGTGAGTATCTGGCGACGTCTAAACGTATCGCAAAAGTGGCGTTTACCGGCTCAACGGAAGTCGGCCAGCAGATCATGCAGTATGCCACGCAGAACATTATTCCCGTCACGCTGGAGCTGGGTGGGAAATCGCCCAATATCTTCTTCGCGGACGTGATGGATGAAGAAGATGCGTTCTTTGACAAAGCGCTGGAAGGCTTTGCGCTATTTGCCTTTAACCAGGGCGAAGTGTGTACCTGTCCGAGCCGCGCGCTGGTGCAGGAATCCATTTACGAACGCTTTATGGAAAGAGCCATTCGCCGGGTGGAGAGCATCCGCAGCGGCAACCCGTTAGACAGCGTGACACAAATGGGGGCGCAGGTTTCACATGGTCAACTGGAAACCATTCTGAATTACATCGATATTGGTAAGAAAGAAGGGGCGGATGTCCTGACCGGTGGACGGCGCAAGCAGCTGGATGGTGAGTTAAAGGAGGGGTACTACCTCGAACCGACCATTCTGTTTGGCAAGAACAATATGCGGGTTTTCCAGGAGGAGATCTTCGGCCCGGTACTGGCTGTTACGACCTTTAAAACCATGGACGAAGCGCTGGAAATTGCCAATGACACCCAATATGGACTTGGCGCTGGCGTCTGGAGCCGTAACGGAAATCTCGCGTACAAGATGGGCCGCGGGATTCAGGCGGGGCGTGTCTGGACCAACTGCTACCATGCTTATCCGGCACATGCGGCGTTCGGCGGCTATAAGCAGTCGGGCATTGGGCGCGAGACACACAAAATGATGCTTGAGCATTATCAACAAACCAAATGCCTGCTGGTGAGCTACTCGGATAAACCGCTGGGGCTGTTTTAATATCCCGTCACTTACTGCCCGGTCGCATTTAGCGTACCGGGCATCAAGTTATGTCCTGCAGCTTAAAGTATGAAAAATATACCCTATGGATTTCGTGTTGCTTCGAGGCGGTAAGAGAGGGAATCTCCAGGAGCTTACTCCGGTAAGTGACTGGGGTGAACGTACGCAACCAACAAAGAAGCAGTTCGAAAGACGACGGGTATATAGAAAGTCATATATCGTTATATAAATAACCCCATTGCATCCAATCTGGTCATTCCACTACTATTATCAACTCTATTTTTTAAATAAATAGCAGCCAAGTTCTTTAATTTAAATCCCTGAGGCAAATATGTTCCTTGATTATTTTGCATTAGGAGTGCTTATTTTTGTATTCCTGGTCATTTTTTACGGGATTATTATTCTGCATGATATTCCCTATCTCATTGCAAAGAAACGTAACCATCCTCATGCCGACGCTATACATGTTGCGGGCTGGGTTAGCTTGTTTACCTTACATGTTATTTGGCCCTTTTTATGGATCTGGGCAACGCTTTATCGCCCGGAGCGCGGGTGGGGTATGCAGAGCGCGGATTCTTCCCTGATCCAGCTTCAGGCGCGGGTTGCCGATCTGGAAAAGAAACTGGGTGAGGTTAAGACCTCTCCGGCGGAGTAATATCGATGGATTTACTGATTGTTCTGACCTATGTGGCATGCGCATGGTCGATATTTAAAATTTTTAAAATTCCTGTAAATAAATGGACGGTACCCACTGCGGCATTGGGTGGTATTTTCATTGTTTGCGGACTTATATTACTGATGAATTATAACCATCCGTATACCTTTAAGGCGCAAAAAGCGGTAATTTCTATTCCCGTGGTGCCGCAGGTCACGGGTGTTGTAACGGAAGTGACGGATAAGAAGAATACGCTGATCAAAAAAGGCGAAGTTCTGTTTAAACTTAATCCAGGACGTTATCAGGCGCGGGTTGATCGTCTGAAAGCCGACATTGTCACCGCTCAGCATAAAGAGCAGGCGCTGGTTGCGCAGCTAGACGAAATGAAAGCTAATACGCAGCGGGCAAAGGCGACGCGTGACAAGCTGGCAAAAGATTACCAGCGCTATGCGCAGGGGAGTCAGGCGAAGGTCAACCCTTTTTCTGAACGCGATATCGATGCGGCTCGTCAAAACTATCTGGCGCAGGAAGCATCGGTGAAATCGTCTATTGCGGAGCAACAGCAAATCCAGAGCCAGTTAGACAGCCTGGTACTGGGTGAAAATTCGCAAATTGCCAGCCTGAAGGCACAACTCGCCGAAGCGGAGTTTAACCTTGACCAGACCGTGGTTCGTGCGCCCAGCGATGGTTACGTTACGCAGGTGCTGATGCGCCCCGGAACCTATGCCGCCGCGCTGCCTATGCGTCCGGTGATGGTGTTTATCCCGGAACAGAAACGGCAAATTATCGCCCAGTTCCGTCAAAACTCGCTGCTGCGACTGGAGCCAGGCGATGAAGCAGAAGTGGTGTTTAACGCCCTGCCGGGGAAGGTATTTAGCGGCAAACTGGCTGCTATCAGCCCGGCTGTACCGGGTGGTACATACCAGTCGAACGGGGCGTTGCAATCATTAAACTCTACGCCCGGTTCAGAAGGGGTGATCGCCACGATTGAACTGAACGACAATGCGGACGTGAGCGCGTTACCTGATGGGATTTACGCCCAGGTCGCCGTTTACTCTGACCACTTCGAACATGTGTCAATCATGCGCAAAGTCTTGTTGCGGATGACCAGTTGGGTGCATTACCTGTATCTCGACCACTAGGTGCAGGCTATTTTGCTTACTCAGACAGCTGTAGCGTCTGAGTAAGCTGCTGACGTATCTCCGCTAACATTGCGTCGAGAATAAACTGTACACGCCAGGGCTGATATTCACGCTTGCGGAAAATCGCCACCAAATCCAGCCACCATTCGTGCTGTTCGGAGAAACAGGGAACCAACAATCCGGACTGAACATCTTTTTGTATACTCGCATAAGGCGCAAAAACAATGCCCAGATGATTACGCGCCAGCGCCAGCGCGGATTGCGTATTGTCACAGACGTAGTTTCCGGTCACCCGATAATCATGCATTTCCTTGCCGCCCGCGGAGCTGAAGCGCCAGATATTGGCCTCATCAATCATCATGGAATCGATTAAAATACAGGAATGATTTTCCAGCTCATCAGGGCTGTTAATGGGATGCTGTTTGATATATTCAGGGCTGGCAAACGCCATCACTGCATATTTGGTAATAAAGCTGGCGACCAGTGATTCATCTTTAGGATGCGCATAGGTAATTAAAACGTCACAATCATCCGGGAAGTCTACACCTTCATAAAATGCTTTCCGTTCAAGATTGCAGGTTTTCAGCGAGAGAGTAATACCACCGATATCCTGAATTTTTGCAATAACATGTTGCGATAAGTAAGCAATAATTCCGGTTGGTGCATATACCGTTACCTTGCCACGTTTTTCATGCTTATAATCAGCGATGAAACTATTTAGCTGATCGTTTCTGTCCAGCATGTCATTGATGTAAGGTAGCAGCGCTACACCAAAGGGCGTCAGGGTCAACTGTCGGGTGGTGCGATCAAATACCTTTAGCCCAACTTTTGATTCAAAATCAGCAAGGTACTTGCTGACATTAGCCTGTGCGATGCCGAGAACCGTAGCGGCATGACTGATGTTTTCACTGGCAGCAATTACCGAAATAATCTTCAGTTCCCGGTGTTTGAGTTGTAATTTGTTCATCGCCAAACCCAATATATATATGTTTGTATATATTACTATATAAATATGGAAGTTGCATCGATGAAATTGTAAGCATTATTATGCACCCGCTTTGTGGCTTATTTTAAAATGGAATGTTGGCATGTTAATTAAACGCAATATTGTGGCGCTGTTCGCCTTTTCTTTTATGGCGAGTGCAACTGCCGCAGAGTTTTCTATTGGCGGTGGCGCTGTATATAATGAATCTCCTTATCGTGGATATAATGATAATGTTCATGCAGTACCGCTTATCAGTTATGAAAGTGAATCATTTTATTTTAGGCAAACAACGTTAGGCTATATTCTTTCAAAAAGTGAAAGTAATGAATTTAGCATTACTGCTTCTTACATGCCGCTTGAGTTTGATCCCGGTGATAACGACGATCATGCGATGAAGCAGCTGGACAAGCGTGATGCAACCGCGATGGCGGGTGCCGCATGGTATCACCATGAAAAATGGGGCAGCGTGAAGGTCTCTGCCGCAGCGGATGTGCTGGATAACAGCAATGGCTGGGTGGCGGAAATGTCTATGTTCCGCCAAATGCCAATGGGCAAGCTGACGCTGACGCCGGCGATTGGCGTGCTCTACTATGACGAAAACTTCAACGAATATTACTACGGCATCTCTGGCAATGAATCCCGCCGTAGTGGGTTATCAAGCTACTCCCCAGGGGACAGCTGGACACCGTATGTTGGCCTGTCCGCTAAATACGCGTTGACCAGCAACCTGACGCTGCTGGCCAGCGCCAACTATAGCGTGCTGCCGGATGACATTAAAAATAGCCCGATGGTTGATCGCGATGACAGCTTTACCTTGATGTCCGGTCTGACCTGGCGTTTCTGATTCTCACCCGTTTGTCCTCAGGGAGGAGGGCAATCTTTTCATGATGCTTTGACGGATGGGGCTAACTGCCGCCATCCGTCGTCATCGTTACTGCTCGTTTATCCAGATTCGCATTTCGCCTTCACCACGGTTTGCCCAGCTAAACCACGGAATGAACGTCAGCGTATGCGCCTGACGCGAAGCTGGTGAAACATCGTAGTGCCACAACGCTTGTTGTGCCGCATTGTGGGCACTTTGCTTCACGCCTTCCGCCTGAATTAACATCTTATGGCTGAACAGTCCCTTACCCTCAAAGACCCTGAACTCACTCTCTTTTGGCAGCCACAGGTTATGCAACTCTTCGCCGTTGTCGGCCTGCTCCAGGCAATACACCAGCGGCCCACGCTGAATGGCGACTTTACCGGCAACATGGCGCACCAGTGGGTTTCCGTATACGCGACGCACGGGCATCGGCAGGGTCAGGCTTAGCGTATCCCCCTCCCGCCAGGTTCGGTTGATGTGCAAATAGCCTTTACGTATATCTTGTGCAACCGGTTGACCATTCAGCAAAATCTGCGGCGTGGTACACCAGTCCGGCAGGCGTAACGCGAGGGTATGATCGACCGGCAGCGGTGATTCAATGGCGATTGTTACCTGCTCATGCCACGGGTAATTTCCGTTAATGCGCAGCTTAAGCACGCCGTCTGCCACAGGAACTTCCATGCTATTGCCCACATACATGTTGATATACAGTGCGTCCTGACGTGGCGTATAGATGTAATGGCCAATAGAAGTAAGTACGCGGGCGATATTGGGCGGGCAGCAGGCGCAGCCAAACCAGCGCTGGCGAACGGGCTTCACATGGTCGTAAATATGATTGAATTTTAGAGATTTAGGATGCACCTCCAGCGGGTTAACGTAGAAGAAGTGCTTCCCGTCCAGCGCCATGCCGCCAAGTACGGTGTTATACAGGGCGCGCTCCATCACGTCGGCATACTGGCTGTCGGCTTCCATTTCCAGCATCCGGCGGGCGAACATCATCAGCCCGATTGAGGCGCAGCTTTCGGCGTACACGGAATCGTTGGGCAGATCGTAATCGCTGCTAAACGCCTCGCCGCTGCTTTGCGAGCCGATCCCGCCGGTAATATACAACTGACGCTGGGCCATATTGTTCCACAGACGCAAACAATCCTGACGCTTGCTTTCGTCCTGACTTAGGCGTGCCAGATGCGCCACGCCGGTCATCAGATAAACAAAACGTACGGCATGACCGATAGCCTCTTGCTGCTCTGAAACAGGCTGGTGTGCCTGGCTATAGGGCTTATCCTTCACCATCCACGCCGGACCGTAGGTGTGCCAGTAAGACGTTTGGCCGCGTTTTTTGTACTCTTCGTCATAAAAATGAGGTTGCGCACCGCGTTGCTCAACAAAGTAATTTACCAGCGCCATATAGCGTGGTTGCTGAGTGACTTCGTACAAACGCATTAATGCCAGCTCGATTTCCGGGTGTCCGGGGTAGCCGCGCAGTTGATCTTCTCCCAGCCCAAAAACGCTGTCGATATGATCTGCCAGGCGGCACACCACCTCTAACAGACGACGTTTCCCCGTCGCCTGGTAGAAAGCGACGCCCGCTTCAATCAAATGACCTGCACAGTACAACTCATGACACTCAGCGAGGTTAGTCCAGCGTTCATCCGGCGCTTTGACCGTAAAATACGTATTGAGGTAGCCATCATCACACTGGGCGGCGGCGACCAGTTCAATAACCTCATCGGCAGTTTTCTCAAGCTCCGCATCGGGCTTCTGGCACAGCGACCAGGCGACGGCTTCCAGCCATTTCGCCACGTCGCTGTCCTGAAAAACCATCCCGTAAAACTCGCCTTGCTGAAGGCCTGCGGCGATGCGGAAATTCTCGATCGCATGGCTTGGCTCCGCTTCTGTAATGCGGTCATTGAGCGCATCCCACTGGTAGGGGATCACCACGTCACGCACCAACTGCTGATATTGTCCGAGGAACGGATCGCTGACCGTGAGCTTATGCAGGTCGACTTCCAGTACATTCATTTCGTGCTCCTTAAGGCTGTACATGACGTTGACGCAGATCGGTAGCAATGCGCGACATCATCGGGTTATTGAGTTTGCAGATGCGGACAGACAGCGCCAGCAGCAGGTGGAACAGTGCGGGCAGCAGCGTCTCCATGGCAGTAATCCCTTGCAACGAACTGGCGGTTTGATTACCGGCGCCGGGATGATAGGCGACAAAAATAAACAACAGGCTGATGATCCCCGCACTGGAGGCCCAGGCCAGTTTGATGAAGAACAGGTTAAAGGCGAAATTCATGCCGGAAGAGCGCACGCCGGTTTTCCACTCGCCGTAATCATCGGCGAAGGCCATCAGCGAGAAGTGCAGCGGTAGCGTGAAGCCCAGGATAATGCCGTTACCGAGGATAATCGCCAGCCACAATGTCTGATAAGCCGGGCCGGTTGGCAGGAACCACATCAGCACCGCCAGCGTGGCCAACATCAGGTTGGTGTAGTAATAGAGTTTGACGGTATCAATGCGTCGGGTCAGCGGGCTGACGAGCACTGAACCGATGATAGAGGCAAAGGTTACCATGGTGAAAAACAGCGACGTGTAAGCGGTGCTGCCTTCCAGCACATAGGTAATGAAGTACATGTACCCGCCGCCGCGAATATTAAAGACGTTGATCAGCAGGAACGACATCACCAGCATCAGCAGCAACTGGTCATTTTTGCGCAGACCGCTAATATGTTCGCGCAGGGTAAATTTCCCCATCATCGCCAGCGGAACGCGCTCACGCACCCAGAAGAAGCAGCACAGGAACATGACCACTGCAACGGCGCAGAGCACGCCGACACCGAACTGGTAACCCTGCGCGGCATTGCCCTGGCCCAGCACATCCACCATCCACGGCAGGCCGACGGAGACGAGAAAACCCGCCACGCCGCACAACACAAAGCGCCAGGACTGGCAGGCGATCACCTCGTTGTGGCGGGTGGTCATGGTGTTAATCAGCGCACAGTACGGTACGTTGATGGCGGTATAGCCGACGGAGAGCAACAGATAGGTGCAGAATGCCCAGGCGATTTTTACGCCCATGCTGGCGTCTGGGACGGTAAAGGTCAGCACGCCGATAATGCCAATCGGAACCGCGACCCACAGCTGCCAGGGGCGAAAGCGTCCCCAGCGGCTTTGCGTCCGATCGGCGAGAACGCCCATAATGGGGTCGGAAATCGCATCAAACACGCGCAGGGCAATAAACAATGTGCCGACCAGCGCGGGTGTTAACCCGAAGACATCCGTGTAGAAGAACGTCAGGAAGTTCATGATCAGGCAGGTAATCACCGTCCCACCTGCATCACCTAACCCATAACCTATTTTTTCACGAAGGGATAATTTGTCGTCTTGTGCACGCTGTGCCAAATCAGATGTCGTAATCGGAGCCGAAGTCATAAATAACTCCCGGAAGTGATGTTCGGAAAGTGTCCCGCTACGCTGCGGGTTATTTGGATGTAATTTGCAAAATACCTGATTAATTTTGCACGATATGTTTGAGTCAACAAGGGAAGAGAAAAGTATAAAAAGGTGACAATTCCGACTTCATTGGGAAAATGTGATTTCGATCCGGCGAAAAGCAATTTTATCGTGAATAATCAAAGGTAAAGGTCGGTTTAATTAATGCAAAAAGCGGGAATTTGAATATATATGCTCGAATTGTCCATGTCTCTTCCGATTAAAGTGCAAAACGGCGGGTTATTTATTTCTCGTGGCGTCGGCAGTCATCCTGCACGGCAATTGCAATCCTGGGAAATAATCTTTGTCGAAAAAGGGACATTAACGATTCGCGAAGGCCATACTGTTTTTTGCGTGAATGCCGGAGAAAGTTTGCTGCTGTGGCCGCATCGCTTACATATTGGCGTCGGGCAATTTCCGCCCGATTTAAAATTTTACTGGCTGCACTTTGAGTTAACGACAGGAAACGATGCTTCATCAACAGAACCGTTACTTGCGATTCCTCAGCATACCAGGGTGAGCGAGCCGCAATATATTATTTCGCTGTTTCGCCAGTTTTTACGCGAGCAGGAAAACATTCATCGCAGCATGGCGCTGGAACTGATCCTGTTGTTGATTTTGCAGCAAATATCCGCGGCCGCCGGTGAGCAACCTGTTGATAGCCCTGGGAATGCGCTGGCATGGAAAGCGCAACAAATGATTCACACCCAGTTCCACCTGCCGATTGGTGCTTCAACGCTGGCGAGAGAACTGCATTGCAATGCCGACTATCTGGGACGTGTTTTCCGCGGCGCTTTTCGGCTGACACTCACCGAAGCGTTGCATCGTCAACGGGTGAGGGCGGCAGAAAAACTATTAATCAGCGATTCGCTGTCGCTCACTGAAGTGGCGCGGAGATGTGGATTTAACGACGTGGGCTATTTTCGCAAAATCTTCCGCAAGCATACCAGCCTGACCCCAGCGGCCTGGAAACGGCGCTATTGTAAGGAACATATAAACTCATAATCGATCAGTTGTTGTTACGTGTACAATAGAATAAAGGGGTATGGTCGTAGAGAAATAAATATCCATCGGCGTTCTGTTGTATGACTTGCAGGGCAAGTCCTCGATTGTGTTTCCTGAAGAAATCAGGTTTCCAGCTAAGGATAGGAATATCCCTTTTAGGTAGTTCGTTTGTTGATTTTGAGAACAGGTAAAGATTTTGCCCTTTACGCCAATAATCAAAAGTCACTTTATTACTGGTTTTTATTTCATGACCCTGTCGATCTCTGTAAATACCGGTTGCTTCATATTTACCCGAATCACCAGAAAAAGTGAAGTTCATGAGTACTTCATAAGATGAGATTTGGTCCTGCAATGTTAATTGGGCTTCACAGGAAAAATATTTATGCGCGGTAGACGTGCGCCAGCGGATGATAAATGTGGCCGCCAGTCCTGCTAAAAATATAATCCATAAGAATAAAGAAATTTTCTTAGTCATCATATTTCTCCATGAAAAATAATGATTTGCACTTTGCGAGAGAGGAGTTTATTTTATCGCGGCATATCAGAATAGACGTTCCGGATTGTGAGTTATTAAGTGTCATATATACAGTCTTTGCTGGTGGGCAGGTTAAGTTTTGTTTGACGTAGAACTGGTTAAAGACTTGAGTACTTTTCTCCTTGCCTGACCATGACGAGTAGACCTGGCAGCCATGTAATTTACCAATATCTATGTAATGAGCATAAAAAGAGTTTTCATGCTGATGTGAGTAGAGAATGAAAAATAGTAAAAATATGCCACCAAGAAGTGGTATGAATATAGATCGCTGAAGAAAATTACTCTTGAATATATTTTTTTTTGCAGCGGTTGCCGGGGGGGAGAGTTCTACCGGAACGGCAACCTGCCGGGCAGTGCGAGCGGTCATGAACTCATCGAAAGGAATTGTCACTACATGAGCTTCAGCTTTGAAGCCTATTTTTGGCAGAGTGAATATGATTTCCTCATCCAGACCTACTCCTCTGAGAGCTTTCCTGATCAACGCAATACTCTGATATATCGCATTGGTGGAGACAATCGCCCCATTTTTTTCCCATACTTCACTGAACAGATACTTCTGGGTAACGGGCTGATGGTTATGCTGTAGCAGCAGTAAAAGGCAGGCAGACACTGGCGCGTGCAGCGAGATGTTTCTTTCTGGGTAATCCTTTAAAGAGGTTAGACGATTTTTATCAGGTTCAAAAACAATTAATTTATTGATAATGATGACATTTTTCACTTTCATGCCCAACATGTAACAAAGAGAGTCCGTTCTGAATCAGAATAAATCATCAAACATCATTACCCAGTTTCAGTGGAATGGCTTAAGGTCAATCTCAACGAAGTGATTATCACGCAACAGAATGCTTCAGTGAAACTCAAACAGAATTATTATCCGTGATTTGAGATAAATAATTGGTTTTGCATTGTCATTATGAGTGCGTACGATTTGTTAGAGATTTATTCTGTAAATTTGCTGCTTGAAAAAGTATCATTTTATTAACCGGTATATTATTTTACATTTTATTCTGATTTTGGCTGGAATGTTGCTAGAGGAAGGGTGCACAGAATGTATATTGAAATTAATTTTCATCACTTTACACTTGCAGTGTGAAAGTAAAGGAGGAATGAGAATGTCTGGATATCATCGGCTGATGTTAAAGTGAGTCGCTGAACTATGAAATATCAATTACAGGGATTTATGATTGGTAGAGAAATTTTTTTCGATGTTAAAGAAGCCAGAATATTTAGACTTCCGGTACATAAGATGGATAGCATCATTTTATTTGGTGGTATATTTCTGAATAGTACGATGTTTCGTCTGTTGATCTATCTTTTGATAAACGCCGAGAATCGATATGTATCGCGAGATGAATTACTTAGCAATATCTGGGAAAAATATGACTTAAGTGCCTCAACACAACGGTTATGCAAAGTAGTAAGTAATTTGAATAAAAAATTGAGCCTTTTAGGGTTGCCTGCAGATACCATTGTTAATGTTAAAGGCAGTGGCTACATTATAAGACTGAATAATATAAAACCGCTATATGGTTTAGTTGATTTTTAATATAAGTCCGACACCTGTGGAAAGTTTTTTTCGTGAGCGTGATGTCGCCTCCGAAATATTATCCTGGGCAGTAATGCCCAGGATCTTTTTACAGGATAAACATTTCTTACTCCGGTTTCTGTATCAAGTGGAAAATATTAATCACTTCTCTGGGCATTTCTACTGGATGGCATAAATATGAAAATAAAGTACTTTTTTCTAAATTTAAAATTAAATAAAAAGATGCTATTAGGTTTTTCTGCGATGTTTATCATCATGATTTCTATTATGGCTTCAGGATTGTTTGGCTTAAGGCACATCCAGGAGCGTGTTGATAAAAATGCAGTTAGTATCAAACTCCTCGAAAGTTTGGCAGCAGCAAAACTTAGCCGAATTAGCTATGAGTTATCTGGAGAAGCCGCTTATGTTAAACAAAATAAGGTTGCTATGGCGCAATTGTCACAGCATCTTGAAAATTTGTTTGCTTTCACATGGTCTGAAAGTGGTTTGGATATTCTTAATCGAAGCAAACGCGCACTGAAAAATTGTTTCGAAGATTGGGAAGTGTTTGACTCATTAATGACGAAAAAGGTAGCAATGCAACAACGGCTTGATAGTCAGGATTTTTACACTAAATCAACGAGCTTAAACCGCTGGAGCTATGATATAGCTTTGCAGCCAGAACTCGGGATGATGATATCTCAATTTAGTTTTGCGATGAGTGATTTGGATACATTGCTCAGTGAATATTTGAAGTCACCGACAGAAAATAAATTGCATACGCTACAAACCCGTATTGATGAAAGTCTGGCTCTTGGCGAGCGATTCAAATCATTATTATCAAGCGAGAGGCAATCCTATCTTGACAATATTATTAAGGAAATAAAAGGTTACGCCAGTGATATTGTGCCTTATCGCCAATTAAATAATGAGGTGCTTGAAGTATCCAGTAAGCTGGCAAAAAATGCGGCTGAATTAGCGCACGGAATTCATGATATTAATGCGCTTATGCAACAAAGGGTGGTGGAAGTTTCTACTACGGTTGAATGGCAAATGGAGATTGTGGCTTTAGTGGGAATTGGTATCGGGATTTTATTGGCATGGCTGATTACGCGCTCGATAACGTTGCCAATTCAGGATACTTTACGTTTGGCAGAACAGATTGCCAAAGGGGATCTGACTCACGATCTTAAGACTGAACGACGCGATGAACTGGGTTCATTAATGCAGTCGATATATACAATGAATAACAATCTGAAAACGATTATTCATGACGTGAGAGAAGGTGTAGATAGTGTCGCACGCTCTTCATCAGAGATAGCATCGGGAAATATTGATTTATCTTCTCGTACAGAAGAACAAGCGGCTGCTGTGGTTGAAACTGCGGCGAGTATGGAAGAATTAACTTCAACTATTGCACTTAATGCAGCAAATGCCAACGATGCGCTAAAGCTGTCTGAACTTGCAGCGAAAAAAGCCAATGAAGGATGCCAAATTTCTCAGGTTGTTATTGAATCAATGAAAAACGTCCGAACTAGCTCACACCGTATTTCGGAAATTACCTCTGTAATTAATGGGATCGCTTTTCAGACGAATATTCTGGCGTTGAATGCTGCCGTTGAAGCAGCACGCGCTGGGGAGCAGGGGAAAGGGTTTGCAGTTGTTGCAGGAGAGGTTCGTAATCTTGCCCAGCGCAGCGCGCAATCAGCTAAAGAGATTGAGGAATTGATCACTGATTCGGTTAAACAGGTTGATTCCGGTTTTGCATTGGTTGAACGTTCGGGGATTGCGATTGCGGATATTGAGCAATCAGTCATTCGGATGCGCGATATTATGGCGGATATTGCACTGGCAACCAGTGAGCAAAGTTGGGGTGTTACTCAAATTGCTCAGGCAATGACGGAAATGGATACGACTACACAACAAAATGCGGCGTTGGTTGAGGAGTCCTCTGCAGCAGCGAGTTCGTTAGAGGAACAGGCGCTTAAGCTTGAAGAGGCTATTTCTGTTTTCCACGTATCACATGAATATAATAACATCCCACAGACTCTAATGGGCATTCGAAAAATGAGTGTAGAAGCTGTGAAGCAGGAAAGTAATCACAATAATTGGGTTAAATTCTAAATAATTAGCCGCTGCTAACTGGCAGCGGCTATCACTTATGCTACTGCCCGTAATAGGCATTCGCGCCATGTTTACGTAGATAGTGTTTATCCAGTAACTCAGGCTGCATATCCGGTAACTGCGGGGCCAACTGGCGTGAGAACAGCCCCATATAGGCGCACTCCTCAAGTACCACTGCGTTATGCACAGCATCCGCGGCGTTTTTACCCCAGGCGAACGGGCCGTGTGAATGCACCAGTACCGCCGGAACCTGCATCGGGTTCAGGTCCCGTTGCTCAAACGTTTTAATGATCACTTCGCCGGTCTGGTATTCATATTCACCGATGATCTCTTCCATGGTCATCAGTCGGGTACATGGGATCGTGCCGTAAAAGTAGTCGGCATGCGTGGTGCCCCATGCCGGGAGATCAAGACCCGCTTGCGACCAGATTGTCGCGTGGCGTGAGTGCGTGTGCACAATGCCGCCGATCTCAGGGTAACGGCGATACAGCGCCAGATGAGTTGGCGTGTCGGAAGAGGGTTTTTTACTGCCTTCAACCACGTTGCCGCTGGCGATATCCACCACCACCATATCATCGGCGGTCATCACGTCATATTCCACGCCGGATGGCTTGATCACCATCAGCTTGCGTGTTTCATCTACTGCGCTGACGTTACCCCAGGTAAAGGTGACTAAACCATGTGCCGGCAGCGCCAGATTCGCCGCCAGTACCTCGGCTTTCAGTTGTTCTAACATGGGAAACCTCCTTCCTGCATACGGTCTTCTATCCAGCGTCGGGCCTGGATAATTTCCAGCACCGGTTCTTTTGCTTTTTCCGTCCACATTTCAATCAGAAACGATCCGCGATAGTTCAATTGATGCAGCGTTTTGAAGATGCCCACAAAGTCCACACATCCTTCGCCAAAGGGGACATCGCGAAACTGGCCCGGATGAGTTTCGGTTACCGGCAGCGTGTCCTTCAGATGGATCGCGGCGATACGGTCGATGCCCAACGTCAATTCAGCCGTAACGTCATTACCCCATGCGCTGAGGTTGCCTACGTCCGGGTAGACGGTGAACCACGGCGATGAGAGCATGTCATCCCACTTTTTCCACTTGCTGATCGAGTTCATAAATGCGGTATCCATAATTTCTACCGCCAGCATCACCTGCGCGGCGGCGGCTTGCTCAACTGCCCATGCCAGCCCCTCGGCAAAGCGCTGCTGTGTACCTTCGTCATGTTCTTCGTAATAGACGTCGTAACCGGCCAGTTGAATTGTGCGAATACCTAAATCCCGGGCCAGGCGGATGGCTTTGGTCATGATGTCGCGTGCCCGGGCGCGGACGGCTTCATCGCGACTGCCAAAGGGAAAACGGCGGTGGGCCGACAGACACATAGAAGGAATGGCCACGCCGGTTTCCAGCATCGCGCTCACCAGCGATGCGCGCTGGGCAGGAGTCCAGTCAAGGCGCGACAGACGTTCATCGGTTTCATCTACCGACATTTCAACGAAATCAAAACCGCAGCTTTTCGCCAGCACTAACCGCTCCGGCCAGGTGAGGTCTTTGGCCAGCGCTTTTTCATAGATACCTAACGGATGGTTACGCATATTTTGCTCCCCAGATGGCGTCGATTTGCGCATGGAATTCGGCGGCCACCTGCGCCGGGTTTTGTGCTCCCGCCAGCGCGCGTCCAGCGATAAAGGCTTTGACGTTGATGTCGCGAAACAGCGGCAGGTCGGCGGGCGTAATTCCACCGGTAATTGACAGCTCCAGACCGATATCAGAAAGCGCCTTCATCCGCGCCAGGTCCGCTTCTCCCCACTGTTGACCGCTGGCCTGCGCATCGCGTCCACGGTGATAAATTGCCTGGCGAACGCCGACGCGATACCAGTCGCGGGCATCATCCAGGGTCCAGTTGCCGAACAGTTCCATCTGAATTTCGCCGTCGCAGGATTGCGCGACGCCATGGCCTTTTTCCACCGTAGCGAGCGGTGCGGCGCAGATGATGGTCATCCAGTTGGCGCCTGCGTCAAACGCCTGCTGTGCGAGAGTTTCGCCCGCATCGGCCACCTTCCAGTCGGCGACGATGATTTTATTCGGGCACTGTGCTCGCAGCGCTTTCACGGCGGAAAGGCCTTCGGTTAAGCAGAGAATAGTGCCTGCCTCAACGATATCGACACTTTCCTGTAGCAGCGCGACATCGCGTTGGGCCGCTTGCAGATTCGTGTGGTCAAGCGCCAGTTGCAGTAATGGTCGACTCATTATTCGTGCTCCTTAATACGGGCGTGATAGCCCTGCAGTGCGGTAATTAAATTCTGGTATTGGCGGTATTTGCGCTGATAGTTCGCATGCGCCGCGGCGTCCGGCAACAGGGTTCGTACCGGGTGCTGTAAGCTGCGCTGGGCATCGCTGAAATTGTGATAAACACCGGTGCCTACGCGGGCGGCGAGCGCTGCGCCAAAGCAGCCTGTCTCTTCAACCTGAGGCAGTTCGATACGTAAACCGCTGACGTCCGCCAGCATTTGCATCCAGACGTTGGAATGCGCCGGACCACCGGTAACGCGCAGGGTATGCGCCTTGGTAAAGCGCTCACGCATACGGTTGAGGTGGGTCATATGGCTGAAAACCACGCCTTCGTAGATGGCCTGTAACAAGTAGGCACGGGTGTGTATAGCCTGCATGCCATAAAAACCGCTGGTCATCTCCATCCCGGCGTTACTGCCATACAAAAAAGGCAGGAATAAAAGATCGCTACTGGCTTTTGGCAAGCTGGCAACGGCCTGGTTGATCTCATCGAAAGAGAGTTCGCCCCACTGGGCGGTAAACCACTCCAGATTGCCGGAAGAGGTCGGGCTGGCTTCGTGAACGATGTACTGCCCATCATTGACATAGCGGCCATAGACGTAAGGATGCGCTTCGTGGTTGCGCAGGCCGTGAGCGATCCCGCTGGTGACGGCCCAGGTTCCCATCACCGCGTTGAGGGTGTGTTCATCTTCGATCCCGGCGCAGAGTGCGGTGGAAACCACATCAAACAGACCGCCGACGACGGGAGTACCCGCCGCCAGACCGGTTATGGCGGCTGTTTGAGCGGTGATTTCCCCGCATATTTCTGCTGAACCGACAATAGGCGGTAGCGCATTGTCGACTTCACTGATGCCCAGCCACTGGGTCAGACGCGGGTCGTACTGGCCTGTCGTCATGTTGTAGAGGTTGGACTCAGAGATGTTGCTCTCTTCGCAGCCTTTCACGCCGGTTAAGCACCAGCGCAGGTAGTCATGGCCCATCATGACGCTGCCGATTTGCGCGTAGCGTTGCGGTTCATTTTCTTTCACCCAGCGCAGGAGGGATGCGGGATGTCCGGTCCACAATGTCTGGCGAGTGATCGGGTAGAGCTGCTCGGGGATCCCATCCTGCTGCCAGCGCTGAACGATGCCCATCGCACGTCGGTCGGAAGAGAGAATGGCATTGCCCAGCGGCTTATCCTGTTTATCGAGAAGGAACAGTCCCTTGCCCTGAGCGGAAATACCGATGCCTTTGATTTGTTCACCGGATACGCCAGTGCGCTTCAACAGCCCGGCAATGGTGGCAACACACTGTTGCCACAATTGGTGCATATCGCGTTCGGCGTAACCCGGTAATGGCGATACGGTCTGCAACGATTGCCGGTTAATTCCATGCTCATGACCTTTGGCATCATACAAACCGGCTTTCAGATAGGTACCGCCACAATCGATCCCCAGCCAAAAGGTCTCTCTATCACTCATCTTTGTTATCTCATTTTTGCCGGATGGCGCTGCGCGTATCCGGCCTTGGGTATTTATTGATTTTGTAGGCCCGGTAAGCGCAGCGCCCCCGGGCATTGTTTTACGCCGTGCGTTTATGTGGGTTCAGTGTTTTGAGCGGCGCGGAACCCGCGTCGCATTTCGCTGGCAGCAGCAGCGCCATCAGCGCGGCCAGAGCCAGTGAGACGGCCAGGCAGTAAACGCCTGCATCTTTGCTGTACAGGGTGATAAGTACGCCGACCGCGTAAGGACCGCAGAAACCGCCGAGGTTACCCAACGCATTGATGACCCCACGTGCGCCACCGGCCATTTCCGCGCTGAACAAACGCGCCGGAATAGTCCAGAACACGCCTGCAGCCGATTGCAGGAAGAATCCGCAGCCAACCAGTGCGGCATAAGCCAGCCAGACGTTATTTTTCAGTGCTACAGAGAGGAACATGCACAGGGCAAAGCCAATCAGCGGCAGGCAGACGAACAGCTTGCGTTTGCCGGTCCGGTCAGAGAGGGAAGAGAACAGGAACATCCCGGCAATCGCGCCGACGTACGGCAGAATAGCGAGCATGCCAACTTGCCCCATGCTGCTGTGGGTCAACTCTTTGAGGATGGTCGGCAGCCACAGGGTGTAACCGTAAATCCCGGTCTGATAGAAGAAGTTCAGCGCGATAAGTTGCCACATGGTTTTGTCGGACAGCACCGCGCCCAGAGAGGCATTTTTGACCTCTGTTCCGGCAATCGCTTTTTGCTCGGCGGCCAGGGTTTCTACCAGGTAATTTTTCTCCTCCTCAGAGATCCAGCGCGCTTCCTGCGGACGGTCGTAAACGGTATAGGCCCACAGCACCAGAACGACGACGGAGAGTAAACCTTCAATGATGAACAGCCAGCGCCAGTCGAGTACGGTGATTATCCAGCCTGAGAGCGGGGCGGTAATGATCCCGGCAATAGGCACGAACATAATCACAATCGCATTGGCGCGACCGCGTTCGGCGTCGGGGAACCAGTTACTGATCATCGTCAGCACCACCGGCAGCATGCCGCCTTCGGCCACGCCGAGTAAGAAACGCAAAACCAGCAGTTGATACTGATTAGTGATCAATCCCGTCAGTACGGAAATAACCGCCCAGGCAACCAGCGACCAGCCGATAAATTTCTTGCCGCTGCCGTGTACGGCAATTTTTCCGCCGGGAACCTGTAAAAACAGATAACCGATGAAGAAAATCCCGCCAGCCAGACCGGCCATGGTGGCGGAAATACCTAATTCTTCATCCATGCCGCCGGGCATCGCAAATGCGATATTAACGCGGTCCATATAAGAGATAATACAAGCGATCAAAATCGGGGGAATAATCCGCAGCCAGCGCTGACGGGGTATATCTTTGAGTGTAGGGCGAGAGGTCATGTTCATATTAATATTCTCGTAGGGTCGTATTTTTATAGTTTTGCTTTGTTTAATGCAGCGATGCCGTCGCGTAATATCGCTACGCGATGGTTCACATCTGCATTGGCATTTATTTCCAGCAATTTAATACCGGCAAACTGCAATGGATCGCTTCCTGCGCAGGCGAATAATTCGCGGGCATGGTCCGTGGTCATCAGGCTCTGCGGACAGAAAGGGGCAAATGGTGCGTGAAGGTCCTGCCACTCGCCGTATTCTCCTGTCAGCGTCGTGCCGGAGAACATCAGCGCGCCCAGTTTCCCGGCCCGTTTGGCCTGCTGCGTGTGGGCCAGCGGTAGGGCGAGGTCCTGCCCTTCAATCGCCGATCGCGCCCAGTTAATACACACGCTGATGTCGTAACCGGCGATCGCGTCCAGTACGTTTTCTAACGGCAAAAATCCTTTGCGTGGTGCGGGGCCAGTCATAGCATCGCAATGTTCCAGTACCAGATCGCAGGACCAGTCCCAACGGGTAATTTCCTGGAGCGAACGGGCAAACGCGTCGGTGGCCTGAGCGACATTTGGGGTGCTTGCCAGTGGAGCGGCATGCAGTTCAAGGGCGATTATTTTCCCGGCACTGGCCGCATTAATATGGTTGATTTTCTGGTGCAGATGGCGGTAATACGCCACACAGGCCTGACGCTGCTCTTCGTTGCTGGAGGCCAGCCCAAAACCGCTATTGTTACCACGACGGCGCATGGTCTCCATAATCGCTGTGACCACGATTTGCCACTCGCCTGGCGTATGGCGCAATAACCACTCGTCACCTAACGGATGCAGATGCTCAAGGCAGGGCTGCTCCAGTCCGCGAATATCCGGGGTATCGGAGAGTTGACGCCAGAAGTCCTTCTCTTCCTCTTCACTCTTTTGGTGAAATGAGGGTGCACAAGGGTACGCACCGATAATATAACCGGTAGTGTTAGCTTTCATTTTTGTGCTCCTTTTATAAAACTGAAATAGCAACCTTCACGACTATTTTGCGGATCGGCGTGGCGACAGTTTTATGACATGCTGGACGATGAACATCCTGCGGGAAAAATATGGCATAACTTCCCGGAATCATTTCAATAAAAGATTCATGTTCGCTGGCGTGATAAAAAATAATATCGCGCTGTTCTAATAACGATTCGCTGATTTGGTTATTTCCGGTATCAATGGCGATACCGATTTTTTCTTCACCCCAGGCTAAAAACTGAATATCCAGATAGCGGCGATGTACTTCAGGGCGATTTTCGGCAGCGTCACGCGTGGTTAAATCGATAATTTGTGCGAAGATATTTTTACCTTCTATCTCCACCACGCCCGGCTCAAGTTTGCGGAAATCCGTGGTGCGCAGGAAATCGAGCGCCCTTTCAATCGCCACGGGCAAACGACACGGGTTAGGCTGAGAGATATGTCCAAAGATCATGGTGTTGCTCCTTACAGCGCCTGAATTTTTGCCCAGACGCTGTCATCAACGGTGATACCGTTACGGCGATTTTCTTCCAGTAGCTTTGTAAACTCGTGGCCTGGCAGACGAACAGGCGTGTTTTCATCCGCGCGTTCGGCGGTGGTGATGAAATCCATAATCCGCTGTAGTTTGGCATCGCGCGTGGCGCCATCGATCAGCTTATCCACTTCAATGGCGATGAAAATCTGCGAAACGCCATATTCGTCGCTGTTATCCTGAGTGACCTCCGCAACGGAAGAGCCGTCAGAAAGCAGGGTGGCAATCATATCCAGCACAATCGACAGACCTGAACCTTTCCAGTAACCCATTGGCAGAATGCGACGATTTTTTTCGATAATGCCAGGCTCTTTGGTGAGATTGCCTTCATCGTCAAAGCCACCGTCTACCGGCAGTTCGCGACCGGCCAGGCGATTCACTTCCAGCATGCCGTAGGAGAACATCGACATCGACATATCAACCATGGTGATTGGCGTGGAGGGGATGGCGACAATCAGCGGGTTAGTACCAATGCGGCACTCCTTCGAACCCCACGGCGGCATGACGGCAATTGAGTTGGTCCAGCAGATACCAATGTACCCTTTCTCCGCGGCCTGCCAGCCATAGCTGCCGCCACGCATCCAGTGGTTGGCGTTACGCAGCGCCACCAGACCAATACCGTGATCGGAGGCCAGCTCAATGGCTCGGTCCATCATCTTTTTCGCCGTCAGGTTGCCGATCGAACGCTGGGCATCCCATTGCTCAATCGCCCCCAGGCTGGTGATGCGCAGTGGTTTGGCTTCAGGAATGATGTCGCCGTTATCCAGTTGTTGAATGAAGCGGGGAAAACGGTTGACGCCATGCGAATAGACGCCGGATTCGGTGGTGCGCGCGAACATTTCGGCACAGGCATCGGCGGTTTCAACGGCGATACCGCGTGCCAGCAGTACCCGATTGAACGCATCTTTTAACTGTTCAAAGGTGACTTTCATTCCTGTTTCCTTGTTTAAATTTGATCGCTTTTTTATCTCTAAATTTCACTATGCGAAATCTGATTTCAAATATAGCGATCAAAATTTAACAGATCAACGGGGTGGCCTGTTTTTTAAAATCTGCAAAATCAAATAGTTGTGTTTTTTTGGTTCAGATCGTGAACTGAAACACACTTTGCGCTACCATCAGAGCGCGACGAAAAGGGGAGCGGAAAAAATGGGCACAAAAGAGAGTGAAATGACGCAAGACAAAGAGAGGCCAGCCGGAAGTCAGAGCCTGTTCCGTGGTTTGATGTTGATTGAGATCCTGAGCAACTATCCGAATGGGTGCCCGCTGGCCCACCTGTCTGAACTGGCGGGGCTGAACAAAAGTACCGTGCATCGACTCCTGCAAGGATTGCAGTCCTGCGGCTATGTCACACCCGCACCCGCTGCGGGCAGCTATCGGCTGACCACTAAATTTATCGCCGTTGGGCAGAAGGCGCTGTCGTCACTGAATATCATCCATGTCGCCGCGCCGCACCTTGAAGCGCTGAATATTGCCACCGGCGAAACCATCAACTTCTCCAGCCGTGAAGATGACCACGCTATTTTGATCTATAAGCTCGAGCCGACAACGGGCATGCTGCGTACCCGCGCCTATATCGGCCAGCATATGCCGCTGTACTGCTCCGCGATGGGCAAAATCTATATGGCGTTTGGGCATGCGGATTACGTGGCGTCCTACTGGGAGAGCCATCAGGATCTGATTCAGCCTCTGACCCGCAATACCATTACCGGTTTACCGGCGATGTATGACGAACTGGCGCAAATCCGCGAAAGCAGTATGGCGATGGATCGAGAAGAGAACGAGCTGGGGGTTTCCTGTATTGCCGTGCCGGTGTTTGATATTCACGGTCGGGTGCCGTATTCGGTGTCGATTTCACTTTCTACCTCACGTCTGAAGCAGGTAGGGGAAAAGAATTTACTTAAGCCGCTGCGCGAAACCGCTCAGGCAATTTCCAATGAGCTGGGCTTTACCGTTCGCGATTAGGCGCATGCCTGGCGTCGTTCAGTCACCTGACAAAATTTAACCGTTTCCCCTGTCCGATCAAGGCAGCAGGGAGTCTCTCTCTGGCAATCTGTGGTTTTCACTCTGACGGAGGGGGCAATGAACGAGTTTATTATGGCGGATGCGGCAAAATGTATTGGGTGTCGTACCTGCGAAGTTGCCTGCGTTGTCGCACATCAGGAAAATCAGGATTGCGCATCGGTCTCCTCCGCGGCGTTTATCCCGCGGATTCGGGTGATTAAAGACGATGCCTTTACGACGGCAGTAGCCTGTCATCAGTGCGAAGATGCTCCCTGCGCTAATGTGTGCCCAACGCACGCTATTCGTCGTGAACATGGGCATATCTTCGTTGAACAGGCGCAGTGTATTGGCTGTAAAAGCTGCATGATCGCATGTCCGTTTGGGGCGATGAATGTTGTCGCACGAACGGCACGGGCGCAGGCGATAAAATGTGATTTGTGCTGGCATCGCGAGACGGGACCTGCATGTGTAGAAGCCTGCCCGACCAATGCCTTGCAGTGTATTGATGCTGTCAGTATGCAGCGACAGCGTCTGCGTTCACAGCCGCTGTGAAGCGATCCCGACCCACGCTCGGGTCGGGATTTGCGTTAGCCTTCCAGCCAGGCGCGCTCGATCTCTTCCGCCAGAATCTTCACGCCAGCTTCGATTTTCTCCGGCTCTGGAACGTAATTCATGCGCATGCACTGATGAGTATGCGGCCAGGGTTTATCCAGCCCCGGGAAGAAGTAGTCACCGGGAACCATCAGCACGCCGCGCGCTTTCAGGCGCTGATACAGCAGCTCGGTGGTGATCGGCAAATCTTTGAACCATAACCACAGGAAAATCGCCCCTTCTGGTTTATGGATGAGACAGCGATCTTCAGGTAAATAGCGGCGAATGATCGCAATAGTCTGCTGAACGCGTTGGTAATAAAACGGTTTGATCACTGTCTCAGAAAGGCGCAGAAGATCGTTACGTTTAATCATTTCGCACATCATCGCTGGTCCCATTCCGCCGGGCGCAAGGCTGATAATGCCGTTCATATTGGTGATGGCGGTGATGATTTTTTCATTGGCGATAATGATGCCGCAGCGGGAGCCTGGCAGACCCAGCTTAGAAAGGCTCATGCACAGCACAATGTTTGGGTTCCACAGCGGTCGCGCTTCGCTAAAAATGATGCCAGGGAACGGTACGCCATACGCGTTATCGATCACCAACGGGATGCCGTGCTGGTTGGCCAGCCGATCCAGCTTCATCAGCTCTTCGTCGGTGATCACGTTGCCTGTCGGGTTAGTCGGGCGCGACACGCAGATCATCCCCGTTTCTTCACCGATGTGCAGATGTTCAAAATCAACGTGATACTTAAACTGTCCTTCTGGTAACAGTTCGATGTTTGGGCGTGCAGAGACAAAGAGTTCTTCTTCCAGCCCGGAATCGGCATAGCCAATATATTCCGGCGCTAATGGGAACAACACTTTTTGTGTTGTTCCGTCGGCGCGGCGTCCGGCGAAGAGATTGAATAAGTAGAAAAATGCGCTCTGACTGCCATTTGTCAGTGCAATATTTTGTGGCTCGATATCCCAACCCTGCTTCTCACGTAGCAGTTTCGCCAGCTCGGCCAGTAGCTCGGTTTTACCTTGTGGACCGTCATAATTGCAAAGCGCATCAGTGGCTTTGCCGTTTTCCAGCATATCTGCCAGCAGAGACTGAAAGTAATTTTTCATCTCTGGGATTTGCGCCGGATTACCGCCGCCGAGCATGATGGCGCCTGGTGTGCGTAAGCCATCGTTGAGGTCCTCCATCAGGCGTGTGATGCCTGAATGGCGGGTAAATTTGTCGCCAAAAAGTGAGAATGTCATAGCAGGTGGTCTGTCGAACTGAGTAGTAAAGTGGCTAACCATAACGCTACCTATGGCGGGGTGCAAATCAGGGGTATCAGGCTGGATTGATGTTTTGTGCTGCAGATTTTTGTCGGGGTGGTGTTTTATCGTGAATTGGGCTTCTCGCATCAGCGAGTACGAGAAGCCCGTCAGGATCAGTGCTGACCGGCCCACACCACCATAACTTTATCGTTGCCATGTTCACGGACGAATCCGTATCCCTGCTTCAATGTCAGCGTGGTTTGTTTACCGGCGCCAATGGCGGGATGTCTGGCCCTGAACTGGCTGATACGTTGCCAGTGGGCGACGCTGGCGGCAGATTTCCCGGTCACATCCTGCCAGTTCATCTCTGAGCGCGTACCCTGCAAGGGATCGGAACCCGTGGGGCCAAAAGGCCGGGCCGACTCGTCACCGTAAAACAGTTGTACTGCCCCAGGCGCCAGTAGCAATAGCTCGGCGGCTTTGTCTCCACCCTCGCGAAACAGCCGGGTATCATGGGAGGAGAGATAGCTCAGGACGTTGAAACCCTGCAGTTTTTCCGCCATCTGCTGCCAGGTGAGATCCATATTTGCCAGACAATCAACGGCTTTCGCCGCCTGCTCCTGATAGTCGAAATTGATCATCGCGTCGAAACCGTGACGATAATAGTCGCTTAGCATGACGCCGTGACCCCAGGCTTCACCGGTCATCCAGAAGGGTTTATCATCCAGCGCTTTGTCCGGGTTGGCTTTCTTCCATTCGACCAGCGCCGCGCTGGCCTGTGTTTTGAGCTGCTGCCAGGCGGGCAGCTCAACGTGTTTGGCGGTATCGACCCGAAAGCCGTCAATTCCGTAATCGCGCACCCACTGACTGAGCCAGTGGGTCAGATAGTCACGGGGCGTGTAGCCGGCGATAGCTTTGGCGTGAGTATCTGGTTTGTGCTGATAAAAATTAGGCAGGCCGGAAGGCGTGGTGGATTCGGTTTTCAGATCGGGCAGAAAAGCCAGTGACATGGTCAGGTCGTCAAAGCCAGGGTTGTCGTAATTGCCAATATCGGTGCGGATCCAGTTTTTGCCCCACCATTTTTCCCAGCCGGTTTTATCGCTGAAGTTGATGTAATCATTAAAGCTATGCCAGCTCTGCCCGGCGGCTGGCTTCCAGTCCGTCCAGCGTTCGCCGAGCGTGTTTTTCAGCTCATCGCCTGATAAGTACAGCGCCCCAAACTGATATTCCTGCATATCCGCCAGCGTGGCGTAGCCTGCATGGTTCATCACGACATCGAACAGGACACGGATGCCGCGCTGGTGAGCGCCGTCAACCAGCGCGCGCAGATCGTTTTCGTTGCCCATATTGGCGTCGAGCGTGGTCCAGTCCTGAGTGTAGTAGCCATGATAGGCGTAGTGGGGAAAATCGCCTTTGGTGCCACCGCCGACCCAGCCGTGGATTTGCTCAAACGGCGCGCTGATCCATAGCGCATTGACGCCCAGTTGTTGCAGATAGTCGAGTTTGCTGGCAAGACCGCGTAAATCGCCGCCGTGGAAGGTACCAATTTCCTGCATACCGTCGTTGCGCCGACCGTAGCTGTGGTCATTGCCCGGATCGCCATTCATAAAGCGGTCTGTCAGGACGAAATATACCGTCGCGTTATGCCAGTCGAAAGCAGCGGGGGCGTCGGTTTCCGCCCGTTCCAGCAGCAACAATCCGTTACTGGTTGCGGCGGGCTGCAGGGTAATCGACCCGTTTTTTACCGTCGCCGTTTGGTTACTGTAGTAGTCGCGCACCACGGCGCCTTCCGGGAAGGTCTGACTGACGTCCAGCGTTAATGGCGAACCATCCCATTTCGGACACTGGCGAATTTGGACACTGACGGGGTCTGCGGCGCTTTTGACTGAGAGCATCAGCGTTGGCGTGCCGGAGCGGGTATCGACTTCCAGCGTGTAATCGCCGTCCTTGAATAAACGCCACTGCGGCGGGGCGCCTTCACAAGGTTTGAGCGACAGCATCTGGTTGAGTTTTATTGCATCAGCTGGCTGCCAGCACTGTTGGTCAAAATTCAGAATTAAAGGACGAGTACCCTTCGTCAACGCTGCATGGCTGACGAATTTACCCGTACCTTCCGCTTCGAAGGTGGGAAGTCCCTGAGAGGTCCATGTTGAGGCGATGGCAATTCCGGGTATTAGCGCCAGCGCAACGGCGGCAAGTTTCATAATGCTGTCCTTGATGCTGCGATTTTCGCCAGTTTGCCAGTGAAATCAGGCCGGAAACTCCTCCTTTGAGCTGATTCCGCCAGGAGGAGAAGTGAGGGTGAGCTAATGCGCGCAAAAAATGAACTTATTTTGCGATAACCCCCACATTTTCATCAAATTAATGGCGCCCCGAATCGTTAACGCGTGACATAGTTTCAGAATTGGACTATTCCTTTGGGTGCTCTTGACCGTTATTTTTGATATGATTTGAGATTCATCTCTCATTTTTGTGAAAAATATAAGGTGTTGGAATGTATAAATCCGACCAGGAGACCTAATGATATTGACTCCCATTCGACGATATGGGGCAATGATTCTTATGTTACTCACCGTTGCATTTTCGGGTGAGGTGCTGGCAAAGACACATACGGCGACAACGAGTCACAAGCCCCAGGTAATCAAGGCAAGTAATAAACAGGTTAGCAGTAAACAAGAGTATTCTCGCAATAGTGCAAAGAGTAGTTCACTTCCTGATTTGCGAAAATACCCTTCCGGAACACCAAGGAAAAAAGCGTTTCTCCGGACGGTTATGCCTTATATTACCAGCCAAAATGCTGCCATTACGGCGGATCGTAACTGGCTGATTTCAAAACAGTACCAGAATCGCTGGTCGCCGACAGAGCGTACGCGGATGAAAGACATCGCCAAGCGCTACAAGGTGAGCTGGTCTGGTAACACGCGTAAAATTCCGTGGAATACGCTGCTTGAGCGTGTAGACATTATCCCGACCAGTATGGTGGCAACCATGGCTGCGGCTGAAAGCGGCTGGGGGACATCGAAGCTGGCGCGGAGCAACAACAACCTGTTTGGCATGAAATGTGGCAAAGGGCGTTGTAACAATGCCCCGGGTAAGGTGAAAGGCTACTCACAGTTTGAATCAGTGAAAGAGTCAGTCAATGCCTATGTCATTAACCTGAATACGCACCCTGCTTACTCTTCTTTCCGTAAGTCACGAGCGCAACTGCGTAAAGCCGATCAGGAAGTCACCGCTACTGCGATGATCCATAAGCTGAAGGGTTATTCCACTAAGGGACAGAGCTACAACAACTATCTGTTCGCAATGTATCAGGATAACCAGCGCTTAATCGCCGCGCATATGTAACGTGTGTAATCCGGTCTACAAATCATCTTGTAGGCCGGATCAGACGAAGCTGCCATCCGGCAATTCCCTCTATAGCAATACTTCACTATTCACATCGCGATACTCTTTTGGCGTCGTGTCGTACTCTTTCTTGAAGACGGAATAGAAGTATTGCAAAGATGGATAGCCGCACATTTGTGAAATTTCGTTGATTGAAAGCGTGGTCGAAATCAACAGGCTGCGCGCTTTTTCCAGCTTTTCGGCATGAATCACCGCATGGATAGTTTCTCCGACCTCTTCTTTAAAACGTTTCTCCAGGTTCGACCGCGAAATCCCCACTGCATCCAGTACCTGTTCGACTTTAATGCCTTTGCAGGCATGGTTTCGGATAAAGTGCATCGCCTGTATCACCGCCGGATCGGTCAATGAACGGTAGTCAGTTGAACGGCGTTCAATGACGCGCACTGGAGGGACCAGTATGCGTTGCAGCGGTAGTTCTTCATTCGCCAGTAAACGGTGCAAAAGCTTAGCGGCCTGATACCCCATCTGCCTGGCCCCCTGAGCAACGGATGACAGCGCCACCCGCGACAGGTAACGGGTCAGTTCTTCGTTGTCGATACCAATCACGCACAGTTTTTCCGGGACCGGAATATGCAGGTGTTCGCAAGCTTGCAGGACGTGCCGCGCTCGCGCGTCGGTGACGGCGATAATGCCGGTTTGCGGCGGCAGAGTCTGCAGCCAGTCCGCCAGACGGTTTTGCGCGTGCTGCCAGTTTTCCGGCGCGGTTTCCAGTCCCTGATAGACAACACCACGGTACTTTTCTTTCGCGACCAGTTGGCAAAACGCATATTCACGTTCAGCGGCCCAGCGTTTGCCGCTTGAAGCGGGCAGTCCGTAGAATGCGAACCGGTTGATCCCTTTTTCTTTCAGATGCAGGAAAGCGCTTTCTACCAGCGCGTGGTTATCGGTGGCAATGTAATGTACCGGCGGATAATCCTTTTCCGCATGGTAGGAACCCCCGACGCCGATGATAGGAACATCCACATCGGCAAGTAATTGTGCAATGTCATCGTCGTCATAATCAGCAATAACACCATCGCCTAACCAGTCTTTGATATTATCTATGCGGGCGCGGAAATCTTCCTCAATGAATATATCCCACTCTGATTGCGATGCCTGTAAATATTCACCCACCCCTTCTACCACCTGGCGGTCGTAGGCTTTATTGGCATTAAATAATAGAGTGATGCGGTGACGTTTATCAAACATAAGAACCTGTCCTGGAAGGTTAACGTGGCCTGTCGATACTAGCAAAACCGCAGGTACGACTGCTTGATGAAGCGTGACAAATTTTTATTTTTCTGATTCTACGCAAAATTCACATACTGAACGCGGGATGACAATTGCCATTTTTTATCTGCGCATTACGGTTTTTTGTTTAATGATGAACCTTCGATCGCGATCGCTTTTTTAATTCTTTTTTCAATGCGATTTTTTGGGAGCCAGCGCACGTTTGGGTATTCTCTTAATGGCGGTGTGAAATAACGTAATTGAGCAATAAATCAGGAAATTCCAGTATAGCTATATCGCAGTTTACTCGCCGTATTACCTGATTATGGAGCTTATTATGCAGGCTTATTTCGACCAACTCGATCGTGTTCGTTTTGAAGGGACTAAATCTACTAACCCGCTCGCATTTCGCCATTACAACCCTGACGAAATCGTGTTGGGCAAACGCATGGAAGATCATCTGCGTTTTGCCGCCTGCTATTGGCATACATTCTGCTGGAACGGTGCGGATATGTTCGGCATGGGCGCTTTCGATCGCCCGTGGCAGCAGCCCGGAGAAGCACTGGCGCTGGCGAAACGCAAAGCAGATGTCGCATTTGAGTTCTTTCACAAACTGAACGTCCCTTACTATTGCTTCCATGATGTGGATGTCTCGCCGGAAGGCGCGTCGCTGAAAGAGTACAAAAACAACTTTGCGCAGATGGTTGATGTACTGGCGGCAAAACAAGAACAAAGTGGGGTCAAGCTGCTGTGGGGAACGGCAAACTGCTTCACCAATCCACGCTACGGCGCGGGCGCGGCCACGAACCCGGATCCGGAAGTGTTCAGTTGGGCTGCCACGCAGGTGGTCACGGCGATGGATGCCACGCATAAGCTAGGCGGCGAAAACTATGTTTTGTGGGGCGGTCGTGAAGGCTATGAAACGCTGCTGAATACCGATCTGCGTCAGGAACGTGAACAGATTGGCCGCTTTATGCAACTGGTGGTAGAGCACAAACACAAAACGGGTTTCCAGGGCACTTTACTTATCGAGCCGAAGCCACAGGAACCAACCAAACACCAGTACGACTACGATGCAGCGACCGTTTACGGGTTCCTCAAGCAGTTTGGCCTGGAAAAAGAGATCAAACTGAATATCGAAGCCAACCACGCCACGCTGGCGGGTCACTCTTTCCATCATGAAATCGCCACTGCTATCGCGCTGGGTCTGTTTGGCTCTGTCGATGCCAACCGCGGTGACGCACAACTGGGATGGGATACTGACCAGTTCCCGAATAGCGTAGAAGAGAATGCGTTGGTGATGTACGAAATCCTCAAAGCGGGCGGCTTCACCACCGGCGGTCTGAACTTCGACGCCAAAGTCCGTCGTCAGAGCACCGATAAATACGATCTGTTCTATGGTCATATTGGCGCAATGGATACCATGGCGCTGTCGCTGAAAATTGCGGCCCGTATGATTGAGGACGGTGGCCTGGATCAGCGCGTGGCCAAGCGCTATGCCGGTTGGAATGGTGAGCTGGGCCAGCAAATTCTGAAAGGGCAGATGACGCTGACGGAAATTGCGCAGTACGCTGAACAACATAACCTGGCGCCAGTGCACCAGAGCGGTCATCAGGAACTGCTGGAAAATCTGGTAAACCATTATTTGTTCGACAAATAACAGGTTTCTGAGAACGTCCGTAAGCCCGGAAAGCTACGCGCTGCCGGGCCTTTCTTTAAGGAACGATACGCTATGTATATCGGGATAGATCTAGGCACCTCAGGCGTAAAGGCCATTCTGCTGAATGAGCAGGGCGATGTGATCGCTTCGCAAACGGAGAAACTCACGGTCTCGCGCCCGCATCCGTTATGGTCAGAGCAGGACCCTGAACAATGGTGGCTGGCAACGGATCGCGCCGTAAAAGCGCTGGGCCAGCAGCATTCGCTCAGTGAGGTGAAAGCGTTAGGGATTGCCGGCCAGATGCACGGCGCGACGTTACTGGACAAGCAACAGAAAGTATTACGTCCCGCTATCCTGTGGAACGATGGCCGCTGCGGTGAAGAGTGCATAATGCTGGAGAACCAGATTCCGCAGTCTCGTGCTATTACTGGCAACCTGATGATGCCTGGCTTTACCGCGCCAAAATTGCAGTGGGTGCAGCGCCACGAACCGGAGATTTTCAGCCAGATTGATAAAGTGCTGTTGCCGAAAGATTACCTGCGTCTGCGTATGACCGGCGATTTTGCCAGCGATATGTCTGATGCGGCAGGTACGATGTGGCTGGATGTCGCCAAACGTGACTGGAGTGATGTCATGCTGGCGGCCTGTAAGCTGTCTCGTGCGCATATGCCTGCGCTATACGAAGGTTGTGCGATTACCGGAACATTGCTGCCAGAAGTCGCCCGGAACTGGGGAATGAGTGAGGTTGCGGTCGTTGCCGGGGGCGGTGATAACGCGGCGGGGGCGGTTGGCGTGGGCATGATGAATGCCGGTCAGGCGATGCTTTCGTTGGGTACATCCGGCGTCTATTTTGCGGTAAGCGACGGCTTCCTCAGCAAACCGGAAAGCGCGGTACACAGTTTTTGTCATGCTTTGCCGGAACGATGGCACCTGATGTCCGTGATGCTGAGCGCAGCATCCTGCCTGGATTGGGCAGCGAAATTAACCGGACAGGCGAGCGTACCTGCGTTGATCGCCGCAGCGCAACAGGCGAATGAAGACGCCGAGCCGGTCTGGTTTTTACCTTATCTGTCCGGTGAACGTACGCCGCATAATAACCCGCAGGCGAAGGGCGTATTTTTCGGTCTGACGCATCAGCATGGTCCGGCAGAACTGGCGCGAGCGGTACTGGAAGGTGTGGGTTTTGCGCTGGCTGACGGTATGGATGTGGTGCATGCGTGCGGCGTGCAGCCTGCCAGCATTACCTTGATTGGCGGCGGGGCGCGCAGCGCATACTGGCGTCAGATGTTGTCTGACATCAGCGGATTGCAGCTGGATTACCGTACCGGCGGTGATGTCGGCCCTGCACTTGGTGCGGCGCGACTGGCGCAAATCGCTATGAATCCGCAGCAGCCGTTAGCAGACATACTGCCTCAGCTTACGCTGGAACAGGCGCATTATCCTGATGCTGAGCGCCATGCGCTTTACCTACAGCGTCGGGAAACCTTCCGTCGTATTTATCAGCAATTACAGCCGCTGATGTCCTGACGATTTTCCCCTCTGAATAGCAGAGGGGATTTATCAAATATATATTTCAATGAAATAAATAATTGATGCGAATGGATTTATTCTGAAAATCCAGTGTGGTGGCATATTTCTGTGTTGTCTTTAGCGGGTTATTCATATTGTATCCATGATGGATAAGGAGATCCCAATGAAGACGACCAGGCTGTTGCCATGGATATTATTTTTCTCTGGCATACTGATTTACGTTATCGGCTTATGGCGAGCATGTCCGTTATTAAGCGGCAAAGGCTATTTTCTGGGTGCGCTGATGACGGGAATGTTTGTGACGTACGCTTATCAGCGTGCTGAAAATCTCAATCAGAACGACGAACGCTTCGCTTCCGTGTGTCAGATGGTGGCATTGATAACGCTGGGGCTACTGCTGGTGGGGATATGGAATATACCGTTAACGCCCCTCGAAAAGGGGCTATACCTGGCAGCATTCTTTGTGTGTTTGGCCGGACAAGTTTTACTCCTGCGTCCAGGGCCGAATGAACAAAAGGGTGAGTCTTAACTCACCAACCTGCGCGTATCGATACGCTGCAAGAGTATGGACAACAGCAGGCTACCCGCCAGCGTGGCGCTAAAAATCCACAGCATGTCCAGCGGTGGCCAGTTTTTGAGTTCAAGGCCGTTGGTGCGCAGCGCGTGAATGATCAGCGCATGAAAGCCATAAATGCCCAGCGAGTGGCGGGAAATAAGGCCCAGTACCGGTAGAGTGCGCTTGCTGAGCGTATTTTTGACCAGCGTCAGGAGCGAGGCGGCACAAATAAACACCGCCGGGCCGCAGTAGAGGTACCAGGTATCGGCAAAATTGCCGCGCCAGCGCAGTTCATGCAACGTGCCCCGAGAAATAACAAACACCGCGGTGATGAACAACGCCGCACAGAGCCAGGTGAGCGCACGCTTTTGCGTATCCATCATGCCAATCGCCCGACCCAACATGCCGTACAAGATGTAATAGAAGGTATCGCCACTGATGTACAGGTTGATGGGAAGCCACTCAAAACCGCCAATTTTTTGCGAGACGGTGTTGGGATTGGCAATCACCCCAATCACTACCATGAGCGCCAGCAGCATCTTGCCGCTGATATTTTTCACCTGTATCAGCGGGGAAACCAGGTAGATGACGGCGATGGCGAAGAAAAACCACAGGTGATAAAACACCGGTTTTTGCAGCAGGTTTTTCAGCGACAGCTCAGCATTGATCGAGGTAAACAACAGAATATAGGCCAGCGACACGCTGCTGTAAAAAAGAATGCACAGCGCGATGCGCGTGAAATGGCGCGGTTTGGCGCTGCGCTCACCAAAAAACAGATAGCCCGAAATCATGAAGAACAGCGGGACGCTGACGCGAGAGGCGGAATTGAGCACATTGGCCAGATCCCAATTCAACGGGCTGACGCTGTGCGCATTGGTGATGTACCAGGTCGTGGTGTGGATCATCACAACCATGAGACAAGCTATTCCGCGCAGATTATCAATCCAGAAAATTTTGGGCTGCATCAGTTCCTCTGTCTCCATTAAAAAAAGTCTGACCGATATTTTGCGTACGTAACTCACTGGAATAATCTGAGTTTTTACGCTAAAGCTTGAGATGGTCTGATGAGATTCTCAAAATAGGATCTGTTTCCAGACACTAATAATAAGACTGACCAGCAAACCAGGCGGTAATAAAATGATGATGAAGTATTTCTTTCCCGCGATCGCTACCCTCATGCTGGTAGCCTGCGCCGACACACAGCCGTCTGCACCCGCGCAGAAGGCGCAAAAGGT
The DNA here is from genome assembly GCF_005280815.1 of Citrobacter sp. TBCS-15. Taxonomy (NCBI): domain Bacteria; kingdom Pseudomonadati; phylum Pseudomonadota; class Gammaproteobacteria; order Enterobacterales; family Enterobacteriaceae; genus Citrobacter; species Citrobacter sp. TBCS-15. Next base: position 232,124 of record NZ_SZWK01000251.1, on the reverse strand, counting down.
TAAGGTCAGTGCAACACGCTCGCTGGATATGGAGTCGCTGTGCAAAAATGAGGCGGCACAACTTTATAACATCGGCGCGCAGAAAATTGATATCTCCGGCCTGGAACAATTCCAGGGCAGCTATGAGATGCGTGGTTCGACCTTCCGTAAAGAGAGTTTTGTCTGCTCTTTTGATGCAGACGGGCAGTTTTTGCACCTTTCCATGCGCTAAGTTCCCCCTTTTTCCCGTTTCGTACTGTATATCTTGCAGCCAGCGGGTATACTGACCGCTTCCTTTAAATCCACACGTATCCAGCACGAAATAATATGCAAAAGTTTGATACCAGGACCTTCCAGGGCTTGATCCTGACCTTACAGGATTACTGGGCTCGCCAGGGCTGCACCATCGTTCAACCATTGGACATGGAAGTCGGCGCGGGGACATCTCACCCAATGACCTGCCTGCGTGCGCTGGGGCCGGAACCGATGGCGACTGCTTATGTGCAGCCTTCTCGTCGTCCGACCGACGGCCGCTATGGCGAAAACCCAAACCGCTTACAGCACTACTATCAGTTCCAGGTAGTGATTAAGCCGTCTCCGGACAACATTCAGGAGCTGTACCTGGGTTCTCTGAAAGAGCTGGGTATGGACCCGACCATTCACGATATCCGTTTCGTGGAAGATAACTGGGAGAACCCGACGCTGGGTGCCTGGGGGCTGGGTTGGGAAGTGTGGCTGAACGGTATGGAAGTCACGCAGTTCACCTACTTCCAGCAGGTTGGTGGTCTGGAATGTAAACCTGTGACCGGGGAAATTACCTACGGTCTGGAACGTTTGGCCATGTACATTCAGGGCGTAGACAGCGTTTACGACCTGGTCTGGAGCGACGGCCCTCTGGGTAAAACCACTTACGGCGACGTGTTCCATCAGAACGAAGTGGAGCAATCCACCTATAACTTCGAATATGCCGACGTGGACTTCCTGTTCACCTGCTTCGAGCAGTACGAGAAAGAAGCGCAGCAGTTGCTGGCGCTGGAAAATCCACTGCCGCTGCCTGCGTATGAACGTATTCTGAAAGCCGCCCATAGCTTCAACCTGCTGGATGCGCGTAAAGCCATCTCCGTCACCGAGCGTCAGCGCTATATCCTGCGCATTCGCACCCTGACCAAAGCAGTGGCAGAAGCTTACTACGCTTCCCGTGAAGCCCTTGGCTTCCCGATGTGCAACAAAGAGAAATAAGAGGCGGCCATGTCTGAGAAAACTTTTCTGGTGGAAATCGGCACTGAAGAGCTGCCACCAAAAGCACTGCGCAGCCTGGCTGAGTCCTTTGCTGCGAACTTTACCGCGGAGCTGGATAACGCTGGCATCGCGCACGGCAACGTTGAGTGGTTCGCCGCACCGCGTCGTCTGGCGCTGAAAGTCGCGAACCTGGCTGAAGCGCAACCTGACCGTGAAGTTGAAAAACGCGGCCCGGCAATTGCTCAGGCGTTTGACGCCGAAGGCAAACCGAGCAAAGCGGCAGAAGGTTGGGCGCGTGGCTGCGGTATCACCGTTGACCAGGCCGAGCGTCTGACCACCGATAAAGGCGAGTGGTTGTTGTATCGCGCGCATGTGAAAGGCGAAAGCGCTGAAACGCTGCTGCCGAACATGATCGCCACCTCGCTGGCTAAGCTGCCGATCCCGAAACTGATGCGCTGGGGCGCGTCTGACGTCCATTTCGTGCGTCCGGTTCACACCGTGACTCTGCTGCTGGGCGACAAAGTGATTCCGGCAACGATTCTGGGCATTCAGTCCGATCGCGTGATTCGCGGCCATCGCTTTATGGGCGAAGCGGAATTCACCATCGATTCTGCCGATCAATACCCAGAAATCCTGCGTGAGCGCGGTAAAGTGATTGCGGATTACGCTGAGCGTAAAGCGAAAATCAAAGCCGATGCAGAAGAAGCGGCGCGTAAAATTGGCGGTAACGCCGATCTGAGCGAAAGCCTGCTGGAAGAAGTCACCTCGCTGGTAGAATGGCCGGTAGTGCTGACCGCGAAGTTCGAAGATAAATTCCTCGCGGTTCCGTCAGAAGCGCTGGTTCACACCATGAAAGGCGACCAGAAGTACTTCCCGGTTTACGCCAACGATGGCAAACTGCTGCCGAACTTTATCTTCGTTGCCAACATCGAATCGAAAGATCCGAGCCAGATTATCTCCGGTAATGAGAAAGTTGTGCGCCCGCGTCTGGCGGATGCCGAGTTCTTCTTCAATACCGACCGTAAAAAACGTCTGGAAGATCATCTGCCGCGTCTGCAAACCGTGCTGTTCCAACAGCAACTGGGTACGCTGCGCGACAAGACCGATCGTATCCAGGCGCTGGCGGGCTGGATTGCTGGTCAGATTGGCGCTGACGTGAACCACGCAACGCGTGCGGGCCTGCTGTCCAAGTGTGACCTGATGACCAACATGGTCTTCGAGTTCACCGACACCCAGGGCGTGATGGGCATGCACTATGCGCGTCACGATGGCGAAGCGGAAGATGTGGCCGTGGCGCTGAACGAGCAGTATCAGCCGCGTTTTGCCGGCGATGACCTGCCGTCTAACCCGGTAGCCTGTGCCGTCGCGATTGCCGACAAAATGGACACCCTGGCGGGTATCTTCGGTATCGGCCAGCATCCGAAAGGCGACAAAGACCCGTTTGCGCTGCGTCGTGCCGCGCTGGGCGTGCTGCGTATTATCGTTGAGAAGAACCTGAATCTCGATCTGCAAACGCTGACCGAGGAAGCGGTTCGTCTGTACGGCGACAAGCTGACCAACGCGAAAGTCGTGGATGACGTTATCGACTTTATGCTCGGTCGCTTCCGCGCATGGTATCAGGACGAGGGTTACACCGTTGATACCATTCAGGCCGTGCTGGCGCGTCGTCCGACTCGTCCAGCTGATTTCGACGCGCGTATGAAGGCGGTATCGCACTTCCGTACGCTGGAAGCCGCGTCCGCGCTGGCTGCGGCGAACAAGCGTGTATCAAACATCCTGGCGAAGTCTGAAGAAACGCTGAACGACCGCGTGAATGCGGCAACGCTGAAAGAGCCGGAAGAAATTGCGCTGGCGATGCAGGTTGTGGTGCTGCGCGACAAGCTGGAGCCAGTCTTTGCAGCCGGGCATTACCAGGAAGCGCTGGTTGAGCTATCGGCACTGCGTGAACCGGTCGATGCCTTCTTCGAGAAAGTCATGGTTAACGTAGAAGATAAAGAACTGCGTATTAACCGTCTGTCTATGCTCGAAAAACTGCGCGAGCTGTTCCTGCGCGTGGCGGATATTTCGCTGCTACAGTAACGGTCCTGAGCTGACTTAGAAAATGCCGGATGGCGTCTCCGCCTTATCCGGCATTTTTTATGTTGTTAGCGCAACTGCAACTTAGTCAGGCAGGTCTGGCTGTCTTCCATAGTCTTAATGGGATACTCGGCTGATTTACCGTTGTAGTTTACTGCGATGGTGCCTTCCATATTGCGCGGTAGCCATACCCCGACGAAGCCGTTTCGACCGCTTTTCATCGCTTTTTGTACCACGACCTCTCCCTTACTGTCCGTCACTTTGACATTGAATGTCTTCTCCGGCATTTCGCCCTGGCAGCCAGACAGACTATGGTTGAAGCAAGGGTGTGTTTGCCATTCATAGGGGGCGAATGACAGGTAGAATTTGTCACCGAGCGGCAGGGTATAAACCTGATCGCCGGAAGAGAGTTTCAGCGCGGTGCTGGTGACAGACGCTGAGTAAGGCAACGGGCGACTCTGCGGCGACTGGTCAATAGTCTCTACGATTTGCTCAACGGATTTACCGCTGAGTCCATGTTCCGCCAGAAAAGTGGCTTCCGGGGTCGCCGCGAATGCAGTACCCGTTGTGAGCAAACCTAAAACCAGCAGCAGTGAGGATTTCGACATAGCTTCAATTCCTTGTGAACATTATGGAATACAGACTGGCTCACTATAAAGCTTGCCCTTAGGGAAAGGTCAAAGGTACGGCGGGTAAAGTAATGCAAAGACCCGTTTCGGTGGGATGTATTGCGAAATACAGATAAAAAAATCCCCGCCGTTTGGCAGGGATTCAGAATTTTGAGCTTTTTAAGCTTACAGGCTGGTTACGTTGCCAGCTGCCGGGCCTTTAGCGCCGCTTTCGATGGTGAAGGAAACTTTCTGACCTTCGTCCAGAGATTTGTAGCCATCGTTCTGGATAGCAGAGAAGTGTACGAACACGTCTTTAGAGCCATCGTCAGGAGTGATGAAGCCGAAACCTTTATCAGCGTTGAACCATTTTACGATACCAGTCATTTTACCGGACATAGTGTATTACCTTTTAAAAAATAAGTGTGCCTTTCGGCGATATGGCGTGCTCTACAGATTTTTTAACAGTAAAGGAAATGCTCACTACGAGGGGTATCAATGATAACTCTTGAAGGGACTTGCCTTACTAAACTGCTGTAATGGTCTGTACGTCAAACCGTTGAGAGCATTAACTCATTTTACGCCTGTGGATGCAACTACTATTTTCTTATTTGTGGATACCCTCCGTAAGGGAACGGCCCTTTTACCGGACCGTTCTTCAGCAAAATTAAAAAATAGTTCAATCCATCAATTGCTTACTTAATCTCGGATCGGCCTGGATCAGGCGCATCAACTTCAATTCGGTAGTGGAAGGCTTTACGCGTTTAGACTCCCATTCATGCACCATCGCGACCGTCACGCCCATCACTCGGGCAAAATCATCTGTTTTTAAACCTGTCCCTCGTCGTAGCTGTTCAAATTCGGTGAAAGGGTTGGTTTTTTGCGTCAGAGTAACTGTCTGCGATACATCTTTAAAAACAATCTGCTCCAGACTGCTCAGCAGTTCAAACATTGGATCTTTGTATTCCATTGAGAACTCCTATAAATCACACAGCGGGATCGTGAATTTCATCGAAGCTCCTTAAGAGTAGTCGGAAAAAATGAAGTCGGATCTAAGGTTTGCGTGATGGATTCGTTTCAGCAGAGTATGAGCGACAAGCCTTTACAGGCTAACAAACTGATTAAGGTCGCGATCTCCGAACGATCACTCCCGATTGTAAAGATGACGAAAATACGACCCTGGGTAATGAATGGCGCATTGTTTAGCAAAAAAAAGGGGGGCGGGAACGGTTATTTTCCCTCACAAGATTACGCGGAAAGGGTATCTTGAGAGCCTGACCTGGACTATCCTTGTCAACGTCTGGCACGCGGGTGTCGTTGTGCGCATTTTTGGGTGAAAGGAGTATTAAAATGGCGACAGGTAAGTCCTGCTCTCGCTGGTTTGCGCCTGTTTTGGCGCTCTTAATGGTAGTTGGCCTGAGTGGGTGTTTTGATAAAGAAGGCGATCAGCGCAAAGCGTTTATCGATTTTCTGCAGAATACTGCAATGCGTAGCGGGGAGCGTTTGCCAACGCTGACCGCCGATCAGAAAAAACAGTTTGGCCCGTTTGTGTCCGATTACGCGATTCTGTATGGCTATTCTCAACAGGTTAATCAGGCGATGGACTCCGGTCTGCGCCCGGTCGTTGATAGCGTAAATGCGATTCGTGTTCCTCAGGATTATGTGACTCAGCGTGAACCGCTGCGTCAGGCAAATGGCGCACTGGGTGTGTTAGGGCAACAGTTGCAGAATGCGAAACTGCAGGCAGATGCTGCGCATGGCGCGCTGAAGCAGGGTGAGGATCTCAAGCCGGTCTTTGACCAGGTCTACAATAAAGTCGTCACTGCACCTTCAGAGGCGCTACAGCCGCTGATCCCTGCCGCGCAAATCTTCACGCAGCAACTGGTGCAGGTCGGTGATTTTGTGGCGCAGCAGGATACGCAGGTGAGCTTTGTCGCCAACGGTATCCAGTTCCCCACTTCACAACAGGCAAGTCAGTACAACACGCTGATTGGCCCGTTGGCTGCTCAGCATCAGGCGTTTACTCAAGCCTGGACTGCTGCGGTGAATGCCACTCAGTAAAAGAGTGCTGTAATACATAGAAGGCCGGGTAAGCGTAAGCGCTGCCCGGCCTTTTGTTTATTGCGCGACCTGCGGGTTGACGCAGTTCTTCTCCACTCTTCCTTGCAGCGCATCGATTAAGTTATCCACCGCACAGGCCGCCATGTTATAGCGCGTTTCGTGCGTGGCTGAACCAATGTGCGGCACGGCCACCACGTTGGGCAGTGACAGCAGCGGAGAGTCTGTCGCTAATGGCTCCTGCTCAAATACATCCAGACCTGCGGCATGAATGTCGCCGTTTTGCAGAGCGCTAATCAACGCTTTTTCATCGACCACCGGGCCACGTCCAGCGTTAATGAAAATGGCGGAAGACTTCATTTTAGCAAACTGCTCGGTACTGAACAGATGATGTGTTTCGTCGGTTAATGGCAGGATCAGGCAGACAAAATCAGACTCCTGCAACAGCGTGTCGAGATCGCAGTAACGTGCGTTGAAGCGTTCTTCCGCTTCCTGATGATGACGGCGGGCGTTATAGAGAATCGGCATGCTAAAGCCAAAATGCGCACGTTGCGCCAGCGCCAGCCCGATACGACCCATGCCGACAATGCCCAGCGTTTTGTGGTGGACATCGGTACCAAACCAGTCTGGCCCGATACTTTTGGTCCATTCGCCTGACTTCACTCGCTCAGCAACTTCCACCACACGGCGAGCGGTGCTTAGCACCAGCGCCATTACCGTATCGGCGACGGTTTCCGTGAGCACGGTTGGCGTATGCATCAACAGTACCTTACGCGCATTGAGGGCATCGACATCGAAGTTGTCATAGCCTACGGAAATTGTGGATGTCGCACGCAGCCTGGGCATTTTCTCCAACAGCGCGGTATTGACGGCTTCACTGGAGCCCAGCAGACCTTCGGCGTTGGCAAAGGCCTTGGCGTGCTGTGCGACCGTTTCCGGGCGCAGGTTAGGCACCTGAGTCACAGTAAAATGCTCTTCCAGGCGATGCAGTAAATCGTCAGGTAACGCTTTATAGAGAATAATGGACGGCTTCATGCGAATCTCCGTAAGTTAAAATTTAAGCGTGGCGTGCGCCAACCGGAATTTGGGAATTATTAGCAGGCTTAACAATTAAAGTTAGCCATACTGAGGCAAAAAGCGCTACCCCCATAAAAATGTACGAGGCGGATGGGCTGCCGGTTGCGCCATTGAGGTAGCCGACAAACCAGGAACCAAAGAATGAGCCCAGCGCGCCCATGCTGTTAATCAACGCCATTGCACCTCCGGCGACGTTGCGTGGCAGCATTTCCGGGATGATGGCGAAGAAGGGACCATATGGGGCATACATTGCCGCGCCCGCGATAACTAACAGCGTGTAGGACAGCCAGAAGTGATCCGCGCCAACGGCCCAGGAGCCGATAAAGGCGAAAGCGGCAATCAGTAACAGCGGCCAGACAAACAGCTTACGATTTTGCAGTTTATCAGAGGCCCAGGAGACGAGAATCATCGCTGCCGTCGCCGCCAGATACGGTACGGATGACAGCCAGCCAACTTCCACCATCCCCAGATTTGCGCCGCCGTTGCGAATAATGGACGGCAGCCACAGCACAAACCCGTAGACGCCAATACTCCAGGCGAAATACTGCATACACAGCAGGATGACGTTACGTGAGCGGAAAGCCTCACCGTAGTTACGCACGGCTTTGATCCCTTGTTGCTCTTGTTCCAGTTGGGCCTGAAGCGCAGCTTTTTCGGATTCCGACAGCCAGCCGACCTGAGACGGTTTGTCTTTTACCAGTACCCACCAGCAGAACGCCCAGATGATGGCCGGGAAGCCCTCGATGATGAACATTTCCCGCCAGCCCAGCGCCTGAATGAGATAACCGGAAACGACGGACATCCATAAAACAGTAACCGGGTTACCGAGGATTAAGAAGGTGTTAGCGCGTGAACGCTCGGATTTCGTAAACCAGTTGCTGATATAAATTAGCATTGCGGGCATCACGGCAGCTTCAACGACGCCAAGAATAAAGCGGATAGCGGCCAGCATCGGAATATTGCTGACCATCCCAGTTAACGAGGCACAAGCCCCCCACAGGATCAGGCAGACGAAAATCAGTTTTCGTACGCTGCGGCGCTCGGCGTAAATTGCGCCCGGGATCTGGAAGAAGAAATAGCCAAGGAAAAACAGAGCGCCCAGCAGAGAGGAGATCCCTTTGGTAATGCCGAGATCCTCGTTAATGCCTGCGGCGGAGGCGAAGCTGAAGTTCGCGCGGTCAAGGTACGCCAGGCTATACGTGATAAACACGATTGGCATGATGTACCACCAGCGTTTTGCTGCATTGGTTGAGCTATTCATAGACTGCCCTCTGGTTATGCTGATACGCCGCCTCTGTATGTAGGGTACAGCGGTGGCCGGGGATTTATTCCCCTAATTGTTCACGTGTGGGTAATCCTTCGCTGTCGCCCTGAACCTGAATGGCCAGTGCGCCAATTTTATTGCCGCGGGTCACCGCCTGATGCAGCGAACGGCCTTCCAGCAGAGCGCTGATCACGCCCACGGCAAAGCCATCGCCTGCGCCGACCGTATCAACCACGTTGTCGACTTTTACCGGTGCGACGCAGCCGTGCTCGCCGCTGGCGGTTTTGTACCAGGCGCCATCTGCCCCGGTTTTGATAATGACTGCCTTCACACCATGGCGTAGATAAAAGTCGGCGATGGCTTCAGGTGTTTGTTGTCCGGTGAGAATCATTCCCTCTTTTAGGCCAGGCAAAACCCAGTCAGCCTGGAATGCCAGCCGGTTCAGTTTTTCCACCATCTCGGCTTCGCTTTTCCACAGCACCGGACGCAAATTCGGGTCAAACGAGATGGTTTTCCCCTGAGCTTTCATGGCGCGGGCGGTATGCGCCAGAAGTTCATAGGAACTGGCGGAAAGCGCGGCTGCCACGCCGCTCAGGTGCAAGTGACGCGCGCTGGCAAAATAGTCCTCGTGGTAATCCTCAATACTGAGATGGCTGGCTGCGGAATCTTTGCGGAAGTATTCCACAATGGGATCGGTTCCATTTTCGACCTTAGATTTAAGCTGAAAGCCGGTAGCGAAGCGCTCGTCCTGAGTGACTCCCTGCGCATCAATCCCTTCTTTTTCCAGCGACTTAATAATAAAACGGCCAAAACTGTCGTTACCTACGCGGCTTACCCAGCCTACATTCAGACCCAAACGAGCAAGACCGGTCGCCACGTTGAGTTCAGCGCCTGCAACGCGCTTGATAAACTGCTCTACATCCGCCAGGTCGCCGGTTTGCGTGGCGACAAACATCGCCATCGCTTCACCTATAGTGACCACATCCAGTGAATTCTTCANGGCGGGTAACCGCCGTTAAATCCTGTCCTTCCAGGGGAAACTCGATGCCGCGCGGAACATCGTCAGGCAGCGTTTTTAACAGCGCCAGCCAGCGCGGATCGGCTGCATCAGGCGGCACTGCACGGTAGCTGTCGCGATGTGTAACCGCGGCTTTGACATGGATGTATCCCACGGTTGGCGCCAGGTTTTTCGCCGCCTCTTCCGGGGAGTCGCCAACCCACAGCCAGTTGCCCATATCAAAGGTCAGCGAGATCGGCAGGTTTTGCATTTGGCAGGCTTCGTTAAAGTGCTGCATTAGCTGCAGGCGTCCGCAGGCGGTCTGATCGTTTTCGACAACCAGTTCCATCCCGCTGTTATCCAGCCATTCGCGTAAAACGTCGAACTGTTCGGTATGGGAAAAATGACCAAGTGAGACTTTTAACCACAGCGCTTGCAAGGTCTGCGCTTCCGCAAATAGCGCCGGAAGACGGGGGTTGAGGTTACCGTCCTCAAGGAACAGCGGCTCAGGCGCTGAATAACAGGCCAGCAGGCCGAAGATTTCGATCGCTGAGGCCATCGTTGACAGCGTGGTGAGTTCGGCGTCAGTTAGCATCTCGCGGCGAATTTCGACGCCGTCAGCACCGGCTTCAGCAATGATGGGCAGCATGGCGGTTTGTCCACCCGCAGCGCGGACCTGCTCATAGCCGTAGGCGGCGGTGACCACCATAATTTTTCTTTTCATGGAAACTCCATAACCAGCGTTCTTGCTATAACGCTAGATGGAACCGGTTCCAAAGAAAAGCCTGGGATGTCGAATTTATGATCACCATCACGAAGGAAATTTAGCGGGCGGTAGAGCCGCGCACGATCAGTTCACCAGAGAAAACCTGTTCCTGAATGGCGTCAGAGCCGCCATCGATCCGGCGTACAACCTGTTCCACAGCGGTGTAGCCAATCTGCCATGTGGGTTGTTTCAGCGTGGTAATACCGACACCCGCCAGCTCGGCCCATTCCAGCTCGTCAAAACCAAGTAGCCCGATATCGCTGCCCCAGTTGAGGCCAATGCGCTTCAGGGCGCGGGCAACCTGTAGCGTAAGGGCACCGTTGGCGGAGATAACGGCTTTGCGCATGCCTCGATGCTGCTGGTGGAACTGGCGCAGCGTGTCATCCAGTTGCGCATTGTCCGTTAGCGGAACTTCGGCATTTTGCGCGATAACGCCGGGATAGCGTGCGAGCGTGGCGCGAAAGGCGCTCAGACGTTCGCGGCGGGTATTCACCATGCCGAGTGGTTCGCTGAGAAACAGAATGGCTTCAAAGCCTTGTTCAAGCAGGTGTTCCGTGGCAACCGTTGCGGCCTGGGTGTTATCCAGCCCGACCATATCGCAGGCGAAATCAGGAATTTTACGATCAATCAGTACCATCGGCAGCGCAGACTGTTGCAGGCGATTCAGCCCCTCTTCCCGCATCCCAACGGCGTTGACCACAATCCCTTCGACCTGGTAACTGCGCAACAGGTCAAGATAGTGCAACTCCTGATCCACTTCGTTATTGGTGTTACATACCAGCGGGGTAAAGCCTTTATCGCGACAGGCGGCTTCAATTCCGCTTAATACGTTGACGGAGTAGGGGTTGGTAATATCTGCGATGATCAGGCCAATCAGGCGGGTGCGACCGTGTTTCAGGCCGCGTGCCATCAGGCTGGGTCGGTAGTCGAGATCGGCAATGGCTTGTTCAATGCGGGCCAGCAGCGCGTCGGATAGCAGGTGCTTTTCACCGTTGAGGTAGCGTGAAATGCTGGTCTTGCCGGTTTTTGCGGCCTTCGCCACATCGCTGATGGTTGCCCGTGTTGATTTGCTCATCGCTGATTTCTCTGAATTTGGTGACAACACCTTAACGCGAAAATCAACGATGGCAAGTGCTTCATGCCGGATCGGGCGCAGCCTGTCTCCGGCTCAAAACGTTACTGGATCGGGCTTAAGGTAATCTCTACGCGGCGGTTCTGCGCTTTACCTTCCGCCGTGCTGTTGCTGGCGATTGGATTTGCCGGACCCATACCCTGAGTGCGGATACGGTTAGCGGCGACGCCTTGAGTGATCAAGGCGCTGGCGACGGAGTCCGCGCGCTGCTGTGACAGGCGCATATTCAGATCCTGGCTGCCGGTGCTGTCGGTGAAGCCCAGCACGTTAACCGCGGTTTTATTGTACTCTTTCAGGACCATGGCCACGCCGGTCAGGGTGTTAGCCCCGGCAGGTTTCAGGTTGGCACTGCTGCTGTCGAAGGTGACGTTGTTTGGCATGTTCAGAATGATGTTATCGCCACTACGCGTCACGCTGACGCCGGTTCCCTGCATTTTTTCGCGCAGTTTTGCTTCCTGCACGTCCATGTAATAGCCGATACCACCGCCAACAGCCGCGCCAGCTGCTGCGCCAATCAGTGCGCCCTTGCCACGATCTTTCTTCGAAGAAGAGAGTGCGCCAATACCCGCGCCGACCAGAGAGCCAATGCCTGCGCCAATACCGGATTTACCCGCTTCGCGCTCGCCGGTGTAAGGGTTTGTTGTGCAGCCAGAAACCGCCAGGGCGCCGCTCACGATGGCAGCAATAACAAAAACACGTTTCTTCATCTCAATTCCTTAATGACTTATTCTTCTTTGCCACAGCGACGGTGGCGGTTGATTATGACGTGTGAACATGAAGAAAATTCCAGGGAAGACTCTGAAATTTGTAAGTAACATTGAACGGCAGAATAAATAAGCCGCTACATCGTATTCAGGAGCGCCATCTTGGCTAATTCACCCGCACACTACTCGGTGTTAACCGCTGCCCACTGGGGACCTATTCTCGTCGAAACCGATGGCGAGACCGTTTTCTCCTCCCGTGGCGCGTTGCCCACCACTCATCCCAACTCTTTGCAAACCGTGGTGCGTGACCAGGTACACAGTAAAACGCGGGTACGTTTTCCGATGGTACGTAAAGGCTTTCTCGCCTCGCCGGAAAGCCCACAGGGCGTGCGCGGGCAGGATGAGTTTGTTCGCGTCAGTTGGGATGACGCGCTGACGCTTATCCATACGCAGCATAAACGTATCCGTGACAGCTATGGCCCGGCCTCGATTTTTGCTGGTTCCTACGGCTGGCGCTCCAACGGCGTGTTACACAAAGCCGCGACCCTGTTACAACGTTATATGGCACTGGCGGGCGGTTATACCGGGCATCTGGGGGATTACTCCACGGGCGCCGCGCAGGCCATCATGCCGTACGTGGTGGGCGGCAACGAAGTTTACCAGCAGCAGACCAGCTGGCCCGTCGTGTTGGAACACAGCGATGTGGTGGTGTTATGGAGCGCCAATCCGCTGAATACCCTGAAGATTGCCTGGAATGCTTCCGACGAACAGGGTCTTGCTTACTTTGAGGCATTGCGGGATAGCGGCAAACGTTTGATCTGTATCGATCCGATGCGATCGGAAAGCGTGGATTTCTTTGGCGATAAGATGGAATGGATCGCCCCGCATATGGGTACCGACGTGGCGCTGATGCTGGGCATCGCGTATACGCTGGTGGAAAACGGCTGGCACGACGAAGACTTTCTCGCCCGTTGTACCACTGGTTATGAGCGGTTTGCCGACTATCTGCTGGGTAAAACTGACAATGTCGCAAAAACGGCAGAGTGGGCTGCTGAAATTTGTGGGATAACTGCGGCAAAAATACGCGAACTGGCGGCGATATTTCACCAAAATACCACCATGCTGATGGCCGGATGGGGCATGCAGCGCCAGCAGTATGGCGAACAAAAACACTGGATGATTGTCACCCTGGCCGCCATGCTCGGGCAAATCGGCACGCCAGGCGGAGGCTTTGGGCTGTCGTATCATTTTGCCAACGGTGGGAATCCAACGCGTCGCGCCGCAGTATTGGCTTCGATGCAGGGCAGCGTGAAAGGCGGTACCGATGCGGTGGATAAAATCCCGGTGGCGCGAATTGTCGAAGCGCTGGAGAACCCCGGAGGCTTTTACCAGCACAACGGAATGGACCGACATTTCCCGGATATCCGCATGTTATGGTGGGCCGGCGGGGCCAATTTTACTCATCACCAGGACACCAACCGTCTGATTCGCGCCTGGCAAAAACCGGAGCTGGTGGTTATCTCGGAGTGTTTCTGGACCGCCGCCGCGAAGCATGCCGATATCGTATTACCGGCGACCACCTCGTTTGAGCGCAACGATCTCACCATGACGGGTGATTACAGCAACCAGCACCTGGTGCCGATGAAGCAGGTTGTGCCGCCGCAGCATGAGGCGCGCAATGATTTTGATGTCTTTGCCGAGCTGAGCGAGCGCTGGGAAAAGGGCGGCTATGAACGATTCACCGAAGGTAAAAGCGAGCTGGCGTGGCTGGAGACCTTTTACAATATCGCCGGGCAGCGCGGGGCCAGCCAGCAGGTCACACTGCCGTCCTTCACCGAGTTTTGGCAGCGGAACATCCTGATCGAAATGCCGGAAAACCCCGCCAGCGCGCACTTTATTCGGTTTGCGGATTTTCGCCGCGATCCACAGGCGCATCCGCTGAAAACGGACAGCGGCAAAATTGAAATCTACTGTGCGAGGATTGCCGGTTACGGCTATGCGGATTGTGGTGGGCACCCGATGTGGCTGGCGCCTGATGAGTGGTTTGGTAACGCCGAGCCGGGTCAGTTACAGCTGCTTTCCGCCCATCCGGCGCACCGTTTGCACAGCCAGTTGAATTACAGTGCGTTGCGTGAGCAGTATGCGGTGGCGGATCGTGAGCCCGTTACGATCCATCCGCAGGACGCGAACGCTCGTGGTATTAAGCATGGCGACACGGTGAGGGTGTGGAACCCGCGTGGGCAAATTCTGGCGGGTGCAGTCGTGACGACAGGGATCAAACCTGGCGTCATCTGCATTCATGAAGGCGCCTGGCCTGATTTGGATCTTACTGCCGGTGGTATTTGTAAAAATGGCGCCGTCAATGTGCTGACCAAAGATCTCCCCAGCTCGAAGCTGGGGAATGGCTGCGCGGGCAACACTGCCCTGGCGTGGCTCGAAAAATACAATGGACCCGCCCTGACGCTTACGGCGTTTGATCCGCCTGCCAGCCCATAATCCACGTGGGGTGGTGAGTCTCTTCCTGCCATGCGCCGTCTTCAATGCGAAAACCCAGCGCATGGTAGAAGTTTACCGCTGACTGATTCTTCTGGTAGACCTCCAGGCTGAGCAGGGAAAAGCGCTGCTGGACATGCCGCACCAGCGCTGTGCCAATTCCGCTTCTGATGGCCGCTGGCGCGACAAACAACGCGCCAAGAAAGCGTTCGTCAATCACGCTGACAAAGCCTTTGAGTTCACCTTCCTCTTCCCACACCCAGGTTTGCGCGGCGGGCAGGTATACATCACGCACGACGGGTTCACTTTCGCGCCAGTAGCGTTCGTCGATAAACGGATGGGCATGGATCGTGCTTTCCATCCACAGCGCCAGAATTGACGGCAGATCGTCAGCTTTAGATTCACGAATCATGTTGTGCCCCTGGGTAACAGATGCAACTGGTGATATGGTCGTTGACCAGACCACAGGCCTGCATAAAGGAGTAACAGATGGTGGTGCCGACAAACTTAAACCCGCGTTTTTTTAATGCCTTAGACAGAGCATCTGACGCAGGCGTTGAGGTGGGGATATCGCTCAGGTTGGCGGCGCAGGTCACTTGCGGTTGGTTATCAACAAATGACCAGACGAACTCGCTAAACGGTTCACCGTTTTGCGCCATAGTCAGAAAGGCGCGAGCGTTACCGATAATGGCCTGAATTTTTCCGCGATGGCGAATAATGCCGGCATCCTGTACCAGCCTTTCCACATCCTCTTCGGTCATGGCTGCCACTTTTTCCGGATCAAAATGGTGGAAGGCGTGGCGATAATTTTCCCGTTTCTTCAGTACGGTAATCCATGATAATCCCGCCTGCTGGCCTTCCAGGCAGATCATTTCGAACAGCTTCTTGCCATCGGTTTCGGGGACGCCCCATTCCTTGTCGTGATAGGCAATGTAAAGTGGGTCCTGGCTGACCCATCCGCAACGCTGCATATTCTTCCTCGCTGTTTTTACTGGCGTAAAAATTTCATTCGGCCCGCCTTGACGCGCCAGCTAAAAAGACAATATTTAATACAGGGCCTGATGGGCCCGATTTCCTACACACAATGACAATAATATCGCCGAATTCGGCTCTTTTCTGGAGTCGCGTTGATGATTATAAGAAACAGTAGTGGTCGCCAAAGGTTAACTCTGGCGAGCGTCGTAGTTTGTGCGCTGTCCATCAATACAGCATATGGCTGGCAACAAGAATATATCGTTGATGCGATGTCAGGGCATACGGCTGAACGTTATACATGGGACAGCGATCACCAACCACGTTATAACGACATTCTGGAGGAACGAATTCGTTCTACGCAGAACGTGGCGGGGCCGGTGGTGAATCTGGCCGATCAGACGCTGATGGATACGACCAGCGGCATGAGTATGGGCTGGAACTTTCCTCTTTCCAGGCAGGTAACAACCGGACCGGTCGCCGCCTTACATTATGACGGCTCGACCACGTCTACCTACAACGAGTTTGGTGATAGCGCGACCTCGATAACACCGACCGATCCGATGTGGCATGCCAGCGTC
Organism: Citrobacter sp. TBCS-15; assembly: GCF_005280815.1. Taxonomy (NCBI): domain Bacteria; kingdom Pseudomonadati; phylum Pseudomonadota; class Gammaproteobacteria; order Enterobacterales; family Enterobacteriaceae; genus Citrobacter; species Citrobacter sp. TBCS-15. The sequence goes on along the minus strand of NZ_SZWK01000251.1, from coordinate 216,178 downwards.
AGTACGTTAGGCTGGCGAGTCAATTCGCAGTTCGGTGATGTGCGACCATGGGCGCAAATCAGCTATAACCAACAGTTTGGCGAGAATATCTGGAAGACGCAGTCGGGTCTCAGCCGCATGACGACAGCAGGACAGGACGGTAACTGGCTGGATGTCACCGTCGGCGCAGATATGCTGTTGAATCCACATATGGCGGCTTACGCCGCACTTTCTCAGGCAGAAAACAGTACCAACAACAGCGACTATATGTACACCATGGGGGTAAGTGCCAAATTTTAACGAAAGCAATCATCGTTTATACATCTCAGTTACATATTGAGATCAACAATCACACGCTTTCCAGCGATAGCGTGTACTAACACATGCGGTAAAGTTCAGTATCCCAACTTTTTGTCTCGTCATTCATTCCGCATTCCAGGCATTTCATTCCGTTCTGACGGCATTTCATGCCGTTTTTTCCTGGTATAAATGGCGCTTCGGTATGGTTGTTGGCAGAGAATTTCCCATTTTGCTTATGCAGGAAGACTGCCATGAAAACTACTGATTATCAGCGTACCCGTTGGCTGACACTGATCGGCACCATCATTACCCAATTTGCCTTAGGTTCTGTTTATACCTGGAGCCTGTTTAACGGCGCGCTCTCTTCTAAACTTGACGCACCGGTGAGCCAGGTTGCGTTTTCCTTTGGTTTACTGAGCCTGGGGCTGGCGATTTCTTCTTCCGTCGCCGGGAAGCTGCAAGAACGTTTTGGCGTGAAGCGCGTCACCATGGCCTCCGGTATCTTACTGGGCGTCGGCTTCTTCTTAACCGCCCACTCTGACAGCCTGATTATGCTGTGGCTGAGTGCCGGTGTACTGGTCGGTCTGGCGGATGGCGCCGGATACCTGTTAACCCTTTCCAACTGCGTAAAATGGTTCCCTGAGCGTAAGGGGCTGATTTCCGCCTTTGCCATCGGCTCTTATGGCCTGGGTAGCCTCGGTTTTAAATTTATCGACAGCCAACTGCTTAGCACCGTGGGTCTGGAAAAAACCTTTATGATCTGGGGCGCAATTGTGCTGGTGATGATCGTTTTTGGCTCCATGCTGATGAAAGATGCGCCGAATCAGGAAGTGAAGGCGAAAAATGGTGTGGTCGAGAACGACTACAGCCTGGCGCAGTCCATGCGTAAACCACAGTACTGGATGCTGGCCGTGATGTTCCTCACTGCGTGTATGAGCGGGCTGTATGTAATTGGCGTGGCGAAAGATATTGCGCAGAGCCTGGCGCATATGGATGTTGCCACGGCGGCAAATGCGGTGACCGTCATCTCCATCGCTAACCTGTCAGGCCGTCTGGTTCTGGGTATTCTGTCCGACAAAATCTCTCGTATTCGTGTTATCACCATTGGTCAGGTAGTTTCGCTGGTCGGTATGGCGGCGCTGCTCTTCGCCCCGCTCAATGACGTTACTTTCTTTGCGGCAATTGCTTGTGTGGCATTTAACTTTGGCGGCACCATCACCGTGTTCCCGTCACTGGTGAGTGAGTTCTTTGGCCTCAATAACCTGGCTAAAAACTACGGGGTTATTTACCTGGGCTTCGGTATCGGCAGTATTTGTGGTTCCATTATCGCCTCGCTGTTTGGCGGATTCTATGTGACCTTCTGCGTTATCTTTGCGCTGTTAATCATCTCGCTGGCACTTTCTACCACTATTCGCCAGCCACAACGTAGCGTATATACCGAGGCGCACGCCTAAATCTATTAGTGGTCTGATTAATACCTGGCGCATATATTTACAAAAATATATGCGCCATTTGCATTCTCTATAAGCACTTTTCTTCCCTCTTGTGGTCTACTTACCCGCGCCCGTAGATATTTCACCTCTGCTGTTGTCGCATTTTTCCCCTGTAAAGTCTGTTTGGCCGCTGCACAGGGAGTTTTTATCCCGATCCCCAGGGTTTGTTTGCATGAGATACATTAAGTCGATGACGCAGCAGAAACTCAGTTTCTTGCTGGCAATCTATATCGGTTTGTTTATGAACTGTGCTGTATTTTTCCGTCGTTTTAGCGGATATGCGCACGAATTCACCGTCTGGAAAGGACTCTCTGCGGTTGTTGAATTAGCCGGCACTGTGCTGGTGACCTTCTTTTTATTACGGCTTCTCTCTTTATTCGGTCGACGGGCCTGGCGTGTGCTGGCCACCTTTGTGGTGCTGTGTTCTGCCGGCGCCAGCTATTATATGACCTTCCTGAACGTGGTTATTGGCTACGGTATTATTGCCTCCGTCATGACCACGGATATTGATTTATCGAAAGAAGTGGTTGGCTGGCATTTCATCGTGTGGCTGGTTTCGGTCAGTATTATCCCATTGGTGTTGATCTGGAGTAACCGCTGCCGCTATACCCTGATGAGACAGATTCGTACGCCGGGCATGAGATGGCGTAGCGTGGCGGTGGTGTTACTGGCAGGTCTGATGGTGTGGGTGCCGATTCGCCTGTTGAGTATGCAACAGAGAAGCGTTGAACGGGAAACTGGCATCGATCTACCCAGCTATGGCGGGGTTGTGGCGAACTCTTATTTACCGTCAAACTGGCTCTCGGCGTTGGGCCTGTACGCCTGGGCGCAGGTGGATGAGTCTTCAGATAACAAATCGCTGATGAACCCGGCCAAAAAGTTTACCTATGTTGCGCCGAAGAACCTCGACGACACCTATGTGGTGTTTATCATCGGCGAAACCACCCGCTGGGATCATATGGGGATTTTTGGCTACGAGCGAAATACCACGCCAAGGCTCGCCCAGGAGAAAAATCTGGCCGCGTTCCGGGGATATTCCTGTGATACGGCAACCAAACTTTCTCTGCGCTGCATGTTTGTACGTGAAGGTGGGGCGGAAGAAAATCCTCAGCGAACCCTCAAAGAACAAAACGTTTTTGCCGTGCTTACTCAGTTAGGGTTCAAGACAGACCTTTACGCAATGCAAAGCGAGATGTGGTTTTACAGTAATACCATGGCGGAGAACATCTCCTACCGTGAGCAGATCGGCGCTGAGCCGCGTAACCGTGGCAAAAACGTTGATGACATGCTGTTGATTCCCGAGATGCAGCAGTCTCTGCAGCAGAACGATGACGGTAGTAAGCACCTGATTATTCTGCATACCAAAGGCTCGCATTTTAACTATACGCAGCGCTACACCCGTGAATATGCACAGTGGAAGCCGGAATGCGTCAATGTTGATAGCGGCTGCTCAAAAGCTGAGATGATCAACTCATTCGATAACTCGGTAACCTATGTGGATCACTTTATTACGCAAGTGTTTGACCAGCTGCGCGATAAGAAAGCGATAGTGTTCTACGCCGCCGATCATGGTGAGTCGATTAACGAGCGTGAGCACCTGCACGGGACGCCGCGTAAAATGGCGCCGCCAGAGCAGTTCCGCGTTCCTATGCTGGTGTGGATGTCTGACAAGTATCTGGAAGATCCCGACCATGCGAAGGTGTTCGCGCATCTGAAGCAAGAAGCTGATATGAAGGTGCCGCGTCGTCATGTGGAGCTATACGACACTATTTTAGGTTGCCTCGGTTATACCTCGCCAAATGGCGGTATTAACGAAAATAACAACTGGTGCCGTATTCCGGACGCGAAGAAGGTTGCAGCCCAGTAACGAAGGCTGCTGACTTTCTCGCCGATCAAATGGCATTTTGATGCTAAGGGATTGACGGGCGCGCTGCTGAGCAGTAAGATGCGCCCCGCATTCGGTGATTGGCGCAGCCTGGTAGCGCACTTCGTTCGGGACGAAGGGGTCGGAGGTTCGAATCCTCTATCACCGACCAAATTAGAAAAGCCAGCCTTCGGGCTGGCTTTTTGCTTTCCGGAATTGACGAGGATGAGAACCTCCGGGGGCAAGAGGTTCGACTCGAGCGTAGCGAGAGAACGTTGCGTCAGCAACGGCCCGCAGGGCGAGCCACGCAGTGGCGAGTAATCCTCTATCACCGACCAAATTCAAAACCCTGCTCAACGAGCAGGGTTTTTTGCATTATAGCCCGTGAGGATGAGAACCTCCGGGGGCAAGAGGTTCGACTCGAGCGTAGCGAGAGAACGTTGCGCCAGCAACGGCCCGCAGGGCGAGCCACGTAGTGGCGAGTAATCCTCTATCACCGACCAAATTCAAAACCCTGCTCAACGAGCAGGGTTTTTGCATTTGTAGGCCTGATAAGCGCAGCGCCATCAGGCAATTCGGGAGGCATCGCCGGATGGCGTCGCAGGTGCCTTATCCGGCCTACAGGCTTAGTTTCATCCCGGCGTGTATGGTGTTATTCCAAACCCATCTTTGACCTTCATTTTGTCTACAAAAATTGTGCGCCACTTCCCACTGACTGTTAACGATTCTGTGACATATTCCATTGCCTTTTTTTATATTTGCATGAAACTTTTTTTGCGCTACTTATGGCTGAACCTGGCATTTTCCGCTGTGCGTTTTAACGTTCATGGTATTAATCGCTCAGATATGCAGCATTAATTTAGAAAGTTTTAAGAATTTGCATAAATGTTAATCACCAAATGTTGCTAAATATTAAGATATTTATTCTGGTACAGAGCGCGTAGCACAAATTTCCCTGCTGAAAATAGCCGTCTGCACTTTTTTTAATCTTTGTTTGTCAATTCTCACCGTTGGTGTAAATCACGGTTACCTGTATTGACGTTTTCACATTCTGTTGACAGATTGTAGGGCATGAGGGGCATTTCATGGAGAATCCGCACTGCAACTCAGTCGCTTATGTGAACGGAATCCCCATCCTCTTAACGCCGACCCGGCCGGGTAAAAAACAAAAAAGGCCAGGCGGTGCAAACCCACTGCAAAGGGTAAAACAACAAACATCACATTTGGAGCAGAAGAATGAGTATTTCCTTGAAGAAGTCAGGGATGCTGAAGCTTGGTCTGAGCCTGGTGGCCATGACCGTCGCAGCAAGCGTACAGGCTAAAACTCTGGTTTATTGTTCAGAAGGGTCTCCTGAAGGCTTTAACCCGCAGCTTTTCACCTCTGGCACCACCTATGATGCCAGCTCCGTACCGATCTATAACCGCCTGGTTGAATTCAAAATCGGTACCACCGAAGTAATCCCGGGCCTTGCTGAGAAGTGGGAAATCAGCGAAGACGGTAAAACCTACACCTTCCACCTGCGCCAGGGCGTGAAGTGGCAGGACAATAAAGATTTCAAACCGACGCGCGATTTTAACGCCGATGACGTGGTGTTCTCGTTCGATCGTCAGAAAAATGCCCAGAACCCGTACCACAAAGTCTCTGGCGGCAGTTATGAATACTTCGAAGGGATGGGTCTGCCAGATCTGATCTCCGAAGTGAAAAAAGTGGACGATAAAACCGTTCAGTTCGTACTGACGCGTCCGGAAGCTCCTTTCCTGGCCGATCTGGCGATGGACTTCGCTTCTATTCTTTCTAAAGAATACGCAGACAACATGCTGAAAGCCGGTTCCCCGGAGAAAGTAGACCTCAACCCAATTGGTACCGGCCCGTTCCAGCTGCAGCAATACCAGAAAGACTCCCGTATTCTGTATAAAGCTTTCCCGGGCTACTGGGGTACTAAGCCGCAGATCGACCGTCTGGTCTTCTCTATTACGCCTGATGCTTCCGTACGTTACGCCAAACTGCAGAAGAATGAGTGCCAGGTGATGCCGTATCCGAACCCGGCAGACATCGCGCGTATGAAGCAGGATAAAAACATCAACCTGATGGAGCAGGCTGGTCTGAACGTGGGCTACCTCTCTTACAACACCGAGAAGAAACCGTTTGATGACGTCAAAGTTCGTCAGGCGCTGACTTACGCGGTAAACAAAGAAGCGATCATCAAAGCCGTTTATCAGGGCGCTGGCGTGGCCGCGAAGAACCTGATCCCACCGACTATGTGGGGCTATAACGATGACATTAAAGACTACAGTTACGATCCTGAGAAAGCGAAAGCGCTGCTAAAAGAAGCCGGTCAGGACAAAGGCTTTACCGTTGAGCTGTGGGCAATGCCGGTACAGCGTCCGTACAACCCGAACGCACGCCGTATGGCGGAGATGGTTCAGGCTGACTGGGCGAAAATTGGCGTTCAGGCCAAGATTGTGACCTACGAGTGGGGCGAGTATCTGAAACGCGCCAAAGCGGGTGAGCATCAGGCCGTCATGATGGGCTGGACCGGTGACAACGGGGATCCGGATAACTTCTTCGCCACCCTGTTCAGCTGTGCGGCAGCGAAAGACGGTTCCAACTACTCTCGCTGGTGCTACAAGCCGTTTGAAGACTTGATCCAGCCGGCGCGTGCCACCGACGATCACAACAAGCGTATCGAACTGTACAAACAAGCTCAGGTTGTTATGCACGATCAGGCTCCAGCTCTGATTGTTGCTCACTCCACCGTGTACGAGCCAGTGCGTAAAGAAGTTAAAGGCTATGTGGTTGATCCATTAGGCAAACATCACTTCGAAAACGTCTCTGTCGAATAATTAAAAGCAATCAAGGAAGCGCTGCGCCCCGGTGTTGTGTAGGCCGGATAAGCGCAGCGCCATCCGGCGTAATGCTTTACCCGCGATGCAGTTTGCGTGGGATAAGATTTGTGAGCAATACAGACTCACGGTTCCAGGCCGTGCGTCATTAGAGAGAATCCGGGTTATGTTGCAGTTCATTCTCCGACGTTTGGGACTCGTCATCCCCACGTTTATCGGTATCACTCTTCTCACTTTTGCCTTCGTCCATATGATCCCCGGCGATCCGGTAATGATCATGGCGGGTGAGCGTGGGATCTCCCCTGAGCGTCATGCTCAACTGCTGGCCGAACTTGGTTTGGATAAACCGATGTGGCAGCAGTACCTCCATTATATCTGGGGGGTTATGCATGGTGATTTAGGTATCTCGCTGAAAAGTCGTTTACCTGTGTGGGATGAGTTCGTGCCTCGTTTTAAAGCCACGCTGGAACTTGGCGTCTGCGCGATGATTTTCGCCGTCGCAGTGGGTATTCCGGTGGGTGTGCTTGCCGCCGTTAAACGCGGTTCCATTTTCGATCACACCGCCGTTGGACTGGCGCTGACCGGTTACTCGATGCCGATTTTCTGGTGGGGCATGATGCTGATCATGCTGGTTTCCGTGCAGTTGAACCTGACGCCGGTTTCCGGCCGGGTGAGCGACATGGTATTCCTTGATGATTCCAACCCGCTGACCGGTTTTATGCTGATTGACACCGCTATCTGGGGTGAAGAGGGTAACTTTATTGATGCGCTGGCGCATATGATCCTGCCCGCGATGGTGCTGGGTACCATTCCTCTGGCGGTAATTGTGCGTATGACTCGTTCATCAATGCTGGAAGTACTGGGTGAAGATTACATTCGTACCGCCCGTGCCAAAGGCCTGACCCGTATGCGGGTCATCATCATTCACGCTTTGCGTAACGCCATGCTGCCCGTTGTCACGGTTATCGGCCTACAGGTTGGTACGTTGCTGGCCGGGGCGATCCTGACCGAGACTATTTTCTCATGGCCTGGGCTGGGACGCTGGTTGATCGATGCGTTACAGCGCCGCGATTATCCGGTGGTACAGGGCGGGGTGCTACTGGTCGCGACGATGATTATTCTCGTCAACCTGCTGGTAGACCTGCTGTACGGCGTGGTGAACCCGCGTATTCGTCATAAGAAGTAAGGGGCCATCATGTCACAGGTTACTGAAAATAAAGTTATTGCCGCACCGGTGCCGATGACCCCGATGCAGGAGTTCTGGCACTATTTCAAGCGCAATAAAGGCGCGGTTGTCGGGCTGGTTTATGTTGTCATCATGATTCTGATTGCGGTCTTTGCGAATGTTCTCGCCCCGTATAATCCGGCTGAGCAGTTCCGTGATGCGCTGCTGGCACCGCCTGCGTGGCAGGAAGGCGGCACGATGGCGCACCTGTTTGGTACTGACGATGTGGGCCGCGATGTGCTCTCGCGTCTGATGTACGGCGCGCGTCTGTCGCTGCTGGTCGGCTGTCTGGTCGTGGTTCTCTCCCTGCTGATGGGGGTCATTCTCGGGCTGATCGCCGGCTACTTTGGCGGGATTATCGATAACGTTATCATGCGCGTTGTCGATATCATGCTGGCGCTGCCGAGCCTGTTACTGGCGCTGGTGCTAGTGGCGGTATTTGGCCCCTCGATTGGCAACGCCGCGCTGGCGCTGACGTTCGTGGCGTTACCGCACTATGTGCGCCTGACACGCGCCGCCGTACTGGTGGAAGTCAACCGCGACTACGTTACCGCTTCGCGCGTGGCGGGAGCCGGTGCGATGCGCCAAATGTTCGTCAATATTCTGCCTAACTGTCTTGCGCCGCTGATTGTTCAGGCATCGCTTGGTTTCTCTAACGCTATTCTCGATATGGCTGCCCTCGGCTTTCTGGGGATGGGCGCACAGCCGCCTACGCCGGAATGGGGCACCATGCTCTCTGACGTTCTGCAGTTTGCCCAAAGCGCCTGGTGGGTCGTGACCTTCCCGGGGCTGGCGATCCTGCTGACGGTGCTGGCATTTAACCTGATGGGTGACGGTCTGCGTGACGCGCTCGATCCCAAACTGAAGCAGTAAGAGGTTCGAGATGGCGTTATTAAATGTAGATAAATTATCGGTGCACTTCGGCGACGTAGGCTCCGAATTCCGCGCCGTAGACCGCATTAGCTACAGTGTGAACCAGGGTGAAGTGGTTGGCATTGTGGGAGAGTCCGGCTCTGGTAAGTCTGTCAGTTCGCTGGCGATTATGGGGTTGATTGACTACCCTGGCCGTGTGATGGCCGAAAATCTGGAGTTTAACGGTCGTGACCTGAAGCGCATCTCTGAGAAAGAGCGTCGCCAGCTTGTGGGCGCGGAAGTGGCGATGATTTTCCAGGATCCGATGACCAGCCTTAACCCGTGCTACACCGTCGGCTATCAGATTATGGAAGCCATCAAGGTGCATCAGGGCGGCAATAAAAAAACGCGCGTTCAGCGGGCGATTGACCTGCTGACGCTGGTGGGGATCCCCGATCCGGCTTCGCGTCTGGATGTGTATCCGCACCAGTTGTCCGGTGGGATGAGCCAGCGCGTGATGATCGCGATGGCGATTGCCTGTCGTCCGAAGTTGCTGATTGCCGACGAACCGACGACGGCGCTGGACGTGACCATTCAGGCGCAGATCATCGAGCTGCTGCTGGAGTTGCAGCAAAAAGAGAATATGGCGCTGGTTTTGATTACCCACGACCTGGCGCTGGTGGCAGAAGCGGCGCACAAAATCATCGTGATGTACGCCGGGCAAGTCGTAGAAACCGGCGCTGCACAGGATATTTTCCGCGCGCCGCGTCATCCGTATACCCAGGCATTACTACGCGCGTTGCCGGAGTTTGCGCAGGATAAAGCGCGTCTGGCCTCGTTACCGGGTGTGGTCCCAGGTAAATATGACCGACCGACGGGCTGTTTGCTGAACCCGCGCTGTCCGTATGCAACCGACAAATGCCGCGCTGAAGAACCTGAACTGAATCTGCTGGAAGGCGGTCGTCAGTCGAAATGCCACTACCCACTTGATGATGCCGGGAGGCCCACACTATGAGTACGCATGAGGCCACCTTGCAACAGCCGCTGTTGCAGGCTATCGATCTGAAAAAGCACTACCCGGTGAAAAAGGGCATGTTCGCCCCGGAACGCCTGGTAAAAGCGCTGGACGGTGTCTCCTTTACCCTCGAGCGCGGTAAAACGCTGGCGGTGGTAGGTGAGTCCGGCTGTGGAAAATCCACGCTTGGCCGCCTGTTGACGATGATTGAAGTGCCGACCGGCGGTGAGCTGTATTACCAGGGGCAGGATCTGCTCAAGCACGACCCGCAGGCGCAGAAGTTGCGTCGGCAGAAAATCCAGATTGTGTTCCAGAACCCGTACGGTTCTCTGAATCCGCGTAAGAAAGTGGGGCAGATTCTGGAAGAGCCGTTGCTGATCAACTCCACGCTTAGCAAAGAGCAGCGGCGTGAAAAAGCGTTGGCGATGATGGCGAAAGTCGGGCTGAAAACGGAGCACTACGATCGTTACCCGCATATGTTCTCCGGCGGCCAGCGTCAGCGTATCGCGATTGCCCGTGGTCTGATGCTGGACCCGGACGTGGTGATTGCCGACGAACCGGTCTCGGCGCTCGACGTTTCGGTTCGTGCGCAGGTACTGAATCTGATGATGGATTTACAACAGGATCTTGGACTGTCCTACGTTTTTATCTCGCACGACCTGTCGGTGGTGGAGCACATTGCCGATGAAGTGATGGTGATGTATTTAGGCCGCTGCGTGGAAAAAGGGACCAAGGATCAGATCTTCAATAATCCGCGTCATCCGTATACCCAGGCGCTACTCTCTGCCACGCCACGTCTGAACCCGGACGACCGCCGCGAGCGTATCAAACTGACCGGCGAGCTGCCGAGCCCGCTGAATCCGCCGCCGGGCTGTGCGTTCAATGCTCGTTGCCGCCGCCGCTTTGGTCCGTGTACCCAGCTTCAGCCGCAGTTGAAAGACTATGGCGGTCAGCTGGTGGCCTGTTTCGCCGTTGACCAGGATGAAAACCCACAGCGATAAACGTGGGTTATGACCTAATAACCGGAGCCTTGTGCTCCGGTTTTTTTATATTTTGTTTTTACGTCCACAATGTGAGTCCTCTGGCAGAACATTATTCCACAGCGTCTAAAATGTAGTCAGATTCCCTTTTGTCACAGAAATAGCGATTTCGCAGTTGCTAACGATCAGGAGCAAATGTGGTCACGATACGCTGGGATATTAAAACAATTGATCGTCTGTCGATGGTTGAGGATGTCCTGAAGGAATTTTCCTGCTGTGATATCAATATCATCTCCATGAAAGTCACGCCGGGACGGATCCTGATTAAATCCTGGTGCCGCCAGCTGCAGGATATTTCCTGCGTGCAATCCTGTTTAAGCCAGCGCGCCGATATTATTAACGTCGCTTACCTGTGTGAAGAGATAAGTGAACTGTCAACGTCCGAGCCGGAACGCCCGCGCTATTTCTCTGACATTATTTGCAGTAGCCAGAGCATGCGCTTGCTTATCGAAAAGGCGATCAGAATTGCCGACAGCAAATATACCGTTCTGATCCGCGGTGACACGGGAACCGGCAAGGAGTTACTGGCCCGGGCTATCCATAATTCCGGGCAGCGGCGGTTTTATCCGTTTATTCCGGTCAACTGCTCTGCATTACCTGAGTCGTTGATGGAGAGTGAATTCTTCGGCTATGAGAAAGGGGCCTTTAGCGGCGCAGATTGTAAAGGCAAAAAAGGGCTGTTTGAAATGGCTGATAAAGGCACCCTATTTCTCGATGAGTTTGGTGAAATGTCGCTGAGCTTACAGGCTAAATTACTGCGTGTGCTTCAGGATGGTGGGATCCGTCGCGTTGGCGGGGCACAAATTATACCGGTTAATGTACGTATTATTGTGGCGACCAACGCCAATCTGGAAGAGATGGTGGAACAACGTCTGCTGCGTGCCGATCTCTATTATCGCATCAACGTACTTTCACTCACCATTCCTCCTTTAAGGGAGCGTCCGCAGGATATCACTCTGCTTATTCGCCACTTTGTGCAGAAGTACGCGAAGGAATTTCAGCGCCGGATAATCCTGGATAAAGCCTGTTTTGCGGCCTTGCACCATCACGCCTGGCCGGGAAACGTTCGTGAACTGGAAAATACCATTATTCGTCTGATGCTGATGGCGGAATCGGATGTCATTACCCTGGACGAACTGGGAATGGTGAATTTACCCGCGGTTGAGCAAGCCCCAACGGAACGCCCTTTTAAAGAACAGGTTCTTAGTGCTGAGCGTCAGCTCATCGAACAAATGGTCGAAGATAATGTGTCGTCGCGGCATATCGCTAAAGCGTTGGGGGTGTCGCATACGACGGTGTTGAATAAAATTCGCAGCTATCAGTTGGAGAGTGTGAGTTAAGCGCCGCCAGTGGCTGGCGGCGCGTTAGACGGGTTATTCAATCAGCTTCAATAATGGCGACAGGCATAGCAGAATTCCGTACAGCAGGATCAGCCAGGTTTTAACGCCGCGCAATTTCTCCAGTTGCGTTACTTTATAGATCAGGAAAAAAGGAATAATACACGACACAATCCCGTACAGTGGGCTACCCAACTGGAAGAAAACCAGTACCGATACGCGGAACGACACCCAAATAACCAGGGTGATCACAATAAATGTGCAAATACCCAGCGTAAGCACTAACGGATTAATTTTCTCAACGTCAATGACACGACTCAGGACGTTAAGAATAATACCCTTTATCGCCTCATGGAATCCCAGGTAAATACCAAAAAACGCAGTTAATACGGCGAAGATATTCAGTACCGTTGAGGTGATATGAATAATTTGTCCTGGAATAACCTGCGCTGCCAGCGCCAGGGCGGAAATATTTTGTTCAAAGGCCGAAACGGCCTCTTCATGGCTAATCGAAAAGGTAAAAGAGAAGGAGAAAAACAGAATAACAGCAATCAGCGTAATGTAACTGATGCGATGCGTGCGTATCGCCATGCGCGTCGCCAGTACCCGGTCAGCCACCCGTTTGCGATAAGCGATGTTCATTGGGTTTAATACCTGTATAAACACCGCAGAGAAGAAGCAGAACGGGATGGTCAACAGCACGTTGCGAAAGAAAACCGAGGCTTCAGGAAATGCGCTGATATTGCTAAAGTTCCAGTGCGGGACCATCGCAAAACCAAACACGATGATGATCCCCACTTTTACTACTACCATCGGACCGGAGATTTTGAACAGCAGCTTTTCTCCCCCGGAAGCAATGGCGACCAGCACGGCAAAAATGGCAACTTTGTAGATTATTGACTGCGAAAGGTCGGCCTCGGTCAAGCCAAAGGTTTTGATATAAGAGGCACTGTCAAATACTACGGATAAGGAATAAATAAATATACCGTGAATAATCATCAGGAAGTAAATGACGCCAAGAAATACGCCCCAGTTTTTCCCCAAATAATGACTTATAATATCGGTATAGTCATTACAGGTTTCACTTTCTGATAATGTTTTTAAATAAATGTCCTGCACAATATAGGTTGCGGGATAAGCAATAATAAAGGCGACAATAAATACCCAAATACCAGTTAAGCCAATTTGTACCGGCATCAGTACCGTTCCGGCGCCAATTGCCATGCCGATACAGAGTAATACCCAGCCAAAATCGTATTTCGTGAACGGTATTTTTTTTGAGATTGGTACGGCGGTTGCTGTATTGTTGCTTAATTGTAATGTGTTGTCCTGCATAGAACCCCCTGCCCAAAATACACGCTCTCCCCGGAAAAGGATTGCGCGTATAGCCAGACTGTTGTGCCTTGATTCCCAACAGCCTGAACCGATCGGCGTCGGCTCAGGCTGTAGTGGTCAGAATGTTGCCTTTCTGATGGCGTGTTCAAGGTCGTTAATAATATCTTCTGGATCTTCAAGACCCACAGAAAGACGGATAAGCCCGTCGGTAATACCTGCTTTAAGCCGTTCCTCTGGCGCAACGGGCGAATGTGTCATAGACGCTGGGTGCTGAATGAGGGTTTCGGTATCACCGAGACTGACCGCGAGGAGGCACAATTCTACAGAATTGATCATCCGTCTGCCAGCCTCGAGGCCGCCGGCGATTTCGAAGCTAATAATTCCTCCTGGCAGACTCATCTGCCGTTGGCCCAGCTCATACTGCGGATGTGAAGAGAGACCGGGATAATAAACATGGGTGATGGACGGATGTCCTTCCAGGAAGCGGGCGATTTTCATCGCATTTTCGCAGTGACGTTCCATTCGAATGCCCAGTGTTTTAACGCCGCGCAGCGTCAACCAGGCGTTGAACGGACTCATGCAGCCGCCGGTGATATCTTTCAACCCAACAAACCGCGCCTGGTCGATAAACTCCTGCTTGCCGACGATAATGCCGCCAATCACATCCCCGTGACCGTTGATATATTTGGTGACGCTGTGCACCACGATGTCTGCGCCCAGTTGCAAAGGCTGCTGACAGTACGGCGACATAAAGGTGTTATCCACCACCAACACTGCGCCTTGCTGATGGGCAATACCGGCCACCGTTTCAATATCAACCAATGAGAGCGTCGGGTTGGCGGGCGTTTCGATATACACCACTTTGGTTTCCGGGCGCATGGCGGCGCGAATTTCTTCAGGATTCGCCGCATCGACGAAGCTGACGTTAATCCCGAACTTCGGCATGCTGTGTGACAGAAACGCGTGGGTGCAGCCGTAAATTGCGCTGGCTGAAACGATATGGTCACCCTGCTGGCACAATGTCAGCAGCGTTGTGGTGATGGCAGAAATACCGGACGCGGTTGCCAGTCCGGCTTCACCTCTTTCCAGCACCGCCAGCTTTTTCTCCAGCGCATCGGTGGTGGGGTTACCCAAACGAGTATAAATGTACCCGGACTCCTCCAGCGCAAAGCGGGCGGCACCTTGTTCGGCGCTGTCAAACACAAACGTTGAAGTCTGGAAAATAGGCGTACTGAGCGCGCCAGTTGAAGGGTCGGGTTGTTGCCCCGCGTGAACGATCTGGGTGTTGAATCCGTAAGTACGACAGTCAGACATGATATCTCCTTTAATTCGGAACAGAACAGCTCACACTCAAATAGCAATCGCTGTGCCAGAAATTGAATTAATAGATATCAACGAGTTATGTATTTACCTGGGTTGATGGTCGGCAGGAATGTTGCCAACTGGCAAGAATCTTTCCAGCGTCCTGGCGAGAAACGGGTGAAATGCGAGGCGCTACGCAAAGCGGAATATTGCGCGGTGATATGGCGAATGGGCTGCCGTAGAATCAGCGGCAAGCTGGGAATTCCCGGTGAGGCGCAATGTTGCGGGGGCTTGATCCCCGGCGGCATCGGTTGCTGGAAAGAGAAAACCCCCGCACGTTGTTCGGTATAAACCTGGCAACAAAACGGGGGCTAACTTGACTCCAGACAAGTTAAGAATAGCCGCGAACAGTTGCCATTGCAACACAGGCGGCTATATGACGCTCGCACAGTTAGGCGTGGCCTTCTGGCACGATTTAGCGGCTCCGATCATCGCTGGTATTATTGCCAGCCTGATTCTGAGCTGGCTGCGTAACAGGAAGTAATGCTCTTAGTGGGCGTCTGCCTACCGTGATGGCAACATGCGCCCGAACCAGGCCGCAGGGGTGACCTTGCGGCCTTTTTCGGCTTAAATGCAGATAAATCTCGTCGTCAGGTGCCTATCCTGTCGCGATAATGCACGCTGGGAAGTTTTCAGATACCGTCTCTCTTAATACCGCTACGATCGGGTATACTCTGACGGCAGTTTCGTCTATCCGTGGAGAGTCAGTTTGCGTGTCAGTCGCTCGTTAACAATTAAGCAGATGGCAATGGTCGCGGCCGTTGTCATGGTGTTTGTTTTCATTTTTTGCACCGTTTTGTTGTTCCATCTGGTACAGCAGAACCGCTATAACACGGCTACACAACTGGAAAGTATCGCTCGCTCCGTCCGTGAACCTCTTTCCGACACTATCCTGAAAGGGGATATTCCCGAAGCGGAAGCCGTTCTACGCAGTATTCGGCCAGCAGGCGTGGTCAGCCGCGCTGATGTGGTGCTCCCCAATCAGTTTCAGGCGCTGCGGATGAGCTTTATTCCCGAACGCCCGGTTCCCGTTACGGTGACCCGCCTGTTTGAGCTGCCGGTGCAAATTTCGCTGCCGGTCTATTCACTTGAGCGTTCAGCGAACCCACAACCGCTGGCGTATCTGGTGCTGCAGGCGGATTCGTACCGCATGTACAAGTTTGTGATGAGCACTCTCTCAACGTTAGTGACCATTTACTTACTTTTATCGTTAATACTCACGGTAGCCATCTCATGGTGTATTAACCGTTTGATTGTGCATCCATTACGCAAAATCGCTCGTGAGTTGAACGACATTCAACAGCAGGACCTGATTGGCTATCAACTGGCATTACCACGTCTGCATCAGGATGATGAGATTGGTATGCTGGTGCGTAGCTACAACCTCAATCAGCAGCTCATCAAACGCCATAGCGAAGAGCAAAGCGACCATTCGATGCGCTTCCCGGTTTCAGAATTGCCCAACAAATCGTTTTTAATGGGATTGCTGGAGCAGGTAGTGACGCGTCAGCAAACGACGGCGCTGATGATTGTCACCTGTGAAACCCTGCGTGATACCGCGGGCGTGTTAACCGAAACTCAGCGAGAAATCCTGCTGCTCACGCTGGTCGAAAAACTGAAATCCGTATTGGCTCCCAGAATGGTGCTTACCCAGGTGAGCGGCTATGACTTTGCCATCATCGCGCATGGTGTAAAAGAGCCCTGGCATGCTATTACGCTAGGTCAGCAAGTACTCACTATCGTTAATGAGCGGTTACCGATTCAGGGCATTCAACTACGTCCGAACTGCAACATTGGGGTGGCGATGTTTTATGGTGATTTAACCGCAGAGCAACTCTACCGCCGCGCCCTGTCCGCCGTGTTAACGTCGCGTCATAAAGGTAAAAACCAAATTCAGTTCTTTGATCCGTTGCAAATGGAAGAGGCGCAGCAGCGTTTAACCCAGGAAAACGATATTTTAACCGCTATGGATAACCAGCAATTTGCGCTCTGGATGCAGCCCCAGGTAGAGATGTCCAGCGGCAAGGTATTGAGCGCAGAAGCATTATTGCGGATGCAGCAGCCGGACGGTAGCTGGGAGCTTCCGGAAGGGTTAATCGACAGAATTGAGTCTTGTGGTCTGATGGTGACAGTCGGTTATTGGGTGCTGGAAGAAACATGCCGCCAGCTGTCAGCCTGGCAAGAACGCGGTCTGATGCTGCCGCTCTCGGTGAATTTATCCGCTCTCCAGTTGATGCACCCAAGTATGGTGTCTGATCTGCTGGAGTTGTTGACGCGCTATCGCATTAAGCCTGGCACATTGATTCTGGAAGTGACTGAAAGTCGGCATATTGACGATCCCCACGCCGCAGTGACCATTTTGCGACCGCTGCGCAACGCGGGCGTGCGCATCGCGCTGGACGACTTTGGCATGGGGTATGCGGGTCTGCGACAGCTACAGCATATGAAGTCGCTACCGGTGGATGTACTCAAAATCGATAAGATGTTTGTCGATGGTGTGCCCGAAGATTGCAGCATGATCTCCGCTATCATTCAGTTGGCACACAGCCTCAATTTGCAGATGATCGCCGAAGGCGTTGAAACGGAAGCGCAACGCGAATGGTTATCACAAGCCGGGGTGGAAGTGGCGCAAGGCTTCCTGTTTGCCCGACCCGTTCCGGCAAATATCTTTGAAGAACGTTACCTGGCACCGGAAAGCGCTGATTACAAAAGTTAAAAAAGGTCTCGCTTGTGCGAGCCAGCTCAAAATTTTTAACATTTTTGTATCAATTATGATCCAGGTGCATTTCTGTCATGTTGAGTGGGTGTTACTTTAAGGCCGCAGGTTAAACAAAACCTTACAAGACCTGTGGTTTTTACTTTAAGGACACCCTATGAAGACCTCTATATTCAAAAGCCTTTACTTTCAGGTCCTGACAGCAATTGCCATTGGTATTCTCCTTGGCCATTACTACCCTGAATTAGGCGCCCAAATGAAGCCGCTTGGTGATGCTTTCGTTAAGCTCATCAAGATGGTCATCGCACCTGTCATCTTCTGTACTGTCGTGACCGGCATTGCAGGTATGGAAAGTATGAAAGCAGTAGGCCGCACCGGTGCGGTTGCACTGCTCTATTTTGAAATTGTCAGTACGATTGCGCTGATCATCGGCCTTATCATCGTCAACGTGGTGCAACCCGGTGCCGGGATGAACGTCGATCCGGCAACGCTGGATGCCAAAGCGGTAGCGATTTACGCCGAACAGGCAAAAGACCAGGGGATCGTAGGTTTCCTGATGGACATTATCCCTGCGAGCGTCATTGGCGCGTTTGCCAGCGGTAACATCCTGCAGGTATTGCTGTTTGCGGTAATGTTTGGTTTTGCTCTGCATCGTCTGGGCAGCAAAGGCCAGATGATCTTCAACGTAATTGAAAGCTTCTCGCAGGTTATTTTCGGCATCATCAATATGATCATGCGCCTGGCGCCGATCGGTGCTTTCGGTGCCATGGCCTTTACCATCGGTAAATATGGCGTCGGAACGCTGGTGCAACTGGGGCAGCTGATAATCTGCTTCTACATCACCTGTATTCTGTTTGTGGTTCTTGTACTGGGCTCCATTGCTCGCGCGACTGGCTTTAGCATCTTCAAATTCATCCGCTATATCCGTGAAGAGTTGCTGATCGTACTGGGTACATCTTCTTCTGAATCCGCACTGCCGCGTATGCTCGATAAAATGGAGAAACTGGGCTGTCGGAAGTCGGTTGTCGGGTTGGTTATACCCACGGGGTACTCGTTTAACCTTGATGGGACATCCATCTATCTGACGATGGCGGCGGTGTTTATCGCTCAGGCCACCAACAGTCACATGGATATCTTCCATCAGATAACCCTGCTGGTGGTGCTCCTGCTCTCCTCGAAAGGCGCAGCGGGTGTGACCGGGAGTGGCTTCATTGTTCTGGCCGCGACTATCTCTGCGGTGGGGCATTTACCGGTCGCTGGCCTGGCGCTGATTCTCGGTATTGACCGCTTTATGTCTGAAGCCCGTGCGCTGACCAACCTGATTGGTAACGGTGTTGCAACCGTCGTTGTGGCTAAATGGGTGAAAGAACTGGATACCAAAAAGCTGGATGACACGCTGAATAATCGTGCGCCGGATGGCAAAACGCACGATTTATCCTCTTAATCTCGTCACTTATGCCCGTAGTCCCTTCCAGGACTGCGGGTGTTTGCGCATAATTACCCCCTGTGCCTGAAACCGTCGATTCGGCGGCGTCGGGATTTTTTCACTTCCTCCGTGACATTTTCATGTTCTTGCGGTCTAACACGAAGTGTTTTTAACGTCATATTCAGAGAGCCCTTTCGCGGGCTGTCTTTTTATTACCAGGATAGTTGATCAGGGGTTCACATGCAGGGCACAAAAATTCGACTTTTAGCGGGCGGCTTGCTGATGATGGCCGCTGCCGGCTATGTGCAGGCAGATGCGCTCCAGCCTGACCCGGCGTGGCAACAGGGCACGCTGGCAAATGGTTTACAGTGGCAAGTGTTAGCCACTCCCCAGCGCCCCAGCGACCGTATTGAGGTTCGCCTGCTGGTCAATACCGGTTCACTCACCGAAAGTACGCAACAGAGTGGTTTCAGCCATGCGATCCCGCGTATCGCGCTGACGCAAAGCGGTGGCCTTGATGCCACGCAAGCCCGTTCATTATGGCAGCAGGGGTTCGATCCCAAACGTCCCATGCCGCCCGTTATCGTTTCCTATGATTCCACGCTATATAACCTCAGTCTGCCTAACAGCCGTAACGATCTGCTGAAAGAGTCACTTTCTTACCTGGCGAATATTTCCGGCAATCTGAGCATCACCCCTGAAACGATCAACCACGCGCTGAGTAGCGAAGATATGGTCGCAACCTGGCCGTCCGATACCAAAGAGGGGTGGTGGCGCTACCGTCTGAAGGGCTCAACCCTGTTGGGGCACGATCCAGCCGATCCGCTGAAAACGCCTGTCGACGCCACGAAAATCCAGTCCTTCTACCAGAAATGGTATACCCCGGACGCGATGACGCTGATTATCGTTGGTAATGTAGATGCGCGCAGCGTAGCTGAGCAAATCAACAAAACCTTTGGCGAGTTAAAAGGAAAACGCGAAACACCTGCGCCGGTGCCGACGCTCTCGCCGCTGCGTGCGGAAGCCGTGAGCATTATGACCGATGCGGTACGTCAGGATCGCCTTTCCATCATGTGGGACACGCCGTGGCAGCCAATCCGTGAATCCGCCGCGCTGTTACGCTACTGGCGAGCTGATTTAGCCCGTGAAGCGCTGTTCTGGCATATTCAGCAGGAACTGACCAAAAACAATGCCAAAGATATCGGCCTTGGATTTGATTGTCGGGTCCTGTTCCTGCGTGCCCAGTGCGCTATCAACGTGGAGTCGCCGAACGATAAGCTGAACGCGAACCTCGGTACGGTTGCGCGTGAGTTGGCGAAAGTGCGTGACAAGGGACTGCCGGAAGAAGAGTTCAATGCGCTGGTGGCGCAAAAGAATCTGGAACTGCAGAAACTGTTTGCCACCTATGGCCGTACCGATACGGATATTTTGATCAGCCAGCGTTTGCGCTCGCTGCAAAATCAGGTGGTGGATATCGCGCCTGAACAGTATCAGCGTTTACGCCAGAGCTTCCTCAACAGTCTGAACGTTGAGATGCTGAATCAGGATCTGCGCCAGCAACTGTCGCAAGATATGGCGTTAATTCTGCTGCAGCCGAAGGGGGAGCCTGAATTCAATATGAAGGAACTGCAGGCGACGTGGGATAGCATTATGGCACCCATTACCGCAGCGGCAACGCCGGTAGAAACGGATGAGTCACATTCTGAAGTGACGGATATCCCGCCGGTACAGTAACCTCCAGGCCGGATAAGGCGGTTACGCCGCCATCCGGCCTTGGGTGGGTAGGCCGGGGGCGCTTCGCTTGCCCGGCCTACAAGAACAACACGTTATTGCGGCATAGCGTCGCGTGGGATAATCGCCCCGCGATGCTGAATCACCGTGCTTGCCGTCAGGTGACCGCGTTTTGCGGCATCGGCGGCATCGCCACCGGTCAGACGTACCGCCAGATACCCTGCGCTGAAGGAATCTCCCGCAGCGGTGGTATCAATCACTTTCTCTTTCGGCAATTTAACGGCCGGGACGTCGATCAGCGCTTCGCCCTCGATAGAAACCAGGCAAGAATCTGCGCCGCGCTTCACCACGACTTCCTGAACACCAGCCGCGTGCGTACGGGCAATTACCTCGGCTACAGGTCTTTCACCCCACAACGCGTCCTCATCATCCAGCGTCAGGAACGCGATATTAGTGCATTCCAGCATCTGCTGATAAACCTGCTGCGTTTCTTCTTTGCTGCTCCACAGGCGTGGACGGTAGTTATTGTCAAAAATGACTTTTCCACCGTTAGCGCGGCATTCACGCAGTAACGTCAGCAGTTTGTTACGGCTGGCCGGGCTTAAAATCGCCAGGCTGATTCCGCTCAGATACAAATAGTCAAACGTCGCCAGCTCTTCGCAAATAGCGGCGGACTGTTCGCTCTCCAGCCAGAATTTTGCTGCGGCTTCATTACGCCAGTAATAGAAGGTACGCTCGCCGGTGCTATCGGTCTCAATGTAGTAGAGTCCCGGCAGGCGGTTTTCCATACGCTGGGTTAATGAGGTGTCAACATTTTCACTCTGCCAGGATTCGAGCATTTGTTGGCTGAAACTGTCAGTACCCAGTGCAGTCACATAGTGTACGGAAAGTGCCGCCGCATCGACCTGGCGGGCGATATAAACGGATGTATTCAACGTGTCGCCACCGAATCCGCGCTGAACGTCAGCGCCTTTCTGTGACAGCTCAATCATGCATTCGCCAATCACGGCAATCTTTCTGGACATAGTCGTAACCTGCTCTGAAAAAAATTAGCGTTAGTGTGCGCTGTGGGTGTTAAGTGGTCAACTATATTAAAACAACGTTCCATTATTTTTTTGAGCCAGCACGTGTTCTGCGCTGTTTTTGCCGCTTAGTTTTTATTTTGCCTGCGGCGGAACGTAAAGTTCTGCGCCCGAGCGCCGATAACCTTTGACGAGTCCGGTCAGTCACACTCTTATTTACAGGACATCTTTGATGATAAAGCAGGTTACCCAGCAGCTCATTACGCCCGATGCGAGTATCGAAAGCTTGCAGGCGAGACGCTATTGGCTGCAGTGCGAGCGTGCTTACACCTATCAGCCGATTTACCAGACTGATGGACGGCTGATGGCCGTTGAACTGTTGACCGTCGTGAGCCATCCTGCTAACCCTGCCCAACGTATTGCGCCAGATCGCTATTTTGCTGAAGTGGCCGTCCGACACCGTATAGAGGTCGTGAAAGAGCAGCTTCTGCAGCTTGAGCTGAAAGGTGACTTTTTCAGAACCAATAACCTGCTGGCATCAGTGAATGTCGATGGCCCAACGCTGATTGCAATGCGCCAGGATCCTGAAATCCTGAAAATCATCGAATGCCTGCCCTGGCTGCGTTTTGAGCTGGTGGAGCATATCCGCCTGCCGAAGGGATCGTCGTTCGCCTCAATGTGCGAGTTTGGTCCACTCTGGCTGGATGACTTTGGTACCGGAATGGCGAACTTCTCGGCCCTGAGCGAAGTGAGTTACGACTATATTAAAGTGGCGCGGGATCTGTTTGTCATGCTGCGTCAGACGCCGGAAGGCCGCAATCTCTTCACGCTGTTGTTACAGCTGATGAACCGCTATTGCCGCGGGGTGATTGTTGAAGGTGTTGAAACACTTGAAGAGTGGCGTGATGTGCAAAACTCACCGGCTTTCGCGGCGCAAGGCTATTTTCTTTCTCGTCCAGTACCTCTGGACACCCTCGAAGAGGTGATCCTGTCGCTTTGATTCGGATGTAACGTCCCTCATTTTGCCCTGCTGGACTATCTTTAGGACAGGCAAGGAAGGAAGTGAGGACGCTAACTATGACAAAAGCAGGCAAAATAACCGTATCAATATCAGGGGTTTTCTTGTTGTTGATCGTCGTATTCATCATTGTGATTGCGACATTTGACTGGAACCGGCTCAAACCGACCATCAACCAGAAAGTCTCTACAGAACTCAACCGGCCCTTCGCCATACGGGGCGATCTGGGGGTGGTTTGGGAGCGCCAGAAGCAGGAAACCGGCTGGCGTAGCTGGGTTCCGTGGCCGCACGTTCATGCCGAGGATATTATCCTTGGCAACCCGCCAGAGATTCCCGACGTCACCATGGTGCATCTTCCTCGCGTGGAAGCCACGCTCGCGCCACTGGCATTACTGACAAAAACCGTCTGGCTACCGTGGGTCAAGCTGGTAAAGCCTGATGCGCGCCTTATCCGTCTGTCGGAGAAAAACAATAACTGGACCTTTACCCTCGCAGAAGACGAAAACCGCGATCCTAATGCGCCGCCATCCGCGTGGTCTTTCCGGCTGGATAATATTCTCTTCGATCAAGGGCGCATCGCTATTAACGATAAGGTGACCCGCTCGGAGCTTGAGATCCTGGTCGATCCGCTGGGTAAGCCATTGCCTTTTAGCGAAGTGACGGGCGCAAAAAGTAAAGAGAGTCAAAGCCGCGTTGAGGATTACGTATTTGGTTTGCAGGCCAAAGGACGCTATAACGACGAACCGCTAAGCGGTAGCGGAAAAATAGGTGGGATGCTGGCGCTGAGGGGCGAAGGAACCCCTTTCCCGGTGCAGGCTGATTTCCGTTCGGGCAATACGCGGGTAGCATTTACCGGTACGGTAAATGACCCGATGAATATGGGCGGCGTGGATCTGCGGCTTAAATTCTCGGGTGATTCGCTAGGGGATTTGTACGATTTGACGGGGGTGCTGCTCCCGGATACGCCGCCATTTGAAACCGACGGGCGTCTGGTGGCGAAAATTGACCCGGAAAAATCCTCCGTTTTTGATTACCGCGATTTTAATGGTCGCATTGGCGACAGCGATATTCATGGAACGCTAACTTATACTACCGGTAAGCCGCGTCCGAAACTGGAAGGGGACGTCGAATCACGCCAGCTGAGACTGGCTGATTTGGGACCGCTGATTGGTGTGGATTCGGGTAAAGGCGCGGAAAAGGCCAAACAATCTGAACAGCGCAAAGGTGAGAAGAGCGTCCAGCCTGCCGATAAAGTCTTACCGTATGACCGCTTCGAAACTGACAAATGGAATGTTATGGATGCTGACGTACGTTTCAAAGGTCGACGCATTGAGCACGGCAGCAGCCTACCGATTAGCGATCTCTCCACCCATATCATCCTGAAAAATGCCGACCTGCGCCTGCAGCCGCTGAAATTTGGCCTGGCGGGAGGCAGCATTGTTTCCAGAATCCATCTGGAAGGGGATAAAAAGCCGATGCGCGGGCAGGCGGACATTCAGGCTCGCCGCCTGAAACTAAAAGAGCTCATGCCGGATGTAGAACTGATGCAGAAAACGCTCGGTGAAATGAACGGTGACGCTAAATTTAGCGGCAGTGGAAACTCGGTGGCCGCGCTGTTGGGGAACAGCAATGGCAACCTGAAGCTGCTGATGAACGATGGCTTAATCAGCCGGAATCTGATGGAAATTGTGGGGTTAAATCTGGGTAACTATCTCGTTGGTCAGATATTTGGTGACGACGAGGTTCGCGTAAACTGCGCGGCGGCGAATCTGGATATCGTTAACGGCGTGGCGCGTCCGCAGATCTTTGCTTTTGATACGGAAAATGCGGTGATCAATGTGATCGGGACCGCGAGTTTTGCGTCTGAGCAACTGGATTTAACCATCGATCCGGAGAGCAAAGGTATTCGTATTATTACGCTGCGTTCGCCGCTGTATGTTCGCGGGACCTTCAAGAACCCGCAGGCAGGCGTAAAAGCTGGGCCATTGATTGCGCGTGGTGCGGTTGCCGCCGCATTAGCCACGTTAGTCACCCCAGCGGCGGCACTGTTGGCGCTGATTTCCCCTTCCGAAGGTGAAACCAATCAGTGCCGGACGATACTGTCGCAAATGAAGAAGTGATGTCAGGCCGGATGCGGTGTTTACGCCGCATCCGGCAAAAGAATCACAATGACTGATGACGGGTCTCATGGGTTAACAGCAGCGCGATCAATGTTAACGCCGCCATCGACGCCAGATACGTTCCTACCGCTGCCAGACCGTAGTTCGCCTGCAGCCATGCGGCAATATAAGGGGCAACGGAAGCGCCAAGAATCGACGAAACGTTATACGAGAATGAGGCGCCCGTGTAGCGAACCTCGGTTGGGAACAGCTCCGGCAGCAATGCGCCCATTGGACCAAATGTCAGTCCCATCAGACTTAAACCCAGCAGCAGGAAAGCGAACACCAGTGCCGGATTGCCTGAGCCGAGCAGCGGTTTAAAGGCAAACAGCGCAAACAGAATGATAAGCGTGGTGATGATGAGCATGCTTTTGCGGCGACCAAATGCGTCGGCCAGCAGCCCCGCTACAGGCACCATAACGCCAAAGCCAATTACCGCCATCATCAGCATCCACAACACTTCATTACGCGGCAGGCCAAGCCCTACAGGCGCAGCGGCTGTACTGAACGTCATTGAATAGACGGTCATGATATAGAACAGCGTATAGGTCGCCAGCATGATGAACGTACCGAGGATCGTTACGCGAACATGTTTTGTCAGTAAGGTACCCAGCGGGATTTTCACCTGTTTTTTCGCCGCAGCCACTTTGGCGAAGACCGGGGACTCATGCAATGAAACGCGAACGTACAGGCCGATGATCACCAGTACCGCAGAGAAGATGAACGGTACGCGCCAGCCCCAGCTCATAAACTGTTCATCGGTCAGCAGCCAGGAAAGCATCAGGAAGGTGCCGTTGGCGAAGAAAAAGCCGATAGGTGCGCCCAGTTGCGGGAATGACCCGTACAGTGCGCGTTTACGCGGCGGCGCGTTTTCCGTTGCCAGCAACGCCGCGCCGCCCCACTCACCGCCCAGACCTAAGCCCTGACCAAAACGAGCGAGCGCCAGCAGCAACGGGGCGAAAATGCCGATAGTTTCATAGCCCGGCAGCAGGCCAATGACAACCGTTGAAATCCCCATGGTAAGCAGTGATGCAACCAGCGTGACTTTACGGCCTACGCGATCGCCGAAATGGCCGAACACTGCGGAGCCGATTGGCCGGGCCACAAAAGCGATAGCGAAGGTGGCGAGGGACTGCAGCGTAGCCGCGGTCGGATCTCCCTGCGGGAAGAAAATATGGGGGAACACGATCACCGCGGCGGTCGCGTAGATATAGAAGTCGAAGAACTCAATGGCGGTACCAATGAGTGAGGCGACGACGACTTTATTGCGCGAGTTGACCGGGGTGTGTTCCTGTTCGTTGTCGAGTGTTGTGGCTGTTGCTTGCATAATATTTTCTTATTTTTGGCCGAACGAAAGGCCATATTACGCACAGCAAAAGCGATATTTCAATCTGTAACAAACCCTGTGATTGAGCAAAAAGAGAGCAAAAAGGGAATAATATTTATGCTGGAGATTTCACTTCCATGAAATGCTTCACATAATTTAAAACTTAGATGATAAAACTGGTTTTTGGTTAAATAAAAGTTACGAGTTGGATTTATTCACTAAATCAGTAAGAGCAGGCGGCATTATAATTGCCGGATGGCGCTGCGCTTATCCGGCCTACAAACTCACCCGTAGGCCGGATAAGACGCGTGCGTCGCCATCCGGCAATTCACAACTAATCCGGCAGTGGCTATTGAGTTTTCCCCGGCATTCGCGGGTCATCTTTGTATTCCGCTGTCGCAATCCAGGCGGCGCAAAACAGCGTCAGACGAGCGAAGAAGTAGAAGAACGCCATCAGTCCAAGCACGGAACCAAACGCCGCGCCTGACGGCGATTGCACCAATGATGGCAGCGTGTAGGTCATGATCATTTTGATAACTTCAAACCCCAGCGCCGCGATAAACGTACCGCGAATAAGTGCTTTCTTACGTGGCCGGTGACGCGGCAGTCGCCAGAAAATCCAGAAGAAAAGTAAATAGTTGGCGAAAATAGAGATGGTCAGGCCGATCAGGCGCCAGGCGGGCTTCAGCCATTCGATGCCGTCGAGATACAGCGCAGAGATAATCATCTGCTGGGCGGAACCGGCGATAGAAGTAATGGACAGGGTGACAATCAGCGCAATCAGCAAACCAATCAATGAGACAAAATCTCGCAGGTATTTTACCCAAATTTTTTCCTGATCCTGCGGTGTACGCTCCCAGACATCTCGCGACTGGGCACGAATCGCTTCTCTCAGATTGCCCATCCAGTTAATCCCAGAATAAAGGGCGATCCCAAGCCCGACCAGACCCACGGTGGTTCGCTGCTGAACGGCGGTGTTAATGGTGTTTTTCAGCGTGGAGGCGAGCGTCGGGTCGCTGACATTAAGCAGAATCTTGCCGAAGATATCCTGTAACAGCGTAGGGTGCGAGGCGAGAATAAAACCGGCGGCGGCAAATGACACCATCAGGATAGGGATCATCGACAGGAACGAGAAGTAGGTGATAGCGGCGCCAAACTGGTTTCCCATGCGGTCATTAAAACGCTCTGCGGCTCGAATCATATGGGCGATGACGGGCTGACGTTGAATTTTATCGGCGAGGGTCAGGGCTGTTTGCAATGCCTGGTTGGTTGTACCGTTGGTTTCTGTTTTTTCACGCTCCTGGGTCTCAATTTTTGGGATCGGTGCGTGCTCAAGTTCCTGAATGGGGCGTTTTATCTCTTTTTCCTGCGTCATCAGGCCAGTATTCCTTGTTCTGTTCATTCTCAGGACAGTATAGCTTGTCAGTCAACATAGTCTTTCATTACGCCGGTCAGCCATTCCATAAACAGATGAACCCGGCGGGAGAGGTTGCGGCGATGCGGATACAACAGAGAAACCGGCATTGGCGCGGCACGATACTGCGGTAATACCTCGACCAGCGTACCGGTGCGCAGGGCGTCGCGTACGCCGACGCGTGGCACCTGAATAATGCCCAGGCCGGCAAGGCACGCGGCATGATAGGTTTCCGTGCTGTTCACCGTCAGCATGCCGCCGGTTTTAACCCATTGAGTACCGTTGTCTGTCGCCACTTCGAAACCTTGCGCACGGTTTCCCAGGTTCACTGAGTAATGCACCACCGCATGCGAGGCTAAATCTTCCAGGCTTTCCGGGTAGCCAAAGCGGGCCAGATATTTTGGGCTGGCGCAGTTAATCTGCGTGAGTTTCCCCAGCGGACGGGCAATCAGCCCTGAATCTTTCAGCGTACCGACGCGTACCACGCAGTCGAAACCTTCGCGGATCAAGTCCACCAGACGGTCGCTGCTGCTGAGTTCGAGTTCAAGTCCCGGATATTGATGCAAGAAGGCTGTCAGGCGGGGCATCACCAGATTTCTCGCAACGCCCACCGGCATATCCACGCGCAGCTTGCCGCTGATGCTGGCCGGATCGTGATGAAATAGCCCATCCAGTTCATCCAGATTACTTAACAGATCTTTCGCGCGTTCATAATAGATCATGCCGTCTTGTGTGAGCTGGACGCGTCGGGTGGTGCGGTGCAACAGCTGCGTGCCAAGATGATTTTCCAGGGCCTGGATTTGTCGCGATACGCTACCTTTAGGTAGTCCAAGGGTGTCCGCCGCACGCGAAAAACTCTCCAGTTCTGCGACGCGGATGAACAACTGCATTGCGTGAATTTTATCCATTCCCATGCCCTATTGTTGTTCTGTACGAAACAGTAATGCGTAGTTAGCGGTATTTATTGTTTTTTTACCACCTAATAAGCTTTGTCTCAATCTTCACTACACAAGAAATGAGGTTTCTTATGACGCAACGTATCGCATTGGTGACCGGCGGCGGTCGTGGACTCGGTAAAAACGCCGCGCTTAAGCTGGCGGGCAAAGGAATTGGTATCATCCTGACGTGGAACAGCAATGAAAAAGAAGCGCAGCAGGTTGTGGATGAAATTCGCCAATCTGGCGGTAAAGCCGCGGCATTGCCGTTGAATGTCGGGGATATTTCAACATTCCCTCAGTTTATAAAACAGGTGCAGAAAACCTTACAGGCCCAGTGGCAAAGCGACACCTTTGATTATTTATTGAACAACGCCGGGGTTGGTATTAATGCGCCGTATCCGGCGTTCACCGAAGCGCAATTTGATCAACTTTTGAATATTCACTTTAAAGGTCCATTCTTCCTGACGCAGAATCTTTTACCGCTGATGAATCAAGGCGGCAGGATCCTCAATGTTTCAACCGGGCTCGCGCGCTTTGCATTGCCGGGTTACAGCGCATACGCGGCCATGAAAGGGGCGATGGAAGTGTTAACCCGTTATCAGGCAAAAGAGCTGGGAGAGCGCGGAATTACCGCCAATATTATTGCCCCCGGCGCGATAGAAACGGATTTTAGCGGTGGAAATGTGCGGGATAACGCGCAACTGAATGCGTACATTGCATCGCAAACTGCGTTGGGGCGCGTTGGTTTGCCGGATGATATCGGTGACGCGATTGCCGCATTGCTCAGCGATGAGCTGGCCTGGATGACGGCGCAGCGTATTGAGGTCTCCGGCGGGATGTTCCTGTAATCCATAGTGTCTTATTCAGCCAGATATTGGCTGAATAAGCATTTAATGCGATGTTGTATTTTGTAACACATTTGGCTGATAGTATGGATTCCTTATTTTTCGCCACAAATATAGACTGCGTTTAATTAATTTTAATTTGATGGATATAAACGTCAGAATATAAGAATTTACTTAATATGTGTCGCTGTTTTTGTTCCTTTGTGTGATTCTGTTGATTGAGCTGTAACTAATCATAATTTCTGCTTCTTTCTTCTGCGACTATCGGTAGAATAGCCCTCCGCCAAATGGTGACTTCTTATTTTACCCTATGGGTTATACCCTTCCGCGCGCTAAGGCTAATATCTTATTCAGACGGAGATAAATAATGCAGTTAATAATGTTTGACAGGCAGTCAATATTTATTCATGGAATGAATGTAAGTTTACAGCAACGTATTCCAGGAGTGAATGTTCAGGGTGTCAGTCAGGCAGATGATCTGTGGCAGAAACTGGAAGACAACCCTGATGCGCTGGTAATGCTGGATGGCGATCTTGATGCTGAGTTCTGCCGCAGCTTGCTACAACAGATCGCGCAGCGCTATGCGGCGGCAAAAGTGCTGGTAACAGTAACGGATTGCCGTAAAAGATGGCTACAGGAGGTCACGCAATTAAACGTGCTGGCCATTGTTCCACGTGACTCTGACGCGGAAACCTTCACACTGGCGCTCAATAGTGTCGCGATGGGCATGATGTTTATCCCCAGAGACTGTATTACAGCGACTGAGAGTAGCAGACAAAATATAAAATCGCTCAGTGCGCGTCAGCGGGAGATTCTGACGATGCTGGCCGCGGGCGAATCGAATAAACAAATTGGTCGACTGTTAAATATCAGTACCGGAACGGTAAAAGCCCATCTTGAATCGCTTTATCAGCGCCTGGAGGTAAAAAACCGTACCCAGGCGGCAATGATGTTAAACGACGCCATTTAATGGCCGCAAATTTCACAGTCAGAACACTTCTGGCTGTGAAATCGCCACAGGCCAAATTTCTGCAGCGCTAAATCGAGTTATTCCCACGCTGAATATCCACGTAATTAATGCTTCCAGTTGAAACCGATCTTTTATTTGCGGTCTTTTCTCATGTATGAACCCCTCGCAGAGATGCAGATCGGCGAGCAGAAGTGATTCTGCCTGCATTAGCGTAATGGGAGTATCAAAGGTTTCTTCTGCGGCAATTTCATGCCCGTAACCTATCACCCAAACCCCATTTTTATCCTGATACTTTTCCAGCGACAGGCCTTGCCATTGCTTAATAAATGCGACACAGGCGGGTGTGAAATGCGTCGAACGGAGCGGCATAAGACTCTCTGAACAAAGAGATATATTTTAAGAAATCCACTCTGTTACGCCAGTTGCCATGTGGCCAGTTTTTACAGCAAAACGCCTTATGGCATTGGCGGCCGATATTCACGTTTTAACAGGCCGAAAATTCAGTCATCGCGCCATATGTGATGCAGCCGCTTCCCGCAGCGTATCTTTGTGAATGTATTCGTTCACCCTCAGTGGACGACAGATCGGGCGTGATGTTTTCAATACAGGCGCGGGCATATCTCCTGAATAATTTTCAATGATTGTGCGGAAGTCACTGTAAAACAGATTTATTTGTTATATGAATGTATTTTAGTCTACGTCGATACATATCTGCTTTCATAGAAAATAACGACATACCATTGTGTGGCCGCACGTTTTGGGTCCTTTTAGGGAAGATGATGACCAATAGCGCGTTACAAGCGACAAGTACACCCTTTGAACGTTGTCTGGCAATCATTCGTCAGGCATCGGTAGAAATATTGCTGCTGTTAGGCGTGCATGTAGCAGAAGGCAAAGAGCCGCGATGGTTCCTCGAGCAGCTTGACCAGGCCAGACTGAATCTGGGCGGTTGGGGAGCTGTCGCCAGACGGTTGCAGATGAATGATGCGCAGTTGAGCCAGTTCACTCTGCGGCTGCGTCATCTGCAGCAGAGCGTGCCACAGTATGAAAATGGCCAGGACGTCAGTGAAAACCAGCTGATTTCTGCGCTGCGCTTCGTGGCGTCTCTGGAACAATTGCGCCAGCAACAGCCGATCCTGAAGTATGAAACTGAGATTGAACGTGCAGAGCCGGAAGCACAGATCCACGCGCAGCGTCAGCTTCGTGCAATAGAGTTAACGCTCAAATCGCTTATCGCACGAGTATGGCCGGATCAACATCCACTCAACAGCTTCCTGAAGCAGCACTTCGGGGGTGAACGTCTGCGTCGCTGGTTAAAGCTGGGTGAAAGTCGGGATGCGCTGGACGGCATGATGTTCAGCGAGCTGGCGCTGATGGTCGTGGATAAGAAATTGTTTGTACGCCACTTTACCCAGATTTTTAACGACACCTCGGTGCTGACGCTGTTTGTCGAACCCCGTCTTACGTTGCGTATGTTCCTCGATGATTGTCGGCTGGCCCGTAACGGCGTTATTGCACAGCAGCCGCTGACCTCGGTACAACTGATGCTGCTGGAGTGTCAGTACCGACAGATTACTCACCCTGTACAACGGGCATTTGCAGAACGGCGTACGCGTGTTAATCCCGCGTCGTATATGGAGTCTGATGAGGCGACCGTCCGCCAGTTCTGGGAAACGGCAAAGCAAAAGGATGAGCAGGCGGGCGGCGATAAACAGGAAATTGCCGACAGTATTGATCCGCCGGAGAAGCGAGCAAAGCGCAGTGCGGAGGAGCGTGAACAGCTGATTTCCGGCGTGTTGTGGGTCGCGGTCGGCGTGATGGTGCTGGTGATTTCGCTGGGTGCGTTCTGGTTATTCACTTCGCCAGCGCCACAGGCGTCATCCGGACAAGCCGTTGAAATCGTGCAGGAGGAGCCACGGCGTGATGCACCTTCCGCACGGGAATCTGTGACCCGAATGGGGATCACCTGGGATGCTTTTAACATGCGCGCGGCTATCGATCGCAACGATACTCGCGTGACGTCACTGTTCCTGCAAGGCGGGATGGACTGGAAGCTGGCGTGGACGGAGCAGGCATTTTCTGCGGGCAATACCGAGGTATTGAGACTGCTGCTGCGCTATCCTGCGCAGATGAACGAGAGCAAACCTTGCAGACAGTTTATGAGTACGCTCAGTCATGCCATGTCGAATGGGGCGTCACTCACTTCCTTGCACAAAAGCTACCTGCAAAGTTTTTGTTCGGTTCCGGCGGTTATCGCGCGTCAGCAGTATGATCTGGAACAGGCTCAGCGGCGCGCTCGTGCAGAGCCCAGCCCGGAGAATAAGAAGTGGCAAAAAATTCATACTGAACTCTACGATGCGATTAACTAACGGCCTGAGGAGTCAGGCCGTTAGCGGCTAAGGTTCGCCATACAGACCGATGAGTCGGCGCACCACGCCGTTTGTCCAGCCAAAGCCGTCCTGCAACGGATATTCCCCGCCGCCGCCTTCGCGCGGCATGCCGTCGGCAATATGGTATTTTTCGATAAGCTTATGGTGTTCCTGGTAAAAGAGATTCACCGTTTTCAACCAGTTACGGGCTATTTCATCGCCAAGATGGTCGTCGCCATACAGTTTGAAACCTTGAATAGCCATCCATTGCAGCGGTGCCCAGCCGTTGGGTTTATCCCACTGCTCACCGGTTTCATGTTCTGTGGCTAAAATGCCCCCCGGCGTTAGCAGGCGGCTGCGTACCGCATTGGCTAGTCGGTCGGCTTGTTCATGCGTTGCCATGCCGACATACAGCGGTACGATACTGGCGGCAGAGAAGAGGGCCATTTGTTCACGTCGCCAGTCATAATCGCGATAGCAGCCGTTTTCATCATCCCATAAGTAGCGATTCACCGCGTCGCGCCGGTCATTGGCCTTCTGGCGAAACAGCGCTTCAGCTTCTTTATCACCTTTCAGCGCCGAAATATTGGCGATGGTGCTCTCCAGCTTGTAGAGGAATGCGTTCAGGTCAATTGGGATGAATTGTGTCGTGCGTATGCTGGCAAGGCGACCTGCATCGCGTAGCCAGCGCGAGGAGTAATCCCATCCCGAGGCCGCGCCTGCACGCAAATCGCGATACACCTCATTGGGCGGTCGCCCCGAATGCTTGGCGGTCTCGACGTCTTCAAGCCACGATTCATCGCGCGGCGTATCACGATCGTCCCAATAGCGGTTGAGCAAGGATCCGTCCGACATTCTGATCACGTGGCGGTAGGCCTGGTTGAGCACCAGGGAATCGGCGCCATCCATCCAGAACGCGTACTCCATTTTTAGATGATCAAGATAACGGCGCGCGCCACGTACGCCATCTTCTTCAAACAGTTCCACCATCAGCGCAAAGACTGGCGGCTGCGAGCGGCTCAGGTAGTACGTTCGATTACCATTTGGGATGTGACCATAGTTTTCGATCATCCAGGCAAAGTTATCCGCCATACATTTCAGCAGATCTTCGCGACCGCTCTCTGCCAGACCCAGCATGGTGAAATAGGAATCCCAGTAGTAGGTTTCGCTAAAACGTCCGCCAGGCACAATATATGACTGCGGTAACGGCAGCAGAGAGGACCAGGGAATGTGATCCTGCGGTTCGCGCGTCAGCACTGGCCATAGTTGATCGATATGTTCTTTCAGCGAATTTTCCGGGTCAGAAACGTATTCACTGGAGGGGGCTTCCGGGAGCCAGAAATGGTTCTCAACAAAGCGCTTCAGATCAAAGTCCCGATGGCGTTTGACCTTGCGATAACGGATCAAAATATCCAGCGGGTCCATTTTGGGCGCACAGTCGGGGAAGGTTTTGCTATCGGCAAACAGTTTCGACGACTGAACGTGTTCGAACAGCTCAAGGTAACGATCGGCCGGGGTTAACGCATCTGAGGCGGGCAGCCCTTCAATCATCTCCGGCTCAGGCTCTGCCTCAATCATTTCATCCAGCTTTAACTCGCACGGATCCATTTCATAAAGCAGATCGATGTCGATCGTCAGTTCTTCAGAAGGGGCGTGGGGTAGTTTCTGGTTGAGCATAATGAGAAAGACCTCCGATGGACGTTGAAATAGTAAGGCTGTTGCCCGGTCGTCAGTTAAGCGTAGACATTCGCTTCGGTATTGGCTGAGTAAAGCGTGCGGTTGATCACGTTTTAGAGTCGCGCGTTATTTAAAAAATTAAACTATCTCAATGATAATAATGAATAATTCAGAATCGTGCGCGACCTTAAGATATTCCACTTTCAGAACATTCGATTGCTACGAGGTGTGAATGGGTTCAGATAACGCCTTATCTCTATAATAGGCACAGGCTATTCTATTGATAGTTCTCCTCCATGTAATTGCTTGATACTTATCAAAATAGTAATCCCCTCATTTCCTATGATGGTCAAGTCTGACAAAGACTGTGCATTAATTATTCTAATTTTTCTGGGTCACAATAACTCACAACGGTGAGGGTAAAATAATGAAAATCATTACCCGTCTTACCGCGATTGCCATAGCTGGCGTCGTGATTTGTTATTTTGGATTATCCGGTTATGTGTGGTATCACGATAATCAACGGAGCAAACAGGCTGATGTTCAGGCCTCTTCGCTGGAAGCAAATAATAAAGTTTTAGGATTCTTACGCGAAAAAGGATGCGATTATTGTCACACCCCTTCGGCTGAATTACCTTTCTATTCTTCTTTTCCTGTCGCTAAGCAGTTGATGAATTACGACATTCAACTGGGATACAAATCCTTCAATCTTGAGGCCGTTCGTGCGGCGCTGGTCGCGGATAAACCCGTTTCGCAAAGCGACCTGAATAAAATTGAATGGGTGATGCAGTACGAAACCATGCCGCCGACGCGTTATACCGCGCTGCACTGGGCCGGTAAAGTGAGCGATGCGGAGCGCGAAGAAATTCTGGGCTGGATTGCGAAACAGCGTGAACAGTACTACGCCAGTAATGATACCGCCGCGCAGCATCGTAATGAACCCGTACAGCCAATACCAGAAAGCATCCCGACCGATGCCCGGAAGGTGGCGCTGGGCTTTACGCTTTATCACGATCCACGTATTTCCGGCGACAGCACGATCTCTTGCGCGCACTGTCATGCCCTGAATGCGGGTGGTGTGGATGGCCGGAAAACGTCAATTGGCGTAGGCGGAGCGGTTGGGCCGATCAACGCGCCAACGGTGTTTAACTCAGTCTTCAACGTGGAACAGTTCTGGGATGGTCGTGCGCCGACATTGCAGGCGCAGGCAGGTGGTCCGCCGTTGAACCCAATTGAAATGGCGTCTAAATCCTGGGATGAAATTATCCAGAAGCTGGATAAAGATCCGCTATTGAAGCAAGAATTTATTGCGGTTTATCCACAGGGGTTCAGTGGAGATAATATTACTGATGCGATTGCTGAGTTTGAGAAAACGCTGATTACGCCAAATTCGCCGTTTGATAAGTGGTTACGTGGTGATGAGGAGGCGTTAACGGCCCAGCAAAAACATGGCTATCAATTATTTAAAGAAAATAAGTGTGCGACCTGTCACGGAGGTATTATTTTAGGCGGACGCTCATTTGAACCATTAGGTTTGAAAAAGGACTTTAATTTCGGCGAAGTTACTGCCGCAGATATTGGCAGGATGAACGTGACCAATGAACTACGTGACAAACTTCGTCAGAAAGTTCCAGGATTACGTAACGTTGCGCTGACTGCGCCTTATTTCCATCGCGGTGATGTGCCAACGCTTGATGGCGCGGTTAAATTGATGCTGCGTTATCAGGTGGGTAAAGAACTGCCGCAGGAAGATATCGACGATATCGTGGCGTTCCTCGAAAGTTTGAATGGGGTTTATACGCCGTACATGCAGGGTAAATAATTATTGCCCCTATCCAGCCTGGCGCATTTTGCAGGCTGGATAATTCTCCTTTACCTGGCGGGTGTTTACCTCTGCTCGCCCACGAATATTTCCCATAATTCTTCTACCGCTCTGGACATTCTGCCTGCAGGTCGAAACAGTCGGATATCAATGGGTACCCATAACCCGCACTTCTGTGGAGCCGCTGCGGCGATCGTCCCGGCCCGAACGTCCGGAGCCGCCAGATTTTCCGGCAGCCAGGCAATGCCGTCCCCGGCTTTAACCATCGCCAGCAGCGTGGCGGCCAGATCGGCGGTGAAGGCGATGTCCATACCGCGTCGGGCATGATTCACCGGTGACGTATTCGAGAGGATCCTCCCCAGACCGGATTCTGCAGAGAAGGAGAGAAACGGAAACTTTTTGCCCCCCGTAGCCTGCCAGAGCGGCTGATGAGAGCGGGGATCGCATTTGGAGTAAGGTATTAACGTTTCTCGTCCAAGGCGGACGCTGAGATATTTCGTCTGATCAAGGTTGATGTGCATGTGAGGGTGGTAATAACACAGCAGGAACTGCGCATCCCCTTTTTCAATCATCCTTTCACAGGCGCTGAGCGTGTCTGACAGCAGGCGAAATGAGCCGAAACGGGCGATTTTTTCGTTATTACGCATCAGCGCCGGAAAAAATGAGAACGACAGGGAATGCGTTGCGGAGAAAATAACATCCGGTCGGGTATTTCCCGCCGCTTCGATGGTTTCATTTCTCAGGGTGTATAGCGCCCGGATCAGTTCGGGCACCTGAGCGACGAAAACTTCCCCCGCACGGGTCAGGCTGACGCCACGGCGGTTACGTTCAAAAATCGGCGTTCCAAGCCACTCTTCCAGCGAAACAATGCGCCGACTGAATGCGGGCTGCGTCACATATCGGGAAGCGGCTGCACGGGAGAAATTGAGTGACTGCGCCAGCGCAATGCAGTCTTCAAGCCAGGTGAGTTCCAGGTGATGCCGATTTTGCATTACAGCCAGCCTCTTTGGCATTAGATCAGTAAATGAGCACTGCTTAAGATGGAGAAATACAGGACGATGGCGTCCTTAAATGCTGCCTGGATGCATTATGCCAATAATAAACCGGCATGAGTTATCACTTTTTACAGGCGCGTAAGTGCGAGTATAACTGACTAACAACCCGCCGGAGAAAACATGCGTATCCTCGATGTTGTAGAAATTACCAAACCCATCGCTTCCCCTATTCGTAACGCCTATATCGATTTCAGCAAGATGACGACCAGTCTGGTGGCCGTTATGACTGACGTTGAGATAGAGGGTCGTCGCGTGGTGGGATACGGATTTAACTCTAATGGTCGTTACGGCCAGGGGGGATTGATCCGCGAACGCTTCCGTAACCGCATTCTGGACGCTGACCCGGAAAGTCTGCTGAATGCCGAAGGCGATAACCTGGATCCGCATA
Source organism: Citrobacter sp. TBCS-15 (assembly GCF_005280815.1). Taxonomy (NCBI): domain Bacteria; kingdom Pseudomonadati; phylum Pseudomonadota; class Gammaproteobacteria; order Enterobacterales; family Enterobacteriaceae; genus Citrobacter; species Citrobacter sp. TBCS-15. The sequence continues at coordinate 178,655 of NZ_SZWK01000251.1, read as the reverse complement.
AAATCTGGGACGTCATGATGAGTAATGAAAAGCCGGGGGGCCATGGTGAGCGCTCGGTGGCTGTGGGTACGCTGGATATGGCTATCTGGGATGCCGTTGCCAAAATTGCCAACAAGCCGTTGTTCCGTTTGCTGGCTGAGATGAAGGGCATTGAGGCGAATCCACGCGTCTTTGTCTACGCGGCGGGAGGTTACTATTATCCGGGTAAAGACCTGAGCGCGCTGCGTCAGGAAATGCGAGGCTACCTGAACCGCGGCTACAACGTAGTTAAAATGAAAATCGGCGGCGCATCGTTGGAAGAGGACCGTCGCCGTATCGAAGCGGTATTGACTGAAATTGGCGATGGAGCGCGTCTTGCCGTCGATGCCAATGGCCGCTTTAATCTGGAAACCAGTATTGCCTATGCCAAAATGCTACGAGATTATCCATTGTTCTGGTACGAAGAAGCTGGCGACCCGCTGGATTATTCTCTCCAGGCCGCGCTGTCAGAATTTTACCCAGGCGTGATGGCGACAGGTGAAAATCTCTTTTCTCATCAGGATGCGCGCAACCTGCTGCGCTACGGCGGCATGCGCCCGGATCGCGACTACCTGCAATTTGACTGTGCGCTTTCCTACGGTCTGGTCGAATATCTGCGTACCCTCGACGTACTGGCGCAGTTTGGTTGGTCCCCATCACGCTGCATACCGCATGGCGGTCATCAGATGTCGCTGAACATTGCGGCGGGTCTTGGTCTCGGTGGGAATGAAAGTTATCCGGATCTGTTCCAGCCGTACGGCGGTTTCCCGGATTCAGTGAAGGTGGAAGAGGGTCATATCGTCATGCCAGAACTGCCGGGCATAGGGTTTGAAGGTAAATCTGACCTGATTAAAGAGATGCGCGCGTTGGCCGAATAGCGCTGGCGGCGGTGAGATAACGCCCCTCTGGTTGCCGGAGGGGCGCGTGTTAAGTGAATAGCGTCTACACGTGGGCAATTAGCGCATAGTGACGAATTCTTCTGCCGCCGTCGGGTGAATCGCAACGGTGTTATCGAAGTCTTTCTTAGTCGCGCCCATTTTCAGCGCCACCGCGAAGCCTTGCAGCATTTCGTCCATGCCAAAACCGATACCATGAATACCAACAATCTTCTCTTCCGGACCCACGCAAACTAGCTTCATGCGGCAAGGCTGGCGGTGTGAAGTCACGGCAGTGTACATCGCGGTAAACGAGGATTTATACACTTTCACCTGGTCATCGCCGTGCTGTTCGCGAGCCTGCTGCTCGGTCAAGCCCACGGTGCCAATCGGCGGGTGGCTGAAGACCACGGTCGGGATGTTGTTGTAGTCCAGATGCTCGTCCGGCTTGTTGTTAAACAGACGCTCGGACAGGCGACGGCCCGCGGCAACGGCAACCGGCGTCAGCTCAACGGCACCGGTGTTATCGCCAACGGCATAAATCCCCGGTACGCTGGTGTTTTGGTATTTATCAACGACGATGTAGCCTTTTTCGTTGGTTTTCACGCCAGTAACGGCCAGGTTAAAGTTATCGGTGGCTGGTTCACGACCGATCGCCCAAATCAGGCAATCCACCGTTTCGCTACGGCCATCTTCCAGTTGCAGAGTCAGACTGCCGTCGGCGTTTTTAATGACCGCTTGCGGAATCGCATGAGTATGCAGGGTCGGACCTTCGGTGTTCATCACCTCGACCAGCGTCTCGACGATCATCGGATCAAAGCTGCGCAGCGGCGCGTGTTTACGCACGAACAGGTGAGTTTCTGCGCCCAGGCCGTTAATTACGCCTGCCAGTTCAACGGCGATGTAGCCTGCGCCAACAACGGCTACACGTTTTGGCAGCGCTGGCAGCTCAAAGAAACCATCGGAGTCGATACCGTATTCCACGCCTGGAATGTTCGGATGGCTCGGGCGCCCGCCGGTGGCGATCAAAATATGATCGGCAGTAATGGTTTCACCGTTCACTTCAATGGTTTTGGCATCAACGAAGCGGGCAAAGCCTTTAATCACATCAACGTTATTTTTACCCAGCACGTTGTCGTACGAGGTATGAATGCGATCGATATAGGCGGTACGGCTGGCGATCAGTTTATCCCAGTCGAACTTATTAATGGTGGTATCGAAACCGTAATCCGGGCCGTACATATGAATCGCTTCACGGATTTGTGCGGCATGCCACATCACTTTTTTCGGTACGCAGCCAACGTTAACGCAGGTGCCACCTAACTCTTTGGCTTCAATCAGTGCGCATTTCTGGCCGTACATTGCCGCACGGTTAATGGAGGCAATACCGCCGCTGCCGCCGCCAATAGCGATGTAATCATAGTGCTTGGTCATGACCGCTCCTTCATGTTCATTGTAGGGCGGAGAAGCGTTACGCCATCCGCCAAAATATTCGCGATTGTATACCTGAAATTAAAAGGTTCCACCGATGGCTGCGATTACTCCGGCACGATCCAGCTTACGGAAGTGTGTCCGGTTCCAGCGGGAACCAGCTTGCTATGTAGCCACGGCAGGACGTTGTTCATCTGCTGCTCCAGCTTCCACGGCGGGTTAATCACAATCATGCCGGACGCCGTCATGCCGCGCTGATCGCTGTCCGGGCGCACCGCCAGCTCAATTTGCAGAATTTTGCGGATACCGGTGTCTTCCAGATCGTGGATCATGCGCTTGATTTGCTGGCGCAGGACCACCGGATACCACAGCGCATAGGTGCCCGTTGCGAAGCGCTTGTAGCCTTCGTTAATGCCGGTCACTACCGCCTGGTAGTCGGTTTTGATTTCGTATGGCGGATCGATAAGGATCAACCCGCGACGGGAAACCGGCGGTAATTTTGCTTTTAGCTGCTGATAACCGTCGGCTTTGGCTACGCGTGCGCGTTCATCTTTTTGAAATTCGCCGCGCAGCAAAGGAAAGTCACTCGGATGCAGCTCGGTTAATTGCAGGCTGTCCTGTTCGCGCAGCAGCTGACGTGCAATTAACGGGGAGCCTGGATAGTAGCGCAACTGGCCGCTACGGTTGAAATGCTGCACCACGGAAATATAGGGTTCAAGTTCAGCAGGCAAATCGTCCTGCTGCCAGATACGGGCAATACCTTCCAGGTATTCACCGGTACGTTCGGCATGCTCACTGCTCAGCTGATAACGGCCTGCGCCAGCATGGGTGTCCAGATAGAGAAACGGTTTTTCTTTCTCTTTGAGCGATTCAATGATCAGGCTCTGAACGGTGTGTTTAAGGACGTCGGCGTGGTTGCCTGCGTGATAACTGTGGCGATAGCTGAGCATGGGTAATGAAATTCCGCTGAAATGACGATTTGCGACAGTTTACAGCAGATCGGCACAGATTACCCGTAGGCCCGGTAAGCGTAGCACCACCGGGCGTCTTTCCGTCACGGTGAGCATTGAAATCCTCTACACTTAACCCCATTGTACAAATTAATATGCACAGCGCCGGATACGCGCTTCATTCACTCTTTTCAACAGGACCGCGCTAATGACCAATCCATTGCTGACTCCCTTCGAACTGCCGCCGTTTTCTAAAATTCAGCCCGAACATGTTGTGCCAGCCGTTACTAAGGCGCTGAACGATTGTCGCGAAAACGTTGAGCGAGTCGTTGCGCAGGGCGCGCCGTACACTTGGGAAAATCTCTGCCAGCCGCTTGCTGAAGTGGACGATGTGCTGGGGCGTATTTTCTCTCCGGTCAGCCACTTGAACTCGGTGAAAAACAGCCCGGAACTGCGTGAAGCCTACGAGCAAACACTGCCGCTGCTCTCCGAGTACAGCACCTGGGTTGGACAACATGAAGGTCTGTACAAAGCGTACCGCGACCTGCGTGATGGCGACCATTACGCCACCCTGAACACTGCACAGAAAAAAGCGGTCGATAACGCGCTGCGTGATTTTGAACTGTCCGGTATCGGCCTGCCGAAAGAGAAACAGCAGCGCTACGGCGAAATCGCCACCCGTTTGTCCGAGCTGGGTAACCAGTACAGCAACAACGTGCTCGACGCCACCATGGGCTGGAGCAAGCTGGTGACCGACGAAGCTGAACTCTCCGGCATGCCGGAAAGCGCGCTGGCGGCGGCGAAAGCGCAGGCCGAAGCCAAAGAGCAGGAAGGCTACCTGCTGACCCTGGATATCCCAAGCTACCTGCCGGTCATGACCTACTGCGACAACCAGGCGCTGCGTGAAGAGCTGTATCGCGCCTACTCCACCCGCGCCTCCGATCAGGGGCCGAACGCGGGCAAGTGGGACAACACCCCGGTGATGGAAGAGATCCTCGCGCTGCGTCACGAGCTGGCGCAACTGTTGGGCTTCGAAAGCTACGCCTTTAAATCTCTGGCCACCAAAATGGCGGAAAACCCGCAGCAGGTGCTCGACTTCCTGACCGATCTGGCGAAACGCGCCCGTCCGCAGGGGGAAAAAGAGCTGGCCCAGCTGCGCGCCTTCGCCAAAGCCGAATGTGGCGTTGAAGAGCTGCAGCCGTGGGATATCGCGTACTACAGCGAGAAACAAAAACAGCATCTGTACAGCATCAGCGATGAACAACTGCGTCCGTACTTCCCGGAAAACAAAGCCGTTAACGGTCTGTTTGAAGTGGTAAAACGTATTTACGGCATCACCGCGAAAGAGCGTACTGATGTTGACGTGTGGAACCCGGAAGTGCGCTTCTTCGAACTGTATGACGAAAGCAACGAACTGCGCGGCAGCTTCTACCTCGACCTGTACGCCCGCGAACACAAACGCGGCGGGGCGTGGATGGACGACTGCGTCGGCCAGATGCGCAAAACCGACGGCACGCTGCAAAAACCGGTCGCCTATCTGACCTGTAACTTTAACCGTCCGGTGAACGGCAAACCGGCGCTGTTTACCCACGACGAAGTGATCACCCTGTTCCACGAGTTCGGTCACGGCCTGCACCATATGCTGACCCGCATCGAAACCGCCGGGGTGTCCGGTATTAACGGCGTGCCGTGGGATGCGGTCGAACTGCCAAGTCAGTTTATGGAAAACTGGTGCTGGGAGCCGGAAGCGCTGGCGTTTATCTCCGGTCACTATGAGACCGGCGAACCGCTGCCGAAGGAACTGCTGGATAAAATGCTGGCGGCGAAAAACTACCAGGCCGCGCTGTTTATCCTGCGTCAGCTGGAGTTCGGCCTGTTCGACTTCCGCCTGCACGCGCAGTACAACCCGGAGCAGGGGGCGAAGGTCCTTGAGACGCTGGCCGAAATTAAGAAACAGGTCGCCGTGGTGCCTGGCCCAACCTGGGGCCGCTTCCCGCACGCCTTCAGCCACATTTTTGCCGGTGGCTATGCGGCGGGATACTACAGCTACCTGTGGGCCGACGTGCTGGCGGCGGATGCATTCTCCCGCTTCGAAGAAGAAGGCATCTTCAACCGCGAAACCGGTCAGTCATTCCTCGATAGCATCCTGACCCGTGGCGGTTCGGAAGAGCCGATGACGCTGTTCAAACGCTTCCGCGGCCGTGAACCTCAGCTCGATGCCATGCTGGCGCATTACGGCATCAAGGGCTGATTGTTCGCGTGAAAATTTGTTTACTGGATGAAACGGGCGCCGGAGACGGCGCCTTATCTGTTCTGGCCACCCGCTGGGGGCTGGAGCATGATGAAGACAACCTGATGGCGCTGGTGATGACGCCGGAACATCTGGAATTGCGCAAGCGAGACGAACCGAAACTCGGCGGCATCTTCGTCGATTTTGTCGGCGGTGCCATGGCGCACCGACGTAAATTCGGCGGCGGTCGTGGTGAAGCGGTGGCGAAAGCCGTCGGCATCAAAGGCGATTATCTGCCGGACGTGGTTGATGCCACCGCCGGGCTGGGGCGCGATGCGTTTGTGCTGGCCTCCGTCGGCTGCCGTGTGCGGATGCTGGAACGCAATCCGGTGGTCGCCGCGTTACTCGACGACGGTCTGGCGCGCGGCTATGCCGATGCGGAAATTGGCCCGTGGTTGCAGGAACGTTTACAGCTGATTCACGCCTCAAGCCTGACGGCGTTAACCGATATTACCCCACGTCCACAGGTGGTCTATCTCGACCCGATGTTCCCGCACAAGCAGAAAAGCGCGCTGGTAAAAAAAGAGATGCGCGTGTTTCAGTCGCTGGTGGGGCCGGATCTGGATGCTGACGGTTTGCTGGAACCGGCGCGTCAGTTGGCAACCAAACGTGTGGTGGTGAAGCGCCCGGACTACGCGCCGCCGCTGGCTGACGTGGCCACGCCTAACGCGGTGGTGACCAAAGGGCATCGGTTTGATATTTATGCCGGAACCCCTCTGACGGAGTAACGGATTGCCCGATGGCGCTACGTTTATCGGGCCTACAATTCTCAATTATTTGTAGGCCGGATAAGGCGTAAGCCGCATCCGGCACTGAGTATTACTGTTCGGTACTTGGCGTATTAATCATTCGGTTCAGCCATGGCACCATAATTGCCATTACGACCGTTACCGCCAGCGTCACCAGGCCTATCTTACTGAAGACATTGGTATAGATAGGCAGCGTTTGCAGTGGGTCGGTGATGTTTTCCGGTACTGCGGTGAACGTCGCGACATAACCCCCCATCAGGAAAGCGGCTGCCTGGGTCAGGAACCACATCCCAAGAATAAAGCCCATCAGGTGCTGCGGCACCAGCGCGGCGACCATCGCCAGTCCCAGGGCGCTTATCAGCAGTTCACCCAGACTCTGGAACAGATACACCAACACGATAAACCACGGCGACGTCAGTCCCTGCGCATCGGCAAACCACATTCCGGCAGCAGCAGCGGTCAGGAAGCCCAGCGAACACAGGAACATACCGAGTGTAAACTTCATCGGCATGGTCAGGTCTTTGCCTTTGTTTCCCAGACGGGTATAAATTGCGGCCAGCACCGGACTTGCCAGTACCACCCAGAACGGGTTCAGCGCCTGGAAGCTTACCGGGTTGATGGCGAAACCAAGAATTTCATGGTGCACGTTATTGATAGCAAAGAAGTTAAGTGACGTAGGCATCTGTGCGTACAGTACATAGAACACGACCGCTTCCAGCATCAGGATAAAGGCCACGAACATCTTGTTGCGCCCGGTTTTATCCAGTTTGAAGGCCTGACGGAAGAAAATGATCGTCACGGCAATCGACAGAACGATCAGCACCAGGTTGGCAATCTTCACGTTGTGCATCAGCCAGGCGCAGATAAATATCGTCACTACCGTACCGGCCAGCACGCAGAATAGATTACGGAAATTCAGCGGCTTATGATCTGGCTCAGAACCGATATTCTTCACCATCCCACGGCAGGCAAAGTAGACCAGCAGTGCGACGATAAGCCCGGCCCCGCACAGGTTGTAGGTCACCGCGTAGCCAAACTTATCGGCAATCACCGGCGCCAGCGACAGCGACAGCAGCGAACCGATGTTAATCGACATATAAAACAGGGTGAAAGCGCCATCCAGTCGGGCGTCTTTCGGTGGATAGCATTTTGACAGCAGGCTTGCCGGGTTGGCTTTAAACAGCCCGTTACCCACGGCAATGGTACCCAAAGCAATAAAGATCAGATCGGGCTTGAGTAGCGACATCCCGGTCATGAAGTAGCCGATCGCCAGCACAATCGCACCGAGTACCAGCGTGCGCTTGGTCCCTAACAGGTGGTCGCCGACGTAGCCGCCGATCGAGATCAGGCCGTAGACCAGTGCGGCAAAAGCACCAAAGGTGACGAATGCCTGTTCCTGAGAAAAACCGAGTTGCTTAACAAAAAATACCGCCAGGATGCCCTGAACGCCGTAATAGCCAAATCGTTCCCATAATTCCACAAAGAAGATCATGAAGAACGGACGAGGTTGCTGCAGCAAGCCCGTAGGTGCAGTTTTATTCATATTCCATCGCCTTTCAAAGCCATCCCGAAAAGTATGAACGCGTATGCTTAAACGCGCCGAAAAAGTCTTGTTTTGTTATAGACTGCGGCGATTAGCCGTGCGGGTAGAGTATTATACAGATAGTTTTCGATCCAATTAGTTGATCACACTAATTATGATTTGTTTGTTGGGTTGATGTACTAATTGTGTCCGGATGATAAAAACAAAAACGCCCGCGCGAGCGGGCGTTTACAGGCTTTACTGTTTGCAGCGGGCCGGGTTATCTCCCGGCGGCAAGCATTTTATGCTTCTTCGTCGTCACGTAACGGAACAATCAGCATGTCGACGTGGACGGTGTTGATCAGTTGACGTGCGGAGGACATCAGTTTGCTCCAGAAATCCTGGTGGTGACCACAAACGACCAGATCCATGTCGTATTTTTTGATGGCATCAACCAGAACCTGGCCCAGGTCGCCGCTACCGCTCAGGGTTTCGGTGATAGGGTAGCCTGCGTTGGTGGACAGCTCGGTTAACGCGTGGTGGGTTTCTTCAGAAATACGTTTCTGCATGTCGCCCAGATTCACGTCGATTAGCCCGGTGTACAGGTCGGAATAGTTTACGTCAACGTGGATAAGGGAGACTTTAGCATTGTAAGGCCGCGCCATGGAGACCGCTTTTTCAACCAGAACTTTGCTTTCCGGAGAAAGATCAACCGCGATAAGAATGTGTTTATAAGCCATAGTGTTACTCCTTCCATAAGTTGTCGATGACTAGCCTGCTGGCGTTTATCTGCCGCCGCGTCATTCGCGTCCTGCGAACCTTATGCGCGGGGCTAGCCCAGTCGTAAAAACGTATCATATAAGGACTATCCTTACATTATAGCGACCAGGATAATCCGTCAATCCGCCTTGCTTGCCAAGCAGTTAAACAAATTTTTTAGTTAATTGCATTGATAGCGATTAACCTTCTGGCAAAAAAATTAACTAATCTCCTACACTATTTAGAGAGGCGCTCGGATGCGTGATACTAACACGAGCGGTTTCGGTAGCACTCTTCACTGAATGATTGGTAGGGTATCGGGGAGCGGTAGTCCCGGAAAGGAGTTCCGTGGGCGGGTCGCCGGGGAGGAGATATGATAAGCACCATTGCGTTGTTCTGGGCTTTGTGTGTCGTTTGCATTGTTAATATGGCGCGCTATTTTTCTTCGTTACGCGCACTGTTAGTGGTACTTCGTGGTTGCGATCCATTACTTTACCAGTATGTCGATGGTGGGGGATTTTTTACCTCGCATGGGCAACCCAACAAGCAGATGCGTCTGGTGTGGTATATCTACGCTCAGCGTTACCGCGATCATCATGATGATGAATTTATACGCCGCTGTGAGCGGGTTCGCGGTCAGTTCATTCTTACCAGCGCGTTATGCGGACTGGTGCTTATCAGCATGGTTGCGCTGATTATCTGGCACTGATTACCAACAACAGATACAAAAAAAGCGGGTCAGTTTCCTGACCCGCTTTTTTACCGTGCATCCGCTTAGATAAGCTTCAGGGAGAGCCAGTACAGCACCCCGGAAAGAATAATCGCCGCCGGCAGGGTGAAGACCCAGGCCATCAGAATGCTGGTTACCGTTTTACGCTGTAAACCGCCGCCATCAACAACCATCGTTCCCGCAACGGAAGAGGAGAGAACGTGGGTGGTGGAAACGGGCATACCGGTGTAGCTGGCAAGACCGATAGAGACTGCAGCGGTCATCTGCGCCGACATCCCCTGGGCATAGGTCATGCCTTTCTTACCGATTTTCTCACCAATGGTAGTGGCTACGCGACGCCAGCCAATCATCGTACCAATACCCAGCGCCAGTGCGACGGCCATAATGATCCAGATAGGCGCGTACTCAATGGTGCTCAGCATATCAGCTTTCAGTTTTTTCAGCAGACGTTGATCGTCGGCGCTTACGCCAGGCAATTTCACCACTTTATCTGTAGTATCAGAGATACACAGCATAATACGGCGCAGCTGACCACGCTGTTCAACGCTTAACTTGTCGTAGGTTTCCAGATTCGCCAGCATACCTTTCGCACGCTCAAGCGCGTTGATGGTATTCGCCGGGTGGCAATGGAACTCTGTCGATGCCGTTGTGACCGTTTCCGTCGGGGACGGAATCAGCTGGTCAACGCCAGTCGCCTGCTTGAGCAGGTCCGGGCGTTGCTGGAAGAAGACTTCGACGTTATTGATAGCATCGCGGGTACGGGTAATTTCGTAACCGGAAGCATTCATATTCACTACGAAGCCCGCAGGCGCTACGCCAATCAGTACCAGCATCACCAGACCAATGCCTTTCTGACCATCGTTCGCGCCGTGAGAAAACGCCACGCCGATAGCGGAGAGGATCAGGGCAATACGCGTCCAGAACGGCGGCTTTTTCTTGCCGTCTTTCTTTTCACGTTCTGCCGGGGTCAGGTGGATACGGGCACGTTTTTTCGTACCACTCCAGTAGCGACGCAGAATGAAAATAAGACCGCCAGCAACCACCAGGCCGACAATCGGCGAGATGATAAGCGAGGCAAAAATCCCCATCACTTTCGGGATGTTAAGTGCGTCCACCACCGAGGTGCCGTTCATCAACGCATTGGTTAAACCAATACCGATAATCGCGCCAATCAGCGTGTGGGAGCTGGATGCAGGTAAACCAAAGTACCAGGTACCCAGGTTCCAGATAATTGCCGCCAGTAGCATGGAGAACACCATGGCGAGGCCATGTGATGATCCCATATTTAGCAGCAGATCCGTTGGCAGCATATGCACGATGGCATACGCTACGCTGAGACCACCCAGCAAAACACCAAAGAAGTTGAACAACGCAGCCATGACCACCGCCAATTGCGAACGCATTGCACGGGTATAGATCACGGTTGCGACAGCATTGGCTGTGTCATGGAAGCCGTTAATTGCTTCATAGAACAGCACGAAAGCCAGAGCAAGCAATAGTAAAAGCCCGGTATGTAAATCCAGGCCAGCAAACAAATGTAGCATAGGACGTTACGCCATTTTGAGGACATGAACGCGGCGCATTATCAGTGACTTTGGCGGCGCGGGCAAAGTGAAATATAGAGTTTTTTTGATTTGTCTCCTGCTTTGTTTTACACCACTAAAGAATTATCCTATATATTTCAGATAAATACCCTTTATCGGTAGTTTGGCGCTGGTGCGACCACTGAGGAATCTTTACAATTCACCTCCGCTTTTTAGAGAGGATCGCAACGTGGAAAGGTTTGATACCGTTATTATAGGCGCTGGCGCAGCGGGTATGTTTTGTGCCGCGCAGGCAGGACAAGCAGGTAGTCGTGTGCTGCTGATTGATAATGGTAAAAAGCCGGGACGCAAGATCCTCATGTCTGGCGGGGGCCGCTGCAACTTTACCAACCTTTATGTCGAACCTGCCGCGTATTTGAGTCAAAACCCGCATTTTTGCAAATCGGCGCTGGCGCGTTACACCCAGTGGGATTTTATCGATCTGGTGGGCAAGCACGGTATCGCCTGGCACGAAAAAACGTTGGGTCAGCTGTTTTGCGACGATTCTGCCCAGCAAATTGTCGATATGCTGGTGGACGAGTGTGAAAAAGGTAACGTAACTATGCGGTTACGGAGCGAAGTCCTCAGCGTTGAGCGGGAGGGTGAAGATTTCATCCTGGCGCTGAACGGGATGACTGTCGGCACGAAAAAACTGGTTATCGCCTCTGGTGGTCTTTCGATGCCGGGTCTGGGCGCGACGCCGTTTGGCTATAAAATTGCCGAACAATTCGGTCTGAACGTGTTGCCGACGCGCGCAGGTCTGGTGCCTTTTACTTTACACAAGCCGCTGCTGGAGCAGCTTCAGGTGCTCTCTGGCGTATCCGTTTCCTCCGTTATCACCGCCGAGGACGGTACGGTCTTTCGTGAAAACCTGCTCTTTACGCATCGCGGGCTTTCTGGTCCGGCCGTGCTGCAGATTTCCAGTTTTTGGCAGCCAGGTGAATTTGTCAGCATTAATTTGTTGCCGGATGTTGACCTTGCGAGCTTCCTTGATGAACAGCGCAGCGCCCACCCTAATCAGAGCTTAAAGAATACGCTTGCTATGCAGTTGCCAAAACGCCTGGTGGAATGTTTACAGCAGTTAGGGCAAATCCCGGATGTCTCGCTGAAACAACTGAACGTGCGCGATCAGCAAACGCTGGTGGAGACCCTGACCGAATGGCGGGTGCAGCCGAACGGTACGGAAGGGTATCGTACCGCTGAAGTCACGCTGGGCGGCGTGGATACCAACGAGCTGTCATCGCGCACAATGGAAGCCCGCAAAGTGCCAGGACTCTATTTTATCGGTGAAGTGATGGACGTCACCGGCTGGCTGGGTGGATACAACTTCCAGTGGGCATGGTCGAGCGCCTGGGCGTGCGCGCAGGATTTGAACGAAAAAAACTAACTTAATACCTCCGACGCAGGTGGCGGGTATAAACGCCTGTCGCCTAACTTTTTTTAAATGCTTGATTAACAATTGTGCTACATATCACAAAATTAAAGCCAGCTTAAAAAGTCGCTTTGACACGCTTTGCCTTACCTTCTAGAGTGGAAAAATACAGATTTTAGATAAGAGACTATCTGTGAAATTAAGATGGTCTCTTATTGCATTTTTTTAGCTAATGGCGACCTTCTTCCGAATATTATGAAGGGGAAAGCCATGTCCGCATGCTCATTCTCAAATCCGATAAAAATCCGTGGCGTTGATGACGTTATCAATTGCATCGATTCTCGCGGAAAAATAAGTGGCAGAGCCGGTATTATTTGGTGGTTAGCATTAGGCGGCCTGTTTCTTGATGCTTTTTCAAATTCAGCTCTGAGTGCTGGATTAAATCCAATGACCCGCAATTTAAATCTGAGCGCAACTGAAGTTGCGTTACTTACCTCATTTTCATCGTGGGTTGCCATATTATTTAATCCCATTGGCGGCTGGATTGCCGATCGCTGGGGGCGTGTACCACCGCTGATTATCGCCAAAGTAATGGCGGTGATTGGTGCGCTGTTGGTGATGTCATCCTCCAGTTTCAGCACCATAATCGTGGGCCGCTTCTTTGTTGGCGTGTCTTATGGGATGGATTTTGCCGTGGCCATGGCGATGCTGGCAGAGTTCACGCCAGTGAAACTAAAAAGCCGTTTAAACACCTGGCAAGGGGTTTGGTATGTTGCGGTTTGTTTAAATCTGGCATTAGCGCTGATGTTTTATTCCTGGGATGTTGGGGATGCTATCTGGCGTTATTCTATTGCCGTGACAGCGTTATGTGGACTCATCGTACTTTTTTTCCAGTTCCGTTATTTAGTAGAAAGTCCGGTATGGTTGGCGAGAAAATCACGGCTTTCTGATGCTGTGATCGCTATGAATAAAATATACGGTGATAATTTTATTCTGGCGCCAAAAGCGGAGCAAAAACCTGTCATTGGGCAAGCAGAAAAAGGGGCGAGAAATGTACTGCTAATATTCCGTGGCGTATATTTACCGCGTACGATTCTGGCTTCTACGGTTCAGATCTGCCAGTCAATCCAATATTTTGGTGTCGGCTGGTATTTGCCGGTTATTAGCGCCGCGATGTTCGGTAAAAACTTTGTGTACGCAACCTTGTGTTCACTATTTTTTAACGTATTTGGTATTGTTGGTGGTTTCTTGTCTCCTGCAATCGGTCGTCGTCTGGGCTTGCGCCGCTCTTCGGCGATCGGTTTTGCCGTGGCTTTTCTCGTACTGCTCACGCTGGGACTGTTCAGCGACAGTATGCCGCTGTGGGCCTCTTTGCTGGTTCCCGCGTTGTTTATTCTTTGTCACTCAGGTGGACCCGGTGCAAACGGGAAAAGCCTTTCATCCCTCTCTTTTCGCAGTGAACTGCGGGCAGGCGCGAATGGCGTGGTCGGTGCGCTCGGGGCAATAGGTGCGGCGCTCGGTCTGTTTATCTTCCCCGTTTTCCGTGATCTCTACGGCTTGCAAACGACCTTCCTGATCATGTCCGCCGTGCCGTTGTTCGCCAGCATCGTCTGCTTTGTGATCCCATGGGATCCCACTCGCACCACGATTCAGCCGGATAACGAGCCTGGCGCCCCGCAGTTCGAATCACCCCATTCACCCTATCCCGAGTCGATGGCCCCAGAATCAAACAGGAGTACGAAATGATTGAATATGAAGATGTCATTCTGGCTATTGATGAAGGTACATCTGGTACGCGTGCGGCAGTGGTGGGGCGAAATAGCCAGGTCCACTGCCTTGAATACCAACCGCTTCAGGTCAGTAGCCAGCGCCATGGCGTTGTTGAACAAGATGCTGATGAAATTTTGCAGGCCACTATTGCGGTATGTCGTACAGCGATTGCTAATGCGCAGCACAGCAAGATGCGTATTGTGGCGCTGGCGATTGCGACGCAACGTTCAACGGCGGTGCTCTGGGATGCAGACACTGGCAAGGCGCTGGCACCTGCGATGGTCTGGCAGGATGCACGTTTTACGGATGAGCTGGCGCGACTTGCTCCCGAATGGGATGCGAAACTGCTGCCGGTAATTGGACGACCGGTTGGGATACGTTCACCTTACCTCTGGGCGTCATACCATATCGCCAATACACCGGCAGTGAAGAGCGCGCACCAGGCCGGAACACTGGTTTTTGGCACCGTTGACAGTTGGTTGCTCTGGCATCTGGCGGAAGAAAAAAAATGTGTCACTACCCCCACCAACGCCACCTCTGCGGGCGCGTATTGCCTCAACGAGCATCAGTACCATTTGCCATGGCTGCAGACCCTGAGGTTCCCGACGTCATTGCTGCCTGAATTGCACGATGATACCGATGATTTTGGCTCTACACGTGAAGATATCCTCGGGATCAGCGTCCCGATCCGGGCTTGCGCCGGGGATCAGTTTGCGGGGGCTATTGGGCTGGGTTGCACTGAGCGCGGGCAGGCGTTGTGTATGCATGGGACCGGCAGCTTTGTTGATTTAATGATGGGGCCGACGGTGCCGACATTGAAAAAAAGTTGTGAAAGTACGCTCACCATGACCGCGCGCCGACAAAAAGGACGCTCGCACTTCTCTGTAGAAACATTCGTCCCGACGACCGGTTCGGCCCTGAACTGGGTGTGCGAAAAGCTGCGTTGGTTCGACTCACCCGAGCAAATCAGCGAGCTGGCTGCGCAGACCAATGATTCTGGCGGCGTGAGTTTCATTCCAGCATTAACGGGGCTGCGTGTTCCTCATTTGCAGCCGCATGCCCGCGCCTCGCTTAACGGTATTTCAATCTCGACCACGCGTCCGCAGGTGGCCTACGCCATTCTGGAAGGCATTGCGCATTCGGTAGCCGCCTGTATGCGCGCGAATGAAGCGGCAACCGGCATCGCAACGCAAGAGCTGGTGGTAGGCGGCGGGTTGTCCAATAGCGACACGTTATTGCAAATCCAGGCCGATGTTAGCGGGATCCCCGTACGACGGATGGCCGAAACGGCGAGGGCCAGCTTACGCGGCGCGGCGTTTCTGGCGGGAGCCGATGGGCTGCTGTGGGATTCGTTGTCTGATGCCTGCGCCACGCTGAAAACGGCGCGTCTGTTTGAACCCAAAATCAGTCATGACCTTCGCGAACAAAAAATCAACCGCTGGGAGATGCGTATTGCGCTCGAAATGGAAACCGCCAGCAGCCTCACTACCGCTAATCAGGAGCACGCCGACTCATGAAGTTTTTCCCTTCGCGAAAGCCAAACAAAACACGCAGTGATATGTACGGCGCCGAGCCGTTGCGTCTTCAGCGTCCTGAGCAACTGGACCGGCTGGAAAGCGAAACCTACGACATTCTGATTGTCGGCGGCGGAGTGACGGGAGCCTATGCGGCGCTGGATGCCAGCCTGCGCGGCTATCGGGTGGCGTTAATTGAGAAGAGTGATTTTGCCTCGGGGACGTCATCGAAGTCATCAAAAATGGTGCACGGCGGCCTGCGTTACATCGAGCAAGGGAACCTCGGACTGGTACGTCATTCTTTGCTCGAACGCCAGCGCATGCGCCGCAATGCTCGCCATCTGGTGCAGCGGCTGCCCTTTTTATTTCCGGTACTCGATAAGAATGGCGTGTTTGATAAACGCATGTCCTCTGCGTTTGAAAGTCTGCTCTGGACCTACGATCTCGCCGGGGGATGGCGGGAAGGTATTCTTCACCAAAAATTAACTCCGGCGGAAGTGTTATCGCACTGCCCAACGCTGAAAGAAGAGCAGCTCTCCGGTGGCTTTATGTATTTCGATGCCCGCGTTGATGACGCCAGGTTAACGCTTGCCCTGGTACGGACGGCGGCGTTTCATGGGGCGACGGTGACAAATCATGCCGAAGTCATCGAAACCACACGCGACCAGCATGGCAAGGTCAATGGGGGCATCGTGTATGCCGATGGCAGGGAAATCCGGGTCAAAGCGCGGGTGGTCATTATGGCGACGGGCGTCTGGTTGCGTGACTGGAGTGGGCTGAAAAAAGGGGAATCATCGCCGCTGAATATCCGTCCGGCGAAGGGGGTTCATGTCGCCATCCCGTGGATGAAAATTCGCAATGATTGCACGGTGACCATTCCGGTGGCCGGACGCAGTCGGCGCGCGACCATCACGCGCTGGGGCAACGTCTCCTATCTGGGCACTACGGATGAAGACTATCAGGGCGATTTGAACGATGTTCACTGCAATCGCACTGAACTGGACTTTCTGCTGGAAGGCGCAAACTCGGCGCTGAAAACGGATCTGCGCCCGGAAGATGTGGTGGGAAGTATCGCTGGTTGCCGCCCGCTTGTCGGTAGCGCGGGCGGCAAAACCGTTGAGATGAAGCGTAACCATGAGATCAGGGTTGCAGCGGACGGACTGATTACCATTGTCGGCGGCAAACTGACGACATCACGCCACATGGCGGAAGAAACCATTGATGCGGCCAGCAAAATACTGGGCCGTAAAAAAGCCTGCTCAACGAAAACTGCGTATTTGCTGGGCGCGGCTGGCTATGACCCACAGGCCATTCTGGCCTCTGGCGGCCTGTCTGCGCATCTGGGCGAGCGCTATGGCACCGAAGCGCATTTTGTCAGTGACATTATTCAGGCCGATCCCTCGCTGGTTAAACCTATTGTGGAAGGGCTTCCCTACACCGAAGCGGAAGTGGTGTATGCCGTACGCCATGAGCTTGCCAGCACCATTGATGATGTGCTGTCGCGTCGAATTCGCGCGCGTCTGATGGCACGCGATGCGTCAGCCGCTGCCGCTGAACGCGTTGGGGAGATACTGCAACAAGAACTCCGGTTACAGCCTGAACAGGTGGCAAAACAGGTAGCCAGCTATCAGGCCGCAATTAAACATGAAAAATCAATGCTTATGGGGACATCAGAATGATCAGTAAAGAAGCGATTAAACGTGGTTACAACCGTGGAAACTATACCGTTGGCGCACATACTCGCCCCGCATGGGCAACGGATATCACCCGCAGCAATGGCGCAAAAGGAATGCAGGTAGATCCCGTTGCGGTTAGCGAAGCGACGTGTGACCGGCTGCGGGTGATTGCTGATGAGGTGCTGACGTCGGAGTCCGATGTGATTACCTGGACCCGCGACTGGTGGGCCGGTTCGATGATTGCGGAAACCCAGGGCGCGCCCGCCACCTCAAAAGGCGTGATTGTACGCGTTTCTACCGTAGAACAGATTCAGGACGTAATGCGCCTCGCCAGTGAATCCGCTATTCCGGTCACAGTTTCTGCCGGGCGCAGTAACGTTACCGGAGCCGCATTGCCGTTGCGCGGGGGGATTGTGCTCGACGTTTGCGAACTCAACAAATTGCTCGATTTTGACCCGCAAAGCCAGATTGTTGAGGTAGAAGCCGGCATGTTTGGCGATATTTTCGAGAAAACTATTCAAAAAGAGTATGGCATGACCATGGGGCACTGGCCGTCATCGTTTGGGATCAGTACTGTCGGCGGTTGGGTTGCCTGTCGCGGTGCGGGACAGCTATCTACACGCTACGGAAAAATTGAAGATATGGTTTTTGGCATGGATGTGGTGCTGGCTGATGGGCGCTTAATCACCGTTGGCGGTTATGCCCGCAGCGCTATCGGACCTGATTTACAGCAAATGTTTATCGGTTCGGAAGGCACGCTGGGCGTGATTGTACGTGTGCGTTTGAAGCTACATCGTCTGCCGGATTATGGCCGTGCCATCGCCTGGGGCTTTTCCAGTTTTGCCAGTGGGCTGGAGGCGTGTCGTGAAATCTTACAGCATGGCGCTAATCCAGCGGCACTGCGCTTGTACGATAACCTGGAAAGCGGCGTGCAGTTTGGCCTGCCCGAGACCAATGTCCTGTTGATTGCGGATGAAGGAGAGCCCGACATTGTCGACGCGGTGCTGGCGATCAGTGAACGTATTTGTCAGCAGAGCGGAGAAGAACTTGACGGTGAATCTATCTTTGAGCGCTGGCTGGATACCCGGTATCTGACGGGAAAAAGCGCCGAAGGCTTTAAGAAAAGCCCCGGCCTGGTGGCGGATACGCTGGAAATGGTGGGGCGTTGGCGCGATCTCAGCGCGGTTTATGATGATGTGGTGGCAGCGATCAACGCCGTACCGGGCACGCTGGCGGGGTCAGCGCATCAGTCTCATGCCTATGTCGATGGCGCATGTCTTTACTTCTCGCTGCGTGGCGATGTACCCGTCGAGCAGCGTGCGGCCTGGTATCGTGCGGCATGGGATGCGGCAAATGCGGTACTGATTAAACACAATACTTCCCTTAGCCATCACCATGGCGTCGGGTTGCTCCGTTCCCCCTACATGCAGGCTTCTTTAGGCGAATCGCTGTCGGTTCTGGCTGATATTAAAAAAGCGCTGGATCCGCAGAATATCCTTAACCCGGGCAAGCTGGGCTTAAGCGCCCAGCTTCACGCGCATCAGGCAGGTCAATCATGATAAAAAACCTTGGCGTGCTTCTGGCACGCCAGCCCGTCATCATGGCGATTTACGGTATTGAGCAACTGAAAACCGCACTGTCCAGCAAAGCTGAAGTCTGCATTATTGCCAATATCGATCTGATCAAGCTTCAGCCGGTGATCGAACTGCTGTCGAAGGCGGGAAAGTACGTCATCGTGAATATCGACAGTTGTAATGGGCTGTCTCAGGATAAAGGCGGCATTGATTATGTGGCCGAAACGGGGGCGATGGGGTTGCTTTCCACGCGTCTGCAAACCGTACAGCGCGCGAAAAAATGCGGGCTGATCACCATGCAGAAAATCTTCGTCACCGACCGCTCCACCTGGCTACGCAGCCTCAAAGCCGTGGAGCAAAGCGAACCCGATTATGTGCAACTGATGCCTGCACAGATGCTGCCGTTGCTGCCGCAGGCCGATCGTAATGTGTTGCCGCCGATTGTGGCCTCCGGGTTTGTCTGCAATGAGGAACATGCCCGGACGGCGCTGTTGCACGGCGCGATAGCTGTATCAAGCAGCGACAGCGCGTTATGGGATGTGAATTTGCTACGTTAAACCACCGGGAGCCAAAAATGGAAAACACGCAGCTGTTTGTCGTTGCACATTATTTTGCCCAACCGACGATGGGTGACAAGGTTAACGACGCGCTCAGAATACTGGCAGGGGCAACGCGTCAGGAGCCTGAAAATATATCGTATGAGTTTTTCCGCTCCACGGAAGATGGCGATCGCTTTGTGATTCTTGAAACTTATCGTTGTGCAGAGGGGCTGGAACTTCACCGGCAAACGGAACATTTCCAACGTATTGGCACTGGCATTATTGCCCCGATGCTGGCGCGTAAAGAGGTGAAAAGCTTTCACATTCATCCCGATGAACCGCATTGCTAAAAGCTGTCCATTTTCACTGCAAGGAATACCTCAATGAACAAAGTCATGAAGGATTTTGCGTTTACCACGGTAGCGGAAATCATCGTCGAGTGGGCGGGGGCGTCACGGTTAGGAGAGATCCTTCAGCCACGGTTTAGCGTGCGTCGTGTATTGCTGGTGACCGATCCCGGTCTGGTCAAGGCAGGGGTTTTACCGCCGGTTCTGCACAGTCTGCACGACGCAGGGTTTCAGGTGACGGTTTATGATCGGGTCCAACCCGACCCACACGAGCGCCTCGTTCGCGAAGCTTTACAGGTTGCCCGCGATGGTAACTGCGAGATGGTTATTGGTCTGGGGGGCGGTTCCTCGCTCGATGTCGCGAAGCTGGTGGCTGTATTAATCAACGCTGAACAAGACCTGGCGGAGCTTTACGGCATCGACAAGGTCACCGGGAAACGCCTACCGCTGGTTAACATTCCCACCACCGCCGGCACTGGGTCTGAAGTCACCAATATTGCAATTTTGACGACCAACGATGACAGCAAAATGGGCATTGTCTCCTCGCAACTGTATGGCGATTTGGTGCTATTGGATGCGCAACTGACCCTGGGACTTCCTCCTGTCCATACTGCCGCCGCCGGGATAGATGCGATGGTGCATGCGATTGAGGCCTATACCGGCAAGCATAAGAAAAACCCACTCTCGGACGCGCTGGCCCGCGAAGCGTTACGTTTAATCAGTCGCTATCTGGTGACCGCATGTCGTGACGGGCACAACCGTGAAGCGCGAGAAAATGTGCTGCTGGGCGCGATGCTGGCAGGACAGGCTTTCGCTAACTCTCCGGTGGCGGCGGTGCATGCGCTGGCTTATCCCTTGGGTGCCAGACACCATATCCCGCACGGCTTGTCGAATGCGCTAATGTTGGTTCCGGTGCTGCAGTTTAACGTGGCGGTAACGGCCCCACTTTATGCCGAGCTGGCTCCCGTCATTGGGGCGCAGGTGACAGGAAACGTGGATATCGATGCCCAGTCGTTTATTGCCGGGATGGTAAGCATTATTGCGGCAACCGGGGCGCCGAACAGGCTACGTGACGTTGGTGTTCCCGCAGACGGTCTGGCGATATTGGCGCAGGATGCCATGCAGCAGACCCGCTTGCTGGGCAATAATCCCGTTACGCTTAATGAAGACGATGCGTTGCGGCTTTACCAGCAGGCTTATTAAACCCTGAACGTGTCCGGTGAGTGGATCACCAGACACGCTTTGTCGGCGGTAATATCCCCACTACAACCGAATAGACATATTGAATCCAGGTGTTAGTATTCAATAGACAGCAGTTATGAGTATGCGTGTTTCATTTCCGGCCAGGAACGCTGATGATGACAACATTACTACCCGATTTCACAGCATTTTCGTCATTCACTTCCTTCGCGGCGCGCGTTGCCTTAACGCCTGCTCGCTCAATGGCCATTGTTTTTCATTCCTTCTCATCCCGGATGGAATCTCCCGCTGAATAGCTGTTCAGTGGGCTTTGTGACACGCAACGTTTGATAACAGGGATTACGGCGGGTCGAATATGGATAAGTTTAAGCGTCATCTGATGTGGTGGGGAGCGGGTGTTCTTTTGGTGGTGGCCGCGATAGCCTGGTGGATGCTGCGCCCTGCGGGAATACCGGAGGGGTTTGCAGCCAGCAACGGCAGAATTGAAGCCACCGAAGTGGATATTGCCACTAAGATTGCCGGGCGTATTGATACCATCCTCGTTTCGGAAGGGCAGTTTGTCCGTCAGGGCGAGGTGCTGGCGAAAATGGATACCCGCGTGCTGCAGGAACAGCGGCTGGAGGCGATCGCGCAAATCAAAGAAGCCGAAAGCGCGGTGGCGGCGGCGCGAGCGTTGCTGGAACAGCGGCAAAGTGAAATGCGCGCCGCGCAGTCGGTGGTAAAACAGCGTGAGGCGGAACTGCAGTCGGTCTCTAAACGTCATGTGCGTTCCCGTTCGCTATCCCAGCGAGGGGCGGTGTCCGAGCAACAACTGGATGACGATCGGGCCGCGGCGGAAAGTGCACGTGCCGCGCTGGAGTCGGCAAAGGCGCAGGTCTCTGCGGCCAAAGCGGCAATTGAAGCCGCTCGTACCAGCATCATTCAGGCGCAGACCCGCGTAGAAGCCGCACAGGCTACCGAACGTCGCATTGCCGCTGATATTGATGACAGTGAGCTGAAAGCTCCGCGCGATGGTCGCGTACAGTATCGCGTAGCCGAACCGGGCGAAGTGCTTTCCGCGGGTGGGCGTGTGCTGAATATGGTCGATCTCAGCGATGTCTACATGACGTTCTTCTTACCTACCGAACAGGCTGGCTTACTGAAGATTGGCGGCGAAGCGCGACTGGTGCTGGACGCCGCGCCGGATCTGCGTATTCCGGCGACCATCAGCTTTGTGGCCAGCGTCGCGCAGTTCACGCCGAAAACGGTGGAAACCAGTGATGAACGGCTGAAGCTGATGTTCCGCGTCAAAGCGCGTATCCCGCCAGAGCTGTTGCAGCAGCACCTCGAGTACGTGAAAACCGGTCTGCCGGGCATGGCGTGGGTGCGTGTCGATGAAAATCGCGCCTGGCCTGAGGATCTGATGGCGAGGTTGCCGCAATGACGCATCTGGCACTGGTTCCCGTTCCTCCCGTGGCGCACCTTGACGGCGTGAGTCAGCATTACGGGAAAACGGTCGCGCTGAACAATATCACGCTGGATATTCCCGCCCGTTGCATGGTGGGGTTGATTGGCCCGGATGGCGTTGGGAAATCGAGCTTGTTGTCGCTCATCTCCGGCGCGCGGGTCATTGAACACGGCAACGTGATGGTGCTGGGCGGCGATATGCGCGACCCGCAGCACCGCCGGGATGTCTGCCCGCGCATTGCCTGGATGCCGCAGGGGCTGGGGAAAAACCTGTATCACACGCTGTCGGTGTATGAGAACGTCGATTTCTTTGCCCGCCTGTTTGGTCATGATAAAGCGGAACGCGAAGCGCGGATTACCGAGCTGCTAAATAGTACCGGCCTGGCGCCGTTTCGCGATCGTCCTGCCGGGAAACTCTCGGGGGGGATGAAACAAAAGCTGGGGCTGTGCTGCGCGTTGATCCACGACCCGGAGCTATTAATTCTCGATGAACCCACCACCGGGGTCGATCCCCTGTCCCGCGCTCAGTTCTGGGATCTGATTGACAGTATTCGCCAGCGCCAGACCAACATGAGCGTACTGGTTGCGACCGCCTACATGGAAGAAGCCGAGCGCTTCGACTGGCTGGTGGCGATGAACGCCGGGGAGGTGTTAGCCACCGGGAGCGCACAACAGCTACGGGAACAAACCGCCAGCGATACGCTGGAGCAGGCGTTTATCGCGCTGTTACCCGAAGCCCAGCGTCAGGCACACAAACCGGTGGTGATCCCGCCGTATCACGCTGAGCGGGAAGAGATTGCCATTGAGGCGAAAGATTTGACCATGCGCTTCGGCAAGTTCGTCGCCGTTGACCACGTTAACTTTCGCATTCCGCGCGGGGAAATCTTCGGTTTTCTCGGCTCCAATGGCTGCGGCAAATCTACCACCATGAAGATGCTCACCGGGCTGCTGCCCGCAAGCGAAGGCGAGGCATGGCTGTTTGGGCAAGCGGTTGACCCGAAGAATATCGATACCCGCCGCCGGGTAGGCTATATGTCACAGGCGTTTTCGCTCTATAGCGAGCTGACCGTGCGGCAAAACCTCGAACTCCACGCGCGGCTGTTCCATATCCCCGAGGCAGAAATCCCTCAACGCGTACAAGAGATGAGCGAGCGCTTTAGCTTGGCCGATGTCGAAGACGCGTTGCCCGGCGCTCTGCCGTTGGGGATCCGTCAACGCCTGTCGCTGGCGGTGGCAGTGATTCATCGCCCGGAAATGCTCATTCTTGATGAGCCGACCTCCGGGGTCGATCCGGTGGCGAGGGACATGTTCTGGCAATTGATGGTTGATTTGTCGCGCCAGGATAAAGTGACCATTTTTATCTCCACCCACTTTATGAATGAAGCGGAGCGCTGCGATCGCATGTCGCTGATGCATGCCGGAAAAGTGCTGGCCAGCGGCACGCCGCAGGAACTGGTGAAGCAACGCGGTGCCGCCAGTCTGGAAGAGGCGTTTATCTCCTGGTTACAGGAAGCGGCTGGTCCGGCGCCGGAGACTACGCTTTCGCAAGCGGATACGCCGGTGGTGCATGAAAATAATCAGCCGCCACGCCAGGGCTTTAGCCTGCGGCGTTTGTTCAGCTACAGTCGGCGTGAAGCGCTGGAGCTGCGACGCGATCCGGTGCGCTCCACGCTGGCGCTGATGGGGACGGTGATCCTGATGCTGATTATGGGCTACGGCATCAGTATGGATGTGGAAAACCTGCGTTTTTCGGTGCTCGATCGTGACCAGACCGTCAGTAGCCAGGCGTGGACGTTGAATCTGGCAGGGTCGCGCTATTTTATCGAGCAGCCGCCGCTCACCAGTTATGACGAACTGGACAAACGGATGCGTTCGGGCGAGGTGGCAGTAGCCATTGAAATCCCGCCCAATTTTGGCCGCGATATCGCGCGTGGAACGCCGGTGAAGATTGGCGTCTGGGTTGATGGGGCGATGCCGAGCCGCGCAGAAACGGTCAGAGGCTATGTACAGGCGATGCACCAGACCTGGCTGCAGGATGTGATGGCCCGTCAGCCCAATGCCAGCGGGCAAAACGGGCTGATGACCATCGAGACGCGCTATCGTTACAACCCGGATGTGAAGAGTCTGCCGGCGATTGTTCCGGCGGTGATCCCGCTGCTGTTGATGATGATTCCTTCCATGCTCAGCGCACTCAGTGTGGTGCGCGAAAAAGAGCTGGGGTCGATTATCAACCTGTACGTTACGCCCACCACCCGCAGCGAGTTTTTGCTCGGCAAACAGCTGCCTTACATCGTGCTGGGAATGCTGAACTTCCTGCTGCTATGTGCGCTGTCGGTGTTTGTCTTCGGCGTCCCGCATAAGGGTAGCTTTTTAACACTGACGCTGGCCGCGCTGCTGTACGTCACCATTGCTACCGGACTGGGCTTGTTAATCTCTACGTTTATGAAAAGCCAGATCGCCGCCATTTTTGGTACGGCGATTATTACGCTGATCCCGGCGACACAGTTTTCCGGGATGATCGATCCGGTGGCCTCGTTGGAAGGGCCGGGACGCTGGATTGGTGAAATTTATCCGACCAGCCATTTTCTGACCATTGCGCGCGGGACGTTCTCTAAAGCGCTGGATCTGGCGGATCTTTGGCAGCTATTTATCCCGCTGGCAATCGCTATTCCTGTAGTGGTTGGTCTGAGCGTATTACTGCTGAAAAAACAGGAGGGGTGATGCGCCGATTACGCAATATTTATAACCTTGGCATCAAAGAGTTACGCAGTCTGCTGGGTGACAAAGCGATGCTGACGCTGATCGTTTTCGCCTTCACGATTTCGGTTTACTCCTCCGCAACTGTCCTGCCGGGGTCGCTACATCTGGCGCCGATTGCCATCGCGGATATGGACCAGTCGCAGTTGTCGAACCGGATTGTGAACAGCTTTTATCGCCCGTGGTTTTTGCCGCCGGAGATGATCACCGCCGATGAGATGGATGCCGGGCTGGATGCCGGTCGCTACACCTTCGCTGTGAACATTCCGCCTGATTTTCAGCGTGATGTGCTGGCCGGGCGACAGCCGGATATCCAGGTCAACGTCGATGCCACGCGGATGAGCCAGGCCTTCACCGGCAACAGCTATATCCAGAATATCATTAGTGGTGAAGTGAACAGTTTTGTGGCGCGTTACCGCGATAATAATGAGCCGCCGGTGGCGCTGGAAATGCGCATGCGCTTCAACCCCAACCTGGAGCCTGCCCGCTTTGGCGCGGTAATGGCAATTATCAATAACATTACCATGCTGGCGATTGTGCTTACCGGGTCGGCGCTGATCCGCGAGCGCGAACATGGGACCATTGAGCACCTGCTGGTGATGCCGGTGACACCGTTTGAGATAATGATGGCGAAAATCTGGTCGATGGGACTGGTGGTGCTGGTGGTTTCCGGTCTGTCGCTGATGCTGATGGTAAAAGGCGTACTCGGGGTGCCAATTGAAGGCTCGATACCGCTGTTTATGCTGGGCGTGGCGCTGAGCCTGTTCGCCACCACCTCGATCGGCATATTTATGGGTACGCTGGCGCGTTCCATGCCGCAACTGGGGCTGCTGATGATTCTGGTGCTGCTGCCGTTACAGATGCTCTCCGGCGGCTCCACGCCGCGTGAAAGCATGCCGCAGGCGGTGCAGGACATTATGCTGACCATGCCGACCACCCACTTTGTCAGCCTCGCGCAGGCGATACTTTATCGCGGGGCCGGGTTTAACATCGTCTGGCCGCAGTTCCTGACGCTGCTGGCGATTGGCGGGGCGTTCTTCCTGATAGCGCTGCTGCGTTTTCGCAAGACGATCGGCACGATGGCGTAAACATTATTGCCGGATAAGGCGCAGCCGCCATCCGGCAACGAAACAGGCAATCACTCTTCTTTCGGCAGGCACTGCAAATGACCGTGGCGTACGCCGCGCTGGGAAATGACGTCATCGGCAAAATGCTGCACATCGCCCATGTCACCTTTCAGCACAGCGATTTCCAGGCAGTCGTCATGGTTGATATGCACATGTAATGTGGCGACCGATAAATCATGGTGGTGGTGCTGGGTGGAAACAATACGGCTCGCCAGGTCGCGTTTCTCATGCTCATAAACATATGAGAGTACCGCGAAGCCTTGGGTGCCGTGCTCCTGGGTGGTTTCTTGCGCCAGTGCGCCGCGCAGAATATCGCGGATCGCTTCGGAACGGTTGTTGTAGCCACGGCGCTGGCTCAGGCCGTCGAGCGTTTCCAGTAAATCGTCATCGAGGGTAATGGTGACTCGTTGCATCTGCAATTAACCTTTCATGTGGCGCGTTGGCGCACAGGGAATAAAGGGAATAGCGTATTTTGTAACATACGTCAGGCATCCGGGGAAAAGGTTAATGCTCCCGCAATAAACGCAGCAGGGTACTGACCTGTTCATCCAGCGGGGCGAGCGTATCTTTAACGATCAGATGCAGCGGCGTGGCGCGGCGAGCGCCATGGCTTAACGGCAGCGGACGTAAAAGCCCCTGGGCCAGTTGCGTCTGAATACGCTCCTCAGGCAGCCAGCCGTAACCGACCTGATACATGACAGCATCAATCGCGGCATCAATGGTAGAGAAGGTCCAGGCATCGCGCACCGGTTGCTGCGGGTTGTCGCGATCGGCAATGCGAATCAGTGGCCACGCGCGTAATGCGTCTTCATCCAGCGGTGCATCAAGAGTGCAGAGCGGGTGATCGCGATGGGCAACGGCCACGAAGTCAATGTTCATCAGCCATTCACCACGCCCGGTAACATCCTGACGCCGGGTCAGGACCATTACGTCCGCATCGGCATGCGCTGCCAGCCTGTCGTCTGCATTTTCCAGTACCTCGGTCAGCCGCACCTGCGTTTGCGGCCACGCCAGCTGAAACTGCTTGAGGATCGCGAACAGGCGTTTGCGTGGGAAGATACTATCCACCAGCAAATCCAGCCGTGTTCGCGTGCCGTTTTGCAACGTTGCTGCCCGGGTCTCCACCCATAAAAAGGCCTTCAGTAACGGTTTGACCTGAGCTAGCAACAACTCGCCCGCCGGGGTTAAAACCGCCCTGCGGCCTTCCGGCGTCAGCAGCGGCACGCCGAGTCGCTCCTGCAGTAGCGCCAGATTGTAGCTTACCGATGACTGGCTACGGTTGGTCTCTTCCGCGGCTTTCGCAAAGCTGCCCAGTTCCACCACTTTCTCCAGCAGGGCCCATTGTTCGAGGGTTGTTTTGTGCATAACTCATCTAAAAATTGAATGAATATGATGTAAACATAGCGTTATTCATCCAATTTTTGAAGCGTTAAGATCTTCGCATCAAGTAAGAGGAGAACGAATATGAGCGCTTTTGATAAACATGATTTGAGCGAATTTGTCGGCAAACATCTGGTCTATACCTACGATAATGGCTGGAATTACGAGATCTACGTAAAAAATGAGACCACGCTGGATTACCGCATTCACAGCGGTATTGTGGGTAATCGTTGGGTGAAAGATCAGCGGGCGTATATTGTGCGGGTAGGGGCGAGTGTTTATAAAATTTCCTGGACCGAACCGACCGGGACCGACGTCAGCCTGATCGTAAACCTGGGCGACAAACTCTTTCACGGCACCATCTTTTTCCCGCGCTGGGTGATTAACAATCCGGAAAAAACGGTGTGCTTCCAGAATGATCATATTCCGTTGATGATGTCGTATCGCGATGCGGGTCCGGCGTATCCAACCGAGGTGATTGATGAGTTCGCGACCATCACCTTCGTGCGTGACTGCGGGGCAAACAATGACGACGTGATTGCCTGCGCGGCGAGTGAGTTGCCGAAAAACTTCCCGGAAAATTTACGCTAAGGCTTCCAGACGCTGCACGGCGTCGGCGGTCAGGGTAAATGGCGTGGGGGTGCACACCGCCAGGCTCAGGGTATCGATCTGGCACTGGCTGACGGAGAGTGAGGAGGTCAGCGCGGTGCTATCGACGCTGACGATTTGCCAGGCGCTGCCGCCACGCTGTTTCACAATAGCTTCTTTACGCGTCCAGATACGCCAGAACGCCGCCAGCTGTTGCTCCGGGCGTTCGGCCTCTACTTCGGCATGTTCTCCGAGACTGAACACCGTGTTTGCCAGCGTCTGCCAGTTATCGCGCGGGCGCACGACTTCAATATCGCAGCCGACTTCCCCTTCGTCGCTGAGCAGCAGGACGATGTCATCGCCGCTATGGCTGAGATTGAACCACAGAGGCGTATCAGCGGGAAAGGCAGGTTTTCCTTGTTCACCGTAGACAATGTCCGGCAATGGCGAAAGGGCATGGGAAAGCAGCACGCGGCCTGCCAGCCAGCGTGCCCGGCGAGCACCTTGCGGCGCTTGCTCTTTCATCGCGGCAGGCAGTTCGCCAGCGCTTAAAACAGAAACTTTCCCAAGAACGATCTGATACATATCAGGACTAACCTTTAGTAATAATGGGGTTGTGTATCATTCTTCACGTGCCATTTGCAAGTTTATCCCGGTAATCGACTTTTGGGTCTGCCTGGTCCCAGCAAAATTGCCAGTTTGCTGCCGCCTTTGGTGGTTTCCATCCAGATTTTACACACGCTGGTTAACGGCACGGAGAGTAACATGCCGACCGGGCCGAGCAGCCATCCCCATACCAACAGGGAGAGAAAGACGATCAGCGTCGATAATCCCAGGCGGTGCCCCATCATACGGGGTTCGAGAATATTACCAATCACCATATGCACGACCAGAAACAGCGCGCCAACCAGCACGCATTCGTAAATGCCGTTGAACAGCAGCGCCTGAACCATGGGCGGGACGGCGGAAATGACCGAGCCAATATTGGGCACGTAGTTTAGCAGGAATGCCAGCACGCCCCACATCAGAGCAAACTGAATCCCCATCAGCGCCAGCCCCAGCCAGACAATGGCGCCGGTCCATAAGCTGAGCAACGTTTTCAGCGCCAGATAGTGTGAAACGCCCTTCAGCGCCCGATGCAGTCCCGCAATATGAATCTGCGGATTGTTTAACGCGAAGCGCAGCTTATAGGGAACGTGGCGCACTTCAAACAGCATAAAGACGACCGTCATTACCAACAGGACGACGCTGGCCATGGCGCCGGAAAGACTCGTCATTAGCGTGGTCGTGAAGGTCATCAGTTTGTCGGAGTCCATCCGTTGCAGCATGCGCTCCGGGGACATATGCAGGTTCAGAAAGGGGACCATTTCTTGCAGATACAGAACTTTGCGCGTCAACTCCTTATTGTATTTTGGCAACATGGCCATGAACTCAGTGATCGACGATGCAAGCACGCCAACCAGCGCCGTAAGAACAATCAGCATTACCACGACCACTAACGTAATGGCTACCGGGCGACGCACCCCCCGGCGAATAAACCAGGTGACCAGCGGGTTCAATACGATGGCAAAAAAGAGCGCCAATAGCAGTTGCACAATGATATCCGCCGCGGCATGGATGCCCGCAAGGATCACCACCAAAGCGGCCAGTTTGAGCAAAATATGCATACCCGTTTTATCGGGCTGAGCGGTTGTCATGTTTTCTTCCTGTTTGCGTTTTTGCATTAAGTGTAGCGGTTGGCTTGCGTCTGTTATTCCTAAACTGGCTGCTGATTTATGGTCTGCAACATGGTAGAAATGAAACACTGTTGTGAAAATGTGGTGACCTTCCATGCCCGAACCCGTCGCTGAACCGACGCTAAGCGGTTTGCGCCTTAATCTGCGCATTGTTTCGGTGGTGATGTTTAACTTCGCCAGCTATCTGACCATCGGCCTGCCGCTCGCGGTATTGCCAGGCTATGTCCATGATGTGATGGGATTTAGCGCCTTCTGGGCGGGGCTGGTTATCAGCCTGCAATATTTCGCCACGCTGCTGAGCCGCCCTCATGCTGGTCGCTATGCCGATCTGCTGGGGCCGAAAAAAATCGTGGTATTCGGACTGTGCGGCTGCTTTTTAAGTGGTTTGGGCTACCTGCTGGCGGGATCAACGAATGGTTGGCCGTTGGCCAGCCTGTTGCTGCTATGCCTGGGGCGCGTGATTCTGGGCATCGGGCAAAGCTTTGCCGGGACCGGCTCTACGCTATGGGGCGTGGGAGTTGTTGGCTCAATGCATATCGGACGGGTGATTTCGTGGAACGGCATCGTGACCTATGGCGCGATGGCGATAGGCGCTCCGCTGGGCGTTCTGTGTTATGCCTGGGGAGGCTTACAGGGGCTGGCGCTGACCGTGATGGGCGTGGCGCTGTTGGCAATACTGCTGGCGCTCCCCCGTCCGGCGGTGAAGGCCAGCAAAGGCAAACCGTTGCCGTTTCGCGCGGTACTTGGACGCGTCTGGTTGTACGGCATGGCGCTGGCGTTGGCCTCCGCCGGATTTGGCGTGATCGCCACCTTTATCACGCTGTTTTATGATGCTAAAGGTTGGGACGGCGCAGCTTTTGCGCTGACGCTTTTTAGCTGTACGTTTGTGGGTACTCGCTTGTTATTCCCAAATGGTATCAATCGGTTAGGTGGGCTCAATGTCGCGATGATCTGTTTTAGCGTCGAGATTGTTGGGTTACTGCTGGTGGGCATGGCCTCCATGCCGTGGATGGCGAAAATCGGCGTTCTGCTGGCAGGTGCCGGGTTCTCGTTGGTCTTCCCGGCGCTGGGCGTGGTGGCGGTAAAAGCCGTCCCGCAGCAAAATCAGGGCGCCGCGCTGGCGACCTATACGGTGTTTATGGATTTATCGCTGGGCGTTACCGGGCCGCTGGCCGGGCTGGTAATGACGTGGGCGGGTGTACCGGTTATCTATCTGGCGGCAGCCGGGCTGGTGGCGGTGGCGTTACTGCTGACCTGGCGGCTAAAAAAACGGCCTCAGGTGGTGTCACCGGAGGCCGAGTCATCGTCTTAACCGTTACTGGATAACCAGCGTGTTAATGATGTTTTCTGCGGTCGTTTGCGCTTTTTGCTGATCGTCAGCAGGCAGCGTGATTTGCAGCGTCAGCAGTTGGTTGTCCACTTTACCCAGCACCACGGAAGAGTAAGCGGTCTGGCCTTTGGCCGAGATGATGCTGTCTAACTGTTGCAGCGTGTGGCCTTTCAGCTCAATAGATTTATTGGTGACGACCTGCAACTGCGGGTCGCGGCTACGCTGCTGATCTTCCAGGCGTTTTGCCAGCACCGCCAGATCTTCGTTGGTATTGTCGCCGACAATTACAATCACCGCTTTCTGGCCGGTTGCGTCAGAATACACGTGCATATTGTTCGCCTGGGTACCCAGCTTGCCGCTCTGATCGGTCATATCCGCGGGCAGGGAAAAACTGAGTTTGCCGTCCAGCAGGCTGACCGGTTGTCCGGTGGCGCTACTCTCTGCGGCAGCACCTTCTGCTGGCGCTTTTGTATCGCTATTATCACAGGCCGCAAGCCCCATAACCAGCAGGCCAATACCGACATATTTAACCAGATTGCGCATTGACTTCTTCCTTTCGATAAACGGCCATAACGGCTCATTCGACCATCTTATCACAACTCGGAAAATGAACCTTTAACTCGTCTGCAATGCAGATAATTCAGATTTATCTGCCAGCCTTTTCAGTAACATATTCAGCAGTACGCCGTACATCGGCAGGAAGAAAATAATGCTGATCAGTACCTTGAAGCAGTAGTCGACCAGCGCGATTTCCATCCAGTGCTCGGCCATAAAGGCATCCGGGCTACGCCAGAAAGCGATAAAGAAAAAGGCCAACGTATCGCTGATGTTGCCAAACAGCGTGGAAGCCGTCGGCGCCAGCCACCAGCGGCGGTTCTGACGCAGGCGGTTAAAGACATGCACATCCAGAATTTGTCCCAGCGCGTAAGCCATAAAGCTGGCTGCAGCGATACGGGCGACAAACAGGTTAAAGTGCAGCAGCGCGCTGAACCCCTGCCAGGATCCCATATAGAACAGTGATGAAACAACATAGGAGATCAGCAGCGCGGGGATCATCACCGCAAAGATGATACGTCTTGCCAACGGCGCGCCAAAAATACGCACGGTCA
This sequence comes from Citrobacter sp. TBCS-15, assembly GCF_005280815.1. Lineage (NCBI taxonomy): Bacteria > Pseudomonadati > Pseudomonadota > Gammaproteobacteria > Enterobacterales > Enterobacteriaceae > Citrobacter > Citrobacter sp. TBCS-15. The sequence continues at coordinate 146,283 of NZ_SZWK01000251.1, read as the reverse complement.
GGTCGGTCGCGAGGAAAATGAACGGAAAGCTAAAAGCGCCCCATGTGGTATGGAAACCAAAAATGGAGATCGGGAGCTGCACCAGATAGTTGCTGGAGGTGATCACCAGCAGATGAAATAGCGATAGCCAAAACAACGCTTTTACGCGCTGAGATTGTGTAAACGGAGTCATATTGTGACCTTTTTGTTGGATGGGGTGAGGGAACCCAATAAAAAACCGTCGCATGATACTGCTTTAAGAGCACATTGCAATGGTTGTTTTTCACGCAATCGTTAACCTGATTGGCTTACGCCACAACAGAGCGTAAAATAACGCCGTTTTTGCATGAATGAGACTACGATGAGCGATCTGTTTACCTCTCCCGATCATACGCTTGATGCCCAGGGACTACGCTGCCCGGAACCTGTAATGATGGTGCGTAAAACTGTGCGCGGTATGCAGGCGGGTGAAACGTTGCTGATTGTCGCCGACGATCCGGCGACAACCCGCGATATTCCCGGCTTCTGTACCTTTATGGAGCATGAACTGGTGGCCAAAGAGACCGACTCTCTGCCGTACCGCTATTTAGTGCGCAAAGGGCAGTAATCTTGTTATGCCGGATGGCGCTAACGCTTATCCGGCCTACAGGTTACCCTTTACGCAACAACCGCAGCGCGTTCGCGGTCACCAGCACCGTCGCCCCCGTATCAGCCAGCACCGCCAGCCACAGTCCGGTTATCCCGAGCAGCGTGGTGACGAGGAAAATCCCCTTCAAACCCAGCGCAATCGCAATGTTCTGGCGAATATTAGCGTGGGTGGCGCGCGCCAGTTGAATCATTTGCACCAGGCCACGCAGACGGTTGTGGGTCAGGGCGGCATCGGCGGTTTCCAGCGCGACGTCGGTCCCGCTACCCATGGCAATGCCGATGGTCGCCGCTTTCATTGCCGGAGCGTCGTTGATACCGTCGCCGACCATCGCCAGCGGCGACTGTTGGTTGAGATGGGTAACGGCCCGCACCTTATCTTCCGGCATTAATCCTGCTTTGAATTCCAGACCCAGCTCCCCGGCAATGGCTGCTGCCGCGCGTGGGTTATCGCCGGTCAGGATTACCCCTTTCACGCCGATCTGAGTGAGCTCGCTGATGGCCGTGCGGGCGTCATCGCGCAGCGTGTCCTGTAGAGCCAGTACGCCGAGAACGGTATCGTTACGCAGCACCAGCACCACCGTCTGGCCCGCGCTTTCCAGCTCGCTAATCTGTCCGGCAAAGGCATCGGCAGGCTGTTTGCCCGCAGCGCAAATCAGTACGCGCTCGCCGTTGACCAGCGCTTCAATTCCGGAGCCAACCAGCGCCCGTTGTTCTTTCGCTACAGGAATTGTCAGCTCACGCGTTTGCGCTTCCCGAACAATCGCCTGCGCCAGTGGGTGTGTTGCACCTTGCTCTACCGCCGCTGCCAGCGCCAGCAGTTCAGCCTCATCAATACCGCTTGCCGAATGAATCGCCGTCACGCGCGGTTTACCGATGGTCAGGGTGCCGGTTTTATCAAACGCCACCTGCGTGACTCTACCCAACTGTTCCAGTGTCGCACCGCCTTTAATGAGTGCGCCACGACGCGCCGCGGCGGCAAGACCAGAGGTAATCGCTGCGGGGGTTGAGATAACCAGCGCACACGGGCAGCCAATCAGCAACAGCGTCAGTCCTTTATAAATCCACTCCTGCCACGAGGCGGCAAACAGCAGCGGCGGGACGAGGGTAACCAGCAGCGCAACCGCCATAATAGCGGGGGTATAAATTCGGCTGAAACGGTCAATAAAGCGCTCAATGGGGGCGCGGCGTTCTTCCGCTTCTTCAATCAGCTTCAGAATGCGATCGATAGCGCTGGCGCCCGGCTCGGAGAGCACTTCCAGCGTAACCAGACGATCCACGCTGGTGGCGCCCGCCGGGACTTTCTCGCCGGTGGCGCGTTCAACCGGGATCGATTCGCCGGTCAGGGCGCTTTCATCAAAGCTGGCAAAGCCGGAGACCAACTTACCGTCGGCAGGTAAACGCCCACCGGCGGCAACTTCGATAATATCGCCAGGCTGGAGGGTATTGATAGCCACCTCTTCGCGCTCGCCGTTACGCAGGCGCGTGGCGGTTTCCGGCTTGAGTGCCATCAGTGCGCTGACCCCTTTACGGGCGCGGCTGGCGGCCCACCCTTCCAGACGCTCACCAATTAAAAACAGCAGTAGCACCATGGCGGCTTCCGCCGTCGCGCCGATAAACAGCGCGCCAATCGCGGCCACGCTCATCAACGTTTCAATGGCGAAGTAGCTGCCGGTTTTCATCAGACGTAGCGCCTGACGGGCAATGGGATACAGGCCCACCAGCGTGGTGGCGATAAACGCTATCTGACCGAAAGGATGATTGAACTGCTCCAGCCCCCAGCTAATCGCCATCATGATTATCAGCGAAATCAACGGCAGGTTCTCTCTAAAGCGTGATTCGGGGGCGGCTTCCGGTGCTTGTTCATCGCGCAGGGTATAACCTGCCTTTTGTACCGCGCTTTCAACTTGCTGACGGATATCAGAACCCGCATCGACGACCAGTTTTTCGGTGGCGAACAGCACCTGGACCTGGTTGACGCCGCTCACCTGGCGGACCGCATTTTCCACTTTCCGGGCGCAGGCGGCACAGTCCATTCCTGCCACTTTCCAGGAATAACGGGTGCCAATTACCCTTTCGGATACGGGTGATGGGGTTGAGCAACTTCCTTCACAGCAGCAGTCGTCCGTTTTTTGTGGGGCAGGTGCTGGCTTGAAAGAAGAGAATTGTGGGGCTTTTTTGCCAGGGGCATCGGGCGTCGACATGGCATCCTCCGGTTAATAATCATTTCGTATTAACCGAAGGATACACTCTGAAGTCGACTCCAGAGTCAAGCGATATTACAGATACAACGAACGAACAATCAGGAAATGTCCGGCGAAGTAGCAGGCGGCGGCAATGGCGTTATCGGCGCGGAAGCGGCGGCGATAATGGCTACCCAGCCAGACAAAATTGCCGATGAACAATAATGAGGCGCCGAGGAATGCCGACAGCGCGGGGCCAGTGGGGCGGAAGAACCACAGTTCGCCCGCCATCCAGACCATCATCAGCGTGATGCCGATAAAAGTACAGATGGCTAAACGCAGCTCTTCCAGTCTCGTCCAGATGATAGCGATCAGCAGTGCTCCCAACACCACCAATACCAATGGCAAAGGCCAGAAGAACGACAGCGTCATTTGGCTGGCGAAATAGATGGTATACAGCAGGTGTGAGAGGAAAAATGCCCCCACGGCGTAGAGCAGACGTTGGCGCGGCAACAGCGTCAGCGCATCGCCCAGCAGTGAGGCAAGCAGCCCTGCCAGCACCAGATAGCTGATGGCGTTAAACATTGGCGCCTGCCAGGCCAGCAGCGCCAGCAGGAGTAAAGTTAGGGGTTTAAAGACCCAGCGTTGCCAGGCGGGCCCACGATAGGAAGCATCCACGAACAACCATGCGGAAAGGCAGACAGCGATAAACGACCAAAGCATCTTAGTTCCTTGAATTCGTTATTTTTTCGTAAGCGGGGTGCTTACGGCTCTATTGTTCAGTGTAGAGGTCGACACTGCCAGATGACAACACCATAACAGGCAATGTATGCTTATTTCCGCATTTTCTGATGGGTTAATACTATGAGCAAGCCGCCACTTTTTTTCATTGTTATCATTGTCTTAATTGTTGTAGCTGCGTCGTTTCGCTTTGTCCAGCAGCGGCGTGAAAAAGCGGATAACGATGCAGCACCGCTGGTGCAAAAGCAGGTGGTAGTGAGTAATAAGCGGGAAAAACCACTTAACGATCGGCGATCACGTCAACAGGAAGTGAGCCCGGCAGGAACCAGCATGCGCTATGAAGCCAGCTTTAAGCCGCAAAGCGGTGGTCTGGAGCAGACGTTTCGCCTGGATGCCCGGCAGTACCATGCGCTAGCTGTCGGAGACAAGGGCACGCTGAGTTATAAAGGTTCGCGTTTTGAGGATTTTACGGCTGAACGTTAAGGTTGCATCTGACTGATGCCGGATGGCGGCTTACGCCTTATCCGGCCTACAAATTTTGTCGCCCCGCCCCGCCTCGCAACGCGCCGCCGGGAGAAAAGTTCACAGTTACTTCTTCAACTGGTCCTTAATCTTCTTCTGCCATACCAGCAGTTCAAAGACGCCGAACAGGAAAATGCGGATTTTCTCCCCGCTGGTCATCTGCGGGCCATCTTTTGGCATGGTGCTTTTCAGTAGCGCCAATTGCATGCCGTGCATCAGCACCATAAATATCAGTGCGACGTTAACGAAGATGTTAAGCGGGCGTGGAAAGGGTTGAAAAATATTCAGTAGTAAAAAGGCCCAGACGCACAGCATCAGCAGGCGTCCCAGGTTAATCAGCATCGTGCTCTCCTTGTGCTTCACGTTGATACAGGCGGTAGGCGACCTGTCCTGCCACTTTTTCACGGTATAGTGACCAGTTTACCGGAACCGGCGGCAGGCCGTTTTCGACTTCGCTTTCAACGTAGATATACGCTTCATCTGCCAGCCAGCCATGGGTTTCCAGAAGGGTTAATGTTTCTTCCAGTAATCCTTTGCGAAACGGCGGGTCAACGAACACCACGTTATGCGGCGTACCGGGTTGGGCCAGAAACGCCAGCGTATTGGTGTTGACGACGCGGGCATGATTTGCCTTCAGCGTAGCAAGATTCTTTTGCAACTGCTGCGATACCGCGCGATCCATCTCCAGAAGCGTCGCATTTGCCGCATAGCGAGAGAGGGCTTCCAGCCCCAACGCGCCGCTGCCGGCGAAGCAGTCCAGGCAATGTGAATCGACCATTACCGGGGCCAACCAGTTAAATAAGGTTTCGCGTACGCGGTCGGTGGTCGGGCGCAGGCCGGGACTGTCCGGAACCGGGAGTTTACGGCCACGCCATTGCCCGCCAATAATGCGGATCTGGCCGCTACCAGAGTGATTCGGTTTTTTCATTTCAATTATTGTTCAATCCGCTGCTGACGTGTCATTCCAGGCGGTGATGTGAGTTAAGTTAAGTGATAGACTATTTCATCATTTTTTTAGCTGCTATGTACATAGCGTTGACGCTGTGCCATGAAGCAACAGCGGGGGAGTGTAGTCGCAAATGGCGAAAGAGAAAAAACGTGGCTTTTTTTCCTGGCTGGGCTTTGGTCAAAAAGAGCAGGCACCGGAAAACGAGACAGAACTAAAAAACGAAGAACAACAACCGGTTGCTGAAGAAACTACCGTCGTTGACGAACAGCCGCGCGCCGAGGAAACCCGTAGCGAGGCACAAACACAAGCCTTTGCTGCTGAAGTTGTTGAAGTCACTGAACAGGTTGCGGAAATCGAAAAACTGCAGCCGGAAGAAGAGCCTGTTGCTGAGCAACTGCAGCCGGAAGTTGAAGCGGTTGCTGAATCCACTGTTGAACCTGCAGTGGAAACCCCTGCGGCGGCGGTTATCGAACACGAAGAATTGCCGCTGCCGGAAGAGGTGAAAACCGCAGATGTTTCTGCCGAAGAGTGGCAGGCTGAAGCAGAAACTGTAGAAATCGTCGAGGCGGTTGAAGAAGAAGCCGAAAACGAACCGCAACTGACCGATGAAGAACTTGAAGCGCAGGCCCTGGCCGCTGAGGCGGCGGAAGAAGCCGTCATGGTGGTGCCGGTTGAAGAACCTGCCGTTGAAGAACCGGTAGAAGAGGCGGTCCAGGAGCAGGAAAAACCAACTAAAGAAGGTTTCTTTGCGCGTCTGAAACGCAGCCTGCTGAAAACAAAAGAAAACCTCGGTTCCGGATTTATCAGTCTGTTCCGCGGTAAAAAGATCGACGATGATCTGTTTGAAGAGCTGGAAGAGCAACTGCTGATCGCCGATGTGGGTGTAGAAACGACCCGCAAAATTATTGCGAATCTGACGGAAGGCGCCAGCCGCAAGCAGCTCAAAGATGCAGAAGCGCTGTATGGCCTGCTGAAAGATGAGATGGGCGAGATTCTGGCGAAGGTTGATGAGCCGCTAAACGTCGAGGGTAAAACGCCATTTGTTATCTTGATGGTTGGCGTCAACGGCGTGGGTAAAACAACTACCATTGGTAAGCTGGCGCGTCAGTTTGAGCAGCAGGGGAAAACGGTGATGCTGGCGGCGGGCGATACCTTCCGTGCGGCAGCGGTAGAGCAGTTGCAGGTCTGGGGTCAGCGTAACAATATCCCGGTGATTGCGCAGCATACCGGCGCGGATTCCGCCTCGGTTATCTTTGATGCTATTCAGGCCGCGAAGGCACGTAACGTAGACGTGCTGATCGCTGATACCGCAGGACGTTTGCAGAACAAATCGCACCTGATGGAAGAACTGAAAAAAATCGTTCGTGTCATGAAGAAGCTCGACGAAGAGGCGCCGCATGAAGTTATGCTGACTATCGACGCCAGTACCGGGCAGAATGCGATAAGCCAGGCCAAACTGTTCCATGAAGCGGTGGGCTTAACCGGTATCACCCTGACCAAGCTGGACGGTACGGCGAAGGGTGGGGTCATCTTCTCGGTTGCCGATCAGTTTGGCATCCCTATCCGTTATATTGGTGTGGGCGAACGTATCGAGGATTTACGTCCGTTTAAAGCGGGCGATTTTATTGAGGCACTTTTTGCCCGAGAGGATTAACAATGATTCGCTTTGAACATGTCAGCAAGGCCTATCTCGGTGGGAGACAAGCGCTGCAGGGAGTGACCTTCCATATGCAGCCTGGCGAGATGGCGTTTCTGACCGGCCACTCTGGTGCGGGTAAAAGTACCCTGCTGAAGCTGATCTGTGGAATTGAACGGCCCAGCGCCGGAAAAATCTATTTCAGCGGGCATGACATCAGCCGTTTGAAAAACCGTGAAGTGCCGTTTCTGCGTCGTCAGATTGGCATGATTTTTCAGGATCACCACCTGTTGATGGACAGAACCGTGTTTGACAACGTGGCAATTCCGCTGATCATCGCGGGCGCCAGCGGGGACGATATTCGTCGTCGCGTGTCAGCGGCACTGGATAAGGTCGGGCTGTTGGACAAAGCGAAAAACTTCCCGATTCAGCTCTCCGGCGGTGAACAACAGCGCGTGGGCATCGCCCGTGCGGTGGTGAATAAACCTGCGGTACTGCTGGCGGATGAACCGACGGGGAACCTGGATGACGCGCTGTCGGAAGGGATCCTTCGCCTGTTCGAAGAGTTTAACCGCGTCGGGGTCACGGTATTAATGGCCACGCACGATATTGGTCTGATCTCCCGTCGCTCCTACCGCCAGCTGGTCCTGAGTGATGGACACCTGCATGGAGGCCTGGCGCATGAATAGACGTGACGCTATCAATCAAATCAAACAGTTCGGTGGCCGACTGGATCGTTTTCGTAAATCAGGCGGCGCGCCGGGTGATGGCGGTCGTAATGCGCCGAAGCGTGCGAAAGCCGCGCCAAAACCGAACTCACGTAAAACCAACGTCTTTAACGAGCAGGTGCGTTACGCGTTCCAGGGCGCGTTGCAAGACCTGAAAAGTAAGCCGCTGGCGACGTTCCTGACGGTGATGGTGATCGCCATCTCCCTGACGCTGCCAAGCGTGTGTTACATGGTTTATAAAAACGTAAACCAGGCGGCAAGCCAGTATTATCCCTCGCCGCAAATCACCGTCTATCTGCAAAAAACGCTGGATGACGATGCCGCCGCGCGGGTGGTGGGTCAGTTGCAGGCCGAACAGGGTGTCGAGAAAGTAAATTATCTTTCCCGCGAAGATGCGCTGGGTGAATTCCGTAACTGGTCCGGTTTTGGCGGTGCGCTGGACATGCTGGAAGAGAACCCGCTTCCTGCCGTAGCGGTGGTGATCCCGAAACTGGACTTCCAGGGGACGGAGTCGCTGAACACCCTGCGCGACCGTATTGCACAAATCAACGGTATTGATGAAGTGCGGATGGACGACAGCTGGTTCGCTCGTCTGGCGGCGCTGACGGGACTCGTGGGGCGCGTATCCGCGATGATTGGCGTGCTGATGGTGGCGGCGGTCTTCCTCGTCATCGGTAACAGCGTGCGCCTGAGTATTTTTGCGCGTCGCGATACCATTAACGTGCAAAAGCTGATTGGCGCAACGGACGGATTTATCCTGCGTCCATTCCTTTACGGCGGCGCGCTGCTCGGTTTTTCCGGCGCATTTCTTTCACTGATTTTGTCAGAAATTTTGGTGATGCGTTTGTCGTCAGCGGTGACTGAAGTGGCGCAGGTTTTTGGAACAAAGTTTGATATCAATGGCTTATCATTCGATGAGTGCCTGTTATTGCTGCTGGTGTGCTCAATGATCGGCTGGGTGGCAGCCTGGCTTGCCACGGTTCAACATTTACGCCACTTTACCCCCGATTAAAAAATCTCTGGTATAATCTTTCCCTGCACTGAGTAGTTCGCTCTGCAGGGAAAGAGTCCCTGTTATCTCTTCCCGGCGTATTCATTGTGATGTCACATTTTGTGCGTAATTTATACACATTACGACATGGAACTTGTGGATAAAATCACTGTCTGATAAAAGATTGAATGATATTCTCGTTGCTCATAAGCTCTGGCATGGTTGTTGCTACTGGTTTTTGTTAATTAGTTTTTGCCAACGCGCCAGATGAAAAGATTGAGAGGATTTGAATGACCAAAGAAATGCAAAATTTAGCTTTAGCCCCTGTTGGTAACCTGGAATCTTACATCCGGGCTGCGAACGCGTGGCCGATGTTGTCGGCTGACGAGGAGCGGGCACTGGCTGAAAAGCTGCATTACCAGGGCGATCTGGAAGCAGCTAAAACGCTGATCCTGTCTCACCTGCGCTTTGTTGTTCATATTGCTCGTAACTACGCGGGCTATGGCCTGCCGCAGGCGGATCTGATTCAGGAAGGTAATATCGGCCTGATGAAAGCCGTGCGCCGTTTCAACCCGGAAGTGGGTGTGCGCCTGGTTTCTTTCGCTGTGCACTGGATCAAAGCTGAGATCCATGAATACGTTCTGCGTAACTGGCGTATCGTGAAAGTCGCGACCACTAAAGCACAGCGTAAGCTGTTCTTTAACCTGCGTAAAACCAAGCAGCGTCTGGGCTGGTTCAACCAGGACGAAGTTGAAATGGTGGCTCGTGAGCTGGGTGTTTCCAGCAAAGACGTGCGCGAAATGGAATCCCGTATGGCGGCGCAGGACATGACGTTTGATATGTCTTCAGACGACGAGTCTGACAGCCAGCCGATGGCGCCGGTTCTGTATCTGCAGGATAAATCCTCTAACTTTGCCGATGGCATTGAAGAAGATAACTGGGAAGATCAGGCCGCGAACAAACTGACTCACGCAATGGAAGGTCTGGACGAACGTAGCCAGGATATCATCCGCGCCCGTTGGCTGGACGAAGACAACAAGTCGACGTTGCAGGAACTGGCCGATCGCTACGGCGTTTCTGCTGAACGTGTTCGTCAGCTTGAAAAGAACGCCATGAAAAAACTGCGCGCCGCTATCGAAGCGTAATCTTCCAGTAAACCTGGAAATGCTGATAAACCCTGGATGAAAATCCGGGGTTTTTTGTTTTTATCTCTCCCTCTATCTCCTGACGTTTAGGCTTTTTGTCATCAAGTTGTTATCTGCATGTCAAATTTAGCTATTCCAAAATAATAAAAATCGGGTATGTTTTAGCAGAGTATGCTGCTAAAGCACGGGTGGCTATCCAATAATCGAAATAAAGTGCTGAACAACAACATCACAACATACGTAATAACCACAATAATGGGGATTGTCAGGATGAATATGAAGGGTAAAGCGTTATTGGCAGGATGTATCGCCCTGTCTTTGAGCAATATGGCGTTTGCTAAGGATATTAAAGTGGCCGTTGTCGGCGCAATGTCCGGTCCGGTAGCACAGTATGGCGATCAGGAGTTTACTGGCGCAGAGCAGGCGATTGCGGATATCAACGCCAAGGGCGGGGTGAAAGGTGACAAACTGGTCGTGGTGAAATACGACGACGCCTGCGACCCGAAACAAGCGGTAGCGGTCGCGAACAAAGTGGTCAACGACGGGATTAAATACGTTATCGGTCATCTGTGCTCATCTTCTACCCAGCCCGCGTCAGATATCTATGAAGATGAAGGCATTCTGATGATCACCCCGGCAGCAACGGCGCCGGAGCTGACTGCGCGTGGTTATAAGCTGGTGATGCGTACCACCGGCCTGGATTCCGATCAGGGGCCAACTGCCGCCAAATACATTCTGGAAAAAGTGAAGCCGCAACGCATCGCCATCATTCACGATAAGCAGCAGTACGGTGAAGGTCTGGCGCGTGCGGTGCAGGACGGCCTGAAGAAAGGCAACGCCAACGTGGTGTTCTTTGACGGAATTACCGCCGGTGAAAAAGACTTCTCGACGCTGGTGGCGCGCCTGAAGAAAGAGAATATCGATTTCGTTTACTACGGTGGTTATCACCCGGAAATGGGGCAGATCCTGCGTCAGTCTCGTGCCGCAGGTCTGAAAACCCAGTTTATGGGTCCGGAAGGGGTAGCGAACGTGTCGCTGTCTAACATTGCGGGTGAGTCTGCGGAAGGCTTACTGGTAACCAAGCCGAAGAACTACGACCAGGTGCCAGCGAACAAACCGATTGTGGATGCTATCAAGGCCAAGAAACAGGATCCAAGTGGCGCATTCGTGTGGACCACTTACGCCGCGCTGCAATCCTTGCAGGCCGGCCTGAACCAGTCTGACGATCCGGCTGAAATTGCCAAGTACCTGAAAGCAAACTCAGTAGAAACCGTAATGGGGCCGCTGTCCTGGGACGAGAAGGGCGATCTGAAAGGCTTCGAATTCGGTGTGTTTGACTGGCATGCAAACGGGACGGCGACCGACGCCAAGTAATTGAGTGCCGGGTGGCGGCTTCGCCTTACCCGGCCTACATACCTGGAAAATTGCGAGGTGGTTTTTTATTTTTTGTTCCCAGCATGTAGGCCGGATAAGCGTCAGCGCCATCCGGCTTTTTTATCTTTTTTCCCAGCCATCTGCCTGGGCTGTAAAGCCTAACGCCTGCATAAACGCGGCCATCACGCTGCGGTCTTCAACGCCTACATCTGCCATCCACCATGAACTCACACTTGGGTTTTCGCGGATCACCTCTTCGATCAAATACTGCCCGACGCCGCGACGACGGGTGATTTCACGTACGCGCAACGAATCCAGAGCACCTTGTGTGCCGCTCAGGGTGACACGTACAGCGCCTAACAGACGCTCGTTAAAACGCGCGGCGTAGATCCGGTGCGTTTCATCTACGCTTAACGATGAGGCGGAATATTCCGGCCAGATTTTGCCCAGATCAATCAGATCCTGGGCGCTAAAGTTGTTTAAACGAACGATGGTCAGCTTCATTAGCAGCATGTCCAAATCACAAAAGATGGAAGCAGTGTACCGAAATAATTCACCCGGATGCTTTCTCTTTTTTATGCGATTAACCAGGTTAATCGTTTTACGACAACGGTAATGACAGTTTGAAACATTAGAGATTGAAAAACAGGCAGGATAATACCCTGGGATGCAGCATTTTATTCCGCTCTTTGTACCGTTATTTTATGCTGACAAACGTGCTTTTTTTTGTTTATCTATAGTGAAAAGCAGAATATTATCTTTTCTTAATCGACTGAAATATAGAGATTTTAGCCTGATTTTGCTTAAAAAACTGTGCTAAACCATTAATGAGATTGGTAAAAATAGTGCAGTTCAAAAAAAGCACAGTCTGCTTTTTAACCACATAAATACAAAATATTAATTACGTCACGAATGGGGATTCAGGTAATGAAACGGAATGCGAAAACAATCATCGCAGGGGTGATAGCACTGGCAATGTCGCATGCTGTCATGGCAGAAGATATTAAGGTTGCTGTTGTCGGGGCGATGTCGGGTCCGGTCGCACAGTGGGGTGATATGGAATTTAATGGCGCACGTCAGGCCATTAAAGATATCAATGCCAAAGGTGGGATCAAAGGCGACAAGCTGGTCGCCGTGGAATATGACGATGCTTGCGATCCAAAACAGGCTGTTGCCGTAGCAAACAAAATCGTCAACGACGGTATTCAGTATGTTATTGGCCACCTGTGCTCATCTTCGACTCAGCCAGCGTCAGACATCTATGAAGACGAAGGGATCCTGATGATTTCCCCGGGGGCAACCAACCCGGAACTGACTCAGCGCGGTTACGCACACATTATGCGTACTGCGGGTCTGGACTCCTCCCAAGGACCAACGGCCGCGAAATACATTCTGGAGAAGGTGAAGCCGCAGCGCATCGCCATCATCCATGATAAACAGCAATATGGTGAAGGTCTGGCGCGTTCGGTGCAGGACAGCCTGAAAGCGGGCAAAGCCAACATCGTCTTCTTTGATGGCATCACCGCTGGGGAAAAAGATTTCTCTGCGCTGATTGCCCGCCTGAAGAAAGAAAATATCGACTTCGTCTATTACGGCGGCTACTACCCGGAAATGGGGCAAATGCTGCGCCAGGCGCGCTCCGTTGGCCTGAAAACTCAGTTTATGGGGCCAGAGGGTGTGGGTAATGCCTCTCTGTCTAACATTGCTGGTGATGCCGCAGAAGGCATGCTGGTGACGATGCCAAAACGCTATGACCAGGATCCGGCGAATAAAGCGATTGTCGACGCGCTCAAAGCTGACAAGAAAGATCCAACCGGACCGTACGTGTGGATCACTTATGCAGCCGTCCAGTCACTGGCGAGCGCAATGGATCGCAGCGGAAGCAAAGAGCCGCTGGATCTGGTGAAAGATCTGAAAGCACACGGGGCTGATACCGTGATTGGGCCGCTGAAATGGGACGAAAAAGGCGATTTGAAGGGATTTGAGTTTGGTGTCTTCCAGTGGCACGCCGACGGATCATCGACCGTCGCGAAGTAATACCTGAAGACGAGTTATCCCACCGCCCGTGCAAAACGGGCGGGTTAAGAAAGGTTACCTTATGTCCGAGCAGTTCCTCTATTTCTTGCAGCAGATGTTTAACGGCGTCACGCTGGGAAGCACCTACGCGCTGATCGCCATCGGTTATACGATGGTGTACGGCATTATTGGCATGATTAACTTCGCCCATGGCGAGGTGTATATGATCGGCAGCTATGTCTCCTTTATGATCATCGCTGCGCTAATGATGATGGGGATTGATTCCAGTTGGCTACTGGTCGCGGCGGGCTTCGTCGGCGCGATTGTGATTGCCAGCGCCTACGGCTGGAGTATTGAACGGGTGGCGTATCGGCCCGTGCGCAGCTCCAAGCGTTTGATCGCGCTAATTTCCGCTATCGGGATGTCCATCTTCCTGCAAAACTACGTCAGCCTGACGGAAGGTTCGCGCGACGTGGCGCTGCCCAGCCTGTTTAACGGCCAGTGGACTGTCGGCAGTAGTGATAACTTCTCTGCATCTATCACCACTATGCAGCTGGTTATCTGGATTGTAACCTTCCTCGCGATGCTGGCGCTGACGCTGTTTATCCGCTATTCGCGTATGGGACGCGCTTGCCGCGCCTGTGCGGAAGATCTGAAAATGGCCAGCCTGCTCGGCATTAACACCGACCGCGTGATTGCGCTGACCTTTGTGATCGGTGCGGCAATGGCGGCGGTTGCGGGCGTGCTGCTCGGTCAGTTCTATGGCGTAATTAACCCCTACATCGGCTTTATGGCCGGGATGAAAGCCTTTACCGCGGCGGTACTGGGCGGCATTGGCAGCATCCCTGGCGCGATGATTGGCGGCCTGATTCTGGGCGTTGCCGAAGCGCTTTCTTCTGCTTATCTGAGTACCGAATACAAAGACGTGGTGTCGTTCGCGCTGCTGATTCTGGTACTGCTGGTGATGCCGACCGGTATTCTGGGTCGTCCGGAGGTAGAGAAAGTATGAAACCGATGCATTTTGCAATGGCGCTGCTCTCTGCCGCCATGTTCTTCATTCTGGCGGGCGTCTTTATGGGCGTTCAGTTAGAACTGGATGGCACCAAACTGGTGGTGGATACCGCTGCGGATATCCGCTGGCAGTGGGTGTTCATCGGCACTGGCGTGGTGTTCCTTTTCCAGCTGTTGCGTCCGGCCTTCCAGAAGGGCCTGAAGAGTGTCTCCGGGCCGAAGTTTATTCTGCCAGCGATTGACGGCTCAACGGTGAAACAGAAACTGTTTCTGGTGGCGCTGCTGGTGATTGCCGTGGCATGGCCGTTTATGGTCTCGCGTGGCACGGTGGACATCGCCACGCTGACGATGATTTATATCATCCTCGGCCTCGGCTTAAACGTGGTGGTGGGGCTTTCCGGCCTGCTGGTGCTGGGCTACGGCGGCTTCTATGCCATCGGCGCTTACACCTTTGCGCTACTGAACCACTATTACGGCCTCGGTTTCTGGACCTGTCTTCCGTTGGCAGGACTGGTTTCTGCCGCTGCGGGGTTCCTGCTCGGCTTCCCGGTCCTGCGACTGCGCGGTGATTATCTGGCGATTGTGACCTTGGGCTTCGGCGAAATCGTCCGTATCCTGCTGCTCAACAACACCGAAATCACCGGCGGCCCGAACGGTATCAGCCAGATCCCGAAACCCACCTTTTTCGGTCTTGAGTTCAGCCGCAGCGCGCGTGAAGGTGGCTGGGATACCTTCAGCAACTTCTTTAACGTGAAGTATGACCCGTCCGATCGCGTGATTTTCCTCTATCTGGTGGCGTTGCTGCTGGTGGTGTTCTCGCTGTTTGTCATCAACCGTCTGCTGCGTATGCCGCTGGGACGTGCGTGGGAAGCGCTGCGTGAAGATGAAATCGCCTGCCGTTCACTGGGCTTAAATCCTACACGCATCAAGCTGACCGCCTTTACCATCAGCGCCGCGTTCGCGGGTTTTGCTGGCACGCTGTTTGCCGCGCGGCAGGGTTTTGTCAGCCCGGAATCGTTCACCTTTGCCGAGTCGGCCTTTGTGCTGGCGATTGTGGTTCTGGGTGGGATGGGTTCGCAGTTTGCGGTCATCCTCGCAGCTATCCTGCTGGTCGTGTCACGCGAACTGATGCGTGATTTCAATGAATACAGCATGTTAATGCTGGGTGGTTTGATGGTACTGATGATGATCTGGCGTCCGCAGGGCTTGTTGCCGATGACCCGTCCGCAGTTGAAGCTGAAAAACGGGGAAGCAAAAGGAGAGCAGGCATGAGTCAGCCATTATTATCCGTTAACGGCCTGATGATGCGCTTCGGCGGTCTGCTGGCGGTGAACAACGTTGAGCTGGAACTGAGGCCGCAGGAAATCGTTTCGTTAATCGGGCCAAACGGCGCGGGTAAAACCACGGTCTTTAACTGCCTGACCGGTTTTTATAAACCGACGGGCGGGACGATTAAGCTGCGCGACCAGCACCTGGAAGGGCTGCCGGGCCAGCAAATCGCGCGTATGGGCGTGGTGCGCACTTTCCAGCACGTACGCCTGTTTCGCGAAATGACGGTGATTGAAAACCTGCTGGTGGCGCAACACCAGCAATTGAAAACCGGCGTCTTTTCCGGCCTGTTAAAAACGCCGTCGTTCCGTCGCGCGCAGAGTGAAGCCCTGGATCGCGCCGCCACCTGGCTTGCGCGTATTGGTTTGCTGGAGCATGCCAACCGTCAGGCCAGTAACCTCGCCTACGGTGACCAGCGTCGGCTGGAGATCGCCCGCTGCATGGTGACACAGCCGGAAATCCTGATGCTCGACGAACCGGCCGCTGGCCTCAACCCGAAAGAGACTAAAGAGCTGGACGAGCTGATTGCCGAGCTGCGCAACCATCACAACACCACCATTCTGTTGATTGAGCACGATATGAAACTGGTGATGGGAATTTCCGACCGTATTTACGTGGTGAACCAGGGCACGCCGCTGGCGAACGGGACGCCGGAACAGATTCGTAATAACCCGGACGTGATCCGCGCCTATTTAGGTGAAGCATAATGGGGGCGAGGCATAATATGGATAAGGCGATGTTATCGTTCGATAAAGTCAGCGCCCACTACGGCAAAATTCAGGCGCTGCACGAGGTTAGCCTGTATATCAATCAGGGTGAAATCGTAACGCTTATCGGCGCCAACGGCGCGGGTAAAACCACCCTGCTCGGTACGTTATGCGGCGACCCACGCGCGACCAGCGGGCGAATTGTCTTTGATGGTAAAGACATTACCGACTGGCAGACAGCGAAAATCATGCGCGAAGCGGTGGCGATCGTTCCGGAAGGGCGTCGTGTGTTTTCGCGTATGACGGTGGAAGAGAACCTGGCGATGGGCGGCTTCTTTGCCGAGAAGGACCAGTTTCAGGAACGTATCAAGTGGGTGTATGACCTGTTCCCGCGCCTGCATGAGCGTCGCATTCAGCGTGCGGGCACCATGTCCGGCGGTGAACAACAGATGCTGGCGATTGGCCGCGCGCTGATGAGCCAGCCGCGCCTGTTGCTGCTGGATGAACCTTCTCTGGGGTTGGCGCCGATTATCATCCAGCAGATCTTTAACACCATTGAGCAGTTGCGCGAGCAGGGGATGACCATCTTCCTCGTCGAGCAGAACGCCAACCAGGCGCTGAAACTCGCCGACCGCGGCTACGTGCTGGAAAACGGTCATGTGGTACTGGAAGACACCGGCGATGCGCTACTGGCGAATGAAGCGGTGCGTAGCGCTTATCTGGGCGGTTAAGATTTCTCTTAAGAGTTAAGGGGCCTGATGGCCCCTTTTTATCGCGTTATGTTATTATTGAGAATGGTTATCAATAATAATATGAACATGGAGAAAGGATGATACGTTCAGGTACCTGCATGATGATTGGAACTCTGTTATTGGCGTTTGCATCTGGCGCTCAGGCATTGGAACCGCAAACGTTCGACCCGCGCGATCCGTCTATCTGGGAAGAGAAACCAACCAACCCGTTGGCACAGTCCAGCTCGCCCTGCGAAGTCTTCACCAGCTCGGTATGCCCTGGCTGGGAAGATGAGAAATCAGATATCCAGCGTGAACGTGAGCGGCGGGAACAGCAGCGTTTACAGAATGAATTTGAACGACGCTGGCGTCGGGATTAACGTTACCGGAGTGAATGGGCAGCGTGTCAGGTCACGTCGCTAGCTAAATCTGCAGGTATTGCGAGCCTTGTCCCAGCAAGCATAGGTTATTTGCTGCATAATCAACGGCTTGATGTATATCTCGAGTCAATGGTAATTGAATGAATGATTTACCGCGTCAAACTGACGTGCTGCCCATGCCCGCAATAGAAGGTGTCACGGTCTCTTTTAATGGACTGCACTATCTGCGCCCGGAACTGCTGCTGGACTTCGTCAGCATCAGTAGCGCGCCGTTGCTTGCCGTTACGCCTGTTGCATTGCTGTACTCTTCTGTTGGTGTGCTGCAGCAGGTCGAGTTACGCAAGCTGCCGGTTGAAGTCGTTGGCCGTGTGGTTTATCCCATCACTTCGCTGAAGCTTCCTGCGTTACGAGGAAAGCTCATCATTAACGCCCAGTCGCGACGGCTCAAGTTTCTGGAAAGTCTGGTGGCGATATCGCCGGAAGATAATATCCACGGTATGCAGGTTCTGGGCCTGGCGCTGGAGTTTACGTTCGCACAACCTGAGTGATCTCATCTGTACGGCAAATCTTTTTATGGGCCGGGTAAGGCACCTCCCCGGCTTTGTTGTGCTCCACCCCGCATTTTCCTGTCACTCCGCTTTCACCGCCTTGCCATCTGTTTGTCGCCTTACTATCTTTTTTTTGTAATAAAAAAGTTATTTTTCTGTCATTCGAGCATGTCATGTTACCCCCGCGAGCATAAAACGCGTGATATCGCGCATCCGGCACAACAAGAGAGATAACCGATGATATCGTTACGACATACAGCTTTAGGACTGGCACTTAGCCTGGCATTTGCAGGTCAGGCGATGGCAGTTACCACCATCCCGTTCTGGCACTCAATGGAAGGCGAACTGGGTAAAGAAGTTGATTCACTGGCGCAACGTTTTAATGCCGCCAACCCCGACTACAAAATTGTTCCACAGTACAAAGGTAACTACGAGCAGAGCCTGAGCGCAGGTATTGCCGCCTTCCGTACCGGAAACGCCCCTGCGCTGTTGCAGGTTTATGAAGTGGGTACGGCAACGATGATGGCCTCAAAAGCCATTAAACCGGTCTATGAAGTATTCAAAGAGGCTGGCATCAACTTCGATGAATCTCAGTTCGTGCCGACGGTTTCCGGTTATTACACTGACTCGAAAAGCGGACATCTGCTCTCCCAGCCGTTTAACAGCTCCACGCCGGTGCTGTATTACAACAAAGACGCCTTCAAAAAAGCCGGTTTAGACCCTGAGCAACCGCCAAAAACCTGGCAGGATCTGGCGGAATACACCGCGAAGCTGAAAGCCGCAGGTATGAAGTGTGGCTACGCCAGCGGTTGGCAGGGCTGGATTCAGATCGAAAACTTCAGCGCCTGGAACGGTCTGCCGGTCGCCACCAAAAACAACGGTTTTGACGGTACTGACGCGGTGCTGGAGTTCAATAAACCGGAGCAGGTGAAACACATTGCACTACTGGAAGAACTGAATAAAAAAGGTGATTTCAGCTACTTCGGACGTAAAGATGAATCCACCGAGAAGTTCTACAATGGGGATTGCGCCATTACCACTGCTTCTTCTGGTTCTCTGGCCGACATCCGTCACTACGCCAAATTCAACTATGGCGTCGGCATGATGCCGTACGATGCCGACGTGAAGGGCGCGCCGCAGAATGCGATTATCGGTGGGGCCAGCCTGTGGGTGATGCAAGGCAAAGACAAAGCCACCTACGAAGGCGTAGCGCAGTTCCTTAACTTCCTCGCGAAACCAGAGATTGCTGCCGAATGGCACCAGAAAACCGGCTATCTGCCGATCACCACTGCCGCGTACGATCTGACTCGGGAGCAGGGCTTCTATGATAAGAACCCCGGGGCCGATATCGCCACCCGTCAGATGCTGAACAAACCGCCGTTACCGTTCACTAAAGGGCTGCGTCTGGGCAACATGCCGCAGATCCGTACCATCGTGGATGAAGAGCTGGAAAGCGTGTGGACCGGAAAGAAAACCCCACAGCAGGCGTTGGATGCCGCGGTTGAGCGTGGCAATCAGTTACTGCGCCGCTTTGAGCAATCGACCAAATCTTAATATGAAATGCCGGGTGGCGGCTTTGCCTTACCCGGCCTACAAAGTACGCGTAGGCCGGATAAGCGTAGCGCCATCCGGCACCTTCCAGGAAAAGAACCTTCATGTCCTCATCCCGTCCGGTGTTCCGCTCGCGCTGGCTTCCCTATTTACTGGTGGCCCCGCAGTTGGTTATCACCGTTATTTTCTTTATCTGGCCCGCCGGTGAAGCGCTATGGTACTCGCTACAAAGCGTTGATCCTTTTGGCCTTTCCAGTCAGTTTGTCGGACTGGAAAACTTTGTCGCGCTGTTCCATGACCCGTACTACCTTGATTCGTTCTGGACGACGATAAAGTTCAGTTCGTTGGTTACGGTAAGCGGCCTGCTGGTGTCGCTGTTTTTTGCTGCGCTGGTGAATTATGTCGTGCGCGGTAGCCGTTTTTACCAGACGTTGATGCTGTTGCCCTACGCCGTTGCGCCCGCTGTTGCCGCCGTACTGTGGATCTTCCTGTTCAACCCGGGTCGCGGGCTGATTACCCATTTTCTCGGTGAGTTTGGCTATGACTGGAACCACGCGCAAAACAGCGGTCAGGCAATGTTTCTGGTGGTGTTCGCGTCTGTCTGGAAGCAGATTAGTTACAACTTCCTGTTCTTCTTTGCCGCACTGCAATCTATTCCCCGATCGCTGATCGAAGCCGCCGCGATTGATGGCGCGGGGCCGATTCGCCGCTTCTTTAAGCTGGCATTGCCGCTGATTGCGCCAGTAAGCTTCTTTCTGCTGGTGGTGAATCTGGTGTATGCCTTCTTCGATACCTTCCCGGTGATCGACGCCGCCACGGCAGGTGGACCGGTACAGGCGACTACAACGTTGATTTATAAGATCTATCGTGAAGGCTTTGTCGGCCTGGATCTCTCTGCGTCAGCCGCGCAGTCGGTGGTGCTGATGTTCCTGGTCATTATTTTGACAGTGGTGCAGTTCCGCTATGTGGAAAGTAAGGTGCGTTACCAATGATTGAGAACCGTCGTGGGCTGACAATATTTAGCCATGCCATGCTGATTATGGGGATCATGGTGATCCTGTTCCCGCTGTACGTCGCGTTTGTCGCGGCGACGCTGGACAACAAAGCGGTATTTGAAACGCCGATGACGCTTGTTCCCGGCACGCAGTTGCTGGAAAACATGAAATACATCTGGGTCAACGGCGTGGGCGTCAACAGCGCGCCGTTCTGGTTGATGATGCTCAACAGTTTCATCATGGCGTTCAGTATTACGGTGGGGAAAATCACCGTCTCTATGCTCTCTGCGTTCGCTATCGTCTGGTTTCGCTTTCCGCTGCGCAACCTGTTCTTCTGGATGATTTTTATCACCCTGATGCTGCCGGTTGAGGTGCGTATTTTCCCGACGGTGGAAGTGATCGCCAACCTGAAAATGCTCGACAGCTACGCGGGTCTGACGCTGCCGCTGATGGCATCGGCTACTGCGACCTTCCTGTTCCGTCAGTTTTTTATGACGCTACCGGATGAGCTGGTTGAAGCGGCGCGTATTGACGGCGCGTCACCGATGCGTTTTTTCCGCGATATCGTGCTACCGCTGTCAAAAACCAATCTGGCGGCGCTGTTCGTGATCACCTTTATTTACGGCTGGAACCAGTATTTGTGGCCGTTGTTAATTATTACCGATGTCAACCTGGGCACTGCGGTAGCGGGCATCAAAGGCATGATCGCCACCGGCGAAGGTACCACCCAATGGAATCAGGTGATGGCAGCCATGCTGCTGACGCTCATCCCTCCGGTAATCATCGTGTTAGCCATGCAGCGTGCCTTCGTGCGTGGTTTAGTGGACAGTGAGAAATAAAATGGCTGGTTTAAAACTACAGGCAGTAACCAAAAGCTGGGATGGCAAAACCCAGGTGATTAAACCGCTGACGCTGGACGTTGCGGACGGTGAGTTTATCGTGATGGTCGGGCCATCCGGCTGCGGCAAGTCTACGCTGCTGCGGATGGTGGCTGGGCTGGAGCGGGTCAGCGGCGGCGATATCTGGATCGATAATAAGCGCGTCACCGAGATGGAGCCGAAAGATCGCGGCATTGCAATGGTGTTCCAGAACTATGCCCTCTACCCGCATATGAGCGTGGAAGAAAACATGGCCTGGGGATTGAAGATTCGTGGAATGGGCAAGGAGCATATTGCCGAACGGGTGAAAGAGGCGGCACGTATTCTCGAACTGGGTGAATTGCTTAAACGTCGCCCGCGCGAACTTTCAGGCGGCCAGCGTCAGCGCGTGGCGATGGGACGGGCGATTGTTCGCGATCCGGCGGTATTCCTGTTCGATGAGCCGCTTTCTAACCTCGATGCCAAGCTGCGCGTCCAGATGCGTCTGGAGTTACAACATCTGCATCGCCGACTGAAAACCACCTCGCTGTATGTGACGCACGATCAGGTTGAAGCGATGACCCTTGCCCAGCGGGTGATGGTGATGAACAAAGGCATTGCCGAGCAGATCGGTACGCCGGTTGAGGTGTACGAGAAACCTGCCAGCCGTTTTGTGGCGAGCTTTATCGGCAGCCCGGCGATGAACCTGCTGGACGGGCGCATTAGCGCTTCGGGTACGCATTTTGAACTGGATGACGGCATGGCCCTGCCCATTGCCAGGAACGTCCGGGAATATATTGGGCGTAACATGACGCTGGGTATCCGCCCGGAGCATATTGCGTTAAGCTCGCAGGCCGATGGCGGTGTGCCGTTGGTTGTCGACACCCTGGAAATGCTGGGCGCGGATAACCTGGCGCACGGACGCTGGGGTGAGCAAAAGCTGGTGGTGCGACTGGCGCATCAGCATCGCCCGACGGCAGGCAGCACGCTATGGCTGCATCTGCCAGAAAATCATTTGCATCTCTTTGATGGCGAAACAGGACAACGCGTATGAGTAACTGGCCTTATCCCCACATTGCCGCCCATCGCGGCGGCGGTAAGCTGGCACCGGAAAACACCCTGGCGGCGATCGACGTGGGGGCGCGATACGGGCATACCATGATTGAATTTGACGCTAAATTGTCGAAAGACGGCGAGATCTTTTTGCTGCACGACGACAATCTCGAACGGACCAGTAACGGCTGGGGCGTGGCGGGTGAGCTGAACTGGCAGGATCTATTACGCGTGGACGCAGGCGGCTGGTTTAGCGGCGAGTTTAAAGGCGAACCGCTGCCGCTGCTCTCGCAAGTGGCTGAGCGCTGCCGTCAGCACGGCATGATGGCGAATATTGAAATTAAACCCACGACCGGTACCGGAACGTTAACCGGCAAAGTCGTGGCGCTGGCTGCGCGTGAACTATGGGTGGGAATGACGCCGCCGCTGTTGTCGTCTTTTGAAATTGACGCGCTTGAAGCAGCGCAGCAGGCGGCTCCAGAACTGCCGCGCGGTTTACTGCTTGATGAATGGCGTGACGACTGGCGCGAACTCACTACCCGGCTCGGCTGCGTCTCGATTCATCTTAATCATAAGCTGCTGGATGAAGCGCGCGTGGATGCGCTGCGCGACGCGGGGCTACGTATTTTGGTTTATACCGTCAACCGACCCCAGCGCGCGGCAGAGCTGCTGCGCTGGGGAGTGGACTGCATCTGTACCGATGCCATTGATACAATAGGGCCGGATTTCCAGCCCTATTAAGGCCCGATCGTTTTTAACGGAACGTTAGGCTGCGGCGTGCTGGAGGGCTTCAGCATGTCGCCGTTCTTTTTCTCCGACAGCATATGTTGCTGTTTATTCAGCGAACTGTCCGGGTTGCGGGTTCCGTTCAACATGCCACCGTTGCTGTTGGGCAGCATCTGCTGTTGACCCGAATTCAACTCTCCCGGCTGAGACTGAAGGACTCGCTGGGAATTAGTGTTGATTTGGTTTTCCATGTGCTGTTGCTGCATGCGGGTTTGCGTTTGCAACTGCTGGTTGAGCATCCCTTTTTGCTGAATTTGCTGCGTTTGCATTTGGGTCTGCATACGCTGCTGGCTCGGGATCTGGTAACCCGGTTGATTCGGGTTATTCATGGTGTTGATGGGCTGTGCAAAGCCTGCAAACGGCAATAGCATGGCTAAAAGTAAGAGTCGTTTCATCGCTTTTCTCCTCTCGGGGATCGTTTAAGTTTACTCCTTTCTCGCCGTTACGATGATTATTTCAGAGTTATGCACCAGGCTTAGTGGGGGCCGACCCCATACATCTGGAGAATAACGATGATAAAACCGACGTTTTTACGCCGGGTAGCCATTGCTGCTCTGCTCTCAGGAAGTTGTTTTAGCGTTGCTGCCGCGCCGGCAGCGCCACCACCGGTATCCTACGGTGTCGAGGAAGATGTGTTCCATCCCGTGCGTGCGCAGCAGGGAATGGTGGCCTCGGTGGATGCATTAGCCACCCAGGTTGGGGTGGATATCCTCAAACAGGGGGGCAATGCCGTCGATGCCGCCGTGGCCGTTGGCTATGCGCTGGCGGTGACGCATCCGCAGGCGGGTAATCTGGGCGGTGGTGGTTTTATGCTGCTGCGCACCAAAGACGGTAACACGACGGCGATTGATTTTCGTGAAATGGCGCCTGCTGCCGCGACCCGTGATATGTTCCTCGACGATCAGGGTAACGCCGATGCGAAAAAGTCGCTGACGTCGCATCTGGCATCCGGTACGCCGGGTACCGTGGCGGGTTTCTCGCTGGCGCTGGAGAAATACGGCACGATGCCGCTGAATAAAGTAGTGCGTCCGGCGATGAAGCTGGCGGAAGAGGGTTTTGTGGTTAACGATGCGCTGGCCGACGACTTAAAAACTTACGGCAGCGAAGTGCTCCCTAATCATGAGAACAGCAAAGCCATTTTCTGGAAAGACGGCGAGCCGCTGAAGAAGGGCGATAAGCTGGTCCAGAAGAATCTGGCGAAAAGCCTGGAAATGATTGCCGAAAATGGCCCGGATGCGTTTTATAAAGGGGCGATTGCCGACCAGATTGCCGGGGAAATGCAGAAGAACGGCGGTCTGATGACCAAAGAGGATTTAGCCAGCTATAAAGCCGTTGAGCGTACGCCAATCAGTGGTGACTATCGCGGGTATCAGGTCTTCTCCATGCCGCCGCCATCCTCGGGCGGTATTCACATCGTGCAGATCCTTAATATTCTTGAAAACTTCGACATGAAGAAGTACGGCTTTGGCAGTGCCGATGCCATGCAAATCATGGCGGAAGCGGAAAAATACGCCTATGCCGACCGTTCAGAGTATCTGGGTGACCCGGACTTTGTGAAAGTGCCGTGGCAGGCGCTGACCAACAAAGCCTATGCGAAAACGCTGGCCGATCAAATTGATATCAACAAGGCCAAACCTTCCAGCCAGATAAAACCGGGCAAGCTCGCCCCGTATGAAAGCAACCAGACCACCCACTTCTCGGTGGTGGATAAAGACGGCAATGCCGTGGCGGTGACCTATACCCTGAATACTACCTTCGGCACCGGGATTGTGGCGGGTAATACCGGTATTCTGCTCAATAATGAAATGGACGATTTCTCTGCCAAGCCAGGCGTGCCGAACGTATACGGACTGGTGGGCGGCGACGCCAACGCGGTTGGTCCGAAGAAGCGTCCGCTGTCGTCTATGTCGCCGACTATCGTGGTAAAAGACGGAAAAACCTGGCTGGTGACCGGCAGCCCTGGCGGGAGTCGAATCATCACTACCGTGCTGCAAATGGTAGTGAACAGCATTGATTTCGGAATGAACGTCGCCGAAGCGACCAACGCGCCGCGCTTCCATCATCAGTGGTTGCCGGATGAGCTTCGCGTTGAGAAGGGCTTCAGCCCGGATACAATCAAACTGCTGGAGCAAAAAGGACAGAAAGTGGCGCTGAAAGAGGCGATGGGCAGCACACAAAGTATTATGGTTGGGCCGGATGGCGCACTGTATGGCGCGTCCGACCCGCGTTCCGTAGATGACTTAACGGCGGGATACTAAGCATAACGGCCCTCTTCGATGGGAGAGGGCTTGTCGGGTAGTTTTCACTATAGTGAATGGTCTTGGTGATGCTGGTCAATTTCGATTAGCAACTTATGGCCTTGGGCAGATACGCGATAATAATCCATTCCTGAGGGGGTCCTTGCTACTATATCGACTAAACCCGCTTTAGATAGGTTATTTATGAGCCTGACTACGTTACCAACTCCATCCATTTTCCTACTGGTCATTGCGCGATCAAGATTATACCAGGTCCAATTTACGTCATCTCTGGAAGCTAATAATTTCAAGATGTTAAGTTCAGTATTGTTTACCATGATGGTGCATCCGGGTGATAAAGGTCATTACCAGTTATTCTATAATCTTCGAGTGTTGATGTATGCGTGTTATTCCATAGATCATAAGCCTCTTGGTTATCGCTTGGCCTGCCAGTTTCCCAACCTAAATTGCAATAACGTTGATACTCTCGACATTCATGAGTGTAGTAGTTTAAATCCACTTGTTCTGGTAACAACTCACCGTTCGCTATCTTTTTTAACGGCTTACCATAAATTCATTACCAGGATCTGGATCGAAGCGAGATATGTGTTTTTCTACAATTGCAATTCCTTCATGGGTAATATTTACGCCTTCAGTTGTAAGATGTTCAACAGGGCCTCCCGCTTTATCTGGATCAAATGGCCTTGATGTATAAGTTCCTTTCGCTCCAAACTGCTCCAGTTCTTCTAATTCAGGAAATTTCATCCTTCCCATAGTTAAGCCTGCAGCTACTGAAGCACCAAGAATCAGCAATCCTTTGTTATCCATAACCTGCTCGTAACCCGCAGGAGCATCGCCACCCAGCTTTTCCGCCGTTTCCCTGAAACCGTCGATATTGCCGTTGTAGATCCCTCCGGCGGCAAGCAGTCTGCCAACCCCTTTGCTGTTTAACGTTTTGAGGCCGTTGTCTGCGGGGGTTTTTGGTCGGGGGATAAACAGGCGGTTGTAGTTTTCGGGCAATGCCAGGTAGCTGAACTCAGTGTTGGCAATAAGATGTTTGCAAAGGATATATTCATAGCTGATGGTTATTGTTTCTGTATCTAAATTATTTTCACTGAATTGGTGTTGAATACCTGATAAGAATGCTCCCCGCAGTTGAATATAATAATACTTCTCCCATCTACCGAATCTATTGATACGGTAGAAATAAAACTCCATATACAACTGTTCGTTGTTATTAATCGTATTAACAAACAACGGTGTACTTTTATCGATAAGTTTACAAAATCGCAGTCCGTGCAAATGTGAACCTCTGCCAGTACTGGTTATACTATTAGAGAGCGAAAAGGCAAAAATCTCGTCTTCGTGCCCTGATTGCCAGCGGTTACCCACAGATGCAACGGTTCCACATCCGTCAGAAATAGCGCCCTGCTGTTGTCCAGAAACCATCAGATAGACGATATCACTCATGACATCCTTATCCTTTTATTACGTGTTGTCGTGAAAAGGGTAATTCTTTCTTTGTTGTAATTACGCTTTCTGATGGCGTTCGTATATAGCAGAAATAAAACGTTTCACTTTAAGTGAGTTTTTTTGAGGGGAATCTGAATATAAATAATGTGTAAGATGAGAATTTATATATTCAATAATTTGGAGTTATAGATGGAGTATTGGTCGATATTGTTTTATCCATATCGATAGCCTACAGCATTCTGAACGATGTAGGCCTGACTGGTAGGTTATGGCGCATATTGCTGCAGTGATTCGGACCAGCGGAATATTTGGCTGCTTTTATCCTGTAGATTAACGCGCTCTAAGTCATAAAACCCGTGCGTCTTTGCCGAGCGCATTTTGAGAATGTACTTACTTTCGCTGATGTCGTGCTGCCTTGTGCCGTCTTTATTCCAGTCTCCGGCGATGTCTGAATAGTAATAAACAAGGTCAGAAAACACGTTGATTATTTTGCTGTCTTTGATGGTGTAGAGTTCCAGCACTTCATAAAATGCGCCACCGCCGGAGTAGGCATCGGAGTATCCACCCCGTACCCCGAATGCCAGGGTATCGGGTGCTATCCGGTACGGTGCCAGATCCAGCTTTGTATAATAAGCCAGCGGTCTGACGGACTCATCATCGCTCTCTTTTTCAGCGGCTTTATTCCACTCTGAGAGCTGGTTTAACGGTTTTTCCGAGCGTGCAATCGGCGTTAGCTGTGGATTCTGCCAGGAAAAAACGCCGAGATATAATTTATTAGCGCGCCCGTTGCTGTAGTTTTCCGGGCAGGTGTTATCCGCGTATTTTTTTGCTTGCTCGGCGTCAGCCGTATTATCGGCAAAACAGGCAATGCCAATATATTTACCGTCTTTTCCCCAAGATTTAGCACCAGTCAGGATCAGGTTGTCAGGATCTTCATTCGGTGCAACCCAGGCAATCCACTGCTTTTCAGATAAGCCCTGAGGAAGCTCACCAAATCCTTTTGCAGGGGTTGCTCCCGCCATTTGTTCAGCGAAAATCTGTTTACCTTCCGGATGTTGGATGGCACTGGGTACGGAATCGAGATTTTGTACAGTAGTGGCAAAAGCAGGGGAGAGCGAGGCCAGCAAAACCAGGGGAAGAAACTTTTTCACTATTGCGTCCTTTCAATAATCAGGGCGATATGACTCGCCCTTAAATTTATTTCACGCGCGCCATAAAGTACGCATCAACGTATTCACCGTTGCGCAGGCCGTATTTTTTACCGGTGCCTTCGATTTCAAAACCGTACTTCTTATAGACCGCTACGGCGGGCTCGTTATCAACAAATACCGTTAGCTCAATGCGGTCAACGCGCAGCCAGTTGTCGCACATATCGATCATGGTGCGGATCAGCGCGCTGGCGACGCCGCGGTTTTGCCAACGAGCGTCAACGCAAATACCGAAATCAGCGACGTGGCTGCGGCGCGGGCGCTGGGCAACTGCAATGGAAAGATGTCCCACGACGATATCATCGATGCAGGCAACCAGCTGTTTGATCCCCGGCTGATCGGTGAGTCGCGTTTGCCACATCTCCATGGAAGGATGAGGAACCTGTAGCGTGTTGTGGTACACCTCCGGCTGGGCGTGGATCTGACGAATGGTATCGTAATCTTTCGGTTCAGCGTGGCGTATCACTATCTCACTCATTCCTTATCTCCTGCAGGGTTAATTGAGCATTTACACTCGCTGAGAAAGAAAATTCCGTCAACTGCATTTTTTTGCAAAAAGAAGTAGACAAGTGCGAATGAGAATGATTATTATTGCTCTGCGTTCAGGGGAACCCCTACGGAGAACCTGAAAGCACGACATTGCTCACATTGCTTCCAGTATTACTTTAGCCAGCTTTTGCTGGCTTTTTTTTGGGGTTTTGTTTCAGCCTGGCTTACTTGTCATTTTGTCCCCGGGAAGTGCTCGTGCTCCTCACGTACATTTAATACGCTCCGGGCCCTGCGCGCTTGCCGTGAACAAACTGACCGCGACGCCGACGGCCGATTTTGAGGCATCTGCTTTTGTAGGCCGAATAAGGCAATGCCACCATCCGGCAAAGAATCCAACATTCAGTCTTCAGTCGCTTTGCGCTATGGTGTAGACAATCACCTTCAAAAGGATCGTCTCATGACCTTACACTGCGCATTTATTGGATTCGGTAAAAGCACCACCCGTTACCATCTCCCTTACGTTCTGAATCGTAAAGATACCTGGCATGTCGCGCATATTTTCCGTCGTCACGCTAAACCGGAAGAGCAGGCACCGATCTATTCCCACATTCACTTCACCAGCGATCTGGATGAGGTGTTGGGCGATCCGCAGGTGAAACTGGTGATCGTCTGTACTCATGCTGACAGCCATTTTGAATACGCTAAACGCGCGCTGGAAGCGGGTAAAAATGTGCTGGTTGAGAAACCCTTCACGCCGACGCTTGCGCAAGCAAAAGAGCTGTTCGAACTGGCGCGAAGCAAAGGACTGACCGTTACGCCGTATCAGAATCGCCGTTTTGACTCCTGCTTCCTCACCGCGAAAAAAGCCATTGAGAGCGGCAAGCTCGGCAAGATTGTTGAGGTTGAAAGCCATTTCGATTACTACCGTCCTGAAGCAGAAACCAAGCCGGGACTGCCGCAGGACGGCGCGTTTTATGGTCTGGGCGTACACACCATGGATCAGATTATTTCCCTTTTCGGGCGTCCCGACCATGTAGCCTATGACATTCGCAGTCTGCGCAACAAAGCGAACCCGGATGATACCTTTGAAGCGCAATTGTTCTATGGCGACCTGAAAGCCATTGTGAAAACCAGCCATCTGGTGAAAATCGACTATCCGAAGTTTATCGTTCATGGCACCAAAGGCTCGTTTGTGAAGTACGGCATCGACCAGCAGGAAACCAGCCTGAAGGCCAATATCATGCCCGGTGAACCCGGTTTCGCCGCTGACGATTCTGTTGGTGTGCTGGAGTATGTCAATGATGACGGTGTTACGGTGAAAGAAGAGGTGAAACCGGAAGTGGGGGACTACGGTCGCGTCTATGATGCGCTGTACCAGACGCTGACCGTCGGTACGCCTAATTACGTCAAGGAATCTGAAGTTCTTACCAACCTGGAAATCCTCGAGCGTGCTTTCGAACAGGCAACGCCTGCCACGATAACCCTCGCTAAATAGCCTGCGCAGACTCCTCTGGGCTTGTTCATATTTTTTGAACAGAGGAGTCAATTTTCACCCTCTATGATCCCAGGCGGATTGAGTCCACACTTACTCCATCGAAAACATCTGGGGGTGAACATAATGATCTATTTACGCAAAGCTAACGACCGTGGCCATGCTAATCATGGTTGGCTCGATTCCTGGCATACCTTTTCTTTTGCCAACTACTATGACCCGAATTTTATGGGATTCTCGGCACTGCGCGTGATTAATGATGACGTGATCGACGCGGGCCAGGGCTTTGGTACTCACCCCCATAAAGACATGGAAATCCTGACTTATGTGCTGGAAGGCGCGGTGGAGCATCAGGACAGTATGGGCAATAAGGAGCAGGTTCCGGCCGGTGAATTCCAGATTATGAGCGCCGGTACGGGGATCCGTCATTCGGAGTACAACCCGAGCAATACTGAGAAACTGCACCTGTATCAAATCTGGATCATGCCGCAGGAAAACGGGATTACGCCGCGCTATGAACAGCGCCGTTTCGATGCGGTGCAGGGCAAACAGCTGGTGCTGTCGCCGGATGCCCGTGATGGTTCGCTGAAAGTGTACCAGGATATGGAGCTGTATCGCTGGGCACTGCTCAAAGATGAGCAGTCGGTGCATCAGATTGCCGCCGAGCGCCGCGTCTGGATCCAGGTGGTAAAAGGCAATGTCACCATTAACGGCACCAAAGCCACCACCAGCGATGGTCTGGCAATCTGGGATGAGCAGGCAATTTCGATTCATGCCGATAGCGACAGCGAAGTGTTACTGTTTGACCTGCCACCAGTATAACGTGCTGTAGCCCTTTGTAGGCCGGATAAGACGCGAAAGCGTCGACATCCGGCTTTTCATCGTTTGTCATTAATTCCGCACGTCCGTGGTAAACTGGGCAAATCTATCCCTTTTTAACGCTTCAGGACGATGAAAAAGAAAAGACCCGTACTTCAGGATGTAGCCGACCGCGTGGGCGTGACCAAAATGACGGTCAGCCGCTTTTTGCGTAACCCGGAGCAGGTCTCCGTGGCGCTGCGGGGCAAAATTGCCGCTGCACTTGATGAGCTGGGTTATATTCCCAATCGCGCACCTGATATCCTTTCTAACGCCACCAGTCGCGCTATCGGCGTGCTGTTACCGTCTCTCACCAACCAGGTTTTTGCTGAAGTGTTACGCGGCATTGAGGCCGTCACCGACGCGCATGGTTATCAAACCATGCTGGCGCACTACGGCTATAAGCCCGAAATGGAGCAAGAGCGTCTGGAGTCGATGCTGTCGTGGAATATCGATGGTCTGATCCTCACTGAACGTAGCCATACACCCCGTACGCTGAAAATGATCGAAGTCGCGGGAATCCCGGTCGTCGAGCTGATGGACAGTCAGTCCCCGTGTCTGGATATCGCCGTCGGTTTTGATAACTTCGAGGCCGCACGTCAGATGACCGCCGCTATCATCGCCCGTGGACACCGTCATGTTGCTTATCTCGGCGCGCGTCTTGATGAACGTACTATCATCAAACAGAGGGGCTACGAACAGGCTATGCGCGATGCCAATCTGGTGCCGTACAGCGTGATGGTGGAGCAGTCTTCATCTTACTCATCCGGTATTGAACTTATCCGTCAGGCGCGGCGTGAATATCCGCAACTGGACGGTGTGTTCTGTACCAACGATGACCTGGCGGTAGGGGCGGCATTTGAATGTCAGCGTTTAGGGCTGAAAATCCCGGATGATATGGCGATTGCCGGTTTCCACGGCCATGATATCGGCCAGGTAATGGAGCCGCGTCTGGCGAGTGTGCTCACGCCGCGTGAACGGATGGGCAGCATTGGCGCAGAACGCCTGCTGGCGCGTATCCGAGGTGAAGCAGTCACACCTAAAATGTTAGATTTAGGTTTCACCTTGTCACCGGGTGGATCTATTTAAGCCAACAACTTTGAAGTAGCTCACACTTATACACTTCGAGCACGAATGGATATTGCTTCTCCATTTATCCGGCTGGACAATGTTACCGATAACAGTTACCCGTAACAATTTCCTGATTCTTGTACCAGTGGGGGCAACGCTTTGAGCACGACTAATCATGATCACCACGTTTACGTTCTGATGGGCGTATCGGGCAGCGGTAAATCTGCTGTCGCCAGCGAAGTGGCGCATCAACTGCAGGCCGCGTTTCTTGATGGCGATTTTCTCCATCCGCGCAGCAACATCATGAAAATGGCTTCCGGTGAGCCACTCAACGATGACGACCGTAAACCGTGGTTACAGGCGCTGAATGACGCCGCCTTTGCGATGCAGCGTACCAATAAGGTGTCGCTGATCGTCTGTTCCGCGCTGAAAAAAGTCTATCGCGATCAGCTGCGCGACGGTAACCCGAACCTTTCATTCATTTACCTGAAAGGCGATTTCGACGTAATCGAAAGCCGCCTGAAGGCACGTAAAGGCCACTTCTTCAAAACGCAAATGCTGGTAACCCAGTTCGAAGCGCTGGAAGAACCGGGTGCGAATGAAAATGATGTTCTGGTGGTTGATATCGATCAGCCGCTGGACGGTGTGGTAGCTAGCACCATTGAAGTGATTAACCAGGGCAGTAAGTAGTGACTACATTAACGCTTGTTTTAACAGCAGTAGGGTCTGTTTTATTACTGCTGTTTTTGGTGATGAAGGCGCGTATGCATGCCTTTGTTGCTTTGATGGTGGTGTCCATTGGTGCAGGTCTCTTTTCCGGTATGCCGCTTGATAAAATCGCGGCGACCATGGAAAAAGGGATGGGAGGCACGCTCGGTTTCCTGGCGATTGTGGTGGCGCTGGGAGCGATGTTTGGCAAGATTCTGCATGAGACCGGCGCGGTCGATCAAATTGCCGTCAAGATGCTTAAATCTTTCGGTCACAGCCGTGCGCATTATGCGATTGGCCTGGCCGGCCTGATTTGCGCGCTACCGCTGTTCTTTGAAGTGGCGATTGTGCTGCTGATAAGCGTGGCGTTCTCGATGGCTCGCCACACCGGTACTAATCTTGTGAAGCTGGTCATTCCGCTGTTTGCGGGGGTGGCGGCAGCTGCGGCGTTCCTGCTGCCGGGACCTGCACCGATGCTGCTGGCATCCCAAATGCACGCTGACTTTGGCTGGATGATCCTGATTGGTCTGTGCGCAGCCATTCCGGGCATGATTATTGCCGGGCCGTTGTGGGGCAATTTCATCAGCCGTTACGTTGAACTGCATGTACCAGAAGACATTACCGAGCCGCATCTGGGCGAAGGCAAAATGCCCTCCTTTGGCTTCAGTCTGGCGCTGATCCTGCTGCCGTTAGTACTGGTTGGCCTGAAAACCATCGCCGCGCGCTTTGTACCAGTTGGTTCTTCAACCTACGAATGGTTCGAGTTTATCGGTCACCCGTTTACCGCGATTCTGGTTGCCTGTCTGGTGGCGATTTACGGCCTGGCAGTGCGCCAGGGCATGGCAAAAGATCGGGTGATGGAGATATGCGGTCACGCGCTGCAACCGGCGGGTATTATTCTGCTGGTGATTGGTGCGGGCGGCGTGTTCAAGCAGGTGCTGGTTGATTCCGGCGTTGGCCCGGCATTGGGTGAAGCGTTAACCGGTATGGGGCTGCCCATTGCCATTACCTGCTTCGTGCTGGCGGCGGCGGTACGTATCATTCAGGGTTCCGCGACCGTGGCCTGCTTAACGGCGGTCGGTCTGGTCATGCCGGTGATTGAGCAACTGAACTACTCCGGTGCGCAGATGGCGGCGCTGTCTATCTGTATCGCAGGCGGCTCAATCGTCGTCAGCCACGTTAACGACGCCGGTTTCTGGCTGTTCGGTAAATTCACTGGCGCGACCGAAGCGCAAACACTGAAGACCTGGACGATGATGGAAACTATCCTCGGCACGGTCGGCGCGATTGTCGGTATGATTGCTTTCCAACTGCTGAGCTGAGTCTTGTTGCCCGGTGGCGCTGTGCTTACCGGGCCTGGAAACGGGCACATATCGACACCATAGGCCGGGTAAGGCGAGGCCGCCACCCGGCGAGCATATTACCCCTTCATCCACATCCGTACGCCATCGAGGAACATCTGGGTTGCCATCATCACCAGAATCAATCCCATCAGACGTTCCAGCGCGTTCACCCCTTTCTCGCCCAGCAGGCGTAAAAACAGCGACGACTGCAGCAGAATCACAAATGTCCCGCCCCAGGCGATCAGCAGCGCAATCACCAGATGCCCCATCTGATTTGGGTACTGATGTGATAACAGCATCAACGAGGCCAGGATTGTCGGCCCGGCCACCAGCGGGATTGCCAGCGGTACGATAAATGGCTCTTCGCCTGCCGGAAGGCCGGTGCTGTTCCCGGTGGCGCTGGGGAAAATCATCTTAATGGCAATCAGGAATAAAATGATGCCCCCGGAAATCGAGACGGTTTCTGCGCGAAGGTTAAGAAATGCCAGAATTTTCTCGCCCGCAAACAGGAATATCAGCATCACCAACAGCGCAATGAACAGCTCGCGAATCATAATCGCGCGGCGGCGTTTTGGTTCGGTATGTTTCAATACGGACATGAAAATGGGCAGATTTCCGAGCGGATCCATAATCAGGATCAATAAAACTGCCGCTGAAATGATTTCATTCATAACTCAAATTCCCTGATAATTACCGCGGACTTTCTGCTTGCTTGCGCAGCGGGATAAGTCGCATTACTGATGGCTTCGCTATCATTGATTAATTTCACTTGCGACTTTGGCTGCATTTTGTATGGTGAAGGATATGCCACCAGGACGCTGGCATACATACACAGCACACATCTTCGCAGGAAAAAACGCTATGAAAAATGTTGGTTTTATCGGCTGGCGCGGTATGGTCGGCTCTGTTCTCATGCAACGCATGGTTGAGGAGCGTGACTTCGACGCCATTCGCCCTGTTTTCTTTTCTACTTCCCAGCTCGGGCAGGCGGCACCGACGTTTGGTGGAACCGCGACCGGCACGCTTCAGGACGCTTTTGATCTGGACGCGCTGAAGGCGCTCGATATCATCGTGACCTGTCAGGGCGGCGATTATACCAACGAAATCTATCCAAAGCTTCGTGAAAGCGGTTGGCAGGGTTACTGGATTGACGCGGCCTCTTCGCTGCGCATGAAAGACGATGCCATCATCATTCTCGATCCGGTTAACCAGGATGTGATTACCGACGGTCTGAACAAAGGTATTAAGACTTTTGTCGGCGGTAACTGTACCGTTAGCCTGATGCTGATGTCTCTCGGTGGCCTGTTTGCCAATGACCTGGTCGACTGGGTTTCCGTGGCGACCTATCAGGCGGCTTCCGGCGGCGGCGCACGTCATATGCGTGAACTGCTATCCCAGATGGGCCATTTGTATGGCCATGTGGCCGATGAACTGGCGACCCCTTCTTCTGCTATTCTCGATATCGAACGTAAAGTGACGACCCTGTCCCGCAGCGGTGAACTGCCGGTTGATAACTTTGGCGTACCGCTTGCCGGGAGCCTGATTCCGTGGATCGACAAACAGCTCGATAACGGTCAGAGCCGTGAAGAGTGGAAGGGACAGGCGGAAACCAACAAAATTCTCAACACCTCTGCTGTGATCCCGGTAGATGGCCTGTGTGTGCGCGTCGGCGCGCTGCGCTGCCACAGCCAGGCGTTCACCATTAAACTGAAAAAAGATGTGTCTATTCCGACCGTGGAAGAGCTGCTGGCGGCACACAATCCGTGGGCCAAAGTGGTGCCAAACGATCGAGAGATCACCATGCGTGAGTTAACCCCGGCGGCCGTTACCGGTACGCTGACCACGCCAGTAGGCCGTCTGCGTAAGCTGAATATGGGACCGGAGTTCCTGTCAGCCTTTACCGTGGGCGATCAGTTGCTGTGGGGAGCTGCGGAGCCATTGCGCCGTATGCTGCGCCAGTTGGCGTAATAATTTGTTAACGATCAAGGGGTGAGGAATCACCCCTTTTTTTGCGTAATACAGGAGTAAGCGCAGATGTTTCATTTTTTACCAGGAGTAAGATAAAGCATTGGCTATTCTTTAAGGGTGACTTAGTACCGGAGGTATTAAGTTGTTGCCTGAAGGTGGGACGACGCAGAGAGGATGCACAATTGTGCTGCGCCGTTCAGGTCAAAAAAAGTGTCACTACCTGATGTCGAAAATCAGTTGGAAGGCGTGACACCATAAAACAGGATGACAACCATGTCCGTTCGTATCGATAGAGACGTGATTAATGCGCTAATTGCAGGCCATTTTGCGGATCCTTTTTCCGTACTCGGTATGCATCAAACTGACGCGGGACTTGAAGTCCGCGCCTTACTTCCAGACGCCACAGAAGTGTGGGTGATCGAACCCAAAACCGGACGTAAAGTCGGCAAGCTGGACTGCCTCGACTCTCGCGGTTTTTTCTGTGCTGTACTTCCCCGCCGTAAAAATTTCTTTCGTTATCAGTTAGCCGTTGTCTGGCATGGCCAGCAGAATCTGATTGATGACCCTTATCGTTTCGGTCCGCTAATCCAGGATATGGATGCCTGGCTGTTATCTGAAGGTACGCACCTGCGTCCTTACGAAACGCTGGGCGCGCATGCGGATACCATGGATGGCGTAACCGGTACGCGTTTCTCAGTCTGGGCGCCCAACGCCCAACGTGTTTCAGTGGTCGGGCAGTTCAACTACTGGGATGGCCGTCGTCATCCGATGCGTCTGCGTAAAGAGAGCGGTATCTGGGAGCTGTTTATCCCCGGCGCACAGCATGGTCAGCTGTATAAGTACGAGATGATCGATGCTAACGGTAAGTTGCGCATTAAAGCTGACCCTTACGCCTTCGAAGCGCAGATGCGCCCGGAAACCGCGTCGCTTATCTGCGGCCTGCCCGAAAAAGTGGTGCAAAGCGAGGAGCGCAAAAAAGCCAACCAGTTTGATGCGCCGATCTCTATCTACGAGGTGCACCTGGGTTCATGGCGTCGTCATACTGATAACAACTTCTGGCTGAGCTACCGCGAACTGGCGGATCAACTGATTCCTTACGCCAAGTGGATGGGCTTTACTCATCTCGAGCTGTTGCCGATTAACGAGCATCCGTTCGACGGCAGTTGGGGCTACCAGCCTACCGGCATGTATGCGCCGACCCGTCGTTTCGGGACGCGTGATGATTTCCGCTATTTTGTGAATGCCGCGCATCAGGCGGGGCTGAACGTCATTCTGGACTGGGTTCCGGGCCATTTCCCGTCAGATGATTTTGGTCTGGCAGAGTTTGATGGCACCAGGTTGTATGAGCACAGTGACCCGCGTGAAGGGTATCACCAGGACTGGAATACGCTGATCTACAACTACGGTCGCCGTGAGGTCAGCAACTATCTGGTGGGTAACGCCCTGTACTGGATAGAACGTTTTGGTATTGACGCGCTGCGCGTGGATGCCGTGGCGTCGATGATTTATCGCGACTACAGCCGTAAAGAAGGGGAATGGGTCCCGAACGAATTTGGTGGTCGTGAGAACCTCGAAGCGATTGAATTTTTACGCAATACCAACCGTATTCTTGGCGAGCAGGTGCCTGGCGCCGTGAGCATGGCGGAAGAGTCAACCGACTTTGCCGGCGTATCAAGACCGCAGGACATGGGCGGTTTAGGGTTCTGGTATAAGTGGAACCTCGGCTGGATGCACGACACGCTGGACTACATGAAACTGGATCCGGTTTATCGTCAGTATCATCACGACAAGCTGACCTTCGGCATGCTGTACAACTACACCGAAAACTTTGTTCTGCCGCTGTCGCACGATGAAGTGGTGCACGGTAAAAAATCCATTCTCGACCGCATGCCGGGAGACACATGGCAGAAGTTTGCCAACCTGCGCGCTTACTACGGCTGGATGTGGGCTTTCCCGGGTAAGAAACTGCTGTTTATGGGCAACGAGTTTGCTCAGGGACGTGAATGGAATCACGACGTCAGTCTGGACTGGCACTTACTGGAAGGCGGCGATAACTGGCACCACGGGGTGCAACGTCTGGTACGTGACCTGAACCATACCTACCGCCATCACAAGGCGCTGCATGAACTCGACTTTGACACCTATGGTTTTGAATGGCTGGTGGTTGACGATAAAGAACGTTCGGTGCTGATTTTTGTTCGTCGTGACAAAGCCGGAAACGAAATTATCGTTATCAGCAATTTTACGCCAGTACCTCGCCACGGCTATCGCTTCGGTATCAATCAGCCGGGCAAATGGCGTGAAATCCTCAATACCGATTCGATGCATTACCACGGTAGCAATACCGGCAACGGCGGCGCGGTACATAGCGATGAAATCGCCAGTCATGGCCGCCAGCACTCACTGAGCCTGACGTTGCCGCCGTTGGCGACGATCTGGCTGGTTCGGGAGGGGTAATGACGCATCTGGCAACCGGCAACGCCACCCCGCATGGTGCAACGTATGACGGCCATGGCGTTAATTTCACGCTTTTCTCGGCCCACGCCGAGCGCGTTGAATTATGTGTATTCGATGAGCAAGGCTGTGAACTCCGCTACGACCTGCCGGGACGTAGCGGCGATGTCTGGCACGGTTATCTGGCCAACGCCCGTCCGGGCCTGCGCTATGGCTATCGCGTACATGGTCCGTGGCAACCAGAGCAGGGCCACCGGTTTAACCCGGCGAAACTGCTGCTCGATCCTTATGCGCGCCGGGTGGATGGCGAGTTAAAAGATAACCCGCTGCTGCACGGCGGGCTAAATGAACCTGATCATCATGATAATGCCGCCATCGCGCTGAAGGGCGTGGTGGTATCTGACCATTATGACTGGGAAGACGATGCCGCGCCGCGCACGCCGTGGGGCAATACCGTGATTTACGAAGCGCATGTGAAAGGACTGACGTATCTGCATCCTGAGCTGCCGGAAGAACTTCGCGGGACCTATAAAGCGCTGGGTCATCCGGTAATGATCGACTATTTCAAGCACCTTGGCATTACTGCGCTTGAGCTGCTACCGGTGGCGCATTTCGCCAGCGAACCGCGTCTTCAGCGGCTGGGCTTGTCGAACTACTGGGGCTACAACCCGGTCGCTATGTTCGCGTTGCATCCGGCTTACGCCTGCTCGCCGGAGAGCGCGTTGGATGAGTTCCGTGATGCGGTGAAAGCGTTACACAAAGCGGGGATTGAGGTCATTCTCGACATCGTTTTGAACCACAGCGCCGAGCTGGATCTCGAAGGCCCCGTCTTCTCGCTGCGCGGAATTGATAACCGTAGCTATTATTGGATCAGGGATGATGGCGATTACTACAACTGGACCGGTTGTGGGAACACCCTCAATCTGAGCCATCCCGGCGTTGTGGAGTACGCGTGTGAATGCCTGCGTTACTGGGTTGAAACTTGCCACGTGGATGGTTTTCGTTTTGATTTAGCGTCCGTTATGGGGCGTACGCCTACGTTTCGTCAGGATGCGCCGTTGTTTACTGCAATCAAAAACTGTCCGCTACTCTCACGCGTCAAACTGATTGCGGAACCGTGGGATATCGGTGAAGGCGGGTATCAGGTGGGGAACTTTCCACCGCCGTTTGCCGAGTGGAATGACCATTTTCGCGATGCGACGCGACGTTTCTGGCTCCAGCGTAATCTCTCTTTGGGAGAATTTGCCGGGCGTTTTGCCGCCTCCAGCGACGTGTTTAAACGCAATGGCCGCAAACCCAGCGCCACGGTCAATCTGGTGACAGCGCATGACGGTTTTACCCTACGTGACTGTGTGTGCTTCACAAATAAGCACAATGAAGCGAATGGTGAGGAAAATCGCGACGGCACTAGCAATAACTACAGTGATAATCATGGTAAAGAAGGGTTAGGCGGCACGCTGGACCTGATTGAACGGCGGCGCGACAGCATTCATGCGCTGTTGACCACGCTGTTGCTCTCACAGGGAACGCCGATGCTGCTGGCCGGTGACGAGCATGGTCATAGCCAGCACGGCAACAATAACGCTTACTGTCAGGATAACGCCCTGACCTGGCTGGACTGGCAGCAGGCAAACGGTGGGCTAACCACATTTACCGCCGCGTTGATTCATCTTCGTCAGCAAATTCCGGCATTAACAGGCGATTGCTGGTGGGAAGAAGGCGATGGCAATGTTCATTGGCTGAATAAGTACGCACAACCCTTAAGTGCGGATGAGTGGCAAAACGGCCCGAGGCAGATGCAAATCCTGCTTTCTGGCCGTTTCCTGATTGCAATTAACGCCACGCTTGAGGTGACAGATATCGTTTTACCTGAAGGGGAATGGCGAGCTATTCCCCCATTTGCCGGAGAGGACAATCCGGTGCTTACGGCTGTCTGGCAGGGACCTGCGCACGGACTGTGTGTGTTCCATAGAGGATAAAAAAGGAGTTAGTCATGGTGAGTTTAGAGAAGAACGATCGTGTTATGTTGGCGCGCCAGCTGCCATTAAAATCTGTTGCCCTGATCCTGGCCGGTGGCCGCGGTACCCGCCTGAAAGATTTGACCAACAAACGTGCCAAGCCGGCCGTGCACTTTGGCGGTAAATTCCGCATTATCGATTTTGCTTTATCCAACTGTATTAACTCCGGCATCCGCCGTATCGGCGTGATCACGCAATACCAGTCGCACACGCTGGTACAGCATATTCAGCGCGGCTGGTCGTTCTTTAGCGAAGAGATGAACGAGTTTGTCGACCTGCTGCCTGCCCAGCAGAGAATGCAGGGTGAAAACTGGTATCGCGGCACGGCGGATGCGGTAACTCAAAACCTGGACATCATTCGCCGTTACAAAGCGGAATATGTGGTGATCCTCGCAGGCGATCATATTTATAAGCAGGACTACTCGCGTATGCTGATCGACCACGTCGAGAAGGGCGCGCGTTGTACCGTGGCTTGTATGCCGGTGCCTATCGAAGAGGCCAGCGCGTTTGGCGTAATGGACGTGGACGACAGCGACAAAATTATCGAGTTTGTTGAAAAACCTGCTAACCCGCCAGCCATGCCAGGCGATCCGACCAAATCCCTTGCCAGTATGGGGATCTACGTTTTTAACGCCGACTACCTGTATGAATTGCTGGCGGAAGATGATCTCGATGAAAGCTCCAGTCACGATTTTGGTAAAGACATCATTCCAAAAATCACTGAAGCTGGCATGGCATATGCACATCCCTTCCCGTTGTCCTGCGTACAGTCTGACCCGGAATCCGAGCCGTACTGGCGCGATGTGGGAACGCTGGAAGCTTACTGGAAGGCCAACCTCGATCTGGCCTCAGTGACGCCTGAACTGGATATGTACGACCAGGACTGGCCAATCCGTACGCATATGGAATCTCTGCCGCCGGCGAAATTTGTGCAGGATCGTTCCGGTAGCCACGGAATGACGCTGAACTCGCTGGTTTCCGGCGGCTGTATCATTTCTGGTTCGGTGGTAGTGCAGTCCGTTCTGTTCCCGCGAGTGCGGGTGAATTCATTCTGTAACATTGATTCGGCAGTGTTGTTGCCTGAAGTATGGGTAGGACGTTCATGCCGTTTACGTCGCTGTATCATTGACCGCGCCTGCGTTATCCCTGAAGGCATGGTGATTGGTGAAAATGCGGAAGAGGATGCACGTCGCTTCTACCGCTCAGAAGAAGGCATTGTGCTGGTCACGCGTGAAATGCTGCGCAAACTGCAAATCAAACAGGAGCGATAATGCAGGTT
Source organism: Citrobacter sp. TBCS-15 (assembly GCF_005280815.1). Lineage (NCBI taxonomy): Bacteria > Pseudomonadati > Pseudomonadota > Gammaproteobacteria > Enterobacterales > Enterobacteriaceae > Citrobacter > Citrobacter sp. TBCS-15. The sequence goes on along the minus strand of NZ_SZWK01000251.1, from coordinate 104,828 downwards.
TTACACGTATGTTCAGAGATGTTCCCCCTGCTAAAAACCGGGGGACTGGCGGATGTGCTTGGGGCGTTACCGGCCGCGCAAATTGCCGACGGTGTAGATGCCCGCGTGCTGCTCCCGGCGTTTCCGGATATCCGTCGCGGCATTCCTGATGCTCAGGTAGTGACGCGTCGCGATACCTTTGCAGGCAGAATCACGCTGCTGTTCGGGCATTACAACGGTGTCGGCATTTACCTCGTTGACGCGCCGCATCTCTACGACCGTCCTGGTAGCCCGTATCACGACACCAACCTGTTCGCTTATACCGATAACGTCCTGCGTTTTGCGTTACTCGGCTGGGCCGGATGTGAAATGGCCTGCGGGCTTGACCCATTCTGGCGCCCGGATGTGGTGCATGCGCACGACTGGCATGCCGGTCTGGCTCCGGCGTATCTGGCGGCGCGCGGCCATCCGGCGAAATCGGTGTTCACCGTACACAACCTGGCGTATCAAGGCATGTTTTATGCAAAGCATATGGATGACATCCAATTGCCATGGTCGTTCTTTAATGTGCACGGACTGGAGTTTAATGGGCAGATTTCGTTCCTGAAGGCCGGGTTGTACTACGCAGACCACATTACGGCGGTGAGTCCGACTTACGCTCGGGAGATTACCGAGCCGCAGTTTGCCTACGGCATGGAAGGTCTGTTGCAGCAGCGTCATCGGGAAGGACGGCTTTCCGGCGTGCTGAACGGCGTGGATGAAAAAATCTGGAGCCCGGAAACCGATCTGCTACTGGCCTCGCGCTATACGCGCGACACGCTGGACGAGAAGGCGGAGAACAAACGTCAGCTACAAATTGCGATGGGACTTAAGGTTAACGATAAAGTGCCGCTGTTTGCTGTCGTGAGCCGTCTGACCAGTCAGAAAGGGTTAGATCTGGTGTTGGAGGCTCTGCCGGGTCTGTTAGAGCAGGGTGGTCAACTGGCGCTGCTTGGCGCGGGCGACCCAGTATTACAGGAAGGCTTCCTGGCCGCTGCGGCGGAACATCCAGGACTGGTAGGGGTACAAATTGGTTATCACGAAGCCTTCTCGCACCGCATCATGGGCGGGGCTGACGTCATTCTGGTACCCAGCCGCTTTGAACCGTGCGGCTTAACGCAGTTGTATGGACTGAAGTATGGCACGCTGCCGCTGGTGCGGCGTACCGGTGGGCTGGCGGATACGGTCTCTGACAGTTCGCTGGAAAACCTGGCGGACGGTATCGCCAGTGGGTTTGTCTTTGAAGACAGTAATGCCTGGTCGCTGCTACGCGCGATCCGGCGTGCTTTCGTATTGTGGTCCCGGCCTTCGCTTTGGCGGTTTGTTCAACGCCAGGCCATGACCATGGATTTTAGCTGGCAAGTCGCGGCGAAGTCTTACCGCGAGCTTTACTACCGCTTGAAATAGATATCCAGGAATCACCTATATGAACGCTCCATTTACTTATGCATCGCCCACACTCAGCGTCGAGGCACTTAAGCATTCTATTGCCTACAAACTGATGTTCACGATTGGTAAGGACCCGGTCATTGCCAACAAACATGAGTGGCTGAACGCCACGTTATTCGCGGTGCGCGATCGTCTCGTGGAGCGCTGGCTGCGTTCTAACCGTGCGCAATTATCCCAGGAAACCCGTCAGGTTTATTATCTGTCAATGGAGTTTCTGATTGGGCGCACGCTTTCCAATGCGCTGTTATCGTTGGGGATTTACGACGATGTTAAAAGTGCGCTGGAAGGTATGGGATTAGATCTGGAAGATCTGATCGACGAAGAGAATGACCCCGGTCTCGGTAACGGTGGCCTCGGACGCCTGGCAGCCTGCTTCCTCGACTCACTGGCAACGCTGGGTCTGCCGGGACGTGGCTACGGTATCCGTTATGACTATGGCATGTTTAAACAGAACATTGTCGATGGTCGACAAAAAGAGTCCCCGGACTATTGGCTGGAATACGGTAACCCGTGGGAATTCAAACGCCACAACACGCGCTACAAAGTGCGCTTTGGCGGCCGCGTGCAGATGGAAGGCAAGAAAACGCGTTGGATTGAGACCGAAGAGATCCTCGCAGTGGCCTACGACCAGATTATCCCCGGTTATGACACTGACGCTACGAATACGCTGCGCCTGTGGAATGCCCAGGCCAGTAGCGAAATCAACCTCGGTAAATTTAACCAGGGCGACTACTTTGCGGCGGTGGAAGATAAAAACCACTCCGAGAACGTCTCCCGCGTACTGTATCCAGATGACTCTACCTATTCGGGACGCGAGCTGCGGTTGCGTCAGGAGTATTTCCTCGTCTCCTCAACGGTGCAGGACATCCTGAACCGTCATTATCAACTGCATAAAACCTACGACAACCTGGCCGATAAAATCGCCATTCACCTTAACGACACCCACCCGGTGCTGTCGATCCCAGAGCTGATGCGCCTGCTGATCGATGAACACAAATTCAGTTGGGACGATGCGTTTGAGGTGTGCTGTCAGGTCTTCTCATATACCAACCACACCTTGATGAGCGAAGCGCTGGAGACCTGGCCGGTGGATATGCTGGGCAAAATTCTGCCGCGCCATCTACAAATCATTTTTGAGATTAACGACTACTTCCTGAAGACGTTGCAGGAGCAGTATCCGAACGATACCGCTCTGCTGGGACGGACGTCGATTATCGATGAATCAAACGGTCGTCGTGTGCGTATGGCATGGCTGGCGGTGGTGGTGAGCCACAAGGTTAACGGTGTGTCTGAACTGCACTCCAACCTGATGGTGCAGTCGCTGTTTGCTGACTTTGCGAAGATTTTCCCGACCCGCTTCTGCAACGTGACCAACGGTGTGACGCCGCGTCGCTGGCTGGCGCTGGCGAACCCATCGCTTTCTGACGTACTAGATGAGAACATTGGCCGCACCTGGCGTACTGATCTCAGCCAGCTCAGCGAGCTTGAGCAGCACTGTGATTTCCCGTTAGTGAATCAGGCTGTGCGTCGTGCGAAGCTGGAGAACAAAAAGCGACTGGCAACGCTCATCGCCCAGCAGCTGAACGTGGTAGTGAACCCGAAATCGCTGTTTGATGTGCAGATCAAGCGTATTCACGAGTACAAACGTCAGCTAATGAATGTGCTGCATGTGATCACCCGCTACAACCGCATCAAAGCCGATCCAGACGCCGAGTGGGTGCCGCGCGTGAATATCTTCGCGGGTAAAGCGGCTTCAGCCTATTACATGGCGAAGCACATCATTCATTTGATCAACGATGTCGCGAAGGTGATCAACAACGATCCGCAGATTGGCGATAAATTGAAGGTCGTGTTTATCCCCAACTACAGCGTCAGTCTGGCGCAGGTGATTATTCCTGCCGCCGATCTGTCTGAGCAGATTTCGCTGGCCGGGACCGAAGCTTCTGGGACCAGTAATATGAAATTTGCGCTCAACGGTGCGCTGACCATCGGGACGCTGGATGGTGCCAACGTTGAGATGCTGGAGCATGTGGGAGCAGAGAATATCTTTATCTTTGGTAATACGGCAGAAGAGGTCGAGGCTTTACGTAGCCAGGGCTACAAGCCGCGTGAGTATTACGAGAAAGACGAAGAGCTGCATCAGGTATTGACGCAGATCGGCAGCGGCGTGTTCAGCCCTGAGGAGCCGGGACGCTACCGTGATTTGGTCGATTCATTGATCAACTTTGGCGACCACTATCAGGTGCTGGCGGATTATCGCAGCTATGTCGATTGCCAGGATAAGGTTGATGAGCTGTATCGCCATCCGGAAGAGTGGACCACGAAGTCGATGATAAACATCGCCAATATGGGGTACTTCTCATCGGACAGGACGATCAAAGAGTATGCCGAAAACATCTGGCATATTGATTCGGTGCGGTTGTAACACACGAGGCCGGGGGCGCTGCGCTTGCCCGGCCTACGTTTATGCACTTTTGAAGGCCGGATAAGGCGTTAGCCGCCATCCGGCATTTTTATCAGGAGGCCAGCGACAGCTGGTGCTTCTCGACATACTCCGTCAGCCACTGGGTCATGCGGGACTGCTGTTCAGCATTCAGCCACATGCCTTCTTTCGTACGACGCCACAGCGCATCTTCCGCGCGACGCACCCACTCGTGCTCAACCAGATACTTCAGCTCGGCCTCATAGAACTCATGGCCGAAGTCTTCGCCTAACTCGGCAATTGACGTGGCGTCGCCGATAATCCATTCAGTATTGCTGCCGTAGGTACGTGAATAATGGCGTGTCAGCGATTCGGTCAGGAACGGATAGCGACGGCGCAGTTTTGCTGCGTAATCTTCGCGATCGCCGCCAATATCACCGCCAGGCAGGATGCACTCTTTGGTCCATGCCGGGCCAATGCCCTGATAGTATGACGACAGTTTTTCCATCGCGTGCTCGGCCAGCTTACGATAGGTTGTCAGCTTACCGCCAAACACCGACAACAGCGGAGCTTTGCCGTTTTCGTCGTGGATATCCAGCGTGTAATCACGAGTAATAGCCTGCGGCGAGTCGGACTCGTCATCACATAGCGGACGCACGCCCGAGTAGGTCCAGACGATATCGTCACGGCCCAGTTGTTTCTTAAAGTGCGCGTTGTAGACCTTCAGCAGGTAATTGATTTCGCTCTCATCAATTTTCACTGCTTTCGGGTCGCCTTTGTATTCGACGTCAGTCGTCCCGATAATCGAGAATTCGTCCATCCATGGGATGACAAACACAATACGTTTATCTTCGTTTTGCAGAATATACGCTTGCTTCTGGGTATGTACGCGCGGCACCACGATGTGGCTACCTTTAATCAGGCGAATACCGTACGGCGACGGTAGATGCATGCCATCGTCGAAGAACTCTTTCACCCACGGTCCGGTGGCGTTGACCAGACCACGCGCCTGCCAGGTGTGCTTTTTACCGGTATCGATATCTTCGGCTTCAACAATCCACAAGCCGTTTTCACGGCGAGCGGAGGTGGCACGGGTGCGGGTTAATACTTCACCGCCTTTGCGTACGACCATTTGGGCGTTTGCCAAAACCAGACGCGCATCGTCTACCCAGCAGTCAGAATATTCGAAACCGCGCACAATCTCAGGTTTCATTACGGAATCCGCGCCAAAACGCAAACCGGTAGAACCCGGCAAACTGGTGCGTTTGCCCAGATGATCGTACATAAACAAACCAATACGGATCATCCATGCCGGACGCAGGTGCGGGCGATGGGGCAGACGGAAGCGCATAGGGAAGGCGATATGCGGTGCCATTTTCAACAGTACTTCACGTTCTGCCAGCGCCTCGCTCACCAGGCGGAATTCGTAGTGTTCCAGGTAGCGCAGGCCACCGTGGATGAGTTTGGAGCTGGCGGAGGAGGTGGCGCAGGCTAAATCCTGAGCTTCCAGCATCAGCACGGATAAACCGCGTCCAGCGGCATCTGCCGCGATACCGGCACCGTTAATGCCTCCACCTATCACAATCAGATCTTTGGTTTCCATGCTGGCCTCTCGCACTTTCGTTATAGCTCATTAATGTTCGTTATCGAACATAATAGCAAAGAATCGCGCCATTGGTAACATCGGATAAACAATTTACAGTGATACATATAACATTATGGCGTTTACCTGCTCAGGCAACGTACACTGGAGGGTAATATTGGTTACCTGCCAGAATATAAGTAGAACTTAACAAGAGAACGCCATGGATCAGTTTGAGTGTATTAATGTCGAAGAAGCCCATCAGAAACTACTGCACGGAATGGCGGTGCTCGTGGACATCCGCGATCCGCAAAGCTATGCGATGGGCCACGCGCCGCAGGCCTTTCATCTGACGAACGACACGTTGGGGACGTTTATGCGTGACCATGATTTTGATACTGCCGTAATGGTGATGTGTTACCACGGCAACAGCAGTAAAGGCGCGGCGCAATATCTTCTTCAGCAGGGCTATGACGCGGTTTACAGCGTTGACGGCGGCTTCGACGCCTGGCATCGACATTTTCCTGCAGAAGTGACATACGGTTCGTAAGCTAACAAAGATGCAGCCTGAAACGGACAGGATATATATACTGTCCTCTTTTGTGTGGAATAAGCGACAGCAATAATGTTGATGATTACCTCTTTTGCTAACCCCCGCGTGGCGCAGGCATTTGTTGATTATATGGCGACACAGGGCGTTATCCTGACGATTCAACAACATCAGCAAACGGATGTCTGGCTGGCGGATGAGTCCCAGGCTGAACGCGTGCGTGCTGAACTGGCGCGATTTCTCGATAACCCGGGCGATCCGCGTTACCTCGCGGCCAGTTGGCAGTCAGGTCATACTGACAGCGGTCTGCGCTATCAACGTTATCCGTTTCTGGCCACATTGCGCGAACGTGCCGGCCCGGTGACCTGGGCGGTAATGGCGGCGTGTGTGTTGGTGTTTATCGCGATGAATGTGCTGGGCGATCAGGCGGTAATGCTCTGGCTGGCCTGGCCGTTCGATCCTTCGCTGAAATTTGAGTTTTGGCGTTATTTCACCCACGCTTTTATGCACTTCTCGCTGATGCACATTTTGTTCAACCTGCTGTGGTGGTGGTATCTCGGCGGTGCGGTTGAAAAGCGCCTGGGCAGCGGAAAGCTGATTGTCATTACTGTGATCAGCGCCTTGCTGAGCGGTTATGTGCAGCAGAAATTTAGCGGCCCGTGGTTTGGCGGGCTGTCTGGCGTGGTATATGCGCTGATGGGCTACGTGTGGTTGCGCGGCGAGCGCGATCCGCAAAGCGGTATTTTCCTGCAGCGTGGTTTGATTATCTTTGCCTTGATCTGGATTGTTGCCGGCTGGTTTGATCTGTTCGGCATGTCGATGGCGAACGGCGCACATATCGCCGGGCTGGCCGTGGGTCTGGCAATGGCGTTTGCCGATACGATGAATGTGCGGAAACGAACTTTGTAGGCTGGATAAGCGTTAGCGCATCCGGCAAAATTCCAGGGAACAATAATGAAGCAAACACAACGACATGACGCGATCATTGAGCTGGTAAAAAAACAGGGATACGTCAGTACCGAGGAGCTGGTGGAGCATTTCTCCGTCAGTCCGCAGACGATTCGCCGGGATCTGAATGACCTGGCCGATCAAAATATGATTTTGCGTCACCACGGCGGCGCGGCGTTGCCATCCAGTTCGGTCAATACCCCATGGCATGACCGTAAAGCGACGCAGACGGCGGAAAAAGAGCGCATTGCGCGCAAAGTTGCCACGCAGATCCCTAACGGTTCAACGCTGTTTATTGATATCGGCACCACACCGGAAGCGGTGGCGCATGCGCTGCTTAATCACAGCAACTTACGCATCGTGACCAATAACCTCAATGTGGCAAACACGCTGATGGCGAAAGAGGATTTCCGCATTATTCTGGCCGGGGGCGAACTGCGTAGCCGTGACGGCGGCATTATGGGCGAAGCGACTCTCGACTTTATTTCCCAGTTCCGTCTGGACTTCGGCATCTTGGGGATCAGCGGCATCGACAGCGATGGCTCTCTGCTGGAGTTTGATTATCACGAAGTGCGCACCAAACGCGCGATCATTGAGAATTCACGTCATGTCATGCTGGTGGTGGATCACTCGAAGTTCGGACGTAACGCGATGGTGAATATGGGCAGTATCAGCATGGTGGATGCGGTGTATACCGACACGCTACCGCCAGCCGGTGTGATGCAGGTTATTGCCGACCACCATATTCAGTTAGAGCTGTGCTGAGATAATTGCCTGATAAGCGTAGCGCATCAGGCATTAACTATACCCCATAGCCCATCATCTTCAGCAGTTTCTGCGCATGTTGCACCGCATCCTGGCGGTGGGCGACGCCGAGCTTTTGGTACAAATTGCGGATGTGCGTCTTAATGGTCGTGGCTGCAACGGCCAGCTCACCGGCGATCTGCTCGTTGCTGTAACCTGAATAAATGAGTCCCAGAACCTGCCATTCGCGCTGGGTCAGCGGGCTGGTGCGGATAAGCTCCGGCACTTCCGGATGGGTAAGCAGTCGCTCAACGAATCCTTCATCAAAGTGGGCGAATTTGTGGCGGTGGTGCTGGTTAATCTCCCGCAAAACGCGCTGGGCGCGGTGCTGGTCGAGTTCTGGCAGCGTATTGAGCTGAATCAGTTGGCGCAACTGCTGCGCCATCGCCTCACCTTCGATAACAAAGTGGCTGATAAATCCGGTACGGTTCGCCAGTTGCAGCGCTTCGAGTAAGACGCGCTGCGCGTCATTTTTGCGTCCTGCCTGCCAGTACAACTGATTAAGCAGCAACAGGTTACGGTTCAGATCGCTCATCAGGCGCAGGTTACGCGCATTTTCATTTAACTCTTCCAGTACGATTTCCGCCGGTTCAAACTCACCCAGCAGGATCTGCGCGCGGGCGATGTTGCGCCACTGACTTTGCAGGAAGTGGTTATTAGCGAACTCCGGCTTCGGCGTGTGGCGCAGCCAGTTGGCGGCCGAGTTTTTGTCACCCACCATTTGCCAGTAAATCACCCGTACCTTATCGGCGTTCGAGATCCAGTCGCTATGATAACGACCATTGCCCAATAAGTTTTCCAAACGGTTGAGCAGGCTACGCGCGTTGTCTAAATCGCCCCGGGCCAGCGAACACTGAATCAGCAGCGCCAGGCACTGTAGCTGTTGCTGTGGCTGGAATGTGGAAAGTAACTCAATGCCCGCGCGGGCAGACGCTTCGGCTTCGTCCAGACGTGCCCATGCCCACAGGAGTTGCGCGCGAATGCGCACCAGGAACTCGTGCATCGGCAACTGTTCCAGGTGCTGCTCTTTGATCAGCTGGAACGCCTTTTCCTGCGTCTCCCAGGCCGCCTGTAAAAAACCCTGGGCAAATAAAATTTCGCTTTGCTGGATCAGACTCCACAGCGCGTAATGCCAGACATCATGATGGCGCGCCATTTGCTCGGTTTGCTGCATCAACGCCAGTGAACGTGTGAGATCGCCCTTACAATGCAGGACTTCACCATGCACCGAGGTGGCAACGATACGGCTATAGAACCAGGCGATAGGTAATTCATCCAGCGCCAGTTTTGCCAGACGTTCAGCTTCGTCAGGGTTTCCGTCGTTAATCGCTACCTGTGCCCGCAGCGCGTTAAATTCAGCGTACAGCGTCGGCTCCATGTCGCCTTTCATCTCTTGTTCTGCACGGGCCAGCAGGGTATTAACCTCGCTGTAGCGGTGCTGGCTTTGCATCAGCCAGGCTTGCAGCAGAACCAGACGCGGATTTTCCAGTAGGCTTTCCCACGGCAGGGCTTTCAGCGACTCTTCCAATAGCGCCAGTTCGCTGTGGTTAAACAGGCCCCACGCATGGTTAAGCAGGATATCGCGTAGCATGTGGGCATCGCCTGCCGCCAACGCGTGGTGGATAGCTTCGCTAGGGAAACCCTGCGCCATCCAGCTTTCTGCGGCGGCGCGGTGTATTTCAGGCAGCTCGCTCGCCAGTTCCCACTGGCAACGCTGGCGTAAAAAGCTGCCAAACAGTGGGTGATAACTGAACCACTCGCCGACGTCATCCATCCGCTGCAGAAATAACCCCTGACGCTCAATTTCCTCAAGTCGCATTTGCCCGTTTTCTTCGCCGGTGACCCGAACGATCAGCGCATCGTTCATCGAACGCAGGATGGCGCTTTTTAGCAGAAAGTGACGGGTGCCGAGGTCAACGCTGTCCAGCACTTCATCCACCAGGTAGTCGGATAAATGGCTGGCGTTGATTCCGGCGAGGCGTCGTGCCGACTGGTGCGCAGAGTTATTGTTCTGGCGAGCGGAAAGAGCAATCAGTTGTAACGCAGTAGCCCAGCCAGCAACGTCATCGCACATCCGGCTGCTTTCAGCTGCTTCAATAGGGGAGGATAAACGACGATCGAAAAATTGTTTCGCTTCCTGATGGTTAAAGGCCAGCTGTTGGCTGCCTATTTCCAGCAACTGATCGCGCACCCGCAGGTTGGCAATGCCCAACTGCGGCAGATTACGCGACAGAACGACCAGTGTGAGATTTTCAGGCTGGTGACGCAGGAAAAAGCGCATTGCCTCGTGAATGGCCGGATTGGAGATCAGGTGATAATCATCCACCACCAGATAAAGTGGACGATGCCACTCGGCCAGTTCAATAAATAGCTGCGCAAACAGTGAGGTCAGGCTGGCATACTGGCGTTTTTGCACCATCGCTTCGCTGGTGGTGCAATGTCCACCGGTCGCCTGCTGGATCGCGGCAATCAGATAGCTGGCAAAGCGCTCCTGCTGGTTATCGCCTTCATCCAGAGAGTACCAACCTAACTCGGTCTTCCCCGCCGCCCATTGTGAAACAAGCGTTGTTTTTCCATAACCAGCAGGACTTGTGATCAGGGCGAGCCTGAAATTGTTCGCGCCGGAAAGTTTAGCCAACAGGCGCTCACGAACCACCGTATGGTCGAGACGAACCGGACGACTTAATTTAGACGGAATCAACATAAGTTAGTCACTTCACTGTGTGAAAATGGGGAAGAATGATTTTTTTTGCGCTTCGTAATTAATAGATATAAGGTCGGCCAGATTGGTATTTTATGCAAGCTAAGCGGGCTTTTTGTGTGTCTGATTTTGCACTATGTCACAAATCTATACATCTATTGCAATAATTTCTTTAAAGAGTCGCAACAGGCGTGGTGACTGGATCCAGCGTGACTTTCACCCAGCGGAAAGATTCCACTTTTTTATGTTGTTACTGTATCGTTTAATAAAAAGACGATGAATTTTGTGCTCGACTTAAAACTTTCATGTGAAATAACTCAAGCAGAATGCGTATTTCAGGTGAGAAACTATTTCTCTGTTTACATATTTTTTCTAAATATCATCTTACTGTTTGATATTGTCTGGCTAATCTCTTTAGGTTAATGCGAAAACCGTGATGCATTTCAGGGGGATGCGGGGGAAACCTACGTATTGACCGGCAATGCCTCTCTTCTTTAAGTGGCGGCGATCACACTTTTATGCTCATCCCCGCCCCTCCTCCCTCCCTAATCCGTGCCAGGATGAGGAAGGTCAACAACGAGCCTGGCAAACTAGCGATAACGTTGTTTTATTACCTAAGGACCTGGAATCCCTATGTCACAGCCAACCTTCAACAAAGATCAATTTCAGGCAGCCCTGACGCGTCAGTGGCAGCATTTCGGTTTACTGTCGGCTCACGAAATGACGTCGCGCCAGTGGTGGCAGGCAGTGAGTGGGGCGTTGGCTGAGTTACTCAGCGCCCAGCCAGCGGTGAAACCGGCAAAAAATCAGCGCCATGTTAACTACATCTCGATGGAGTTTTTGATTGGTCGTCTGACCGGCAACAACTTACTCAATCTGGGCTGGTATCAGGGGGTGAGCGATGAGCTGAAAGCGCACGACATCAACCTGACCGATCTGCTGGAAGAAGAGATCGATCCGGCGTTAGGTAACGGTGGGTTGGGGCGCCTGGCGGCCTGCTTCCTTGATTCGATGGCGACGGTCGGCCAGTCGGCGACGGGCTATGGTCTCAACTACCAGTACGGCCTGTTCCGCCAGTCTTTTGCCGACGGTCAGCAGATGGAAGCCCCGGATGACTGGCATCGCGGTAGCTACCCGTGGTTCCGTCACAACGAGGCGTTGGACGTGCAGGTCGGCATTGGCGGTAAAGTCACCAAAGAGGGACGTTGGGAGCCTGGGTTTACCATCACCGGCCAGGCCTGGGATCTGCCGGTTCTCGGCTACCGTAACGGCGTGGCGCAACCGCTGCGTCTGTGGCAGGCCAGCCACGCGCATCCGTTTAACCTGACCAAATTTAATGACGGCGATTTCCTGCGTGCTGAGCAGCAGGGCATCGACGCCGAAAAACTGACCAAAGTGCTGTACCCGAACGATAACCACACCGCGGGTAAAAAGCTGCGCCTGATGCAGCAGTACTTCCAGTGCGCCTGCTCCGTAGCCGACATTTTGCGTCGTCATCATCTGGCCGGGCGTAAGCTGCACGAACTGGCTGATTACGAAGTGATTCAGCTTAATGATACTCACCCGACTATCGCGATCCCTGAGCTGTTGCGTGTGCTGATTGATGAGCACCAGATGAGCTGGGACGATGCGTGGGCCATTACCAGCAAAACCTTCGCTTACACCAACCATACCCTGATGCCGGAAGCGTTAGAGTGCTGGGATGAGAAGTTGGTGAAAGCGCTACTGCCGCGCCACATGCAAATCATCAAAGAGATTAATGACCGCTTTAAGAAACTGGTCGATAAAACCTGGCCGGGTAACGCTGAAGTGTGGGCGAAACTGGCGGTGGTGCATAATAAACAGGTACGTATGGCCAATATGTGTGTGGTCAGCGGTTTTGCGGTTAACGGCGTGGCGGCGCTGCACTCCGATCTGGTGGTGAAAGATCTATTCCCGGAATATCACCAGCTCTGGCCGAACAAATTTCATAACGTCACCAACGGGATTACTCCGCGTCGCTGGATTAAGCAGTGCAACCCGGCGCTTGCCGCACTGCTGGATAAATCGCTGAAAAAAGAGTGGGCCAACGATCTCGACCAGTTGATTAACCTGGAAAAATACGCCGACGACGCGAAGTTCCGTCAGACTTATCGTGACATTAAGCTGGCGAATAAAAAGCGCCTGGCAGAGTTTGTGAAGGTACGGACTGGTATCGAAATCAATCCGCAGGCAATCTTTGATATTCAGATCAAACGCCTGCATGAGTACAAGCGTCAGCATCTGAACTTGCTGCATATTCTGGCGCTGTATAAAGAAATTCGTGAAAACCCGCAGGCGGAACGCGTGCCGCGCGTATTCCTGTTTGGCGCAAAAGCCGCTCCGGGTTACTACCTGGCGAAAAATATTATCTTCGCTATCAACAAGGTGGCGGAAACCATCAATAACGACCCGAAAGTTGGCGACAAGCTGAAAGTTGTCTTCCTGCCGGATTATTGTGTCTCGGCGGCGGAAATGCTGATTCCGGCGGCGGATATCTCTGAGCAGATCTCAACCGCCGGGAAAGAAGCTTCCGGCACCGGTAATATGAAACTGGCGCTGAACGGCGCGTTAACTGTTGGTACGCTGGATGGTGCCAACGTCGAAATCGCCGAGAAGGTGGGTGACGAGAATATCTTTATCTTTGGTCATACCGTGGAAGAGGTGAAAGCGCTGAAAGCGAAAGGCTATGACCCGGTGAAATGGCGTAAGAAAGATAAGGTGCTGGATGCTGTTCTGAAAGAGTTGGAAAGCGGGAAATACAGCGACGGCGATAAACATGCCTTTGACCAGATGCTGCACAGTATTGGCAAGCAAGGCGGTGATCCGTATCTGGTCATGGCGGACTTCGCGGCCTACGTTGAAGCCCAGAAGCAGGTTGACGTGTTGTACCGTGACCAGGAAGCCTGGACCCGTGCGGCGATTCTGAATACCGCGCGTTGCGGCATGTTCAGTTCAGATCGCTCTATTCGCGATTATCAGGCTCGTATCTGGCAGGCGAAACGTTAAGGAATCGCGATGGAAAGCAAACGTCTGGATAATGCCGCGCTGGCGGCGGGGATCAGCCCTAATTACATTAATGCCCACGGTAAACCGCAGTCTATTGGCGCCGAAACCAAGCGGCGTTTGCTTGACGCCATGCATCGCACCACCGCCGCCACGAAGGTGGCGGTGACCCCGGTGCCGAACGTCATGGTTTATACCGCGGGTAAAAAAATGCCGTTGGCGGTTGAGGGAAGTGGAGAGTTTAACTGGCTGCTAACTACCGAAGAGGGTGTGCAGCACAAAGGGCATGCCGTCGGCGGTAAATCTTTCAACCTTCCGGCGAAGCTGCCGGAGGGGTATCACACGTTTACCCTGACTCAGGGGGAGTTGCGTGCCCATTGCCGCATCATCGTGGCGCCGAAACGCTGTTATGAACCGCAGGCGTTGTTGGCCGGGCAGAAGCTGTGGGGGGCATGCGTTCAGCTTTACACCCTACGTTCAGAAAAAAACTGGGGGATTGGCGACTTTGGCGATCTCCGTGCCATGTTGGTGGATGTGGCAAAGCGTGGCGGCGCGTTTATTGGTTTGAATCCGATTCATGCGCTGTATCCGGCGAACCCGGAAAGCGCCAGCCCGTACAGTCCGTCCTCACGTCGCTGGCTGAATATAATTTATATTGATGTCAACGCAGTAGACGATTTCCACCACAGTAAAGAGGCGCAGGCCTGGTGGCAGAAGCCAGCGACTCAGCAAGCTCTGCAACGCGCGCGTGACGCCGTATGGGTTGATTACTCCACCGTTACCGCACTAAAGATGACCGCGCTACGTATGGCGTGGAAAAGCTTCTCTGCGCGCGATGATGAGCAGATGGCGGCATTTCGCCAGTTTGTGGCTCAGGAAGGCGATAGCCTGTACTGGCAGGCGGCCTTTGACGCCCTGCATGCGCATCAGGTGAAAGAAGACGCCTTGCGCTGGGGCTGGCCGGTGTGGCCAGAGGCTTTCCAGTCGGTGGACTCGCCAGAGGTCAAACAGTTCTGCGAAGCGCATCGTGATGACGTGGACTTCTACCTGTGGCTTCAGTGGCTGGCGTATACCCAGTTCGCTGACTGCTGGAAAACCAGCCAGGGCTTTGCGATGCCTGTCGGGCTGTATCGCGACCTGGCGGTTGGTGTGGCTGAAGGCGGGGCGGAAACCTGGTGCGACCGCGAGCTGTACTGCCTGAATGCCTCGGTTGGCGCGCCGCCGGATATTCTCGGTCCGCTGGGGCAAAACTGGGGGCTGCCGCCGATGGATCCGCACATCATCACGGCACGTGCTTACGAACCGTTTATCGAACTGCTGCGCGCTAACATGCAGAACTGCGGTGCGCTGCGTATCGACCATGTTATGTCGATGCTGCGTCTGTGGTGGATCCCTTACGGTGAAACGGCCGATCACGGTGCCTACGTGCATTATCCGGTCGACGACCTGCTTTCAATTCTGGCGCTGGAAAGTAAACGTCATCACTGCATGGTGATTGGTGAAGATTTGGGTACGGTGCCGGTAGAGATCGTCAGCAAGCTGCGCGATAGCGGCGTGTACTCCTACAAAGTGCTTTATTTTGAGAATGACCATGAGAAAAACTTCCGTGCGCCGAAAGCGTACCCGGAACAATCAATGGCAGTCGCGGCGACGCATGACCTTCCTACGCTTAAAGGTTATTGGGATAGCGGCGATCTGACGCTGGGTAAAGCGTTGGGGCTCTATCCGGACGAAGTCGTACTGCGTGGCTTGTATCAGGACAGAGAACTGGCCAAACAGGGGCTGCTGGACGCGCTGCACAAATATGGTTGTCTGCCAAAACGTGCGGGCCACAAGGCCTCATTGATGTCGATGACGCCGATTCTTAATCGTGGCATGCAACGCTACATCGCTGACAGCAATAGTGCGCTGCTGGGCCTGCAACCGGAGGACTGGTTAGGAATGGCGGATCCGGTCAACATCCCGGGGACCAGCGACCAGTACAAAAACTGGCGGCGTAAGCTCACCGTCACGTTGGAGCAGATGTTTGCCGATGACGGGGTGAACAAGCTGATTAAGGATTTGGATAAGCGCCGCAAAGCCGCTGCGAAGAAGAAGTAAAAAAGCCGGGGATTTCCCCGGCTTTTTTGTCTGGGATATGTAGGGGTTAAACCACCATACCCAATAGCAGACAACCCACCAGACCGCAGACTGAGATAATGGTTTCCAGCATTGACCATGACTTGATGGTCTCACCGATGGTCAGGTTGAAATACTCCTTGAACAGCCAGAAGCCTGGATCGTTCACGTGGGAGAAAATGACGGAACCGGAACCGACTGCAATAACCATCAGCTCAGGGCTTACGCCAGTCGTCGCAATCAGCGGCGCCACGATCCCACCTGCAGTAATCGCAGCAACGGTCGCGGAACCCAGCGCGATACGCAGTACCGCAGCGATAGACCATGCCATCAGCAGCGGGGAAACACTTGAACCGTGCATCATTGAAGCGATGTATTTGTCCACGCCGCTATCAACCAGAACCTGTTTGAAGGCACCGCCACCACCGATGATCAACAGCATCATCGCGATGATTTTGATTGAGGACACCAGCGTGTCGTTAATCTGATCCATCGAACGTCCACGGTTCAGACCAAAAGTGAACATCGCAATCAGCACCGCGATAAGCGTAGCCATGACCGGGTCGCCAAGGAATTCTGCAACAGTCAGGAAAGCATGACCTTTTGGCAGAATCATCTCCGCGACGGCGCGCATCGCCATCAGGATAACCGGAACCAGAGAGGTCCAGACGCTGACGCCAAAGCCAGGCATCTCTTCTTCAGTAAAGGTTTTCGCGCTGTACAGACCTTCCGGGATTGGCTTATCGATGCCTTTCAGGAAACGTGCGTACACCGGACCGGCGAGAATCACGGTCGGGATGGCCAGAATCGTACCAAACAGCAGGGTTTTACCCATATCTGCGTGGAAAATGGTGGCAATAGCGGTTGGACCCGGGTGCGGCGGCAGGAATCCGTGTGTGACGGACAGCGCAGCAGCCATTGGTACACCAACGTACAGCAGAGGGATATTTGCCGCCGCGGCAATTGTGAACACCAGCGGCAGCATCAGAACGAAGCCGACTTCATAGAACAGGGCGAAACCGACGGTGAAACCGGTTAATACCACCGCCCACTGAATGTGTTTTTTACCGAATTTAGCAATCAGCGTGGTGGCAATGCGCTGTGCGCCGCCACAGTCCGCCAACATTTTGCCCAGCATGGCGCCAAAACCCATAATCAGGGCGAGGCTGCCAAGAGTTCCGCCGACGCCGGCTTTAATAGAACCGATGACTTTATCCAGTGGCATCCCTTGCATCAATCCGACAGCAAGCGCCACCAGGACGAGAGCGATGAAGCCGTTCATTTTGAAACGGATCATCAGGAGGAGTAACAAGATTACACCGATAGCAACGATGACTAATGGCATGATTTACCTGGCCTTTACTTTGTTATGGGTAACGTCAGTGTTTAGATGACAAATTCCGATTGTCCCGACCGGGAACAGAGTATTTACAGCACCAATGCTGATTACCTTCAAAACTAATCAGTTTAGCTGGCTATTATGTGTGTGTTAGGTGCTGATACGAATGATACGGGTAACATGCAGCGCTTGAAAATCACCTGGGCAGGCAAAATTTAAATTATGAGAGGCTGGTCAAATTATGCAGGGGATTGTTGCAGGGCACAGGCAGAGAAATGCAGGGTTGTAGGCCGTTACGCTGCCATTCGGCAGCAATGCCCGATAGCGACGCGGATGCGTCTTATCGGGCCTACGGCAACTCTACAGCTTAGGACTTAGTAGTAAGAGTGCTCACCGCGCTGGTGTTCGGTTAAATCGCGAACGCCTTTCAGTTCAGGGAATTCAGCCAGCAGCTGTTTCTCGATACCTTCTTTCAGCGTTACATCTACCATTGAACAGCCGTTACAGCCGCCGCCAAATTGCAGAATGGCGTAGCCTTCATCGGTGATCTCCATCAGAGAGACGCGGCCGCCATGGCCTGCCAGCTGTGGGTTGATCTGCGATTGCAGCATGTACTCTACGCGTTCCATCAGCGGCGCATCATCGGCAACTTTACGCATTTTGGCGTTTGGCGCTTTCAGCGTCAGCTGGGAGCCTAACTGGTCGGTAACGAAATCGATTTCTGCATCTTCCAGATACGGTGCGCTCAGTTCATCAACATATGCGGTCAGCAGGTCAAATTTAATGGCGGTGTCGGTTGCTTCCACGGCGTCTGGCGGACAATAAGAAACGCCGCATTCAGCGTTAGGCGTGCCGGGATTAATCACAAATACGCGAATTTGTGTCCCTTCTTCCTGATTTGCCAGCAGTTTGGCAAAGTGCGCTTGTGCAGCATCGGAAATATGGATCATAGTAATGGCCTAATAGTTGACTATTTTACTTGGTTATAATACGCCCATCATCGAGGCTCTACAAGGTTCGACACAGGCACCATACCTGGACAGTCGCCGCGCCGTTGCGCAAAAGCAGCTGCGCGATTTCCGCGACGGTACTTCCGGTAGTGACGACATCATCCACAATAACCATATGGAGTCCCTGCACTGGCAATTCAAGGCGAAAGGCATTTTTCAGGTTACGTTTGCGTAATCTGGCGCTGAGATGGTGTTGTGTAGCGGTGGCCCGAACCCGTGTGATGGCCTGCCTGTCCCAGTCGCAGCCAAGCCAGTGCGCCAAAGGGCGACACAGTAAGTCGCTCTGATTAAATCCTCTGCGCCAGTGTCTGCGTTGCCAAAGTGGGACGCTAACGATCCTGTCCAGCAGAGGAAGACCGCTGACGCGCCGGGCCTGTAATACCTCCAGCAACAGTAAACGTGAAAGGGCAATGGCCATTTCGCTGCGGCGTGAAAACTTAAACTGGTGGATAAGTCCGCTCAGCGGAGGAATATAGTCACTGACGGCGATCAGACGCTGCCACGGCGGGGGTTTTTGCAGGCAACGGCCGCAGGGAAACGAAGGATGCGCGGCAGGTAGTCCGCATTGAGGACATCGGCTGAGAGGTTGACGCGTTGCCCGCGAGCAAACCGAACAGATCCCCCAGTGCCCCAACGTCAACGGCATTCGGCATAGCCAGCACAATCCTGGTACTGTTAGCATAGATGCATCCTTTCAGGCTAAAAGAGAACAATAACTGATGAATGACATTTGGTGGCAGACCCAGGGTTCGGGAAATTGCCATCTTGTGCTGCTGCACGGATGGGGACTGAATGCGGAAGTATGGCATTGCATAAGTGAGGAACTGAGCTCGCATTTTACGCTGCACCTTGTCGACTTGCCGGGATTTGGTCGCAGTCAGGGTTTCGGCGCAATGTCGCTGGAAGAGATGGCTGAACGGGTATTAAGACAGGCGCCGGAGAACGCTATCTGGCTCGGCTGGAGTCTTGGCGGGCTGGTCGCAAGTCAGGTGGCGTTAACGCACCCTGAGCGTGTTCAGGCGTTGGTGACCGTCGCGTCTTCACCTTGCTTTAGCGCGCGCGCTGAATGGCCGGGAATTAAGCCGGAAGTGCTGGCAGGTTTCCAGCAGCAACTGAGCGAAGATTTTCAGCGTACAGTGGAGCGTTTTCTGGCATTGCAAACGATGGGCACGGAAACCGCGCGTCAGGATGCGCGGGCGCTGAAGAAAACGGTGCTGGCTTTACCCATGCCGAAAGTCGAGGTGCTTAATGGCGGACTGGAGATCCTGAAAACAGTCGATCTGCGTGAGCCGTTATGCTCGGTGGATAAGCCTTTCCTGCGGATGTACGGTTATCTTGATGGTTTGGTTCCGCGCAAAGTCGTCCCGATGCTGGATACCCTGTGGCCACTGAGCGAGTCGTTGGTGTTTGCCAAAGCCGCGCATGCGCCGTTTATCTCACATCCAACGGAGTTCTGCTCAGCGCTGGTGGCGTTAAAACAGCGGCTATAAATCCGCTGTTTTGCCCGGTAGAATCATGCTGCCGGGCTGGGAATTAATGGCTGAACGTAGCCAGATCCTCAGCAGTCAGGCCGGTGATTCTGCAGATAGTCAGCGGGTCTATGCCATCAGCCTGCATGGTTGTTGCAATGCGCAGAGCTTCCTCACGTTTGCCTTGTTGCAAACCCTCTCGTAACCCTTTCCTGTGACCTTCTTGAAGACCATTAAGGTGCCCTTCCTGACGTAATCTTTCGGCAATTGTCATCAACTTTTCCTTGTGTTGAGGTAAACGTTCGGCGACCTGGTGAATAAATTCGCTAAAACGCGCGGTGTCCCCGGCCTGCATCAGGTAATTAAACAGGGCTTTCAACTGGTTGTCATTAGCGTGTCCTTTAACAAGCAGGATGGCGAGTTTTTCTACTAACCCCATCAAATCTCGTTTACGAATATGTTTTTGGATGAGCTCCAGCAGCGCCATCCGGCGGTGCTGCATGATCTCGTCATCTGGCACAACGGTGATATCGACCAATGGAAATGCTGTGGCATAAAGTGGTCTGGCTGCCTCCGGGTTGTCAAATTCGTCCAGCCAGCAGAGTGAATATGGATATGGGCTGACGGTACCATGATAAAAAAGTATGGGGATCACCAACGGTAGTTTCTTATGGCCCGCGTCCAGATGCCTCTGCATTACGGCAATGGCATAGCGCATGAGGCGAAATGCCATATGAGCATCCGCGGTACTCTGATGTTCAATGATGGTGTAAATGTAGCCATCGCCTTCACGAGTTTTCAGCGACCACAACACGTCTGAATAGTACGCGCGCAAATCATCTTCAATAAAGCTGCCCGATTCCAGTTGTAGTGTGTTCAGATCGCAAAGTGCACGTAAAGAGTCGGGTAGATGAAGTTGCAGAAAATCGCGGGCGGTCGCTGGGTGGTTCAAAAACGTTTTGAAAATCGCGTCATGCGGCGTAGCTGTCGTGTCAGTATTCATGGCGAACCGTCACCTGGGAAATAAGATGACGAGACTCTACTTGCCCGATCGACAGTAATCATCCACGAGTTGATAGTTCTGCGCGGAAGGCAGAGGGATAGATCTGTTTTGCTGAAACAGTGAAATCGTTGTGGGAGCCGTTACGCAAAAAGCCGGATATCAGCATAAACGCTGAATCCGGCAGGAGCGGCACACTAGCGCAAAGCCCACCACTCGCGCAGGCAGGCTTTACCTTCCGGGCAACTCTTGCAGCTTCCGGACAGACACCCATCGGCATCTTCCTGAATCCGCACCGCTTTGCCCATCTTTTCTAACTGATTCAGCATGGCGTCAATCATTGGCTGCGGGGTATGCAGCGTGTGGCTAATTTGCTTTGCCTCCATACGCCCCCGCAGCGCCAGTAAATCACGAACCTGAATAAGCGATGCCATTGTTGACGACCTTAGTGGCAATCGCCAGTGGTACTGGAACAGCAGGAGCTAGCCGTTCTGTTGGTTGACAGCAGTGAGAGATCCACCCGGCTGCGGGCACGGCGCAGCAGACCCAGCAATACGATGTTAAACAGGATGACGGCTAAGATGCACACCAGACTGTAAGTCGGATGCTCTTTGTAACTGACGGTCTGATAAAACAGCGTCGACAGTGAATAGGCGATGTTCAGGCCCCACAGGATCGAGAAGCCCATCCAACCACGGCTTGATTCACGTGCGATAGCACCCATCACTGAAATGCACGGGACATACAGCAGCACGAAAATCAGGTAGCTGTACGCGGCGGCGGCGCTGCCAAATTTCTCGCCCATCACGCCCATTGCGCCTGTAGCCATCTCGCCGTCGCCTTTGCTGGCTTCGATAGGGTTGGCCAGAACGCTCAGGCTAAAGGTATCTTTCAGGCTTTGCCAGGTTTCATCCACCGCACTGAACAGCTCTTCACCGAGGTGGAAATCTGCCGGATTGAACTCTTCTTCCTGAATGTTTTCTGCGGTATAGAGCGTGTTCAGCGTACCGACAACCACTTCTTTCGCCATCGCGCCGGTAAACAGACCTACGGTTGCCTGCCAGTTATCTTCGTGAACGCCAATCGGCTTAAAGACTGGGGTAATAACGCGGCTAACGGAGGCTAGAGCAGAGTCGTTGATGTTGTCGACGATTTTTCCGCTCAGCGAGAAGCTGTTAAACGCGCTGAGGAAAATGCTGACGATGATGATGACTTTACCGGCACGCAGCACGAAGCCTTTCAGGCGTTGCCAGGTCTGAATAATCAGGCTCTTGATGTGCGGCACATGGTACACCGGAAGCTCCATCACGAACGGTGTTGCTTCGCCACGCATGATGGTGTGTTTGAGCATCAGACCGGTCAGTACCGCCATGATGATACCCAGTACATACAACGAGAAGACCGCCAGCGCGCCGTTCTGACCAAAGAAAGCCGCGGCAAAGACGGCGAAAATCGCCAGGCGTGCGCCGCAGGACATAAACGGCGCCATCATGATGGTCATCAGACGTTCACGTGGGGCATCCAGGGTACGGGCCCCCATCACCGACGGTACGTTGCAGCCAAAACCGACTATCAGCGGGACAAACGATTTACCCGGCAGTCCCAGCGCCTGCATCAGGCGGTCCATCACAAACGCAGCGCGCGCCATGTAACCGGAGTCTTCAAGGAAGGAGAGGAACAGGTACATCATGCCGATTTGCGGTACCAACGGTAGCACGGTGTTAATCCCGCCGCCAAGACCTTGCGCCAGGAAGATGGTCAGCCAGTCCGGGAAGTGCAGCGTATAGCCAATCCATTGAATACCATGAATAAATAGCGCCACGGAACCCACATCGAATAACGGCTGCAGCGCGCCGCCAATGTTAATGGCGAGCAGGAACATCAGGTACATCACGAACAGGAAAATTGGCAGCCCAAGGAAACGGTTGAGGACAATTTTATCCACCGCGGTAGTGAAACGGCTCGGCTCTGCCGTCAGGGTATTACTGACGGTATCGCAGATTGCGGCGATGCATTGGTAACGCGCATCGGCGATATGCAGCGCCGGATCGTCCATTGTTTCGCTTAGACGCGCAATGGCGGCATCGAGGTTTTGCGCGGCGTCACCGGCGTAGGCACGGCTGTAGATATCGCCTTCCAGCATTTGCAGGCCCAGCCAGCGGCGCTGTTTTAGCGGCATATCTTTGGCCATCGCGTCAGCGAGGGAATCGGCTTCCTGCAGCAGCGGCTGGGCATAATGCACCAGTTCGACGGTGTCGTTTTCTTTATAGCGATCGATCGCCAGCTTCAGCGCTTCAATGCCG
Organism: Citrobacter sp. TBCS-15; assembly: GCF_005280815.1. Lineage (NCBI taxonomy): Bacteria > Pseudomonadati > Pseudomonadota > Gammaproteobacteria > Enterobacterales > Enterobacteriaceae > Citrobacter > Citrobacter sp. TBCS-15. The sequence goes on along the minus strand of NZ_SZWK01000251.1, from coordinate 82,091 downwards.
CGGGCGCGGGTGGAGACCAGCGGAACCACCGGGCAGCCAAGACGGGCGGAGAGGGCGTCGATATCGATACGGATTTGCTGTTTCTCAGCAATATCCAGCATGTTCAGGGCGACGATACAGGGAATACCCAGCTCAAGCAGTTGCAACGTCAGGTAGAGGTTGCGCTCAAGGTTTGAGGCATCGACCACGTTGATCAACAGATCCGCGTCGCCGCTTAAAATGTAGTGACAAGCGATTTGCTCATCGAGAGAGGTCTGTGATGAGATTGTTGTCAGTGAATAGGTGCCGGGTAAGTCGACCAGCGTGACCTGATGGTCCGTCGTGGCGAAATGACCTTCTTTACGCTCAACGGTAACGCCAGCCCAGTTGCCTACACGCTGACGCGCGCCGGTGAGCTGGTTGAATAAGGTTGTCTTGCCGGAATTAGGATTACCAATTAAACCAATGGTTAGTTTTTTCATTTTTATAGACTCACTGTATTAACAGGACACCGCTTCCACTTCTAATAACGCCAAATCCTTTTTACGCAATACCAGACTTACGCGACGCGTTTCAATATGGATAGGATCGCCGAGCGGGGCGACGCGAACCACGTTGAAGGATGAGCCGGGTAGCATGCCAAGTGACAACAATTTCTGACGATAAGCCGGGCTGATTTCACGGGCAAAACCGGTAATTTTCCACGCACTGTCAGGAGTGAATTGCATAGGGACCTACTTATATCTCGCTAACTGGGTGATTACCTCATGGGGCGACAGGGCGGCATGAGACCAGATGATTAGCCAACGTAAGGAAAGAGTAAATAATCAACAAACCAATGATAATGAGAATGGTTTCTATCATCAATAGAATAAGTGTGACGGAATGTACAATTAGATAATAATTTGAGCCAATTTTGATATTCCTCAATATTTATTCTGGTTGGGGACGAATGATTCGCGCTAGCAATTATTGAAATCCTTAATGTTTAATTAAGGTTTCATCTGTTAATGAAGTGATAAATATAATGAGGAAGAGAGAAGATAATATAGCAAATATGCCGGATACGGTATTTACACCGCTATCCGGCACATGATCCAAACTTAGCGCTTTTTACCCATTGCCGCTGCCAGCGCATCCATCATCGCGCTGTTGCCCGCAGGCTGAGCGTCACGGCCACGAGGTTTCGCGGCTTTTGGTGCCGGACGATTGCCCTGAGTACGATCGCTATTTTCGCCGCTGCGGCGCGCGTTGGTTTCACCTGGCTGCTCATCCAGACGCATAGTCAGCGCGATACGCTTACGCTGTAGGTCTACTTCCAGCACTTTTACCTTCACAATATCACCCGCTTTCACCACGGTGTGTGGATCTTCGACGAACTTATTTGACAGTGAAGAAATGTGCACCAAACCGTCCTGGTGTACGCCGATATCGACAAACGCGCCGAAGTTGGTGACGTTGGTGACAGCCCCTTCCAGAATCATTCCCGGTTGCAGATCGTTCATGGTTTCTACGCCGTCAGCAAACTGTGCGGTTTTGAATTCAGGACGCGGGTCGCGGCCCGGTTTTTCCAGCTCTCTGATAATGTCGGTGACGGTTGGTACCCCGAAACGTTCGTCGGTAAAGTCGGACGCTTTCAGATTACGCAGTTCTGTGCTGTTGCCCATCAGATCACGCAGCGATTGCTCGGTGGCAGCCAGAATGCGTTCCACAATCGGATACGCTTCCGGGTGAACGGTGGAGGCATCCAGCGGATTATCGCCGTGATTGATACGCAGGAAGCCCGCGCACTGCTCAAAGGCTTTAGGTCCCAGGCGGCTGACTTTGAGCAGTTGTTGGCGGTTCTGGAACTGGCCGTTCTCATCGCGCCAGGCGACGATGTTTTGCGCCATCATGCGCGTCAGGCCCGCCACGCGGGTCAGCAGCGGTACGGAGGCGGTGTTCAGATCCACGCCGACGGCGTTTACGCAGTCTTCCACTACCGCATCCAGCTTACGCGCCAGCTGCGTCTGGCTGACGTCGTGTTGATACTGGCCCACACCGATAGATTTCGGATCGATTTTCACCAGCTCAGCCAGCGGATCCTGCAGACGACGGGCGATAGACACCGCCCCACGCAGCGAAACATCGAGGTCCGGGAACTCCAGGGCCGCCAGCTCGGAAGCGGAGTACACTGATGCGCCGGCTTCGCTGACGATTACTTTCTGCGCGGTGACTTGCGGGAACTGTTTCTGTACATCGAGGAAGAAACGCTCGGTTTCGCGCGACGCCGTACCGTTACCAATCGCCACCAGCTCAACGTTGTATTTTTCACATAACGCCGCAACGGCGACGGCGGCTTTGGCGGCCTGACCGGTATGCGGATAAATGGTATCGGTAGCGACCAGTTTGCCGGTACCGTCAACCACAGCTACTTTTACCCCGGTACGCAGACCCGGATCGAGGCCCATTGTGGCGCGCAGTCCGGCTGGGGCGGCCATCAGCAGGTCATGCAGGTTGCGGGCAAAGACGTTAATCGCTTCATCTTCCGCACGTTCGCGCACGGTACCCATCAGCTCGGTTTCAAGGTGCATCAGCACTTTGATGCGCCACGTCCAGCTCACAACGCCTTTACGCCAGCTGTCGGCAGGTGCGTTATTCAGGCGCAGTCCCAGATGATCCTGGATAATCTGCTCGCCGTGGCTCTCTTTTGGCGGCTCATCGAATTGCGGGTCGGCATTCAGAGAAAGCTGTAACACGCCTTCGTTACGACCACGAAACATGGCCAGCGCACGGTGGGATGGCACGGTAGAAATCGGTTCATGGTGGTCGAAGTAGTCACGGAACTTCGCCCCTTCCTCTTCTTTACCGCTGACCACGGTAGAAACCAAATGCGCGTTTTTCCACAGGTAATCACGAACTTTTGCCAGCAGCGCGGCGTCTTCTGCGAAACGCTCCATCAGAATGTAGCGCGCGCCATCGAGAGCGGCTTTGGTGTCCGCCACGCCGTTTTCGGCGTTGAGGTATTTTGCGGCTTCCGTTTCCGGGTCGTGGGAGGGGTCGTTCCACAGCAGATCAGCCAGTGGCTCCAGCCCGGCTTCAATGGCGATTTGCCCACGGGTGCGGCGCTTGGGTTTGTACGGCAGATAGAGATCTTCGAGTTCGGTCTTACTTAACGTACCGTTGATCGCATTCGCCAGATCATCGGTCAGTTTGCCTTGCTCGCCGATAGATTTCAGGATCGCCTGACGGCGGTCTTCCAGTTCACGCAGATATCCCAGACGGGTCTCCAGATTACGCAATTGCGTATCGTCCAGACCGCCGGTGATTTCCTTACGATAACGTGCGATAAACGGCACGGTGTTCCCTTCATCAAGCAGGCGAACGGCAGCTTCTACCTGTTCAGCACGAGCCTGAATTTCACCTGCGATAATGCGGCAGAAAGAATCATTCATCATGGATAGCTTCGTCTATAGGATAAAAAATCAGGGGATAGTTATACGGATTGACTGGCAAAAATGCCAGTCATCTACGGGGGCTTCGGATTGTTCCGGTCTCACTTCACGTATTCGATCTCGTTTACATACCAACTGGCTTCGCCGCCAGGGGTGTTGACTACCGCGAGATCGCCTACCTCTTTTTTCAGCAGCGCCCGCGCCATTGGCGAATCGATAGAGATGTAATCTTTACGACCGAAGATCTCATCGTAGCCGACAATGCGGAATTTGCGGATGTCGCCATCGTCATTTTCAATCTCGACCCATGCGCCGAAGAAGACTTTGCCTTCCTGTTGCGGGGAGTAATCGACGATTTTCAGATTTTCCATGCACTTGGTCAAATAACGAACGCGGCGGTCAATCTCGCGCAGGCGCTTTTTATTATACTGGTAGTCGGCATTTTCGCTGCGGTCGCCCAGACTTGCGGCCCAGGTGACCTTTTTGGTGACTTCCGGGCGCTCTTCACGCCAGAGATAATTCAGCTCTTGTTTGAGTTTTTCATACCCTTCACGGGTTATCAGGGGCGTTTTCATCTTATTGTTTTACCTTCGACTCTGTGATGATGCGCACAATTAGTATTACGTGAGCATATCAACAGAATAAATAATGTATTGCGAGAAACATTGTATACTTAAGCTGCTGTTTAATATGCTTTGTAACAATTTAGCCTGGAATTCATACCAGAATTCGCTGGTGACTCACGTGAGCTTTCTTAAGAATATACACTTAATTGTTGCGAACCTTTGGGAGTAATAACAATGCAAGAGAACTATAAGATTCTGGTGGTCGATGACGACATGCGCTTACGTGCGCTTCTGGAACGTTATCTGACCGAGCAGGGCTTCCAGGTTCGAAGCGTCGCAAACGCTGAGCAGATGGATCGTCTGCTGACCCGTGAGTCCTTCCACCTGATGGTGCTGGATTTAATGCTGCCGGGTGAAGACGGCCTGTCTATTTGCCGTCGCCTGCGCAGCCAAAGCAACCCGATGCCGATCATTATGGTGACCGCGAAGGGTGAAGAAGTTGATCGTATCGTAGGGCTGGAAATCGGCGCTGACGATTACATTCCGAAACCGTTTAACCCGCGTGAACTGCTGGCGCGTATTCGTGCCGTACTGCGTCGTCAGGCGAACGAACTGCCGGGCGCACCTTCTCAGGAAGAGGCGGTTATTGCCTTTGGTAAGTTCAAACTGAACCTCGGTACGCGTGAAATGTTCCGCGAAGATGAGCCGATGCCGCTCACCAGCGGGGAGTTTGCGGTACTGAAAGCGCTGGTAAGCCACCCGCGTGAGCCGCTGTCTCGCGACAAGCTGATGAACCTGGCCCGTGGTCGTGAATACTCGGCGATGGAACGTTCTATCGACGTACAGATTTCTCGTCTGCGCCGTATGGTGGAAGAAGATCCGGCGCATCCGCGTTATATTCAGACCGTATGGGGCCTGGGCTACGTTTTTGTTCCGGACGGTTCTAAAGCATGAGGCGAATGCGCTTCTCGCCACGAAGTTCGTTTGCCCGCACATTATTGCTCATCGTCACCTTGCTGTTTGCCAGCCTGGTGACGACTTATCTGGTCGTGCTGAACTTCGCGATTTTGCCGAGCCTCCAGCAGTTTAATAAGGTCCTGGCCTACGAAGTTCGTATGCTGATGACCGATAAACTGCAGCTGGAGGACGGTACACAACTGGTGGTGCCTCCCGCGTTTCGTCGGGAAATTTATCGTGAGTTGGGTATTTCCCTCTATTCCAACGAGGCCGCTGAAGAGGCCGGACTGCGTTGGGCGCAACACTATGAATTCTTAAGCCATCAGATGGCGCAGCAGTTGGGTGGCCCGACAGAAGTCCGCGTTGAGGTCAACAAAAGCTCGCCGGTCGTGTGGCTGAAAACCTGGCTGTCGCCCAATATCTGGGTACGTGTGCCGCTCACTGAAATCCATCAGGGTGATTTCTCGCCGCTGTTCCGCTATACGTTGGCGATCATGCTGCTGGCCATTGGCGGCGCATGGCTATTTATTCGTATTCAGAACCGACCGCTGGTGGATCTTGAACATGCGGCGTTGCAGGTAGGGAAAGGTATTATTCCGCCGCCGTTGCGTGAGTATGGCGCTTCTGAGGTGCGTTCTGTTACCCGTGCCTTTAACCATATGGCGGCAGGCGTGAAGCAACTGGCCGATGACCGTACATTGCTGATGGCAGGGGTGAGCCACGATCTACGTACTCCACTGACGCGTATCCGTCTGGCGACGGAAATGATGGGCGAGGAAGACGGTTATCTCGCAGAATCCATCAATAAGGACATCGAAGAGTGTAACGCTATTATCGAGCAGTTTATCGATTATCTGCGTACCGGTCAGGAGATGCCGATGGAGATGGCAGATCTGAACTCGGTGTTAGGCGAAGTGGTAGCGGCGGAAAGCGGCTATGAGCGTGAAATTGAGACTGCGCTGCTGCCGGGCAACATTCAGGTGAAGATGCATCCACTGTCGATCAAGCGTGCGGTTGCCAATATGGTGGTTAATGCCGCCCGCTATGGTAACGGCTGGATTAAGGTCAGTAGCGGTATGGAGCCGCATCGCGCCTGGTTCCAGGTGGAAGATGATGGTCCGGGTATCAAGCCGGAGCAGCGTAAACATCTGTTCCAGCCGTTTGTCCGCGGGGACAGCGCGCGTAGTACCAGCGGTACGGGTCTGGGGCTGGCGATTGTGCAGCGTATTATCGATAACCATAACGGTATGCTGGAAATTGGCACCAGCGAGCGGGGTGGGTTGTCGATTCGCGCCTGGCTTCCGGTGCCCTTCACTCGTGCGCAGGGCACCACGAAAGACGCATAAAAAAGGGAGGCGAAATGCCTCCCTTTTTGTTGTTGCAGGCCGGATAAGGTGAAACCGCCATCCGGCAACGTTAATTAAAGCTGCGGCCCGGCGCTAACCAGCGCTTCACCTGCTGGGGTGTCGGTGTACTTCTCGAAGTTCTCGATAAACAGTTTCGCCAGTGCATTGGCTTTTTCCTGCCACTGCTCCGGTGACGCGTAGGTATTACGCGGATCGAGAATACGAGTATCCACACCCGGCAGTTCGGTTGGGATAGCCAGGTCAAACATTGGCAGACGGAATGTTTCTGCGTCGTCCAGTGAACCGTTCAGAATGGCGTCGATAATCGCGCGAGTATCTTTGATGGAGATACGCTTACCGGTACCGTTCCAGCCGGTGTTAACCAGATACGCCTGCGCACCTGCCGCCTGCATACGTTTCACCAGCACCTCTGCGTACTGCGTTGGGTGCAGCGTCAAAAATGCTGCGCCAAAGCAAGCAGAGAAGGTTGGGGTCGGTTCAGTGACGCCACGCTCGGTACCGGCCAGTTTAGCGGTAAAGCCAGACAGGAAGTGGTACTGCGTTTGATCGGCGGTCAGGCGAGAAACCGGCGGCAGCACGCCAAACGCGTCGGCGGTCAGGAAGATAACCTTAGTGGCATGACCCGCTTTTGACACCGGCTTAACAATATTCTCGATGTGATAAATCGGGTAGGAAACACGGGTGTTCTCGGTTTTGGAACCGTCGTCGAAATCGATGGAACCATCTCCGCGCACGGTAACGTTTTCCAACAGCGCGTCACGACGGATCGCGTTGTAGATTTCCGGCTCGGCCTCTTTAGACAGTTTGATGGTCTTGGCGTAGCAACCGCCTTCGAAGTTAAACACGCCATCGTCATCCCAACCGTGTTCATCATCGCCGATCAGGCGGCGTTTGGGGTCGGTGGACAGCGTGGTTTTACCGGTGCCGGACAGGCCAAAGAAGACCGCCACATCACCTTTTTCCCCGACGTTTGCCGAGCAGTGCATAGAGGCGATGCCCTTCAGCGGCAGCAGGTAGTTCATGACGGAGAACATCCCTTTTTTCATCTCGCCGCCGTACCAGGTACCACCAATCAACTGAATGCGTTCAGTCAGGTTGAATGCCACGAAGTTTTCTGAGTTCAGACCCTGCTCTTTCCATTGCGGGTTGGTGCATTTAGCGCCGTTCATTACGATAAAATCAGGTTTAAAATCAACCAGTTCTTCGTCGCTTGGGCGGATGAACATATTTTTGACAAAATGCGCCTGCCAGGCCACTTCGGTAATAAAGCGCACGGAAAGACGGGTATCGGCGTTAGCGCCGCAGAACGCGTCAACGATAAACAGGCGTTTGCCAGAGAGTTGCTGGGTGACTAACCCTTTCAGATGTTGCCAGGTTTCCGGGGAGAGCGGTTTGTTGTCGTTCTTGCCTTTACCTTTGTCTGACCACCACAGCGTATCTCGCGTGGTGTCGTCGCGGACAATGTACTTATCCTTCGGCGAACGCCCGGTAAAGATACCGGTATCAACAGCAACGGCGCCCAGATCCGTTAACACGCCACGCTCATAACCTTCCAGATTTGGATCAAGTTCTTCCTGATACAACAGGTCGTAGCTGGGATTGTAAACGATATCCTGAACGTCATTGATACCATAAGCCTTGAGATCTTGCGGGGTTAAACTGTTGTTCACACGCATTTCACTGCTCCTTAGCCAATATGTATTACCTGGAATAGTAAGGTTTTTTTGGGATTGCTAACCGCGACAAGGCTCATAGATTTACGCATCCGGAAAAACCACAGGCGACCGAATGCGCTGCGACTCCTGTCACAAAGAGGCAGATATTATGGCAGGAAACCCTTTTTTGTTGTGGAAAATGTTCTTAAAACGTTAATAGAGAGTGTTTTTGACGGGAATCTTGTGAGTGTAATCGCATTCACGTAAGAAAAATACGTAACTCATACATAAACAATATCGATTCACTTCCCGTGGCGGTGGTCTGAATCCGGTCCATCAATGCTCAAAATTGTGAAGTTGATGCGATAATTACCTTTTCTCTTCATTCTGGATGACGACATGGATAGTGTTAAACTTTCACGCACAACTCGCTGGGGCATGATATCCATCGGCCTGCTTCAGGGGATATTGTGCTACCTGCTAATGACGTATCTTGTGCCGCATAACGACGGCTGGCTGTTCTACGGCATGCCCGCGACAATTGCCCTCTCTTCGGCGCTTCTACTCACCGTGGTCTCTTTCAAACAGCGTGTGCTGTGGTTCTGGATGGCGCTGATCTTTGTTGTCGTGCTGGCGATGAGCGTCTGGCTAAAGTGGCAAATCGAGGGCAGCGACAGGTGGCGGCAAAATGATATTTTTATGCTCTACGGCTGGCGATTACTGCTGATGGCGATGCTGGCTTTGCCGTGGATTCAGTACTCGCTCCAGGCATCCCGTCAGCAGACGCGCTATGCGCAGTTTTATACGAGCTTGTGGCTTAACGCGCTGACGTTACTGATCGTCTTTATTTCTAATGGCTTGTTCTGGCTGGTGCTCCTGCTGTGGAGTGAGATGTTTGAGCTGGTCGGGATTACCTTTTTTAAAACGCTGTTCTTTGAAACCGACTGGTTTGTGTATGTCGCGGTAGGATTGATCACGGCTCTGGCGGTCGTGTTAGCCCGCACGCAGTCGCGTCTGGTCGTCGCAGTACAAAAGCTGCTGACGTTTATCGCCACTGGCCTGCTGCCCCTGGTCGCTTTGCTGGCGCTGATGTTTATGCTGACCTTGCCTTTCACTGGACTGGAGGCTATCTCGCAGCGGGTGTCTGCGGCTGGGTTGATGTCAACGCTGACGCTGCTCCTGCTGTTGTTGATGGCTATCGTGCGTGAGCCGCAAAAAGAGGCGCTTCCTTATCCTGGCGCGTTGCGCTACCTGATCAAATGTTCTCTGGTTGTCGCGCCCATCTATATGCTGATCGCCGGTTGGGCATTGTGGGTGCGAATTCAGCAGTACGGTTGGACGCCCGAGCGTTTACATGGTGTGCTGGTGGTCTGCGTGCTGCTGGTCTGGGCGTTTGGTTATTTGGCGAGCATTTTACGCCGTGGGCGGAATCCGCTTGCGTTTCAGGGGCAGGTGATTCTTTGTGTTTCGTTACTGGCGTTGGGGCTGTTGATTCTGCTGTCGTCGCCGGTTATTGATGCCTGGCGCATCAGCGTCAACAGCCATATGGGGCGGTATCACAGTGGGAAAATTAAGCCGGATCAGGTCAGCCTGTATATGTTGGATCGCAGCGGAAAACCGGGACGTGCCGCATTGGAAGCATTACAAAAAGATGTGGCGTTTAATCAGGACAGTAAGCGCCGACGCGACTTGAATTCTCTGCTGCAAGGAAGTCGCAATCCCATTCAGGATCTGAGTGCCACTCAGTTAGCGCCGAAAGTGACGATCGCACCGGGTAGCAAGCAACCTGATGAGAGCTTCTGGACGTATGTCAAAGGGCAGAGCTACCGTATTACCTCCTGCGTTGAGGAGAACGCATGCGTGCTGGTCGATCAGGACCTCAATGCGGATGGTAAGCCTGAACAGGTGCTGTATGCCTTTGGCGATGGGGTGAGTCTGGTTTTCGGTTTGCAGGAAAATAAATGGGATCTGTTAGCGGTTGCCGAGCTTCCTGAAGGATTCAATAAGGATAAATTACTGCAGGCGGTGGCGAACCATCAACTGGCTTCAGCCCCCAGAATCTGGCGGGATATCACTATTGATGGCACCCGATTGCAGATGAATTATTACAACGAGTGATCTTGTTGCCGATAGCGTTTTGCCGGATGGCGACGCGAACGCCTTATCCGGCCTACAATAGTTTTCCGTAGGCCAGATAAGCGCCATCACGCAAGACGGTGATTAATGTACCTGTGGGTCTGCCGGGGACGCGTTGCTGCGGATCTCAGCAATGTCCATGGCGTTAAACAGATAGTGGCTACCGCAGTAATCGCAGTGCATATCGATCTCGCCTTCTTCCGCCAGAATGCTGTCCACTTCTTCGTCCGGCAGCGTTTTCAGTGCGCCTGCGCAGCGTTCGCGTGAACAGGTGCATTTGAACTCAACGTCCTGCGGATCGTAGAGAGTGACTTCCTCTTCGTGGTACAAACGCCACAGCACTTCGTTGGCTGGCAGCGTCAACAGCTCTTCGGTTTTGATGGTTTCGGTCAAAGCGGTGAGGTGATCGAAATCATCTGCCTGCGCGTTTTGCGCCGGCATCACCTGCAGCAGCATCCCACCAGCGGCGGGTTTGCCATCGACGTCGCCAGTTCGGATAAACAGACGAGTCGGTAGCTGTTCAGAACGCATGAAGTAATCTTCCAGACAGGCGGCCAGCGTGTCGCCTTCCAGACCGACCACCCCCTGATAACGCTCGCCTTCTTCCGGCGTAATGGTGATCACCAGGTAGCCGTTACCTACCAGCGTTTTCAGATCCGCGCCTTCAGGAATATCACCCTGCATGCGGGCCACGCCACGCATCTGCTGGTTGTTATTGCCGTTGATGACGGCCAGGCTCAGCGGACCATCGCCCTGCAACTGAACGGTGATATCACCAGCAAACTTCAGCGTAGCGGTGAGCAGGCTGGTGGCAACCAGTAGTTCAGCCAGCACGTTTTTGACCGGCTGCGGGTAAGTATGGTTTTCGAGGATCTGTTGCAGGGTTTCCGAAACGGTCACCAGCTCGCCGCGCACGGCAAAGTTTTCAAACAGATAACGATGTAATTGGTCATGTTGCGGCATAATCATCTCTCTTGCAGGTGACAGTCACTCGCTGTCGCCGTGTTTAAATCGTAACAGGTCGCGGCGTTCTTTCTTGTCCGGTCGTCTGTCCGGGTGCGGCATGGTTAACGCGTTAAGTTTACGCGCCAGCGCCATTTTTTCGCGTTTTTCCACGCTTTCCGCGGTTTCTTCATACAGCGTAACGGCTTCTGTGGCCGGGCGACGCTGCTCGGTAATGGCCTTGATAATGACCGTTCGCTCGTCATTTCCCTGGCGCAGGGTGAGGGTGGCGTTCAGCTCGACAATTTTGCTCGGCTTACTGCGCTGGCCGTTGTAATGCACCTTACCGCCTTCAACCATTTCGCGGGCCAGCGCACGCGTTTTATAAAAGCGCGCAGCCCATAGCCATTTATCCAGCCTGACTTCAGCAGAGGGCTTTTCTTTCATGGCGTCTCCTTCACATCAGTGAGGGGATCAGTCGGCGGTAGTCATTCAATGACGGATGGCGTGCGTACTGTTTTTCCGCAATACCTGAGTCGGGATTGGTTACGCCGAGGCAGTAACGAATGCCGAACAGAGCAGCAGCGTCGAGAATGGGTTCGCTATCGTCAATAAACAGCGTCTTCTCTGCACTCATTCCCGTTTCTTCAGCCACAGCGTGCCATAACCGCTGATCCTCTTTGGGATAACCAAATGTGTGGGTGGAAAGTAATAAATCAAGGTGCGAGGCCAGACCGGTATGCTCTAGTTTTACCGCGAGATTATGCGGATGTGCGTTGGTGAGCAAAATACGGCGTTTGCCGCTGGCTTTCAAAGCATCAAGAAACGGTACGGTATCTTCACGCAAAACGGCGCGTGGTCCTTGTTCCGTTGTCATGGCGCAAATATCCAGATCCAGGCACTCGCTCCAGTAATCCAGGCAGTACCAGTTTAGCGTATGCTGCACGGCATGATACTGCTGGCGAATATAGTCCTGGGCTTCCTGGGGAGAGATGCCCTGCTTCGCGCCGTAGGTTTCCGGCACCAGTTTTTGCCAGAAATAATTGTCGAATGCCAGATCGAGTAGCGTGCCGTCCATATCCAGCAACACGGTGTCGACATCCTGCCAGGCAATATTGATATGCATGGAAACTCCCCAGAAGAAAACATGATGCGCGACAGGGTAGCATATCCTGGCGCGCGAGCGTGTTATCGAATCAGGCTTTCCGGGTCGTCAATCAGCGTTGGGTTGAGGCAACTTTCGTAGTAGCTCTGAATTTCCGCGATGCGCGAACGATGGCGCTGGTAGCGTCTGAATGCCTGAACGCTGTTATAGATAGTGCATCCGAGCATGGAGAGCATCAGCAGCGTCGTGCCAAGGTAGCGCCATAATCCTGAACGATCCGGGATTCGGTGCAGGCCAATGTGCTGAGTACCGTTGGCGTCGGTAGAGATATTGGTGACAATCCCCTCCGCGCGAAATGGTGTTTGCATTAGCATCTGAGCCAGACGCTGGAAGGCGTTCCACTGTTCTTGCGGCGGGTAGTCATACAGAGAGGTCGACGGCCAGGGCTGATCCACCAGATCGCTGCCTTCGTCGCTGATAATCAAAAAACCGCCAGGGGCAGGGCTATTCAGCGCCTGGGCCGCACGCGCTGTCTCGCGTGCAATAAACGGCGCCGTAGAGGTATTCACCAGATTATCCAGCGACTCTGCGCTTACTGGACGCAACAATACGTTTACGCCATCCAGTTTTCCGGCGTTAGCGCGTTTCACCAGCGCAGCCCAGTCTTTACTGTTACCGAGGTTAACTAGCGCATTTTTTAAGCGTACGCATTCATCTTTGGCTGCGCACAAATCGGCTGTTTTCAGGACAATTTCACCAAAATCGTCCAGTAACACCATGCCGGACTTTTGGATTGCCGAACGTAACGACGCGCTGACGCGGGAATCATCATCCGGTTTGGGGTGCAACTGGCGGTTTACGGCCTGCGTGAGCGCGGTGGCTTTATTCACCAGATCGGATTCAGGAAGCGGTAGCGCGCGCGCGTCATTCCAGATAATTTGCGTGCAATCAAAAGGCATGAACGGCGTGGCGGGCTGTGTATTCCAGCTCCCTTGGGTATGAATGTTACACATACCTGTGCCGCTCAGGTGTAGCGTGTCCCCCACGCGGACGCCCGCGTTCTCAAGCTGTTTCACGCTGGTGGCTTCGATAGTCTGTGCACCTTTCATCCACGAAAGCGTGAATTTTATCGGCATATCTAACGGGATCCAGAACAGTAGCATCAGCAGCACCAGCAGCGAACCGCCTGCGATAACGGCATTGCGTAGCCAGTGTTGCAACGGGAAATTTTTAACTTCGTCGTGCAGGGATAAAAAACGCCCCTGGCGAACAACGTGGCGATCGAGATAAATATCGATATCCGTTTGCTGACCGAGATCCTGCGCAATGTATGGCTGCCAGTGAGGGGGGTAGATCAGATCAATAATACCCAGAGAGATATTGTTAATTTGCTCCTGGTCGTTCTCGCCAAACAATCCCCAGCGACGCGGTGTCCCGCGCAGACAATGAATTTCTCGCAGGGCGGTTTTAGATGGCGGAGCGAACAGCCCCCACAGACCTGCACCCAGCAACAGCACCGCGCCACCGACTGCCCACGGCACAAACGTATCCGGGATGATTAAACATAAAAAGAACAGCAGGAACGATGCGGCGATCAGTAACGCTTCGCGTAATCCAGAAGGGCGGCTGAGCGCATATTCTTCATGGGTTTCCTGACGAATATTCAGTAGTTCGATTTGTTCGCTTTCTTCACCGCGAATGGACGCCTGGGTAGAGGCGGTATGCTGCAACGCATAGCCACGCGCTTCCTGCATATATTCCTGCAGCGTGTGGCCGTTTAGCGAAATAACCAGCGGCAACGTATTGGTGTGGATCAGCTCAACGCTGTTTTCGTCATTGATGTATTGTTCCCAAAAAGGCGGCAAATGCACCTCAACGGAATCAAGATAATAGCGCCATTTGTTAGGATCGTCGGTGGTAATGCCGTAACGTGTAATCGCGTGCGTAAGCACAATGACGCTGTTACTTTGGGCATTCAGCGTTAACGATACCGGCGCAGAGCTGGCGCCCGTTGGACCTGGTACTTGCTGAATTTGACTCAGGTTTTCGAGATAGTTTTCGACAGCGCTGCGTTCTTCAGGCGTAAGTTTACGCTTCGCGGCGTCTGAAAAGACGTTGCTCAAGGGTAAATTTTTCCGTCTGGATTTCGTTCTGAGTCGCCACCCTGCAAGCAATGAGCAGGCCAGCAAAGCAGCTAAAAAAATCAGAATGGTGCTCATGCTTTCCCCATCTTACTTAGTCTGTCAGGCGTGGTCAGTCGCACCCTGTTCAATATTCGTGATTCTTTAGTTGGCTATCGGCAAGTGTGGAGTTGAACTTGAGCATCTTAAAGCGCAGCCCAGTAAATGCGAATCATAGCAAAATCACTAAAAATGGAATATCAGCAAATTCCTGGAGTTATTTCAACCTATTGACTTTTAATTTGAAATAGGGATTAACTTTTAGTACGTTACATAAATGTAAATAAACGGCAATTCACGTTGCCGAAACCGTGCGGTATATCGCACAATGACCCCAGATTTCACAGCAAAGATCCTCACAATGAGCAAATCATTACAAAAACCCACGATTTTGAAAGTGGAAACCGTCGCCCAATCCCGGCTGTTTAAGGTCGAAAGCGTGGACCTTGAGTTCAGCAATGGCGTACGCCGCGTTTATGAACGTATGCGGCCCTCCACGCGTGAAGCAGTAATGATTGTGCCGATTGTGGATGACCACCTGATCCTTATCCGCGAATACGCGGTCGGGACCGAGTCCTACGAACTGGGTTTTTCCAAAGGATTAATTGATCCCGGTGAAAGCGTATTTGAGGCGGCGAATCGGGAACTGAAAGAAGAGGTGGGATTTGGCGCGAAAGATCTGACTTTTTTGAAGAAACTCAGCATGGCGCCATCTTATTTCTCCAGCAAGATGAACATTGTGGTGGCAGAGGATCTTTATCCTGAATCGCTGGAAGGGGATGAACCTGAGCCATTACCGCAGGTACGCTGGCCACTCGCGCATATGATGGATTTGCTGGAGGATCCTGATTTCCACGAAGCTCGCAATGTGAGCGCGTTGTTCCTCGTACGCGAATGGCTGAAAGGGCAGGGCCGGCTTTAATATCTATCCCACTAAATACACAAACAATAAAAAAGGCGCCGAAGCGCCTTTTTTGATCAGAACAGTTCGTGTGTCTCACCATTATCGATAATGGTTGTCCCTACCTCGTGTACCGCCTGCTGCGTTGGCTGAGTACCTTCAATGAAATACTCTGCACGGCTGTTACCGCCGCTCGCCAGTTGACCGGTACTGCGATCGATATTGACTGTCACAATACCCGGCGGCGGCGTCAACGGCTGCTCAGGCACTCCTTCCAGCACGGATTTCATGTAAGCATCCCACGCAGGCTGTGCGCTCTTCGCGCCGCCTTCATAGCCGGAGATTTGATCTTTGATCGCCCCGGAAGCTGTCGTGTGACCCAGATTGCGGCGATGATCATCAAAGCCGATCCATACTGACGTCACTACGCCTGGCCCGTAACCGGAGAACCATGCATCTTTCGAACTGTTGGTGGTCCCGGTTTTCCCGCCGATATCATGACGCTGTAAATCGCGACCGGCACGCCAACCAGTTCCCATCCAGCCTGGTTCACCAAAGATATTGGTGTTCAGCGCGCTTTTAATCAGGAAGGCCAGCGGCGTGTTGATCACGTGCGGAGCGTACTCCTGCGTTCCACTTTGCGCGACCAACGCCTGATTCGCCTGCTCAAGCTGCGGCATAGGCACGGCGGCATTCTGCTGTTCCTGCGAGACAGCGACATCTTCTACATTGCTGTTTTCCAGCACGTTAGATTTCTGGGTATCGCCATAAATCACCGGGATATCACAATCCGGGCAGGCAATTTTTGGCTTCGCTTCGAAGATAACGCCGCCCATATCGCTTTCGATCTTACTGATGAAATACGGATCGACCAGGAAACCTCCGTTCGCCATCACCGCGTAACCGCGCGCCACCTGCATTGGCGTGAACGAGGCGGAACCCAGCGCCAGCGACTCGGTGTGCACAATGTTCTGTGCCGGGAAGCCGAAACGTTGCAGATACTCTGCCGCGTAATCCACGCCCATGGCGCGCATGGCACGGACCATCACCACGTTTTTCGACTGGCCCAGACCCTGACGTAAACGGATAGGACCAGCATACTGCGGCGGTGAGTTCTTCGGCTGCCAGTCGGAACCGGCACCGGCATCCCAGCGGGAGATCGGCACGTCGTTGAGCATACTCGCCAGCGTCAGACCTTTATCCATCGCGGCGGTATAGAGGAATGGTTTGATGTTGGAACCCACCTGGCGTAGCGCCTGGGTTGCACGGTTAAACTTGCTCTGGTTGAAGTCAAAACCACCCACCAACGCCAGCACCGCGCCGTTTTGCGGATTAATAGAAACCAGGGCGGAGTTAACGTCCGGCACTTGCGCCAGCCACCAGGCATCGCCAACCTGGCGTACCCAGATTTGCTGACCGGCCTGTACCACATCTGTCACTTTACGCGGTGTCGGACCTTGCTGGGTATCCGAGCGGTAAGGACGCGCCCAGCGCATGCCATCCATCCGTAATGACACTGACGTACCATCCGCCAGCGCGGCAATGGCTTCCTGCGGATTGGCGCTGGTGACAACCGCCGGCAACAGTGGCCCATATGTTGGCAGCGCTTTCAGCGTATCGGTAATTTTTTTGCTGTCCCAACTGCCTTCGCCCACTTTCCACAGCACGTTTGACGGGCCGCGGTAGCCGTGGCGCATGTCGTAATCCATCACGTTGTTACGTACTGCCTGCTGAGCCGCCTGCTGCACTTTGCGCGTAATGGTGGTGGTGATGCGATACCCGTCTTCATAGGCTTTCTCGCCATAGCGGTTATACATCTCCTGGCGCACCATCTCAGACAGATACGGCGCAGAGAAGGCGATTTCCGGCGCGTGGTAGTTGGCGTCAATGGCTTCATTACGCGCCTGATCGTACTGGGCCTGCGTAATGTAGTTTTCACTCAGCATACGCGACAGCACGACGTTACGTCGCGCGGTGGCCCGGTCCATCGAATAGAGAGGGTTGAAGGTTGACGGCGCTTTTGGCAGACCGGCAATCACTGCAATCTCACTTAAGCTGAGCTGATCGACCGTCTTACCGAAATAGACCTGTGCGGCAGCACCCACGCCATAGGCGCGATACCCCAGGTAGATCTTGTTCAGATACAGCTCGAGGATCTCATCTTTACTCAACAATTGTTCAATGCGGATCGCCAGAAACACTTCTTTGATCTTACGCATCAGCGTACGTTCCGGGCTCAGGAAGAAGTTTCTCGCCAACTGCTGGGTAATAGTACTCGCCCCTTGTGAAGCGTGACCGGAGAACAATGCGACGCTGGCTGCACGGAAGATTCCCACCGGGTCTACCCCGTGGTGCTCATAAAAGCGGCTGTCTTCTGTGGCGATAAAAGCTTTGACCATCACTGGCGGCATCTGATCCAGCGTGACCGGGATTCGACGTTTCTCGCCATATTGCGCGATCAGCTCGCCGTCAGCGCTGTAAACCTGCATCGGGATCTGTAAACGCACATCTTTGAGCGTCGCGACGTCAGGTAATTGCGGCTCAATATAGCGATAGAGGCCATAAATCGAGCCTGCTCCCAGCAGGATGCAACATACTGCAAGGATTAATAAATACTTTACGAACTTCACTGGAGATTTCCCATTTAGTGGCATTTGGGCAGTTTATAAACAAACGCGCGGTAGTATAAAGGCAAGCCAGACGCATTGATATACCCGTTAAAGCAACGGGTGATAAGGAGATCATCAGCAATGGCTTTCAATATCTGGAAAATTGGTCTGCATATTCAGCAACATGAAGCGCTGGCTGCCGCTGTCGTTCGCGACGCGACCGGTTGGTTTCTACAGCGCTGGTGGCGTATGCCGCTGGCACCTCAGGCTATCGTTGATGGCCACATTCGCGAGCCTGAACAGCTTGTCGCAACGCTACTGCCGTGGAGCCGTGAGCTTCCTCGCCGACATCATATTCATCTCTCCTTTCCCGCCAATAGGACGTTACAAAAAAAGTTTCCTCGCCCGGCAATATCCTTGCGCGAGCCAGAGCAAACCGCATGGTTGTCCGGTTCGATGGCGCGTGAACTGGATATGTCGCCGGATGCGCTGCATTTTGATTATAGCGAAGACACGTTGAGCCCGGCGTTTAACGTCACCGCCGCTCAAAGCAAAGAGATTTCAACGCTGCTGACGTTAATACAAACGCTGAAAGTACAGGTTAAAGCGATTACGCCGGACGCCAGCGCCTTACAACGATTTATTCCTTATTTACCCGAAGATCAACAGTGTCTGGTATGGCGTGATGATACCCAGTGGCTATGGGCGACCCGCTCGTCATGGGGGCGAAAATTGACGAGCGATATTAGCCGTCTCGACGAACTCGCCGCGACGTTATCTCTTTCCCC
Source organism: Citrobacter sp. TBCS-15 (assembly GCF_005280815.1). Classification (NCBI taxonomy): domain Bacteria; kingdom Pseudomonadati; phylum Pseudomonadota; class Gammaproteobacteria; order Enterobacterales; family Enterobacteriaceae; genus Citrobacter; species Citrobacter sp. TBCS-15. Next base: position 63,472 of record NZ_SZWK01000251.1, on the reverse strand, counting down.
GGCAGCCATTGCGCTATGCGACCCCAGCGGATTCGATCCTTTAAATGTCGTGTCCGTTCGCCAGCCGCCAATTCCACCGCAAAGTCACCGCTTTGCCATTGCATTGGGACTGGCTATGGGAGGAACGTATTGATGATAGCGACCATCAATCTTCTGCCCTGGCGTCAGACACGGCGGTATGCCTGTTTGCGCTTCTGGGGTGTCTTCTTTAGCGCTTCGCTACTATTGAGCATTGGCGTGACGTTAATCTATTACAGTGTTTTTAGCATGGAAAACCGGGTCGAACTCCTGCTGGTAGAGGCTGAAAATAAGCGGATAGCGGCGCTGACGGCGCTAAAGCCTCGTTTGCAGCAGCGTCTGCAACAATGGCAACAGGTACAAGCGCGAAACAAACAGCGTGACCAGACCCAAAGCTGGCAACAGATTCTGCAACAGCTGGCGGAATTACTCCCGGAACAGGCGTGGTTAACCAAAATGACCTGGCAGCAAGGGACGCTGGAGCTGACCGGAAATACGTTGAGCTTTGCCGCCCTTAAGTCACTGGAAACGCAATTACGCCAACAGCCGTGGTTTGCGTTAAATCGCCCCGGCGAAACGCAGCAGGATGCCCAAGGGCGCTGGCAATTCCACTATCGTCTGACGCGGAGTGACACGCATGATAACGCTCTGTGATGCCTGGCTGGCGCAGTCGCCGCGCTTTCGATTTATGTGCGCATGCGGCTGGATTTTAGGGCTGCTCATGATAGTAGCGCTATGTCTTTACCCCGCCGCCAGGCAGCGGGGTATGCAACAACAGGCGCTGAACCAGCAGCGTGCCGCCATTCAGACGCAATGGCGAAACGTGTATTTGCTGGCATCATCGCCAGGAGAGTCTGAAGAAACGTTTACTCCGTTTTCCCCGCTGCTGTTTCAGACCCCCCTTGCACGTCTTGTTCACTGGCAACCCACCATTAAGGGCGGGGAGATGACGCTGAGGCCAGCGTGGGATGCTATCCCGCCGATGTTTGCCCAACTGGCGGAACAAGGGATGAACGTCAGCCGGTTTTCTCTCAGTGTAGAAGGCGCTGAACTGCTGTTAACGCTACAGCTGGAACATCTGAATGACGGTTGAACGCTGGCTGTTGGCGTGCATTAGCGTGCTGATCCTGACCGGTATGCGCAATCCCTTCTTACCGCCGGAAGATCCTTGCCAGATAGCCGAGCTGTCGACGTGGCGCTATCAGGGCATGGTGAGCGTGGGTGAGCGACCGATCGGCATCGTGCAGGATGGGCAGCACAAATGGCGGCGAGTTGAGCGAAACGACGTCCTGAAAAACGGCTGGACGATTTCGCAGATAACGGCTGAAAGCTTAACTCTCAACACAGAGAAAAGCTGCGAGCCTGCTCAATGGCAGTGGCAACGACAGGGAGCGATAAATGAATCGATGGATGAGATGGATAGCCATGATGCTGCTGGTCGTGGTGCCCGGCGAGCTGGCGGGAAAACCGCAAAACGTAACGCTGGTGGTGGATGATGTGCCTGTTGTGCAGGTTTTGCAGGCCCTGGCGGAACAAGAAAAGAAAAACCTGGTGGTTTCACCGGATGTTGGCGGGGTGCTGTCACTTCATCTGACCGATGTGCCCTGGAAGCAGGCATTGCAAACGGTCGTGAAAAGCGCCGGATTGGTGCTACGTCAGGAGGGCAACATTCTGCATGTGCATTCTGTGCAATGGCAGAGTGAAAATGCGGCCCGCCAGGAAAATGAACAGGCGCGGATTCAGGCCAGCCTGCCTTTGGAACAACGCAACATCATTTTGCAATACGCTGACGCCGCCGAGTTGGCAAAAGCTGGAGAGAAGCTGCTGAGCGCCAAAGGCAGCATGACGGTGGATAAACGAACCAACCGCTTACTGCTGCGTGATAATAGCGTGGTGCTTAACGCGCTGGAAAAATGGGTGGCGCAAATGGATCTACCCGTTGAACAGGTCGAACTGGCGGCGCATATCGTCACGATTAATGAAAAAAGTTTGCGCGAGCTGGGGGTTAAATGGTCGCTGGCTGAAGCGCAACAACCGGGGGCGGTGGGGAATGTCACCACGCTTGCCAGCGATCTTTCGGTGCCCGCGGCGACATCCCGTGTGGGATTTAATATTGGTCGTATTAACGGTCGGTTACTGGAACTGGAGTTGTCGGCACTGGAGCAAAAACAGCAGCTTGATATCATCGCCAGCCCGCGATTACTGGCTTCTCATCTGCAACCTGCCAGTATTAAGCAGGGCAGCGAGATCCCGTATCAGGTCTCCAGCGGAGAAAGCGGGGCGACATCCGTCGAGTTTAAAGAAGCGGTCCTGGGGATGGAGGTTACGCCCACTGTTTTGCAGAAAGGTCGAATCAGGTTGAAACTGCATATTAGCCAGAATGTTCCCGGGCAGGTGCTACAACAAGCTGATGGTGAAGTTCTGGCTATCGATAAGCAGGAAATTGAAACACAGGTTGAGGTAAAAAGCGGAGAGACGATCGCGTTGGGCGGCATTTTTTCACATAAAAATAAATCTGCGGCTGACAGCGTACCGTTGTTAGGCGACATCCCCTGGCTTGGCTCTCTTTTTCGTCACGATGGAAAAGAAGATGAACGTCGGGAGTTAGTGGTCTTTATTACGCCCAGACTGGTGTCAACGGAATAACTTATGCATGAAAAACCGTTGTTTTTGCACTGAACACGTTTCAGGGATTTGACGTGGGGGTGTATTTAGCATACAAGGAGTACCGATTTGAGCGTCGGTACTTTTCTTTACTTGTGCGGCAATGAATACGCTTTGCCTTTCTGGTGGTGTGTCATAGGCTTATTTAGCCGTCATTTGACTGCGCGATACGTCGCCAGGTCTGATGTTTGCAGGGCTGCATGCCTGTCACGACCAGAAATGCGTAGGGTTTGGTGATTTATTCAGTTGCCAAACCCGCTTGAGTATTGAGATAATTTTCAGTCTGACTCTCGCAATATCTTATGAGGTTTCAGTTCATGTCCTGCTGCGCTGGGTGTCTGCGAAGCGGGTTTACCATTAACGAATAGTCTTAGTAGTACCGAAAAAATGGCAGAGAAACGCAATATCTTTCTGGTTGGGCCTATGGGTGCCGGAAAAAGCACTATTGGGCGGCAGTTAGCTCAACAACTCAATATGGAATTTTACGATTCTGATCAAGAGATTGAGAAACGAACCGGAGCTGATGTGGGCTGGGTCTTCGATGTAGAAGGTGAAGACGGCTTCCGTGATCGCGAAGAAAAAGTCATCAACGAGTTGACGGAAAAACAGGGTATTGTGCTGGCAACTGGCGGTGGCTCTGTAAAATCACGTGAAACACGTAACCGTCTCTCCGCGCGTGGCGTCGTGGTCTATCTTGAAACGACAATTGAAAAACAACTTGCGCGTACTCAACGTGACAAGAAACGCCCGCTGCTGCAGGTAGAATCACCGCCTCGTGAAGTTCTGGAAGCGTTGGCTGACGAACGCAATCCTCTGTACGAAGAGATTGCAGACGTGACCATTCGCACTGACGATCAGAGCGCAAAAGTCGTAGCAAACCAGATTATTCACATGTTGGAAAGCAACTAATTCTGGCCGAATACACACTCGTCTGCGGGTACAAGTAACTAAGGTGGATGTCGCGTAATGGAGAGGATCACAGTCACTCTCGGGGAACGTAGTTACCCTATCACCATCGCGGCTGGTTTGTTCAATGAGCCAGCTTCATTCTTACCGCTGAAATCGGGCGATCAGGTTATGTTGGTGACCAACGAAACCCTGGCTCCCCTGTATCTCGATAAGGTTCGCGGCGTACTTGAACAGGCGGGTGTTAACGTTGATAGCGTTATCCTTCCCGATGGCGAACAGTATAAAAGCCTGACGGTTCTGGACACGGTCTTCACCGCGTTACTGCAAAAACCGCACGGTCGTGATACCACGTTAGTCGCACTTGGCGGCGGCGTGATTGGCGATCTGACCGGTTTTGCGGCAGCCAGTTATCAGCGCGGCGTTCGTTTCATTCAAGTCCCGACAACCCTGTTGTCGCAGGTCGACTCCTCCGTTGGCGGCAAAACTGCCGTAAACCATCCCCTCGGTAAAAACATGATTGGCGCGTTTTACCAACCAGCCTCCGTGGTGGTGGATCTCGATTGCCTGAAAACGCTTCCTGCGCGTGAGCTGGCATCGGGGCTGGCGGAAGTCATCAAATACGGCATCATTCTTGACGGTGAGTTTTTCAACTGGCTGGAAGACAATCTGGACGCGTTATTGCGTCTGGACGGTCCGGCAATGGCGTACTGTATTCGCCGTTGTTGTGAGCTGAAAGCAGAAGTTGTCGCAGCAGACGAGCGCGAAATGGGCTTACGTGCTTTACTGAATCTGGGACACACGTTCGGCCATGCGATCGAAGCTGAAATGGGTTATGGCAATTGGTTACATGGTGAAGCCGTCGCAGCAGGTATGGTAATGGCTGCTCGTACGTCAGAACGTTTGGGTCAGTTTACCTCCGCGGATACGCAGCGCATTATTACGCTGCTACAGCGAGCAGGCTTACCGGTTAATGGGCCGCGTGAAATGTCTACCGAGGCTTATTTGCCGCACATGCTGCGAGATAAAAAAGTGTTAGCGGGAGAGATTCGTTTAGTGCTTCCGCGGGCAATAGGGAAGAGTGAAGTGCGCGGCGGAGTGTCGCACGAGGTGGTTCTTAACGCTATTGCTGATTGCCAGCAGGCGTAACAACAAGAAAGGTCCGACGTACGTTGCAAAACGTAGGTCTTTTAGCTTCAGGTTACGTGCAAAGTTGTAAGCATTAACCTTTGAGTGGGGTGTTAAATGGATGAATTCAAACCAGAAGACGAGCTGAAACCCGATCCCAGCGATCGTCGTACTGGTCGTTCTCGTCAATCGTCTGAACGCGATAATGAGCCGCAAATCAATTTTGATGATGTTGATCTGGATGCTGACGATCGCCGTCCTGCGCGCGCACGTAAAGAGCGTGAAGAAGAGCGGGACATCGAGGAAGACTATGAATCTGATGACGATGCGGTGGATGAAGAGCGTGTAGAACGTCGTCCGCGCAAGCGTAAGAAAGCGGTCAGTAAACCTGCCTCTCGTCAGTATATGATGATGGGTGTCGGTGTTCTGGTGCTGCTGCTTCTGATCATCGGTATTGGTTCTGCGCTGAAAGCCCCCTCATCTTCTTCCAGTGAACAGACTGCGTCTGGCGAGAAGAGCATCGATCTTTCTGGCAGCAATGCGACGGATCAGGCGAACACGAATACGCCTGCAACGGGCGCAGAGCAGACTGCGGGCAATACCCAGCAGGATGTTTCCTTGCCGCCGATTTCCTCTACCCCAACTCAAGGGCAGACGCCTGCGGCAACTGAAGGCCAGCAGCGTGTTGAAGTGCAGGGCGATCTGAACAATGCGCTGACGCAACCGCAAGGTCAGGAGCAGGTTAACAACGTTGTGGTGAACTCTACGCTGCCGACCGAACCTGCGACCGTCGCACCAGTTCGTAATGGTACTGCTGCGCGCCAGACTGCGAAAACGGAAACGGTTGAACGTCCTGCTGCTACGCACCAGGAACGTAAACAGGCCGTCATTGAGCCGAAGAGCAAACCGCAGACCACGGTGAAAGCGACGACGACAGAGCCAAAACCTGTTGCTCAGGCAAAACCAACCGCGACTGCGCCGACGACCACAACCAAAGCGCCTGTGGTAACCGCTGCGCCAAAAGCGACAGCAGAACCGAAAGCAACCGCGACGACGACACCTGCACAGACCGCAACTCCTGCGCCAACCGCGACGGCAACGCCTGTTGCTGGCGGAGCGAAAAGCACAGGGAATGTTGGCGCGTTAAAATCTGCGCCGTCCAGTCATTACACGCTGCAGCTCAGCAGTTCTTCTAACTACGACAACCTGAACGGTTGGGCGAAGAAAGAAAACCTGAAGAACTACGTGGTGTATCAGACGACGCGCAACGGTCAACCGTGGTATGTTCTGGTGACGGGTGTGTATGCGTCTAAAGAAGATGCAAAACGTGCAGTGTCTACGTTACCCGCCGACATTCAGGCGAAAAATCCGTGGGCAAAACCGCTGCACCAGGTTCAGGCCGATTTGAAGTAAGATAGGATATGTTCTGCAATGGTTTGCTGTTTCGCCCAATTGCGGGACAAAGACTAAAGCGCAGGATGCTGTCGGAGCTTTCTCCACAGCCGGAGAAGGTGTAATTAGTTAGTCAGCATGAAAAAAAATCGCGCTTTTTTGAAATGGGCAGGGGGAAAATACCCCCTGCTTGATGATATCAAACGGTATTTACCTCAGGGTGAGTGTCTGATTGAACCCTTCGTAGGGGCCGGGTCGGTGTTTCTCAACACCGACTTTTCTCGTTATATTCTTGCCGATATCAACAGCGACCTCATCAGTCTCTATAACATCGTGAAGACCCGCACCGATGAGTACGTGCAGGCTTCGCGCGAGCTGTTTATGCCAGAAACTAATCAGGCTGAGGTGTACTACCAGTTTCGGGAAGAATTTAATGCCTGCCAGGATCCATTCCGCCGCGCAGTGCTATTCCTGTATCTGAACCGCTTTGGTTACAACGGGTTGTGCCGTTATAACCTGCGCGGTGAGTTTAACGTACCGTTTGGTCGTTATAAAAAACCTTACTTCCCGGAAGCCGAGTTGTACCATTTTGCTGAAAAAGCGCAGAATGCGGAGTTCCATTGCCTCTCCTATGAAGAGTGCATGGACCGTGCGGATACCAACTCCGTAGTCTATTGTGACCCGCCTTATGCACCGCTTTCGGCGACGGCAAATTTCACCGCGTATCATACCAACAGCTTTAGTCCGAAAGAGCAGGCGCATTTGGCCGAGATGGCAGAAAAGCTGGTCAGTAAGCAGATCCCGGTGTTAATTTCGAACCATGACACGCCCGATACCCGTGAGTGGTACCGGGCAGCGAAACATTTTCAGGTCAAAGTGCGGCGCAGCATCAGCAGCAATGGCGGCACGCGTAAAAAGGTGAACGAACTGCTGGCGCTGTATAAACCAGGAGTCGCAACGCCTGCGAAAAAATAATTCTCAAGGAGAAGCGGATGAAACAGTATTTGATCGCCCCCTCAATTCTGTCGGCTGATTTTGCCCGCCTGGGTGAAGACACCGCGAGAGCGCTGACTGCCGGTGCCGATGTAGTACACTTCGACGTTATGGACAATCACTACGTACCGAACCTGACCATCGGACCGATGGTGCTGAAATCGCTGCGTAAATATGGCATCACCGCCCCGATTGATGTTCACCTGATGGTGAAACCGGTCGATCGTATTGTCCCGGACTTCGCCGCCGCTGGCGCCAGCATCATTACTTTTCATCCGGAAGCCTCCGAGCACGTTGATCGTACCTTGCAACTGATCAAAGAGCATGGCTGTAAAGCGGGCCTGGTGTTTAACCCGGCAACACCTTTGAGCTACCTGGATTACGTCATGGATAAGCTGGATGTGATCCTGCTGATGTCCGTTAACCCAGGCTTTGGTGGACAGTCTTTCATCCCGCAAACGCTGGATAAGCTGCGTGAAGTGCGTCGTCGTATTGATGAATCTGGCTATGACATCCGCCTGGAAGTTGATGGTGGCGTCAAGGTGAACAATATTGGTGAAATCGCGGCGGCGGGTGCAGATATGTTTGTTGCAGGCTCCGCTATTTTCGACCAACCAGACTACAAAAAAGTCATTGATGAAATGCGCAATGAACTGGCGAAGGTAAGCCATGGATAAGTTTCAGGATATTCGGGGCGTAGCCTTTGACCTCGACGGTACGCTGGTCGACAGCGCGCCGGGATTAGCCGCAGCGGTGGATATGGCGCTGTATGCGCTGGAATTGCCGGTTGCTGGTGAAGAACGTGTTATCACCTGGATTGGTAATGGTGCAGATGTACTGATGGAGCGCGCGCTGGCGTGGTCTCGTCAGGAGCGCGCGACATTACGTAAAACGATGGGTAAGCCCCCCGTTGATGATGATATTCCCGCCGAGGAACAGGTACGTATTTTGCGTAAGCTGTTCGACAGGTACTACGGCGATGTCGCAGAAGAGGGGACATTCCTGTTCCCTGATGTTGCCGATACGCTGGGCGCGTTGCATGCTAAAGGTTTGCCGCTGGGTCTGGTGACCAACAAACCAACCCCGTTTGTCGCGCCATTGCTCGAGGCGTTAGATATCGCCAAATACTTCAGCGTGGTCATCGGTGGTGACGACGTGCAGAATAAAAAACCACACCCGGATCCACTACTGCTGGTGGCAAGCAAGCTTGGCATTAAGCCCGAGCAAATGCTCTTCGTAGGGGATTCTCGTAATGATATTCAGGCGGCTAAGGCTGCTGGTTGTCCGTCCGTTGGTCTGACGTATGGTTACAACTATGGTGAGTCTATCGCCTTGAGCGAGCCCGATGTCATGTCCGACCGCATTAATGAACTACTGCCCGCTCTCGGGCTTCCGCATAGCGAAAATCAGGAATCGAAAAATGACTAAGCCCATCGTTTTTAGTGGCGCACAGCCCTCAGGTGAATTGACCATTGGCAACTATATGGGTGCGCTGCGTCAGTGGGTGAACATGCAGGATGACTACCATTGCATCTACTGCATCGTTGACCAACATGCCATTACCGTTCGTCAGGATGCTCAGCAACTGCGTAAAGCAACGCTGGATACGCTGGCGCTGTACCTGGCATGCGGGATCGATCCTGAAAAAAGCACCATTTTCGTTCAGTCTCACGTACCGGAACACGCACAGTTAGGCTGGGCGCTGAACTGCTACACCTATTTCGGCGAGCTGAGCCGTATGACTCAGTTCAAAGATAAATCTGCGCGTTATGCAGAAAACATCAACGCCGGTCTGTTTGATTATCCGGTACTTATGGCGGCAGACATTCTGCTGTATCAGACCAACCAGGTACCGGTTGGCGAAGATCAGAAACAGCATCTGGAACTGAGCCGCGATATCGCTCAGCGCTTCAACGCGCTGTATGGCGACATCTTCAAAGTGCCGGAGCCGTTCATTCCTAAATCCGGCGCGCGCGTGATGTCGCTGCTGGAGCCGACGAAGAAAATGTCCAAGTCGGATGACAACCGCAACAACGTGATCGGTCTGCTGGAAGATCCGAAATCTGTGGTTAAGAAAATCAAACGAGCGATGACTGACTCGGAAGAGCCGCCTGTTGTGCGTTACGACGTGAAAGAAAAAGCGGGCGTTTCTAACCTGCTGGATATCCTCTCTGCCGTCACTGGCCAGAGTATTCCGGAGCTGGAACAGCACTTCGAAGGCAAAATGTATGGTCATCTGAAAGGCGAAGTCGCAGAAGCCGTTTCCGGTATGCTGACCGAGCTTCAGGAACGTTATCACCGTTTCCGTAACGATGAAGCATTCCTGCAGAAAGTGATGAAAGAAGGTGCGGAAAAAGCCAGTGCACGCGCGTCTGTTACGCTGAAAGCCGTTTACGAAGCGATTGGTTTTGTCGCCAGGCCGTAATGTTCTCTGCGTTGTTGAAGAAACCGGGTTTCGCCCGGTTTTTTTTCGCCTGCTCGTTGGTAAATCTCAAAAAATGTGAACCGTCTCGCCGTTTGCATATTTCCCCATTGCGCTATATCTTCATTTTAATGAAGATATAAATATTCAATTTACTGAAAATATAAAATGCGTCGGACATTTATTAAGAAAGAGGGGGTTGTGCTGACAACCCTGGCCCGTTACCTGCTCGGTGAGAAGTGCGGTAACCGACTGAAAACGATAGATGAATTGGCTGCTGAGTGTCACTCATCGGTAGGATTAACCCAAGCTGCGTTGAAAACGTTGGAATCCTCGGGGGCGATCCGTATCGAGCGTCGTGGGCGAAACGGTAGCTATCTGGTGGAGATGGATAATCGTGCGCTGCTCAAGCATGTGGATATTAATAACGTCGTCTGCGCAATGCCGCTGCCCTATACCCGTTTATATGAAGGGCTGGCGAGTGGGCTAAAGGCGCAGTTCGAGGGGATCCCGTTTTATTACGCGCATATGCGCGGGGCTGATATTCGTGTGGAATGCCTGTTGAACGGCGTCTACGACATGGCGGTGGTTTCCCGGCTGGCTGCGGAAAGTTATCTCGCTCAGGATGGATTGCGCATCACGTTGGCGCTGGGACCGCATACCTACGTTGGCGAGCACCAACTGATTTGCCGCAAGGGTGAATCCGCAGCGGTAAAACGAGTCGGACTCGATAACCGCTCGGCGGATCAGAAAATCATGACCGAGGCCTGTTTTGGCGACCGCAACGTTGAATTGATCGATATGCCTTATCACGAGAGCTTGCAGCGCATTGCGAAAGGCGATGTCGATGCGGTTATCTGGAACGTGGTTGCGGAGGCTGAGCTGGCTGTACTGGGGTTAGAAGCCACGCCGCTCACCAACGATGCGCGGTTTCTTCGGGCCACAGAGGCTGTAATACTGACCCGGGCAGAGGATTATCCGATGCAGCAGCTTCTACGAGCCGTTGTGAATAAAGAGGCACTGCTTGCCCACCAACAACGTGTGGCGAACGGTGAACAGGAACCCAGCTATTAAGTAAAGGCGAACGACATGGAAAACAGGCTTAACCTGCTGTGTGAAGCGGGCGTTATCGACAAGGATATTTGTAGCGGCATGCTGCAGGTGATCAGACGGCTGGATGAAGAGTGGCGTTTGCCGGTTCATAGCGAGCAAGGGATTATGGCGATGACCCATATGGCGAGCGCGTTGATGCGCAGCCGCCAGGGCGAAGTGATTGAAGCGCTGGACGGTGAGATTTTGGCGGAGATGGCGCAATCACCTCTCTGGCCAACTATTTTGCTGGTTCATCAGGCGCTGCTGAAAGAGTTTACGGTGACGCCGCACGCTAATGAGGAAGGTTACATGCTGGCGAACCTGTATGGATTGTGGATGGCGGCGAACGAAGGCGTCTGAAATCAATGAAGAATTAGCTTAGCGCACCCTAAATATTCAAAAAAATGAATATTTAACTGAAGGATTAGAAACGAGGCAGAGAAATGTTTATAGAGGCATTGAAACGCCAGAACCCCGCGCTGATCTCGGCCGCTATCGCGTTATGGCAGCAGGGAAAAATCGCACCTGACAGTTGGGTCATTGATGTTGACCAGGTTATTGAGAATGGCAAACGCCTGCTGGATGTCGCCAGGCAACATGGCATTTCGCTGTATCTGATGACCAAACAGGTTGGACGCAACCCCTGGCTGGCGGACAAGCTGTTGCAGCTTGGCTATGAAGGCATTGTGGTTGTGGATTACAAAGAGAGTCGCGTTATGCGCCGTGCCGGGTTACCGGTTGCGCATCAGGGACATCTGGTGCAGATCCCGTCGCGACTGGTCAATGAGGCTGTGGCGCAGGGGACCGAGGTTATCACGCTGTTCTCGTTAGAAAAAGCGCGCGAAGTCTCGGCTGCCGCGGTGAAAGCCGGCTGTGAACAGAACGTGATGTTGAAGGTGTATGACAAGGATGATTTTCTCTATCCGGGGCAGGAAAGTGGTTTTCCGTTGGCGTATCTGACGGATGTGGTCAATGAAATCCGCAGACTGCCGGGTCTGCGCCTGAGCGGGTTAACCCATTTTCCCTGCCTGCTATGGGATGAAAAAACAGCGCAGACGGTGCCGACACCTAACCTGCATACCCTGGTGAGTGCCCGACACCAGTTGGCGGAAGCCGGAATTGCCATTGAGCAACTTAATGCGCCGTCAGCCAGTAGTTGCACGTCGTTACCCCTGTTGGCGGAATATGGCGTCACCCACGCCGAGCCGGGCCATGCGTTGACCGGCACTATCCCTTCCAACCAAAAAGGCGACCAGCCGGAACGCATCGCGATGCTGTGGTTGAGCGAGGTTTCGCACAATTTTCGTGGAGACAGTTATTGCTACGGCGGGGGGTATTACCGTCGCGGCCATGCGCAAAACGCGCTGGTCTTTACGCCAGAAAGCGACGCGCCGATCGCCGCAACGCTGAAACCCGTGGATGACAGCAGCATTGACTACTACCTGCCTGTGGCCGGTGAGTTTCCGGTGAGCAGCGCGGTGATCTTCTGTTTTCGCACACAGATCTTCGTGACGCGTAGCGACGTCGTGCTGGTGTCCGGTATTCAGCGTAACGCGGCTGAAATCGTCGCCCGCTACGACAGTCTTGGCAATATTCTGGAGGACTAATGGCCCGATTCGTGGTGTTGGTTATTGATAGCTTTGGCGTTGGCGCAATGAAAGACGTCACGCTGGTCAGGCCGCAGGATGCCGGAGCGAATACCTGTGGTCATATCCTGAGCGAGTTCCCGCAGCTACAGCTGCCAACGCTGGAAAAGTTGGGACTGATTAACGCCCTGGGCTTTGCGCCGGGGGTGATGAAACCTTCAGCATCGGCAGTCTGGGGCGTTGCACAGTTGCAGCATGAAGGCGGCGATACCTTTATGGGTCATCAGGAGATCCTGGGTACGCGTCCTCAGGCGCCGTTGCGGATGCCGTTTAACGACGTCATCGATGGTGTTGAGCAAGCGTTGAAAGCCGCAGGCTGGCAGGTGGAAAGGCGTGGTAGCGACCTGTCGTTTCTGTGGATTAACGACGCGGTGGCGGTAGGGGATAACCTCGAAGCGGATTTAGGACAGGTCTATAACGTTACCGCCAATCTTGCTGTTATGCCGTTTGATGAGGTGTTGAAAATTGGCCGCGTGGTACGTGAGCAGGTACAGGTTGGGCGCGTGATCGCGTTTGGTGGGCTGCTTACGGACAGTCAGCGCATTCTGGATGCCGCTGAGACCAAAGAAGGACGCTTTATCGGTATAAGCGCCCCACGCTCCGGCGCTTATGACAACGGTTTTCAGGTCCGGCATATGGGTTACGGCGTAGATGAGCAGGTGCAGGTTCCGCAAAAACTTCATGAAGCCGGAATCCCTACCGTACTGGTCGGTAAGGTGGCGGATATCGTTGGCAATCCGCACGGGCGCAGCTGGCAAAACCTGGTGGATAGCCAGCAGATCATGGATATCACCCTTAACGAATTTAACGCGGAGCCGACGGTATTTATCTGTACCAACATTCAGGAAACCGATCTTGCCGGACACGCTGAAGACACGGCGCGTTATGCCGAACGGTTGCAGGTTGTTGACCTTAATCTTTCGCGCCTTCTGGCCGCTATGGATCCAAATGATTGTCTGGTGGTCATGGCCGATCACGGCAACGATCCGACCATTGGGCACAGTCATCATACCCGAGAGGTTGTACCGGTTCTGGTGTATCGGCAGGGGCTGGAGCCAGCAAAATTAGGTATTAGGGCGACGTTATCCGATGTTGGCGCTACGGTGTGCGAATTTTTCGGCGCGTCGTTACCACAAAACGGCAGCTCTTTTCTTTCGGCATTACGGCTTAAAGAGGACATCTTATGAGTTTTGATCCGATGGGTTACACCTGGGTTCACGAACATCTGCATATCGATCTCTCCGGGTTCAAGAATAACCTCGATTGCCGGTTAGATCAGTACGACCTCATTTGCCAGGAGATGAAGGATCTCCGGGCGTTAGGTGTCAGCAACATTATTGAGATGACCAACCGCTATATGGGGCGTAATCCGCAATTCATGCTCGACCTGATGCGCGATACCGGCATCAACGTGATGGCCTGCACAGGCTATTATCAGGATGCTTTTTTCCCCGAGCATGTTGCGACACGTAGCGTGGAACAGCTCGCGCAAGAGATGATCGATGAGATTATCATCGGTATCGATGGCACTGAGTTGCAGGCTGGAATTATCGCGGAAATCGGCTCCAGTGAAGGAGTGATTACGCCGCTTGAAGAGAAGGTTTTTATCGCCGCAGCACGCGCGCATAACGAAACCGGACGCCCCATTTCGACCCATACCTCTTTTAGCACCATGGGACTGGAACAACTGACCCTGCTGAGGACGTACGGCGTTGACCTTTCTCGCGTAACCGTTGGTCACTGCGACCTGAAAGATAACCTCGACAATATTTTACGCATGATCGATCTCGGCGCGTATGTGCAGTTCGATACCATCGGTAAAAACAGCTATTACCCGGATGAGAAACGCATTGGCATGCTGCACGCGCTACGCAATCGTGGGCTGCTAAATCGCGTGATGCTCTCTATGGACATTACTCGCCGCTCGCATTTAAAAGCCAATGGCGGCAATGGCTATGACTATCTGTTAACCACTTTTATCCCACAGTTGCGCCAGTCAGGATTCAGCCAGGCCGATGTGGACACGATGTTACGTGATAACCCCTCACAATTTTTCCAATAAGGACAGAATCATGAAAAAAATTGGCGTTGCTGGCTTACAACGTGAGCAGATTAAAAAGACCATCGAAACCGCCGCTCCTGGCTGCTTTGAGGTATCCATTCATAACGATATGGAAGCGGCGATGAAGGTGAAATCCGGACAACTGGATTACTACATCGGCGCTTGTAACACCGGCGCGGGCGCAGCGCTGTCGATTGCCATTGCGGTGATTGGCTACAACAAAAGCTGCACTATCGCCAGGCCGGGTATTAAGGCGAAAGACGAACATATCGCAAAAATGGTTGCGGAAGGGAAAGTGGCTTTTGGCCTCTCCGTCGAACATGTTGAACATGCGATACCGATGCTGGTTAACCATCTGAAATAAAAGGCATGACTATGGATCTGTACATTCAGATTGTGCTGGTGGCCTGCCTGACCGGCATGACGTCACTTCTGGCGCATCGCTCGGCGGCTGTCTTTCATGACGGTATCCGTCCGATTCTGCCGCAGCTGATCGAGGGATACATGAACCGCCGCGAGGCGGGAAGTATCGCGTTTGGTCTGAGTATCGGTTTTGTGGCGTCGGTGGGGATCTCTTTTACCCTAAAAACAGGTTTGCTTAACGCCTGGCTGCTGTTCCTGCCAACGGACATTCTCGGTGTGCTGGCGATGAACAGCCTGCTGGCGTTCGGTCTGGGCGCTATCTGGGGCGTATTGATTCTGACCTGCCTGCTGCCGGTAAACCATCTGCTCACGGCGTTGCCGGTTGATGTGCTGGGTAGCCTCGGTGAGCTGAGTTCTCCGGTGGTTTCTGCATTCGCACTCTTCCCGCTGGTGGCGATTTTTTACCAGTTTGGCTGGAAGCACAGCATTGTCGCCGCGGTAGTGGTACTGATGACCCGTGTGGTGGTCGTGCGTTACTTCCCGCATCTGAACCCGGAATCCATTGAGATCTTCGTCGGGATGATGATGCTGTTGGCCATCGCCATTACGCATGATATTCGCCATCGTGGTGATGACGAGATAGATGCCAGCGGGTTATCGGTCTTTGAAGAGAGAACTTCGCGGATTATTAAAAACCTGCCGTACATCGCCATTGTCGGCGCGTTGATTGCCGCCGTCGCCAGTATGAAGATTTTCGCCGGCAGTGAAGTTTCGATTTTTACGCTGGAAAAAGCTTACTCGGCGGGAATTACGCCGGAGCAATCGCAGACACTGGTTAACCAAGCGGCATTGGCGGAATTTATGCGCGGGCTGGGTTTTGTGCCAATGATTGCGACAACCGCGCTGGCGACGGGTGTTTATGCGGTAGCTGGCTTCACGTTCGTCTATTCCGTTGGCTACCTGGCGCCGAACCCGTGGATTGCGGCAATCCTTGGCGCTATCGTGATTTCAGCGGAAGTGCTGCTGCTGCGTTCGATTGGCAAATGGCTGGGACGGTATCCGTCAGTGCGTAACGCGTCGGACAATATTCGTAATGCCATGAATATGCTGATGGAAATGGCGCTGTTGGTCGGCTCGATTTTTGCCGCTATCAAGATGGCGGGCTACACCGGCTTCTCGATTGCGGTGGCGATTTACTTCCTCAACGAATCGATAGGGCGTCCGGTTCAGAAGATGGCGGCCCCGGTCGTGGCGGTGATGATCACCGGTATTGTGCTGAATATTCTCTACTGGTTTGGTCTGTTTGTTCCGGCTTGAGGAGGCGTAAAAAATGAAAACATTCCCTCTGCAAAGCCTGACGCTCGCACAAGCGCAGCAGAAGCAGTTTGCGCTGGTGGATACGCTGTGCCGTCACTTTCCCGGCGCTGATTTTCTGACCGGAGGTGACTTGGGACTGGTGCCGGGGCTGAATCAGCCTCGGGTGACGCAGCGTGTGGAAAAAGTGCTGGCCGAGGCATTTCATGCTGAGGCCGGCGTGTTGGTTCAGGGGGCTGGTACCGGTGCGATACGCGCCGGACTGGCGGCGCTGCTCAAACCCGGCCAGCGACTGCTGGTTCATGATGCGCCCGTTTACCCCACAACACAGGTACTCATCGAGCAGATGGGCATTACTCTGGTCAGGGCAGATTTCAACTGCCTCCCGGAAATCACGCGGGTTATTACGCAGCATCGCCCGGATGCCGCGCTGGTGCAACATACGCGTCAGCAGCCGCAGGATCGTTACATTTTAACCGAGGTACTGGCGGAGATTGCGCGCTGCGGCGTACCGACGTTAACCGATGATAACTACGCCGTCATGAAGGTAGACGGTATCGGCTGTGAACATGGGGCGACGCTGTCTACATTTTCCTGCTTCAAGCTCTTTGGCCCGGAGGGAGTTGGGGCGGTTATCGGCAAGGCGGAGGTTATCGCCAGAATCCGTGCGACTCTCTATTCCGGCGGCAGCCAAATTCAGGGGGCGCAGGCCCTGGAGGTGCTTCGTGGTTTGGTTTTTGCTCCGGTGATGCATGCGGTACAGGCTGGCGTTTCAGAACGATTGCTGACGCTACTCAATAGCGGCGTGATACCTGAGGTTAAAAAGGCGGTTATTGCCAATGCCCAGTCGAAGGTGCTAATTGTTGAGTTTCATCAGCCGATTGCCGCCCGCGTACTGGAAGCGGCGCAAGAGAAAGGCGCATTACCGTATCCGGTGGGGGCAGAGTCGAAATATGAGATCCCTCCTCTGTTTTATCGTCTTTCCGGGACGTTTCGCGAAGCAAATCCGTCGCTGGGCGATTATGCGATTCGTATTAATCCAAACCGGAGTGGAGAAGAGACCGTACTACGTATTTTGCGTGAGAGCGTGAATGCGATAGCATATGAATGAGCATAGAATCTGAAAATGCAAAAAACCGGGAAATACCCGGTTTTTTTGTATCTGCGCAATAACGTCTATTACTGATCTGCAGCCGGGCCACAGCCACCAATAATTTTAGAAATTGAAATTGCCGGATGCAGGAAATAATCGTAGCTGCAGTTATTTTTTTTGTTTTCGATATGACCAGTACATGCGGTCAGTGTAGCCAGAACCCCAGCGACAATGGTGATTTTTGCAAATTTAAACATGTTAAAAATCCTTGTTAGATATCTATTTTAAAATGGATGAAATCCATTTCTCGGCGGTTAGGATATCAACTAACATAAAACTTAAGTAGTCCAGAAAAGGACTTGGTAATTTTTATATAAAACATATGGTTAGTGAATTGTTTTTAAATTAAAACAGCCTGGTATTAATAAGTAATACCAGGCTGCCGATTTAATTTATTAGCGGAATGTTTTTCTGAAATTTAACATAAAGCCTTTATCGCTGATGTTGTCCTCTTTCCACTGGTAAGCATCCAGATTCAGGCTGGCGTCTTTGGTGCTGTATTTCACGCCGATGGTTGCCAGACCATTAACGCCGCCGCCTTTTTGACCGTCATCCACGCCGAACGATTGACCCGCCGCACCCTGTAATGACGCTGTACGCTGGCTCTTGCTGTAGCTCAGGTTCGGGCCGCCTTCCAGCGTGGCGGTGGCACCCCAGCCGTTTTTCCCAACGTAATCCAGCTTCAGGCCGACAATGGAATCTACAGCGGTTTCGCTGCCAGCGTTCATCGACAGGTTAAAATCTCCTGCACTGCGCTCTTTGTAACCATCTTCCATGGTGTGACGGAATTTCACCCCGGCATACGGCGTGACTTTCAGCGCATCGCCCATCATGGTGAAAGTTTTCGCTCCTTCGCTGCGAAGCTCAAGATACTGCTGACGTGCGTCGGAATCCGCCACCTTGTTGGTGTCGCCATATGAGACAGAACGGCTGCTGTCGAGGTTGTGCACGTCATAACGCAGGCTGTTGTTCCACGCCAGACCTTCATCAAACGCCATGCTGTGCTTCAGACCAAAGAACTGACTGTAGCCGCCGGTCAGGCCGTTATCGCCCGCGGTTTTCGAACCGTCGCCATTCAGACGCGCAATACCGTACTCCAGCGTCAGATTCTGGCTGGCGGTAAGATCCAACGTCTGGCGTAATGCCAGCATGTCGTACTGGGTATCGTTGCCCAGCTCAGCGCGTGGGTCGC
The DNA here is from genome assembly GCF_005280815.1 of Citrobacter sp. TBCS-15. NCBI lineage: Bacteria > Pseudomonadati > Pseudomonadota > Gammaproteobacteria > Enterobacterales > Enterobacteriaceae > Citrobacter > Citrobacter sp. TBCS-15. The sequence continues at coordinate 45,127 of NZ_SZWK01000251.1, read as the reverse complement.
CTTTCGCTACGACGTTGAACGCTAAACCATCTTTGATCTGCGGCGCAGCGTCGGCCAGCATGGTAAAGCGGTTGCTGAGTACACGCGCTTCACGGAATACCGTGGTGGCCTGACTGCCGCTTACCTGTTTCAGCGCGCTGTTCAGCTCAGCAGTGGTGCTTACGTTAAGGCTGGTGTACAGCTCGTTGTTGGTGTAACCAGCGTCCAGCGCACTCGCCACGCCAGAAACGCTGGCGTCGGTGGCCACGTCGGCATAGGCGTTTTTGGTCATGGTGACGTCAACGTTGCCGTCGCTGTCCTGGCTACCCTGGGCGTTCCACACTACGCTGGTGGATGTGATGTTGTCCGCACCCTGGATATTGCTGCCGGTGAAGGCGTTATCCACCACCACGGTGGTCTCCGCCGTGCCGCTGGTAAAACCGGTATCCACCTTCACGTTGTCACCAATCACCAGATTATTGGCTTTCAGCGTACCGGAACTGCCATCGGCGTTGGTGCCGACAATATAGTTGGAGAGCTGCTGCGGCGCGTTTGGATCCGCTGGCGGCGTGGGGATGCTGCCCTCGGTTGGGGCGGTAGCCGCATCTGGGATAACGATGTCTGCCGTACCGTTGTGGTCATCCAGCGTACCGGTGGTGCCCGGTGCGTAGATGTCGCAGCCGCTGTCGCACAGCAGGTTGATTTCACCGTTGTTAATGATGGCTTTGGTCTGGCCGCCAAACGCATACGAGTCATCGGCGTAAACGTTGATCACGCCGTCTGCGGCGTTGTTAATAGTGGTGGCTTTACCGTTGCCTTTGATACCGATAAGCCCGGTGCCGTTGGTGCCGTCCTCCTTGCCCTGCTCAGTACCGACGTTGATGGTGCCGCTGTTGACCAGGTTGATTACATAGCTGCTGGTGCCGCCGCTAATCGCCACGGCGTTATCGCCCTGCACGTTGATAGTGCCCTGGTTGCCAAAGTTATAGCCGCGGCCCAGGTTAATCAGCGGCGCATCCGGGTTAATACCGTTGATCACGCCGGTTTCGGTGTTCCAGATCCATTTGGGGTCATTGCTGCCGTTGACCGTGGTGATGGCGCTGTAACCGTTAGTGGCGGTGATGGTGCCGCTGTTCACCTGGGTCAGCGAATCATTGGCGCGTGTCAGGTTGATAATGGTGTTCTCGCCGCCTTCCACCGCGCTTCCGCTGTTGGCAAGCGTTGCGCCCTGCTGGTTATAGAAGTAGAAGCTGCCACTGACCAGCGATTTGCCATCTTCCGCCACCGTCATATCGCCGGTGTTGACGATTTCTTGCTGGTAGCTGCCGCCCACGATGGAGCCGGTAAAATCACCGTCATTGTAGAAAGTAACGTCGCCGTTAAGGGTTAACAGATCAGTGGTGATGCTGCCGCCCTCTTCATTGAAGAGGCTGTGCCAGGTGGAAATAGCATCTGCGTCCAGCGTCCCGTAGTTGGCCAGCGCGTTAGCCCCGCCGTTAATCGTCAGGGTGCCGTTGACGGTAAGTGAAGCGCCAGCCTCGTTGTACAACCAGCCCCCGCTAACGTCCACATCACCGTTCAGGGTTTCAGTACCGTAGTTTGCCAGCGTACCATTGGTGAAGAAACCCGCGTCAGAAGTCTGGGTGTCGCTGTCGCCGCTGCCAGGCAGGGACTGAATCCAGATTTTATCCGTTGGTGCGTCGCCCATATGGGAATCAGCGTCATCCATCGGGCTGCCGTTAAGGTTGATGGAGCCGTTATTGATGATGTAGCTGGAACTGTCGCTCAGAAACGCCTGGCCGTAATCGGCGTCGATGTTAATCACGCCGGTAGTGTCATTGATGACGACGCCGCCGTTGAGCGCCGCCATGCCGACCAACTCGTTTGCCTGGCCTTCAACGCCTGCATCGGCGGTCAGGGTGATCATACCCTGGTTAATCGCGGTGCCACCGTTGAGCGCCATCATACCGAACCCGGCGTTGTTGACGGTAATGGTGCCGGTGTTGATGGCGGTGGCGTCGCCATCGGCATCGGTGGAACCCGCCACCATTCCTGAGCTGGTGAGATAGAGCGATGACGGCTGCCAGTAGCTGGTGCTGGTGATGTTATTTTCATCGTCCAGCGTCGGGACCAAGCCGTCCAGATAGATATCGCCTGCGTTTGACGCTGTTCCTCTGCTGGCAGTTACGCCATATACACCCGCGCCCTGCAAATGGATAGTGGCATCCTTATCATTAACGACATCGCCATAATCCGTAGCCAACATGGCGTAAAAGGTGTGGGTGTACCATTTCAGTGGATATGCGCCATCACCGCCACTGCCCTGCGGCGTCTGGTCAGAAATGATGGTGATATCGCCGTCGGCTTTGTTATGAACAGCCGATCCCTCGCCACTAGCCCTTGTGATGGTTGCACGATCCTCACTGCTGTTGCTATTGGTCGCGTAGACAAGAATATCTCCGCTGTTGCGGACTTCCGCGCCGTTATCTGCGCGAATGACGGAATATACGCCATGGCTTGTAATATCGCCTTTATTTTCAATTGATGTGCCTTCGCCATCAGCCATCAGCAACGCGTTGTAGGTGAAAAGGTTTGTGGGTATATAACTGACATTAACGTCAACAACTGAGTCATCACCCAGAATCAGGGAGCCGCCATTGTTGACCCGCGCCAGTACAACGTGACCACCCACTATCGTGTTGGTATCAATGGTAGAATGACCGTTTAGCGTAACGGTACTGTTACCGCTGACGCTGATGCCGGTAATGTCGGCAGAGGTTCTATCAAGTGGATCCTCGCTGTGGGTGATATTAATACCGCCGCCAATCTCAACGTCGTTATCATCACCTGTTACGCTCAGGCCAACAACGTCCAGGTACTGCCCGCTGGTGGCGGACAGATCGTTGTCATCAATATTCAGCGCGCCATTAAGGGTAACGTTATTGTCATTACCGCTGACAACAACGCCGGTTAACGGGGGATCCCCGGCAGCCAGATCATCCTGCCCGTAGTCGGCGCTGATATTTACGTTGCCGGTGATATCAACGGCGTTGCTGTCGCCGCTCACGCTCACGCCTGTCGCTGAGCTAAATACGCCTTCGCTATCCTGGACTGAGACAACGTTAATATCGCCATCCAGCGTAACCTGCGACATATCGCCGCTTACCAGCGCGCCGGTGCCGTTAAGGCTGACGTCAATATCCCCTTTGTTTTTGAAAGTGTTTTTTTCGCCTGCAACCACAAAACCTATGGAGTCCTGATCGCGGACGGTGGCATTGCCGGTATTTTTTGCTTCATTTCCGGTGCCGTAGGTGATGATGCCCATCGCGCCGTCGGTGACCAGCAGATCGCCCGCCTGGGTCAGGCTGCCGTTATCGCCATTGATAACTACGGCGGCAGAGCCTGCGCCATCCACCGCGATATCGCCGGTATTGGCGATACGGGCACCGTCGCCGTCAATTTGCGTACCGATGGCGCCGCCGGAGATAGTCTGATTACCTTCGTTGATAATAAGCGCGTTGTTGCCGTCGATATACAGCGCCGTGGAGTCCGCGCCGCTGACGGTGGTGCTCCCGGCGTTATCGATAACCACGTTGTCGCCGGTAATGTGGCCGCCGGTGCCGCCGTCGGTGATGGTCATATCACCGTCGTTGTTGACGCGGGCGTTATTGCCGTCAATGACGGTACCGGTGGAGCCTGCTCCGCTGATGTTAGAGGTACCGGTATTCTTAATCGTGGCGTTGTCGCCATCGATGATGATGGCGGTGCCGCCGCCGCTTACGGCAATGTCGCCGGAGAAATCGGTGCTGGTGCCGTTGCCGGAAATCAGCGCGCCGGTGGCGTTGTCCACCGTTGAGTGGCCCGAAATGGTGTTGGTGGTGCCGTCTCCGGAGATAACCATACCGGTGGCACCGTCGGTCACGCTGGAGTCCCCGGTGAGCGTGTTGACGGTTCTATCGCCGGAAATAATCGCGCCGGTACTGCCCTGGCCGCTGATATCCATGCCGCGATCGGTAGAATGCGATTCGTCGTCGCCGCTGATAACCGTGGTTTTATCGTCGGCAATAATCAGATAGCCACGGCTGTCGTACTTCCAGTAGAGACCGTTTTCCTGGGTGCCTTCAATCACGGCGGCATTGGCGTCGGTCACGTCCCAGCCGGAGACGTTCAGCGTTTTGCCGTCCAGGGTGGTGAGCTGCCACTGGTTGTTCTGTTCTGAATAATTCCACACGGCACCCTCGAGAACGCTGCCGCTATCCAGTTTGAAGCTATCGAAGGCCAGGGTGTCTTTGCCTTTATCGATGGTGACGCCGTTGCTGAAGGTAGTAACAGAGTTATCTGGGGGCGTGTCGTCGTCATCAGGCGGGGTCACATCGTCATCGCCGCCATCATCGGGCGGGGTCACATCGTCATCGCCGCCATCGTCAGGCGGGGTCACATCGTCATCGCCGCCATCGTCAGGCGGGGTTACATTGTCATCGCCGCCATCGTCGGGCGGGATCACATCATCATCGCCGCCATCGTCGGGCGGGGTTACGTCGCCGCCATTGTCGGGCGTAGGGGGCATATAAGAATGAGTGGAATCTCCGCCACTGTTATTTTCAACGCCAATAGCCACGCCCGCGGCCAACGCAGCAACGCCGCCAGCAACCCAGCCCCAGTGATTATCTTTTTCAGATAATGTAGCAAGGCAGGCCGGTGAGAGTTTTTCGCGCTTTTCTTTAGGCAGGGAGGAGATATTACTGGGACATTCTTTTTCATCATCGTTATTCTCTGCGGCGATGGCCGGAATGTAATAACTTTGCATCGCGAGAGCTATAGCGATAGAAATAAGTTTTTTCTTTTGCATAGGGTTCATCTTTGATTAATATTTTCCTTGCGTACTAAATATATGCAGATAGCGATACAGGCAATGATGAAATGGCCAGAGTAAAATTATCCTTTAGTGTTTATTTTATCACCCGATAACCTGGGTAGGTCAAATTGAATACTTAACGATACTATTTGCGGTATGAATGGATGTGGGGCGAATTTGGCTAATGAAAGAGTTTTTACGCAATATTATTAATAATCAAATTCACTTCATGAATTTAATTTGGGTTGCTTAATTCAATTTTAAGTAAAGTTAATTCGAAGTTACGAGTAGTTGTAAAAAAAGCCCTGGGGAACAGGGCTTTTTTTAATTAATGGTTAGAGAACCAGTTCAGCTTATCGCGAAGGCCTACCACACGACCAACAATAATTAGCGCTGGGCTTTCAACCTGTTGCGCTAATTCCCCGAGCTGCGTCAGCACACCGTTGACGACGCGTTGTTTCACGGAGGTGCCGTTTTCTACAAGTGCAACCGGCATATCGGGCTGCATGCCAAATTCGATCAGTTTTTCCTGAATCGTGGCCGCCTGGTTCAGCCCCATGTAGAACACCAGCGTCTGTTTCTCTGCCGCCAGATTTTCCCAGTCCAGCTCGCCGCCGGTTTTCAGGTGCCCGGTAACCAGACGAACGCTCTGGGCGTAATCACGATGGGTCAGTGGAATGCCGGAATAGGCGGAACAACCGGAGGCTGCGGTAATACCCGGTACGACAGAGAATGGAATACCGGCGTGGCAAAGCGTTTCCAGCTCTTCGCCACCGCGACCAAAGATGAACGGGTCGCCACCTTTCAGTCTCACGACGCGTTTACCCTGTTGCGCTTCACGCAGCAGGATCTGGTTAATCTCTTCCTGCGGTACGCAGTGGTAACCCGCACGTTTACCGACGAACACCCGGTCGGCATCGCGGCGCACGAGGTTCATAATATCGTCGGAAACCAGACGGTCATAAACCACTACGTCTGCCTGCTGGATCTGCTGCAGCCCTTTCAGCGTCAGCAGCCCGGCATCGCCAGGACCGGCACCAACCAGCACCACTTCTCCACGGTGATCCAGTGGTTCGCTAAGCAACTGCTCGGTGGTTTCTTCGACGGCTTTTGTGTCACTGTTTGCCAGCGACTGCGCCAGGCGGTCATTAATGAACAATTTTTCCCAGAAGCGGCGACGTTCACCCATACTGGCAAACTGTTTTTTAACCCGGGAGCGCAACTTGCCGGCATATTGCGCGACCTGGCCCAGATGCTGAGGCAGCATGGATTCGAGTCTTTCACGCAGCAGACGGGCCAGCACCGGTGAAGTGCCGCCAGAGGAGACCGCCACCATCAGCGGCGAGCGGTCGATAATGGAGGGCATGATAAAACTGGCTGCTTTTGGCGCATCGACCACGTTGCAGAAGATACGGCGTGATTCTGCGGCGGTGCTGACGCTTTGGTTAACGGCATCGTCATCGGTGGCGGCGATAACCAGCCAGCAAGGATCGAGCAGGGACTCATCGAACGGCCCCTCAACCAGTGTCAGCATGCCTTCATTTGCCCATACGGTGAACTGCGGAATAAACGCCAGCGCATTAACTGTTATACGGGCGCCCGCTTCCAGCAGCAACCGCGCTTTGCGTTCTGCGACATCACCACCGCCGACGATCAAGCAGTCGCGGTCACGTAGTTGACAAAATATAGGCAAATGGTCCACGACATTACCCCTTAATTATTGGCAGCAGCCTCTGGCTGATTGATTTTTGCCGGAGCCGGACGCTCCGATTTTGGCGTAGCATACCAATAACCCAATCCCATGAATACGACACCGGACAAAGTATTACCGAGTGTCACCCACAACAGGTTATGACCAATTCCGGCCAGGGTATAGGCTTCGCTATGATGACCGAACCAGGAGAGGGCAAACAGCGTCATGTTGGCAACTGAGTGCTCGTAGCCGGAAGCAATAAATGCCAGCAGACACCACCAGATAGCGAGGAATTTCGCTGCGCCTTCGGTACGAATTGCCATCCAGATTGCCAGACAAACCAACCAGTTACACAGCGCGCCTTTGAAGAACAGCACCGTTGCAGGCGCTGTGGTTTTCGCCAGTGCAACCGAATGCACGATGCTGGTATCGATCGGCAACAGGCTGCCGCCGCCCCAGCTATAAAGCAGGGCGACAAACACGGATCCGACCAGATTACCCAGCCAGGTTTGCGGCAAAATTGCCCACATTTGACCGTGGCTGATGGTGCCCGCTTTAACGCCGAGCGTCAGGAACATGGTGTGACCGGTAAACAGTTCAGAACCCGCGATGATGACCAGCGTTAAGGCGATACCAAAGGTTGCACCCATCACCAAAGGACGTACGGATGGGTCGAGCAGATTGCCGAGGGTGAAAATAAGAATGATGCCAAGACCGACATAAGCCCCTGCCATTGCTGAACTGACCCAGAATCCGAGCGGGTTATTAGTCGACAGGCGTGCGATGCGCGCAGCGTTAGCCGCACACTTATTGATAGTGTCAGTAAACATTTGATTATCCTTTTCTCACTTCATCCTTTGCACTGCCTCTTTGTTGGCTGCCCTCGCTCACCCCAGTCACATAGTGAACTATGCTCCTGGGGATTTTCTCGGTTGCCGCCGCGATGCAGTACAAATGATTTTGTGATAACAATTAAAATGAAAAAAATACAAAAAAGGGGAGGCGTTGCGCCTCCCAAAAATTTATTAACCGCGCAACTGCACCGTGCCGTCTTTTACTCGCGCTTCGTAATGTTTTACCGAGAACTGTTCGTCTTCCATGCACAGCCCATCGCTTAAACGAAAGCGCTGTTTTTTCAGCGGGCTGGCGACCCACAGTTCGCCCTGATGTTCAGCGATCAAACCACGAGAAAGCACGCTGGACTCAAAGAACGGATCGATGTTGCTGATCGCAAACACCTGGTCGCTGTGATACGGGCGGAAAATCGCGACTTGTTCAGTACCTAACAGGGCACAGACGCCTGTTGCAGGCAGAATGTCATCGATTTTGCAGATGTTTTGCCACTGGCTCATGCGTTCTCCTCCACCAGAGTCACCGGGATACGCTCATAAGGCGTTGCCGGACGATGTTGTTCACGTTCAGGCACAACCTGGACGTTCGGGTCGCGTTTGTCGCTGTTGATGAAGTGCTTGAAGCGAACCTGCGCGGATGGGGTGTTAACGGTTTCTGTCCACTCGCAGACCACCGCTTCACGCAGACGGGCCATCTCTTCTTCCAGATGTTCGTTCAGGCCCAGCTTGTCGTCGATGATGACCGATTTCAGATACTCGATGCCGCCTTCCAGGTTGTCTAACCATGGTGCGGTACGGGTCAGTTTGTCGGCAGTGCGGATGTAGAACATCATGAAGCGGTCGAGATACTTCAGCAGCGTTTCGCGATCGATATCCGCCGCCAGCAGATCCGCATGACGAGGTTTCATCCCGCCGTTACCGCAAACGTACAGGTTCCAGCCTTTTTCCGTGGCGATGATACCCACGTCTTTGCCCTGGGCTTCCGCGCATTCACGGGTACAGCCGGAGACACCGAACTTCATCTTGTGCGGCGTACGGATGCCTTTGTAGCGGTTTTCCAGCTCGACGCCGAAACCGACGCTATCGCCCACGCCGTAGCGGCACCAGGTGCTGCCCACGCAGGTTTTCGCCATACGCAACGCTTTAGCATAGGCATGACCGGTTTCGAAACCGGCTTCAATCAACTGGCGCCAGATTTCCGGCAGGTCATCTTTCTGTGCGCCGAACAGGCCAATACGCTGAGAGCCGGTGATTTTGGTATACAGGTTAAATTCACGCGCGATACGCCCCACGGCCACCAGACCTTCAGGGGTGATTTCACCGCCAGCGGAGCGCGGGATTACAGAGTAGGTGCCGTCTTTCTGGATATTCGCCAGGAAGTTGTCGTTGGTGTCTTGCAGCGGTGTGTGCTGAGGTTTGAGAATGTACTCATTCCAGCACGAGGCCAGCAGGGAACCGACGGTCGGTTTACACACTTCACAGCCGTAGCCTTTCCCATGTTTTGCCAGCAACTCTTCGAAGGTTTTAATGCCTTCTACGCGAATGAGATGGAACAGTTCCTGACGCGAGTACGGGAAGTGTTCACACAGGTTGTTGTTAACTTCAATACCCTGTTTCGCCAGTTCAGCGTTCAGGACCTGCGTTACCAGTGGGATACACCCACCGCAACCGGTACCGGCTTTGGTTTCAGCTTTCAGCGCCGCAACGGTGTGGCAACCTTTATTGATAGCAGCAACCAGCATGCCTTTGGTGACGTCGAAGCAGGAACAAATCTGCGCGCTGTCCGGCAGTTTATCGACGCCGATAGACGGTTTGCCGCTGCCCGCATGTGCTGGCAGGATCAATGAGTCCGGGTTTTCCGGCAGTTCGATAGCGTTCAGCACCAGTTGCAGCAGATTGCCGTAATCGCTGGTGTCGCCTACCAGAACCGCGCCGAGCAGCGTTTTGTTATCTTTGCTGACAATGAGGCGTTTGTAGACTTCTTTGCTCTCGTCGAGGTAAACGTAGCTGCGCGCACCCGGTGTGCGGCCATGTGCGTCGCCAATCCCGCCAACGTCAACGCCGAGCAGCTTCAGCTTGGCGCTTAAATCTGCGCCTTCGAAGGCGTTTTCGGTTTCGAGGATATGGTCAACGGCAACCTGCGCCATTTTGTAGCCGGGTGCCACCAGACCATACACACGGTTGTTCCAGCTGGCGCATTCGCCGATGGCATAGATGTCCGGGTCAGAAGTCTGGCAGGTGTCGTTAATCACGATCCCACCGCGCGGAGCGACGTCCAGACCGCACTGGGTAGCCAGTTTGTCGCGTGGACGAATACCGGTAGAGAAAACGATAAAATCGACCTCCAGTTCGCTACCATCGGCAAAACGCATGGTTTTGCGCGCTTCGACGCCTTCCTGAACAATCTCTTTCGTATTTTTGCTGGTGTGCACACGCACGCCCATGCTTTCAATTTTGCGACGTAACTGTTCGCCACCCATATGATCCAGCTGTTCAGCCATCAGCATCGGAGCGAATTCAATCACGTGGGTTTCAACGCCGAGGTTTTTCAGCGCACCGGCGGCTTCCAGGCCCAGCAGACCACCGCCGACGACAGCACCGCGTTTGCTACGGCGCGCACAAGACTCAATGGCGTTGAGATCTTCAATGGTGCGGTAAACGAAGCAGTCCTGTGTTTCCGAACCTTTAATCGGCGGGATCCACGGATAAGAGCCAGTCGCCATGATCAGCTTATCGTAATAAACCGTACGCCCCGCGCTGGAGTGGATCACCTTCTCCTGGCGGTTGATGGTAATTGCGCGCTCGCCCACTAATACCTTAACGCCGTGCTTCTCGTAGAATCCTTCGCGCACCAGAGAAAGCTCTTCGGCGGTGTGGTGGGAGAAGTAGGAAGACAGGTGTACGCGGTCGTACGCTTTGCGGGGTTCTTCACAGAAGACGGTAATATCAAAATTGGCAGCGTCGGATTTATCAAGAAGATCCTCAATAAAGCGATGGCCGACCATACCATTACCGATAATAGCGAGTCTGACTTTGCTCATTTTTGCCTCGATTTCTTTTCTATTACCGCCTACCTTAACGATTCAGCAACCCCGCTTATTGATACAAATCAAATTCGCTCTCATATACTCCTTAAGAGGTATATGACTGATTTACCTACATTTTTATAAGTTACGGAATTGACTGGCTTTTCGTGTTTGTATAAATAGCGTACAAATTAAGGGGTTTTTGTATGAATTGGCCTGCATCACCTGGAGAGGTGGGGGATGCGAGGTATATGCCGGATGGCGCGGACACCATCCGGTAGTGTGCAGGCCGGGTAAGCGGAAGCGTCCCCGGCAGTGAGATTAATGCGTGGCTGGAGCGTTATGCTGGCGATGGCGCGTGACAAACCCAAGAACAAAGCACATCACGAACACAACGGCATACAAGCCGTTAGCCGTTTGCAGTGCCGCCATTGGACCGCTATGAGCGACGATCGGGCCAGTGACGACGAAAGTAAGCATGGTACCGATGGTGCCGCAAGTCAGAACGAAGTTAACCAGTTTAGGTGAGGCGACCTTCGTCTGTTGGGAACCGAGGGTAATGATGGTGGTATAAATCGCGCTGGAGAAGAAGCCCAGTGTCAGAATGAACCACGGCATATGCTCTGGCGTACCGGTGATAAACAGATACATCAGGATGGTGGCCAAACCCGCCAGTACGGTCAGGATGCGCTGCAGATCGAAGAAACGCAGAATAAAGCTAAACGCCCACATGCCAACCATGTAAGACATCCAGAAGTCGCTGACCAGTTTACCCGCATCACCCAGGCTCATGCCCAGACTTTTGGCATATTCCGGTACCCATGAGATAAAACCAAGCTGGCCGAGGATGTAGCATAAAGCCGCAATGGACAGAAACAGTACGCCAATGCCCCATTTTTCTTTTACTACCGGTGCGTCTGACTGCTGCGCGTGTTTGCCAAGCGCCGGGAATTCGCAACCGAAGGTCAGCAGGAAAATAGCAACATAGACCAGGCCGATGCAGGCATAAACCCAGTACCATTCAATGCTGCGCGCTAACAGGAATGCTGCCACCATCGGGAAAATCATGCCAGCCATGCTGAAGAAAGAGTCCGTAAACAGCAGGCGGGAACCGCGCTGGCGACCTTCATACATCTGCGTGACCAGGAATGTACCAATCGACATGGTGATACCGCTCACCAGCCCAAGGACAAACATTGCTGCTGAGAACAAGGCCAGGCTATGGCTGAGCATCAGTCCGGCGACCGCCAGAACCATCAGGATAAAGCCAAAGCGCAACTGGGTTTTCAGGGGCACAATCTCCATCAGCCATGCATTCAGGAAGATAGAGATCAGGATGCCGGCATTCAGGAAAGTGAAGGTGTTACTCATACTGGAAACGGGCAAATGGAAGTAATCTGCGATATTTCCCATCACCATCCCGGTGACAATTACCAACGCGCCTGTCAGGGCGTAGGAGAGAAAGCTAATCCATGTGAGCTTAATGCGGTTGCTGTTAGTCATGACTGGCCTGTATAGAAGTGTAAGGCGCATTGACTGCGCCGTGAGCGGGCAGATTTTAGGCGCTTTAGTGACACATTTAAATATTTAATGGCAATAACTTGCTCCGTTACATTTTTGTATGTGATCTCGATCACAATGAGTATTGCGACTGTGAGGTTACATTTGTTTCAAGTACGTAAAATTAAGTAAAGGGATGGCCTTGTCCTTGAAGGCTCTTTAGAATCAATTCACTTGCTTCATTTCTGCTCTTGTTAAGGAATTCTCATGCTCAAATCGACTCTGGCGGCTGTTGCAGCTGTTCTCGCTCTTTCCGCTCTCTCCCCTGCAGCACTGGCAGCAAAAGGTGACCCACATGTCCTGCTGACCACCTCTGCGGGTAACATTGAGCTGGAGCTGAACAGCCAGAAAGCCCCGGTTTCAGTGCAAAACTTTGTCGATTATGTGAACAGTGGTTTCTATAACAACACCACGTTCCACCGTGTGATCCCGGGCTTTATGGTACAGGGCGGCGGCTTCACCGAGCAGATGCAGCAGAAGAAACCTAACCCGCCAATCAAGAATGAAGCCGATAACGGGCTGCGTAACACCCGTGGCACGATTGCGATGGCGCGTACAGCAGATAAAGACAGCGCGACCAGCCAGTTCTTTATCAACATCGCAGACAACGCTTTCCTCGATCACGGCCAACGCGACTTTGGCTATGCTGTATTCGGTAAAGTTGTGAAAGGTATGGATGTCGCGGATAAGATCTCTCAGGTACAGACCCATGATGTTGGTCCTTACCAGAATGTCCCGTCAAAACCGATTGTTATCCTTTCAGCTAAAGTTCTGCCGTAATCGTATTTTTCGCGGGTAGTTCCTGCCCGCGTTCTCTCCCTTCTCTGCGTAACCCGAAATTGCTGCTTATACTTGTGGCAAGTGCCGCTTACATTCAGGGAGGTCACGTGAAAAAACTCACCGATAAACAAAAGTCCAGACTCTGGGAGCAACGGCGTAATGTCAATTTCCAGGGAAGCCGACGACTGGAAGGCGTGGATATTCCACAGGTTACTCTGAACGCGGAAGACGCCCTGGCGCGTCTGGAAGAGTTGAGGAGGCACTATGAGCGATAAATTCGGTGATGGACGTGACCCTTATCTGTACCCCGGTCTGAATGTGATGCGTAACCGCCTGGGGATTCATCAGGCCCAGCGTCTGGCACAAGCGGCATACGAATTAACAGCACTGCGCGCCGCGACGATTGAGTTGGGGCCTTTAAAGCGTGGCTTGCCACACCTGTGCGCCATTCATCGCCAGTTATACCAGGATATTTTCGACTGGGCGGGGCAGTTGCGGGAAGTTGATATCTACCAGGGCGATACTCGCTTTTGCCATTTTGCCTATATCGAGAAAGAGGGCAATGCGCTGATGCAGGATCTGGAAGAGGAGTCCTGGCTGGTGGGATTGCCGGAAGACAAATTCGTCGATCGCCTCGCGCACTATTATTGCGAAATTAATGTGCTGCATCCGTTTCGTATTGGTAGCGGTCTCGCGCAGCGTATTTTCTTCGAACAGTTAGCGATTCATGCCGGGTATATGCTGAGCTGGGATGACATTCAGGTTGAGGAGTGGAACCAGGCGAACCAGAGCGGGGCAATGGGCGACCTGAGCGCTCTGCGGGCGATATTTCGTAAAGTGGTAAGCGAAGCCCCGGAAACTGAGTAGAATAGCGCGGGTCTTATGTACCGGAGCCGCCATGATCCTGCTTATCGATAACTATGATTCTTTTACCTGGAACCTGTACCAATACTTCTGCGAACTGGGCGCTGATGTTCTCGTCAGGCGTAACGACGAGCTGACGCTGTCGCAAATTGACGCGCTGAATCCGCAAAAAATCGTGATTTCCCCGGGCCCCTGCACGCCGGATGATGCCGGTATCTCGCTGGACGTTATTCGCCATTTCGCGGGCAACATCCCGCTGCTGGGCGTGTGTCTCGGTCACCAGGCGATGGCGCAGGCGTTTGGCGCGACCGTGGTTCGGGCAGCAAAAGTGATGCACGGTAAAACCTCGCCGATTACGCATAACGGGCAGGGCGTTTTTCAGGGACTCGCCAACCCATTAACCGTGACACGCTACCATTCTCTGGTGGTTGCCCCCGAAACGCTTCCTGACTGCTTTGAAGTGACGGCCTGGAGTGAGACACAGGAGATCATGGGTATTCGCCACCGCGAGTGGGATCTGGAAGGTGTGCAGTTTCACCCGGAGAGTATTCTCAGCGAACAGGGGCATCAGCTGCTGGATAATTTCCTCCAACGGTGATTTATGGTTGCTATTCAGTGATTTTTTATTCATATTTTGTGATTATAATTTCACTAGCATTTCTGCTTAACAGGGTGGTAATGACATGGCAACTGAACAAACTGCGATTACGCGCGCGACATTCGATGAAGTAATTCTGCCGATTTATGCACCGGCTGAGTTTATCCCGGTAAAAGGAAAAGGGAGTCGAGTCTGGGATCAACAGGGCAAAGAGTATGTTGATTTTGCGGGCGGCATTGCAGTTACCGCGTTAGGGCATTGCCATCCGGCGCTGGTTGAGGCGTTAAAAACCCAGGGCGAAACCCTGTGGCACACCAGTAACGTTTTCACCAACGAACCAGCGTTGCGCTTAGGTCGTAAAATCATTGATGCGACCTTTGCTGAACGCGTGCTGTTCATGAACTCTGGTACCGAAGCCAACGAAACCGCCTTTAAGCTGGCGCGTCATTATGCCTGCGTACGCCACAGCCCGTTCAAAACCAAAATCATTGCCTTTCATAATGCGTTTCACGGTCGTTCGCTGTTTACCGTATCTGTTGGTGGGCAACCGAAATATTCCGACGGCTTTGGACCAAAACCGGCGGATATCATCCATGTGCCGTTTAACGATCTGCATGCGGTAAAAGCGGTGATGGACGATCACACCTGTGCGGTGGTGGTTGAGCCAATTCAGGGGGAAGGCGGAGTTACTGCGGCAACCCCGGAATTCCTGCAAGGTTTACGTGAACTCTGCGACCAGCATCAGGCGCTGCTGGTATTTGATGAAGTGCAGTGTGGGATGGGGCGTACCGGCGATTTATTTGCCTATATGCACTACGGCGTGACGCCGGATATCCTCACCAGCGCTAAGGCGCTCGGCGGCGGCTTCCCGGTGAGCGCCATGTTGACCACCCAGGAAATTGCCTCCGCGTTCCACGTGGGTTCGCACGGTTCCACTTACGGCGGTAATCCACTGGCCTGTGCAGTTGCAGATGCCGCGTTTGATATCATCAACACCCCGGAAGTGCTGGAAGGTATTCAGGGCAAACGTCAGAAGTTTGTGCAGCATTTGCAGCAGATTAATCAGCAGTTCGATATTTTCAGCGATATTCGCGGCATGGGGCTGCTGATTGGCGCCGAGCTGAAGCCGCAGTTTAAAGGCCGGGCGCGCGATTTCCTCTACGCCGCCGCGCACGAAGGGGTGATGGTGTTGAATGCCGGGCCGGACGTAATGCGTTTCGCGCCGTCGCTGGTGGTGGAAGACGCGGATATCGAGGAAGGGATGCAGCGTTTCGCGCAGGCGGTGGGGAAGGTGGTGGGCTGATTGCCTGATGTCGGCGCGAGCGCCTTATCCGGCCTACAGGGTAAGGTTTGATTCGTAGGCCGGATAAGCGTAGCGCATCCGGCAGTCGATCTTAACCTTTCATATCCCGCAGTCGGCGGCTCAGCCAGATGCCGTGGTGTGGGCGCTGACGCCATGCGACCGACGAAATGGTGTGCATGGTGTTCAGATGCCCCAGAACCCGCTGCAGATGCTGCTCCAGGGTGCTTAACGGACCGTGGGACAGCATCTCTGGTGCCTCGAGAATATTCACATCGCCCGAGCTTCCCGGTCCGTCATATTCCAGCCGCTGCTGACAGCGCTGAAGCGCGATTTCGCAGGACTCCAGATACCGCTGTGCCAAATCCGGCGTCAGCATCGTATGTTCCCTCGCCAGCGTGGTCATCGCGTTGATGTGTTCGACAATAAACTGGCTGTGCGTGACCCACAGTTTCATATCCGCCAGATAGTGCGAGTTGAATCCCGGCTCCTGCATTGCCTGATTCAGTGAGTTAAACAGCGTGTTATGCGCCTGGTTGACCCGCATGCGTTGATACGCCAGCGGCGTGGCCTGCGGATCGTTGCTGAGGATCAGGCGAATGGCTTCCTGATCGGCTTCTAACGCATCGTGGGCGTTCTTACGCAACAGACCACTCTGCCACTGCGGCCACAGCCAGAGCGTGCCGCCAAAGGCGATTAAGCAGCCAATCACCGTGTCGACAAACCGCGGCACGATAAATTGTTCCCCATTCAGCGTCAGCAGTTGCAGGGTGTATACCGCCGTAACCGTAAAGCCGACGGTGGCCCAGCCGTAGTTTTTGCGAATGATCAGATAGCTGCCTAATGTGATCAGCAACATGCCTGCCAGCGTGAAACCTTCCTGAATATGAAAGTGCAATGTGACGCCCGCAATCACCAGTCCGACGAGCGTCCCCACCGAACGATGCAAAATACGCACCCGGGTCGCCCCATAGCCATTTTGCGTGACGAACAGGATCGTCATCAAAATCCAGTAAGGTTTAGGCAGATGTAAGGCGCTGCCCATCAGGCTGGCGATACTCAGCATGACGCTGATGCGCCCGGCGTTACGCAGCGCCGGGGATTTCAACGACAGATAGTTTTTCAGCGCCGGGATCAACGGCAACCGCCGTTGTTTGTCTGCCATTAAATCACGGGCATACAGCGGGCGCTGGGTCCGTAGCACGCGGGCGATACGGCTGAAGTGCCAGTAGCAAAACTGTCCTACCGGATTATCCGGATGCTGGTTGGCGATTTTCTCCAGCGAGCCAATCTGCTTTTCCATTGAGAAACGGGTCGGTAAGCGGTGATACAAGATATCATCGGCCAGGACGCGCAGGCGGGCGGCGACGGTGCGCGCGTTCCAGCGAATCACCTGTTCCGCGTGGCTTCGCTCGACCAGCTTTTGCACCTCTTCCGGCTGATGCAGGCTAACTGAAATATGTTCCTGCAAATCGAGCGCTTCCTGAAAGGCACGCAACAGTCGCTTGTATTCATTATTGTGATGCGTCGACAGCATGTGCATTTGCTGGTAGCACTGGGTAATCAAATCTACCGCTTTTTGTTGACGAACCAGTAATGGAGGCAGCGCTTTTTCTGGATCGGCATGCTGGGTCAGCAGACTGTACTTGGCCTCACAGTAATCGGCTAATTCGCGGTACAACAGGCTGAGCGATTCACGCAGTGGCTGCTCACGCCACATCCAGAACCAGAACCAGTTGAACAGACCATACCACAACGTACCCAGTGCATAGATCAGCAATGGCTCCCAGACGGGCATGTTCCCGGCAAGGCTTAACGTGAAAATTGCCGCGATGAGTGAGGCTGGCAGCAGTCGCGCATGCAACGGGCTTAGCTCGGCGGTTACGCCAAGAATTAGCGTCAGGCCGGTGAGGATGAGCGGCAGTGGTATATCTTGCGCCAGCAGTAACTGCATGATCAGGCTGCAACCGGCAAACAGCGATGCGCCAATAACTAAACGTTTAAAAAAGCGTTTATGCGGGGTATCAAGACCGGCAATGTTGCAACAGGCAGGGACGAGGGAAAACAGAAGCCCCAGATGAAGCTGACCAATGATAAGACCGACGGCCACAGGTAAACACAGCACCAGGGTCTGTCGTAGTGCGTAGTTGATCTCGGGGTGATAAATCAGTCTTCGCCACATCGGAGCAAACAAAAATGGCGCGCTACCGGGTAACGCGCCATTTCGATGGGATTAACGTGTGCCGTAAACGACGATGGTCTTACCGTGAGCGGAGATCAGGTTCTGATCTTCCAGCATCTTCAGAATACGACCAACGGTCTCACGGGAGCAGCCAACGATCTGGCCGATTTCCTGGCGGGTGATTTTAATCTGCATACCGTCCGGGTGAGTCATCGCGTCAGGCTGTTTTGCCAGATTCAGCAGAGTCTGAGCAATACGACCGGTGACGTCGAGGAAGGCAAGGTTGCCTACTTTTTCAGACGTGACCTGCAGGCGACGAGCCATCTGAGAAGACAGGCGCATCAGAATATCCGGGTTGACCTGGATTAATTGGCGAAATTTTTTGTATGAAATTTCAGCGACCTCACATGCGGTTTTGGCCCGTACCCAAGCGCTACGTTCCTGGCCTTCTTCGAAGAGGCCTAATTCACCAATAAAATCGCCCTGATTCAGATAAGAAAGGATCATTTCTTTCCCTTCTTCGTCTTTGATCAGCACTGCCACTGAGCCTTTAACGATGTAATACAACGTTTCCGCTTTTTCACCCTGGTGAATCAGCGTGCTCTTCGATGGGTACTTATGAATATGGCAATGAGACAAGAACCATTCGAGAGTCGGGTCTGTTTGCGGTTTGCCAAGCACCATGCGCGGTTATCCTCTGTTATAAGCTGTCTCCAGAGCCAGAAAACGACGCTGCCTCTGGGTTTGCAAAAATGTGCTTCCCGCTACCTGGGAAGGGGGCTACTAAAAATATACTGCAGCCTGTAATGTGATGTCCTCTGCATACATGCAGTACGTCAATGTATTACTGTAGCATCCCGACTGTTTTAGCATAGCTTTCGCCGTGTGTCTCCTGGTGTCTCGCTTCAGCATGACGCAGGTCGCCTTCCGTTGCGAGAATTGTTATGTACGCGTAATCTGTCAGGAAAATTGAAACATTGGAGTTACGAATTATGCAAGCGCGTGTAAAGTGGGTTGAGGGGTTAACCTTCCTCGGTGAGTCCGCCTCTGGCCACCAAATTTTGATGGACGGTAACTCCGGTGATAAAGCGCCGAGCCCGATGGAAATGGTATTAATGGCTGCAGGTGGTTGTAGCGCCATCGATGTGGTGTCGATCCTGCAAAAAGGGCGTCAGGATGTGACCAACTGCGAAG
The DNA here is from genome assembly GCF_005280815.1 of Citrobacter sp. TBCS-15. Lineage (NCBI taxonomy): Bacteria > Pseudomonadati > Pseudomonadota > Gammaproteobacteria > Enterobacterales > Enterobacteriaceae > Citrobacter > Citrobacter sp. TBCS-15. Next base: position 26,245 of record NZ_SZWK01000251.1, on the reverse strand, counting down.
TGAAACTCACCTCTGAGCGCCGTGAAGAAGCGCCGCGTTTGTTTACCCACATCAATCTGCATTTCATCGTCACCGGCAACGATCTGAAAGAGGCGTCGGTCTCCCGTGCTGTTGATCTCTCGGCGGAAAAATATTGTTCTGTGGCATTGATGCTGGAAAAGGCGGTGAATATTACCCACTCCTATGAAGTGGTTGCTGCGTAATACGTGATGCCCGATAAGCGTAGCGCCATCGGGCACATCCCGTACATCACTCTATCTTTTTACCTTCCATCAATCGCTGGACCAGCGGCAGCATAATCAATTCCATCGCCAGACCCATTTTGCCGCCAGGTACGACTAATGTATTGATGTGGGAAATGAATGAGCCTTGCAGCATGGCCAGAAGCCACGGAAAGTCGATCCCTTCGAGATTACGAAAATGAATGACCACAAAGCTTTCGTCCAGCGACGGAATGCTCTTGGCTGCAAAGGGGTTTGAGGTATCGACGGTGGGTACGCGCTGAAAGTTAATGTGCGTACGGGAAAACTGCGGCGTGATGTAATTGATGTAATCGTCCATTGAGCGCACAACCGAGTCCATCACTGCTTCACGCGAGTGTCCACGCTCGCTGGTATCGCGGGTCAGCTTTTGGATCCATTCCAGGTTAACGATCGGCACCACGCCGACCAGAAGATCGACATGCCGGGCCACATTTTGCTGTGGGGTGACGACGCCGCCGTGTAGCCCTTCATAGAACAGGACATCCGTCGGTTCAGGCAATGGCTGCCAGGGGGTAAACGTTCCCGGGACCTGGTTCCACGGTACGGCTTCATCGTAGGTGTGCAGATATTTACGCGACTGACCTGTTCCCGTCTGGCCGTATTCAATGAAGGTTTGTTCCAGCAGACCAAAGTCATTGGCTTCGGGACCGAAATAGCTGATATGCCGCCCGGCATCGCGCGCTTTGCGAATCGCCATGTCCATTTCTGGACGGGTATAGCGATGAAAACTGTCACCTTCCACCTCGGCGGCGCGCAGATTTAGCTGCGCGAAAATTTTACGAAACGCGAGGCTGGTGGTGGTGGTCCCCGCGCCGCTGGATCCTGTTACCGCAATCACCGGATGTTTGGCAGACATAACAACTCCATGAATAGGTTGATTTTTTATTATAGTCAGCCGTCGGCTACGGATTACTCGTGAATCTGCTTCCTCGGCATGATGTTGACCGTTTCATGCAGTTCGGACCACACCAGGACGGCTTCACCTGATTGTAGTTGGCGTTTGACGTCGGCGACTTTTTGTTCGAGCGAGCGTTCATGTTCACCATAATCGGTGCCTTCGCGCAAGACAAAGCTTTCAATCAGATTGTCCAGTGCGTCCGGGGAGATGTCTTGCCAGGGGATAATCATGATGACGCCTCCAGATACGTTGTCAGCCAGTCGGGAATTCTTGATTCCAGCCACATCTCAGGGCGGCGCACCGTGCCGCCAATAAATCCGACGTGTCCACCGTGTTCAGTTAACTGGTACTCCACCTGTGAGGGCAGGTTTTCCGGTTCAGGGATCACGTGATGATCCATAAACGGATCGTCCTTGGCATGGATAATCAGCGTCGGTTTGGCGATCTGATTAAGCAATGGCATGGCGCTACACTGGCGGTAATAGTCTATAGCATCGGCAAAACCGTGGATTTTGGCGGTGATCAGATCGTCAAAATCACGAATGCGACGCAGGGATTTCAACTGGGTCAGACTCACCGGCAGCGAACCCGGATAGGCCTGTAGCTTACGCGAGGCGTTAGCTTTCAACAGATTGAGCAGATAGCGTTGGTAGACGCGTGAGAACCCCTTCTCCATATGGTAGCTACAGGCTTCCAGCACGAAAGGCGCAGAGACAATAACCGCTGCATCAATGGGAATGTCGTTGCCTTCTTTGGCCAGCAGGCAGGCCAGCATGTTCCCGCCGAGTGAATAGCCTACCGCCGCGGTCGGCACACGACCAAACTCGCGCTCCAGCCAATGTAAAAACCAGGTGCCATCTTCTGTTTCACCAGAATGATAAATACGGTTGAGACGATTTGGCTCGCCGCTGCAGCCGCGAAAATGCATCACCACGCCCAGCCAGCCACGCTTTTGCGCTGCTTCAATCAGGCCATGTGCGTACGGGCTGTTCAGACTGCCTTCCAGACCGTGAAAAACCACCAGGCGCGGTTTGTGCTTCGCCTGTTGCGGATCTTCACTCCATGCCAGATCGACAAAGTCACCGTCGGGTAATTCCAGACGCTGCCAATGGGCGTCGAACTTCACCTTGCGGCGAATTAAACGCGGCAGCATTGTCTGCAAATGGCGGTTACTGATACCGCGCATCGGGCGGAATTCTCGCGAATCATCAGTAGGTGGGATCATTTCTGTGGACGTGATTTCAACCATAACACCAGAGCAATTAATAATCGGAAAGAATAACTATACCGCGCGCAGCGCTTGCGGGTTAGCCAATATGTGATTTTGTCGCTAGTCAGTCAGCAGGTTACGCGAGAAAAGATGAAAATCGACGTCGGGCTTTCGTCGCCACAGGCGAGCTTTACGCGTCCCTGTCGCTACGCTTTCTCCGGTATCTTCAAACATTCCTGACGCTTCAAAGCGGCGAATCAGACTTTTACGCTGGATCGACTGACCGAGGATCACCTCGGTGGCTTCGAGCAGTTGCCCATGGGTAAATGTCTCCGGCAAGCAGTATACAGGCAGGAGTGAGTACATCGTTTTTTGCCGTAAGCGATGCAGGGCCGCCGTAATGATGTCTCCGTGGTCGAACGCGAGTGAATAATTTTTCAGTTCATCAACCGGGACCCAACGGGCATTGCTGACGCTGGCGATGTGCGGCGCACAGTCTACCCAGGCGATTAGCGCAAACCAGGTAACCGTCAGACTCCAGCCGCGCGGGTCGCGATCCGGGCCGGAAAAGGTATCCAGTTGTTCCAGCCACGAAGGCAAAACACCTGTTTTTTCAGTGAGCTTGCGTAGCGCTGTGGCGCGAGTGGAGTCATCGTGCTCGATATCAATGAAGCCACCAGGTAATCCCCAACGCCCTTTTTGCGGCTGGTTTGCACGTTCAACCAGTAATACGCACAGCGCCTGTTGATGCAGGGTAAACAGCACGCTATCGACCGTCACCAGAGGTGAGGGAAAGCGGCGGGCATCGTATTGATTCAGGTAGTCGGCTTCGGTGGTCATAAAGTACTCACGATGATTTGCAACGCCCACAAGTGTACCAGTCCAATACCGGGGGGCAAGGTTCGTTTTTTCTTATTATTTATCAGTTGATTATGCCGCAGTCTAAAAATAATGCATTTTGTGCTTGCTTAATATGTGTCTTAGGGACATTATTAATTGTGTCGAAGAGACACAATTAAAGGTGAGCGTGATGAGCATAAAACTGACACTAACGTTGGACGACCAGGACTACGGAATGACGCACGGTGTTTTTCCTGATGGCGCCGTCTGGTTGAAGGTTACTGAAGTATTACCTCCCTTTGCTCGTCTGATGCGCATTCGTGCGACGGCAATGCGCGACATGAACGACTTTATGCTGTTGGCGCAACTGGTGGAGGCGGTTCGCCATCAAACGGATGTACTGGTCAGTCATCTCGAGCTTCCCTGGTTGCCGTGTGCACGTCAGGATCGCCATATGGTGGCGGGTGATAGCTTTGCGCTGAAAGTCTTTGCCAGCCAGCTCAATACGCTGCAATTCGATAAGGTGAAGGTGCTCGATCCGCACAGCGACGCGGCGGCGGCAGCTATCAATAATTTTGTGGCGATTTCACAAGACACTTGCCTGCTACACAGCGCGACTTTGCAGCGCCAGTTCCAGCAAAAAACGCTAATGCTGGTCGCCCCCGATGCCGGAGCACTGAAGAAAATTGATGCCGTTGCCAGAGCGGTCGGTGTAGCGGAGTACGCCGTCCTGAGCAAAAAACGCGATGTAGCAAGCGGCAAACTGACGGGATTTGCTTTAGTGGCTGGAGACGTGAGGGGCAGGGATATGCTGATTGTTGATGACCTGTGTGATGCCGGCGGTACGTTCATCGGCTCTGCGCAGGTACTCCGTGATGCTGGCGCCCGTAGCGTCAGCCTGTATGTTACCCACGGTCTTTTCACTAAGGGCGTCGAACACCTGTTTGCGAACGGTATTGATGCTATCTACACCACCACCTCTTTCGCTGCCCCGACGCTGGAACATCCGCAGCTTGAGCTTATCGATATTGACGCGATTTACCGCGCCTGAGGGAGATACTGATTATGAAAATGAACCCGATTCTGGCTATCGACGGCTACAAAGTTTCTCACCGCGTACAGTATCCGCAAGGAACCAGCCGCGTGTATTCCAACTTTACCCCGCGCTGCGATCGCTTTTTCTCCTCGCCGTTGGCGGATGGCAAACTGGTGTTTTTTGGCCTGCAAGGTTTTCTGCAGTGGTTTCTGGTTGATCTGTTTAACGAGGCATTCTTTGCCCGTCCGGAAGACGAGGTGGTCAGGGAATACAAACAGGTCATGGACAGCTATCTCGGCAAAGATGCGGTAGCGGTTGATCATATCCGCGCCCTGCATCAGTTGGGCTATTTGCCGCTGCACATCAAAGCGCTGGATGAAGGCAGCAAAGTGCCGATGGCGGTGCCCGTTTTAACTATCATCAATACCCAACCTGAGTTTTTCTGGTTGGTGAATTACCTGGAGACCGTGCTGTCGGCAGAACTGTGGAAGGCGTCAACAAATGCCACCATTGCGCATCACTATCGTAAAATCTGCGCGCGCTGGGCACAGAAAACCTGTAGCGACCTTACGCACCTGGACTTCCAGTGCCATGACTTTTCCTTTCGCGGTATGGCCGGATTGCAGGACACCATGCAGGCGGGCTGCGGCCACTTGTTGAGCTTTAAAGGGACCGACAGTATTCCATCTCTGCTGTACGCCCGCGATTATTACACCGACGGCGAGCCCTATTTTATCGGCGCTAGCATTCCGGCGACCGAGCACAGCGTGATGTGTATGGGGGAGCGTGAGCATGAGATTGAAACCTTCCGCCGCCTGATTGCCGATCTCTACCCGCAGGGATTTGTGTCGATTGTCTCTGATACGTGGGATTACTGGCAGGTACTGACGGAGTACACCCGCGAGCTGAAGAACATCATTCTGGCGCGCGAGGGACGGGTGGTTTTCCGCCCGGACAGCGGTAACCCGGTTGAGATCCTGTGCGGTACTGGCGCGGATGAGGATACCCGAGCCGATCGTACGGCACAGGAGAAAGGCTCTGTGGAGGTGCTGTGGGAGATATTTGGCGGCACGGTTAACGCCAAAGGCTACAAGGTGCTCGACCCACATGTGGGGCTGATTTATGGCGATTCCATCACCCTTGAGCGGGCGAATGAGATCCTGCGTCGTCTGGAAGCGAAAGGTTTTGCCAGTTCAAATGTGGTGTTTGGCGTCGGTTCTTTTACCTATCAGTACAACACGCGTGACACCTTCGGTTTTGCGATGAAAGCTACGTGGGGAGAAGTCGACGGTAAAGGGCGGACGATCTTTAAAGAGCCGAAAACCGATAATGGCTTAAAACGCTCTGCCCGTGGTTTGCTGCGTGTGACGAGGAATGAAGCAGGTGATTTATGCCTGCATGACGAACAGACCTGGGAGCAAGAGCAGGAAGGGGAACTGAAAACTCGTTTTCTCAACGGCAAGCTGTTTAACCGTCAGCATTTCGACGATATCCGCCAGCGTCTGGCGGCGCAAAGGTAATTTCCCGTAAGCGGGTAGCATTACCCGCTTCCTCCTCCCTCCCGGCGTAAATTGATCATCGTCACAAATGGTTACTTCAATTATTACTCTCAAGCTAATGATTCTTTCCTACGCTTAATTGATGACTTTCTCACCAGGGTGCACACTCTTTCCAGTGTTAAGCAATCAAAATGATTAGCTGAATCAGGAGGTTAATAATGTTATCTGGGCAAACGCCAGCACGAGTCTGGAACACCCGCCGCACGGAAAAACAGCGCCGTCTGGCTTCCGTTCCGGTGCAGGGTAAGGTGCTGCCGACCGCAGACCTGACCGCGATGCTGGAAAAACTGATCGCGCCGGGTGACCGCGTGGTATTAGAAGGGAATAACCAAAAGCAGGCAGATTTCTTGTCCCGTATGCTGGCTGAGGTGAACCCGCAGATTGTGCATGACCTGCACATGATCATGCCAAGCGTCGGGCGCAGCGAGCATCTGGATATCTTTGAAAAAGGCATCGCCCGCAAGCTGGACTTCTCCTTCTCCGGCACCCAGAGCCTGCGTATCTCGCAGCTGTTGGAAGATGGTCAGCTGGAAATCGGCGCCATCCATACCTACATCGAACTCTATTCCCGTCTTTATGTTGACCTGGCCCCGAACGTGGCGCTGATTGCCGGTTATAAAGCTGACCGTAAAGGCAACCTCTACACCGGGCCGAGCACCGAAGATACGCCAGCGCTGGTGGAAGCCGCCGCATTCCACGATGGCATTGTCATCGCGCAGGTGAATGAACTGGTGGACGACGAATGTGACCTGCCGCGCGTGGATATTCCGGGCTCCTGGATTGACTACGTGGTTGTCGCCGACAAGCCGTTCTTTATCGAACCACTGTTTACCCGTGACCCGCGCCTGATTAAACAGGAACACATCCTGATGGCGATGATGGCGATTAAAGGCATCTACGCGGAACACCAGGTGCAGTCGCTGAACCACGGTATCGGCTTCAACACCGCGGCGATTGAACTGCTGCTGCCAACCTACGGCGAACAACTGGGGCTGAAGGGCAAAATCTGTAAACACTGGACCCTGAACCCGCATCCGACGCTGATCCCGGCGATTGAAAGCGGCTGGGTAGAAAGCGTGCACTGCTTCGGCGGCGAACTGGGGATGGAAGAGTACATCCGCGCCCGTCCGGATATCTTCTTCACCGGTTCCGACGGCTCCATGCGTTCCAACCGCGCCTTCTGCCAGCTGGCAGGTCAGTACGCGGTGGATATGTTTATCGGTTCCACCTTGCAGGTTGACGGCTACGCCAACTCCTCAACGGTGACCCGCGGCCGCCTTTCCGGCTTCGGCGGTGCGCCGAACATGGGTCACGATCCGCACGGTCGTCGCCACGCTACCCCAGCCTGGCTGAACATGATCACCGAACCGGATCCGATGCAGCGCGGTAAAAAACTGGTCGTGCAGATGGTCGAAACCTTCCAGGCCGGCGTGAAACCAACCTTCGTTGAGAAACTGGATGCGGTAGACGTGGCGAAAGCTTCCGGTATGCCGCTGGCGCCGGTAATGATTTACGGCGACGACGTGACCCACGTGCTGACTGAAGAAGGTATCGCCTACCTCTACCGCGCCAAAGATCTGGAAGAACGCCGCGCGATGGTCGCTGCGGTTGCCGGTATCACCGATATCGGTCTGGGCGTTGACGCGAAACGCGTTGCTGAGCTGCGTCAGAGCGGCAAAGTGGTCTACCCGGAAGATATGGGCATTCGTCGTACTGACGCCACCCGTTCGCTGCTGGCAGCCGGTAGCGTCGCTGACCTGGTGGAATGGTCCGGCGGTCTTTACAACCCACCTGCGAAATTCCGGAGCTGGTAATGAAACTTCTGCCCCAGATTCAGGTTGAAGGCGGTGCCGAATGGCTGGCGCGAACCGCCACGCAGTGTCTGATTGACGAAGCACGATTAAGCCCGAAACCCGGTCTGGTGGACAGTCGGGGGAACGGCGCGCACCACGATTTATCGCTTGCGCTAATGGAGCGCTCCGCGCACAGCCTGACCCCCACGTTTCAGGCGCTTGCGCAACAGAGCTGGCAGCGGCCAGCCGATATTGCGCTGAGACAAACCGTAGGGCGACTAGGCCGAGAAGGTGAGAAACAGATGATGGCCGCCACCGACGGCGTGAATACCCACCGCGGCGCGATTTGGGCGCTGGGGCTGCTGGTCAGCGCGGTGGCGATGCACGGCGGCGTGGGCAGCGCGCAGCAGGTAGCGATGACCGCCGCCGAGCTGGCAAAACTGCCGGATGCCGCCGCGCCGAAGGTCTTCAGCAAGGGGCTACGCGCCACCCACCGTTATCAGGTGCCGGGTGCCAGAGAAGAGGCGCAGCAGGCGTTTCCGCACATCATGCAGCGCGCGCTGCCGCAGCTTCGTTTAAGCCGCTTTAACGGCAGCAGCGAAACGCACGCCAGGCTCGATGCGCTGATGGCCATCATGACCTCGCTGACCGATACCTGCGTGCTGTCCCGCGCGGGGCTGGAAGGGCTTGATGCCATGCAGGACGGCGCCCGCGCCGTGCTGAGTGCAGGTGGTAGCGCCCATCCGGCAGGTCAGGCGGCCTTAGCGGCGCTCGATAGCCACATGTTGGCGCTGAACGCCTCGCCGGGCGGCGCAGCCGATTTGCTTGCCGCCACGCTGTTTCTCGATCGCATCGAATCGCCCTATTTCAAGCATTAAGAGGATGTTATGGAACACATTACGTTAACCGTACCGGCCAGCCGCACTTTAAGCGGCAAAGCGCTGGCAGGCGTTGTGGGCTCCGGGGATATGGAGGTGTTATTCACCGCCGACCAGGGCCAGACGTTAACCATTGATATCACCACTTCCGTCGATAACAGCCGCAGCCGCTGGGAAGCACTGATTAACCGTCTGCAGACGGTCAGCAGCCTGCCTGCGGGCCAACTGACTATCCACGACTTCGGCGCGACGCCGGGCGTGGCGCGCATCCGTATCGAACAGGTTTTTGAAGAGGTGAACTATGCGTGATGACCGCAGTTTTATCGAATTAAAAGCACGTCAGCGCGCGCAGGCGCTGCTGGATGAAGGCAGCTATCGTGAACTGCTCGACCCGTTTGAAGGCGTGATGTCGCCGTGGCTCGGCGCGCAGGGTATTGTTCCACAGGCCGATGACGGCATGGTGGTGGCGAAAGGCACCATCAATGGCAAACCGGCCGTTGTTGTAGCGATTGAAGGCGCGTTCCAGGGCGGCAGTATGGGCGAGGTGTCCGGTGCCAAAATGGCGGCGGCGCTGGAGCTTGCGGCGGAAGATAACCGCAACGGTATTCCGACTCAGGCCGTACTGAGCCTGGAAACCGGCGGCGTGCGTTTGCAGGAAGCCAACCTGGGGCTGGCGGCGATTGCCGATATTCATGCGGCGATTGTTGATCTGCGCCGTTATACCCCGGTGGTTGGCATTGTCGCCGGGACAGTCGGCTGCTTCGGCGGGATGTCTATCGCCGCCGCACTGTGTAGCTATCTGATTGTCACCCGTGAAGCGCGTCTGGGCCTGAACGGCCCGCAGGTTATCGAACAGGAAGCCGGGATTGAAGAGTATGACTCCCGCGACCGTCCGTTCATCTGGAGCATGACCGGTGGTGAAGTTCGCTACCAAAGCGGGCTGGTGGAAGCGCTGGTCGACGACGGCGTCAACGCGGTCAAAGCGGCGATGAACGAGGCGCTGGTCAAAGGCGTACCGGCAAAACATCGCACCGATAATTACGACTGGTATCTCGATCGCCTGACCAACTTCGACACGCGTAAACAGGCCGATACCGAACAGATTCATGCGCTCTTTGCCCGGGAGGTGAAATGATGAGTAACGCAATGAGCCGTGGCCAATTATGGCTGGAAACCCTGGTGCCAAACGCTAAACGTATCGAGGGTCTGTGTCCGTCCGTCCAGGCTGCCGACGGCGAGCTGAACGGTGAAACGGTGCGTTTTATTGCCGTGGTGCCGGACGCGAACAACCACTACCCACGCGCAGCCAAAGGCGAAGTAGGTCTGCTGGAAGGCTGGACCCTGGCGAAAGTGGTAAGCGAAACCATCGCCGCCGATGCCGATAAAGCCGTGAAGCGCCCGATAGTGGCGGTGATTGACGTGCCGAGCCAGGCCTACGGTCGTCGTGAAGAGGGCTTTGGGATTCACCAGGCGCTGGCCGGAGCCGCAGCGGCGTATGCCAATGCGCGTCTGGCAGGCCACCCGGTGATCGGCCTTATCGTCGGTAAAGCGATGTCCGGGGCATTTCTGGCGCACGGCTACCAGGCAAACCGCCTGATAGCCTTCAACGATAAAGGCGTACTGATTCACGCGATGGGCAAAGAGTCCGCGGCGCGCATCACCCTGCGTACCGTTGAGGCGCTGGAAAAACTGGCGGCAACTATTCCGCCGATGGCGTATGACATCAGCAATTACGCCACCCTGGGGCTGCTGGAAAATCTGCTGGATATCAGCAATCCGGACGCGCCTTCTGCTAGCGATCTGGCGCTGGTGAAAAACACTCTGCAACAGGCCATCAACGACGCGCGTCAGGACCCGACGCTGAAAAGCCGTCTGGGCGCTGACAATCGCCGCAGCTCTGCCCTCGTACGCGAACGCATGCGAGCAAGCTGGTAAGTAAAAAAGAGACCTGCCGGATGTACGACTCCGTGGGTGCAGTGACAGCACCCGCGTGGGTCGCTGCATCTGAAAAATAACAATCATCGCGTCAGTGCTACTTCTTTTAAGATTACAGGTGAAATATGACTTACGTAATTGTTCATGCTCTTGCTCCGATTTTCGTCATCATGCTGCTAGGATTCTGGGCCGGGAAGGCCAAAATGGTGGACAACAAGAATGTCTCCCTGCTCAATATCTTCGTGATGGACTTTGCGTTACCCGCCGCGCTGTTTAGCGCCACGGTACAAACACCGTGGGCCGGCATCGTTGCGCAGTCGCCGCTGATTGTGGTGCTGACGCTGGCAATGTGGATTACCTATGCCGCCATCTACTTTATGGCGACCAAACTCTTCAAAAAATCACCGCAGGATGCCGCCGTGCTGACCCTGACCGTTGCGCTGCCAAACTACGCCGCGCTGGGTCTGCCGATTCTGGGTAGCGTGCTGGGTGAAACCTCTTCCACCTCGCTGTCCGTTGCCGTTTCCATCGCCTGCGGCTCTGTGCTGATGACGCCGTTCTGCCTGCTGATCCTCGAACGTGAGAAAGCGCGTGCGGAAGGCGGTAACTCCGGCTCTACGCTCTCCATGCTGCCGGTGCTGATGTGGCGTTCGATTAAAAAACCGATCGTGATGGGGCCGCTGTTGGGGGTTATCCTCTCTGCCATTGGTATTAAAATGCCGGAGCTGGTGCTGGCGGCCATTAAACCGCTGGGTCTGTCTGCTACTGCGGCGGCGCTGTTCCTGACTGGTGTGATCCTCTCTGCGCGTAAACTGCAGATCAACACCGTGGTGATCACCTCAACTATCGCTAAACTGTTGATTCAACCGGCGATTGCCTGGGGTATCGTGCTGATTTTCGGCCTGCATGGCTCCGTAGCGATTACCGCTATCCTGATGATTGCGCTGTCCGCGGGCTTCTTCGGTGTGGTATTCGGTAACCGCTTTGGCGTGCAGTCGCCGGATGCAGAAGCCGTGCTGCTGTTGAGCTCGGTACTGTGTATCCTGTCGCTGCCGCTGTTTATCTCGCTGACTTCAGGAATCTAAATCATGAGCACAACATTACGCCCACACGACTTAATCTGGCTGAACGCGCGCGACGCGCTCGAAGATGTCACGGAATCCTGGGTGGATACCGTCTGGCATAGCGGCCTGCCGGTAGTGGTGCGGCGTGATGTTGATGCGCAGGGGCGCATTCCCGTGGGTGTCCGCGGGATGAAACGCGAGCAGCGCGCCGCCGGTTGGGTAAAAGCGGAGGCGGTCGTTCGCGTCTGCTCGCCGGAATCGCTGGTGGATCCGCTGTCGCTGCTGCGTTCGCCCTTTATCTCTCAGCCACCGGTTCAGGTGGCTTTGTTATTGGCGCAGCAGGCGTGGCCGTGGACGTGGGGTATTACCGGGAGTACCGGCTATGCGCTGGCGACCGGGATCCCGGTTATCCACGCGGCAAGCGATTTGGATCTGCTGATCCGCGCGCCGCAGCCGCTCTCCCGTGAGGCGCTGGAGAAGTGGCAGCTGCAGCTGGCGGGCGGGCTGTGCCGGGCAGATACCCAGGTAGATACCCCGCGCGGCGGCTTTGCCCTCAATGAGTGGCTGCGCGATGGAAAAGCGCTGTTAAAAACCTCACAGGGGCCGCAGTTGGTCCGCGACCCGTGGGGCAGGGAGGAGTCATGAAAATTCTGTTTACCTTTCCGGGGCAGGGGACGCAGCACCCAGGGATGCTGCAAAACCTTCCGGGGACGGAGCTGACCCAGGCGCGTGACGTGCTGGGGGCCGAGGTGGATACGCTGGATAGCCCTGAAGCGTTGAAACATACCCGAGCCGTTCAACTGTCTCTGCTGATTGCTGGCGTTGCCTGGGCGCGTGAGCTGGAACGTCGTGGCGTAGCGCCGGATATCGTCAGCGGGCTGTCGATCGGCGCTTATCCGGCAGCGGTTATCGCGGGTGCGCTGGAATTCAGCGATGCGCTGCGGCTGGTGGCGCTGCGCGGTGACTTAATGGAGCAAGCATACCCACATGGTTACGGTCTAACGGCCATTATGGGGCTGACGCTCAATCAGGTGGAAGCGCTGGTAGCTGATAGCGGTACTTACATCGCCAACCTGAATGCGGAAACACAGATTGTGATTGCCGGTACCGATGAAGCGATGGCTGAAGTGGCAAAACGCGCGATGGCAAAAGGGGCAACTAAAGCACATCGCCTGGCGGTGAGCGTGCCGTCGCATTGTGAACTGCTGGCCGAGCCTGCACAAAAGCTGGTTGAGGCGTTCAGCCAGGTGACGCTTTCCCGTCCACGCTACGCCTATCTGAGCGGCAGTACCGGGCGCGTGCTGTGGCAGCCGGAACGCATTGCCGACGATCTGGCGATGAATATGGCGCGCACGGTGCGATGGCAGGAGGCGGTTATCTCCGCTAACGAACGTGAAGCGCGGCTGGCGATTGAAATGCCACCCGGTGGCGTGCTGACCTGCCTGACGCGTCAGGCTGCATGGGAAGGGGAGTCTATCGCTCTGGAACGCAGCGGCATGGATGTGGCCGTGCATCTGGCAAAGCGCCTTCGCGCATGATGTGATGGCCCGATGGCGCTGCGCTTATCGGGCCTACAAAACCGGCTCGACACGCGTAGGCCGGATAAGACGCGTAGCGTCGCCATCCGGCAAATCAGTCGTTCTGGTTCAGCGCTCTGGCGTACATGCGCCCTTCAGCGGCCAGCGCCAGCAGGCTTGGGTCGCGCTCGCGGTTGCGGGCAAAGACGATGGCGATAAGCTGCTGCATCTGATACGGCTCAGCCAGTTTTTGTAGCTTCACGGTATTCTCATACATTTTCTTCATTCGCCCCGGCATCAAACAGAAACCCACTCCTGCCTGTACCAGACTGAGCATGGAGAAGATATCGTTCACGCGGGTGACAATCTCCGGCTCGAACCCGGCGATATGAAACGCTTCCTGGAAACCGGCGTAGGTCGCAAACCCTTCCGCCAGCGAGACAAACTTTTCATGGCGATAGTGGCGCAGGTCGGCCTTCGCGGTGGTATCCAGCGCGGCGGACATCGGCGCGGCGAGGTAGATATCGTCGTGGAACAGGGGGAGCACTTCGAGGCTGTTGCGGTCGATTTCGCTTTCGGAAATGGAGATGAGGATGGCATCCAGAACGCCGTCTTCCAGCATTTTCAGCAGCGCCTCGTTAGATCCCATGGTGAGGTCCAGCTCCAGGTCCGGACGGCGCAGCTTCATCCCCATAATCAAGTGCGGCACCGTCTCCAGCGTCAGCGAGTAGAGCGTGCCCACACGTAAACGGCCCTGGCCCACGCCTGCCGTTTTGCGCGTCTCTTCCAGCCCGCGCTCCATCAACTGCGTGACTTCCTGACAGTATTCCAGCAGCGTCCACGCCGCCGGTTGGGCAATCAGGTTGCGGCCTTTATGGACGAACAGCGGACAGCGAACGTTCTCTTCCAGCGTGTGCAGCGCCCGATGCACGCTGACGCCGCTGATGTTCAGCGCCTCGGCGGTACGGGCGATGTTGCCCTTCTCCATAAAGGTCATGAAGATGCTCAGCTTGCGGAAGGTAATATCGTTGGTCGTCAGCTGATTCATCATCGTCTTCCTATAGTTAGTCGGCCATCATCTGTTCGAGCTGTTCCTGCGCATCCAGCCAGGCCATTTCACACTCTTCCAGCCCGGATTTTGCGTTCGCCTGCTGCTGCAAACAGGCCGTGAGTTCGGCTTTGCGACTTTGATCGTACAGTTCGCTATCACCGAGTTTTTCTTCCGCCTGCGCCAACTGTGCCTGTAGTTTCTCCATCTCTTTTTCCAGACGGGCGATCTCTTTGCGCAGCGGCTGCGTCAGAGTGCGGAGTTCAGCTTCGCGACGCTTCTGATCCTTACGCGCCTGGGCGCTGTTCACGCTCTCCTTCGCCGGTTCGTCGCTCTGGTTTTCCTGTTTCTGCACATCGCTCAGCCACTGTTGATAATCTTCCAGATCGCCGTCAAACGGCTCGACTTTCTTGTCGTGCACCAGATAGAGGTCGTCGGTCGTGGAGCGAATCAGATGACGGTCGTGCGAGACCACGACCAGCGCGCCTTCGAAATCGATCAGCGCTTCGGTCAGCGCCTGACGCATATCCAAATCCAGGTGGTTAGTCGGTTCATCAAGCAGCAGCAGGTTCGGGCGCTGCCAGACGATCAGTGCCAGCACCAGACGCGCTTTTTCACCACCGGAGAAGCGGGCGGTCTGTTCGCTGACTTTATCGCCCTGGAAGCCGAAGCCGCCGAGGTAGTCGCGCAGTTTCTGCTCCAGCTCCTGCGGCGCCATGCGCGCCAGGTGCTGGATGGGCGATTCATCGGCACGTAAAAACTCCAGCTGATGCTGTGCGAAGTAACCCAGTTTAATGCCCTTGGCGAGCCCGATTTCACCGCTGATGGGGGCCAGTTCGCCCGCCAGCAGCTTAATCAGGGTTGATTTACCCGCGCCGTTACGACCGAGCAGGCCGATGCGTGAACCCGGCACCAGATTCAGTTTGATCGAATCGAGAATGACGCGATCGCCATAGCCGGCGCTGACCTTCTCCATCTTCAAGAGCGGGTTTGGCAGGCTTTCCGGTTGACGGAAGCTGAAGTGGAACGGGTTGTCGACATGCGCAGGGGCAATTAGCTCCATGCGTTCCAGCATTTTGATACGGCTCTGCGCCTGTTTTGCTTTCGTTGCTTTAGCGCGGAAACGATCGATATAGCTTTGCAGATGCGCCACACGCTCCTGCTGACTTTCGTACATCGCCTGTTGCTGCGCGAGGCGGGTGGCGCGCTGGATTTCAAACGCGCTGTAGTTGCCGGTGTACTCGAACATGGTTTGCTGTTCGATATGAATAATTTTATCTACTACCGGATCGAGGAAATCGCGGTCGTGGGAAATCAAAATCAGCGTACCCTGATAGCTTTTCAGCCATCTTTCCAGCCAGATCACTGCGTCAAGATCGAGGTGGTTAGTCGGTTCATCAAGCAGCAGAAGGTCTGAACGGCAAATCAGCGCCTGGGCCAGGTTAAGACGCATACGCCAGCCGCCGGAAAAATCGCTGACCGGACGTTCAAGCTGTTCATTGGAGAAGCCGAGGCCATGCAGCAGGCTTGCCGCGCGTGAGCGTACGGTCCAGGCGTCAATGGCATCCAGCTTGCCATGGACGGTGGCAATAGCGTGTCCATCGTTACGTTCGTTGGCATCGTTCAACTGCGCTTCCAGTTGACGATACTCGCGGTCGCCGTCAATCACGTACTCCAGCGCGGGCTGTGGCAATGCTGGCGTTTCCTGATTCACCCAGGCGAGTTGCCAGTTTCCCGGATAGGTAAATCCTCCGGCGTCAGCGCTGATTTCATTTTTCAGCAATGCCAGCAGAGTAGATTTACCGCAGCCATTTTTGCCCACCAGACCAACTTTCTGCCCTGGATTAATGGTGGCCGTGGCATTGTCCAGCAAGACGCGCACGCCGCGACGAATTTGTAACGATGAGAAAACAATCATAAGGCGCCGTATGTTCAGACTATGTTAATTTATCATTATGATAATGTAATGTGTGGGCCGTTTGCCGCACCGAGGCGCCATGGTAGCCCAAAACGTCGAAAATAGACAAAAGACAAAACCGGGAGGGGGATGATGTTCCAGCCAGCGAAAGTGTTGCTGCTGTATGCCCATCCGGAATCTCAGGACTCGGTCGCGAACCGGGTACTGCTTAAACCGGCCATGCAGCTCAGTAATGTTACCGTGCACGATCTTTACGCGCACTATCCTGATTTTTTTATCGACATTCCGCATGAGCAGGCGCTGCTGCGTGAGCATGATGTGATTGTTTTTCAACATCCTCTCTACACCTATAGCTGCCCGGCGCTATTAAAGGAGTGGTTTGACCGCGTACTGAGCCGCGGATTTGCCAGCGGTCCCGGAGGGAATCAACTGGCGGGAAAGTACTGGCGAAGCGTCATCACCACCGGTGAACCCGAAAGCGCGTACCGTTATGACGCGCTGAACCGTTATCCGATGAGCGATGTACTGCGTCCTTTTGAGCTAACGGCCGGTATGTGCCGCATGCACTGGATGAGCCCAATCATTGTTTACTGGGCAAGGCGGCAAACGAAGCAGGAGCTGGACAGTCATGCTAAAGCGTACGGTGACTGGCTGGTGAATCCGATTCCTGTGGGAGGCCGCTGATGGAAGGCTCTGATTTATTGACAGCGGGAGTGTTGTTCCTCTTCGCGGCGGTAGCTGCGGTGCCGCTGGCATCGCGGCTGGGTATTGGCCCGGTATTAGGGTACTTGCTGGCGGGGATCGCTATCGGCCCGTGGGGATTAGGATTCATTAGCGATGTGGATGAAATCCTGCACTTTTCCGAACTGGGCGTCGTCTTTTTGATGTTCATCATTGGGCTGGAACTTAACCCGGCCAAGTTATGGCAATTGCGGCGTTCAATTTTTGGTGTCGGTGCCGCGCAGGTGATGCTGAGCGCAGTGGCGCTGGCTGGCTTGCTGATGCTCACTGCGTTCTCCTGGCAAGCGGCAGTGGTCGGCGGCATTGGTCTGGCGATGTCATCGACCGCTATGGCGCTACAGTTGATGCGCGAAAAAGGCATGAACCGTAGCGAATCCGGGCAACTGGGTTTTTCGGTGCTGCTGTTCCAGGATTTGGCAGTGATCCCCGCACTGGCGCTGGTTCCATTGCTGGCGGGGTCTGCCGATGAACATTTTGACTGGATCAAAGTGGGCATGAAGGTGTTGGCTTTCGCCGGCATGTTGATTGGCGGACGCTATTTGCTGCGCCCTGTTTTCCGCTTCATTGCGGGTTCTGGCGTGCGGGAAGTGTTCACCGCCGCTACGCTGCTGTTGGTACTGGGTTCTGCGCTATTTATGGATGCGCTGGGATTGTCGATGGCGCTGGGAACGTTTATCGCGGGCGTGCTGCTGGCGGAAAGCGAATACCGCCATGAGCTGGAAACGGCAATCGATCCTTTTAAAGGCTTGTTGCTCGGACTGTTTTTCATCTCCGTAGGCATGTCGCTCAATCTCGGCGTGCTCTATACCCATATTCTGTGGGTAGCGGCGAGCGTAATCGTGCTGGTGGTCGTAAAAATGATGGTGCTGTATGTGCTGGCACGACTGAACGGCATGAGAAGCTCTGAACGAATGCAGTTTGCCGGCGTGTTAAGCCAGGGCGGAGAGTTCGCTTTTGTGCTGTTTTCAACGGCATCCTCGCAACGATTGTTTCAGGGCGATCAAATGGCGCTACTGCTGGTGACCGTCACGTTGTCGATGATGACCACGCCGCTGGTGATGAAGCTGATTGATAAATGGCTCTCCCGCCAGTTTAACGGCCCGGATGAAGAAGATGAAAAACCCTGGGTGGAGGATGATAAACCGCAGGTCATTGTCGTGGGGTTTGGACGCTTTGGTCAGGTTATTGGTCGCTTACTGATGGCCAATAAAATGCGTATTACCGTCCTGGAGCGAGATATCAGCGCGGTGAATCTGATGCGCAAATATGGCTATAAGGTCTATTACGGAGATGCCACCCAAGTGGATCTGTTGCGTTCTGCGGGGGCAGAGGCGGCGCAATCCATCGTCATTACCTGTAATGAACCCGAAGACACCATGAAACTGGTGGAGCTTTGCCAACAGTACTTTCCGCATTTGCATATTCTTGCGCGAGCGCGCGGACGTGTAGAGGCGCATGAGTTATTACAGGCCGGAGTGACGCAGTTTTCCCGCGAAACGTTCTCCAGTGCGCTGGAGCTGGGGCGTAAAACGCTGGTTACGTTGGGGATGCATCCGCACCAGGCTCAGCGTGCTCAGCTGCATTTTCGGCGGCTCGATATGCGCATGTTGCGGGAACTGATCCCCATACATACCGACACGGTACAAATCTCGCGAGCCAGGGAAGCCCGGCGTGAACTGGAGGAGATCTTCCAGCGTGAGATGCAGCAAGAACGACGTCAGCTGGATGGCTGGGATGAATTTGAGTAGAGGTAATCATGGCAATTCGTAAACGTTTTATTGCAGGCGCAAAATGTCCGTCCTGCCAGGCACAGGATTCGCTGGCGATGTGGCGCGAAAATAATATCGATATTGTTGAGTGTGTTAAGTGTGGTCATCAGATGCGGGAAGCCGATAAAGAGGCGCGCGAACACGTTCGCAAAGAAGAGCAAGTGATCGGGATTTTTCATCCGGACTAGCGATATGGCGCAGCTTTTTTTAAGCTAGAGGGTACACGGGTGCAGAATTCCGCTACAATCTGCGCCACTATTCTTTCCATGCTCAGGAGATATCATGAAAGTAGCAAAGGACCTGGTGGTCAGCCTGGCCTATCAGGTACGTACAGAAGACGGTGTGTTGGTTGATGAGTCTCCGGTGAGTGCACCGCTGGACTACCTGCATGGTCACGGTTCCCTGATTTCTGGCCTGGAAACAGCGCTGGACGGTCATGAAGTTGGCGACAAATTCGACGTCGCTGTTGGCGCAAATGACGCGTACGGTCAGTACGACGAAAACCTGGTGCAGCGCGTTCCTAAAGACGTCTTCATGGGCGTTGACGAACTGCAGGTTGGCATGCGTTTCCTGGCTGAAACTGACCAGGGTCCAGTACCGGTAGAAATTACCGAAGTGGAAGACGACCACGTTGTGGTTGATGGTAACCACATGCTGGCTGGCCAGAACCTGAAATTCAACGTAGAAGTTGTTGCGATTCGTGAAGCGACCGAAGAAGAACTGGCTCATGGCCACGTTCACGGCGCGCACGGTCACGACCACGATCATGACCACGGTCACGATGGTTGCTGCGGTGGTCACGGCCACGACCATGGTCACGAGCACGGTGGCGAAGGCTGCTGCGGCGGTGGCGGTAAAGGTAACGGCGGCGGCTGCGGTTGCCACTAATACCCTTCGTCTTTCAACCCACAGCGGTGTTGGCTGCGCTTTCAAATCCCGGTCACATAGTTATCTATGCTCCCGGGACTTCCTCAAGCTTGCCGCCTTGCTGTGATTTGAAATCCTTTGGGTATATGTGAGTAGGCCTGCTAAGCGTTCGCGCTATCGGGCACAAAAAAAGCGGGATATTCCCGCTTTTTTTACGTCTTAATAATGTGGCGGCGGGGTCTCTTCGGACTGAGACGCGATGTGGGACGGCTGCGTGGCTTTCAGCTTCTCAGTCAGCAGACGCAAATGATCGCGTAGTTTGGCCATTTCCAGTTCATGCGCAGTTACCGTCACGTTGAGCTCTTCAATGGTGATTTCCTGAAATGCCAGGCGGCTTTCCAGCTCGGCCAGGCGAGTTTCCAATGTTGTATCCTGCATGATTCACCTCTTTCTTTTTTCTCCGGCAGATCGCGGACTGCGGCGAATTCTACTTAACTTTGCCTGTTTGCACAGCACTCAATCTTCAGCAACGAAACTAATTTAAACAAAAAGAGTCTGAAAAGTGGTGATAATAGGGCGTGCCTGTATGTTGATTTGTTCTGCAACGCTTTATAGTACATTTTTATGTTAGATAACCCTGGGGTGAGATGCCCCGGCCCTGGAGAGATGGATGAAATCACTGTTTAAAGTAACGCTGCTGGCGACCACAATGGCTGTTGCTCTGCATGCCCCGATCACCTTCGCTGCTGATGCTGCGAAACCAGCCGCTACTGCTGACAGCAAAGCAGCATTCAAGAATGACGACCAAAAAGCCGCTTACGCGCTGGGCGCGTCCCTGGGTCGTTATATGGAAAACTCCCTGAAAGAGCAGGAAAAGCTGGGCATCAAACTGGATAAAGATCAGCTGATCGCTGGCGTTCAGGATGCGTTTGCTGACAAGAGCAAACTGTCCGACCAGGAAATCGAACAAACTCTGCAGGCGTTTGAAGCGCGTGTGAAGAGTTCCGCTCAGGCGAAAATGGAAAAAGACGCGGCTGACAATGAAGCCAAAGGTAAAGTTTACCGTGAGAAATTTGCTAAAGAGAAAGGCGTTAAAACCTCTTCCACTGGCTTGATCTACAAAGTAGAGAAAGAAGGTACTGGCGCAGCGCCGAAAGACAGCGATACCGTGGTTGTAAACTACAAAGGTACGCTGATTGATGGTAAAGAGTTTGACAACTCCTACACCCGTGGCGAGCCGCTCTCTTTCCGTCTTGATGGTGTTATCCCTGGCTGGACCGAAGGCCTGAAAAATATCAAGAAAGGCGGTAAAATTCAGCTGGTTATCCCACCGGATCTGGCTTACGGCAAAACCGGCGTTCCGGGTATTCCGGCCAACTCTACGCTGGTGTTTGATGTTGAACTGTTAGACATCAAACCGGCACCGAAAGCCGAGGCGCAGCCAGATGCTGCACCGGCCGATAAAGCTGCAGACAGCAGCAAAAAGTAAGCGAACAGTAACCGCCGCCCACAGGGCGGCGGTTTTTTATTATCGACAGGATATAATTAATACTGGAAAGCGCCTTGTGCGCTGTATTACTTTAGATGCCCCTATAATAGTGATGAGCCTGCCCTGACAACATAACGACAGGCTCCTGAAAAGGAGTGCTTTTTTTCATGTCCAGGTCGCTTTTAACCAACGAAACCAGTGAGCTAGATTTACTGGATCAACGTCCTTTCGATCAAACTGACTTCGATATCCTTAAATCCTATGAAGCGGTAGTGGACGGGTTGGCGATGCTCATTGGTTCCCATTGTGAAATCGTATTGCACTCTTTGCAGGATTTGAAATGCTCGGCTATCCGCATTGCGAACGGTGAACACACGGGCCGTAAAATTGGCTCACCGATAACCGACCTTGCATTGCGTATGCTGCATGATATGACGGGTGCGGATAGCAGCGTGTCGAAGTGTTACTTCACGCGCGCGAAAAGCGGTGTCTTGATGAAGTCGGTGACGATTGCCATTCGTAACCGAGAGCATCGCGTGATTGGTCTGCTGTGCATCAACATGAACCTCGATGTGCCATTCTCGCAGATAATGAATACCTTTATCCCACCGGAAACCCCGGAAGTGGGTTCTGCCGTGAACTTTGCTTCTTCTGTAGAAGATTTGGTCACCCAGACGCTGGAATTCACGATCGAAGAAGTGAATGCCGATCGCAATGTTTCCAATAATGCGAAAAACCGCCAGATTGTCCTGAATCTGTATGAGAAAGGTATCTTCGATATTAAAGATGCGATTAACCAGGTCGCCGATCGGTTGAATATCTCCAAGCACACGGTCTACCTCTATATTCGCCAGTTCAAAAGCGGCGATTTCCAGGGGCAAGACAAGTAATGCGCTTTACCATCATGGTGACGGGACCTGCTTATGGCACACAGCAGGCGAGTAGCGCGTTGCAATTTGCCCACGCGCTACTTAAAGAAGGGCATGAGTTATGCAGCGTCTTTTTCTATCGTGAAGGTGTGTATAACGCTAACTTCCTGACTTCGCCCGCCAGCGATGAGTATGATCTGGTACGGGCCTGGCAACAGCTGAATCAACAATATGGCGTGACGCTGAATATCTGCGTTGCAGCGGCGTTGCGTCGTGGTGTTGTTGATGAGGCTGAAGCAAAGCGGCTTGGACTGGCAGGTGCTAATTTACAATCAGGTTTTAATCTCAGCGGGCTGGGTTCGCTGGCTGAGGCGTCCTTGACCTGCGATCGCGTGGTGCAGTTTTAATGAAACGTGTTGCTTTTGTCTTTTCTACCGTGCCGCACGGCAGCGCATCCGGCCGTGAAGGGTTAGATGCATTACTGGCGACATCTGCGCTCACGGAAGATCTCGGCGTGTTTTTTATCGGCGATGGCGTCTTCCAGATCCTCCAGGGTCAACAACCGGACGTCGTTCTGGCACGAGACTATATCGCAACGTTCAAGCTGTTGGGGTTGTACGATATCGATCAATGTTGGCTTTGCGCCGCCTCATTACGTGAGCGGGGGCTTCAGCAGGGTGTTAATTTTGTGGTTGATGCCACGGCGCTGGAACCTGAAGATTTACGCCGTGAGCTAGGCAACTATGACGTCATTTTAAGGTTTTGAGACTCTCATGCTGCACACACTACACCGCTCCGCGTGGCTTACCGATTTCTCCTCTCTTCTTCGCCTGATTGAAAAAGACGATGAACTTTTATTGCTCCAGGATGGCGTGACGGCGGCAATAGAAGGAAGCCGTTTCCTTGAAAGTCTGCAAAATGCCTCCATTAAGGTCTCTGTGCTGGAAGAAGACATTAAAGCTCGCGGGTTAGATGGTCAAATTTCAGACAGTGTCGTCAGGGTTAGCTATACTGACTTCGTCAGACTTACGGTGAAGCATCCCAACCAGATGTCCTGGTAATTGCGGGATCGTTGTATATTTCTTGACACCTTTTCGACACCGACCTAAAATTCTGCGTCCTCATATTGTATGAGGTCGTTTTATTACGTGTTTACGAAGCAAAAGCTAAAACCAGGAGCTATTTAATGGCAACAGTTAACCAGCTGGTACGCAAACCACGTGCACGCAAAGTTGCAAAAAGCAACGTGCCTGCGCTGGAAGCATGCCCGCAGAAACGTGGCGTATGTACTCGTGTATATACTACCACCCCTAAAAAACCGAACTCCGCACTGCGTAAAGTTTGCCGTGTTCGTTTGACTAACGGTTTTGAAGTGACTTCCTACATCGGTGGTGAAGGTCACAACCTGCAGGAGCACTCCGTGATCCTGATCCGTGGCGGTCGTGTAAAAGACCTCCCGGGTGTTCGTTACCACACCGTTCGTGGTGCGCTTGACTGCTCCGGCGTTAAAGACCGTAAGCAATCACGTTCCAAGTATGGCGTGAAACGTCCTAAGGCTTAATGGTTCTCCGTTAAGTAAGGCCAAACGTTTTATATTAATGTCAAACTAAACTCTTAGAGTTTTGGACAATCCTGAATTAACAACGGAGTATTTCCATGCCACGTCGTCGCGTCATTGGTCAGCGTAAAATTCTGCCGGATCCGAAGTTCGGATCAGAACTGCTGGCTAAATTTGTAAATATCCTGATGGTAGATGGTAAAAAATCTACTGCCGAAACTATCGTATACAGCGCGCTGGAGACCCTGGCTCAGCGTTCTGGTAAAAACGAACTGGAAGCTTTCGAAGTAGCTCTCGAAAACGTGCGCCCGACTGTCGAAGTTAAGTCTCGCCGCGTTGGTGGTTCTACTTATCAGGTACCAGTTGAAGTCCGTCCGGTCCGTCGTAATGCCCTGGCAATGCGTTGGATCGTTGAAGCTGCTCGTAAACGCGGTGATAAATCCATGGCTCTGCGCCTGGCGAACGAACTTTCTGATGCTGCAGAAAACAAAGGTACTGCAGTTAAGAAACGTGAAGACGTTCACCGTATGGCAGAAGCCAACAAGGCGTTCGCACACTACCGTTGGTAATCCCTTCGGAGTTTTAGTCACCAGGCGGGCGCTTCTAGTAAGCAGCCCGCTTTGGGCTACTTAAATTGAACGCCTAAAAGATAAACGAGGAATCAAATGGCTCGTACAACACCCATCGCGCGCTACCGTAACATCGGTATCAGTGCGCACATCGACGCCGGTAAAACCACTACTACCGAACGTATTCTGTTCTACACCGGTGTAAACCATAAAATCGGTGAAGTTCATGACGGCGCTGCCACCATGGACTGGATGGAGCAGGAGCAGGAGCGTGGTATTACTATCACCTCCGCAGCGACTACTGCATTCTGGTCTGGTATGGCTAAGCAGTATGAACCGCATCGCGTAAACATCATCGACACCCCGGGGCACGTTGACTTCACTATCGAAGTAGAACGCTCCATGCGTGTGCTTGATGGTGCAGTAATGGTTTACTGCGCAGTTGGTGGTGTTCAGCCTCAGTCTGAAACCGTATGGCGTCAGGCAAACAAATATAAAGTTCCGCGCATTGCGTTCGTTAACAAAATGGACCGTATGGGTGCGAACTTCCTGAAAGTTGTTGGTCAGATCAAAACCCGTCTGGGCGCGAACCCTGTTCCGCTGCAGCTGGCGATTGGCGCTGAAGAAGCGTTCACCGGTGTTGTTGACCTGGTGAAAATGAAAGCCATCAACTGGAACGAAGAAGATGCAGGCGTAACCTTCACTTATGAAGATATCCCGGCTGACATGCAGGAACTGGCTGACGAATGGCACCAGAACCTGATCGAGTCCGCTGCAGAAGCTTCAGAAGAGCTGATGGAGAAATACCTGGGTGGTGAAGAACTGACTGAAGAAGAGATCAAAAAAGCTCTGCGTCAGCGTGTTCTGAACAACGAAATCATCCTGGTAACCTGTGGTTCTGCGTTTAAGAACAAAGGTGTTCAGGCGATGCTGGATGCGGTAATTGATTACCTGCCATCCCCAGTCGACGTACCTGCGATCAACGGTATTCTGGACGACGGTAAAGATACTCCGGCTGAGCGTCACGCTAGCGATGATGAGCCGTTTGCTGCTCTGGCATTCAAAATCGCTACCGACCCGTTCGTGGGTAACCTGACCTTCTTCCGTGTGTACTCTGGTGTGGTTAACTCCGGTGACACCATCCTGAACTCCGTGAAAACTGCACGTGAGCGTTTTGGCCGTATCGTTCAGATGCACGCCAACAAACGTGAAGAGATCAAAGAAGTTCGCGCAGGCGACATCGCTGCTGCAATCGGTCTGAAAGACGTGACCACTGGTGACACTCTGTGTGACCCGGATCACCCGATCATTCTGGAACGTATGGAATTCCCTGAGCCGGTAATCTCCATCGCGGTAGAACCGAAAACCAAAGCTGACCAGGAAAAAATGGGTCTGGCTCTGGGCCGTCTGGCTAAAGAAGACCCGTCTTTCCGCGTATGGACTGACGAAGAATCTAACCAGACTATTATCGCTGGTATGGGTGAACTGCACCTCGACATCATCGTTGACCGTATGAAGCGTGAATTCAACGTTGAAGCGAACGTCGGTAAACCTCAGGTTGCTTACCGCGAAGCGATTCGCGCGAAAGTTACCGATATCGAAGGTAAACACGCCAAGCAGTCTGGTGGTCGCGGTCAGTACGGTCATGTTGTTATCGACATGTACCCGCTGGAGCCGGGTTCAAACCCGAAAGGCTACGAGTTCATCAACGACATCAAAGGTGGTGTAATTCCTGGCGAATACATCCCGGCCGTTGATAAAGGCATCCAGGAACAGCTGAAATCCGGCCCACTGGCTGGTTACCCGGTTGTTGATCTGGGCGTGCGTCTGCACTTCGGTTCTTACCATGACGTTGACTCCTCTGAGCTGGCGTTTAAACTGGCCGCTTCTATCGCCTTCAAAGATGGCTTTAAGAAAGCGAAACCAGTTCTGCTTGAGCCTATCATGAAGGTTGAAGTAGAGACTCCGGAAGAGAACACCGGTGACGTTATCGGTGACTTGAGCCGCCGTCGTGGTATGCTTCGTGGACAGGAATCCAACGTCACTGGCGTTGTTATCCATGCTGAAGTTCCGCTGTCTGAAATGTTCGGATATGCAACCCAGCTGCGTTCTCTGACCAAAGGCCGTGCTTCTTACTCCATGGAGTTCCTGAAGTACGACGATGCGCCGAACAACGTTGCTCAGGCCGTTATTGAAGCCCGTGGTAAATAAGCCACAGGATTAAAACCTAAGTCCCGTGCTCTCTCCATAGGGGAGAGCACTATAGTAAGGAATATAGCCGTGTCTAAAGAAAAATTTGAACGTACAAAACCGCACGTTAACGTCGGCACCATCGGCCACGTTGACCACGGTAAAACTACCCTGACCGCTGCAATCACCACCGTACTGGCTAAAACCTACGGCGGTGCTGCTCGTGCATTCGAC
>NZ_SZWK01000120.1:0-136173 GCF_005280815.1 Citrobacter sp. TBCS-15 | reverse complement strand
AAATGACTGACTGCTGCATTCCACAGCAAAACCCCGCCTTATACCAATTTACACACAGAGTTATCCACAATCGCCGAAAAATTACTGATGCGCATTGCTGAAAAGTGGAGAGAACCGGTCCAGAGATCTCTATATAGAAAGCAATTCACACTACATATATAGAAGAAGGACTGACAACTTAAGTCCCATAATCCCTACCACCTTTGAATTACGCATCCCATCAGGCAATAATACCCGCACAAACCGTGATTCCAGGACCGTGATGAGATACTCACTGCAACGTACAGCTATACGCAAACGCCCGATGAAGCTCGGCACTACCGTGATCCTCATGGTCAGTGCAGTACTCTTCTCAGTGCTGCTTGTTGTTCATCTGATTTACTTTTCGCAAATCAGCAACATGACGCGCGATGCGTTAGCGGATAAAGCGCTTGCGGTCGCGCGGACGCTGGCAAACTCGCCGGAGATCCGTCAGGGATTAATGAAAAAACCTGAGGAAAGTGGCATTCAGGCGATTGCCCAGGCGGTGAATAAGAGCAACGATTTTTTGTTCATCGTCGTCACCGATATGCAAAGCATTCGTTACTCCCATCCCGAAGCGCAGCGAATCGGTCAGCCATTTAAAGGCGATGACATTTTGCTGGCTCTGCAGGGCAAAGAGAATGTTGCCATTAATCGTGGGTTTCTGGCTAAAGCTCTGCGCGTGTTTACCCCTATCTATGATGAGCATCACCGACAGATTGGCGTGGTGGCGATCGGCCTTGAGCTAAGCAGAGTGACTGAGCAGATCAATAACAGTCGCGGCAGCATCTTCTGGTCCATCTTGTTTGGCGTTCTGGTTGGGTTACTCGGCACATGGGTATTCGTCAAAGTCCTTAAGCGCATTCTGTTTGGCCTGGAGCCGTATGAAATCTCCAATCTGTTCGAACAACGCCAGGCGATGCTGCACTCTATAAAGGAAGGTGTCATTGCTGTTGACGAGTGTGGTGAAGTCACGCTGATAAACCAGGCGGCGCAGGAACTGCTTGATTACCACAAATCACAAGACGATGCTCAACTCTCAACGCTCAGCCACGCGTGGTCACAGGTGGTCGATTTTTCGCAGGTGCTACGCGATGGAACGCCACGCCGCGATGAAGAGATCACGGTGAAAGATCGGCTACTCTTAATTAATACTGTTCCGGTACTCAGCAACGGAAAAATCATCGGGGCCATTTCAACGTTCCGCGATAAAACTGAAGTTCGGAAATTGATGCAACGCCTGGACGGTATGGTTAACTATGCCGACGCACTTCGTGAACGATCCCACGAATTCATGAACAAATTGCACGTGATTCTGGGATTATTGCACCTGAAAAGTTATAAGCAGCTTGAAAATTACATCCTGAAGACCGCGAACAATTATCAGGAAGAGATTGGCTCACTGTTAGGAAAAATAAAATCTCCGGTGATCGCTGGATTTTTACTCAGCAAGATTAATCGCACATCTGATTTAGGCCATAGTCTGGTCATTAGCAATGAAAGCCAATTGCCGGAAAACAGCAATGAAGATCAGGTAGCGGTGCTGATTACCGTTTTGGGGAATTTGATTGAAAACGCCCTGGAGGCGCTAGGTCAAGAACCGGGTGGCGAGATCAGCGTATCCTTGCACTATCGACACGGCTGGTTGCATTGCGAAGTGAATGACGATGGTCCAGGGATCGTCCCTGAACACATTGAGCACATCTTTGAAAAGGGCGTCTCGTCAAAAGGAACCGAACGAGGCGTCGGTTTAGCACTTGTGAAACAGCAGGTTGAAAGTGTTGGCGGCAATATTTCCGTCGAATCTGAACCTGGGGTCTTCACCCAATTTTTTGTACAGTTACCGTGGAATGGTGAGAGGGCCAGCAGATGATCAATGTCTTAATTGTCGATGACGATGCAATGGTAGCGGAATTAAATCGTCGTTATGTCGCACAACTCTCCGGTTTTCATTGCTGCGGAACAGCCTCTACGCTGGAGAAAGCCAAAGAGATCATCTTTCATAGCGGTCATCATATCGATTTGATTTTGCTGGATATTTACATGCAAAAAGAAAACGGTCTGGATCTGCTGCCCGTTCTGCACAGCGAAGGCTGCAAGTGTGATGTTATTGTCATCTCTTCCGCCGCTGACGCCACCACCATCAAAGACTCGCTTCACTATGGTGTCGTTGACTACCTGATCAAACCTTTCCAGGCCTCCCGTTTTGAAGAAGCGCTAACCGGCTGGCTACATAAGAAAACAGAGATGGAAAAGCATCAGTACTATGAACAGTCTGAGCTTGACCAACTGATTCACGGCAGCTCCTCCAGTGAACAGGAAGTACGTCGCTTACCGAAAGGATTAACGCCACAAACATTACGCACGCTGTGCCAGTGGATAGATGAGCACCAGGATCAGGAGTTCTCTACGGATGAGTTGGCCAATGAGGTCAATATCTCTCGTGTTTCTTGCCGAAAATACCTTATCTGGCTGGTTAATTGTCACATCTTATTTACCAGCATCCACTATGGCGTGACCGGTAGACCTGTTTATCGTTACCGCGTTCAGGCTGAGCAATACTCATTGCTTAAACAATATTGCCAATAAATACATTTTTGGGATTATTTGTTATTTGAAAGTAACAATTATTAAAATAATGAAAAATCCCTATTTTACTGGCTGAAGCAGACGCTTTATTAATTTGCGTTAGATCAAATATATTTGTACACAACATGTCAAACGCTATATTTCAATATTGATAAACATCACACTGTTTTTAATTTCAAAATCGCTAACAAAAGTTAATTAAGTATTATCTAACTCGCAGAGTGTGTATTTTTACCCATAAAGGATTAGTCTGCAATTAACCAGACATACAAAATCTAGACTGGTAGCAATGGAGACCATGCTACGTACCATGGACACCGTACATTTTTGTGAGCAAATAAAAGCATCCGCATGCCAATCTCATTACATCATGAAATGGCGTGACCGTGATCACATAAATAACCCACTCACTCATTCTGTCGGTGGTTCATACCATAGCGGAAAACGCAAAACAGATAAATTACAGCGTCAACCGCAGCTCTCTATGCCCAGTTATGCTTCCCATCGCCTGAGGATTCTCTCCTCTGTTCAACGCCACAGAAAAAAGCTAAATATCGCCATAACTTAAAAAAAACATTCTAGCAAGACATTTGAACATTAATCGCAAATACGGACATATCGAATACTGACCATTTTTTGATGCCTATTCTGGCAAAAAAGAATGTGGCACAGATCCATTTTTCAAAAAATTGACTGGGTTTTTCGCGAGGGTAAATAAAATGTTATTTAGTATACAACTTCTCATAATATTAATATGTTTGTTTTATGGTGCCAGAAAAGGTGGTATCGCACTGGGCTTATTAGGCGGTATCGGCCTGGTCATTCTGGTTTTCGTTTTCCATCTCCAGCCGGGTAAACCACCTGTAGACGTTATGCTGGTTATTATTGCCGTGGTGGCCGCATCGGCAACTTTGCAAGCATCCGGCGGCCTTGACGTTATGCTGCAAATTGCTGAAAAGCTGTTGCGCCGTAACCCAAAATACGTTTCCATCGTCGCGCCGTTTGTTACCTGCACTCTGACAATTCTCTGTGGTACAGGCCACGTGGTATACACCATCCTGCCAATCATTTATGACGTTGCCATTAAGAACAATATTCGCCCGGAACGTCCGATGGCGGCGAGTTCTATCGGTGCGCAGATGGGTATTATCGCCAGCCCGGTTTCCGTTGCCGTTGTGTCACTGGTCGCCATGCTGGGTAACGTGACGTTTGAAGGCAAACATCTCGAATTCCTCGACCTGCTCAGCATCACCATCCCATCTACCCTGCTGGGTATACTGGCTATCGGTATTTTCAGTTGGTTCCGTGGTAAAGATCTGGATAAAGATGAAGAATTCCAGAAGTTTATTTCCGTACCTGAAAACCACAACTATGTTTATGGCGACACCGCCACGCTGTTAGACAAAAAACTGCCGAAAAGCAACTGGCTGGCTATGTGGATCTTCCTTGCCGCTATCGCCGTTGTTGCCGTGCTCGGCGCATTCTCTGAGCTGCGCCCTACCTTCAGCGGCAAACCGCTGTCCATGGTGCTGGTTATCCAGATGTTCATGCTTCTGACCGGTGCGCTGATTATTATCCTGACGAAGACCAATCCCGCTTCAATATCTAAAAACGAAGTCTTCCGTTCCGGTATGATCGCGATTGTGGCGGTGTACGGTATTGCCTGGATGGCCGAAACAATGTTCGGCGCGCACATGACGGAAATCGAAGGTGTGCTGGGCAATATGGTGAAAGAGTACCCGTGGGCCTATGCAATTGTTCTGCTGCTGGTATCCAAGTTTGTAAACTCCCAGGCAGCGGCGCTGGCGGCGATTGTTCCAGTCGCGCTGGCAATCGGGGTTGATCCAGCGTACATCGTTGCTTCGGCGCCGGCATGTTACGGTTACTACATTCTGCCGACCTACCCGAGCGATCTGGCTGCTATTCAGTTTGACCGTTCCGGTACCACCCACATCGGCCGCTTCGTTATCAACCACAGCTTCATTCTGCCTGGTTTGATCGGCGTAAGCGTATCCTGTGTCTTTGGTTGGATCTTCGCCGCAATGTACGGTTTCTTGTAATTACAGTTCACGTGCCGTCCACGTTGGTACGGCACGCCACCGTTAAGACACAGAGAATTTTAAAATTCCTGAGAAAAATGAAAAGGCTGGAAGCAAATGTCAAAAGTTGAATTCACTTACCAGGCGGCTTTCCCACTGGGGGAAGACAAAACTGAGTACTACCTGCTGACATCCGATCACGTCAGCGTCGGCGAGTTTGAAGGCGAGACAATCCTGAAAGTAGCCCCTGAAGCACTTACGCTACTGGCCCAGCAAGCCTTCCACGATGCCTCCTTCATGCTCCGCCCTGAACACCAACAGCAAGTCGCCTCAATTCTCCATGATCCCGAAGCCAGCGAAAACGATAAGTACGTAGCGCTGCAGTTCCTGAGAAACTCTGAAATCGCCGCCAAAGGCGTATTGCCAACCTGCCAGGACACCGGTACGGCCATTATCATGGGTAAAAAAGGCCAACGCGTATGGACCGGCGGCGGCGATGAAGCAGCGCTCTCCAAAGGCGTATTTAATACCTATATTGAAGATAACCTGCGCTACTCGCAAAACGCGGCGCTGGATATGTACAAAGAAGTGAATACCGGCACCAACCTGCCTGCGCAAATCGATCTGTACAGCGTGGACGGTGACGAATACAAATTCCTGTGCGTGGCCAAAGGCGGTGGCTCAGCCAACAAGACCTATCTGTATCAGGAAACTAAAGCGCTGCTGACTCCCGGAAAACTGAAAAACTTCCTGGTGGAAAAAATGCGCACGCTGGGTACCGCAGCTTGCCCGCCGTACCATATTGCATTCGTCATTGGCGGCACGTCAGCGGAAAGCACCCTTAAAACGGTGAAGCTGGCCAGCACACACTACTATGATGCACTGCCGACTGAAGGCAATGCCCACGGCCAGGCGTTCCGCGATCTGCAACTGGAACAGGAACTGCTGATCGAAGCACAGAAACTCGGCCTCGGCGCTCAGTTTGGTGGGAAATACTTCGCGCATGACATCCGCGTGATCCGCCTGCCTCGCCACGGCGCGTCCTGCCCGGTCGGTATGGGCGTTTCCTGCTCCGCGGACCGTAACATTAAAGCCAAGATTAACCGCGAAGGGATCTGGATTGAAAAACTGGAACATAATCCAGGCCAATATATCCCAGAATCTCTGCGCCAGGCTGGCGAAGGCGAAGTGGTTAAAGTCGACCTTAACCGCCCGATGAAAGAGATCCTCGCCCAGCTTTCGCAGTATCCGGTTTCTACCCGTCTGTCACTGAGCGGCACGATTATTGTTGGTCGTGACATCGCCCACGCGAAGCTAAAAGAGCGTATTGAGTCCGGCGAAGGTCTACCGCAGTACGTGAAAGATCATCCGATCTACTACGCGGGCCCGGCAAAAACGCCAGCAGGTTATCCGTCCGGCTCTTTAGGCCCGACTACCGCAGGTCGTATGGACTCCTATGTTGACCTGTTGCAGTCACACGGCGGCAGCATGATCATGCTGGCAAAAGGTAACCGTAGCCAGCAGGTGACAGACGCTTGCCACAAACACGGCGGTTTTTACTTAGGCAGCATCGGTGGACCGGCAGCGGTACTGGCACAGCAGAGCATTAAGCATCTGGAATGCGTGGAATACCCGGAGCTGGGTATGGAAGCTATCTGGAAAATCGAAGTAGAAGATTTCCCGGCGTTCATCCTGGTCGATGATAAAGGCAACGATTTCTTCCAGCAAATCGTCAGCCAACAATGCGCTAACTGCGCGAAGTAACCTATTCGGCCCGGCACTGGACTGACTCTAAACTTTTGGCGTCAGTCCAGCGATCCCCCCGGGCCACCTTAATCCCCCCATTTACAGGCGTTGAATTTTTGCGGCTCACAGGGAATAGTGATCTTTTCCATTACGTGTGAATTCACCATGCTCCGCACCCTGAACCCCATAATTTTGCACACTGGCGCGCTGATTCTGGCGCTGATCCTTATCTACACCGGCATCTGTGCCACTGAGAAAATCACCTGGCTGATGGAAGTCACGCCGGTCATTATCGTCGTACCGTTGTTGTTGACTACCGTAAAGCGCTACCCGTTGACGCCGCTGCTCTACACGCTAATTTTCTTTCACGCCATCATTCTGATGGTCGGCGGTATGTATACCTATGCCAAAGTCCCCGTCGGTTTTCAGGTTCAGGAATGGCTGGATCTTAGTCGTAATCCCTATGACAAGCTGGGTCATTTCTTTCAGGGGCTGGTGCCAGCACTGACGGCAAGAGAGATTTTAGTGCGCGGTAATATTGTCCGTGGCCGAAAAATGCTGGCATTTTTAGTCTGCTGCGTGGCATTGGCGATTAGCGCGACCTATGAGCTGATCGAATGGTGGGCGGCGCTGGCAATGGGTCAAGGAGCTGATGATTTTCTCGGCACACAGGGCGACCCATGGGATACCCAATCCGATATGTTTTGTGCCCTGCTTGGGGCCTTAACCACCGTGATTTTACTGGCGAGGACGCATTGCAAGCAACTGCGCCATTATGGGTTAGTCACCGCCAACTGAATGAAATCATTACCGGATGTCGCTGATGCGCATCCGGCCTGCGCGCTTGCCATTCAGCAATATCAGTATCAGCCAAAAAAATATTCCCCCTGTCGATAAACGGCGGTTAAAATCCGCCATCAATATAGAATAACTCATTGTTTAAAAACATATAAAATACAAATCAGTCTGTTTTTCACCCGCTTTACAGCCCATTTTCTCAGGATAATACTTGCCTGCGTCACATTCATACGGTGTGTCTGCAATCCATAAATTGCAACCTTTCCACAACCGGGTAAAAGATGATGAAAGTATTAATTGTTGAAAGTGAGTTTCTGCATCAGGACACCTGGGTCGGTAGCGCTGTCGAACGTCTGGCTGACGCATTAAGCCGCCAGAATGTTACCGTCATTAAGTCCACCTCATTCGACGATGGTTACGCCATCCTCGCCGCAAATGAAGCCATTGATTGCCTGATGTTCAGCTATCAAATGGAACAACAAGATGAGCACCTGAATGTCAGGCAATTGATCGGCAAGCTCCACGAGCGCCAGCAAAACGTTCCCGTTTTCCTGTTGGGCGATCGCGAAAAAGCCACTGCATCTTTGGATCGCGACCTGCTGGAGCTTGTCGATGAATTCGCCTGGATTCTGGAAGATACCGCAGACTTTATCGCCGGGCGCGCCGTGGCGGCAATGACCCGTTACCGCCAGCAGCTTCTGCCGCCGCTGTTCAGCGCGCTGATGAAATACGGCGACATCCATGAATATTCCTGGGCAGCGCCTGGCCACCAGGGCGGCGTCGGATTTACCAAAACCCCAGCCGGTCGTTTCTATCATGACTACTACGGTGAAAACTTATTCCGTACCGACATGGGTATCGAACGCACCTCCCTGGGTTCACTGCTGGATCATACTGGCGCATTTGGCGAGAGCGAAAAATATGCCGCCCGGGTGTTTGGGGCTGACCGCTCCTGGTCCGTGGTGGTCGGGACTTCCGGCTCTAACCGCACCATCATGCAAGCCTGTATGACCGACAACGACGTCGTGGTGCTGGATCGCAACTGCCATAAATCGATTGAACAGGGGCTGATCCTTACCGGGGCAAAACCGGTATACATGGTGCCTAGTCGCAACCGCTACGGCATTATCGGGCCTATCTACCCGCAGGAAATGCAGCCTGAAACATTGCAGAAAAAAATCAGTGAAAGCCCACTGACAAAAGGCAAAGCCGGACAAAAACCGTCATACAGCGTCGTGACTAACTGTACCTATGACGGCGTTTGCTACAACGCAAAAGAGGCGCAGGACCTGCTCGCGCAAACCAGCGATCGTATCCACTTCGATGAGGCCTGGTACGGCTATGCCCGCTTTAACCCAATTTATGCCGACCACTACGCCATGCGTGGCGCGCCGGGCGATCATAACGGCCCTACCGTTTTTGCCACCCACTCGACTCACAAACTGCTGAATGCGCTCTCCCAAGCATCTTATATTCACGTCCGTGAAGGTCGTGGGGCCGTGAACTTCTCCCGCTTTAACCAGGCGTACATGATGCACGCTACCACCTCTCCGCTGTATGCCATCTGCGCCTCAAACGATGTGGCGGTTTCCATGATGGACGGTAACAGCGGCCTGTCGCTCACCCAGGAAGTGATCGACGAAGCGGTCGATTTCCGCCAGGCCATGGCGCGGCTGTACAAAGAATTCACCGCCGAAGGCGACTGGTTCTTCAAACCATGGAACAAAGAGGTGGTAACCGATCCGCAGACCGGCAAAACCTATGACTTTGCCGATGCGCCAACCCAACTCCTGACCACTGACCAGAATTGCTGGGTAATGCGTCCGGGCGAATCCTGGCACGGGTTTAAAGACCTGCCGGATAACTGGAGCATGCTGGACCCGATTAAAGTCAGTATTCTGGCGCCGGGTATGGGCGACGATGGCGAACTGGAAGAGACCGGTGTTCCAGCTGCACTGGTCACCGCCTGGCTTGGCCGTCACGGTATCGTGCCGACTCGTACCACCGACTTCCAGATTATGTTCCTGTTCTCAATGGGGATTACCCGTGGGAAATGGGGCACACTGATCAACACGTTGTGCTCTTTCAAACATCACTACGATGCGAATACTCCGCTTGCACAGGTAATGCCTGAACTGGTGGAGGAACATCCAGACACTTACGCAAACATGGGCATTCACGATCTTGGCGACACCATGTTTGCCTGGCTGAAAGAGAACAACCCTGGCAGCCGTCTCAATGCAGCCTACTCCGGCCTGCCTGTTGCTGAAATTACACCGCGTGAAGCCTATAACGCGATTGTCAGCGATAACGTTGAGATGGTGGCCATTGAAAATCTGCAGGGCCGTATAGCAGCGAACTCCGTGATTCCTTACCCACCAGGAATTCCGATGCTGTTGTCCGGGGAAAACTTTGGCGATGCTAACAGCCCGCAGATTAGTTATCTACGTTCGTTGCAGTCCTGGGACCACCACTTCCCTGGATTTGAACATGAAACCGAAGGAACGGAAATTATTGACGGTGTGTATCACGTCATGTGCGTGAAAGCATAATGTCTTTTTTAGATAGTCCGATTTGAAGGATGACATGTCATGCTTGAGTAATTCCTGAGTATTGCTGCAAAACAATAACATTGTCATACCTTTTTGCGCGGGACCACCCCGCGCTTTTTTTATACGAAAATTGTACGTTGCCACTTGCGTAAAAATTTATGTACACGGCAATAATCCCTACAGATATTGTAATTAATCAAAATATCGTTATTTTATCGCTTGTCTTGATTCATCACACAATTTCATTTGCCGGTTATTTCTTGCCCAATGGTGAGTTACGGTAGTTTATGTCATATTCCTGGAGTTTGGGTATGAGACTTTGCAGCAAAGAAGCGTGTGTTGTGGTATTAACAGAGAAGGATGTTTGGTTAAGGATTAACGGTAAAGAAGCCATCAGTTTAAAAGCTAATCATATGGCATTAGTGGCATGTGATAACAATATTATCGATTTCTCATCACTTAATAACGCACAGGTCGTACATATCAGCCGCGATATCATTAAAGACTATCTGCGTTTTTTAAATAAGGACCTTTCACAGATCCCATTCTGGCAGCGGAGTGCTAACCCAGTGATCACCGCTACCTGTCTGACGCCGGATGTCTTCCGGGTGGCCGCTCAACATAGCGTAATGGAAACAGGGGACGAAGGTGAAAGAGAGCGCACACGCTCACTACTATTCACGGTGCTATCCCGCTTTCTTGACAGCAAAAAATTTATCTCTTTGCTCATGCATATGCTGCGTAGTCGTATCAGCGACAGCGTTTATCACATTATTGAGAGCGACATACACAAAGACTGGAATTTAAGCATGGTCGCCAGTTGCTTATGCCTGAGTCCCAGTTTGTTAAAGAAAAAACTCAAAAGTGAAAATACAAGTTATAGCCAAATAATTACCACATGTCGCATGCGTTATGCCGTCAATCAACTCCTGATGGACGAGAAAAACATTTCCCAGGTCTCTCAACTGTGCGGATATAACAGTACCTCATACTTTATTTCCGTATTCAAAGAATTTTATGGGATGACGCCACTGCATTATGTTAGTCAATTTCGGGAGCCATCCGCTGCCTGAGTTTTAATCAGTTAGCGATAAGCCATAATAATATCAGCATTAGCGATACCCCAGCTCCGTCATCATAAAATAGTCTTTTGAAGAGGTATGATAAGTCCGTCATTTATCCTTATCAGGAGTTAAAAAATATGTCGACGGATGCTGATGCTCACAAAGTGGGCTTAATCCCCGTCACCCTTATGGTGTCGGGGAATATTATGGGTTCCGGTGTATTCCTGCTGCCCGCAAACCTTGCGTCAACTGGCGGGATTGCAATCTACGGATGGTTGGTCACGATTATCGGTGCTCTGGCACTGTCGATGGTGTACGCAAAAATGTCGTCCTTAGACTCCAGTCCCGGTGGTTCTTATGCTTATGCCCGCCGCTGCTTCGGTCCATTTTTAGGCTACCAGACTAACGTCCTGTACTGGCTGGCCTGCTGGATTGGTAACATCGCCATGGTGGTCATTGGCGTCGGTTACCTGAGCTACTTCTTCCCCATCTTAAAAGATCCGCTGGTCCTGACGCTGACCTGTGTCGTGGTACTGTGGATCTTCGTATTGCTGAACATTGTCGGCCCGAAAATGATCACCCGTGTACAGGCTGTCGCAACGGTGCTGGCGCTGGTGCCGATTGTTGGGATTGCCGTCTTCGGCTGGTTCTGGTTCCGCGGCGAAACCTATATGGCGGCCTGGAACGTCAGCGGTATGAATACCTTCGGCGCAATTCAAAGCACCCTGAACGTGACCTTATGGTCATTTATCGGGGTGGAAAGTGCCTCCGTCGCGGCAGGCGTGGTTAAAAATCCTAAACGTAATGTGCCTATCGCCACCATTGGCGGGGTGCTGATTGCCGCCGTTTGCTACGTGCTCTCCACAACGGCGATTATGGGGATGATCCCTAACGCAGCGCTGCGTGTTTCGGCCTCGCCGTTCGGTGATGCCGCAAGAATGGCGCTGGGCGACACCGCTGGCGCTATCGTCTCCTTCTGCGCTGCTGCCGGGTGTCTTGGTTCACTGGGCGGATGGACGCTGCTGGCCGGACAAACCGCCAAAGCGGCGGCCGATGACGGTCTGTTCCCGCCGATTTTTGCCCGCGTTAACAAAGCCGGTACCCCGGTGGCCGGGTTAATTATCGTCGGCATCCTGATGACCATTTTCCAGTTCAGCAGCATGTCGCCGAACGCCGCAAAAGAGTTTGGTCTGGTCTCTTCGGTTTCGGTCATCTTCACGCTGGTGCCATATCTGTACACCTGTGCCGCGTTGTTGCTGCTCGGTCATGGTCACTTCGGCAAAGCGCGCCCGCTGTATCTGGCGGTAACCTTTATCGCCTTTGTCTACTGCATCTGGGCGGTTATTGGTTCTGGCGCCAAAGAGGTGATGTGGTCGTTCGTCACGCTGATGATTATTACCGCGCTGTACGCACTTAACTACAACCGGATCCATAAAAACCCCTATCCATTGGATGCCCCGGTAAAAAATAGTTAACGCAAGCGGCACTGGTGAATAGCCGACATCCAACAAAAAGCCAATCTTAAGAACTTAAGGTTGGCTTAATTTTACTTTGAGAGGATCTGCCCCACTTAGTCGATGGAATCCCTTTCATGTTAAAGCACCTGTTTAAAAGGCCCGCTCTCGGGTTAATCAGCTGGCTTCTGCTGCTCTCATTTTATCTTGCGACCTTTCTGAACATTGCGTTCTATAAACAAGTGCTGCAAGACCTGCCTCTGGATTCTGTGCGCAACGTGTTGGTGTTTTTATCGATGCCGGTCGTCGCTTTCAGCGTTATGAATATCGTGCTGACGCTGGCCTCCTTCCTGTGGCTTAACCGTCTGGTGGCGTGCATTTTCATTCTGGTTGGCGCATCGGCTCAATATTTCATCATGACCTACGGCATCATCATCGACCGCTCGATGATCGCCAATATGATGGACACCACGCCCGCCGAAACCTTCGCCCTGATGACGCCACAAATGGTAATTACGCTCGGGGTGAGCGGTATTCTGGCCGCGCTCATTGCCTGCTGGATAAGAATCAAGCCTATTACTCCAGCGCTGCGCAGCGTGTTGTTCCGTGGCGCGAACATTCTGATCTCCGCGCTGCTGATCGTACTGGTCGCCGCGTTCTTCTATAAAGATTACGCCTCACTGTTTCGCAACAACAAAGAATTGGTGAAATCCCTCAGCCCATCCAACAGCATTGTGGCGACGTCATCCTGGTATTCGCATCAGAGGCTGGCCCACCTGCCATTGGTACGCATTGGCGAAGATGCGCATCGCAATCCGTTGATGGTCAAAGAAAAGCGTAAAAACCTGACAATTGTGGTTCTCGGCGAGACCTCCCGCGGCGACAACTTCTCCCTGTCCGGCTATGCGCGCCAGACCAACCCGCTACTGGAAAAAGATAATGTGGTCTATTTCCCGCGCACGACGTCCTGCGGTACGGCCACAGCGGTATCTGTGCCCTGCATGTTCTCCGATATGCCGCGCGCGCATTACGATGAAGAACTGGCTCAGCATCAGGAAGGCGTACTCGACATCATCCAGCGGGCGGGAATTAACGTGCTGTGGAATGATAACGACGGTGGATGTAAAGGAGCCTGCGATCGGGTGCCGCACCAGAATATGACTAAGCTGAACCTGCCAGGACAGTGTATTGATGGTGAATGCTATGATGACGTCCTGTTCCACGGGCTGGAAGAGTACATTAATAATCTGCAAAGCGACGGCGTGATTGTGCTGCACACCATCGGCAGCCACGGTCCGACCTATTACAACCGCTATCCTGCGCAGTTCAAGAAATTTACGCCAACCTGCGACACCAACGAGATCCAGACCTGTTCCCAGCAACAGCTGGTCAATACGTACGACAACACGATTCTATATGTTGACTATATTGTTGATAAAGCAATCAATATACTGAAAGAGCATCAGGATAATTTTACCACCAGCCTGGTCTATCTTTCCGATCACGGCGAATCCTTAGGGGAAAATGGCGTCTATTTGCACGGCCTGCCGTATTCGATTGCACCAGATACACAAAAACATGTGCCGATGCTGCTGTGGCTCTCAGAAGATTATCAGCAACGCTATCAGGTCTCTCAGACATGTTTGCAAAAACGAGCAAGCTCAGAGAACTTCTCACAGGATAATCTGTTCTCGACCCTGCTGGGATTAACGGGCGTGCAAACACAGAAATATCAGGCGGCAGATGATATTCTGCAACCCTGCCGGGGAGGCTAAGCGAATGAAAATTCTGATTGTTGAAGACGATACGTTGTTATTACAGGGACTGATACTCGCCGCGCAAACGGAAGGCTATGCCTGCGACGGTGTATCAACGGCCCGGGCAGCGGAGCAATGTCTGGAGACCGGACATTACAGTCTGGTGGTTCTGGATCTGGGTTTACCGGATGAAGACGGTCTGCACTTCCTGAACAGGGTCAGGCAGAAAAAATACACCGTACCGGTGCTTATCCTCACCGCCCGCGATACGGTAAAAGACCGGGTCAGCGGGCTGGACGTGGGCGCCGATGACTATCTGGTCAAACCGTTCGCGCTGGAAGAACTGCACGCCCGCATCCGGGCGCTGCTGCGTCGTCATAACAATCAGGGTGAAAGCGAATTAATTGTTAGTAACCTGACGCTGAATATCGGTCGTCGCCAGGTGTGGATGGACGGGCAAGAGATTATCTTAACGCCGAAAGAATACGCGCTCCTGTCGCGTCTGATGCTCAAGGCAGGCAGTCCGGTTCACCGGGAAATTCTGTATAACGACATCTACAGTTGGGATAACGAACCGTCGACCAATACGCTGGAAGTCCACATCCATAATCTGCGCGATAAAGTGGGGAAATCACGTATCCGCACGGTCAGGGGATTTGGCTATATGCTGGTCGCCACTGAGGAAAGCTAAGTGAAGCTGCTGCAATATCTAAAACGACCTCTCCCTCTTCGCCAACGGTTAATACTGACGATCGGTCTAATTCTGCTGGTCTTTCAGCTCATTAGCACCTTCTGGTTGTGGCACGAAAGTACCGAGCAAATACAGTTATTCGAACAGGCGCTGCGCGATAACCGTAACAACGATCGCCACATCATGCATGAGATCCGCGAGGCTATCGCCAGCCTGATCGTCCCCGGCATCTTTATGGTCAGCCTGACGCTGCTGATTTGCTACCAGGCGGTGCGACGTATTACCCGTCCCCTTGCCGATCTGCAAAAAGAGTTAGAAGCGCGGGCAGCCGATAACCTGGCCCCCATTGAAATTCACAGTTCAACCGTTGAGATACAGGCGGTCGTCTCAGCGCTCAACGAGCTGGTGACGCGGCTGACCACCACTATCGAAAACGAACGCTTATTTACCGCCGATGTCGCCCACGAACTGCGCACACCGCTGTCAGGCGTTCGCCTGCATCTGGAATTATTATCCAAAACCCATAAAGTCGACGTTTCGCCGTTAATTGCGCGCCTTGACCAAATGATGGACAGCGTGTCGCAACTGTTGCAACTCGCCCGCGTCGGGCAGTCGTTTTCGGCCGGAAGCTACCAACATGTCAAACTGCTGGAGGACGTGATTCTGCCTTCCTATGACGAACTCAGCACCATGCTGGACCAGCGCCAGCAGACGCTGCTCCTCCCGCAAAGCGCGGCGGACGTTGTCGTACGTGGCGACGCAACGCTATTACGCATGCTGCTGCGCAATCTGGTAGAGAACGCGCACCGTTACAGCCCGGAAGGCACTACTATTACGATCGGCCTGAATACCGAGCATGACGCCGTCATGGCCGTCGAAGATGAAGGTCCAGGCATTGATGAAAGTAAATGCGGGGAGTTAAGCAAAGCGTTTGTGCGGATGGACAGCCGTTTTGGCGGAATTGGGCTGGGGCTGAGCATTGTCAGTCGGATCACCCAGCTACATCGCGGGCATTTCTATTTGCAGAATCGTCAGGGAACGAGCGGCACTCGCGCCTGGGTGGAATTAGCGAAAGCTCAGTAAGAACTCACCCATACGTACAAAAAGCTGCTGACGATCAGTACGCTACACAGGGCAGTCAAACTTTCATAAATGCGGGTTTTCATGACACTCTCCTCCGAAACTATGAAGGAGAGTTTGCCTGAAAGATATTAAGCCAACCTTAAGTCGCTGTGATAGATCACCATAATGCGCCGGACGGCAGTTGACGCCTTATCCGGCCTACTGAGTACAACGCTACCTGTAGGCCTGAGAGCTGATTACTCATCAATACGCGGATGCTGCTGCACCAGGCGCGAACGCTTAAGCTGCAATTCCGCAATTTCCTGATCAATATCTTCGATTTTATGCTCGATGTTATCGTAGTGCTCACCGAGGATCTCTTTCGCTTCCTGAATATCCGAAGCGGCAGGCGTCGCCCCTTTCAGTGGCTTATTCGCGGTCTCTTTCATGGTGATACCGGTAATTAAACCAACCACCGCAATCACCATCAGGTAATAAGCAGGCATCATCAGATTCTGCGAACTTTCCACCAGCCAGGCAGCCAGGGTTGGCGTCAGACCCGCAACCAGGACCGAGATATTAAACGCCGCCGCCAACGCGCTATAACGAATATGCGTCGGGAACATCGCCGGTAACGTTGAAGCCATCACCCCGGTAAAGCAGTTGAGGATCACCGCCAGCAT
This sequence comes from Citrobacter sp. TBCS-15, assembly GCF_005280815.1. Classification (NCBI taxonomy): domain Bacteria; kingdom Pseudomonadati; phylum Pseudomonadota; class Gammaproteobacteria; order Enterobacterales; family Enterobacteriaceae; genus Citrobacter; species Citrobacter sp. TBCS-15. The sequence continues at coordinate 119,717 of NZ_SZWK01000120.1, read as the reverse complement.
CAGCAGCCCGGCAAAAATCAGGCCGATGACATTACTGTTAATCAGAATAAATGCCGGAATGGCCAGCACAAATAGCGCAATACTGCCCATAATCACAAACGGGCGACGACCGAAGCGGTCGCTGAGCAGACCCATCACCGGCTGCACAAACAACATACCAATCATAATGGCGATAATAATCAGCACGCCGTGATCTTCAGAGTAATGCAGGTTATGCGACAGGTAGCTCGGCATATAGGTGAGCAGCATGTAATAGGTAACGTTGGTGGCAATCACCAGGCCGATACATGCCAACAGGCTGCGCCAGTGTTTGGTAGCAATCTCTTTAAACGAAACCTTCGGACCTTCCTGCAGACCCTCACGGTCGCCCTGTTCCAGTTTATCAACGTGCTGCTGGAACGCCGGCGTCTCTTCCAGCGCATGACGCAGGTACAGACCAATCAGCCCTAACGGCAGCGCCAGGAAGAACGGAATACGCCAGCCCCACTCAAGGAAATTTTCCTCGCCGACAATGGTTGAAATCAGAACCACCACGCCCGCGCCCAACACAAACCCGGCGATCGAGCCGAAGTCCAGCCAGCTCCCCATAAATCCACGCTTACGGTCAGGCGAATATTCCGCGACAAAAATCGACGCCCCAGTGTACTCTCCGCCGACCGAGAATCCCTGTGCCATCTTACATACAAGCAGCAGAATCGGCGCCCAGATACCAATCGAGGCATACGAGGGAATAAGACCGATACAGAAGGTACTGATCGACATAATCACAATGGTGATAGCGAGGATCTTCTGACGACCGTATTTATCGCCGAGCATACCGAAGAACAATCCGCCAAGCGGTCGAATCAGAAAGGGAACAGAGAAGGTGGCGAGCGCGGCAACCATCTGCACGCTGGGGTCAGCCCCCGGGAAGAACACTTTACCTAATGCGTAAGCAACAAACCCATAAACACCAAAATCGAACCATTCCATCGCATTACCTAACGACGCCGCGGTAATGGCTTTTCGCAACTTTCCGTCATCAATGATGGTGACGTCGCGCAGCGTAATGGGTTTTATTTTTTTCCTTTTTAGCATACCAGTCCTCTTAGACTTAGCCCTGTCGCGCACAGTTCGACGCTCCTAACGCAACATGCGCTAAGGTCATCGCCGAGCGGGGAATGCACAGACGCAATCCCTGTAACAAGCGTAGCAGGTTTACTTACACTGGCTGGAAACGAGCAGTACAACCGAACCTGTTGACGCCTGATTGGGCGGTTAATGACCTCTTTACCCTAACAGTGTTTAAATTTGTGATCAACTTCACAAATGGTATTTCATTTCGTCAACCTGCGTAAATAAGGTCATTCTGAGTCAACTTTTTTACATGTCATGCTTGCGATTTACTGACAATTAAATACAAGAATAAATCGCTTTATTGCACCAACAATCACAGCGGTCACTATTATTCTGCTAGCAAAAAAACCACCTAATCACTTCACAAAAAGATCACAGCTTTTTTAATAATCAGAGCGCTTGAGAACTTTTGCGCGGAATATGTGATGAAGATAACTAAAACATCGTTTTATTTTGATTGAATCAATGTTCCCATGAATGCAAACTAATTCCAGACGCAATATCCCTGGGAGCAGTAACACGCTCAACGTATGCCGCGTTAGATTCTATAAAACAAAGAGATAGCGATTACCTTTGTTAAGAAATTTTAGTAACCATTTGATTTTATTAATTTTTAACTCCTTGCGCATATAGTGCCTGCGACAAGATATGAGGACGTTTATGAAAATTAAAGCCACGATTGAACGCATCCCCGGCGGAATGATGTTGATTCCCCTGTTATTAGGCGCAGTGTTAAATACCTTGGCTCCCGATACTGGCGCGTATTTCGGATCGTTTACCAAAGGCATGATCAGCGGAACGGTGCCTATTCTGGCGGTGTGGTTTTTTTGTATTGGCGCATCTATTGATTTACGGGCAACCGGTACAGTATTACGTAAGTCCGGTACGTTGGTCATCACCAAAATAGCCGTGGCGTGGGTAGTGGCAATGATAGCCGCGTCATTTATTCCTGATACCGGTATTCAAACCGGGTTCTTTGCGGGACTTTCGGTACTGGCAATTGTTTCCGCGATGGATATGACCAACGGTGGTCTGTACGCCAGCCTGATGAACCAGTACGGAACGAAAGAAGAGTCCGGCGCATTTGTATTAATGTCTCTGGAATCCGGTCCGTTGATGACGATGGTGATCCTTGGTTCAGCGGGCCTGGCCTCCTTCGAGCCACACCATTTTATCGGCGCGGTATTACCGTTCCTGATTGGCTTTACGCTGGGTAACCTGGATCACGATCTACGTTCTTTCTTCAGCAAAGCCACGCCGGTACTAATCCCGTTCTTCGGCTTTGCGCTGGGCAATACCATTAACCTGAGCGTCATCGTTGATACCGGTCTGTTGGGTATTCTGCTGGGCGTCGCGGTAATCGTTATCACCGGTATCCCGCTGATTATTGCTGACCGCGTTATCGGTGGCGGGAACGGTACGGCAGGTGTTGCAGCCTCTTCTGCGGCAGGCGCTGCGGTGGCAAACCCGGTGATTATCGCCCAGATTAACCCGGCATTTGAACCGGTTGCCGCCTCCGCCACGGCGCTGGTTGCTGCCAGCGTGATTGTCACCGCCATTTTGGTGCCGATTATCACCGCGCTGTATGCCAAACGCTTTAATAAAAACCTGGTCGCCAACGAGACGGTGGCAACCCCGGCAGATACTCTGCACCACTAACTCTGCCTTAGCCTCACTGACCGTCCCTGCTCAATTGATGAGTGGGGGCGGTGCAAAAATCTCCTCAACCATCGCATCAACCAGACGTTTTGCCGAACACAATCGCGGCATTCCCAACGCCACATTTTGCCAACGCTGCGTCACAGACCAGCTCACCGGATGGCGCTGCGCATCACACCAGTCGCCTAACCAACTCAACATATCGTTGTGCTCGCCCGAGCCGCCGACCGTCGGCGCGCTGAGCCAATGATGATAATAATGACGCGTAGCGGGCGCCGCATTCACGCTGTCTGCCAGCGTCTGAGCAGCCATGATGCGCAGGTTGTCTTTAAGCATTGAGACCACATCGGCATTCGCTAACCGGCAGGCGTCACCGAAAGCGCCCCAGCGCAGTTCTTCCAGCGCGACAAAACAGCGCCCGGGTAACGACCAGCCGTCATACGCCCCAGCCCGCCAACGGGTAAAAATTTGCTCGCTGTGTTCACCCGCCTGAACCGTCAGGCCGCGTTGCGTCAACGCCTTCTCCTTATACGCGCCGCGTTGAGTGAACCCGTCCATAAGCGAATTTATCTGCTGTATGAGACCGGGGGTGGACAGCCCCCGCGGATGTTCGGTCTGTTGCAAAAACATTAGCCCTTCAGCGATGCGCACCAGCGCCAGATGGCCTGGATCGATCATACCCGCCAGCTTCTCCACCAGCTTCAGACGCATCACCAGGTGCTCGCTGGACACGCCCGCCATCACCCACGCACGCAGTTGCGTCTGGGATAGCACCTCCTGCGTCAGGCGTGCACGCAGACGCTGCTGCTGTTGCAGAAAACCGCCGGAACGTTTGGTTTCATCTCCTTGAACCAGATCGACCATAAACTTCGGGTAGACACACTCCAGCGTCCGCCCGGGGCCTTCCAGTAACACGTTAGTCATGTGTGCTCAGTTGCAAAAAGGGTGTTGATATCGTCGCGCAGCAAGCGGGAATCTTCATAAAGCCATGCCGCTATCGTAATACGATGCTGCAATTGTTCATTCAACGCATTCACCGCAGACTCATTTTGCTGGCGCAGAGTCAGGCTCTCACGCAGGCTCGCCTGTAATTGCGCCAGACACAGTGAAAAATCAGCAAAAAACGTGGCCATGCCTGCCGTAACGGAAATATCGACCTGAGCAACTAAAGCTTTACGAATTTGTTGGCAAAACTGGGTAACGTAATGCACAAGACTCTTGTGCAGCGCGCCCATATCAATGAGATAACGCGTTTTTGTTTCGACGTAATCATTCCATCCCCAGTTGGGTTGGTTCAGCCAACGGGAGAAAGTGTCACGCACCACACCGCCAGTAGTCGACGCATTTTCCGCCGGAATATCCTGCTCAATGGCCTCATTGAACAACTGGCGGGTATTGAAGTTAAACATCGCCGCATGAAACGCCGGAAAACGGATCCGCGCACGAAATCCGGCGTGATTCAGCTCCTCTTTCACCCGCAATTCAATGGGGTGCATAGCGTCATTGAGAGCCCGGGACAGGGTCGACTCAAGCTGCTCAAAACGTAGCGCTAAATCCCGGCTAATACTCTCCTGCGCTGCCAGCAATACCCCTTCACAGGACGAGCGCATTTTATCTAAGACAATTTTTGCCTGCCCTTCATCATGCAGCACCAGCATTTCACCCGCCATTTCAGCCGTTATAGCGCCTGATCCCTGACCGTGCGGTGACATCATCAGGACGTTTTCTTTGACAAAAAACGTATTGATGCCACACAGAATCTCAGTCTGTTGCTCATTGAGATAGGCCGCGGCAGACGCCAACGCCAGTTCTACCTCATGGTTAACTTCATCGCTCACTCGCCCCTGGCTCACCTGTAACTGCTGCATATCCTCTTCAATATGCGTAATGTTCAGCCGCAGTTTTTCATAGGCCACCGTTAATCCATGGGCGCGAAACTCCAGATATTCGTGCGCGCTTTGCGCATAGTTTAATAACTTATGCGACGCGGAACGTAGCGCATATAGCGAGGCATTGGCGTGAGCGGCATGAATCACTTTCTGGATCGGCTGCTCAAACAGCGAATCTTCCCACAGTAAATCGGCGGCATGACGGATATGCTCCGTATCCTCAAGATCGGTGGTACGCCAGCGTCTGCCAAGCGCCGCTTCGGCAAAATCCTGTACCCAGCGTTGCACCTGATGATCCGGCAACCGCCCACGGGTGGTTAGCTCATGACGCGCTCTGTTCGCCAGATAGCCCCACATCGAAGAAACCGGATAGATCCGCTCAGGGGTGATTCCGCCTTGCATCAGCGTGCCAGATATCAAGGCCCGCACCTGCTCTTCATCATCACTGTTGCGGTCTTTCTGATCGAATTTGTTGACCAGCGCGTACAGCGGCACTGATTTCCCAACCGCCATAATCGACCGCCGGACTTCTTCATCGGAAATCGACTTCAGTTGGGTGTAATCCATCACCGCCAGGACCGCAGAAGCCCGCGCCAGCTGTTCATTCAGCATTTTTTGTAAGTGCGGTTGTCCGGCCTCGTTCGGCCCCGGGGTATCCAGCAGCGTTAATTGCCCCGGATAGCTTGCCTGTCCGGCCAAATGGACAAATTCGACCTCGATAACCGGAATATGCTCAATCGCGGCATAGGCGGCAAAAGGAAAATCAGCCTCCAGCGCTTTTGACAAACGCACCAGGTCATTCAGGCTTTTAAGACAATGGAAAATAGGCTGGGCGCCAAGATAATACCGTTCAAATGCCACGCCGTTTTCAATATGCTGCAGCAGGACGTTCATATCCTTATCAATTTCCAGCGTTTGCGTAAGACGCTGGCGATCGCATGCCCGCATACGCTGCTGTAAAACTTTCATTAAGGCGTCGATCGGCGCGACATGCGAAAAATGCAGCACCGGCTCTTTCTGCCCCGGCGTATGGCGAATAAGCGTCGGTAACGCCGTCATCGGGCGATTGCGATTAGGTAAAACTTCTGTGCCGACAATCGCATTAATCGTCGTCGATTTTCCCGCTTTCATGGTGCCAACGATGGCCAGCACCATTTCCAGACGCGTAATCTTGCGCAGTTCATTATTGAGCGTTGCTTGCTGGACATCCATGCCACGCACGCTGAAATGCAGGGGCTGAACAACCTGTCTGCTGTGCTCTCCATGTTGTAGCGCGACATCATCCAACGACGTGATGGGCAATTTTTGTAATTGCCGGAGATGTTCAAGAGAGAGCATCAGCAAGCGTTCAGCTTCCTGACTTAATTCATATATTGTCTGTGTGTGCATGGAAAATTTTTCCTTAACGCAAATGGCATTGCTTTTATTTAGCCTAATCGTTTTATTTATAGATTTTCGGCTTTTATAATTACGTGTAGAAATAATTAAAATCGAAACAACCAATTGATATTATTAAAATAAATTTGGCATATAACCGCTGGCCTGATGCCTCTCACTTATGTAATAAGTAAGAAAGATAAACAGCGTAGTTCAGTTTTATAAAATCCCCGCTGAATTCCCCTACTAAAATTAAGGGGGCAGGAGATATTCAATCATCAGGACGTAGACACCCGTAAGCGGTGTTACCTATGAATATCAGTTATTTCGCCTCACCTTATCTTAAATAACCTGGGGTAGCAATTTCCCTTAAAAAATATTGCGCCATACTTCATTGATGTGAAAGCAAAGGATCTTTACAGCAGATCATTATGCTTTATCGCGCAGTAGTCCCGACAAAAGCAGGGATTTTATGTATAATTGCGGCCTTTTTCGGCAATCTGCCATTTTTTGGGCGCATTTGCCCCTGCTGACTTTTGAGGAAATCGACATGTCATTACCACACTGCCCACAATGCAACTCCGAATACACTTACGAAGATAACGGCATGTTCATCTGCCCGGAATGCGCTCACGAATGGAACGATGCTGAACCGGCTCAGGACAGCGACGAGCTCATCGTTAAAGATGCTAACGGCAACCTGCTGGCCGACGGCGACAGCGTTACCGTAGTGAAAGACCTGAAGGTAAAAGGTAGCTCTTCAATGCTGAAGATCGGTACCAAAGTAAAAAACATTCGTCTGGTGGAAGGCGACCACAACATCGATTGCAAAATCGATGGCTTTGGCCCAATGAAACTGAAATCAGAGTTTGTGAAAAAGAACTGATGCAAATTGCCTGATGGCGCTGCGCTAATCAGGTCTACGTCAGCTCATCTGCCAGGCGGGAAGCTCATACTTCCCGCCTGGTTTATTTTTGCAGACGCTAACTACACTTAACTGGTTTCTTTTACCTGAGGTAAAGATCATGCCGTTAAGTCCCTATATCTCATTTGCAGGCAACTGCGCAGACGCCATCGCCTACTACCAACAAACATTAGGCGCCGAGCTGCTCTACAAAATCAACTTCGGTGAAATGCCCAAATCGGCGCAGGACAGTGAAGAAGGTTGCCCTTCAGGAATGAAATTCCCCGATACCGCCATCGCCCACGCCAACCTGCGCGTTGCGGGCAGCGACATCATGATGAGCGATAGCGCCCCCGATGGAAATGCCCACTACTCTGGCTTCACGCTGGTGCTCGACACGCAAAATGTCGACGAAGGAAAGCGCTGGTTTGATAACCTCGCGGCAAACGGAAAAATCGAAATGGACTGGCAGGAAACCTTCTGGGCCCACGGTTTTGGTAAAGTGAGCGACCAGTATGGCGTGCCGTGGATGATCAACGTCGTCAAACAGCAGCAACCTACCGAGTAATCCAACGGGAGGCTTGCCCTCCCGTACTGTCATTAAAAATCGCTCAACTCTTCATCGTCAAGTAACCATCCCTTAACGAAAGCGTCACATTGATCCGCCACGATGGGGCCACTTTTTTAGGGAGGCCGCATCATGCAAACGATTATCCGCGTCGAGAAACTCTCCAAATCTTTCAACCAGCATCAGGCGCTCAATGCGGTTGATCTGAGCATCTGTTCCGGTGAGATGGTGGCTCTGCTTGGGCCGTCTGGCTCCGGCAAATCCACCCTTTTACGTCATTTAAGCGGTTTGATCACAGGTGATAAATCGCCCGGTAGCCACGTCGAGCTGCTGGGTCGCACCGTTCAACACGAAGGTCGGCTGGCGCGCGATATCCGCCAAAGCCGCGCCCACACCGGCTACATCTTCCAGCAGTTCAATCTGGTGAACCGTCTGACGGTGCTGGAGAACGTGCTGATTGGCGCTCTCGGCAGCACGCCATTCTGGCGCACCTGTTTTAGCTGGTTCAGTCAGGAGCAGAAACAACGCGCGCTCCAGGCGCTGACCCGCGTTGGCATGGCGCACTTTGCGTATCAGCGCGTTTCCACGCTTTCGGGCGGGCAGCAGCAACGCGTCGCTATCGCCCGGGCGCTGATGCAGCAGGCCAAAGTGATCCTGGCCGATGAGCCAATTGCCTCGCTGGACCCGGAATCCGCGCGCATCGTGATGGACACCCTGCGCGACATCAACCAGACCGACGGCATCACCGTGGTCGTCACACTGCACCAGGTGGATTACGCCCTGCGCTATTGCGAACGCATCGTCGCGCTGCGCCAGGGCAACGTCTTCTTTGATGGCAGCAGCCAGAATTTTGATAACGATCGATTTGACCATCTCTATCGCAGCATGAACCGCGTCGAACAGAACGCGCAAGCTGCCTGACATCCCCACAATGAGGAATGGAAATGAGCTATAAGACAGTTGCCGCGCTGGCCTTTACCAGCATGTTTAGTCTCAGCACCCTGCTCAGCCCGGCCCATGCCGAAGAGCAGGAAAAAGCGCTGAACTTCGGCATTATTTCGACCGAATCACAGCAAAACCTGAAGCCGCAGTGGGAACCGTTCCTGAAGGACATGGAAAAGTCACTGGGCGTGAAGGTGAACGCCTTCTTCGCCCCGGACTACGCCGGGATCATCCAGGGAATGCGCTTTAACAAAGTCGATATCGCCTGGTACGGCAACCTCTCGGCAATGGAAGCGGTGGATCGCGCTAACGGACAAGTGTTTGCCCAGACCGTCGCCGCCGACGGATCCCCGGGTTACTGGAGCGTGTTGATCGTTAACAAAGACAGTCCGATCAACAACCTGAACGATCTGATCGCCAAACGTAAGGATCTGACCTTCGGCAACGGCGATCCCAACTCCACGTCAGGCTTCCTCGTCCCCGGCTACTACGTCTTCGCCAAAAACAACATCTCCGCCAGCGACTTCAAACGCACCGTTAACGCCGGACACGAAACCAATGCGCTGGCCGTCGCCAGCAAGCAGGTCGATGTCGCCACCAACAACACCGAAAACCTCGACAAACTGAAAACTTCCGCACCGGAAAAACTGAAAGAGCTGAAGGTGATCTGGAAGTCACCGCTGATCCCGGGCGATCCGATCGTCTGGCGTAAAAACCTCTCCGAAACCACCAAGGACAAGGTGTACGACTTCTTTATGAATTACGGCAAAACGCCGGAGCAGAAAACCGTACTGGAGCGTCTGGGCTGGGCGCCGTTCCGTGCCTCCAGCGACCTGCAACTGGTGCCGATTCGTCAACTGGCGCTGTTTAAAGAGATGCAGGGCGTGAAGGACAACAAAGGGCTGAACGAGGAAGAGAAAGCCAGCAAAACCTCGGTGCTGAAAGCGCAGCTCGACGATCTGGACCGTCTGACCGCCGCGCTGGGCGCCATGACCAGCGTCACCAAAGCGGTGCAGTGATTTGTAGACCGGATTGTAGGCCGGATAAGCACAGCGCCATCCGGCCTACAACGCAAACACACGTACCAACGGAGCTAAACATGCAAACCATCACCGTCGCCCCGCCCAAACGTAGCTGGTTCTCGCTGCTGAGCTGGGCCATTCTTCTCGCCGTGCTGGTGGTCTCGTGGAAAGGTGCCGAAATGGCGCCGCTCACGCTGATCCAGGATTCTGGCAATATGGCGACCTTCGCCGCCGACTTCTTCCCGCCGGACTTCAGCCAGTGGCAGGACTATCTCGGTGAAATGGCCGTCACCCTGCAAATCGCCGTCTGGGGGACTGCCCTCGCCGTTGTACTGTCGATCCCCTTCGGCCTGATGTGCGCCGATAACCTCGTGCCATGGTGGATTTACCAGCCGATGCGCAGAGCGATGGACGCCTGCCGCGCCATCAACGAAATGGTCTTCGCGATGCTGTTCGTGGTCGCCGTCGGCTTAGGTCCATTCGCCGGGGTGATGGCGCTGTTTATCCACACTACCGGGGTGCTCTCCAAACTGCTTTCCGAAGCGGTAGAAGCCATTGAACCAGGTCCGGTAGAAGGCATTCGTGCCACCGGGGCCAACAAAATTGAAGAGATCCTCTACGGCGTTTTGCCGCAGGTGATGCCGTTGCTGATCTCCTACTCGCTGTACCGTTTTGAGTCCAACGTTCGCTCGGCCACGGTGGTCGGCATGGTGGGCGCGGGCGGTATCGGCGTGACCTTATGGGAGGCGATTCGCGGCTTCCAGTTCCAGCAAACCTGCGCCCTGATGGTGTTAATCATCGTCACCGTCAGTCTACTGGATTTCCTTTCCCAGCGTTTGCGTAAGCACTTTATCTGATTAGCGAGGCATTGATTGCTATGCACTTGTCTACACATCCGACCAGTTATCCAACGCGTTATCAGGAAATTGCCGCAAGACTTGAGCAGGAGCTTCGTCAACATTATCGCTGTGGGGACTATCTCCCCGCCGAGAAGCAGCTTGCCGCACGCTACGAGGTGAATCGCCATACCCTACGCCGCGCTATTGACCAGTTGGTTGAGCGTGGTTGGGTTCAACGTCGCCAGGGCGTCGGCGTGCTGGTGCTGATGCGCCCGTTTGATTACCCGCTCAATGCCCAGGCGCGTTTTAGTCAGAACCTGCTGGACCAGGGTAGCCACCCCACCAGTGAAAAACTGCTGGCGGTGCTGCGCCCGGCCTCCAGCCATATTGCCGACGCGCTCAGCATTAACGAAGGCGACAACGTTATTCACCTGCGTACTCTGCGCCGGGTCAACGGCATCGCCTTGTGCCAAATCGACCACTATTTTTCCGACCTCACGCTGTGGCCGCTTATGCAGGGCTTTAACAGCGGTTCGCTGCATGACTACTTACGCGAAGAGTCCGGTCTGACACTCCTGCGCACGCAAACGCGCATCAGCGCCCGCCGGGCCCAGGCCAAAGAGAGCAAGGTGTTGGAAATCCCCAATATGGCGCCGCTGCTGTGCGTGCGCACCCTGAACCACCGTGAAGGCGAAAAGCAGGCGACGGAATACTCCGTCAGCCTGACCCGCGCCGACATGATCGAATTCACTATGGAGCACTGAATGCATTTCGATACCGCCACCCGCCAGCGCTGGATGCGCGCGCTGGCTTATAGCAATGCCGATGCCCTGAGTGCCCGCATCAACGCGCTCAAACTGACGCCGGACTATGAACTTATCCGCGCACCGGAATGCGGACTGCTGCAAATCCAGGCCCGCATGGGCGGCACCGGCAATCGCTTCTTTGCTGGCGACACCACGCTCACCCGCGCGGTGGTGCGCCTGAAGAGCGGCACGCTGGGTTACAGCTACCTGCTGGGACGTAACAAACACCATGCCGAGCAGTGCGCGGTAATTGACGCACTGCTGCAGGAACAAACGCATTTCCAAAGCTTAATGGAAACCTTGATTGCCCCGCTGGAAGCGGAACGCGATGCGCTGATTAGCGCACGCCGTGCCGAAATCAACGCCAGCCGGGTCGACTTCTTCACGCTGGTACGCGGAGATAACGCATGACCTTACAAACCGCTTTTAATTTACCCGTTCAGGATGCGCAGCAGAGCTTTCGTCGCCTGCTGAAAGCCATGAGTGAACCGGGCGTGATCGTCGCCCTGCATCAACTGAAACACGGCTGGCAGCCGCTGGGTCTGGCAACCACCAGCGTGCTGCTGACTCTGGTTGATGGCGACACGCCGGTCTGGCTGGCGCCGTCGATGGATAACGATATTGCCCGGCAGAATCTGCGTTTTCATACCAACGCGCCGCTGGTGGATCAGCCGCAGCTGGCGGCATTTGCCGTCGCCGACGAACGCATCAGCAGCGAACAGCTAAACGCCCTCTCCGCCGGTTCCGCCGTCGCGCCAGAGACCAGCGCCACGCTGATTGTTCAGGTCTCTGGCTTAAGCGGCGGACGCATGCTGCGTCTGACCGGCGCCGGTATCGCCGAGGAACGCATGATCGCGCCGCAGCTGCCGGAATGCCTGATTCACGAACTCACCGAACGCCCGCATCCGTTCCCGCTGGGAGTCGATCTGATCCTCACCTGCGGCGAACGCCTACTGGCTATTCCGCGAACGACTCATGTGGAGGTGTGCTGATGTACGTCGCCGTAAAAGGGGGCGAAAAGGCGATAGCCAACGCCCACGCCCTGCAGGAAAACCGACGCCGGGGCGAGAAGACCATTGCCGAACTGAGCGTCGCACAAATCGAACAGCAGATGAACCTGGCTGTCGACCGGGTGATGACCGAAGGCGGCATCGCCGACCGTGAACTGGCGGCGCTGGCGCTAAAGCAGGCCAGCGGCGATAACGTCGAAGCCATCTTTTTGCTGCGTGCCTACCGCACGACGCTGGCAAAAGTGGCGGTCAGCGAGCCGCTTAACAGTGCAGAAATGCGCCTTGAGCGCCGAATCTCGGCGGTCTACAAGGACATCCCCGGCGGGCAGTTGTTAGGTCCTACCTACGACTACACCCATCGCCTGCTGGATTTTACCCTGCTGGCCAATGGTGAAACGCCGCCGCTGCGCTGCGCGGATAGCACGCAGGATGCCTCCCCGCACGTCTTTTCCCTGCTGGCAAAGCAGGGGCTGGCAAAACGCGAAGAAGACAACGGCGACGCACCCGACGATATCACTCGCACACCTCCGGTTTATCCGTGCTCGCGTGCCTCACGCCTGCAACAGCTGATGCGCGGCGACGAAGGCTATCTGTTGGCACTGGCCTACTCCACCCAACGCGGTTACGGACGCAACCACCCGTTTGCCGCCGAGATCCGCAGCGGTTACGTAGCACTGGAAACCGTACCGGAAGAGCTGGGATTCGCGGTAAACGTCGGCGAACTGCTGATGACTGAGTGTGAAATGGTCAACGGCTTTGTCGCGCCAGAGAACGAATCTCCCCATTTTACCCGCGGCTACGGGCTGGTGTTCGGCATGAGTGAACGTAAAGCAATGGCGATGGCGCTGGTGGACCGCGCCCTACAGGCAGCCGAATACGATGAAACGGTCACAGGACCGGCGCAGGACGAAGAGTTCGTGCTGGCGCATGCGGATAACGTCGAGGCGGCGGGTTTTGTATCGCACCTCAAGCTCCCCCATTACGTCGATTTCCAGGCCGAACTGGAACTGCTCAAACGCCTGCAACAGGAGGCCGCCCGTGACCGCTAACCTCTCCGGCTACAACTTTGCGTATCTTGATGAACAGACCAAACGCATGATCCGCCGCGCCATTTTAAAAGCGGTAGCCATCCCCGGCTATCAGGTGCCGTTCGGCGGACGCGAAATGCCGATGCCCTACGGCTGGGGCACAGGCGGCATTCAACTTACCGCCAGCGTGATTGGCGAACCGGACGTGCTGAAGGTGATTGACCAGGGCGCGGACGACACCACCAACGCGGTGTCGATCCGCAACTTCTTCAAACGCGTGACGGGCGTGGCGACGACGGAGTGTACCGAAGACGCCACGCTGATCCAGACCCGCCATCGCATCCCGGAAACCCCCTTGGTGGAAGATCAGATAATCATCTTCCAGGTGCCAATCCCTGAGCCGCTGCGCTTTATTGAACCGCGCGAAACGGAAACCCGCACCATGCACGCGCTGGAAGAGTACGGCATCATGCAGGTGAAACTGTATGAAGATATTGCCCGCTTCGGCCATATCGCCACTACCTACGCCTATCCGGTGAAGGTCAATAACCGCTACGTCATGGACCCGTCGCCCATCCCGAAATTCGACAATCCGAAGATGGACATGATGCCGGCCCTGCAACTGTTTGGCGCAGGTCGCGAAAAACGCATCTATGCCGTTCCACCTTACACCCGCGTAGAGAGCCTCGATTTCGACGATCACCCGTTTACCGTGCAGAGCTGGGATGAGCCTTGCTCCATCTGCGGCTCTACCCACAGCTATCTCGATGAAGTAGTGCTCGATGACACCGGCAAACGCATGTTTGTCTGCTCCGACACCGACTACTGCCGCCAACAGAGCGAGGCTCTCAGCAAATGACGCAACCGCTGCTTTCAGTCAACAACCTGACTCACCTCTACGCGCCGGGCAAAGGCTTCAGCGACGTCTCGTTTGACCTGTGGCCTGGCGAAGTGCTGGGTATCGTCGGCGAGTCCGGTTCCGGCAAAACCACCCTGCTGAAATCAATCTCTTCACGGCTGACGCCGCAGAACGGTGAAATTTTGTATCAGAACCGTTCGTTGTACGGTATGAACGAGGCCGACCGCCGCCGTCTGCTGCGCACCGAGTGGGGCGTGGTGCATCAGCATCCGCTGGATGGCCTGCGCCGTCAGGTTTCCGCAGGCGGCAATATCGGCGAACGCCTGATGGCCACCGGCGCGCGCCACTATGGCGACATCCGTGCCACCGCACAGCGTTGGCTGGAGGAGGTGGAGATCCCTGCCTCACGTATCGACGACCTGCCGACCACCTTCTCCGGCGGGATGCAGCAACGCCTGCAGATCGCCCGCAACCTCGTCACCCACCCAAAGCTAGTGTTTATGGATGAACCCACCGGCGGGCTGGACGTGTCGGTACAGGCCAAACTGCTGGATTTGCTGCGTGGCCTGGTGGTGGAACTGGATCTGGCGGTGGTGATTGTCACCCACGATCTGGGCGTGGCGCGTCTGCTGGCGGACCGTTTGCTGGTGATGAAACAGGGTCAGGTGGTGGAAAGTGGGTTAACCGACCGCGTGCTCGACGACCCGCATCATCCGTATACCCAGCTGCTGGTGTCGTCCGTATTGCAGAACTGATTTTTTGTTGTGCCCGATGGCGCTGCGCTGATCGGGCCTACCTGGATCGCACTTTTGTAGGCCGGATAAGGCGCAGCCGCCATCCGGCAAAAAATCTCGAGGCAAAAATGATTCGCGTTGAAAACGTCAGTAAAACCTTCGTGCTCCACCAGCAAAACGGCGTACGTCTGCCGGTGCTGCAAAACGCCACTCTGGCAGTGAAAAGCGGCGAATGCGTGGTGCTGCACGGCCACTCCGGCAGCGGAAAATCCACGCTGCTACGTTCGCTGTACGCCAACTACCTGCCAGATGAAGGACACATCCACATTCGCCACAGCGATGAATGGGTCGATCTGGTGCAGGCCCCGGCGCGCAAAGTGCTGGAAGTTCGCCGTTCAACCATCGGCTGGGTGAGCCAGTTTCTACGCGTGATCCCAAGGATTTCCGCGCTGGATGTGGTGATGCAGCCGCTGCTGGATCTCGGCGTATCCCGTGAAGAATGCGCCGCGAAAGCCGCCAGCCTGTTAACACGTCTCAACGTGCCGGAACGCCTGTGGCACCTTGCGCCATCGACCTTTTCCGGCGGCGAACAGCAGCGCGTCAACATCGCCCGTGGGTTTATCGTCGATTACCCGATTCTGCTGCTCGATGAGCCGACCGCCTCACTGGACGCCAAAAACAGCGCCGCCGTCGTCGCTTTAATTGAAGAAGCGAAAGCCCGCGGCGCGGCCATTGTCGGTATTTTTCACGATCAAACCGTGCGCGACCGCGTAGCGGACCGCCTGCACCTGATGGGAACAACAGCATGATTATCAACAATGTAAAGCTGGTTCTGGAAGATGAAGTGGTGCAAGGATCGCTGGAAATTGCGGGCGGGTTTATTCGCGCCTTTGCCGAAACCCAGAGCCGTCTGCCGGAGGCTTTAGACGGCGAAGGCGGCTGGCTGCTGCCAGGATTAATTGAGCTGCATACCGATAATCTGGATAAATTCTTCACCCCGCGTCCGAAGGTCGACTGGCCTGCCCACTCGGCGATGAGTAGCCATGACGCGCTAATGGTCGCCAGCGGTATTACTACCGTGCTGGATGCGGTGGCGATTGGCGACGTGCGCGACGGCGGCGATCGGCTGGAAAATCTGGAGAAGATGATCAACGCCGTGGAAGAGACGCAAAAACGCGGGGTCAATCGCGCCGAACACCGCCTGCATCTGCGCTGCGAATTGCCGCACCACACTACACAGCCGCTGTTTGAAAAACTGGTCGGGCGCGAGCCGGTGACGCTGGTTTCACTGATGGATCATTCGCCGGGCCAGCGCCAGTTCGCCAATCGAGAAAAGTACCGCGAGTATTATCAGGGCAAATATTCGCTCACCGACGAGCAGATGGCCCGCTATGAAGAAGAACAGTTAGCGCTGGCGGCGCGTTGGTCACAGCCCAATCGCACGGCGATTGCCCAGATGTGTCGTGAGCGCCAGATTGCGCTGGCGAGCCATGATGATGCCACCCATGATCATGTGCTGGAATCGCACCAGCTTGGCAGCGTGATCGCCGAATTTCCCACCACCTTCGAAGCGGCTGAAGCCTCGCGTCAGCATGGTATGAACGTACTGATGGGGGCGCCCAACATCGTGCGCGGCGGTTCTCACTCCGGCAACGTGGCGGCGCATAAGCTGGCTGAACTGGGGCTGCTGGATATTCTCTCTTCCGACTACTACCCCGCCAGCCTGCTCGACGCGGCATTTCGCGTAGCGGATGACGACACCAACCGCTTTACGCTGCCGCAGGCGATTCGTCTGGTGACCCGCAATCCGGCGCGGGCATTGAATCTCGACGATCGCGGCGTTGTTGCCGAAGGTAAACGGGCGGATCTGGTGCTGGCACATCGCAAAGGCGGCAACATCCATATCGACCACGTCTGGCGTCAGGGCAAAAGGGTATTCTGACTATGGGGAAACTGATCTGGCTGATGGGGCCATCCGGCTCTGGTAAGGACAGTCTGCTGGCAGAACTCCGCCTGCAGGAACCCGCGCAACTGCTGGTGGCGCATCGATACATCACCCGTGCCGCTAACGCCGGGAATGAAAATCATATTGCGCTGAGTGAACAAGAATTTTTTACCCGCGCCGGGCAGAATCTGCTGGCGCTGAGCTGGCACGCGAACGGCTTCTACTACGGCGTGGGCGTGGAGATTGACCTCTGGCTGCACGCCGGTTTTGATGTGGTGGTCAACGGATCGCGCGCCCATCTGCCCCAGGCGCAGGCTCGTTACGGCGCGTCGTTACTTCCTATTTGCTTACAGGTCTCCCCAGCGATTCTACGGCAGCGTCTGCAGGCGCGTGGGCGGGAGAGTGAAACGGAAATCGCCGCCCGCCTTGAACGCGCGGCCCGCTACGCGCCATATGACTGCCACGTCCTCAACAATGATGGCAGTTTGCTACAGTCTGTCGATACACTGCTCGCACTGATGGGACGCAAGGAGAAGAAACATGTCTGTCTGTGAATTACGCCGCGCCACGCTCTACGATACCGATGCGGTTTACGCGCTTATCTGTGAACTCAAGCAGGGACAATTCGATCACCAGGCCTTTAACGCCGGATACGCCGCGAATCTGCAAGATCCTAATATGCACTACCAGCTGGCGCTGCTCGACGGGCAGGTCGTCGGCTTGATCGGTCTGCACCTGCAGTTTCATCTGCACCACGCCAACTGGATTGGCGAGATTCAGGAACTGGTGGTGATGCCACAGGCGCGAGGATTAACGGTAGGCAGCCAGCTACTGGCCTGGGCCGAAGCCACCGCGCGCGAAGCAGGCGCAGAAATGACCGAGCTTTCCACCAGCACCCAACGCCTTAACGCGCATCGTTTTTACCAGCGCGAAGGCTATACCCAGAGCCATTTTCGCTTCACCAAACCGTTGTAGGAGGAGCCATGAGTCTGACCATTACGCTGACGGGAACCGGCGGCGCGCAGCTGGTGCCGGCATTTGGCTGCGACTGCGCGGCCTGTCAGCGGGCGCGCTTACAGGCGCAATACCGTCGACGCCCCTGTAGCGGGGTGGTCAAATTCAATCATGCGGTGACCCTGCTGGATGCGGGGATCCCGTATCTGATGGACGACTGGCCAGCGGGCAGCTTTCAGCAGTTTCTGCTGACCCACTATCATATGGATCATGTGCAGGGGTTGTTCCCGTTGCGCTGGGGCGTGGGGGCGAGCATCCCGGTGTACGGCCCACCGGATGAGCAGGGTTGCGACGATCTGTTTAAGCATCCCGGTATTCTCGATTTTAGCCATACCGTTGCGCCGTTCGTGGTATTTGACCTGCAAGGGTTGCAGGTGACGCCGCTGCCGCTCAACCATTCAAAGCTAACGTTTGGCTATCTGTTCGAGACCGCGCACAGCCGCGTGGCGTGGCTCTCCGACACCGCCGGGCTTCCCGATAAGACGCTGAAGTTTCTCCACAATAACCCACCGCAGGTGATTATCATCGACTGCAGCCATGCCCCGCGAGCCGAGCCGCCGCGCAATCATTGCGATCTCAATACCGTCATCGCGCTGAACGAGGTTATGCGCTGTCCAAGGGTGATCCTGACGCATATCAGCCACCAGTTCGACCAGTGGTTAATGGAAAATCCGCTGCCGGCAGGCATCGAAGCAGGATATGATGGGATGGAGATTGTGCTGGAGTAACAGCTAACGATCATAATCTTCTTCCATTCTGCGTTCTTCGTCTTCTAACTGACGCCGTTCCTGATCGAGCTGGCGCTGGCGGTCATCCAGTTGGCGACGTCGGTCTTCAAACTGACGGCGGCGATTATCATACTGTCTGCGTCGATCGTCACTCATCTGACGCTGCCAGCTTTCATCACGAGAGTCATCATAATCCCGCCCGTTGTCCGGTTTGTATGCGTCGTTAATCGCCTGCTGAATATTGCCGATGGCGTCATCGATAATATCCGCCTGCGCCGAAACGGTGGTCATCATCAGCAGAGTGAAAAGTAAGAATGTCGTGGAGCGTTGCATAAAACCAGCCTCATCGAGAAACTCGCCCCACGGTAATCAAAGCGAATTTGCGCGGGTAGCGGAGGAATCTCAATTACGCGAATGTCGCAGCGCTTGCGCCAGTTCTGTCCGGGTAAAGGGTTTACGCAATAACGCCACATCCGGCAGCGCTGGGTTATGGGCTGGACGTAAATCCTGACCGCTCATCAGCAGGATGTTCAGCTGCGGATAATGTGCCTGGGCATGGTTAACCACATCCACGCCGCTTAAACCACCTGGCAGCATGACGTCGCTGATAAAAATATCAATCTCGGATGAAGCCGCCAGCATATGCAACGCCTGTTCGCCGTTGGCGGCTTCTAATGTCAGGTAGCCCAGCAGGTGTAATTGCTCACACAACGTCTGGCGCACATCAGCCTCGTCCTCAAGCACCAGCACCAGTTTTTCGCCACTATTAGCCGCGTGTTCCGCTATCGGTTCTGCCTCTGCCTGTACCGGCACTACGGCGCGAGGAAGCTGCAACCTGACCGTCGTTCCCTGCCCGGGAGCGCTTTCAATCTCCACACGCCCACCGGACTGACGTACAAAGCCGTAGACCATTGATAACCCCAGCCCGCTGCCGCTGCCGGTCTGTTTGGTGGTGAAAAACGGTTCAAAGACCTGAGCTTTCACCTCCTGCGACATCCCGCAGCCCTGGTCGGCGACCTCCAGCATCACCATATCCTGCTTACGCCCATCGCTGCGCATGACCCGCTGGTTCCAGGTACGGATTTTAATCGTGCCCGCCTGCCCGTCCATGGCGTCACGGGCGTTCATCACCAGATTGATAATGGCGTTTTCCAGTTGGCTGACGTCAATCCACGCAGGCCAGGCGGGAGACTGGGCTTCAATCTCCAGCGTCAGCGTGGCCGGGAGCGAATGGCGCATCAGTTCGCCCAGGTTTTCCAGCAGCGTTTTCAGCTCCACCGCATGAGGGTGCAACGACTGTTTGCGCGAAAAGGCCAGCAGCCGCTGGGTAAGCAGCGCCCCGCGCTCGGCGGCTTTAAGCGCCCGATTGACCCGCGGCGCATCGGGTGAATCTGGGTTCACCAGATCCAGACTGCCAATAATCACCGCCAGCAGGTTATTGAAATCATGCGCTAATCCGCCCGTCAGTTGCCCCACCGCCTTCAGCTTTTGGCTGTGCAGCAGCGCCTCTTCCAGTTCCTGGCGCTCGGTGCGGTCGATTTCCATCTGGCTGGTTTTTTCTTTGAGTAATCGGGTTGTGTGCTCCAGCGACGCCGTATTCCGGGCAAAGACGCTAAAAGCACGGGCCAGTTCGCCCAGCTCATCGCGCCGCTGCAGGGCAGGAACGCTGACGTCCGATTCACCGTGCGCCAGCCGGGTCATCGCCTGCGAAATTGCCGTCAGGTTAGAGCCGAGATTACGATAGATATACCAACCGGCAAAACCGGTAATCACTACGGCCAGCAACGCAAACACCATAATAAACAACGCGCCGGATTGCAGTTCCTGATGGCTTTGCGCCACCCGCTGCTCAGAAATCAGCGCCACCTGCGAGGCATATTGATTGATATCGCTATTAAGGATCGCCACCAGCGCTTTGATATGAAACATATACCAGTTGATCGCCAGATCGCTCTGCTCCAGCGCGGAAGAAAGCGGCTCCAGCTTATGCAGTTCCTGATTGAAATCGTTGAGGATTCTGCTTATCAACGGGCTGGAGTGATGTAAAGGCAGCGCGGTCATCACGCTGTCGAGTTGTTTCACTACCGATCGCGGCGTGGGAGTCTCAATGGCGGCAATGATCAAGCGGTCTATTTGCCCCAGCAGCATGTCATCCTGCGCGCCGGTAAGCGTTTGCAGATGGCGCAAATAGCTTTGATTCTGATACAGCGAACTGAGCAGCGCGTTACGTTCCAGATGCCGCAGCTGTCCGCGCTGCAACATCCCTTCTACGCTACTTTGTAACTCATTGCTGCGCTGGATAATACGCTCGACCAGCACCGGCTCCTGCTGAGCCAGCGGCGCGGTAGCCAGTTGTTGCAGCGAATGCTTCAGCGCCCGCTGGGTCTCCTGCAACCGCTCCGCTTCACCTTTGTATTCCAGCGCACCGACCACCTGCGAGAGCCGCACCGCCGCCGTCGCCACATTGGCCGTATCGCGCGCCAGGTTCATGCTGCCGGTCATGTCATCGACAGTTTGCTGCTGTACCTGCTCCTGAATTTGACTGGCATGCTGAAACCCCAGCACCGCCACGCCGCTCACCATCAGCGTGACCGCCACGACCAGCAGATTGAAGAACAGCAATCGTCCGCGCGCACTGGCGAAAAAGTGACGTCCCGGTTGCGGCATATCACGCTCCGTGAAGAAAAATCGCAATATGACAAATATGAACGGCTTCTGACATTTTGCATTTACATTCCTGTGATGGACTGCTGATATCGGCCACCTCACAGGAGATCCGCTATGAGCAGGACACCGGTTCTGGAGATGCGCAACATTGCCAAAGCGTTTGGCAAATTTTACGCGCTGAAAGGGGTCGATTTAACCGTCTGGCCGGGTGAGATTCATGCCCTGATGGGCGAGAATGGCGCGGGGAAAAGCACCCTGATGAAGATCCTCGCGGGTGCCTATACCGCCACCAGCGGCGAGATCCTGATTGACGGTCAGCCGTTCCACATTCGTGGACCAAAAGATGCGCTCAGCGCGGGCATCACGCTGATTTATCAGGAGATGCAGCTGGCGCCCAACCTGACGGTGGCGGAAAATATCTTTCTTGGCAGCGAGCTGTCGCGCGGCGGTCTGGTCCAGCGTAAAGAGATGGTGCTGCAGTCGCAGAAAGTCATCGACCGACTCGGCGCCCAGTTTAAGGCCAGCGACCGTGTGATGACGTTGACTATCGCCGAACAGCAGCAGGTGGAAATCGCCCGCGCTCTGCACCGTAACAGCCGCATTCTGGTGATGGATGAACCCACCGCCGCCCTTTCGTCACGTGAAACCCACCGCCTGTTCGAACTGATCATGCGCCTGCGCGATGAAGGGATGGCGATTATTTACATCAGCCACCGCATGGCGGAAGTGTACGAACTTTCCGATCGCGTCAGCGTCCTGCGCGACGGGCAATACGTCGGTAGCCTGACCCGCGACAAGCTCAACGCCGCGGAGCTGGTGCGCATGATGGTGGGCCGTCCGCTAAGCGATCTGTTCAACAAAGAGCGCGATATTCCCTTAGGGAAAGCGCGCCTCAACGTCCACCACCTGACCGACGGCCATAAAGTCCAGCCGTGCAGCTTGTTGGTGCGCTCCGGGGAGATCGTCGGCCTCGCCGGGTTAGTTGGCGCCGGGCGCTCCGAACTGGCGCAGCTGATTTTTGGCGTGCGTAAAGCCATCGGCGGCATGATTGAAGTAGACGGTGAACCGGTGGTGATCCACTCCCCGCGCGAAGCGATTGATCACGGCATCGGCTTTCTGACCGAGAACCGCAAAGAACAGGGGCTGTTTTTAGAACTGGCGGCAGCAGAGAACATCACCATGGCGACGCTGGAACGCGATGCCAACTGGGGCATGCTCGATCGCAAAAAGGCGCAGGCCATTTCCGATGACGCTATCAAACTGCTCAACATTCGCGTGCCGCACGCGCAGGTACGCGCAGGTGGGCTGTCCGGCGGCAATCAGCAAAAATTATTGATCTCACGCTGGGTGGCGATCGGCCCACGCATTTTGATCCTCGATGAACCCACGCGCGGAGTAGACGTTGGCGCGAAAAGCGAGATCTACCGGATCATGAACGACATGGCGCGCAAAGGCGTGGCGATCCTGATGATCTCCAGCGAATTGCCGGAAGTCGTTGGCATGAGCGATCGCGTGTACGTCATGCGCGAAGGCAGCATTGCCGGCGAGCTGAACGGACAAAGTATTACCCAGGAAAATATTATGACGCTGGCGACCGGCGTGAACGACTCCCATCATCAGGCGGTGCCCCATGAATAATCCAACCACTCCCCAGCAGGTGGCGAAATCCACCACCGCAAAAAAGATGCTGATGAGCGATCTGATGCAAACGGTCGGCATCTTACCGATTTTGATCCTGATTGTGGCGGTATTTGGTTTTATTGCGCCCAATTTTTTCACCGAGAGCAACCTGCTGAATATTACCCGCCAGGCCTCGATCAATATCGTGCTGGCGGCTGGCATGACCTTTATCATTTTGACCGGCGGGATCGATCTCTCAGTTGGCTCGATTCTCGGCACCACCGCCGTAGCGGCGATGGTCGTTTCTCTTATTCCTGAGTTTGCCATGCTGTCGATTCCGGCTGCGCTGATGCTCGGCCTGGTGCTGGGGCTGTTTAACGGTGCGCTGGTGGCTTTTGCCGGGCTGCCGCCGTTTATCGTCACGCTTGGAACCTATACCGCGCTGCGCGGCGCGGCCTATCTGCTGGCCGATGGCACCACGGTGATTAACTCCAACATCAGCTTTGAATGGATCGGCAACAACTATCTCGGCCCGGTTCCGTGGCTGGTGGTCATTGCGCTGGCGGTGGTGGTGGTGTGCTGGTTTATTCTGCGCCGCACCACGCTCGGCGTACATATCTACGCGGTCGGCGGCAACATGCAGGCCGCACGCTTAACCGGGATCAAAGTATGGCTGGTGCTGCTGTTCGTCTACGGCATCAGCGGTTTGCTTTCAGGTCTGGGCGGGGTGATGAGCGCCTCGCGGCTGTACAGCGCCAACGGCAACTTAGGTATGGGTTACGAGCTGGACGCCATCGCGGCGGTAATCCTCGGCGGCACCAGCTTTGTCGGCGGGATCGGCACCATCACCGGCACGCTGGTGGGGGCGCTGATCATCGCCACGCTCAATAACGGCATGACGCTAATGGGCGTCTCCTATTTCTGGCAACTGGTGATCAAAGGGGCGGTGATCATCATAGCGGTGCTGATCGACAAATACCGTACCCGACACCATCAAAGTGCATAGACAAGCTTGCCGGATGGCGGCGTAATCGCTTTGTCCGGCCGATAACAACAATACCCTACGTGAGGAAACGAGTATGCGTTTGAAGCCATTAGTGACCGCGCTCTGTGCTGGCGCACTGCTTGCTGCAGCTCCGTTTGTGCAGGCAAAAGAACTGAAATCGATCGGCGTTACGGTGGGCGACCTGGCGAACCCATTCTTCGTGCAAATAACCAAAGGCGCGGAGCTGGAGGCACGTAAACTGGCGGGTGATAGCGTCAAAGTGACGCTGGTCTCCAGCGGCTACGATCTGGGGCAACAGGTGTCGCAAATCGACAACTTTATTGCCGCCAAAGTCGACATGATTATCCTTAACGCCGCGGACTCCAAAGGCATCGGTCCGGCGGTAAAACGCGCGAAAGACGCCGGGATTGTGGTGGTGGCCGTTGACGTGGCGGCGGAAGGCGCAGACGCGACCATCACCTCCGATAACACTCAGGCGGGTGAAATGGCCTGCAAATACATTACCGACCGTCTGAAAGGGAAAGGCAACGTCGTCATCATCAACGGACCGCCGGTTTCCGCCGTCCAGAACCGTGTGGAAGGCTGCCAGACCGAGTTCAAACGACATCCGGACATCAAGGTGCTGTCGTATAACCAAAACGCCAAAGGCAGCCGCGAGGGCGGGCTGGAGATCATGACCGCGCTGCTGGCGGCAAATCCGAAGATCGACGGTGTATTCGCCATTAACGATCCCACGGCGATCGGTGCCGATCTGGCGGCAAAACAGGCGCAGCGTAACGAATTCTTTATTGTCGGCGTCGACGGATCGCCAGACGGTGAAGAGGCGCTGAAGCGCGAAAACTCATTATTTGTGGCGACGCCGGCACAAGATCCGCAGGTGATGGCTGCCAAAGCGGTCGAAATCGGCTATGACATACTGCAGGGGAAACCCGCCCCAAAAGAGCCCGTGCTGATCCCGGTGACAATGATCGATAAAAACAACGTTGCCAATTATAAAGGTTGGACGGTGAAATAACCCGCCACAGCAACGTCGGATAGCGGCAAAAATGCCTTCTCCGGCCTACAAGATCGGTATGAATTTGTAGGCCGGAGAAGCGCAGCGCCATCCGGCATTATTCTAAGGAGAATTCTGCGATGAAACGCTCCGCAATAAACGAAATCCTTGGCCACACGCGCCAGTTTTTTTCTCTGCACGACGTGCACCTCCCCCCTTTCGCCAGTTTCCCGCCGACCCAATGGCGCAAGCTTGATGCTTCTGCCTGGAGCGAAGTTTTCGACCTTAAGCTCGGTTGGGATGTCACCGCCTTTGGCGGCAACAATTTCGCCGCGCAAGGGTTAACGCTGTTCACCCTGCGTAATGGCTCGCCGAAAGGTATGCCTTACGAGAAATGCTACGCCGAGAAAATCATGCATGTTCGCGAGGCGCAGGTCACGCCGATGCATTTTCACTGGCGCAAACGCGAAGACATTATCAATCGTGGCGGCGGTAATTTAATAGTGGAACTGTGGAATGCGGGGCTGCGGGAGCAAACGGAGGACAGCGACGTGAACGTGGTGATTGACGGCTGTCGGCAAACCCATGCCGCGGGCAGCCAACTGCGCCTGACGCCGGGTGAGAGCATCTGCCTGCCGCCGGGCCTGTATCACAGCTTCTGGGCGGAAAAAGGTTTTGGCGACGTGCTGGTTGGCGAGGTCTCATCTATTAATGACGACGACCACGATAACCATTTTCTGCAACCTATCACCCGCTATAACGACATTGAAGAAGATGAACCGGCGCAGCTGGTGCTGTGTAACGAATATCGCCTGTTCCGCTAACCAAGGAGCGCATTATGCCGTTGATATCTCTCGCCGATGGCCTCGCCCATGCCCGTGAGCACCGCTATGCATTAGGCGCATTTAACGTTCTGGACTCGCATTTCCTGCGCGCCCTGTTTGCCGCGGCTAAACAGGAACGTTCGCCGTTTATAATCAACATCGCCGAGGTGCATTTTAAATATATCTCGCTGGATTCTCTGGTCGAAGCGGTCAAATTCGAAGCCGCCAGGCACGACATTCCGGTGGTGCTGAACCTTGACCACGGCCTGCACTTTGAGTCAGTGGTGCGGGCGCTACGCTTAGGTTTCAGTTCAGTGATGTTCGATGGCTCCACGCTGGAGTATGAAGAAAATATCCGCCAGACCCGCGAAGTGGTGAAGATGTGTCATGCCGTCGGCGTCTCGGTGGAAGCCGAACTGGGTGCGGTGGGCGGTGATGAGGGCGGCGCGCTGTACGGTCATGCTGACGAGTCGTTGTTTACCGACCCGATGATGGCGCGTGATTTCGTCGACAGAACCGGGATTGACGCGCTGGCGGTCGCCATTGGCAATGCGCACGGCAAATATAAAGGCGAACCGGAACTCGACTTCCCGCGTCTGGACGCTATTCGCCAGCAGGCGGCGATCCCGCTGGTACTGCACGGCGGTTCAGGCATCAGCGATAACGATTTCAAGCGTGCAATTGAACTCGGTATTCACAAAATCAACTTCTACACCGGCATGTCGCAGGCGGCGCTGACAGCGGTAGAGTCGCGGATGGCCAATCGCCAGCCGCTGTACGACGAGTTTGCCGAACTGCT
Organism: Citrobacter sp. TBCS-15; assembly: GCF_005280815.1. Taxonomy (NCBI): domain Bacteria; kingdom Pseudomonadati; phylum Pseudomonadota; class Gammaproteobacteria; order Enterobacterales; family Enterobacteriaceae; genus Citrobacter; species Citrobacter sp. TBCS-15. The sequence goes on along the minus strand of NZ_SZWK01000120.1, from coordinate 93,367 downwards.
GCTGGCCATTGAAGAGGCCATTACCGATACCATTTCTGAACAAATGCGCATTTTTGGCAGTGCGGGGCAGGTCTGATGGAACGCAAAGGCGTTATCGCCGCAGGTAACATGCTGGTCGATCATGTCCATCAAATTGTGCAGTGGCCGGAACGCGGCTGGCTGGCAGAAATCACTCGTAGCGAACGCGCCACGGGCGGTGCGCCGCTGAACGTGCTGCTGACGCTGGCAAAAATGCACACTGGGCTGCCGTTGCAGGCGGTGGGATTAATCGGTCAGGACAGCGACGGCGACTACATCATGGCGATGCTGGAGCAGTATCACGTTAATCGCCAACATGTGCAGCGCACCACATTCGCCCCCACATCGATGTCGCAGGTGATGACCGATCCCAGCGGTCAGCGCACTTTTTTTCATTCGCCCGGTGCCAATCGACTACTGGATTTACCCGCCTTTGAGCAACTGGATACCTCGATGAAAATCTTCCATCTTGGCTATCTGCTGCTGCTCGACAGTCTGGACATGCCGGATGAGGAGTACGGGACGCGTAGCGCACGGCTGCTGGCGCAAATGCGCGACAACGGCTTTGAAACGTCGTTGGATCTGGTCTCGCGTAAGGGCGATCCGCGCTACCAACCACTGGTGATGCCGGCCCTGCGCTATCTCGACTATCTGGTGATTAACGAGCTGGAGGCCGGGGAGTTCAGCGAGCTGGAGATTCGCCAGCCCAACGGCGAGCTGCATATTCCCCATATCGCTACCGCCGCGCGCGAACTGCTGGATGCAGGCGTGCGCCAGCGGGTGGTGATCCACTGTCCGGAAGGTGCCTGGGGTGAAGCGCCGGATCTGCCGGGCGTCTGGATACCGTCACAGTTACTGGCGCAAGAAGAGATTGTCGGCAGCGTCGGCGCAGGAGATGCGTTTTGCGCCGGATTTTTGTATGGCTGTCATGAGCGCTGGTCGCTGGCAGACAGCATCAGATTGGCGCACGCCTGTGCGCGGGCAAGCTTGCTGTGCGCTAACGCGATAGATGGCGCGAAAACGCTGGCAGAGTTAAAAGCGACTATGGCTGATGCCTGACGATCACGCCGCTTTATCGTGATGCTGCACATCGGCGGCAAACACATAGCCCAGCCCGCGCAGGGTTTTGATCAGCATTGGCTGATGCGGGTTGTTCTCTATTTTGCGCCGCAGCCGCATGATTAACACGTCAATGGTGCGGTCAAACACCTCAACGCTGTCGCTGCGCGTCAGTTCCAGCAATTGCTCACGGCTGAGCACCCGACGAGCGTTTTGCGCCAGCGCCAGCAGCAGGCTGTATTCGCCCTGCGTCAGCTCCACCTTCAGTTGTTGAGGGTTATGTAACTGGCAACCGGCGGTATCCAGATGCCAGCCATTAAAGGAAAGTCCCGTGGTTTGCGGACTGCCGCTTTCAGGCGTCAACACGCCAACGCGTCTGAGCACCGCCTTTACCCGCGCCACCAGCACCCGCGCATTGAACGGTTTGCCGATGTAGTCGTCAGCGCCCATTTCCAGCCCGACGACCACATCCGACTCGCTGCCTAAGCCCGTCAGCATGACTACCGGTAATCCAGGCCTCATCTTTTGCACCTGCTGCAACACCATCAGACCGTTGATATCGGGCAACATCATGTCCAGCAATACCAGAGCGATATCCGGCTGAGTCTCAATGCAGCGCAGCGCCTCCTGTCCGCTATGGCACGCGCTCACTGCAAAGACGTGCTCGCTCAGCACGTCCTGTAATAGCGTGCAGACAGCCTCGTCATCATCCACAACCAGTATGGCTGGCTTCATTGTTTTTCCCCATTTCTGGCCAACTTAAATGAGTGTGATTGATTCTGCACAGAGTGACAGCGATAAGGCACAAGGTTGTGCGGGAAACATAACCTCGGTCACACTGCCGGACCGTCACGTATTGGAGATTCGTCACGTCAAATATGACGACAGCCTGTTTTTCGTCAGAGTTTTGACCAAAAATCGCCCGTAATATCGACTAATGCCCCTGAAAAAAACATGGCATAAAAGATGCATAAGCAAAGCGACAAGCGCGTATGCGCGATTTGATTAACTGGAGCGAGACCGATGAAAAAAGTCGTCACGGTTTGCCCATATTGCGCATCAGGTTGCAAAATCAACCTGGTGGTCGATAACGGCAAAATCGTCCGGGCTGAGGCGGCGCAGGGGAAAACCAACCAGGGTACCCTGTGTCTGAAGGGCTACTATGGCTGGGATTTTATTAATGATACCCAGATCCTGACCCCTCGCCTGAAAACCCCAATGATCCGTCGCCAGCGTGGCGGCAAACTGGAATCTGTTTCCTGGGATGAAGCGCTGAATTACGTCGCCGATCGCCTGAGCGCCATCAAAGCGAAGTACGGCCCGGACGCTATTCAGACGACCGGTTCATCTCGCGGTACAGGTAACGAAACCAACTATGTAATGCAAAAATTCGCGCGCGCCGTTATTGGTACCAATAACGTTGACTGCTGCGCTCGCGTCTGACACGGCCCTTCGGTTGCAGGTCTGCACCAATCGGTCGGTAACGGCGCAATGAGTAATGCTATCAATGAAATTGATAACACGGATTTAGTGTTCATCTTCGGGTATAACCCTGCGGATTCCCACCCGATCGTGGCGAATCACGTAATTAACGCTAAACGTAACGGGGCGAAAATTATCGTCTGCGATCCGCGCAAAATTGAAACCGCGCGTATTGCCGACATGCACATCGCGTTGAAAAACGGCTCGAACATCGCGCTGCTCAACGCCATGGGGCATGTCATCATCGAAGAAAAACTGTACGACCAGGCGTTCGTCGCCTCCCGTACGGAAGGATTCGAAGAGTACAGCAAGATTGTCGAAGGCTATACGCCGGAGTCTGTCGAAGATATCACGGGCGTTAGCGCGCACGATATTCGTCAGGCTGCGCGTATGTACGCCACGGCGAAAAGCGCGGCAATTCTGTGGGGCATGGGTGTGACCCAGTTCTATCAGGGTGTGGAAACCGTGCGTTCACTGACCAGCCTCGCGATGCTGACTGGTAACCTCGGTAAGCCAAGCGTGGGCGTTAACCCGGTTCGTGGCCAGAACAACGTTCAGGGCGCATGCGACATGGGCGCGCTGCCGGATACCTATCCGGGCTATCAGTACGTTAAGTTCCCGGAAAACCGCGAGAAGTTCGCTAAAGCCTGGGGCGTGGAAAGCCTGCCTGCACATACTGGCTATCGCATCAGCGAACTGCCGCACCGTGCGGCGCATGGCGAAGTGCGCGCGGCGTACATTATGGGTGAAGATCCATTACAGACCGATGCTGAGCTCTCCGCAGTGCGCAAAGGCTTTGAGGATCTGGAACTGGTCATCGTGCAGGATATCTTCATGACCAAAACCGCCGCTGCCGCAGACGTTATTTTACCGTCTACGTCATGGGGCGAGCATGAAGGCGTCTTCTCTGCGGCTGACCGTGGCTTCCAGCGCTTCTTTAAAGCCGTTGAGCCGAAGTGGGATCTGAAAACGGATTGGCAGATTATCAGTGAAATCGCCACCCGTATGGGCTACCCGATGCACTACAACAACACCCAGGAAATCTGGGACGAGTTGCGTCATCTGTGCCCGGATTTCTACGGCGCCACTTACGAGAAAATGGGCGAACTGGGCTATATTCAGTGGCCTTGCCGCGACACCTCAGATGCCGACCAGGGTACGTCTTACCTCTTCAAAGAGAAATTTGACACCCCGAACGGCCTGGCGCAGTTCTTCACCTGCGACTGGGTAGCGCCAATCGACAAACTCACCCCAGAGTACCCGATGGTACTGTCGACGGTGCGTGAAGTCGGCCACTACTCTTGCCGTTCGATGACCGGTAACTGTGCGGCGCTGGCCGCGCTGGCGGATGAGCCTGGTTATGCCCAGATCAACACCGCTGACGCAGAGCGTCTGGGTATTCAGGATGAAGATCTGGTGTGGGTTAACTCACGTAAAGGGCGGGTTATTACCCGCGCGGCAGTCAGCGATCGTCCAAACAAAGGTGCGATTTACATGACCTACCAGTGGTGGATTGGGGCATGTAATGAACTGGTAACCGAGAACTTAAGCCCGATTACCAAAACGCCGGAGTACAAATACTGTGCCGTTAACGTTGAACGCATTGCCGATCAGCGCGCTGCCGAGCAGTATGTTATTGATGAGTACACCAAGCTGAAAGCCAGCCTGCGCGAAAGCGCGATGGGTTAGTCCGTTTACGTACCTGTTCTGCAACAGCCTCCGCCCGGAGGCTGTTTTTTTATCCATACGATCTCTTTATACTGTTCATTCCGTACCCTAAATAAAACTCAAAATGAAACAACTTCTTGCATTGATGTTCCTCGTGACATTCTTTGCCCATGCCAGTGATACTGAGCCAGGAAGCCAGTATTTACAGGCAGCAGAGGCAGGTGACCGACGCGCACAGTATTTTCTCGCCGATACCTGGTTCAGTTCAGGCGATTTGAGTAAAGCCGAATACTGGGCGCAAAAAGCCGCCGACAACGGTGATGCGGATGCCTATGCTTTGTTGGCGCAGATTAAGATAACCAACCCGGTCAGTCTGGATTACCCTCAGGCCAAAACGCTGGCGGAAAAAGCGACGCAGGCGGGCAGTAAGGCTGGGGAAATTACGCTGGCGCGTATTCTGGTGAACACCCAGGCAGGCCGCACCGATTACCCCAAAGCCATTACCTTGCTGCAAAACGCCTCCGAGGATCTGGAGAATGACTCCGCCGTCGACGCGCAAATGCTGCTCGGGCTGATTTACGCCAACGGCGTAGGCATTCCTGCTGACGATGAGAAAGCGACGTGGTATTTCAAGCGTAGTTCAGCCATTTCCCGCACCGGTTATTCCGAATACTGGGCCGGGATGATGTTCTTAAACGGCGAGCAGGGTTTTATCGAGAAGAATAAACAGAAAGCGCTGCACTGGTTGAATCTGAGCTGTATGGAAGGATTCGATACCGGCTGCGAAGAGTTTGATAAGTTAACCAACGGGTAATAGTTTGCATTGCCGGATGGCGGCGCAAGCGCCATCCGGCAATCTGTCATTAATTACTGATTAGCGGTCTTATCAAATTTACCCAGCACATCGCGCTCATAGGCCAGCGCTTTCTTGCGGTCAAATTTATGTTCCCACTTGGCGATAACCAGCACGGCCAGCGCATTACCCACCACGTTCAGCGCAGTACGCGCCATATCGAGGATACGGTCAACACCGGCAATAAACGCCAGACCTTCCAGCGGGATCCCTACGCTGCCGAGCGTTGCCAGCAGCACCACAAAAGATACGCCCGGCACGCCCGCAATCCCTTTCGAGGTCACCATCAGCGTCAGCACCAGCACGATTTCCTGCCACAGCGACAGATCGATACCGTACAACTGAGCAATAAAGATAGCGGCGATACTCTGGTACAGCGTTGAACCATCAAGGTTGAATGAGTAACCGGTCGGCACCACAAAGCTGGTGATTGACGCCGGTGCGCCGTAGGCTTCCATCTTCTCGATAATACGCGGCAGCACGCTCTCGGAACTGGCGGTCGAGTAGGCCAGAATCAGCTCGTCTTTCAGAATGCGGATCAGGATCCAGATGCTCAAACCGCAGATGCGCGCGACGATCCCCAGCACCACCAGCGCGAAGAACAGGATGGCGAAATGCACCAACAGCACCAGCTTCGCCAGCGGCCACAGGGAGGCAAAACCGAAGTTCGCGACGGTAACAGCGATCAGCGCAAAAACCCCGACTGGCGCGTAACGCATCACCATGTGCGTCACTTTAAACATGGTTTCGGAGATCGAGCGGAACACGGTAACCAGCGGCTCGCGGTGAGTTGCCGGCAGAGAAGACAGACCTAAACCGAACAGTACCGAGAAGAAGATAATCGGCAGCATGTCGCCTTTTGCCATCGACGCGACGATGTTGGTCGGCACCAGTGACAAAATCGTGCCCATCAGGCCATGCGCGTGGCTCTGCACTTCCGCGGTGGTGCTCTGATATTTCGAAATATCGACGGTTGCCAGTTGCGACATATCTACCCCGGTACCGGGCTGGAACACGTTCGCCAGCGTGATACCAAGGATAATCGCCACGGTGGTGATCACTTCGAAATAGATAATCGTTTTGGCGCCAATACGGCCCAGCTGTTTGGCATCGCCCACCCCGGCGATACCGACAATCAACGTAGAGATAACAATTGGTACGACGATCATTTTGATCAGGTGGATAAAGATATCGCCCGCCGGAGACAGCAGGTTTACAATCAGCCATTCACGGCTGTCACTATGGTAATGCAGGTAACTCCCTAGCAGAATGCCCAGCACCATAGCGATTAGAATCTGCCATGCCAGGCTGACTTTCAAATTTTTCATAACAACGGACTTCCTCGATGGAGCGCTATTCCACATGCAGCGCGTGGGAATAGTACATACTGAAAGGGTATGATTTGTGTTGCGTTCGTTTATGGAGTTTTTTAACGCTTATTATCATTATCATCTGCATGGCATTCAGCGCAACCCTCTGAGAACAGGGCCTTTCGCTGATTATTTGCATAAAAATGCAATTTTATCGGGGTAATGATGAATAACTTTTTGTTATAAAAGAATTTTAATATGATCAAAAATGAAGAAGTCAGGATATGAGTTTTTTTTGCTCGCTTGTTCGTTCGCCTGTTTTTTAAACAGGAAAAATGATACAAATCACAAATAAAACAAATTTATTTTTGCCGATTCTGCAACAACTTCGCCATATTAATAGAGTCAATGAGCTGTGCCCGGTTCACCCTCGGCGAGTTTAAATCCATAACCTTTTGCCACACTGAAATAGCCTGGGCGTAGTCTGCCTGCATAAACGCATCGGAAGCTAACAGCATCAGCGCAGTGACCTCTGCCGGGTCAAGCGCCAGAGCCTTATCAATCATCTCGCGAGTGGGCGGCGTCATATGTTGTCCGGCCTGGTAATACAATACCGTTGCCATCGCTGAATAGATCTCAGCATTTTCACCGCCGACACGCAGCGCCTGTTCGTAGGCCAGCAGCGCATTATGATACGCGTTTTGCCACAGATAGTACTCACCCAGTTGCGCCCATTTCACGGCGTCCTGTGGATTAGCGCGAATTTGCGATTGCAGAGATAGCAGCCGTTTTTCCTGAATATTTTCATCAGAAAAAGCATGTAAGGGGTCTGCCAGACGCGCCTGCTCCTGACGTGCCGCCTGCCATTTTGGCGTTAACAGGTAACCGCCGATGCAGGCCACAACCATCAGCCCCACCGCAACAGCCAGCCGCTTCACGGGCATTGGACGTAACGGCGCAGTGGAATGTTCGGCCTGGCTCATTGTTCATCCTCCTGCGCACGCTGACGCTTTCTCACCCGCCAGACCACCACGCCCAACAGCAATAACAGCAGGCACGGCAGCGCCCACAATAGCAGCGTTTGCTCATTCAGCGGCGGGTTGTAGCGCACGAAATCACCATAGCGGTCGGTCATCCAGGCGGTGATTTCTGCTTCGCTTTTACCTTCGGCAACCATGCTGTAAACCTGATGGCGCATACTGACCGCCACGGGCGCATTGGATTCCAGCAAGTTCTGGTTCTGACACTGCGGACAGCGCAGCTGACTGGCAATAGACAGCGCTTTCTCCTGCTGCTGCGGGTTGGCAAACGTCCATGTGTCCACCACCTGGGCATGGGTGGCAAAAGGCAGAAAAATCAGTAAAGCCAAAAGTAACATCGTTTTGCCGGATGGCGGCGTGAACGCCTTATCCGGCCTACCCTGCTTTTCACTCGTAGGCCTGATAAGCGCAGCGCCATCAGGCAATAACTCAGGATGCTTCCTCCCTCGCCATGCGCTCAGCAACGCGCCAAACACCATCAACAATCCCCCTCCCCAGATCCAGCGCACGCCAGTCTGCACGTATAAGCGCATGGCGTAACGGTCCGGTCCGGTTTTTTCTCCCATCACTGCGTACCAGTCATGCATCAGATTCCAGCGGATACCCGGCTCCATCATCTGTTGACGACGCGCGGCATAGAAGCGCCTTTCAGGCTGCAGGCTACCGATACTCTGCTCATTTTGCCACAACGTGATCAGCGCTTTTTCACTGGTGTAGTTACCTTTGGCTTCCAGGTCGAGACGCTCAAAACGGAAAATGTAGCCCGCCAGATCCACCTGCTGCCCGGGGCTCAGATTCAGGCTTATCTCCTGACGACTACCGCTGGAAAAGACGATCCCTGCCGCAAACACCAGTACCCCGGCATGCGCCAGCAGTGCGGGAAGCTGACAACGCACAGAGACTTTGCGGCTTCTGATCGTTGCCAGAACGATAACCAGCAGCATCAGCAGGCCAAAGGGCAGCGTGGCGCGGTTAAAGTACGGAGCGCCCACGGAGAGCCGCCCCCAGCCAAACAACCCGTAAATCATCGGATAGAGGGTGCCAATCAGCACAATCAGCAGCACCGCGCAAAAAAGTAATAGCGCGACCAGAATCAGCATCTCGCGCGACCAGCCGCCAAAACGCGCACTCTGGCGGACTTGCTGGCCTCGCCAGGCGTACAGCCCCAGCGACGCCAGGCTCAATACGCTAAACAGCGCAAACAGCGGCGCGGCACGCACGTTATCCAGCGCGAAAGCATGCACCGAAACGAGAATGCCGGAACGCACAATCAGCGTCCCCAGCAGCGATAAGATCAGCGTGACAATCGCCAGCAACAGCGACCAATGGCGGAAGATCCCCCGCTGGCGCGTGACATACAGGCTATGCAGCAGCGCGCTGGCGGAGAGCCAGGGTAATAAGGAGGCATTTTCGACCGGGTCCCAGAACCACCAGCCGCCCCAGCCCAGCTCGCAGTAGGCCCACCAGGAACCGAGGATTATCCCCAGCGTCAGCGCGCACCAGCCGGGCAGCGCCCAGCGCCAACACACCCAGGCGCTCTGCGCGTTAAAGTCACCGCGCAGCAGTGAGGCCAGCGCCACGCCCGCGGCTACCATCAAACCACCGTAACCCAGGTACAGCAGCGGCGGGTGGAGGATTAACCCAAGATGTTGCAGCATCGGGTTAAGGTCCCGTCCTTCTATAGCAGGCGGGAAAATACGCACGAAGGGATCGGACCAGACCACCACAAACAGCAGCAACAGGGCCGTCACCATTGACAGGACGCTGAGCGTCAGCGGAAACAGCGCGTCCTGTTCACGCCGGGCGCGTAAAGCGAACAGCGCGCTCCAGCCGGAAAGAAACAGCACCCACAGCAGCAGCGATCCTTCATGACCGCCCCATACCGCCGCCAGTTTTAATCCCCAGGGCAGCAGGCTGTAGCTGTGCTGGGCAACATACACCACCGAGAAATCGCTGGTCAGAAAGCAGAATACCAGAATAGCAAAAGCCAGCAGCAGCAGCGCAAACTGCGTCCATATGCCCACGCTTGCCAGGCGCATCACGCCCTGCCAGCGCTGGCGGACCCCCACCAACACGGCAAGTGGGGTCAACACGTTGACCCCGAGGCTTAATAAGAGCGCCAAAAAACCGGCTTCAGGAAGGAGAACGTCCAGATATCACCTTACGCAACGGTTAGCTGACCCGCATAGAGAATGAAAAAGCGCAGCAGCAGTACGCCGGTCAGGCTGGCGCCGCATACTGCCAGCACGCCATGAAACGTCGAACTGCGGTTGGCCCAAGGTTTTAGCAACATCGGCAGTATCAGCCCAAGCCCAGCCACGCCAAGCCAGAACCACCAGGTCCAGAATCCGCCGCCCAGTGCCGCCGCCAGCGCGCGCATTTTGCCGTCATCGCCCAGGGCCAGGCCGACGAAGAACGCCGCCAGCAGGAAGATCTCCAGCCATACCACCGGGACCTCCATGCGATGCACAAAGTGCGCTTCAGTGCTGTGCGGGTTGCTACGATGGCGTAACGCCATGGCGATCAGCGCCACCGCCGCGCCGGAGGAAATCCCGGAGAACAGGAATAGTACCGGCAGAATCGGGTTATTCAGGAACGGGTAGGACTTCAGCGCCGACAGCAGAAACCCGGTGTACGCCCCGAGCAGAACCGCCAGCACCAGCATTAACGTCTCCAGCGCACGATGAAACGGCGTTATCAGCGTCAGCGCTTTCTGCACGATCCCTAACCGCGGCAGCCAGCGTTGTTGCAGGGCAATCACCTCTTTTTCAAAGATTTTTGCCAGCCACAGCACCAGTACCACCATATACAACTGGAACAGCATGACCCCCATCGACATCACCGAAGTGAAGCTGTAGTGGAACATCAGTTTCCAGAAGGTCCACGGCCGCGTCAGGTGGAATACCAGAATCAGCAAACCGAAGATAATCGCCCCCGGCCCTAACACCAGCGTAGTGCGCAGCAGCGTGCTGTCCGAACCGCCCGCCTCCGGATGGAAGCGGCGCAGCAGAATCGCCAACGTCACCAGTCCGGCGGAGATGCCAATCAGGAACAGATAGATGGCGATGGGCCAGTCCCACACCAGTGATTCAAAATGAAATGCAGAAGCGGGTGTCATTGGCTCACCTCCCCATATTTAAAGGGAACGCGGTAGACCTTCGGCTTTGTGCCCAGCGCCAGCTTGTAACGGTAGGTGGTTTTCTGCTGCAACAAACGGGAGATATCGCTGTTGGGATCGTCCAGATTACCAAACGTCAGCGCCTTCGTCGGACATGACTCAACGCAGGCGGGCTGTTTGCCCGCTTTCAGGTTAGTTTTCCGGCAGAAATCGCATTTATCCGCCGTTTTGCTCACCGGATGGATAAAGCGCACGCGATAAGGACACGCGGCGATGCAGTACTGACAGCCAACGCAAAGGTCAGGGTTCACATCCACAATGCCGTTGGCGGCATCGCGATACGATGCCCCCGTCGGGCAGACGTCAACGCAGGGGGCATGGTCACAATGCTGGCACGAGTGGCGGAAAAAGCGATATTTCACATCAGGAAACGTCCCCTGCGGCTCGCTGCGAATAATCGTCAGGCGCGATACGCCTTCCGGTACGTTGTTGACTTCCCGACAAGCATCCATGCAGGCCGTGCAGCCGATGCATAATGACTCATCATGTACCATACCGTAACGCACGCCGTTGATGTTCAACGTCTTTGCCACAACGCGTCCCGCCGTCCCGCTCACTGCCACCAGCGCGCCGACGCCGGTGATAAACTGGCGACGAGAGCAACTCATGGATGCTCCTTAAGCAACGGAACCGACGCCGGGTTAAAGTTCGGATTGTTACGCTGATCGCTGTGGCAATCGACGCAAATCTTGATCCGTCCTTTATCGCTTAGCGTCTGCATCGTGTCTTGCTTCGGATGCAGTGAGTGACAGCTGGCGCACGCTACTTTTGTGACGTGGACATCGTGCGGCCAGAACGCTTTTTGCAACTGCTCAGGCAGGTGACAGGACATACAGACGCTGTTCTGCTGCTCCACATTGTACATTGGCTCATTAAAGCGCATCACATCCTTCACCCCTTCGCGGTGGTTCGGTGACGGCTGGCCGTGACAGTTGGTGCAGGTGACCGGCAGTTTGTTGTTCGGGTTAATGACTTGCGCATGTTTACCATGCATGCCTTCGGTATCCGGCTTGTGACAATCCAGACAGGCAGCATCCGGATTACGCTGCTGAGTAACCGTCCAGCGTTGATCCGACTCCTGCGGCGTTGGCGTGGCAGTGATTCCACTCAGGCTCCAGAACAGGCCTGACGCCAGCACCCCAGCAGTTAATAACGAACGTAATACGCTCATATTCACTCCGTTGAGTTATCCGCCCCTTACGGGGCGGAATGGGGTTATTGGCTTAACAGACCGTTTTTACGCGCCTGCTCTTCCCACTGCGGAATCACCGTTTTGATGAAGTCCTGCTTCTCAGCATTGATTTGCTGCATGTTCAGACCAATCGCCGCCTGGGCTTTCTCTTTGGTAGAGATATCCGGTAACGGGATTTCATGCGTGATGCCTTTGGTCGCCAGCAGACGAACCAGTTTGGTACGCGCGTCGGCGGCTTTATCCATTGCGCTACCCAGCATCCGCAGACCTTCTTCCGGCGCGTGCATATGGATGCCGTGTGAGGCGATAGACAGGTCCCAGCGCCATTGCGCGTGACGGATATCTTCCAGAATCGGCTTCATTTCCGCTTCGGTCGCACCCGCATCCCATGCGGCTTTCGCTTCGAAATGCGCATGTACCAGTTGATCTTCAACCTTGATTTTCAGGTCATGAATGGCCTGTTTACGCTCGGCGACCACTTTTTGCAGGGACGCTTTGTCCTGGGTGTGGCAGTTCGCACAGGTCTGGGCGAAGTTATCGAACGGATTGCCAATCTTGTGATCGGTATAGATCTTACCTTCCGCGTTTTGCACTTTCGGCATGTGGCAGTCGATACAGGTCACGTTGTTCTTACCGTGAATGCCCGCGCTCCAGGTTTCATACTCCGGGTGCTGCGCTTTCAGCATCGGGGTTTTGGACAGGGAATTAGTCCAGTCAGAGAAGGCGATGGTGTCGTAGTATTTCTCCATGTTCTCGACTTTCATGCCCTCATCCCACGGGAACTTAACGGCTTTGTTCTTACCGTCGAAGTAGTACTCCACGTGGCACTGGCCGCAGACCATGGATTGCTGATCAAAGCGACCAGCTTTCTCAAATGGTTTGCCGATAGCTTCCATCGCGCGCTCAGCGTAAGGACGCGACAGTGTCAGTTCTGGCTTGCCTTTGGCGAAGTCCGGCGACGCGGTGTTATGGCAATCTGCACAACCGAGGTTGTTAACAATTTCCGGACCGCCGCGCGCCCATTTACCGTGGAAGTAACCATCTTCACCGTCTTTCTGGATCAGACGCGCCACATCCGGGCTTTTACAGCTCCAGCAGGCCATCGGCAGCGGGCCGTCTTCGGCCGTTTTTGGTGCGCCGGTACGTAAAGTTTCACGTACATCGGTCACCGCATACGCGTGCCCGCGCGGTTTGTTGTAATCGCGCGAGAATGGATATCCCGCCCACAGGATCACCAGACGCGGATCTTCTGCCAGCGCATCTTCACGGGCTGATTGCTCAGACGTGGCTTTCCAGGAGAGATATTGATCGGGATGCTGAGGGGCGAAGGTTTCATTCTTCGCTTCAACGGTGACGGTCTTTGCGGGTACAGGAGTTTGTTCAGCGTGAACAGCAGAGATAAATAATAAAGGTAATAACAGGCTGAAGAAACGGCGTACGCGTGATTTTGTCCTTGCCATAGGGGTCTCATCCAGATGACGCCATTATCTGCAATGGCGGTTCTTTTATTGTTTTCCATAACAGCAACCACACGAATACTGTCATGACATTGCTCCCCCCAATTTGTAACAAGAAACCACACTGAAAATGTTGTCTTTAATCAATTGTAAGTGTATGTAAAATACCACTTTAGAGTTAGTTACCCCCTCAAACCCCTCACTCTTTTGTTTAATTCTGAGGCAGATCACCTTTTCAACAATTTTCAGATAACCTCATGTTATCGCGAGAATTAATCAATTTTTGCTAGTTCTCTTCAAAATTCAGTTTGTCGCTAATTTGCACAATTCGTTTATTGCGTGATCTGCCGCCCAAATACTAAACAAAACTCGCAAAGCCCCTACATTTAACGTTTATGCGACATATTATTAACATCCTACAAGGAGAACAAAAGCCATGAGCCAAATACATAAACACGCTATTCCCGCAAACATTGCGGATCGTTGCCTGATAAATCCGGAGCAGTACGAAGCGAAGTACCAGCAGTCTGTTAACGAACCCGACACATTTTGGGGCGAGCAGGGAAAAATTCTTGATTGGATCAAGCCGTACAGCCAGGTGAAGAACACCTCGTTTGCGCCAGGCAACGTCTCTATTAAATGGTATGAGGATGGCACGTTAAACCTGGCAGCGAACTGCCTTGACCGTCACCTGCAGGCAAATGGCGATCGTACCGCCATCATCTGGGAAGGCGACGACGCCAGCCAAAGCAAACATATTACCTACCGCGAGCTGCATCGCGATGTCTGTCGTTTTGCCAATACGTTACTGGATTTAGGCATTAAAAAAGGTGATGTAGTGGCAATTTATATGCCGATGGTGCCGGAAGCTGCGGTCGCCATGCTGGCCTGTGCCCGTATTGGCGCGGTGCATTCGGTCATCTTCGGTGGTTTCTCACCGGAAGCCGTCGCCGGACGTATCATCGACTCCAATTCACGTCTGGTGATCACTGCCGATGAAGGCGTACGCGCCGGACGCGCTATCCCGTTGAAAAAGAACGTCGATGATGCGCTGAAAAACCCGAGCGTGAAAAGCGTCGAACACGTTATCGTTCTCAAACGTACCGGTGGAAAAACAGAATGGCAGGAAGGTCGTGACCTGTGGTGGTCCGATCTTATCGAGAAAGCCAGCCCGGAACATCAGCCGGAAGAGATGAACGCCGAAGATCCGCTGTTTATCCTGTATACCTCCGGGTCAACCGGCAAGCCGAAGGGCGTGCTGCACACCACCGGCGGATATCTGGTCTACGCCGCAACCACTTTTAAGTACGTGTTTGACTACCATCAGGGCGATATCTATTGGTGTACCGCTGACGTAGGTTGGGTAACCGGGCACAGCTACCTGCTGTACGGTCCGCTGGCCTGCGGCGCAACCACGCTGATGTTCGAAGGCGTGCCCAACTGGCCTACTCCGGCACGAATGTCGCAGGTTGTAGACAAGCACCAGGTCAATATTCTGTATACCGCACCGACCGCCATCCGCGCTCTGATGGCAGAAGGCGATAAAGCGATTGAAGGTACTGACCGTTCGTCGCTGCGCATCCTGGGTTCCGTTGGCGAGCCAATCAACCCGGAAGCGTGGGAGTGGTACTGGAAGAAGATCGGCAACGAAAAATGTCCGGTCGTTGATACCTGGTGGCAGACCGAAACCGGTGGATTCATGATCACCCCACTGCCGGGCGCCACTGAGCTGAAAGCCGGTTCCGCAACCCGTCCGTTCTTTGGCGTGCAGCCTGCGATTGTCGATAACGAAGGTAATCCGCTGGAAGGCGCGACCGAAGGCAACCTGGTGATTATTGATTCGTGGCCAGGCCAGGCGAGAACGCTGTTTGGCGATCATGAACGTTTTGAACAGACCTATTTCTCCACCTTCAAGAATATGTACTTCAGCGGCGACGGCGCACGCCGTGATGAAGATGGTTATTACTGGATCACCGGACGCGTGGACGATGTGCTAAACGTCTCTGGTCACCGTCTGGGCACGGCAGAAATCGAATCGGCGTTGGTGTCGCATCCGAAGATTGCCGAAGCCGCGGTGGTCGGTATTCCGCATAATATTAAAGGCCAGGCGATCTACGCCTACGTCACGCTGAATCACGGTGAAGAGCCGTCGCCTGAGTTGTATGCAGAAGTTCGCAACTGGGTACGCAAAGAAATTGGCCCGCTGGCAACGCCAGATGTGCTGCACTGGACCGATTCACTGCCGAAAACCCGCTCCGGCAAAATTATGCGCCGCATTCTGCGCAAAATCGCGGCGGGCGATACCAGCAATCTGGGCGATACCTCAACCCTCGCCGATCCAGGCGTCGTTGAGAAACTGCTCGAAGAGAAGCAGGCCATCGCGATGCCATCATAACCATAACCGTGAAATGCCCGATGGCGCGCTGCTTATCGGGCCTACAAATCCTATCCCTACCCCTCCCCTGAGCGGGAGGGAATATAAAAACCCTCCCCCAAAGGATTTCGTGTTACAGGAAGGCGGCAAGCGAGCACATCCTCAGGAGCATAGTTCACTATGTGACTGGGGTGGGCGAGTGCGGCCAACGAACCTGTAGCGCGAAAGACGCAGGGGACCTCTGGAGAGCTCTGTGATGAATGACAATATTTATCAGCGGATAGAAGACAGTGCGCGTTTCAGGGAGTTAGTTGAAAAAAGGCAACGGTTTGCCACCATTCTGTCCATCATCATGCTGGCAGTTTACATCAGCTTTATTTTACTGATTGCCTTTGCGCCTGGTTGGCTGGGTACTCCGCTGCACGCGGGAACCAGCGTCACCCGGGGTATTCCGATTGGGGTCGGCGTGATCCTTATCTCCTTCATCCTGACCGGGATCTATATCTGGCGGGCAAACGGTGAATTCGATCGCCTGAACAATGCGGTTCTGCACGAGGTTAAAGCATCATGAAGAGAGTCCTGACGGCGCTTGCCGCCACGCTGCCCTTCGCCGCAAACGCGGCGGATGCTATAAGCGGAGCAGTCCAACGCCAGCCAACCAACTGGCAGGCGATTATCATGTTCCTGATTTTCGTCATCTTTACGCTTGGTATTACCTACTGGGCGTCTAAGCGCGTACGTTCGCGCAATGACTATTACACCGCTGGCGGTAACATCACCGGTTTCCAGAACGGGCTGGCGATTGCGGGCGACTATATGTCTGCTGCATCGTTCCTCGGGATTTCCGCGCTGGTCTTTACCTCCGGTTATGACGGACTGATTTACTCGCTCGGCTTTCTGGTCGGCTGGCCAATTATCCTGTTCCTGATTGCTGAACGTCTGCGTAACCTGGGTCGCTACACCTTTGCCGACGTGGCCTCTTATCGCCTGAAACAAGGTCCAATTCGTATTCTCTCGGCCTGTGGTTCCCTGGTGGTAGTCGCGCTGTATCTGATCGCGCAGATGGTCGGCGCGGGTAAGCTGATTGAGTTGCTGTTTGGCCTGAACTACCACATTGCCGTCGTACTGGTTGGCGTATTGATGATGATGTACGTCCTGTTTGGCGGCATGCTGGCAACCACCTGGGTACAGATCATCAAAGCCGTTCTGTTGCTGTTCGGTGCCAGCTTTATGGCCTTTATGGTGATGAAGCACGTCGGCTTTAGCTTCAACAATCTGTTCACCGAAGCGATGGCGGTACACCCGAAAGGTTCAGCCATTATGAGTCCGGGCGGGCTGGTGAAAGATCCGATCTCCGCGCTGTCGTTAGGTCTCGGCCTGATGTTTGGTACGGCGGGCTTGCCGCACATCCTGATGCGTTTCTTCACGGTCAGCGATGCCCGAGAAGCGCGTAAGAGCGTGTTCTATGCCACCGGTTTTATGGGTTATTTCTACATCCTGACCTTTATCATCGGCTTTGGCGCGATCATGCTGGTTGGTGCCAACCCTGTGTATAAAGACGCTGCTGGCGCGCTTATCGGCGGTAACAACATGGCGGCGGTACATCTGGCGAATGCGGTGGGCGGGAACCTGTTCCTCGGCTTCATCTCGGCAGTGGCGTTTGCCACCATTCTGGCAGTGGTTGCTGGTTTGACGCTGGCGGGGGCATCGGCAGTTTCTCACGACCTGTACGCCAACGTATTCCGCAAAGGCGCAACCGAGCGCGAAGAGCTGAAGGTATCGAAAATTACCGTACTGGTGCTGGGTGTGATTGCCATCGTGCTCGGCGTGCTATTCGAAAACCAGAACATCGCCTTCATGGTGGGACTGGCATTTGCTATCGCAGCCAGCTGTAACTTCCCTATCATTCTGCTCTCCATGTACTGGTCAAAACTGACCACGCGTGGCGCAATGATGGGCGGCTGGTTAGGTCTGCTGACGGCCGTCGTGCTGATGGTGCTTGGCCCAACAATTTGGGTACAAATCCTGGGTCACGAAAAAGCCATTTTCCCGTATGAATATCCGGCGCTGTTCTCCATCAGCGTAGCGTTCCTCGGGATCTGGTTCTTCTCTGCTACCGATAACTCAGAAGAAGGTAACCGCGAACGCGAGCAGTTCCGTGCTCAGTTCATCCGTTCCCAAACCGGGTATGGCGTAGAACAAGGTCGCGCGCACTAATCTTCCCTCTCCTCCGGCTTCCGGGCCGGAGGATTACTGCCTCTCTCAGAACATCAGCCTTGCAACCAGCGGCGCTACCAGCACCATCACCACGCCAGAAAGCATCATCACCAGGCTAGCCACTACGCCCTCCTGTTGGCCAAGCTCATATGAGCGAGCCGTGCCTGCGCCGTGCGATGCAGCGCCAAAACCTGCGCCTTTCGCCATCCCTTCGCGAATAGAGAGCCGCAAAAACAGCACATCGCCGACCGCCATCCCGAATACGCCAGTCACGACCACGAACAATGCCACCAGATCCGGTTGACCACCCAATGGCTCTGCCGCCGCCAGCGCAAATGGCGTAGTGACGGACCGCACCGCCAGACTGCGCTGAATTTCATCAGGCAGCATAAACAGGCGCGCCAACCAGACGGAACTGGTGACCGCCACCAGTGTCGCCGTAACCACACCCGCCGTCAGCGACATCCAGTGACGTTTAATCACGGCGAGGTTGTCATAGACCGGAACGGCGAAGGCAATGGTTGCAGGACCTAGCAGCCATAGCAGCCAGTGCGATTCACCAATATAGTTTTGCCAGGAGATATGTCCAAAGACCAACATCAGCACCAACAGCGCCGGAGTAAGCACTAACGGCATCAGCGGTAATTTACGAAAGCGGCGATACAGGCGCTTGTTGGCAAAATAGATGCCCAGCGTAATCACCAGACACAGCACGCTTAACTGGAAATTACTCACGATTTAACCTGCTCATTTCATAGCGATACACTTTATCCACGACCCATGCCGTTGCGCCAAGCACCATCATCGTACTTAGCGCAATAACGGCAAAAATACGCCAGCCATCAACCAGTAGCAGTTGCGTATAGTTAACGACGGCGACCACCGCCGGGACAAAAAACAACAGCATTTCAGCCAGTAACCAGCGAGCACCCGCGCGGATCCAGTTCAGCGGGATAACCCGGCAGACAATCAACGCCAGCATCAGCACCATCCCAACCAGGTTGGCAGGAAGCGGCAGATGCAGCCAGGAGACAAGGTATTGAGCAAAAACAAAGAGACCTGCGTACAACAGAACCTGAACAGGGATCTGGAGTCGATGAATAACGGCAGGCGTCACGCGGCTTATCGCCACAGCCATGAGGGTATGTCCTTAAAAAATAGAGAGCGCCAGTATAGAGAGCCCCCGTCCAGGACTGAAATGAATTAAAATCATTGCAGGCATAGTCTTAAGGAATAATCATGGATATCAGAACGCTGCGATATTTTGTTGAGGTGGTGCGTCAGCAGAGCTTTACCCGCGCAGCGGAGAAGCTCTTTGTCACCCAGCCCACCATCAGCAAAATGTTGAAGAACCTTGAAGACGAGCTTAATTGCACGTTGCTCATCCGCGACGGGCGGCGGTTGTTGTTAACCGATACCGGACAGGTCGTGTTCGAACGCGGCCTGGCGATCCTCGCCGAGTTTCGCCAACTCGAAGCAGAACTCAGCGACATTAATCACCTCAACAAGGGAATACTGCGCCTCGGTATCCCGCCCATGGTTGGTATGTTGATGGCTGGCCCCAT
This sequence comes from Citrobacter sp. TBCS-15, assembly GCF_005280815.1. Taxonomy (NCBI): domain Bacteria; kingdom Pseudomonadati; phylum Pseudomonadota; class Gammaproteobacteria; order Enterobacterales; family Enterobacteriaceae; genus Citrobacter; species Citrobacter sp. TBCS-15. Next base: position 73,954 of record NZ_SZWK01000120.1, on the reverse strand, counting down.
CAGCCTTTTTCGCCAGCGTTATCCCGGCGTGGAACTGAAGGTGTCTGAATTTGGCGGTTTAACCGTCCAACAGGCGGTGATGAACGGCGATCTGGATGTTGCAATGACCGCGCTACCGGTTGAAGAAGAAAGCGGTCTGGCGACCTTACCGCTTTTCAGTCATCCGCTCTGCGTGCTGGTCCCCCGCTCCGGTCAATGGACAACGTGCGACTCCATTTCCCCCGAAGCGCTGGCGGAGCATCCGCTGCTTATATACAACGAAGATTTCGCGTTGAGCCGTCAACTGCTTGAGTTGTTTAACCAGCACAACGTAAAACCGCGTATCGCTGTGCGTAGCGGACAGTGGGATTTTCTGGCGGCAATGGTCCAGGCCGGCGTCGGGATCGCCATTTTACCGGAGCCGATTTGCCAGCGGTTGGATAAGCAAACGCTGCGCTGGATCCCTCTGGAAAGCGACTTACGCTGGCAGTTGGGTATGATTTGGCGCGAAGGTGTGTATCTGTCGCACAGCGCTCAGGCGTGGCTGAAATGCTGCGAAGGGTTTTGGTTAACGCAGGAGTCGTAAAATGCCGGATGCGGCGCAAACGCCTTATCCGGCCTACATCGTGCGACCCCGTAGGTCTGATAAGCGTAGCGCCATCAGGCACGTTCACCCGCATTAAAATCCATTATTTCACCTGCCCAATTTTGCGGGAACAAACCACGCCTCACATCGCGATGAAATGTTGAAAAAGGCCATGTCTGCACCTGTTTTACCCACCCGTGCTTCACTGGGTTAATGTAAATATAATCAACATGCTGGCGATAATCGTGCTCATCGCGGAGAGTGTGTTCCCAAAAGCGAGGTTGCCAAATATGTCGGGCAGACAATGATCGGGTGAAATGCTTCTTAATCTCCCGCCAGCGGGATGAAAAATCAGCGTCATTTTCAGGCAACGTCCAGATGCAATGCATATGCTCAGGCAATACGACCCAGGCATTGATCCGAAATGGTCTGGCCGTTTTGACCGCAGCGATTGCACACCGAAGCGCGTGAATGTTGGCTGTCAGAAGCTGGCTTCGACGGTCCTGCAGATTCACCGTAAAAAACCAGGTTCCTCCGTTGATGTAATTTCGTCGATAGTTGGACATGTTTCCCCCTTTTCTCAACCGTATGGAGAAAAGAGGGAATCGACAAGACAAGCAGATCAGTTCAGGAAAGCGGCTCGCAAATTACATGATGGATAATTTTTTGTAGGCCTGATAAGCGCAGCGCCATCAGGCACATCTTTCGCCGGATGCGGCGCGAACGCCTTATCCGGCCTACATCGTGCTACCGTTTATTGGTTCTCGATCAACAGCGCTTCCAGCAAATCCAGATCGTGCAATAGCTTTTGCAGCGTTTCATTGCTGATTTCACGCGTGGCGCGCAGATGATAAAGCTCGGCGCGTTCTGAACGCAGCGCCGCCAGACGGAACCGTCGCTCCAGGTTCTCTTCCTGCATTGAGCTTTCTACATCGTTTCGCCCATCGGCGCGACGACGCAGGTTACCAATAACACGGGAACTCACCTCGGTCAGCAGCTGATTATCAATGTTCTCTTCGCTATCCGCAGCCAGACGCTCCTCCATTTTCTGGATCGCGACAATCGCTACTTCCGCCGTGGCAGCGCGGGCAATGCGTTCCTCTTTTTGCTGTTGCGAATGGTCCGCTACTTCCAGATGTTGCAGCAGAATCGGCAGCATCACCACGCCGACAAACAGCGAGAACAGAATCACGCCCGCGGCGAGGAAGATCAGTTCATAACGCGCCGGGAAGCCGCTACCATCCGGTAACAACAGCGGAATGGAGAGCACACCGGCGAGGGTAATAGCCCCGCGAACCCCCGCAAAGGAGGCAATGAGGATTTCACGCGTCGTCCAGGAGCCAAACTCCATCGGCTTTTTCTTCAGGAAGCGCAGGCTGAACTTCTTCATGGTCCACAGCCAGCCAAAACGTACCAGCATCAGCGCGGCATAAATCAGCACGATATCGGTAAACAGCATCCAGATTTCAACGTTCGGATCGACTTCCGCCGCCGCCAAAGATGACTCCAGAATGCCCGGCAACTGCAGTCCTAACAACAAGAAGACCATGCCGTTAAACACAAACTCCAGCATCGCCCAGGTGCTGTTAGCACGTAAACGCATCGCCAACGGCGCGCGGCGCATCACGCCAGAGCGGGTAATCGTCATCCCGGCAGCAACCGCCGCGAGAATGCCTGAAACACCGATGTGTTCCGCAATCAGATAAGACGCAAACGGCAGCAGGAACAGCAGGACGATTTGCGTTGCTGGCTCATCACCGCCCCAGCGGCTAAGAAAACGCAGGGAGCGTCCGTATAACCAACTGACGACAAAACCGGCCAGGATGCCGCCAATCGCCACTTTGAAGAACTCAACCGTCGCGCCGCCGACGGTAAATACCATCGTGCCCATCGCCACGGCCACGGCAAATTTCAGCGAGACCAGGCCGGACGCGTCGTTCATCAACGCTTCGCCCTGCAGGATGCCCATGATTTTCTTCGGGATACGCCCCTCACCTACAATACCGGAAAGGGCGACGGCATCGGTTGGCGACAGCACAGCCGCCAGCGCAAAAGCCGGGATGAGAGGGATCCCCGGCACCAGCCAGTAAATCATAAAGCCAATCCCGACCACCGTGACCAGAACCAGCGCCAGCGCAAGGCCGAAAATCTCTCGCCCGTGCTCCAGAAACTCACGCGTTGGCGTCTTCCAGCCATCGGCAAACAGCAGCGGCGGGATAAACAGAACCAGAAACAGCTCAGGATCGAATTCCACATGCAAACCAAACGTCGGCCACGCCAGCAAGGCGCCGATGGCGATCTGCATAAGGGGTAATGGGAGTTGGAAGGGCAATACGCGAGTAAATACCCCCGACAGCGAGACCACAAGGGTCATGATGAGTATGGTGAAAAAGATTTCCATGCGTTCCCTGTTTGCGATGTTTCTTATGATTGGTGATAAAGGCGTCGTGCCTTAATTCTATCTACTTGAGAGTAACGCAAAAGACAACGAGTGTGTTCTGAAAATAAAAACGGGCGGCCTGAGCCACCCGTTTTCAGGAGCGTCATCGAAGCAAAATCAAATAGCCCAACCGCCCGCGTAGAAGGCCACCAGCGCGATAGCAATCACCACCGTACCGATGTTCAGTTTGCGCCATTCGCCAGAGACAATGCGACCAATGACCAGGGTAGCAAAACCAATCATAATGCCGGTAACAATGTTACAGGTCAGCACGATAAATACAGCAGTGACCAGACCCGCCATCGCGTCGACAAAGTCAGCAAAGTCGATTTTCGCCACGTTACTCAGCATCAGCAGCCCCACATACATCAGCGCAGGCGCCGTTGCGTAAACAGGAACAAGATAAGAAAGCGGAGAAAGGAACAGGATCAGCAGGAACAATACGCCAACGGTGATCGCCGTCAGGCCAGTTTTGCCACCTGCCGCCGTACCCGCTGCGGATTCAATGTAAACCGCCGCTGGTGCGGCCCCTACCAGACCAGAGAACACGCTGCTCAGGGAGTCGGTGGTCAGCGCTTTGCCGCCATCGATAATTTGTCCGTCTTTATCCAGCAGATTCGCCTGTCCGGCTACCGCGCGGATGGTTCCGGTCGCATCGAAGACAGCGGTCATGACCAGCGCCAGCACGCTCGGCAGTACGATCGGGTTCAGTGCGCCCATAATATCCAGGCTGCCAATCAGCGAGTTGCCGTTTTCATCGCTCAGAGACGGCATGGCAAAAATACCGGAGAAATGCACGGTCGGATCGAAAATCAGGCCGACGATGGAGATACCGATAATGGTCAGCAGGATGCCGCCCGGTACTTTCAGTTTTTCGAGACCAATAATCACCGCCAGACCAACCAGCGACATAATCACCGGGAAAGTATCGAAGTCGCCCAGCGCAACCGGCAGGCCGTCCAGCGGGTTCTTAATCACCAGACCAACGCCATTGGCCGCAATCAATAGCAGGAACAGGCCGATACCAATCCCCGTACCGTGCGCAACGCCCTGCGGCAGATTGCGCAGGATCCAGCTACGGATACCGGTCGCAGAAATGATGGTAAACAGAACCCCCATCAGGAACACCGCGCCCAGCGCCACAGGCACGCTAATATGTTGTCCCAGCACCAGGCTGAATGCGGTAAACGCGGTCAGCGAAATGGCGCAGCCAATCGCCAACGGCAGGTTCGCCCACAGGCCCATCACAATAGAACCGACGCCCGCAACCAGACAGGTTGCCACAAACACAGCGGCAGGCGGGAATCCGGCTTTACCCAGCATCCCCGGAACGACGATAACGGAGTAGACCATGGCCAGGAACGTCGTTAATCCGGCAACGACTTCTTGACGAACGGTACTGCCGCGATGCGAAATTTTAAACCAGGCGTCGAGTGAACCGCCGGTACGCGCTGAAGGCGTAGACATAGAAAACATCCCCTGAGAGTTTATTTTTTCGTCATTATGCGTGGTGGACAATCCACTGCCTGCTAAACGATTTCTCCATGTGCCAGCTTTGCGTCAATAGGGGTGTCGCAAAAAAGCAAACGTTTAGCTCCGCGCATAAAAAACGGGTGATAAAAAAAAGCAAACGATTATCCAGCGATCATACGTTGGTTTTCAACTGAACTTTGCCGCTTTTTACTCATTTCTTCTTATAATGCGCAATAAATAGCCAGACGATGCGCAAACGTTATCGTCAATGCGCAATCTGGCAACAAATTTCGCTGAGTTATTACAAGATTTGCATTTATTTTTCACGTCTGCTCGCGCAAAAAAATGCATGAAGATACAGAAAATTTTTTGGCTAAAAAGCAATCAATTCACTGGCAAATAGAACGGGGTGGCTTACACTTACTTTATCAACACAGACCGGAACCTCCCCAAACGTGCTCGACTGAGGGGTGTTGATGTCGGGGGAAACCCTCCCGTGAACCAGCGGGATAGAGTGAAAGACAAAGACCGGAACCAAACTAAAGCGCCCTCTGTGGCGCTTTAGTTTTATACCAATCAATCGTCTTCCAGCAGGCGCGCCCCGGTCCCCTGCTCGCCAAGCTGATCGCCGGGGTTACGCAACGGGCAATCACTGCGGGATAAACAGCCGCAGCCAATACACCCATCCAGTTCATCGCGTAACGCCACCAGAGTATGAATGCGTCGGTCTAACTCCTCGCGCCATTGCGAAGAGAGTTGCTTCCACTCTTTGGCGCTGAGCGAATGCCCTTCAGGTAATACGCCTAACGCGTCGCCGATGGTGGTCAGTGGAATGCCGATACGTTGGGCAATCTTGATAATCGCTACATAACGCAACACATCGCGTTTGTATCGACGCTGATTGCCGCTGTTGCGCATACTGCTGATTAATCCTTTGCTTTCATAGAAATGCAGGGTCGATACCGCCACACCGCTACGCTTTGCAACTTCACCTGGTGTGAGCAGCGCTTTTATCCGGGGTAATTTCTTTTCCATAAATCGCTTTACCTCAAGTTAACTTGAGGAATTATACTCGCCCACAGACAAAACGACGAATCGAACACTGAGAAAGAGGCAACTCTATGTCCCATCAGCAGATTATTCAGACCCTTATTGAATGGATTGATGAACATATCGATCAACCGCTGAACATTGAGGCGGTTGCGAAAAAATCAGGTTACTCAAAGTGGTATTTGCAGAGAATGTTCCGCACGGTGATGCGCCAGACGCTGGGTGACTACATCCGCCAACGTCGGCTTCTGCTGGCCGCCGTTGAACTACGGACGACCGAACGGCCTATTTTCGATATTGCGATGGATCTTGGCTATGTATCGCAGCAAACCTTCTCGCGCGTATTTCGCCGAGAGTTTGATCGTACTCCCAGCGATTACCGCCACCGCCTGTAAAATTATTGCCCGCTCTGCGTCAGTATGGCGGGCGAGTGTTTTATCCAATCCATGAACTCCTGCGGCGGCAGCGCCTTCGCAAAATACCAGCCCTGGCAATACTGTACGCCGCGTTCAAGCAACCACGCGATTTGCTCCGCCGTTTCCACCCCTTCCGCAACCGTCTTCAGGTTTAAGCTTTGCGCCATCTCGATGATATGTTCGGCAATCAAGTGACTGGTGCTGTTAGTGGCCAGCGTGCTAATAAACGATTTGTCGATCTTCAGGATATCGATATTCAATGCTGACAAATTATGGAGGTTGGAATATCCCGTGCCAAAATCGTCAAACGCCACTTCAAAACCGGCCTGGCGGAACGCCTGGATGATGGGCGTCATTTTATGTACATCGATAAAGCCACGCTCTGTCACCTCAACTTTAATTTGCTGGGCCGCCACGGAGTACTCATGATTTTTTTCAGCAATCAGGGCAATCAGTCGTGATGAATGAAAGTCAGAAGCAGAGAGGTTAATCGAGATAGACAACTGAGGATTCGCCGAAAGAAAATACCCCAAATCGTTGAAGACTTCCTCAACAACGTAATCCGTGATCTGCTCAATCATTCCCTCTTTTTCCGCCAGCGGAATAAACTCCGTTGGGCTCATCACCTCACCTTTACAGCCTGGCCAGCGTAGCAAAGCCTCCGCCCCGACACATTGTCCATTTTTGATGTCAATGATCGGCTGGTAGTACAGGCAAAGCTGACGTTTCTTGATCGCACGTTTTAATAAGCGGCGGGGAGAGAGGTATTCCTGACGCGTGCGCCACCACATGAGCAGTATCAGGATGCTGCAGATAATCCCAAAGGGGATCGTTAACGCCGCCTCATGATAGAAAATCTGATTCACACGAGCGTCAGAGGTCGAAACAATAATCGCGATGGGTCGTTTTCCTGAATGTACGATGGTATAGAAGCGCTCGCCCTGCTGGAATGTTGAGGCCTCATCGCGTATCAGCGGCGAGAATTGCGCAATATTCGCCCCTTCGCTGGAAGAGAAAAAGGTATCCGTTACCGTGTCATACACCCCCCAGGACAGATCTGGATCATCAGACATGACTTCGCTGTAAGATAATGGATTGATGACGACAACGTAGTTTCCCCGTTGCATGTACGTCATTTTGTAGCCAGCGAAAAAGGGGGTATCGCGGTAGTAATAGATGGAGACGTCCGGCGCGCGTTTATAGTCGGCTGTCGCCATAATATATGGGACTCGCGGCATCATTGACGTAGAGCACAAAAAATGATCGCCCTGCGCATAAATTAGCTCACTGATATATAAACGACCACGAATAATATTCAGCATACTTTTCTGATGGGCAGGAGTACACATCTTACCCTGGTACAACTGGGCCATATCACGCGCTAAATCGGCCTGGAAGATCACCAATTCCGTTTTATTTAACACCAGTTGAGCAAAAGAGCTGAGTTGATTACGGGTTTCGGACATCGCCCGGATGTGAGCAAACCATAACGCCAGTACCACGGGGAGCAATACCACCATGAATGTTCCGAAGAACTTCAGCATCTTGCGTCGCGCACTGTGATTCATGTCAGCCCTATTTCCCTGTTTCGTATATGCCAGAACCCATTAGGCGGGATGCTATAAACACTGACTGATTAAGTTGCATGAATCTATCATTATTAGCAACAGACTTCTCTATGTAAAAATCTGATAATAGTTGATGATGATATTATTTTTCCGTAAGGCAAACTTAAAGTTATGCTTATTTCATAACATTATTATCAACAAGTAGTAATTTTTTATGAGCATTATCCTGGTCGCGTTTAAGAAATTCATTAAATTTTTTAACGAATAATTTAGGATAAACATAACAGGTAATTCATATACATCTTTTTATTAGATTATTTGTTATCGATTTTTTTATTAAAAATAACCATATAGAAAACATGTCTATTACCTTGCAAAAATAACCTCTAACACTGGTGAACAAACGAGCAAATGTGATATAGTTCACACAATTCATGTAACAGAAACAATGTTTCATTCGTGTTATTGCCCGTCGAGAGCCAGAGTACTACACCCTCGGTGAACACCCCCGCGCTGTCATGGGCATCAAGACTTTCTGAGGACGTTTTTTCATGGCAACGATAACAACTGGCGTGGTTCTTCTACGATGGCAGCTACTCAGCGCGGTGCTGATGTTTTTAGCCAGTACGCTCAATATCCGTTTTCGTAAATCAGATTATATTGGCCTGGCCGTCATTAGTAGCGGTTTGGGACTGGTTTTCGCCTGCTGGTTTGCAACCGGGCTGCTCGGCATAACCCTGGTGGATATGTCCGCAATCTGGAAAAACATTGAAAACGTGATGGTTGAAGTGATGAGCCACACACCGCCAGACTGGCCGATGGTGTTGAACTGATAAAAAATTACATATGGCTACCCCAGTTTTGAGGTAGCCATAATTTTTCGTATAAAGCAGAAAAATTAGAACGGAATATCGTCGTCGAAATCCATCGGCGGCTCGTTAGACGGCGCTGCCGGAGCTGACTGCTGCGGGCGAGACTGCGCGCCGCCGCTGAACTGATTGCCGCCCTGCGGCTGCTGAGGCTGGCCCCAACCGCCCTGCTGCTGACCGCCGCCTGCCGGAGCGCCACCACCCTGACGGCCGCCCAACATTTGCATGGTGCCGCCAACGTTAACCACAACTTCAGTGGTGTACTTTTCTACGCCGGACTGATCGGTCCATTTGCGGGTACGCAGCTGGCCTTCAATATAGACCTGAGAACCTTTACGCAGATATTCGCTGGCTACTTCTGCCAGTTTGCCGAACAGCACAACACGGTGCCATTCAGTCTGCTCTTTCATTTCGCCGGTCGCTTTATCACGCCAGGATTCGGAAGTAGCCAGCGTAATGTTGGCAACTGCGCCACCATTCGGCATATAGCGTACTTCCGGGTCCTGGCCCAGATTACCGACGAGAATCACCTTGTTTACGCCTCTGCTGGCCATGATCGTGTCTCCTGAAAAACGTTACTGAATAAGTGTAAGCGCGGGATTGTAGCATTTCCAATAGCGCTTTTACTACGTTGCGAGGTCGATTCCAGTAAACAACCCCGGACAGGCATTGTTGCACAAGCATCTGCGTTTTGCATTCCAATACTGTATATCCATTCAGGTCAGGTTGTGTCATAATTAACCGTTTGTGATCGCCGGTAGCACCATGCAGCCAGGCAAAAAAGCGTTTAATCCGGGAAAGATGAATGGATAAGATCGAAGTTCGGGGCGCCCGCACCCATAATCTCAAAAACATCAACCTCGTCATCCCGCGCGACAAGCTGATTGTCGTCACCGGGCTTTCGGGCTCAGGCAAATCTTCGCTCGCTTTCGACACCTTATATGCCGAAGGGCAGCGTCGTTACGTTGAATCCCTTTCCGCGTATGCGCGTCAGTTTCTGTCGCTGATGGAAAAGCCGGATGTCGACCACATTGAGGGGCTGTCTCCCGCCATCTCAATTGAACAAAAATCGACGTCCCATAACCCGCGATCCACGGTAGGTACAATTACCGAAATTCACGACTATCTGCGCCTGCTGTTTGCCCGCGTTGGCGAACCGCGCTGTCCGGATCACGACGTTCCCCTGGCGGCGCAGACCGTGAGTCAGATGGTGGACAACGTCCTGTCGCAGCCGGAAGGTAAACGTCTGATGCTGCTGGCGCCGATTATTAAAGAGCGTAAAGGTGAGCACACCAAAACGCTGGAAAACCTGGCAGGCCAGGGCTATATCCGTGCCCGTATCGACGGGGAAGTGTGCGACCTGTCCGATCCGCCCAAGCTTGAGCTGCAAAAGAAACACACCATCGAAGTGGTGATTGACCGCTTTAAAGTACGTGACGATCTTACCCAGCGCCTGGCGGAATCGTTTGAAACCGCGCTGGAACTGTCCGGTGGTACGGCGGTGGTTGCCGATATGGACGACCCGAAAGCGGAAGAGCTGCTGTTCTCCGCCAACTTCGCCTGCCCGATCTGCGGTTACAGCATGCGCGAACTGGAACCGCGTCTGTTTTCATTCAACAACCCGGCGGGCGCATGCCCGACCTGTGACGGCCTCGGCGTACAACAGTATTTCGATCCTGACCGGGTGATTCAAAACCCGGAACTGTCGCTGGCCGGTGGCGCTATCCGCGGCTGGGATCGCCGCAACTTCTACTACTTCCAGATGCTTAAGTCACTGGCGGAACACTATAAATTCGACGTCGAAGCTCCATGGGCAAGCCTGAACCCCGCCGTGCATAAAGTGGTGCTGTACGGTTCCGGTAAAGAGAATATCGAATTTAAATACATGAACGATCGCGGCGATACGTCCGTACGTCGCCATCCGTTCGAAGGCGTATTGCACAATATGGAGCGCCGTTATAAAGAGACGGAATCCAGCGCAGTACGTGAGGAATTAGCCAAATTCATCAGCAACCGCCCGTGCGCCAGCTGTGAAGGGACGCGTTTGCGCCGGGAAGCCCGTCACGTATTTGTCGAGAATACGCCGCTGCCCGCCATTTCCGACATGAGCATCGGCCATGCGATGGATTTCTTCAACAACCTGAAGCTTGCCGGCCAGCGAGCGAAGATTGCAGAGAAAATCCTGAAAGAGATTGGCGATCGTCTGAAGTTTTTGGTTAACGTCGGCCTCAACTACCTGACGCTGTCGCGTTCAGCGGAAACGCTCTCCGGCGGCGAAGCCCAACGTATTCGCCTGGCGAGCCAGATCGGCGCGGGTCTGGTCGGCGTGATGTACGTCCTGGATGAACCGTCTATTGGTCTGCATCAGCGCGATAACGAACGTCTGTTGGGCACGCTCATCCATCTGCGTAATCTAGGTAATACCGTGATTGTGGTCGAGCACGATGAAGATGCGATTCGCGCCGCTGACCACGTTATCGATATCGGCCCGGGCGCTGGCGTTCACGGCGGCCAGGTGGTTGCCGAAGGGACGCTCGATGACATCATGGCGGTGCCTGAGTCGCTGACCGGCCAGTACATGAGCGGTAAGCGTAAAATTGAAGTACCGAAACAGCGCGTGGCAGCCGATCCGGAAAAAGTGCTAAAGCTAACCGGCGCACGCGGCAACAACCTGAAAGATGTCACCCTGACGCTACCGGTTGGCCTGTTCACCTGCATTACCGGGGTTTCCGGTTCGGGTAAATCGACGCTGATCAATGACACGCTGTTCCCGATTGCACAGACGGCGCTGAACGGCGCCACGCTGGCTGAACCTGCGCCGTACCGCGATGTTCAGGGCCTGGAACATTTCGACAAAGTGATCGACATTGACCAAAGCCCGATTGGTCGTACTCCGCGCTCTAACCCGGCAACCTACACCGGTGTGTTTACGCCGGTGCGCGAACTGTTTGCTGGTGTACCAGAGTCCCGCGCGCGCGGCTACACGCCGGGTCGTTTCAGCTTTAACGTCCGCGGTGGACGCTGTGAAGCCTGTCAGGGCGACGGCGTGATCAAAGTTGAAATGCACTTCCTGCCGGATATCTACGTGCCGTGCGACCAGTGTAAAGGCAAGCGCTATAACCGCGAAACGCTGGAGATTAAGTACAAGGGCAAGACCATCCACGAAGTGCTGGATATGACCATTGAAGAAGCACGCGAATTCTTCGATGCCGTCCCGGCGCTGGCGCGTAAGCTACAAACGCTGATGGATGTGGGCCTGACGTATATCCGTCTCGGCCAGTCGGCCACTACGCTCTCCGGCGGCGAAGCGCAGCGCGTGAAGCTGGCGCGCGAACTGTCAAAACGCGGCACCGGGCAGACGTTGTATATCCTTGATGAACCGACCACCGGTCTGCATTTTGCGGATATTCAACAGTTGCTGGACGTGCTGCATCAGTTGCGTGATCAGGGCAACACCATCGTGGTGATTGAGCACAATCTGGACGTGATTAAAACGGCGGACTGGATTGTCGATCTCGGTCCGGAAGGCGGTAGCGGCGGCGGGGAAATTCTGGTTTCCGGCACACCAGAAACGGTCGCTGAGTGTGAAGCTTCACACACGGCCCGCTTCCTCAAACCGTTGTTGTAATTGCGCAACACTTATCTGGCCTACAGAATATGCATAATTTCTTGTAGGCCGGATAAGGCGCTTGCGCCGCATCCGGCGAAACAGATCAGGGCTGCGCCAGTATCCGGCGTTTATCTTCCGGCAGCGTGTTCACCGCCAGCTGATAAGAGGCATCAACCAGATAATAAATCTGCGAATCCGGCAGCGAGCCGTCCAGATACACCGTGCTCCAGTGCGCTTTATTCAGATGCCTACTTGGTCGTACATCGCTATGCTGCTGACGCAGCAATTCCGCCAGTTCAGGGCTGGTTTTCAGAGAGACCGCCGGGCGTTCCTCTACCTCTTTTACCATGGCAAAGAGTACATCTTCGACTTTGATTTGTGTGGCTTTCCAGTCACTGTGCACGCTCTGCTCCGCGCCCGTTTTTGCCATGCAGTATTGCAGCAACTCCGAATTCGTCATCTTTATTCCCCTTACCAGCACTCGCCTAATGAGAACATCTTTTATTCAGTGTGCAGCAAGTCCGCAAAAGGTAAAAGCCAGTAACGCAAATTTGTTTAAAAAACCACCAAATAGCAGCCTGCGCCTTTAATACTCAGAATTAACGATCACCTCTTCACCAAACGCGCCGGCCTGAGGCAGCGGTTTATAGGTGGAGTTGGAGGCACGTAAAATACGAATACCGCGAATACCCACGTCGAGAGCGGCGGTGATGTCATTGTCAGAATCGCCGTAGAACATGCGCACGTTTTTATCCTGTAACCACTGCGTTTTGGTGTTCTGGCCCGGCTTGTCGCCTGCAAAAATGACCGGATTCATATTGGCGGCTGGGATGTGAAAGTTATCAGCCAGCGTTTTCGATACCGTTTCAGTCTTCGTCGGGCTACGTCCGGTGACGAAGAAAATACTATCACCACGACGCACGTGCATATCAATCAACTGACGCGCCACTTCTTTTGGAATACTGAACTCGTCCCAGCCGTTGTTCATTTTCTCCCAGAAAGCCGGATTCTTCAGGTAATCTTCACTGTCCGGAGAGTACGTTTTCTTACCGCGCCAGAAGCCCGGGCTGGAAAAAAGGACGGTGTCATCGATATCAAACCCGACGGCCATCGGCGGGCGGCCTGTCAGACTGTTTTCAATTTGCGCCACGGAAACCCAGTGAATGGGAGCCTGCTCGGCGAGTTTTGCAACGTTGGTGCCTGGATTGAGCTGCGAGGGAGAAGAAACTAATGCCTGAGCAGGCTGATTTAACGTGAACAATAAACAAACGGCACTCAGTGCCAACGTAAGCTTGCGCATATTTTTCCCTAAGTAGTCAGTTAGTTATCATTTTTTTATTAACAACTGGTCAAAAAACTATCTGACCTTACCCCCTGAGGGAAGGGAAAGGAAGGATTTTCTCTGGTTTTGTTACAGAAAAAGAGCACGATCACACAGAAAAGCGTGCCTGATAGCGCAACGCTCATCAGGCCTACAAACGAAAAATCCACTGCCTTTGTAGGCCGGATAAGGCGTTACGCCGCCATCCGGCAACACTGTGCGAGAAATAACAAACCTGGTTAAATAACGGCAGCAAATGCCTTCGCCACGCGCTGCACGTTAGCGTGATTCAATCCGGCCACGCACATACGACCGCTGGCAATCAGGTACACGCCAAACTCATCACGCAGGCGATCGACCTGAGCGGCGCTAAGCCCGGTATAGCTGAACATTCCGCGCTGTTGCAGCAGGTAATCAAAGTTACGGTCAGGGATTTCAGCACTCAGCACGTTAACCAGCTCCTGGCGCATTGCCAGGATGCGGGTCCGCATCTCTTCGACTTCTGCAAGCCAGCTGGCTTTCAGCGCGTCGTCACCCAGTACCGTAGCGACCACCTGCGCACCAAAGTTCGGCGGGCTGGAGTAGTTACGACGTACGGTCGCTTTTAATTGCCCCAGAACGCGGCTTGCCGCATCGGCGTCTTCACATACCACAGACAACCCACCGACGCGCTCGCCGTATAAAGAGAAGATTTTAGAAAATGAGTTGCTGACCAGAGCCGGTAACCCGGCGCTGGCAATGGCGCGGATCGCGTAAGCATCGTCTTGCATTCCGCCACCAAAGCCCTGATAAGCAATGTCGAGGAACGGGATCAGATCGCGCGATTTCAGAATCTCAATAACCGCATCCCATTGCGCAGGGGTTAAATCTGCACCGGTCGGGTTATGGCAGCACGGATGCAGCAGCACGATGCTGCGCGCCGGTAAGGTATTCAGCGTGGCCAGCAGGTCATTGAAACGTACCCCGTTGGTTTCGTTGTCATACCAGGGGTAAGTACTCACTTCGAATCCAGCCCCTTCAAAAATCGCGATATGGTTTTCCCATGTCGGATCGCTAACCCACACACCAGAGTCAGGGAAATAGCGTTTCAGGAAGTCTGCGCCAATTTTTAGCGCCCCGGAACCACCCAGCGTCTGAATGGTTGCGACACGCTGTTGCTGGAGAACCGGATGATCCGCGCCAAACAACAGCGGCGCAATGGTATGGCGATACGTGTTCAGACCTTCCATCGGTAGATACAACGAAGCGCCATGCGGTTTGGCATTGAGTCGGGCTTCCGCCTCCGCCACCGCTTTAAGCTGAGGAATAATGCCGTCTTCGTTGTAGTACAGGCCAATGCTGAGGTTCACTTTGTCGCTACGTGAATCTTCTTTGAATCGCTCCATGAGCGATAAAATCGGGTCGCCAGCGTAGGCGTCAACTTTTTGAAACACGAGGTGGTTCTCCAGGTTTACAGGCAGAGGATAAGAACACAATAAACCGGAAGCGGAAGAAGATCGAGAGGATGTTGCAGTTGGCGAGCATATTGCCGGATGGCGGCATTCCCGCCTGTCCGGCATATCATGAACTTAGTCGATATACTTCATCGCCACCCTTGAGGTCAGGCGTGTGATAAGTTCGTAAGCACTAACTTTCGTCATTTCAGCAATCCGTTCAACGGGCAAACCTTCACCCCAAAGAATCACAGAATCACCAGCCTTATCCTGCGCGCCGGGACCTAAATCGACGCAGATCATATCCATCGCGACGCGACCCACGATCGGCACTTCACGGCCATTGACCAGCACCGGTGTCCCAGACGGCGCCGCACGCGGGTAACCATCGCCATAACCCATCGCCACCACGCCTAAACGCGTGTCGCGCTCGCTTTGCCAGGTGCCGCCATAACCAACCGGTTCGCCCGCTTTGTGCTCACGCACCGCAATCAGGCTGGAGGTTAGCGACATCACCGGCTGGCAGCCAAAATCGGCGCCGATAGAGTGGTTTTCCAGCGGTGATACGCCGTACAGAATCAGCCCCGGACGCGCCCAGTCGAAGTGAGACTGTGGCCACAGCAGAATACCGCCGGATGCGGCAATCGAACGCTGCCCCGGTTTGCCTTCACAGAAGCGATTAAAGATATCGAGCTGCTTTTCGGTCGCGCCACACTCAGGCTCGTCCGCGCGTGCAAAGTGGCTGACGATATTAACCGGCTGGCGCACATTTTCACATTGCGTTAAGCGCTGATAAAACGCCTCGGCCTGTTCAGGACGTACGCCCAGGCGGTGCATTCCCGTGTCGAGCTTCATCCAGACGGTGACCGGCTCAGCCAGTTTTGCAGCCTCCAGGGCTTCGAGCTGCTCCTGGTTGTGCACGGCGGTATGCAGACGCTGCGCGGAGATAGTCGGCAGATCGGTGGCATCGAAAAAACCTTCCAGCAACAGGATAGGCTGCGTGATCCCACCCGCGCGCAGCCGCAGGGCTTCTTCAAGACGAGCGACACCAAAAGCGTCCGCATCGGGGAGCGTTCGCGCGGTCTCTAACAGACCATGGCCGTAAGCGTTCGCTTTCACGACCGCAACCAGTTTACTGGCAGGAGCCAGTTCACGCAGACGTTGCAGGTTGTGTCGCAGAGCGCGGCGGTTAATAACTACAGTTGCCGCTTGCATTTGTATTCCTTAGAAATTACTCATCGTCATATTGAGGACCGGCATAGTTGTCGAATCGCGACCACTGTCCGTTAAACGTCAGGCGAACCGTTCCGATCGGACCGTTACGTTGCTTACCAATAATGATTTCTGCGATCCCTTTCAGGTCGCTGTTTTCGTGATAAACCTCATCACGATAGATAAACATGATTAAGTCGGCATCCTGCTCGATGGAGCCGGATTCACGCAGATCCGAGTTGACCGGACGCTTGTCGGCGCGTTGTTCCAAAGAGCGGTTAAGCTGCGACAGCGCCACCACCGGCACATGCAGTTCTTTCGCTAACGCTTTCAGCGAGCGGGAAATTTCAGCAATTTCCAGCGTACGGTTGTCGGAAAGCGACGGCACGCGCATCAGCTGCAGGTAGTCGATCATGATAAGTCCGATACCGCCGTGTTCACGGGCGATACGACGGGCACGCGAACGCACTTCCGTTGGCGTCAGGCCGGAAGAGTCATCAATATAGATGTTTCGTTTCTCCAGCAAAATACCCATTGTTCCGGAAATTCGCGCCCAGTCTTCGTCATCCAGTTGACCGGTACGGATTTTGGTCTGGTCTACGCGTGAGAGCGAGGCCAGGGAACGCATCATGATCTGTTCTGAGGGCATTTCCAGACTAAAGATAAGAACTGGCTTATCCTGCAACATCGCCGCGTTTTCGACGAGGTTCATTGCAAATGTCGTTTTACCCATCGACGGACGCGCAGCGACGATGATGAGGTCTGACGGCTGCAAACCAGCGGTTTTTTTGTTGAGGTCGTCATAACCGGTGTTCACCCCGGTAACGCCGTCGTGCGGCTGCTGGAATAGCTGCTCGATACGCGCGACGGTGGCGTCGAGCACATCGGTAATGTTTTTCGGGCCTTCGTCTTTGTTGGCGCGACTTTCAGCGATTTTAAAGACGCGAGACTCCGCGAGATCCAGCAGGTCTTCACTGGAACGTCCTTGCGGATCGAATCCGGCTTCCGCAATTTCGTTCGCGACCGAAATCATGTCACGGACAACGGCACGTTCGCGAACGATATCCGCATAAGCGCTAATGTTGGCCGCACTTGGCGTATTTTTCGATAACTCAGCCAGGTACGCAAAACCGCCGACGCTGTCCAACTGGCCCTGAACCTCCAGCGACTCTGCCAGGGTAATCAGATCGATGGGTTTTCCCATCTCCTGCAGGCGATGCATTTCCGTGAAGATATGCCGGTGCGGGCGGGTATAAAAATCTTCCGCCACCACGCGTTCGGCCACGTCATCCCAGCGTTCGTTATCCAGCATTAAACCGCCCAACACCGACTGTTCCGCTTCAATCGAGTGCGGCGGTACTTTCAGCCCGGCGACCTGGGGATCGCGCTCACGAGCATCAGTCTGTTGTTTGTTGAAGGGTTTATTTCCTGCCATAGTGAATGGAGTTACCGAGATAATGATTGGGTCGAAAGATTACCACATTTCTTTTGGAGGAAGCATGGCAACACGTATTGAATTTCACAAGCATGGTGGGCCTGATGTACTCAAGGCTGTGGAGTTTACGCCAGTTGACCCGGCGGAAAACGAAATCCAGGTCGAGAATAAAGCGATTGGGATCAACTACATCGACACCTACATCCGCAGTGGTCTTTATCCACCACCTTCTCTGCCCAGCGGTCTGGGTACCGAAGCCGCGGGCGTGGTCAGCAAAGTTGGCAGCAAAGTGACGCACATTAAAGCTGGCGATCGCGTGGTGTATGCTCAGTCTGCGCTTGGCGCTTACAGCTCAGTGCATAACGTGCCGGCTGATAAAGCCGCTATTCTGCCTAACGCTATCTCATTTGAACAGGCAGCCGCCTCGTTTCTGAAGGGGCTGACCGTTTTTTACCTGTTACGCAAAACCTATGAAATCCAGCCTGACGAACCGTTTTTATTCCACGCAGCCGCAGGTGGCGTCGGTCTGATCGCTTGTCAGTGGGCGAAAGCGTTGGGAGCGAAACTGATTGGCACCGTCGGCAATGCGCAAAAAGCGCAAATTGCGCAGCAGGCCGGGGCGTGGCAGGTAATTAACTATCGTGAAGAAAGCATTGTTGAGCGGGTAAAAGAGATCACCGGCGGTAAAAAAGTGCGGGTGGTGTACGATTCGGTGGGGAAAGATACCTGGGAGGCCTCTCTCGATTGTCTGCAGCGCCGCGGACTGATGGTCAGTTTTGGCAACGCGTCCGGACCAGTGACCGGTGTAAATTTAGGGATTCTGAATCAGAAAGGTTCGCTATACGTGACCCGTCCCTCTCTGCAGGGTTACATCACCAACCACCGCGAATTAACCGAAGCCAGTAATGAGCTTTTCTCATTGATTGCCAGTGGGGTAATAAAAGTGGATGTCGCACCTGGTCAGACATTTGCGCTGCACGACGCGCAGCGTGCCCATGAAGTGCTGGAAAGTCGCGCCACGCAGGGATCGAGTCTACTGATCCCGTAACGCCCTCATTTCCCCTAAATAATTTAAGCTCCAGGACGGCGGCAATTGAGTGAATCCCCAGGAGCTTACTGGAGTAAGTGACTGGGGTGAATGAAAGCAGCCAACACACCTGGAGTTTGAATTATGACGGGGAAAGAAAGAATTAGGGCTTCCCGCAGGAAGCCCTTTCTTTTTTTAGTTCGGCTGTATGTAGGGTACAGCTCGATGAATTCGTTAACCTGGCAATAGTGACAGATTTGATAATCAATTCCTATTTGGTTCTAAAGGCAATGTTTCAGGTTGTGACGGACCACTCAATACCTTAGTAAAATCGGCGGTTATTGCGCTGATACTGGGGGACTTTTGGCGCTTTTATCGCCTTGATCACCCACACCACGGCAACGGCCAGTAGCAGCCAGGGCAACAGTTTAATCATCAAGGCAAATAGTCCACCCAAAAACATCACGGCGGTGGCTACCACCAGCGCGGCCAGCACCCCCAGCAACGATACGCCGGTGACCATCAGCATGATAAAAAATCCAATCACAAAAAGTAGTTCCAGCATGACTCTCTCCCGAAATGAAATACTCTCCATTCCTTTACAAGAAACATGCCAAAGTTAATCTACTGATTTATAAACAAAACGCCCCGTGACAAAGCACAGGGCGTGGTGAAATTAACTAACTATTAGTGAGAAACTAACGCTTATCGGCCACCAGCTTCAAAGCATGTTCCAGGACGGTAATATCGGCTCCGGCTTTATGCGCGTTCTCACTCAGGTAACGACGCCACTGACGTGCGCCGGGGATCCCCTGAAACAGTCCCAGCATATGGCGTGTGACATGCCCCAGATAAGTGCCCTGACTCAGTTCACGCTCAATATACGGATACATGGCGCGCACCACGGCGACCGGATCGGCATCATGGGTAGCGGCAACAAAAATTTCGCGGTCGACCGACGCCAGAATTCCGGGATTTTGATAGGCTTCACGCCCCACCATCACGCCATCCATATGTTGCAGATGCTTTTTCGCTTCTTCCAGCGATTTAATACCGCCGTTGATCGACATCGTCAGATGCGGGAAATCACGCTTTAACTGATAAACACGGTCATAATCCAGCGGTGGGATCTCGCGGTTTTCTTTCGGGCTTAACCCAGACAGCCAGGCCTTGCGGGCGTGGATGATAAACATCTCGCATTCGCCGTTGCCAGATACCGTGTTGATGAAATCGCACAGGAACTCGTAGCTGTCCTGATCATCAATGCCGATTCGGGTCTTCACCGTCACCGGAATCGACACCACATCGCGCATAGCCTTGACGCAATCAGCGACCAGTTGCGCATTCCCCATTAGACAGGCGCCAAACATGCCATTCTGTACGCGGTCGGAAGGACAACCCACGTTGAGGTTAATTTCGTCATAACCCCGCTGTTCAGCGAGCTTCGCACACTGCGCCAGTGCAGCCGGATCGCTCCCGCCCAGTTGCAACGCGACCGGATGTTCTTCTTCGCTATACGCCAGATAATCGCCTTTACCATGAATGATCGCTCCGGTGGTCACCATCTCCGTATACAGCAGCGTCTGGCGGGACAGTAAGCGCAAAAAGTAGCGGCAATGTCTGTCCGTCCAGTCGAGCATCGGCGCGATAGAAAAACGATGAGCGGGAAAAGCGGTAGACTGAGATTCAGGCAGCATGGCGAATATTCAAGCATCCGGTTAAAAAAGGGGCGCTACTATAGCATAGACCGGTGCGATAGTGCGCCCCATCATCGTGGCTACCGCAGCATATTCTCACAGTGCGTTATTTGCGCCCCGGCTTGCCGTCATGTGGGCCAAAAAACTGCGGCGGATGGTCCACCCAGCGATCCTCGCGCGTGGCGGCATAGACCGGGTTAAGCGGGTAGTAAATGCGATTATATTTTTTGTTTGCCTCACCCACGACCAGCAGGCGCACCTCTTCACTGGTGTTATTGATAAAGGTGTGACACACCCCGGTTCCAGCCGGAAAACCGACGCTGTCGCCAGGCTCGAGCTTCCATAAATAACCGTTGATCCAGGCTTCCGGATAGCCTTCCAGCACATAGATAAACTCTTCTTCATCGCTTTCCGCATGAGGATAAGATGTGCGACGCCCCGGCGGCAGGCGTTCATGATGAATACCCAGTCTTCCTAACCCCAGTTTACGGGCAAGCGGCGCGCCAATAGCAAAAAGTTCATTGCTGTCGGGGTAGGTGGAGTCATCAGCCCCCTCCACCTCTCGCCAGTGGCGAATACAGTCGGGTCTTTTCATGTTGATTCTCCAGAATACGATGCGTCAGGTATAGCACACAGCGGCGGATCTCGGCGTTTTAAGCAGAACATGATAAAGTAAGGGATTAACCTTTCACACAAATCGAGGCGCCAAATGGACAAAACCACCACGCAGGAGTTATTGGCTCAAGCTGAAAAACTCTGTGCGCAACGCAACGTGCGGCTAACGCCACAGCGCCTCGAAGTGCTGCGCCTGATGAGCCTGCAGGAAGGCGCCATTAGCGCTTACGACCTGCTCGACCTGCTACGGGAAACCGAGCCGCAGGCCAAGCCGCCAACCGTTTATCGTGCGCTCGATTTTCTGCTGGAACAAGGTTTTGTACATAAAGTGGAATCGACCAACAGCTACGTGCTGTGTCACCTGTTCGATCAACCGACCCACAGTTCTGCGATGTTTATTTGCGATCGCTGTGGCGTGGTAAAAGAAGAGTGTGCGGAAGGTGTGGAAGACATCATGCATATGCTGGCGGCAAAAATGGGCTTTGCTCTGCGGCATAACGTGATTGAAGCTCACGGACTCTGCCCGGCATGCGTGGAGGTTGAAGCCTGTCGGCATCCAGGCGAATGCCAGCATGACCACTCAATTCTGGTGAAAAAGAAAGTCGGTCGCTAAGCAAGAGAGCGTACATCCCTGTACTCTCAGGAGGGGACTAATTACCAGCGGTAATCGTTGCGGGTTTCCCAGTCAGTGACTTCTTTCTCCGCCTGATCTTTTGCATAACCGTAACGCTCCTGGACTTTACCGACCAGTTGGTCACGTTTGCCTTCAATGACCGTCATATCATCGTCGGTCAGTTTGCCCCATTGCTCTTTCACTTTACCTTTGAACTGTTTCCAGTTGCCGCCGACTTCGTCTTTATTCATCATCAAATCCTCATCGTTAGGTTGTGAATAGCCAGAGTATCTCGTCCAACTCTGCTATCTTTTCTGCTGGACGTGAGAATAAGTGTAGTCACTGATTCGGCATTCGATTCACTATTCAGAATTTTTAACCGTCAGGCTTCAACGAACCACGTCCCGTTGCGCCAGTGACGTCGCCAGATAAAGGCCAGCGAAAGCCCGCGCAGGGCAAGAAATACGGTGAGCGCCAGCCACAAGCCGTGGTTACCCAGCAGCGGTAGAGCCAGCAACGTTAATGCGAATCCCGCGGCGGCAACGGCCATGCTGTTGCGCATTTCTGCAGCCCGTGTTGCGCCGATAAACATACCGTCCAGCAAATAACACCAGACGCCAACCAGCGGCAAAATCACCTGCCAGATAAGATAGCGATCGGCCAGCAGTTGAATCTGCGGGAGCGAGGTTAGCAACGCTATAATGTGCTCGCCAAACAGGGCATAAACCAGCGAAAACAGAATCGCCACAAGACCGGACTGTCGACAGGCTGCGCGCCAGACATCCAGTAACTGGCTGCCATCTCTTGCGCCATAGGCCTGACCAGAATGCGCTTCTACGGCGTAGGCAAACCCGTCCAGCGCGTAGGCGGTAAAAGTCAGTAGAGTCATCAGAACAGCATTTACCGCAATGATATCGCTCCCCAGACGCGCGCCCAGCACCGTAATGGCACCAAAACAGAGCTGCAGCAACAGCGAGCGCAGCATGATGTCGCGGTTAAGCGCCAGTAACCGGCGGAAATTGCCACGCCACGCCTGTTTCAACATTGCCAGCGAAATTTCGCGCATATGCAGGACTTTACGTACCATCATCAGGCCAATCAGCAGGGTGGTATATTCGGCGGTGACCGTCGCCAGCGCCGCTCCCTGCACGTTCATATGCAGGCCCATTACCAGCCATAAATCGAGCACAATGTTGAGAACATTACCGACTATCAGCAGGATAACCGGCGCCCGCGCATACTGAACGCCAAGCAGCCAGCCGAGCAGCACCAGATTCGCCAGAGACGCGGGTGCGCTTAACCAACGGATTTCCAGGAAACGTCGGGCCTGCTCCAGTACCGCTTCACTTCCCCCGACAATATGCAGAGCCAGATCGATAATCGGCGTACGAAACAGTGCGATAAGCAGCCCCGCACCCAGCGCCAGCATTAGCGGCTGCACCAGCGCACGCGCCAGTGCCTGCGGATTTTTCGCGCCAAATGCCTGGGCGGTAAGGCCCGTGGTGCTCATGCGTAAAAAAAGCAGCAGCATAAAGAGAAAACTGGTCGCGGTGGCGCCAACGGCAACGCCGCCAAGATAAATCGGGCTATCCAGATGACCAATGACCGCAGTATCGACCAATCCCAGCAAGGGAACGGTGATATTGGAGAAGATCATCGGTAAGGCTAGACGCCAGAGTGCTTTGTCGGAGGAGGTAAAGAAAGGCATGAAATAGCGCCTGAAAAGAAGTTAGACGTACTGGAAGATGTTGTTCAGGCCCGGTAAGCACAGCACCACCGGGCTAGTTGCCGGATGGCGACGCAAACGTCTTATCCGGCTGTCGGGAAAGCAACCTGTGATTACAGCCATTCACCGTTACGAATGACGCCTACCGCCAGCCCTTCAATAGTGAAGTTTTGCTCGCGCAGGTCGACCACAATCGGTTTGAATTCGCTGTTTTCTGGCAGAAGCTCAACCTTGTTGCCCTGTTTTTTCAGGCGTTTCACCGTCACTTCGTCGTCAATGCGCGCGACAACAACCTGACCGTTACGCACATCCTGTGTTTTATGCACAGCCAGCAAATCACCGTCCATAATCCCGATGTCTTTCATCGACATACCGCTGACACGCAGCAGAAAATCGGCGTTCGGTTTGAACAGTGAAGGATCGACCTGATAATGGCCTTCAATGTGTTGCTGCGCCAGAAGTGGCTCACCTGCCGCAACGCGACCTACAAGCGGTAAACCTTCTTCTTCTTCCTGCAACAGACGAATACCACGCGATGCGCCGGATACAATTTCCAGCACGCCTTTACGCGCCAACGCTTTCAGATGTTCTTCAGCAGCGTTTGGGGAACGGAACCCCAAACGCTGCGCGATCTCCGCACGCGTCGGTGGCATACCTGTCTGGCTGATGTGATCTCTAATAAGATCAAACACCTCTTGCTGCCTGGCCGTTAACGCTTTCATTCCGCCCCCTGGGTGTATATACAGTTATGCTGTGAGTATATACAGCTAAAGGTGATTTTGGAACCGCAAACTGCACAAAAAACAGGAGAATGATGAAGTTGTGGAATCTTTATCGCAAATGCGACCACAACAGGATGCCCCAGGTGATCAGGGCGACAAAAATTGACAGCAATACCGCCGCCGACCCCATATCTTTCGCACGACCAGACAGTTCGTGGTACTCGGAACCGATACGATCAACCACCGCCTCTATCGCACTGTTAAGAATTTCAACGATCATCACCAGCATCACGGAACCAATCAGCAACACGCGCGTAATGGCGTCGACGTCCAGCCAGCAGGCGATGGCAACGCCTAGCAGAACGGCAACGCTTTCCTGGCGAAATGCCGCTTCATTAATCCATGCGGCGCGAAAACCTTTCCAGGAATAGCCTGCAGCTTTGATAATTCGGGTGAATCCAGTGGTATTATTGGCCATCAAAAAGAACCTTTTTACATTATTAGCGTCAATGTCATTGTAACGTTACCCCGTTTGTTTCAGGGTGTGGCAAAGCAGCGCGAAGTATGACCGGATACACCAGAAATTCACTAAACTTTCTGATATCCTTGCAGCGCATTTGCATTATTAACCAGAGGCTTTACATCGTTTATGTCCGGCTGGCCACGAATTTACTACAAATTACTGAATTTACCATTAAGCGTGCTGGTAAAAAGCAAGTCTATTCCGGCGGAACCTGCACCGGAATTGGGGCTCGATACTTCTCGCCCCATTATGTACGTCCTACCGTACAACTCCAAAGCAGACTTGCTGACGCTGCGCGCCCAATGTCTGGCGCACGATCTCCCGGATCCCCTGGAACCGCTGGAGATAGACGGAACTCTACTGCCGCGCTACGTGTTTATTCACGGCGGCCCACGTGTCTTCACCTATTACACGCCAAAAGAAGAGTCTATTAAGCTGTTCCATAACTATCTCGACTTGCATCGCAGCAATCCAGACCTGGATGTACAGATGGTGCCGGTTTCGGTGATGTTTGGCCGTGCGC
Source organism: Citrobacter sp. TBCS-15 (assembly GCF_005280815.1). Classification (NCBI taxonomy): domain Bacteria; kingdom Pseudomonadati; phylum Pseudomonadota; class Gammaproteobacteria; order Enterobacterales; family Enterobacteriaceae; genus Citrobacter; species Citrobacter sp. TBCS-15. Next base: position 49,116 of record NZ_SZWK01000120.1, on the reverse strand, counting down.
CTGGACGCGAAAAAGGCGAGGTCAACCCGCCGCTGCGTATGCTGAACGGCGTACAAAAATTCTTTGCTGTGTCCTGGCTGGGTCGCGACAGCTTTGTCCGCTTCTCCCCGTCGGTTTCCCTGCGTCGCATGGCGGATGAACACGGTACAGATAAAATTATCGCCCAGAAATTGGCGCGCGTAGCGCGTATGCACTTTGCTCGCCAGCGCCTGGCCGCAGTCGGGCCGCGCCTCCCTGCCCGTCAGGATCTGTTTAACAAACTGTTGGCCTCAAAAGCTATCGCGCGTGCGGTAGAAGATGAAGCGCGCAGTAAAAAAATCTCCCACGAAAAAGCGCAGCAAAATGCGATAGCGTTGATGGAAGAGATTGCCGCCAACTTCTCCTACGAGATGATCCGTCTGACAGACCGTATTCTGGGCTTTACCTGGAACCGTCTGTATCAGGGGATTAACGTTCATAATGCAGAGCGTGTACGCCAGTTGGCGCACGATGGACACGAAATCGTCTATGTTCCGTGCCATCGCAGCCATATGGACTATATGCTGTTGTCGTACGTTCTGTATCATCAGGGTCTGGTTCCGCCGCATATCGCGGCAGGCATCAACCTGAATTTCTGGCCAGCAGGTCCCATCTTCCGCCGCCTGGGCGCGTTCTTTATTCGTCGTACCTTCAAGGGCAACAAGCTTTATTCCACCGTTTTCCGCGAATACCTGGGCGAGTTGTTCAGCCGCGGCTACTCGGTTGAGTACTTTGTCGAAGGCGGTCGTTCACGTACTGGTCGTTTGCTTGACCCGAAAACCGGCACGCTGTCGATGACCATTCAGGCGATGCTGCGCGGCGGTACGCGTCCGATTACCCTCGTACCGATCTACATCGGCTACGAGCACGTCATGGAAGTGGGCACGTATGCGAAAGAACTGCGGGGCGCGACGAAAGAGAAAGAGAGCCTGCCGCAAATGCTGCGTGGCTTAAGCAAGCTGCGTAATCTGGGTCAGGGTTACGTTAACTTTGGCGAGCCGATGCCGTTGATGACTTACCTCAACCAGCATGTGCCGGAGTGGCGTGAATCTATCGATCCTATCGAGTCTATTCGTCCTGCCTGGCTGACGCCGACGGTAAATAACATTGCCGCCGATCTGATGGTACGCATTAACAACGCAGGCGCAGCCAACGCCATGAACCTGTGCTGTACCGCGTTACTGGCTTCCCGCCAGCGCTCTCTGACCCGTGAGCAGTTGACTGAACAACTCGATTGCTATCTGAGTCTGCTGCGCAACGTACCGTATGCCCCGGATGCGACGGTTCCTGCGCAGAGCGCCAGTGAACTGATTGACCATGCCTTGCAGATGAACAAGTTTGAGGTCGAGAAAGACACCATCGGCGACATCATCATTCTGCCGCGCGAGCAGGCGGTATTGATGACGTACTACCGCAACAACATTGCGCATATGCTGGTACTGCCTTCGTTAATGGCGGCCATCGTAACTCAGCATCGTCATATTTCACGCGCCGCACTGCTGCAGCATATTGAAGCGCTATACCCGATGCTGAAAGCGGAGCTGTTCCTGCGCTGGGAGCGTGACGAACTTGCAGGCGTGATCGACGAACTGGCCAGCGAAATGCAGCGCCAGGGACTCATCACCCTGGACGATGACGAACTGCATATCAATCCGGCCCGCTCCCGTACGCTACAGCTGCTGGCGGCGGGTGCTCGTGAGACGTTGCAGCGCTATGCTATTACCTTCTGGCTGCTGAGCGCTAATCCGTCTATCAACCGTGGTACGCTAGAGAAAGAGAGCCGCACCGTGGCTCAGCGTCTTTCCGTCCTGCACGGCATTAACGCGCCAGAATTCTTCGACAAGGCCGTGTTCAGTTCTCTGGTGCTGACGCTGCGTGACGAGGGATATATCAGCGATACCGGAGATGCCGAACCGGAAGAGACGATGAAGATCTATCAGATGCTGGCCGAACTGGTCACGTCGGATGTGCGTCTGACCATCGAGAGCGCCACACAAGGCGAGTAAGCATAAAAAAACCGGTCAAAATGACCGGTTTTTATTTTGCAGGCTAAGCCAAACTCAAAAATGCCAGTAGCTCATTGCCAGGCCTAAGAACAGCACCAGACCAACATAGTTATTGTTCATAAACGCTTTAAAGCAGGCGTCACGTTCACGGTTGACGATCAGTTTCTGCTGATACACAAACAGCGCCCCAGCCACTAACAGAGACCAGTAATAGCCCAGCCCCAACCCGTTTAGCCAGCCCACCAGCGCCATCAGCGCCAGCACACCCACCTGCAGAATACCAATAATTAGCTTGTCGTTCTGGCCGAACAGGATCGCGGTCGATTTAATACCGATCTTCAGGTCATCATCGCGGTCAACCATTGCGTACTGCGTATCATAGGCCACAGCCCAGAGGATGTTGGCAAGGAACATCAGCCAGCAGCTCAGCGGTACGGACTCGCTCACGGCGGCGAACGCCATCGGGATCGACCAGCCAAACGCCGCCCCCAGCACCACCTGCGGTAGATGCGTGTAGCGCTTCATAAACGGGTAAACCCACGCCAGCGCTAATGCCGCAACGGACAACAAAATGGTCATCGTATTAAGGGTCAGGACCAGCAGGAAGGCCAGTAATACCAATACGACAAACAGCGTTCGGGCTTCTTTCTCGGTGACTGCGCCGCTCGGCAGCGGTCGATTCGCGGTACGTTTAACATGGCCGTCAAACTTCCTGTCGGCATAATCATTCACCACGCATCCGGCGGCGCGCATTAACCATACGCCGGCGACAAAAACCGCCAGGATCCACAGTTGCGGCATACCTGGGGTTGCTACCCATAATGCCCACAGCGTAGGCCAGAGCAGCAGTAAGGCGCCGATTGGCTTATCCGTACGCATCAAGCGGTGAAACGCCAGCAGCTTATTCTGCGTCAGACTCCACTCCATCTTTATCTTCCTCTCAGTACAACGGCGATGCAGGCAGAAAAAGCTCGGTAAGCATCAACGGCTTACCGCTCAGCCGCAGGCGGGAACGACGCCCCCACAGCGCTGCATCTTGGCCAATCTCAATAAAATCTCGGGTCAATGTCGATGACGTAAACAGGTAGCGTCCGAGCGGGGTTTTCCCCAGGTTTTGTAAGGCCAGTTCAGGGCCACACAGGGTGGATTCAGGCACCACGGTACGCCCGGCAAGCCAGGGTTCACCATCCGCGCATAACAGGATTTCGCGTAACCAATAGCGGGACTCTTTGGGCAGCAGCGTCAGTTCTTCAGCCACCTCATTTTGCCCAACGAACGCTTCGCGAATCAACGTGACGGTGACTTCTTTGCCCTGCTGCTCAAAACGTTTGGTCATGGAATCTTCCAGTAACAACCAGTCGAGCAGTTGCGGGTCCAGCGCCGGGATCGCATCAAAATAACGCAGCGCACGCAGTTGCGTTAACGCAGGGTGTGGCATGCCTTACTCTCCGATTTATAACCTAAAGGCATTGTATCGCAGAAAAGGCATTACGGGGTGAGCAAACACAATTAAGTGATCGGCAGAGCAACATAAGCGTAACAATTCGCACTGAAGGATAAAAAAAGGTGCGCCAGGAGACGCACCAGTTGTTGCAAAATCAACAATGTGGGGTGATGTTTACCCCTTGCCTTTTACACTGCTGATAAAGGTGGATCGGGCTGATTTGGATCCCAGACGTTCAGCTTCATCAAGCAGCTTCAGCGCTTTATCAACATCGCCTTTCGCCACGGCATCCTTAATCGCCTGATTAAAATAGCTTTCGGTGTCGTTCAGCATCGGCTCACTTTTCTTCACCGGCTGCGGCGCTGGAGCGGCAACCGCAGCTGCCGGAGCCGCATAAGTCACTGCAGGCGCTGCGGTATTGCCGACAGTGACAGGGCCAGGGCCGGAAGAACCGAACAGCGGCCCCACCAACACACTGGAGGACGAGCTGGTTTTGACTTTTAATTTCAACAGACCATCGGTGGTATGACGCGCGATCGGGTCCGGAATATCTGGAACAGCGTTACCGACGCCCTTGGCATAAGCTTTCGCCGGATCAAGCAGGGTCGTGGTCTGTTGGAGGTCTTTATCAGTCGTAAAGACCAGAACATAGAGCTTTTGCTGGCCCAGCGCTGGCGTCAGACGCATTACGCCTTCCAGACGATCGGCACTCATCACGCCAGGCTCCTGGTAGGTGAAATAGCTGCTGGGGAAGAACGCAGATGGCGTCATGTTCTGATCAAGAATTAAGACGTTTGGCGCAAATACGCTGGTTTGTTTGTTTACTTCACTGGTTAGCGTCAGGGTCAACTCACCAATATTGGCCGGTACGCTCCAGGCCGCGACCGGACCGGTAATACCAGCAACATCCAAACGCTGGCCCGCGCTCGCAAGCTGCGTGGACTGAGTTTTGGATTGATCAACGGGCGTCCAGGTTAGCTGTTGCAACGCAGCTGTAGGAATAACAGGCGCCGCGGTAGTGTTCTGCGGAACAATATTCACATCGGCCAGGCTGATGCCAGGCGCGCTGGCAAATAACCCTGCAGATAAACAAAGGGCAACGAGACTTTTCTTCATTTTCATTGTTATCACCTCAGATAGCATGGGTTCAGCGGTGGCCAGGCAATAGCGCGCTAAACCGTAATCAAGAGGGGCTTACGCCCCTCTTTCGGTCTTTACGTCAGGTTAGTGCTGAATTACCACCAGATTTCCATCTGAGCACCGAAGGACCACTCATCGCTGTCACCACGGCTGGTGGTGCTGATACCAGAGTTCGTTGCAGCTGCGTATTTGGTTACGTCGTTACCATTTTTGACGTAGCCCCACTCCTCATCCCACTTGGCATAGGTTGCGAAGACACGAATTGCCGGGCGGGACCAGATGCTGTCGCCAGCCTGCCACTGTTGCGCGAGGGTGATTTTGTACTGGCTGTTGCGATCGCCAGTCTGCTGAGATTTGACGTTGTCGTAACCGACTTCCATCAGGGTGCTCATGATTGGCGTCCATTTGTACATCGGGCGGATACCGACGGTGTACCATTCGGTACCCAGATCGTTATCCATATCGAGGTTCTGGTACATACCGACGTACATCAGATCCCATTTGTCGCCCAGGGAGATGGCGCCGTGGTCAAGAATACGAACCAGGCTACCGTTGTTATTAATAAAGTTATTGGCGACTTTGTTACCGTTGTTATCAACACCGGTAGAAGAACCGTAAGAACCCTGGTTCAAACCTTTACCCTGCGTGGTCATGGAGTCTGTCGCGTACTGAACAACAAACTTGTTGTAGCCCTTCAGCATGCTCTGGGTATGTTCAGCGGTGAACATCCAGCCATCTTTTGATGCGCCGTCTGCCAGGCTGTAATCATCTGTCGTATTCGCACGACCGTAGTCAACACCCAGTTCCAACATACCATCAGTGTTCGTTGCCAACTGCGCTAAACGAACGTCAAATACGTCGTTAGCGGTGTCTTTGGTACGATCATAGATATTCTGGCTGCTGAACGCGTATGAACCACCCGCTTCCTGAGAACGGCTCGCGGCCAGAGACAGTTTACCGAAGCCCAGATCGATGTTTTCAATACCGGCACCAGGACCTGAAATATCCCAGTAGTAGAAGTCGATCATGTGCACGTCATGACGTTGGTAGAAGCGCTTACCGGCCCAGATAGTAGAGCCTGGCAGCCATTCAATCAGGTTTTTACCCTGCACGTTGGCTTCACGGAAGGCTGGGTCAGTCCCTTCCCAGTCATTCTGCTGTGCTACGGAGTAGGCGACGTTGGTGTCGAAGTAGAAGCTCTTATCGCCTTCTTTCCACACTTCCTGGCCTAATTTGATTTCCGCATAGGTTTCACATTCGTTACCGAGACGGTATTTACTTTGTGCACCTGTTGCCTGGAAACATTGTTGTTCGCCGCCACTACCCGTCCAGCCGATACCGGAACGAGCATAACCATGGAAATCCACAGCCATTGCCTGAACAGACATAATGCCTGCTGCCACAGCAACCGCCAGAGGAAGTTTGCGCAGAGTAATCATCGTTCTATCTCCTGAGATCATTGCTTTTCTTTAAACGCTGCCACCTTCTAAAACTGCGAATGGTTTTGCGTTTCGTTTTTTATGGGGACCTTAAACGCCCGGCTCCTGGTGCAACCGACGACATGCAGTGCCATCCTCACGGAACAGATGGCAACGCTCTGGCGGCAGGCCGATAGCGAATGTGGCACCCTCTTCTACCAACACCACGTCGTTCTGGCGGTAAACCAGGTTTTGACGGATGGCGGGGATCTGGATATGAATTTGTGTTTCGTGACCAAGTTGTTCGACCACCTGGACTTCACCTTCGAGGGTGACATCGGCGATTTCGCTGGGCAGCAGATGTTCCGGGCGGATACCTAAAGACATATTGGCGCCAACCTGAACGCGGGCACTGTCGACGGGTAACCAGACTTGCTGGCGGTTTGGTAATTCAACCTGCACCTGATCAATCGCCGTTGCGGTAACTTTCACCGGCAGGAAGTTCATTTTTGGCGAACCGATAAAGCCCGCGACAAAGCGGTCGGCAGGATAGTGGTACAGCTCCAGGGGTTTACCGACCTGCGCCACACGACCGGCATCCAACACCACAATTTTGTCTGCCAGGGTCATCGCTTCGACCTGATCGTGGGTGACGTAAATCATCGTGCGGCCAAGACGTTTATGCAGGCGGGAGATTTCAATACGCATCTGGACGCGCAACGCGGCGTCAAGGTTCGACAACGGTTCGTCCAGCAGAAATACTCGCGGCTCAGCAACCAACGTACGGCCAATCGCCACACGCTGACGTTGGCCGCCGGAAAGCGCTTTCGGTTTACGGTCCAGCAGGTGCGCCAGTTGCAGAACTTCAGCTACCTGATTAACACGCTGGTTCATTACCTCTTTTTTCGCACCGGCCAGTTTGAGGCCAAACGACATGTTTTCCGCGACAGATAAATGGGGATATAACGCATAGGACTGGAAGACCATACCCACACCGCGTTCGGCGGGCGGAATGTCGTTCATCCGGGTCTCCCCGATAAACAGGTCGCCACTGGTGATGGTTTCAAGTCCGGCGATCATACGCAGCAAGGTCGACTTACCACAGCCTGATGGTCCGACAAACACCACGAATTCCCCTTCGTGAATGTCGAGATTGATATCCTTCGATACCACCACGTCACCCCAGGCTTTCGTTACATTTCGCAGCTGTACGCTCGCCATGCCCTTCTCCCTTCGTTACAACCTGTCATCGACAGCAACATTCATGATGGACTGACTATGCGTTATCCCTCACGGGCGTGAATCCTCCACCCCCCAGCTTTTTTATGGGGGAGGAGGCGGGAGGATGAGAGCGCAGCGTCTGAGACCCGGACCACCAGCCTCAGAGGAATTTCGTGATGCAGCTTGCAAAAATGGGTGGGGTTTTATGTGCGCCAGTGCGCAATACTCACATTTATGTAACACAGATCACATAAAGAGCGGGTGGGGCGTAGGAGTAAGGAGGATGGAAAGAGGTTGCCGTATAAAGAAACTAGTACCCGTTAAGCCACCTCTGCAAAATCACCAAACAGGATGGGAACTATGAATATCAAAACTGGCGCACGCATCCTCGCATTGTCTGCATTAACGACGATGATGTTTTCCGCCTCGGCTCTCGCCAAGATTGAAGAAGGTAAGCTGGTCATCTGGATTAACGGCGACAAAGGCTATAACGGCCTCGCTGAAGTGGGTAAAAAATTCGAGAAAGACACGGGTATCAAAGTTACCATTGAGCACCCGGACAAGCTGGAAGAGAAGTTCCCGCAGGTTGCCGCGACTGGCGACGGCCCGGACATCATCTTCTGGGCGCATGACCGCTTTGGCGGCTACGCACAATCTGGCCTGCTGGCTGAAATCACCCCAGACAAAGCGTTCCAGGACAAGCTCTATCCGTTCACCTGGGATGCCGTACGCTATAACGGCAAACTGATTGCGTACCCGATCGCCGTGGAAGCGCTGTCGCTGATTTACAACAAAGACCTCGTTCCGAACCCACCGAAAACCTGGGAAGAAATTCCGGCGCTGGATAAAGAGCTGAAAGCGAAAGGTAAATCCGCGCTGATGTTCAACCTGCAAGAACCGTACTTCACCTGGCCGCTGATTGCCGCCGACGGCGGTTACGCGTTCAAGTTTGAAAACGGCAAGTACGACGTGAAAGACGTTGGCGTGGATAGCGCTGGCGCGAAAGCGGGCCTGACCTTCCTGGTCGACCTGATCAAAAACAAACACATGAATGCGGATACCGATTACTCCATCGCCGAAGCGGCCTTTAACAAAGGCGATACCGCGATGACCATCAACGGTCCGTGGGCGTGGTCCAACATCGATAAGAGCAAGGTGAACTACGGCGTCACGCTGCTGCCAACCTTCAAAGGCAAGCCGTCTAAACCATTCGTTGGCGTACTGAGTGCGGGTATCAACGCCGCCAGCCCGAACAAAGAACTGGCGAAAGAGTTCCTCGAAAACTACCTGTTGACCGACCAGGGTCTGGATGAAGTGAACAAGGACAAACCACTGGGCGCGGTTGCGCTGAAATCCTTCCAGGAACAGTTAGCGAAAGATCCGCGTATCGCGGCCACCATGGATAACGCCCAGAAAGGCGAAATCATGCCGAACATCCCGCAGATGTCCGCATTCTGGTATGCCGTGCGTACCGCAGTGATCAACGCCGCCAGCGGTCGCCAGACCGTCGATGCCGCGCTGAAAGACGCGCAGGGTCGTATCACCAAGTAATACAGTTGTGAACGTGCCGGATGGCGGCATACATGCCTTATCCGGCCTACAACGTATGTAGGCCTGATAAGCGCAGCGCCATCAGGCACGCTGACCAACAGGTTTTCATTGTTGTTGAGGATTGAACCCCATGGATGTCATTAAAAAGAAACACTGGTGGCAAAGCGACATGCTGAAATGGTCAGTAATGGGTCTGCTTGGTCTGCTGGTCGGTTACCTTGTTGTTTTGATGTACGCTCAGGGGGAGTATCTGTTTGCCATCATGACGCTAATTTTAAGCTCTGTTGGCCTGTATATTTTCGCTAACCGTAAAGCCTATGCCTGGCGCTATGTTTATCCTGGCGTGGCCGGTATGGGGCTGTTTGTCCTGTTTCCGCTCATTTGTACCATCGCCATTGCTTTTACCAACTACAGCAGCACCAACCAGCTGACCTTTGAACGTGCTCAACAAGTCCTGATGGATCGTTCTTATCAGGCAGGTAAAACCTACAACTTTGGCCTGTATCCGGCGGGTGATGAGTGGCAACTGGCCCTCACCGACGGTGAAACGGGAAAAAATTATGTTTCCGACGCCTTTAAATTTGGCGGCGAACAGAAGCTGCAGTTAAAAGAAACCGAGGCGCTGCCAGCGGGCGAACGTGCGACACTGCGCATCATCACCCAGAATCGTCAGGCGCTGACTCAGCTAACGGCTATTCTGCCGGACGAAAGCAAAGTCATCATGAGTTCATTGCGTCAGTTCTCAGGTACGCAGCCGCTCTACTCCCTGGCCGATGATGGGACGCTCACCAACAATCAAAGCGGCGTGAAGTACCGCGCTAATAACGATATTGGTTATTATCAGGCCATTAACGCAGACGGTAGCTGGGGTACTGAAAAACTCAGCCCGGGCTATACCGTCACCATCGGCTGGGACAATTTCACCCGCGTATTTACCGACGAGGGCATCCAGAAACCGTTCTTCGCCATCTTTGTCTGGACGGTCGTGTTCTCAGTCATGACGGTGATTCTGACCGTGGCTGTGGGTATGGTGCTGGCCTGTCTGGTGCAGTGGGAATCTCTGAAGGGCAAAGCGATTTACCGCGTCCTGCTGATTCTGCCCTACGCCGTACCGTCGTTTATCTCGATTCTGATTTTCAAAGGACTGTTCAACCAGAGTTTTGGTGAAATTAACATGATGCTCAGCGCGCTGTTTGGTATCAAGCCGGCCTGGTTTAGCGATCCAACCACCGCGCGTTCGATGATTATCATCGTTAACACCTGGCTGGGTTATCCGTACATGATGATCCTGTGCATGGGGCTGCTGAAAGCGATTCCTGACGATCTATATGAAGCCTCGGCAATGGACGGCGCGGGTCCGTTCCAGAACTTCTTTAAAATTACATTACCGCTGCTGATTAAGCCGCTGACGCCGCTGATGATCGCCAGCTTTGCCTTTAACTTTAATAACTTCGTGCTGATTCAACTGTTGACCAACGGCGGCCCGGATCGCCTCGGCACCACCACGCCTGCCGGTTACACCGACCTGCTCGTGAGCTACACCTACCGTATCGCCTTTGAAGGCGGCGGCGGTCAGGACTTCGGTCTGGCGGCAGCGATTGCTACGCTGATCTTCCTGCTGGTAGGCGCGCTGGCCATCGTGAACCTGAAAGCCACGCGTATGAAGTTTGATTAAGGGAGATAACGACAATGGCTATGGTCCAACCGAAATCACAAAAGTTACGTTTATTCGCAACGCACTTAGGGCTGCTGATTTTTATCGCGGCGATCATGTTCCCGCTGCTGATGGTTATCGCCATTTCGCTGCGTGAAGGTAACTTCGCTACCGGCAGCCTGATCCCGGATAATATTTCCTGGGAACACTGGAAACTGGCGCTGGGCTTTAGCGTAGAACACGCGGATGGCCGCGTCACTCCGCCGCCATTCCCGGTGCTGCTGTGGCTGTGGAACTCGGTGAAAGTCGCCACCATTACCGCGATTGGTATTGTGACGCTTTCCACCACCTGTGCTTACGCCTTTGCCCGTATGCGCTTCCCGGGTAAAGCGACCCTGCTGAAAGGGATGCTGATTTTCCAGATGTTCCCGGCGGTACTGTCGCTGGTTGCCCTGTACGCGTTGTTTGACCGCCTGGGCCAGTACATTCCGTTTATCGGCCTGAACACTCACGGCGGGGTGATCTTCGCCTATCTCGGCGGTATCGCACTGCATGTCTGGACGATTAAGGGCTATTTTGAAACCATCGACGGTTCGCTGGAAGAAGCGGCCGCGCTGGATGGCGCCACACCGTGGCAGGCATTCCGCCTGGTACTGCTGCCGCTTTCCGTACCGATTCTGGCGGTCGTATTTATTCTGTCATTCATTGCCGCTATTACCGAAGTACCGGTCGCGTCACTGCTGCTGCGTGATGTGAACAGCTACACCCTTGCGGTTGGTATGCAGCAGTACCTCAATCCACAGAACTACTTGTGGGGCGACTTTGCCGCCGCAGCTGTACTTTCAGCCATTCCGATTACTCTGGTGTTCCTGCTGGCACAGCGCTGGCTGGTCAACGGCCTGACGGCGGGTGGTGTGAAAGGTTAAGTTTTATCGAAGTACCTGCCCGGCAACGGGCAATGCCACTGCAACCCTCAACTTATGTTATCCCAACCTGTGACTGTTATTCGGCGCTCTACGGAGCGCCCTTTTTTATGTTATTTTGCATTGCTGTTACGATTATTTCCTTTCGTGGCCCGCATCACTGCAATTATATTTATCACTTGAAAACAGACAAATTAAACAGAATTAAGATCACAGAAAAGACAAAACATAATTGCAATGTAAAAAATGATAATTGTCTTCCCTGCCTGTTAAATCCACCATCACGACACTGATCAAAAGAGCTGTATCCTCTAAGGCAGGTCTGAATGAACACCCAATATAATTCCAGTTATATTTTTTCGATTACATTAGTAGCAACATTAGGAGGGCTATTATTCGGCTATGACACCGCCGTCATATCCGGAACGGTAGAGTCCTTAAATACCGTGTTTGTCGCCCCGCAACATTTAAGTGAATCCGCCGCTAACTCGCTATTGGGCTTTTGCGTCGCCAGCGCGTTGATTGGCTGCATTATCGGCGGTGCGCTGGGCGGTTATTGCAGTAACCGCTTTGGTCGTCGGGACTCGCTGAAAATCGCCGCCCTGCTGTTCTTTATTTCCGGTATTGGTTCTGCGTGGCCAGAATTAGGATTTACCACGATTAACCCAGATAATGCCGTGCCTGTTTATTTGGCCGGATACGTTCCAGAATTTGTTATTTATCGCATCATTGGTGGCGTTGGCGTTGGTTTAGCCTCAATGCTCTCACCGATGTATATTGCAGAACTGGCTCCAGCGCATATTCGTGGAAAACTGGTTTCCTTTAACCAGTTCGCCATTATTTTTGGCCAACTGTTGGTGTATTGCGTTAACTATTTCATTGCCCGTTCCGGTGACGCTAACTGGCTGAATACCGATGGCTGGCGATATATGTTTGCTTCCGAAAGCATTCCCGCCCTGCTGTTTTTACTGTTGCTGTACACCGTACCGGAAAGCCCGCGCTGGCTGATGGCGCGTGGCAGACACGAGCAGGCGGAGGGCATTCTGCGCAAAATTATGGGCAACAGCCTTGCCACCCAGGCCATGCAGGAGATCAATCAGTCACTGGAGCATGGCCGTAAAACCGGCGGACGTCTGTTGATGTTTGGCGTGGGCGTAATCGTCATCGGCGTGATGTTATCTATCTTCCAGCAGTTTGTCGGTATTAACGTCGTGCTGTACTACGCGCCGGAAGTGTTTAAAACGTTAGGGGCCAGCACCGACGTGGCGCTCTTGCAGACTATTATTGTCGGCGTAATCAACCTGAGCTTCACCGTGCTGGCAATCATGACGGTGGACAAATTTGGTCGCAAACCGCTGCAAATAATTGGCGCATTGGGTATGGCTCTTGGGATGTTCAGCCTTGGCACCGCGTTTTACACCCAGGCTTCCGGGCTGATAGCGCTGCTGTCGATGCTGTTTTACGTCGCCGCATTCGCCATGTCCTGGGGACCGGTTTGTTGGGTGCTGTTGGCAGAAATCTTCCCGAACGCGATTCGTGGCAAAGCGCTCGCCATTGCCGTCGCCGCTCAGTGGCTGGCGAACTACTTTGTCTCCTGGACCTTCCCGATGATGGACAAAAATTCGTGGCTGGTTTCCCATTTCCACAACGGTTTCTCCTACTGGATTTACGGTTGTATGGGTATTCTGGCGGCGCTGTTTATGTGGAAGTTCGTACCGGAAACCAAAGGCAAAACGCTGGAAGAACTTGAAGAGCTGTGGGAACCCGCAGCAGAGAAAACCCAGCCAGCCTCTGCGCAGTAACCCTGACATACAACACGCCGCAGCCCGATTGCGGCGTGTTGTCTTTTACTCTCGCTTCAGCCGTTTAGAATTACACAGCCACAGAGTGATCACCAACAGCAGGATCGCTGCAGAATAGATCAGCACATCCATCGGCGCTTTATGATCGACGATGATCAACCGCACAATCGCGGTGATCCCGATATAGACAAAGTAGCGCAGCGGAAAGTGAAACCCTGACTGAAAGTATTTCACAATCAAGGCGATAAATTCAAAGTAGAGGAAGTAAACCACCAGCCCTTCCACCAGCTCATACTTGCTGGTTTGTTCCGGCGCGAACAGCACATCTGCCAGATGCAGCGTTTCTTTCCCCAGGAATACGACCAGGATCAGGCCCAGACTCAACAACCCCAGATTCAACACGGTCTGTAAGATGGTGGAGATAAACTCCACGCGCGGACGAGATAGCGACGTCATAACGGCCCCTCCTGTTCAGTAACAAGGTTCCTGTATAACGCAGAAATGTGACAGAGATCTACATTTTTTGTTTATGTTTTGTGCAGCTCAATAATAGTGCAACAATGCTTCTGACTCTAACATCTTGAACGGAATAGAAATGCTTAAGATTCAAATGGCAACCGTCGACGATGCCAGCTTGCTAAGCTCAATGGGCTATACCAGCTATCGACATCACTTTGCGCCTTTGTGGAAAAACCCGAGCGAGCTCGACGCTTATCTTGAGCAGGAATATTCCTTACCAGCGATATCCAGCAGTTTGGCCGAGCCCGGAACCTTCTGGCTTATCGCCTTTGCCGACGCGCCGGTTGGCTTTGCCAAATACAGTCTCCGCCACTCTGTTGATCCAGAAGGGCGTTCAGGGGCATTGCTACATAAGATCTACCTGATGCCAGATGCAACGGGCAAACAGTACGGTGAGCAGCTTTTTGCCGAAGTTATTCGCCAGGCCAAAGAGCAGGATGAAAAATGGCTCTGGCTTGAGGTACTGGCTGATAATCCTAAGGCACGGCAGTTCTATGAACGGCAAGGGATGACGTTTGTAAAGGAAATTGCTTTCACTACCGCCTCCCAGACCAGCATTTTGTACGTTATGGAAAAGCAGATTTAAGAGGATATAAATGGTGAATATTCGTCAATCCGCTTTTCGCAACGTCACGTGCGGTGAGAATGTAGTGGTTTATGAACCGGCGAACCTGTACGACTGCATACTGGAGGATAACGTTTTTGTCGGACCATTTGTTGAAATCCAGGGCAACACGCAGATTGGCGCAGACAGCAAAATTCAGTCTCACACCTTCATCTGCGAATATGTCACCATCGGTTCCCGCTGTTTTATCGGGCATGGCGTGATGTTCGCCAATGATATGTTTCGGCAAGGAAAACCCAATGCCGACCGCACCAGTTGGGGAAGAATTACGATTGGCAATGATGTCTCGATCGGCAGTGGGGCGACCATTCTGGCAGTCACAATCTGCGATGGCGCAGTCATCGGCGCGGGAAGCGTGGTGACAAAATCGATTACCGAGAAAGGCGTGTACGCGGGCAACCCGGCAAAATTATTGCGTCGTTTGTAAATTGCCGGATGGCGGCATAAATGCCTTATCCGACCGGCAATGTAGGCCGGATAAGCGCAGCGCACCGGGCGATCAAGCATTAACGGAAGTTCTCGCTTCTGTCGCTGGTCATATCATATAGACCAAACTTACGTCCAAGCTGCTGCCCACCGTCACGCGTCAACGGCGTCCAGCCAATCGCCGCACGGCTGCGGGTTGGGCCTGAAGAGAAGAGATCCAGCGGCACGGAAACGTACACCCCTTTGGTAAAATCACCCTCGCCATATTCATCCGGCGAGGCGTCGGTGATGGTCGCATAGCCTCCTACCACCACACCGCTGTCGAAGCGTTTGGCAATTTCCAGCGTTCCCCCCTTATCTCCCGCCAGATACTGGCCGACGCTGGCTTTTACCAGTACATCCTGAGCGAATGAAGGATTCCAGTAAGCCGTCAAATGCCCGGTCTTCACGCTGTAGTCGGTGAATTTCATCATATCCTGCGCGCTACGCCAGTCACGCTGTTTCACATAGTTAGCGTCAATGCCAAACGCCCAGTTGCTGTCTAACGGACGATACAACACTTCTGCCCCCGCCCCGCCGTACATGGTCTCCAGATAACCAGCGTAAACCTGTCCGTAGAACCCGTTTCCGAGTGACTGGAAGTAGTTGGCCTGCAGGTTATTCACGTAGACATCGTTTTGTACATACTCACGCACATGAGTACGCACGCGTGGTAAATGCGAATCCTGCGGCGGGTTGGTGTAGTTAAATTTGTCATAGTTATTGGCGAGGTTGGCGAACAAACTCCCGGTAGTCAGCAGATGATCGGTCACCCACCAATCCGCAGTTCCCATTACACCCAACTGGTACATATAGAAGTTTTCCGGGCCGCCCACCGACTGATTGAGCACCGGATCGATATGAAAATCAAAGCGAGACTTATCAATATACCAACCCTGCTCAGTCGTTTTCGGCACCACAGGCTCAACGCGTTTTTGCGCCAGTTGTGTTTCATGACCCAACGGCTCACCTTCCAGGTGTCGCTTAAGGCTGGAAACCTCCGTTTCGGTCGTCACCTGCGGCAAGTTAAGGCGATTTTCGGTAATACGGATCGTGCGGATCCCGTCGGGAAGATCGTTCATCACGATCCGGTTGGCGCGTTCGATCCCTTCACGCGAATCACGGTATTTCACCTGTTCGCCGGTCACATACAGCGTATCGCCCTGCACCTGAATTTTAGGATCCGCCAGCCCGGCGTTATATTTCAGCAGCGTTAGCTGATTCGCCACTACCGAATGTTGCAGAATCGCATCCTGCGGCTGTGGCTGATACTTCGGACGGGCGTTATCGTTATAGTTTGGTCGCAAGTCGTTGAAGTTAGTCCGCAGCGTGAACCCAAACATAAAGGTGTTCCCGCGCTCATAGCTGAGGTTAACGTCGGCCCAATCGGTGACGCGATAGATAGCGCCGACGTTAAACTTGCTCTTTTGATCCAGCTTGCCCGCAAAATCCTGCTGGTAATTATTGCCTTCATACTCCAGTTTCAGGCGCAGCGGCTGCCAGGGTGTCTGATATTCCACGCCGCCAAATAACGATGCCGGACCATGAAACATCTGGCTGCCGTCAATAGAACCAGCCTGCTTGTAGCTGTTATCGCGATGACAGAATTTATCGCTGTATGAGCAAAACGGATTGCTGACGTTGCCGCTGGTGCCAAGAGATCCCCAGCCCAGACCGAGCGAGAAATCAAACGGGCCCCAGGCTTTGTTCGCCACGATATACTCCGCATCAAACAGACCCGTCCCGCCGATATCCCGCGCGCCAACGGCCACCTGCGGCATCCAGTAGCTCTCTTCCCACAGCCGAAGTTTGAGATCAAACGCTTTATCCTTGTATGTCTGATCGCCAGAAAATGACTCTACGCTGCTGTATTTTTTGGTACGCACATCGGTATAGCGCAGCGTGGTTTCCAGCCAGGGGAACAGTTGCACCGACGCAGAGTAGTAGCGGTACTGATCGTTGTCCCGGTAGTTGAGGCTCATTTCCCCTTCACGCGCCATCCGTGCAGTCGGGGTTTGCAGCAGACCTACGCCGCCAAAATCGGACTGGGATGGACCAATGGGCGCAGGCCATGTTTCACCGTGACAGGCAACGCTTACGCCCAGCGCCAGTAAGCTGAGCAGATAAGTTTTTCTCATTATTCAGGTATCCGCTGGGTCAGGGTGTGAAGAATATCGGCATTGATTTCATCCGGGGTACTGCTCCAGAAGGCATCAGAGAGTCCGACAAAAATGATGCTGCCGGGCATCGGCTCAACGTGACGTTTGTTCCAGTAAGCGATAGGGACTTTTTGCGAGCGCCCATCGGGATAGATGACCCACGCGTAGCTGCGATCCGCACCGCTGAGCCGACTTTGCCCATCGAGATAGCTGGCGACATCACGCCCGGGCACAAACGGTTGTTTACCCGGACGGCTTAGCAAACCAAACAATGTGATATCCGTTGGCTGGGATCCAACCCATAGCGTGTAGTTGCCCTGCAACGGCGGGTTGCCTCGCTCGCTGACGCGCACCACATCCGGGTCAAGGTTAATTTTCTGTCTGCCGGTCACCTTCAGCGCCTGAATTTGCTGGCGTAATGTGTTGATAGCCGCGGCATCGTCACCGCTTTCTTCAGCACTCAGCGCTGCCAGACGAGCCAGTAATGTCTGCTGTTGGCGTTCTGCCGCCGCCGTTGCCCGCTCTTCGCTGATGACCGCTCCGGGCCACCAGCTATTACTCAACCGCGGCTGTCCAACCAGATCGATCAGATGCTCCGCACCGGTCAATATTTTGGGTTCAGCGCTGCCTGCAATCATTACTTTGACATTACCCGCAGCAAAAACAGAGGGTGCGCTCAGGCTAAAAATCAGCGCCACTACGGCTCGTTTCATCATGATTTTGCCGCCTTAATCAGCGTGGTTTTCACCGGGAAGAAGTTAGCTCCCAGATACTGTTCCGACTGACGGATTTGCCCTTCGCTATCGACCCAGTAGCGGTTATGCCAGCGCGTTTGATCGGTAGTTATCTCTTCATCAAGGATGCGCACTGGCGTTTCATCACTGCCGACCTGAATGCTGTCAGTGCCATCCCATGTGAAAACAGAGCGGGCGGTGGCATAGCGCACCTGCTGATGTTCAGTCCAGCCCATCGTGCGGGTCCATGTTGCGCCATCGGTTATCTGATTGGGTTTGATGAGCGGGTCTGCTGCCAGATTATTCACCTCAATCAGGTTGTCCCCGCCGAGCTGCGTTTTCACAATGCGCCCATGCTGCGTCACGAGAATGGCCTGATCCTGAGTCACCCACTTCTGCTGTCCGTTTTCTGCAAACGCGAGTACGACAAACAGCTGTGGACCACCATTGAGCTGCATATACTGGCTGGCGTAGGGCATGTTTTGGATTTCATCATCCGTCATCTGAACGCCGGGAGTACCAAACACACTATCCCACAGCGAATGGCCCAGCCCTTCGGTGGTGGCCGAGCACGCCTGTAGTAACAGGCAAACCAATATGAGCGCTGGTCGCTTCACGACACTTCTCCGCATTATTGCCGGGTGCGCAACGCTTACCCGGCCTACAAATCCCGCAGGTTTTTGGTCATTCAAAATAACCACACCGAAGTGTGGTTAGAATTAAACGTACCGGTATTACTGGGTACTGGTGGTTGTCGTGGTTGTGGTTCCGGTATTAGAACCATCACCACCACCGGTCGCCGCAAGGGCCACCCCCACCGCAGAACTTACGGTGCTCACGCTGGTAGCGGAGGAACTTCCTGCCGAAACCGACGCGGCAGCCGACCCTGCAGCTTCACCCACCTGAACGGGGGCAGCATAGACAGAGGTCGCCGCAAGCGCAGATATAGCCCAAAGGCCATACAGAACTTTTTTCATCACAAATTTCCTTCATTTAATGAATGGAGATTTACCCAAAAGAATTTCGGGCGAGATCGAGTATACACAAGCCAAAGTGTGCAAATTACGTCAGGCGGGAATTTAGGATAATTAGAAAAGAAAGCAAATCGTCATTATTAATTAATAATATTAAACATTAAAATCAATCAGTTAAAATATAAACATCAGATATGCAATATCCGTAAATTCCGAAAATAACAGAGATGGAATTCCGGTAAGTTAATTACTTTAGGATTAAGCTCAATTAGGGAGTGAAGTAACAACGTAGATATCCTGGAGCAATCTTATAAAAAAAGCCGATATTAATATCGGCTTTTATATTTCATTAATGCCGGATGGCGGCTAAACGCCTTATCCGGCCTACAAATGTGTGCCTGTAGGCCGGATAAGCGCAGCGTCATCAGGCGCGCCAGGACTTATAACGGTTAATCAAACCGTTAGTCGAGCAATCATGGCTGGTGATCTCTTTATCATCATTCAGCTCCGGCAGGATGCGATTTGCCAGCTGTTTGCCCAGCTCCACGCCCCACTGGTCGAAAGTGAAGATGTTCAGGATTGCGCCCTGAGTAAAGATTTTGTGCTCGTACAGGGCAATCAGCGCACCCAGGCTGAACGGCGTGATTTCGCGCAGCAGGATGGAGTTGGTTGGACGGTTGCCTTCGAACACTTTGAACGGCACAACGTGGTCCAGCGTTGCCGGATCTTTACCCTGGTCGCGGTATTCCTGCTCTACCACCTCGCGGGATTTACCGAACGCCAGCGCTTCGGTCTGAGCGAAGAAGTTGGACAGCAGCTTCGGATGGTGGTCGGACAGCGGGTTATGGGTGATAGCCGGCGCGATGAAATCGCACGGTACCATTTTGGTGCCCTGGTGAATCAGCTGGTAGAACGCATGCTGACCATTAGTACCCGGCTCGCCCCAGATAATTGGGCCCGTCTGGTAGTCTACCGCGTTGCCGTTACGGTCCACGTATTTACCGTTGGATTCCATATTGCCCTGCTGAAAGTAGGCCGCAAAACGGTGCATATACTGGTCATACGGCAGGATCGCTTCGGTTTCAGCGCCGAAGAAGTTGTTGTACCAGATCCCGATCAGCGCCAGCAGCACCGGCAGGTTTTTCTCCGCCGGGGTAGTGGAGAAGTGTTTGTCCATCGCATGCGCGCCGGACAGCAGCTCAACGAAGTTATCGAAACCAACGGACAGGATGATCGACAGACCAATCGCTGACCACAGAGAGTAACGGCCGCCAACCCAGTCCCAGAACTCAAACATGTTGGCGGTATCAATACCGAATTCGCCGACAGCTTTCGCGTTAGTGGAGAGGGCTGCGAAGTGCTTGGCAACGTGTTTTTCATCACCGGCGGTTTTCAGGAACCAGTCGCGCGCGCTATGGGCGTTAGTCATGGTTTCCTGGGTGGTGAAGGTTTTAGAAGCGACCAGGAACAGCGTGGTTTCCGGGTTCACTTTCTTCAGTACTTCAGCGATGTGCGTCCCATCGACGTTAGACACAAAGTGCATGTTCAGATGGTTTTTGTACGGACGCAGCGCTTCGGTCACCATGAACGGACCAAGGTCGGAACCGCCGATACCGATGTTCACTACATCAGTAATGGCTTTGCCGGTATAGCCTTTCCAGCTTCCGGAGATGATCGCTTCTGAGAAGGATTTCATCTTCTCCAGCACCGCGTTCACTTCCGGCATCACATCTTTGCCGTCAACGATGATTGGGGTATTGCTACGGTTACGCAGCGCCACGTGCAGCACGGCACGGTCTTCGGTACGGTTGATTTTCTCACCGGAGAACATGGACTTGATGGCGCCTGCCAAATCGGTCTCTTTCGCCAGATCCTGCAGTTTGGCCAGCGTCTCTTCTGTGATGCGGTTTTTGGAGAAATCCACCAGCATCAGATCGTCAAACGTCGCGGAAAATTTGGTGAAACGATCGCTATCTTTCGCGAACAGATCGGCGATAGTAACGTCTTTCATCTCTTCAAAGTGTTTTTGTAGTGCCTGCCAGGCTGAGGTCTGCGTTGGATTGATGTTTTTCATTAGCAATACTCTTCTGATTTTGAGAATTGTGACTGAGATCGATTGTAACGCCAGTCACAGAAAAGTGTGATTGTTTTAATGCCATTGCCAGGGCATCCGCCAAACGAGGCTAAAAAGTATAGCCGTTATCAGCGTTGTTATTAGTACCGTTACTCAACGCAGTTGCAGCATGAAAAATCCGCATAATCCCAGCGTTGACAGTGCAAGCTACACATTTTATTTATAAATACGGTATTTGCATTTGCGCCTGCACCGGTTTCTGTTCTGCCTTATGTGCCATGGTCGCTCTATTCACTCCCTGACACGAGGTAGTTATGACTGATGTAGTTGTCTCCAAGTTTGGCGGTACCAGCGTGGCGGATTTTGATGCCATGAATCGCAGCGCCGATGTGGTGCTTTCTGATGCGAACGTCCGATTAGTGGTGCTTTCCGCATCGGCAGGCATTACTAACCTGCTGGTCGCGCTGGCCGAAGGGCTGGAGCCAACCGAGCGCTTCGAAAAACTCGACGCCATTCGTCAAATTCAGTTCAATATTCTGGAACGCCTGCGTTATCCAAACGTGATTCGTGAAGAGATCGAACGCCTGCTGGAAAACATCACCACGCTGGCAGAAGCGGCGTCACTGGCGACCTCAACCGCGCTGACCGACGAACTGGTCAGCCACGGTGAGCTGATGTCTACCCTCCTGTTTGTTGAGATCCTGCGTGAGCGCAACGTCCAAGCGCAGTGGTTTGACGTGCGTAAAGTGATGCGCACTAACGATCGTTTCGGTCGTGCAGAACCCGACGTCGCAGCGCTGGCCGAACTGACCACGCTCCAGTTAGCCCCGCGTCTGAGCGAAGGCCTGGTGATTACCCAAGGCTTTATCGGCAGCGAAAGCAAGGGCCGCACCACCACGCTGGGACGCGGCGGCAGTGATTATACGGCCGCCCTGCTGGCTGAAGCGCTGCACGCAACGCGCGTCGATATCTGGACCGATGTTCCCGGCATTTACACCACCGATCCGCGCGTCGTTCCAGCCGCTAAACGTATTGATGAAATCGCCTTCGAAGAAGCCGCGGAAATGGCGACCTTCGGCGCGAAAGTGCTGCACCCGGCAACCCTGTTACCTGCTGTACGTAGCGATATCCCGGTGTTTGTTGGCTCCAGTAAGGATCCAAAAGCAGGCGGTACGCTGGTATGCAATAAAACCCAAAATCCACCGTTGTTCCGTGCCCTGGCGCTACGCCGTAAGCAAACGCTGCTAACGCTGCATAGCCTGAATATGCTGCACTCTCGCGGCTTTTTAGCGGAAGTGTTCGGCATCCTGGCGCGCCACAACATCTCGGTAGATTTAATTACTACATCGGAAGTCAGCGTGGCGCTGACGCTGGATACCACCGGTTCAACGTCTACCGGCGATACGCTGTTAACACAGTCTCTGCTGATGGAACTGTCTGCTCTGTGTCGGGTTGAAGTGGAAGAAGACCTGGCGCTGGTGGCGCTGATTGGCAACGACCTATCCAAAGCCTGCGGCGTAGGTAAAGAGGTGTTCGGCGTACTGGAGCCGTTCAACATCCGCATGATTTGCTACGGCGCGTCCAGCCATAACCTGTGCTTCCTGGTGCCCGGAACCGAAGCCGAACAGGTGGTACAGAAGCTGCACCATAATTTGTTTGAATAATATTTCATCACGCGATAAATAATAACTATAGCCGGGCTCGAACCCGGCTTTTTTATAACAACACAACACATTTCAATCGCAAGGAATATAACATGCTCGCTACTCTGACGCGGCTGTTCCCATTATGGGCGCTGCTGCTCTCTGTTATTGCGTATTACACGCCCTCCACCTTTACGCCTGTCGGGCCATTCGTGCCGTCGTTACTGATGCTGATTATGTTCGGCATGGGCGTCCATTTGAAAGTGGATGACTTTAAACGCGTACTCTCACGTCCTGCGCCGGTCGCCGCGGGTATTTTCCTGCACTATCTGGTGATGCCGCTCGCCGCATGGATTTTGGCGCTGGCTTTTAATATGCCGCCGGAACTGTCCGCAGGCATGGTGCTGGTCGGTAGCGTCGCCAGCGGAACAGCGTCTAACGTCATGATCTATCTGGCCAAAGGTGATGTGGCGCTCTCCGTGACTATTTCATCCGTTTCAACGTTGGTCGGCGTCGTCGCCACACCGCTGCTGACACGGCTGTATGTCGATGCGCATATTCAGGTGGATGTGATGGGTATGCTGCTGAGTATTCTGCAGATCGTGGTCATTCCGATTGCCCTGGGACTGGTCATTCACCATCTGTTCCCACGTGTCGTAAAAGCCGTCGAGCCGTATCTGCCCGCGTTTTCTATGGTGTGCATCCTGGCGATCATCAGCGCCGTTGTGGCAGGCTCTGCTTCGCACATTGCGTCCGTTGGCTTTGTGGTGATTATCGCCGTTATCCTGCATAACACCATTGGCCTGCTCGGCGGCTACTGGGGCGGAAAACTGTTTGGTTTCGACGAGTCGACCTGCCGTACTTTAGCTATCGAAGTCGGCATGCAGAATTCAGGCCTGGCCGCTGCGCTGGGCAAAATCTATTTCGGCCCGCTTGCCGCCCTGCCCGGTGCGCTGTTCTCCGTCTGGCACAACCTTTCTGGTTCGCTACTGGCGGGTTACTGGTCCGGTAAACCGATTGATGAGAAAAAACGCCGCTAATTGTCGGCTGTAGGCCCGATAAGCGTAACGCTATCAGGCACAATGCGTGCAAATCGCCGGATGGTGGCTAACGCCTTATCCGGCCTACCCAGCCTCTGCACTTTGCCGTACACTGAGGACATCGGCTAACAGAGGGCACCCCTATGGCACTCCCCCGCATTACCCAAAAAGAGATGACCGAGCGCGAGCAGCGTGAACTGAAAACGCTGCTCGACCGCGCGCGCATCGCGCATGGTCGGCTGCTGACCAACGCAGAGACCAACAGCATCAAGAAAGAGTACATCGATAAACTGATGGCCTTGCGCGAAGCGGAAGCAAAAAAAGCCCGCCAGTTAAAGAAAAAGCAGGCTTATAAACCGGATGCGGAAGCATCGTTTTCCTGGTCAGCGAATACGCCAACGCGCGGCAGACGTTAACGCCCTTTCTTCTTACGCCCCGGTGAGGTAAAGCGTTTACCGTTTGCTGCCGGGCGCGATTTCTCTTTCTCCGCAGATTTTTCGATTTTCACTACCGGGCGCTTAATGCCTGCGGTTTTTGGCTTCGCTTTCGCCTTCGGTTTGGCTTCTGAGGACGAGTTCTCAATCAGCTTGAACAGATCGATCAGTTCGTCATCCGTCAGGTCGCGCCATTCACCAAGCGGCAGGCCAGACAAGCCAACGTTCATGATACGCGTACGCTCAAGTTTGGTAACTTCATAGCCAAAGTGCTCGCACATACGACGGATCTGACGGTTCAGCCCCTGAATCAGCGTGATGCGAAACACAAACGGCGCTTCTTTCTTCACCTTACATTTCTTGGTGACGGTGCCGAGGATTGGCACACCGGCCCCCATCCCACGGATAAAGTCATCAGTGACCGGCTTATCTACCGTTACCAGATACTCTTTTTCATGATCGTTACCGGCACGCAGGATTTTATTCACCAGGTCGCCGTGGTTGGTCAGAAAGATAAGTCCCTGGGAATCTTTGTCCAGACGACCGATTGGGAACACACGCTTGCTGTGATTCACGAAATCAACAATGTTGTCGCGCTCGCTGTCTTCGGTGGTGCTGACAATCCCTACTGGCTTGTTCAGCGCGATAAAGACCAGATCTTCCGCTTCACGCGGCTCAATCAACCGACCATTCACTTTTACGACGTCGCCAGGCTTTACCTGATCGCCAATGGTGGCGCGTTTACCATTCAGGAAGACATTCCCTTGTTCGATAAAGCGATCCGCCTCGCGACGCGAGCAGATTCCGCTTTCACTGATGTATTTATTTAATCGGATGGATGAGTCGGGCAGCATAGTTTCTCCTTTGACAGCGAAATATACCCTACCTTGTGGGCGATAAAAAATAATCGTGTTCAAATGCCCGAGCGCTATTTGTGATCCGCCCCACCTTTTGACACAAAAGTGTCGGTAATCCATATCTGCAATTTTGTTGGATGAAAACAAGCAGAATCAATACATTAGAGCAGCACGCACATCTGTGCCGACAACGCGCAATCTCCACATCAAATGTGCAACACAATCGTTCAGTTCTTAACGCTGAAATAAGTGAAAATAGCTTTGAGATGTGAAACAGATGGGGTTATATCAGATCAAGAAGGCAATTTCGTGATTTGCACAAATGTGCAGGAGTCCAAAAATGGCGACGGAAAACAGCGATGATATCCGCCTGATCGTAAAAATATCGCAGCTGTATTACGAACAGGATATGACACAAGCGCAAATCGCCCGCGAGCTGGGTATTTATCGCACCACGATCAGCCGGTTACTAAAACGTGGACGCGAGCAGGGTATCGTCACCATCGCCATTAATTACGACTACAACGAAAATCTGTGGCTGGAACAGCAGCTAAAACAGAAATTTGGCCTGAAAGAGGCGGTCGTAGTTTCCTGCGACAGCGAACAGGAAGATGAACAACTTAATATGATGGGCGTGCACGGCGCGCAGTTGCTGGAACGCTTACTGGAACCCGGCGACATTATTGGTTTTTCATGGGGTCGCGCGGTACGGGGATTGGTTGAAGGATTATCCCCGGCCAGCCAGTCACGCCAGCTGATCTGTGTGCCGATTATCGGCGGACCGTCCGGTAAACTTGAAAGCCGCTACCACGTCAATACGCTGACCTACGGTGCCGCGGCAAAGCTGAAAGGGGAATCACACCTGGCCGATTTCCCGGCACTGCTGGAAAACCCGCTGATCCGTAACGGCATTATGCAGTCCCGGCACTTCAAATCGATTTCCGCTTACTGGGATAATCTGGATGTCGCGCTGGTCGGAATTGGGTCTCCGGCAATACGCGATGGTGCCAACTGGCACGCTTTTTACGGCAGTGAAGAGAGTGATGACCTGCATGCCCGCCATGTCGCCGGAGACATTTGCTCGCGCTTTTACGATATCAACGGTGTGACCGTAGAGACCAGGATGAGTGAAAAGACGCTCGCCATCGAAACCGATAAATTAAAACAGGCACGTTACTCCATTGGTATTGCAATGGGTGAAGAAAAATACAGTGGGATATTAGGCGCATTACGTGGGAACTATATTAACTGTTTAGTCACTAACAGTCATACCGCTGAATTATTGTTGAAGTAAATAAATTCTAATTGGTCCTGCCATAATTAATTTTATGTGGGATCCCCTTATCTGAAATCGGGAGTTTATTATGCAAACGTGGTTAAACTTGCAGGACAAAGTCATTATTGTTACCGGTGGTGCATCCGGAATTGGCCTGGCCATTGTCGAGGAGCTATTAGCGCAAGGCGCTAATGTACAAATGGCGGATATTCATGGCGGAGAAGGTAAATATGACAGCCATAGCGGATATCATTTCTGGCCAACGGATATTTCCAGTGCCAAAGAGGTTAATCATACTGTTGCTGAAATTATCCAACGCTACGGACGTATTGATGGACTGGTAAATAATGCTGGCGTTAACTTCCCACGGCTACTGGTTGATGAAAAAGCACCCGCCGGGCAATACGAACTCAACGAAGCTGCTTTTGAAAAAATGGTTAATATCAACCAGAAAGGTGTGTTCTTAATGTCGCAAGCAACGGCACGCCAAATGGTAAAACAGCATAACGGCGTGATCGTTAATGTCTCTTCCGAAAGCGGGCTGGAAGGTTCAGAGGGCCAAAGCTGCTATGCCGCCACCAAAGCCGCGTTGAATAGCTTTACCCGCTCCTGGTCGAAAGAGTTGGGCAAACACGGCATTCGTGTGGTGGGAATTGCGCCTGGCATTCTGGAAAAAACCGGTCTGCGCACCCCCGAGTATGAAGAAGCGCTGGCCTGGACCCGCAACATCACCGTCGAACAGTTGCGTGAGGGTTATACCAAGAACGCGATCCCGATCGGTCGTTCAGGACGTTTAAGTGAAGTCGCTGATTTTGTTTGTTATCTCCTCTCAGAGCGCGCCAGTTATATCACCGGAGTAACCACTAACATTGCGGGCGGAAAAACGCGCGGCTAAGGAGGTTTTATGGTCAATGCAATCTTCTGTGCTCACGGCAATCTGGCCTGCGCCATGCTGGAATCGGTACAGATGGTCTACGGCGATGTCAACGTCGAAGCGGTGGCATTTGTCCCTGGGGAGAACGCCAGCAACATCGTGGGAAAGCTGGAAAAGTTAGTAAGTATTCACACTAGTGATGAATGGCTGATTGCCGTCGATCTGCAGTGTGGCAGTCCCTGGAATGCTGCCGCTTCGCTGGCAATGCAAAACCCCACCATTCGCGTCATTAGCGGGTTGTCGCTGCCATTAGCGCTGGAACTGGTAGACAACCAAAGCTGTATGAATGTGGATGAACTGTGCGAACACCTGACGACCATTGCTCAACAAACCTGTGTCGTCTGGCAACATCTGGAAACGACCGAAGAGGATTTCTGATGAACATTACCCTTGCTCGTATCGATGACCGCTTGATTCACGGTCAGGTCACCACCGTCTGGTCGAAGGTGGCGAATGCCCAACGAATTATTATTTGCAATGACGACGTTTATAACGATGAAGTCCGTCGAACATTATTACGTCAGGCAGCCCCGCCAGGAATGAAGGTTAACGTCGTTAATATCGAAAAGGCGGTCGCTGTGTACCATAACCCACAATATCAGAGCGAAACCGTTTTTTATTTGTTTACCCGCCCGCAGGATGCATTAGCAATGGTAAAACAAGGGGTAAAAATTGCCACGTTAAATATTGGCGGCATGGCCTGGCGACCAGGTAAAAAACAATTAACCAAAGCCGTTTCTTTAGACAGCGACGACATTAATGCGTTTCGTGAGTTAGATAAACTAGGCGTCACGCTGGATTTACGCGTCGTCGCATCCGATCCATCTATTAATATTCTCGAAAAAATAGAAGAACAATCTTTCGCTGAATAAATAAAAATGCCTGTGTACTTATGCTTTAACAGGCAGGGATGATCACATTCACAAGGTGACATATTATGGAAATAAGTACCCTACAAATTATCGCCATATTCCTATTTTCCTGTATTGCCGGAATGGGCAGCGTGCTGGATGAGTTCCAGACCCACCGTCCGCTGATCGCTTGTACCGTTATCGGACTGATTCTTGGTGATTTAAAAACCGGGATTATGCTCGGCGGCACGCTGGAGTTAATTGCTCTTGGCTGGATGAACGTCGGCGCAGCGCAGTCTCCCGATTCGGCGCTCGCCAGTATTATCTCCGCCATTCTGGTTATCGTCGGTCAGCAAAGCGTTGCGACCGGTATCGCCATCGCCCTGCCCGTCGCGGCGGCAGGTCAGGTACTAACCGTCTTTGCCCGTACCATCACCGTGGTGTTCCAGCACGCGGCGGATAAAGCAGCCGAAGAGGCCCGCTTTCGCACCATCGACATGCTGCACGTTTCCGCTCTCGGCGTACAGGCGCTGCGCGTTGCCATCCCTGCATTAATCGTCTCGCTGTTTGTCAGCGCCGATATGGTCAGCAATATGCTCAACGCCATTCCAGAATTCGTCACCCGCGGATTGCAGATTGCCGGTGGCTTTATCGTGGTGGTCGGTTACGCCATGGTGCTGCGCATGATGGGCGTGAAGTACCTGATGCCCTTCTTCTTCCTCGGATTTATTGCCGGAGGGTATCTCGATTTGAGCCTGCTGGCTTTCGGTGGGGTTGGCGTGATTATCGCGCTGGTCTACATCCAGTTGAACCCACAGTGGCGTAAAGCCGAACCGCAGGCGCAACCCGCCTCTTCTCAAGCTCTCGATCAGCTTGATGACTAATGGAGCCCACCATGGAACAGAAAAAACTGACCAAATCCGACCTGTTTAGCATGTTTGTTCGCTCCAACCTCCAGCAAGCGTCATTCAACTTTGAACGCATTCATGGGCTGGGCTTTTGCTACGACATGATCCCGGCTATTAAGCGCCTGTATCCACTGAAAGAGGACCAGGTTGCGGCCCTCAAGCGCCACCTGGTGTTCTTCAATACCACACCTGCCGTTTGCGGCCCGGTGATTGGCGTGACCGCCGCGATGGAAGAAGCCCGCGCGAACGGTGCGGAAATTGACGACGGGGCCATCAACGGCATCAAAGTTGGGCTGATGGGTCCGCTGGCCGGTGTTGGCGACCCGCTGGTATGGGGAACGCTGCGCCCGATTACCGCCGCGCTCGGCGCCTCGCTGGCGCTCTCCGGAAACATTCTCGGGCCACTATTGTTCTTCTTTCTTTTCAATGCAGTACGTCTTGCCATGAAGTGGTACGGCTTACAGCTTGGCTTTCGTAAAGGGGTCAATATCGTCAGCGACATGGGCGGCAACCTGCTGCAAAAACTGACCGAAGGCGCATCAATTCTTGGCCTGTTTGTGATGGGGGTACTGGTCACCAAATGGACCAGCATCAACGTGCCGCTGGTGGTATCGCAAACGCCTGGCGCAGACGGCGCCACCGTCACCATGACCGTGCAGAACATCCTCGACCAACTCTGTCCTGGCCTGCTGGCGCTGGGTCTGACGCTGCTGATGGTACGGCTGCTCAACAAGAAAATTAATCCGGTATGGCTGATCTTCGCCCTGTTTGCGCTGGGGATTATCGGCAACGCGCTGGGCTTCCTGTCCTGATTTTTCCGCCCCGGCGATGCTGGGGCTACTTCAACAAATTGTCCTCGAAAGAGGAAGAGGTGGTAACAATGCAAACAACAACAGCTTTACGCCTTTATGGTAAACGCGATCTGCGCCTGGAAACCTTCGACCTTCCCGAAATGCAGGACGATGAAATTCTGGCCTCGGTCGTGACCGACAGCCTGTGCCTTTCTTCCTGGAAAGAGGCTAACCAGGGCGAGAACCACAAAAAAGTGCCGGATGATGTGGCCACCAACCCGATCATCATTGGCCACGAGTTCTGCGGCGATATTATTGCCGTGGGGAAAAAATGGCAGCATAAGTTTCAGCCCGGCCAACGCTATGTCATTCAGGCTAACCTGCAACTGCCGGATCGCCCGGACTGTCCCGGCTACTCCTTCCCGTGGGTAGGCGGTGAAGCCACGCACGTCATCATTCCTGATGAAGTCATGGAGCAGGACTGCTTGTTGGCCTACGAAGGCGAAACCTATTTTGAAGGCTCGCTGGTTGAGCCACTATCCTGCGTGATTGGCGCATTCAACGCCAACTATCACCTGCAGGAAGGCACTTATAACCATAAGATGGGCATTCGTCCGCAGGGGCGCACGTTAATCCTCGGCGGTACCGGACCAATGGGACTACTGGCGATCGACTATGCACTGCATGGCCCGGTTAACCCTGCGCTGCTTGTGGTAACCGACACCAATAACGACAAGTTGAGCTACGCCCGCAAGCACTATCCATCAGAACCACAAACGTTAATCCACTATCTCCACGCCCAGGATGCGGCTTATGATACCTTGATGGCGTTGAGCGGCGGGCATGGATTTGATGACATCTTTGTGTTTGTGCCCAACGAAGGGCTGGTCACGCTGGCCTCTTCCCTGCTGGCTGCCGATGGCTGCATGAACTTCTTTGCCGGTCCGCAGGATAAGCAGTTTAGCGCGCCGATTAACTTCTACGACGTGCACTACGCCTTCACCCATTATGTTGGGACATCTGGCGGCAATACCGACGATATGCGCACAGCGGTAAAACTGATCGAAGAGAAGAAAGTTCAGGCAGCAAAAGTGGTGACGCACATTCTGGGGCTGAATGCGGCTGGTGAAACAACGCTGGAATTGCCGCAAGTCGGTGGCGGTAAAAAACTGGTTTACACCGGCAAAGCCTTACCATTAACCGCGCTCACCCAGATTGATGATCCAGCCTTGCGCGATATCCTGGAGCGTCATCAGGGGATTTGGTCGCAGGAAGCCGAACAGTACATATTGTCTCACGCCGAGGAGATTTAACATGATTAACCGCGACACCCAGTTGTGCATGTCGCTTGCCGGTCGGCCCGGTAACTTTGGCACGCGCTTTCACAACTATCTGTATGAAAAATTAGGGTTAAATTTTATCTATAAAGCCTTTACTACGCAGGATATTGAGGCCGCAGTGAAAGGCGTTCGCGCACTCGAAATTCGCGGCTGTGCGGTTTCTATGCCGTTTAAAGAGAGCTGCATGCCGTTTCTGGATGTCATCGATCCTTCCGCAAAAGTCATTGATTCCGTCAACACCATCGTCAATGACAACGGTACGCTGGCAGGATTTAACACCGACTACATTGCGGTAAAAAGCCTGATTGCCAGCCACCAGCTCAATAGCAGCGCACGCGTCATAATTCGCGGCAGCGGTGGAATGGGTAAAGCGGTTATCGCCGCGTTTCGCGATGCCGGTTTTCACGATGTGATCGTCGCCGCCCGCAATCGTGAGAGCGGCCCGGCGCTGGCAAAACAGTACGGTTTCCAGTGGCAGCCTCAGCCGGAAGGGATTGCCTGCGATATTCTGGTCAACGTGACGCCCGTCGGTATGGCTGGCGGTAAAGAGAGCGATGAACTGGCCTACAGCGAAGCGATGGTCGCTGCCGCCAGCGTGGTGTTTGACGTGGTCGCCCTGCCGCCGGAAACACCGGTAATCAAACTGGCACAACAATTAGGTAAAAAGACCATCAGCGGTGCAGAGGTGATTGCCTTACAGGCCGTAGAGCAGTTCGCCTTGTATACCGGCGTACGCCCGGATGACGCGCTAATCGCCGAAGCGGCAGAATTTGCGCGGGCGGGGTAAAGAAGCAGGAGCTGAGCGCCAAGGATGGGCGCTCTAAAATAGCCATTAAGCAGGAAATCAATCGCATCTCGAAGTTCTGCCCTGTTTGCGGTCAGGTCTCTCACACAGTTACCCATATTCTTCACAGGTATGCCTGTCATCATGTGTCATCACCAAGCAGGATGACGATGGATCGTTGGCAGCCTGGATTAAACGCGTGGTTAGAAAAGAGCTGAAGCAGAAAGAGATTGAAGTCTGGTGGCCGGAATTCTGTATCGTTTTCTGAAGATCTGTTTAGAGCGGGGAGCTGACATTGTGCTTAAATAATGATGACTCTGGCAGGATGGGTTTTCAATGATTGAAAGGTAGCCACTAATTCAGGTGACGTAAATGTGTAGCAATCCCCCACTTTAGGCCGATACATTTTCCATTAATCAGGTCGATAACAGAATAACTTGCATTGGGGTGAGCATAGCGAGGGAAACTATTGACAGTCCCTTCTTTAAGAATTGCCAGAGTGCCCTGACTGACATGCCCGTGAGACACAATACATATTGTTTGTTGATGTGATGAGGTATCTTCCAGGTTTTGTAAAAAACGCATAACTCGCTGAGAAGCATGCGCCAGTGACTCCCCCCCAGGTGGACAATACTCTGCATCAAGCCTGAATAACGCATTTGCATCGTTCGGATGTTTTTGTCTGAGTAGTTCTAACGGCATACCTTCAAACTGACCAAAGGCCTGCTCTTTAAGGGCCGGTTCAGCCGTCAATGAACAGCGAAAGTGTTCAGCCAGGCTTTGCCCCATTTGCCAGGCACGTCCAAGCGGAGAAGCGTAAACACGCTCTATTTGATACTCACTTGCACTAAACGCTGCTAGTAGGACGGATGTTTCACGCAAACCCCGACAGGTCAAGGAGCTATCGCTGTGCCCCTGAATAATTCCTTCCAAATTCCACTCTGTTTCTGCGTGTCGAACAAGTATCAATTTCATCGTTAGCGGGCCATGCTCGTTGTTGATCAAAATGCCCCAACTGCGCGATGTCAAACACATACCGTTGAAGCAGCGGAAGGCTTTCCTGCTTTGGAAATAATGAACAAGTGTAGCTTATTGCCGTTATGCAGCGCCTCTGGGTGTGAGGCGCTGAATTTTATCCGTAGTTAACTTCCGCTTATGGCACAGAGCGGACGTACTGGGTGAGTCGGACGCCCGCATAACGTTAACAGGCGTCCAATATTTTGAAGTGGGCCGATTACTTAACCCGCTTCCCCGTTTCGTCAATGACCTTCTCGCCATCCTCTTTGGTAAACGTTCCTTTCTGACCTTCCGGCAGAATATCCAACACTCTTTCTGAAGGGCGACAAAGACGAGTGCCGAGCGGCGTAACGACTACCGGCCGATTAATCAGGATCGGATGTTGAAGCATGAAATCAATCAACTGCTCATCACTAAATTTCTCTTCATCAAGACCCAGGTGTTCGTAAGGCTCAACATTCTTACGCAGTAATGCACGCACCGTAATTCCCATTTCTGAAATAAGTTTAATCAGCTCATCACGGGTCGGTGGCGTATCGAGATAATAAATTATCGTCGGTTCGTTGCCGCTGTTACGGATCATCTCCAGCGTGTTACGAGAAGTGCCGCAGGCAGGGTTGTGATAGATGGTAATGTTGCTCATATCTGTATCTCATTACAAAGTGAGGGAGAGCCGTAACGCCAGCGCGGCCAAAGTGACAAACAGCACGGGCAGAGTCATGATAATGCCGGTGCGGAAGTAATATCCCCAGGTAATCGTTATATTTTTCTGGGCAAGCACATGCAGCCAAAGCAGGGTTGCCAGACTGCCAATGGGAGTGATTTTCGGACCTAAATCGCAGCCAATCACATTGGCATAAATCATTGCCTCTTTGACGATGCCAGTCGCCGTACTCCCGTCAATCGACAGCGCGCCAATCAGTACCGTCGGCATATTATTCATCACCGATGACAGGAACGCGGTCAGGAAACCGGTGCCGAACGTTGCTGCCCATAACCCCTTTTCTGCCAGCAGGTTCAGCACGTCAGACAGATACTCCGTGAGCCCTGCATTGCGCAGGCCATAGACTACCAGGTACATGCCCAGCGAAAAAATAACGATCTGCCATGGCGCACCGCGCAGGACTTTTCCGGTGTTGATGGCATGACCTCTTTTCGCCACTATAAACAGTACTGCTGCGCCAGTAGCCGCTATCGCACTGACCGGGATCCCCAGAGGCTCCAGCACAAAGAAACCGACAAGCAGCAATAACAGGACAATCCAGCCCGCCTTGAACGTTGCCGGATCCTTTATCACACTGGCGGGCGTCTTCAGCAGAGAAACGTCATACGTCGCCGGAATGTCCCTGCGGAAGAAGAGATGCAGCATGACCAGCGTGGCCGCAATCGCTGCCACATCTACGGGGATCATAACGGAGGCATACTGCGTAAAGCCCAGACCGAAAAAGTCCGCCGAGACGATGTTCACCAGGTTAGAAACAATGAGCGGCAGGCTGGCCGTATCTGCAATAAACCCTGCAGCCATGACAAAGGCCAATGTCGTGCCCTGGCTGAATCCCAGTGCGAGCAGCATCGCAATTACAATCGGCGTCAGGATCAGTGCGGCGCCGTCATTGGCAAACAACGCAGCAACAGCGGCCCCAAGCAAGACTATCCACGTAAACAAAAGGCGGCCACGTCCGTTACCCCAGCGGGAGACGTGCAGTGCGGCCCATTCAAAGAAGCCGGACTCATCGAGCAGCAGGCTGATGATGATGACCGCAATAAATGCCGCTGTCGCGTTCCAGACGATATTCCAGACAACGGGAATATCAGCGATATGGATGACTCCGGTTCCCAGCGCCAACGCAGCTCCGATACTCGCGCTCCAGCCAATACTCAGGCCTCTGGGTTGCCAGATCACCAGTACCAGCGTCAGTAAAAATATACTCCCTGCCAAAAACATTTCAAACTCCGTTATATATGATTATGTGAATATGTTTTTCTGCCTCAACAGGAGGTACAGGCCGACTTTGCCAACCATTCTCGCACATCCTTCCGAAGGCACTGCCAGGACATCGTGATTGTCTCAGCGGCCCACGCAGGAATATGAGGTGACAGACGATAGTGAATCCATTTGCCTTCCCGACGATCCAGAACTAGCCCAGACTCGCGAAGGATAGCCATATGGCGTGATATTTTGGGCTGTGATTGGGCGGTAGCTGCACAGATATCGCACACGCACAGTTCTCCGGACTCCCGCAGAAGCATGACAATGGCGAGCCGTGTTTCATCCGACAGGATTTTGAAAAGCTGAACAGGTTGTAGCATTTTCCTCTCCGTTCCTTTTAGAGAACACATATGGTAAATCATATATATTAATTTTGAAATCATCTGCGCTCTCGGGAGGAGAAAAATAATTGACACTTAAAAAATAGTCTCAGCTTCTATCTCCTCCCTTCCAACATCGTGAGCCATATCAGGAAGGCGTTAAATCGATAGTGGTAGCATTACCGCGGTTTGTAATTTTCTGATTACATGGAGAAATGATGGAACTGCTTTTATTGAGTAACTCGACGCTGCCGGGCAAAGGCTGGATGGAACATGCGCTGCCGCTGATCGCAGAGCAACTGAACGGTCGCCGCACGGCGGTGTTTATTCCATTTGCCGGCGTGACGCAAACCTGGGATGAGTACACGGCGAAAACGGCAGCCATCTTTGCGCCAATGGGCGTTAACGTTACTGGCATTCATACCGTTGCCGATCCGATTGCAGCCATTGAAAACGCCGAACTGGTGATTGTCGGCGGGGGTAACACCTTCCAGTTGCTGAAAGAGAGCCGCGAGCGCGGACTGCTGGCGCCGATTGTCGATGTCGTCAAACGCGGTGCGCTGTACATCGGCTGGAGCGCGGGTTCCAACCTTGCCTGCCAGACCATCCGCACCACCAACGACATGCCGATTGTCGATCCAAAAGGCTTTGATGCGCTGGGTCTTTTCCCGCTGCAGATTAACCCGCACTTCACCAACGCGCTGCCGGAAGGCCATAAAGGCGAAACGCGTGAACAGCGTATTCGCGAGCTGTTGGTTGTGGCACCGGAACTGACGGTGATTGGTCTGCCGGAAGGGAACTGGATCAAAGTGAGCAACGGTCAATCCGTGCTTGGCGGCCCAAACACCACCTATATCTTTAAAGCGGGCGAAGAAGCGGTTGCCGTTGAGGCGGGTCACTGCTTTTAGTTGGTTTGTTGTCTGATGCCGGATGGTGGCTTCGCCTTATCCGGCATCAAAGTAGACGACAACATTGACGGTTATCCGTAGGCCCGGTAAGCATCAGCGCCACCGGGCAACATTTCACCTGTCCTCGTTAGTACTCGCGCTCGTCGTCTTCATCCGGCTGTTCCAGCACACTGTAAGCCACAGAGCAAAATAGCGAGTTCAGACGCTGCATATCACCCAGCAACGCCAGGTGCAGGGAACTGGTCTCAATGCTCTGCACGTTCTGCTGATGCAGACGATCCACGTGCGCATGTGAATAACGACGGTTAAGGATGCGGAAACGGTGCTTGCTGCGGCGCAGACGACGGGCGCTGGTCACGTCGCCAGAGAAGAATACCGACATCGCCAGTTGCAGATTACTGAGCAGTTGATCGTACAGTGCATCAAGTTCTTTCAGCCCTTCGACAGAGAATGCCCGACGCGCTGCCAGCGACTTGTCGGCAATCTCGCTGCCCATACGCTCAACAATATCCGAAGCCTGTTCAAGGTTGAGCGACATTTCGATAATCTCAGCCCAACGGCGCGACTCTTCTTCTGCCAGTTCATCCTTTGGCATCCGCGCCAGATAGAGCTTAATCGCCGTATACAGCACGTTGATATCATCTGCCATCCTGCGCAACTCTTTCTCTTCACGCGGTTCACCGTGCATCACCTTCTTTAGCCCGTCCATCATCTGCTCCATCGCATCGCCAATACGCAGGGCTTCACGGGCGGCATTGGCCAGGGCCAGGGTTGGGGTATCCAGTGCGCTGATGTCCAGATGCTTAGGCTTCAGGTGGGCGTCCAGTTCCGGCTCATCACGGATAATACGTTTACAAAAACGCGCCATCGGTTCGGCGAACGGCACCATCGCTATACAACGTACCAGGTTGTAGAAAACATGGAAATAAATGACCAGCTCAGATTTCGGCAGCGGCAGTTCATCCATAAGATTCGCCAACGGATGAACAAACGGCAGGATAATCAGACTCCCCACCAGCTTAAACAACAAGCTGCCTAGTGCCACGCGACGGGCAGCAGCGTTAGCCGCGCTATTGTTGAGCATCGCCAGCAGGCCGGAGCCAAGGTTGGCGCCAATCACCAGGCACAACGCGACTGGAAACGAGATAATGCTGGCAGCGGTCAGGGTTGCCGTCAGCAAAACCGCCGCCAGGCTGGAGTAACTGATAACCGCGAACATGGCGCCAATCAGCGCATCCAGCATAATATCGCCGGTCAGCGAGGCGAAAATAACCTGGACGCCATTAGCCTGAGTTATCGGCGTGACCGCCTGCACAATCAGCTCCAGCGCCAGTAAAATCAACCCCAGCCCGATGCCAACCCGCCCCAGTTGCCCCACGCGGGACTGCTTACGCCCGAGAAAAAAGATCACGCCGATGAAAATCAGCAGTGGCGATAGCCATGAGAGATCGAAGGTCAGGATACGCGCCATCAGCGCGGTCCCCACGTCGGCGCCCAGCACAATGACCAGCGCCGGGGTAAGCGCCACGAGATCCTGGGCGACAAATGAGGTCACCAGCATGGTGGTGGCGTTGCTGCTTTGTACCAGCGCCGTCACGCCGATACCCGCACAAAAGGCGAGCGGCTTCTTTTCAACGCTACGGCTGAGTACGGTACGCAAACGGGCGCCAAAGACGCGCATCACGCCGGTACGCACAATATGTGTGCCCCAAACCAGCATAGAGACAGCAGAAAGCAGGTGTAACAGAGTTAGCACGGAATCAGGTTCTCCTTATCGTTATATGTTCCTGAAGTTCATCGCAATGACATACCGCCTGAGGACGCTACGCTTATCAGGCCTACAAAAATGAGCCATCCGGCAAGCAGTGCCGATGAACGTTCTTTCAGTATAAGGGTTTAAACGTAAGAAAGAGACAGGGCACTCATTGAGTGCCCTGTTTGTTGTAAAGAAAGATGACAGTTTTGTGAATCAGTCAGCGTCGTAGCCGAGGTTTGGCGCTAACCAACGTTCAACTTCCGCCACGCTCATGCCTTTACGGAAGGCGTAATCTTCAACCTGATCGCGCTGAATTTGCGCCACGGCGTAATACTTGCTGTCAGGATGGCTGAAATACCAGCCGGAAACCGAGGCGCCAGGCCACATGGCGAAGGATTCGGTGAGCTTCATCCCGGTATGTGCTTCGACGTCCAGCAGCTCCCAGATGGTGGCCTTTTCGGTATGTTCCGGGCACGCCGGGTAGCCCGGTGCCGGACGAATGCCCTGGTAGTTTTCGCGGATCAGCTCTTCGTTACTGAGGTTCTCGTTCGCCGCATAACCCCAGTAGACTTTACGCACGCGCTCATGCAGATATTCCGCGAACGCTTCCGCCAGACGGTCAGCGATGGCTTTCACCATGATCTTGTTGTAGTCGTCATGCTGCGCTTCGAAGGCGTCTGCCAGCGCATCCTCCTCCAGACCGCCGGTCACCGCGAAAGCACCGATGTAATCCGCTTTGCCGCTCAGTTTCGGCGCGACAAAGTCAGAGAGGCAGTAGTTGGCGAAGCCGACTTTTTCCGTCTGCTGGCGCAGGTGATGACTCACGCTGATAACGTGCGTACGCGTCTCGTCACGGTAAATCTCGATATCGTCACCCACGCGGTTAGCCGGGAACAACCCCACCACGCCGCGCGGGTTCAGGGTCTTCTCAGCGCTGAGTTTATCCAGCATGTCGTTGGCGTCTTTGAACAGGCGCTTCGCCTCTTCGCCCACCACTTCATCTTCGAGGATGCGCGGATACTTCCCGGCCAGCGACCAGGTCATAAAGAACGGCGTCCAGTCGATGTAATTGCGCAGCGTTTCGATGCTGGCCTCGACTTCCTGCACGCCTAAACGATGCGCGACCGGCGGCGTGTAGCTTTCCCAGTCGAAGGCAAGATCGTTATCACGTGCGGCCTGTAACGTTACCGGCGGCGTACGAGGTTTCTTACGCGCATGCTGGATGCGCACGGTTTCATACTCTTTACGGGTACGGGCGACAAAGTCATCGCGCTGGGTGTCGGAGAGCAGCGCGGCGACTACGCCGACGGTCCGCGAGGCGTTCTGCACATAAACCGTCGGGCCGCTGTAGTTCTGCTCAATTTTCACCGCGGTGTGCGCTTTTGAGGTGGTCGCGCCGCCAATCAGCAATGGGATGGTGAAGCCCTGACGCTCCATCTCTTTCGCCACGTTGACCATTTCGTCCAGCGACGGGGTGATAAGCCCGGAAAGGCCAATCAGATCGGCATTCACTTCACGCGCCGTTCTGAGGATTTTCTCCGCGGGCACCATCACGCCAAGATCGACGATTTCGTAGTTGTTGCATTGCAGCACCACGCCGACGATGTTCTTGCCAATGTCGTGAACGTCGCCCTTCACGGTGGCGATGACCATCTTGCCGTTGCTGGAGCCTTTCTCTTTACTGGCTTCGATATACGGTTCGAGGTAAGCCACTGCCTGCTTCATCACGCGGGCGGATTTCACCACCTGCGGCAGGAACATTTTGCCCTCGCCGAACAAGTCGCCGACCACGTTCATGCCGTCCATCAGCGGCCCTTCGATCACCTCAATCGGGCGTTCGGCCTGCTGGCGCGCTTCTTCTGTGTCGAGCTCGATAAATTCGGTAATGCCTTTCACCAGCGAGTATTCAAGGCGCTTTTTCACGTCCCAACTACGCCACTCCGCCATCTGGGCATTCGCGGTGTCGTCGGTTTTACTGCCGCGATATTTCTCCGCCAGCTCCAGCAGACGCTCGGTACCATCTTCACGTCGGTTGAGGATCACATCTTCAACCGCGTCGCGCAGTTCAGTCGGGAGATCGTCATAAATCGCCAGCTGTCCGGCGTTGACGATGCCCATGTCCATCCCGTTGCGAATCGCATAGTAGAGGAATACCGCGTGGATAGCTTCACGTACCGGGTCGTTGCCGCGGAACGAGAAGGAAACGTTAGACACGCCGCCGGAAATCAGCGCGTGCGGCAGCTCGCGTTTGATGTCCTCACAGGCGCCGATAAAGTCCTGCGCGTAGTTGTTGTGCTCTTCAATACCGGTGGCGACGGCGAAAATATTCGGGTCGAAGATGATGTCTTCCGGCGGAAAACCCACCTCTTCGGTGAGAATTTTGTACGCCCGGCGGCAAATCTCGATTTTACGCGCGCGGGTATCGGCCTGGCCCTGCTCGTCAAAAGCCATCACCACCACCGCAGCACCGTAGCGACGCAGCAGCTTCGCGTGATGGATAAAGGTCTCCACCCCCTCTTTCATCGAGATGGAGTTAACGATGCCTTTACCCTGAATGCACTTCAGCCCTTTTTCGATGACTTCCCATTTGGAGGAGTCGATCATAATCGGCACGCGGGCAATGTCCGGCTCGCCAGCAATCAGGTTGAGGAAGCGCACCATCGCCGCTTCGGCGTCGAGCATCCCCTCATCCATGTTGATGTCGATAATCTGCGCGCCGCTTTCCACCTGCTGGCGGGCGACGTCCAGCGCTTCGCTGTATTTCTCTTCTTTGATCAGACGCTTAAATTTCGCTGAGCCGGTGACGTTAGTACGTTCGCCGACGTTAACAAACAGGCTATCGTCGCCAATGTTCAGCGGTTCAAGGCCGGACAGTCGGCAGGCCACCGGGATTTCTGGCAACTTGCGCGGCGGTAAACCTTCTACCGCCCGGCTCATCGCGGCGATATGTTCCGGCGTGGTGCCGCAACAACCGCCAACCACATTGAGGAAACCAGCCTCGGCCCATTCGCGAATCTGTGTCGCCATGGTGTCGGCGTCGAGGTCGTACTCGCCGAAGGCGTTCGGCAGCCCGGCGTTCGGGTGCGCGGTGACGTAGCATTCGGCAATGCGTGACAGCTCCTGCACGTACTGGCGCAGCTCGTCCGGGCCTAAGGCGCAGTTCAGACCGAAGGTCAGCGCATCGGCGTGACGCAATGAGTTATAGAACGCTTCGGTGGTCTGGCCGGAAAGCGTACGCCCGGAGGCGTCGGTAATGGTACCGGAAAGCATAATCGGCAGCTCGACGCCCAGCGCTTCGAACTCGGTTTTTACCGCGAAAATAGCGGCTTTAGCATTGAGGGTATCGAAGACGGTTTCAATCAGAATCAGGTCGCTGCCGCCTTCCACCAGCGCTTTGGTGGATTCGCGGTAGGCAGCCACCAGTTGGTCAAAGGTAATGTTGCGGTATGCCGGGTCGTTGACGTCGGGTGAGATAGAGGCCGTACGGTTGGTTGGACCAAGCACGCCCGCGACATAGCGCGGTTTTTCCGGCGTGCGTGCCGTCCACTCATCTGCGCAAGCGCGCGCCAGTTTAGCTGCCGCAAAGTTGATTTCCGCCGACAGGGATTCCATCTGGTAATCCGCCATGGCGATAGTCGTGGAGTTAAAGGTGTTGGTTTCGATGATATCCGCGCCCGCCTCAAAGTAGGCGTTATGGATCGCGGCAATCACCTCCGGCTTGCTGAGCACCAGCAGGTCGTTGTTGCCCTTCAGGTCGCAGGGCCAGTCGGCGAAGCGCTCGCCGCGGAAATCCTCTTCGCTCAGACGATATCCCTGGATCATGGTGCCCATCCCGCCGTCCAGCACCAGAATACGTTCATTTAACTGCTGACGTAATTGTTCTACTTTGCTGCTCACACTCGCTCCCGACAACGCTCAACCAGACCGAAAAAAACTCAACAGGTCATACTGGCACAAACCTGAGAGGCGGAAAAGAGAACAACGGCCAACATGAGACATGTTCAGCTTCACTCATCCGATCAGTACAGGAATTCTTGCATTATAATCGAATAAAACGAAAATGATTTCCACGATACAGAAAAGGAGTCCGCCATGGTTGCCCCTGTCCCCGCTAAACGCGGTAGAAAACCCGCCGCTGCCACTACGCCTGCAACCGGGCAGGTTCAGTCTTTGACCCGGGGTCTGAAGCTACTGGAGTGGATTGCGGAATCCAACGGCAGCGTGGCGCTAACCGAGCTGGCGCAGCAGGCCGGTCTGCCCAACTCCACGACTCATCGTCTGCTGACCACCATGCAGCAGCAGGGTTTTGTCCGCCAGGTGGGCGAATTAGGCCACTGGGCCGTGGGCGCGCATGCGTTTATTGTCGGCAGCAGCTTTTTGCAAAGCCGCAATCTGCTGGCGATTGTGCACCCTATTCTGCGCAAACTAATGGAAGATTCGGGTGAGACGGTAAACCTCGCCGTACTGGATCAAAGCGACCATCAGGCCATTATTATCGACCAGGTGCAGTGCACCCAGTTGATGCGCATGTCTGCGCCTATCGGCGGCAAGCTGCCGATGCACGCCTCCGGCGCGGGCAAGGCATTTTTATCTCAATTGAGTGAAGAACAGGTTACCGGCCTGCTGCACCGCAAAGGGCTGCACGCGTATACCCATGCCACGCTGGTGTCGCCGGTCCATCTGAAAGAGGATTTGGCGCAGACGCGTAAGCGCGGCTATTCCTTTGATGATGAAGAACACGCGCTGGGCCTGCGCTGCGTGGCGTCGTGCATTTATGATGAACACCGTGAGCCGTTCGCCGCCATCTCCATTTCCGGGCCAATTTCACGTATTACCGATGACCGCGTGACCGAGTTTGGCGCAATGGCGATCAAAGCAGCGAAAGAAGTCACGCTGGCGTACGGCGGGTTTAGATAAGCAAGGGTTGGGACTGATTTGTTAACATGATAAGCGCAGCGCCATCAGGCGCGGCGTACATTGTCGGATGGCGGCGCAAAGGCCTTATCTGGCCGACGG
The DNA here is from genome assembly GCF_005280815.1 of Citrobacter sp. TBCS-15. Classification (NCBI taxonomy): domain Bacteria; kingdom Pseudomonadati; phylum Pseudomonadota; class Gammaproteobacteria; order Enterobacterales; family Enterobacteriaceae; genus Citrobacter; species Citrobacter sp. TBCS-15. Next base: position 6,524 of record NZ_SZWK01000120.1, on the reverse strand, counting down.
TCGGTTTCATAACGTACGCTAAACCGCTGCCGACGACGGTAAGCGTAAACATCTTCCACGTGCCCTTCACGGATCCGCGTTTGCAGCCCTCGCCAGTAGTCGGCGCTGAACAGGTCGGCGTGCATCTCCTCAAACAGCGGCCCGATGCGCGGGTCGGCACATAGCCAGTGACGAAACTCTTCCGGGAAGACATCCCCCGGCGACACGCTGTACCACGGTTCAGCGCTCATCTCATCCTCTGGGTAGCGCGGCGGTGGGATATGGCGGAAATTCACCTCCGTCATATAGCAAATTTCATCGTAGTCGTAGAACACCACGCGCCCGTGGCGGGTAACGCCAAAGTTCTTAAACAGCATATCTCCCGGGAAAATATTGGCGGCGGCCAGCTGACGAATGGCGTTGCCGTACTCTTCTATCGCGTCGCGCAGCTGCTGGCCTTCGACCTGCTCCAGCCAGATATTCAGCGGCACCATGCGCCGTTCGATATACAGATGGCGAATAACAATCTGATCGCCGAGATCGGTAATTTTTTCCGGCGCTTCCTGTAGCAGCAGGGCCATCAGCGCCGGGTCGATTTGCCGTTTATCCAGTACAAAGTTTTCAAACTCCTGGGTATCGGCCATGCGCCCGACGCGGTCGTGCTCTTTCACCAGCTGGTAGCAGGCGCGGACGTGCGCGGCGGACATCTCCTTTTGCGGCGCAAATTTGTCTTTGATGATTTTAAACACCCGGTCGAAGCCCGGTAGGGTAAACACCAGCATCACCATGCCGCGGATCCCCGGCGCTTCGATAAATTGCTCATCGCAATCAGCGAGATAGAGCAGATACTCGCGGTAGCTTTCAGTCTTCGCATGTTTCTGACAGCCAATCGCCATATACAATTCAGCGGTGGTTTTACCGGGCAGGATCTCGCGCAGCCACTCCACTAACGCCGCGGGCAGCGGGGCATAAACCATAAAATAGGAACGGGCAAAGCCAAACACAATGCTCGCTTCCGCCGTCGTGGTCAGACAGGTATCGACAAACAGTTCGCCTTCGTCAGTCCGGTGGATTGGCAATAAAAACGGCAGCGTCCCGGAAGGGGTAATCAGCTTACCGACCAGCCAGGCGGCCTTATTGCGATAAAACAGTTCGTTCGCCACCTGTAAATGACAGCGCGGCAACACATCCGCACCCAGCGTTTCGGTCAGGTGTTCGATGATGTAGTGGATATCACGATGTTTATTCTGCCACGGTAGACGCAGAGGCAGATCGCTGAGGACGCGGGTGAGCAGCCACTCCCAGCCGGTATCAGGAAAAAAGTCTTTCGCCAGCGGGCGGGGGATCGTGCGAAAACGGCGCTCTGGCTGAGAGCTAAAAATAAACAGCCGCTCGGGAGTCAGCGAGCGGTGGTCAAATAACCGGCAGTAAACGGAGTTAAAGAAGCTCTCCGCAATCTCGAAGCGCGGATAATCCGGCAAGAGCCGGGTGTAATGATCTTTCACGCGGAGCAAAAAATCCGCGTCGGTACTTTTGCCGTCAGTAATGCAGCGCAGCTGTTCCACCACCAGACCCACATGGTGATCGTAAAGGTGAATACGGCTTTTCATCGCCTGCTGAACCTCATGCCAGTCGGCATGTTCAAAACGCTGCTGCGCGCCGGAGGTGACTTCCAGAAAACGCCCGTACTGGGCGTCGAAACCTTGCAAGATAGTCTGAGCAATCAGTAATTCCAGGCCACGCGTCATCGATTTCTCCCATCCGGCACAACGTCATGCCGGATGGCGCATGCGCTTTTCCGGCCTACATCCCTTCGTAGGCCCGGCAAGCGCAGCGCCACCGGGCATTGATCAGAACTGCGATTCTTCGGTGGAACCCGTTAACGCGGTAACGGAAGAGGCGCCGCCCTGAATGATGGTGGTAACTTTATCGAAGTACCCGGTACCCACTTCCTGCTGGTGGGACACGAAGGTGTAACCGTCTTTTGCCGCCGCAAATTCTGGCTGCTGAACCTTCTCAACATAGTGGCGCATGCCTTCACCCTGCGCATAGGAGTGCGCGAGGTCGAACATGTTGAACCACATGCTGTGAATACCCGCCAGGGTAATGAACTGGTATTTATAGCCCATGTCCGACAACTGCTGCTGGAAGCTGGCAATGGTTTTATCATCCAGATTTTTCTGCCAGTTAAACGACGGCGAACAGTTGTAGGCCAGCAGTTTACCTGGGAATTTCGCATGAATGGCATCGGCAAAGCGCTTCGCCAGTTCGAGGTCTGGTGTGGAAGTTTCACACCACACCAGATCCGCATACGGCGCGTAGGCCAGACCGCGGCTGATCGCCTGCTCAATACCAGCATGTGTACGGAAGAAGCCTTCGCAGGTACGTTCGCCAGTAATGAACTCGCTGTCGTAGGCATCGCAGTCAGAGGTAATCAAATCAGCTGCGTCAGCATCGGTACGCGCAATCACCAGCGTCGGCACGCCCATTACGTCGGCTGCCAGACGGGCAGCCACCAGTTTCTGGATAGCTTCCTGAGTCGGCACCAGCACCTTACCGCCCATGTGACCGCATTTTTTCACTGATGCGAGCTGATCTTCGAAGTGAACGGCTGCTGCACCAGCCTCAATCATCGATTTCATCAGTTCAAACGCGTTCAGAACCCCGCCAAAGCCCGCTTCCGCATCAGCAACGATCGGCAGGAAGTAATCCACGTAGCGCGGATCGTTCGGCTCAATACCACTTGACCATTGGATCTGATCCGCACGACGGAAAGTATTGTTGATCCGATCCACCACTGCCGGGACGGAGTTCGCCGGATACAGCGATTGATCCGGATACATGCTGGAGGCCAGGTTAGCATCTGCCGCTACCTGCCAGCCAGAAAGGTAGACCGCTTCAATACCGGCTTTCGCTTGTTGCAGCGCCTGGCCGCCGGTCAGCGCGCCGAGGCTGTTGATATACCCTTTCTTCGACTCACCGTGCAGCAGACGCCACATTTTCGCCGCGCCAAGCTGCGCCAGCGTGCATTCCGGGTTGACCGAGCCACGTAATTTCACCACATCCTCCGCGCTATACGGACGGGTGATGCCTTCCCAGCGCGGTTGAGTCCACTCTTTCTGTAATTCTTCGATTTGTTGAGTACGGGTTTTCATGTGCAGATGCTCCATATTGTTATGTGGTGAGTTAAGCCAGCAGGCGGTAACCTGGCAGGGTCAAGAAATCGATCAGTTCATCAGAGGTCGTGATTTGCTCCATCAGGCGCGCGGCATCGTCAAAACGCCCGCTGCTGTAGCGGTGCTCGCCCAGTTCGTCCTGAATCACCAACATCTCTTCGGCCAGCATCTGGCGGAACAGCGGTTTGGTCACCGGCTTGCCGTTGCTGAGCGTCTTCTGGTGGTGGATCCACTGCCAGATGGAGGTGCGGGAGATTTCGGCGGTGGCCGCATCTTCCATCAGACCGTAAATCGGTACGCAGCCGTTACCGGAGATCCACGCCTCGATGTACTGCACCGCGACACGGATGTTGGCGCGCATACCCTCTTCGGTACGCTCACCGTCACAAGGCGCCAGCAGCTGTTCAGCGGTAATTGGCGCATCTTCTTCACGCGTCACAAACAGCTGATTTTTGTTTTCTCCGAGCACGTCGTTGAATACCGTCATTGCGGTATCTGCCAGGCCCGGATGGGCAATCCATGTACCATCATGACCGTTATTCGCTTCCAGCGCTTTATCCGCTTTTACCTTGGTCAGAACCTGGTTGTTACGCTCGGCATCTTTACTGGGAATGAACGCAGCCATGCCGCCCATCGCAAACGCGCCGCGTTTGTGACAGGTTTTAATCAACAGACGCGAGTAGGCGCTGAGGAATGGCTTATCCATCGTCACTACCTGACGGTCCGGCAGCACGCGATCCGGGTGGTTCTTCAGGGTTTTGATATAGCTGAAAATGTAATCCCAGCGGCCACAGTTCAGGCCCACAATATGGTCACGCAACGCGTGCAGAATTTCGTCCATCTGGAAAACAGCGGGCAACGTTTCAATCAGCAGGGTCGCTTTGATAGTGCCGCGCGGCAGATTAAAGCGGTCCTCTGCATAGCTGAACACCTCACTCCACCAGGCAGCTTCTTGCCAGGCCTGCGTTTTTGGCAGATAGAAATACGGGCCACTGCCTTTTGCCAGCAACGCTTTATAGTTGTGGAAGAAGTAGAGTGCAAAATCGAACAGGCTGCCCGGGATGGATTCGCCACGCCAGGTGACGTGTTTTTCCGGCAGATGCAGACCGCGCACACGACACACCAATAAAGCTGGATTGGGTTTGAGTTGATAAATTTTACCCGCTTCGTTGGTGTAACTAATGGTGCCATTGACCGCATCGCGCAGGTTGATCTGCCCGTCGATAACTTTGCTCCACTCAGGGGCCAGCGAATCTTCAAAGTCAGCCATAAAGACTTTGACGTTCGCGTTCAGCGCGTTGATGACCATCTTGCGCTCAACCGGGCCGGTAATCTCTACGCGGCGATCCAGTAAATCATCAGGAATACCGCGAATTTTCCAGTCGCCCTCGCGAATGGAAGCTGTTTCCGAAATAAAATCAGGCAACTTACCGTTATCAATATCCTGCTGCTGCTGGATCCGCGCAGCCAGAAGCTTATTCCGCTTAGGCGTAAATCTTGTCACCAGTTCAGTCAGAAACTCCACCGCTTCTCCGGTCAGAATTTGCTGTTCTTGTTCGCCGCGCGGCCTGGTAAAGACCAGTTCATCGGTTGTCGTTGCCTGTTGATTCATTGCGTAGTTCCTCGTCAGTGATCCAAACACATCCCCAATGCGAACGAAGGATCGTTGTGCGGTTTTCGTTCAGCACAACTAAGACTACTCATTTAAATCTCAAAATCAAAAACAATTTCCATTTTTAATTTAATTATCAATTAACCTATTGATAACAATATAAATAAAATTTCATTACACATTGAGGTGCGTTTCGGAAATAAAAAAGGCACCCGAAGGTGCCTGATTCAACATGCTGAAACGCTTAAGGATCGTCTGCTACAGAAGATTAATCCAGCGTTGGATTCATGTGACGCAGATCATATGGCGTGATCTGGTAGACGTAATAGTTGAGCCAGTTGGTAAACAACAGATTGCCATGGCTACGCCAGGTTGCCCGCGGTTTGTTTTGCGGGTCATCTTTCGGGAAGTAGTTATAGGGTACTTCCGGGGATAAGCCCGCTTCAACGTCACGAAAATATTCGCTACCAAGCGTGTGCGCGTCATATTCCGGATGACCCGTCACAAAGGCAATGCGTTTATCTTTACTGGCGAACAGATAGGCATCGCCCTCTTCCGTTTCGGCAAAAATCTCGAGATCGGTATAGTCGCGGATAAGTGCTGCAGGGAAATCGGCATAGCGCGAATGAGGGGCCAAAAACGCGTCATCAAATCCGCGCGTCAGCAACGCATGAGGATGCAGAATATGATGCTCATACACGCCGGAGAGTTTGTCCGTGCGGGTTTGTTTGGGAATGCCATAAAGGATATTCAATGCGGCTTGCACCGCCCAACAGACAAACAGCGTCGAGGTAACGTGATCTTTTGCCCATTCAAGCACTTGCTTAATCTGCGGCCAGTAAGCCACGTCATTAAACTCAACCAGACCCAGCGGTGCCCCTGTAACAATCAGTCCATCAAAGTTCTGATCGCAGATATCCTCGAAATTACAGTAAAAGTTATTCAGATGCTCCGTTGGGGTGTTGCGTGACTCGCGGGCATCGATGCGCAATAGCTGAACATCTACCTGTAGCGGTGAGTTAGACAATAAACGCAGGAACTGGTTTTCCGTTTCAATCTTCTTCGGCATCAGGTTAAGGATGAGCACCTTCAGTGGACGAATTTCCTGACCGGAAGCGCGGGAGGTCGTCATGACAAAGACGTTTTCCTCACGCAAGAAATTGACGGCGGGTAGCTCGTCCTGCACGCGAATTGGCATAACCTGATAACCTCACTACATACGTTTAAACGTTTAGACATCCAGACAGCTGAAGATACCCAGGAATCATGCGAATGTCGAGCCTGCATCCTCAAGTTGAGAAAGTTTCACGGCTCCTTGCTGTAGAATAGTGCAGTAAAGAAAAAAGGAGAATGCTATGACCATTACCATTCGTCGTTCGCGCCAGGACGAAGGAGACAAGTTAGTTTCTATTTGGTGTCGCTCAGTAGATGCCACGCACCATTTCCTCTCTGCGGATTATCGAATTGAGCTGGAGGAGCTGGTACGTTCATTTTTACCAGAAGCCCCTCTATGGGTTGCAGTAACAGGGCAGGATGAGCCAGTCGCCTTTATGCTCCTGACCGATCAGCATATAGATGCCCTGTTTGTCGATCCGGATGTGCGTGGTAGTGGCGTTGGTAAGCTGCTGATTGAACATGCTTTATCAATGAGTTCCACGTTAACAACTAACGTTAATGAACAGAATGAGCAAGCGGTTGGATTCTATAAGAAGATGGGATTCAGCGTGACGGGACGTACAGAGGTGGACGATCTTGGG
>NZ_SZWK01000123.1:0-2557 GCF_005280815.1 Citrobacter sp. TBCS-15 | reverse complement strand
GGGCCCACGTTAGAACACCAGCCATTAAAGGGTGGTATTTCAAGGATGGCTCCATGCAGACTGGCGTCCACACTTCAAAGCCTCCCACCTATCCTACACATCAAGGACCAGTGTTCAGTGTCAAGCTATAGTAAAGGTTCACGGGGTCTTTCCGTCTTGCCGCGGGTACACTGCATCTTCACAGCGAGTTCAATTTCACTGAGTCTCGGGTGGAGACAGCCTGGCCATCATTACGCCATTCGTGCAGGTCGGAACTTACCCGACAAGGAATTTCGCTACCTTAGGACCGTTATAGTTACGGCCGCCGTTTACCGGGGCTTCGATCAAGAGCTTCTCCTTACGGATAACCCCATCAATTAACCTTCCGGCACCGGGCAGGCGTCACACCGTATACGTCCACTTTCGTGTTTGCACAGTGCTGTGTTTTTAATAAACAGTTGCAGCCAGCTGGTATCTTCGACTGATTTCAGCTCCACGGGTAAACCGCTTCACCTACATATCAGCGTGCCTTCTCCCGAAGTTACGGCACCATTTTGCCTAGTTCCTTCACCCGAGTTCTCTCAAGCGCCTTGGTATTCTCTACCTGACCACCTGTGTCGGTTTGGGGTACGATTTCGTGTTACCTGATGCTTAGAGGCTTTTCCTGGAAGCAGGGCATTTGTCACTTCAGCACCGTAGTGCCTCGTCATCACGCCTCAGTGTTAAAGTGAACCGGATTTACCTGGAACACACACCTACACGCTTAAACCGGGACAACCGTCGCCCGGCCAACATAGCCTTCTCCGTCCCCCCTTCGCAGTAACACCAAGTACAGGAATATTAACCTGTTTCCCATCGACTACGCCTTTCGGCCTCGCCTTAGGGGTCGACTCACCCTGCCCCGATTAACGTTGGACAGGAACCCTTGGTCTTCCGGCGTGCGGGTTTTTCACCCGCATTATCGTTACTTATGTCAGCATTCGCACTTCTGATACCTCCAGCATCCCTCACAGGACACCTTCAACGGCTTACAGAACGCTCCCCTACCCAACAACACATAGTGTCGCTGCCGCAGCTTCGGTGCATGGTTTAGCCCCGTTACATCTTCCGCGCAGGCCGACTCGACCAGTGAGCTATTACGCTTTCTTTAAATGATGGCTGCTTCTAAGCCAACATCCTGGCTGTCTGTGCCTTCCCACATCGTTTCCCACTTAACCATGACTTTGGGACCTTAGCTGGCGGTCTGGGTTGTTTCCCTCTTCACGACGGACGTTAGCACCCGCCGTGTGTCTCCCGTGATAACATTCTTCGGTATTCGCAGTTTGCATCGGGTTGGTAAGTCGGGATGACCCCCTAGCCGAAACAGTGCTCTACCCCCGAAGATGAGTTCACGAGGCGCTACCTAAATAGCTTTCGGGGAGAACCAGCTATCTCCCGGTTTGATTGGCCTTTCACCCCCAGCCACAAGTCATCCGCTAATTTTTCAACATTAGTCGGTTCGGTCCTCCAGTTAGTGTTACCCAACCTTCAACCTGCCCATGGCTAGATCACCGGGTTTCGGGTCTATACCCTGCAACTTAACGCCCAGTTAAGACTCGGTTTCCCTTCGGCTCCCCTATACGGTTAACCTTGCTACAGAATATAAGTCGCTGACCCATTATACAAAAGGTACGCAGTCACACCCGAAGGTGCTCCCACTGCTTGTACGTACACGGTTTCAGGTTCTTTTTCACTCCCCTCGCCGGGGTTCTTTTCGCCTTTCCCTCACGGTACTGGTTCACTATCGGTCAGTCAGGAGTATTTAGCCTTGGAGGATGGTCCCCCCATATTCAGACAGGATACCACGTGTCCCGCCCTACTCTTCGAGTTCACAGCAAGTGTGTTTTCGTGTACGGGAGTATCACCCTGTACCCTGCGACTTTCCAGACGCTTCCACTAACACACAAGCTGATTCAGACTCTGGGCTGCTCCCCGTTCGCTCGCCGCTACTGGGGGAATCTCGGTTGATTTCTTTTCCTCGGGGTACTTAGATGTTTCAGTTCCCCCGGTTCGCTTCGTTAACCTATGTATTCAGTTAACNCTGGGTTTCCCCATTCGGAAATCGCCGGTTATAACGGTTCATATCACCTTACCGGCGCTTATCGCAGATTAGCACGTCCTTCATCGCCTCTGACTGCCAGGGCATCCACCGTGTACGCTTAGTCGCTTAACCTCACAACCCGAAGATGTTTCACTTCTGATTGCGAAAATTTGAGAGACTCGAACACACCATTTATCTGTTCTTATTACGGAGAACAGACACAGTGTGTCGTTTCAATTTTCAGCTTGATCCAGATTTTTAAAGAGCAAATATCTCAAACATCACCCGAAGATGAGTTTTGAGATATCAGGGTACGCGTCTTTCACTCACGAACCAGCAAGTGGCGTCCCCTAGGGGATTCGAACCCCTGTTACCGCCGTGAAAGGGCGGTGTCCTGGGCCTCTAGACGAAGGGGACACTGAAGTCTCAATCGCAAGACGCCTTGCTATTCACTTTTCATCAGACAATCTGTGTGAGCACTACAAAGAACGTTTCTTT
>NZ_SZWK01000139.1:0-90525 GCF_005280815.1 Citrobacter sp. TBCS-15 | reverse complement strand
GCAGGGGGTCGCGGGTTCGAGTCCCGTCCGTTCCGCCACTTATTAGAAAATTAAGCCTGCTACTAAGCAGGCTTAATGATAAAAAAATTTAGGGGCGTAGCTCAGTTGGTAGAGCACCGGTCTCCAAAACCGGGTGTCGCGAGTTCGAGTCTCTCCGCCCCTGCCAGAAACAATCCTTAGCATTCTTGCTAAGGATTTTTTTTATCTGCAATTTGAGCTATTCCTTTCTGCTGTATTACTTCTGGCATCCTTGCCAGTGCTTTCTAATCTTCCAGAATACTTGTTCTTAGCAGATCGCAAATAAGTGCATGCTTGTCGCTGTTTTGCAGCCAGACTGCATATAAAGGGCGTGACAGTGTTGTGCTGTCGGTAACCGTGTGTAGATCGTTTTTTGTTTTAGCCCAGTTAACGGGCAACCAACTAAAGCCCTTAAGGACAGAAAGTTGCTGCCTGGCCAGTTCTGCTGAACTGGTGGTCAGAACCGGCACTTCATCTCCCGCGATCAGTCCCGCTTCGTGTTGTTGAAAATCGGGTCCCCATTCCAGGCGTAGGTAATTCAGTTCATCTTTGGTTTGCGAAGGTGAACTGCAATAGAGCGCCAGCGTGAAATATCCCAACAGTTGGCTGCTAAATTCGTCCATTTTGGGCGTTTCGGTGGTGATCAGTAGATCAAGCTGTCGTTCATGTAGCTGCTTTACTAACGACTGTCGTTGAGCGATTCTCGCTTCAAACTGCAGGCTGGTTTGTGGCTCCTGTGACTGATACAAACGCCTCAACCAGTCATTAAGCATACATTCCCAAAGGGATGCGCTGGCACCAATTGAAAACTCGTTATGCCGCGAGGTATTCGCGACCTCCTTGCGTGCTGCTTGCCACGTATTCATCAGCGTTTCAGCGTAAGGTAATAATTTCTCACCCGCCGCGGTTAAACGGATATTGTTTCTGTGTCGGGTGAACAGATTTACACCCAATTGATTTTCCAGTTGTCTGATCCGAAAACTAACCGCTGATTGGGTCAGATAGAGCGCTTCAGCAGCCCTGCCAAAGTGGCGTGTCCGGCTAACCTCCAGGAAAGTTTTTAACAATTCCGTATCCACAACTCGCTCCATAAAATTATTTGTCGTGATGATTTAAATCTTTTGTTTGACGCTCTGTCAAGCGTAACTAATACTCCGCGCCATAAATAGCTCGGCCAAAGAATTAGGAGCGTGCAGGATGGCGGAAAGCTTTACGACGACTAATCGATATTTCGACAATAAATATTATCCCCGTGGATTCTCCCGTCATGGTGATTTCACCATTAAAGAAGCACAACTGCTTGAGCGTCACGGTTATGCTTTCAACGAGCTGGATCTGGGCAAACGTGAGCCGGTAACGGAAGAAGAAAAACTGTTTGTTGCGGTATGCCGTGGTGAACGTGAACCGGTTACCGAAGCTGAACGCGTGTGGTCTAAGTATATGACGCGTATTAAGCGTCCAAAACGTTTCCACACGCTGTCTGGTGGGAAACCTCAGGTGGAAGGTGCAGAAGACTACACCGAATCTGATGATTAATAAAAAAGGGCGAAAGCCCTTTTTTTTATGTCAGTAGTTTCTGCAAATGAATGAGTAACCTGTCGATCGCCCTATACCCAATGGCCTCCTGCAAATGCTGACGGGTAATATGGTCACATTGCTCGAGATCCGCAATGGTTCGGGCGACCTTTATCAATCGCAGCCACGCGCGGATAGATAATCCGAGATGTTCCAATGCCTCTTCAAGCCACTGCGCATCATCACTGCGAAGTTGGCAATATTCATGTATATCCTGACTGCCCAGATGCGCGTTTAACTTATTTTGTCGCCGATACTGACGCTCTTGTGCGGCGATAACGCGTTGCTTCACCGTGGCGCTATCTTCCCCTTTCACTGCGCTCTGGCTGAGTATGCCGGGCGGAGGCAAAGGGATTTCGAGGGAGAGATCGAAACGGTCAAGAAACGGTCCTGATAATCGGTTGAGGTAACGCAGCGTTTGTTCTGGGGTGCAGCGGTTATGGTTCCCCTGATAATGACCCGTTGGGCTGGGATTCATTGCAGCAATGAGTTGAAAGCGCGCAGGGTAGGTTATTTTAGCCCGAGTGCGGGATAAATGGATTTGCCCGGACTCGATAGGTTCACGCAGGGCATCCAACGTGCGCCGCTCAAACTCAGGTAATTCGTCCAGAAATAGTATGCCGTTATGCGCCAGAGAGATCTCTCCCGGCGCAGGAATAGACCCACCGCCTACCATAGCGGTTAACGAAGCACTGTGATGCGGTGAGCGAAAAGGGCGCTGCTTCCACTGTTTTTGTATCGTAGCGGAATTGACCAGGCTGAGTATCGCCGCACTTTCCAGTGCCTCATCGTTGCTAAGAGGCGGAAGCAGCCCTCTGAGGCGACTGGCCAGCATGGTCTTTCCCGTCCCCGGAGGGCCGATAAGCAGCAGGTTGTGACCGCCAGCCGCAGTGAGCTCCAGTCCGCGTTTGCCTTGTTCCTGACCGATGATATCGCTCAGATCATCAGCTAATGGCTCTGGCGTGAAGTCTGCAGATAACGGTCTGTCTAAATCATGCTTCCCTTCGAGAAATGCGCATACGGACTGTAGGTGATCGGCAATCAGACACCCTTCACCATGTATTAGTCCGACTTCAGCGGCATTCTCTTTTGCGACAATAATTCTCCTGCCTGCACGTATTGCTTCGGTTGCGCTTGAAATCGCTCCTGGAACGCCGCGTAGCGTGCCTGTAAGCGCTAATTCACCTACCAGCTCGTAGGTATCGAGATTATGGGCTGTAAGCTGCTCAGAAGCGGCCAGAAGCGCCACTGCGATAGGTAAATCATATCGTCCTCCTTCTTTGGGAAGATCGGCAGGAGCGAGGTTAATGGTTATCTTCTTGGCCGGGAATTCATAACCACTATTAATAATCGCACTACGAACCCGATCGCGGGCCTCTTTCACCGTAGTTTCTGGCAATCCCACCATGGTTAAACCAGGCAGACCATTGCTGATATGTACCTCAATGGTAATGGCTGGCGCATTCACGCCAAGCGCAGCGCGGGTGTGAACAATCGATAGTGACATAACCCCTCCTGATGAAGGCATTATGCGGCAATGTATCGCGGCAAGATTTAACTTGATTGCGGCTTTTAGATGCTGATTCACGTATTTTTTTGCAAATTAAATCTTTTGCATGAAACCAGGAATAACGCTCGCAAACGTATTTGTAAGGTGTCGCTGGGGGGGGAGTGTGTGCTCAAGAGTGACCTGAAACGTGAAATATTTTCATTTTTTAATTTTTTATATAGAAAACAAGGCGATTTATCAAAACCGTTACCGGAGTCAGAAAAACGAATAAAAAAAATTCTTGTGTTATTTGCAAATTCTATGGTAACTCTTTAGGTATTCCTTCGAACAAGATGCAAGAAAATATAAAAATGACAGCCCTTCTACGAGTGATTAGCTTGGTCGTGATTAGCGTGGTGGTGATTATTATCCCACCGTGCGGGGCTGCACTTGGACGAGGAAAGGCTTAGAAAACAAGCCTTAACGAACTAAGACCCCCGCACCGAAAGGTCCGGGGGTTTTTTTTGACCTTAAAAACATACACGAGGAGCAGAAAGTGAATATCAGCATAAAATTCTGTTTCTCAAGATTTACGGCGGGGATGTAACTATGAATGGGGCACAGTGGGTGGTACATGCGTTGCGTGCACAAGGGGTTCAAACCGTCTTTGGTTATCCCGGTGGCGCAATCATGCCGGTTTATGATGCGTTATATGACGGCGGCGTAGAACACCTGTTGTGCCGACACGAGCAGGGCGCAGCGATGGCGGCGATTGGCTATGCCCGTGCGACCGGTAAAACAGGCGTGTGTATCGCCACTTCAGGCCCTGGTGCTACCAACCTGATCACCGGCCTTGCCGATGCGTTGTTGGATTCTGTCCCCGTTGTGGCGATCACCGGCCAGGTTGCATCACCTTTCATCGGAACGGATGCGTTCCAGGAAGTGGACGTTCTCGGTATGTCTCTGTCTTGCACCAAACACAGTTTCCTGGTGCAGTCACTGGAGGAACTGCCGCGCATCATGGCAGAAGCTTTCGACGTGGCGAACTCTGGTCGTCCGGGCCCCGTTCTGGTCGATATCCCGAAAGACATCCAGTTAGCCAGCGGTACGCTGGAACCGTATTTCACGACCGTCGGAAACGTAGAGACTATCCCGCATGCTGACGTTGAGCAGGCGCGTAAAATGCTGGCTCAGGCGCAAAAACCCATCCTGTACGTAGGTGGTGGCGTGGGTATGGCGCAGGCGGTCTCTGCCCTGCGTGAGTTTATTGCGCTTACCCAAATGCCAGTTGCCTGCACGCTGAAAGGCCTGGGCGCAGTAAACGCTGACTATCCGTACTATTTGGGCATGCTGGGAATGCACGGTACTAAAGCGGCGAATTTCGCGGTGCAAGAAAGTGATTTACTGATCGCAGTGGGCGCACGTTTTGATGACCGGGTAACCGGTAAGCTGAATACTTTCGCTCCTAACGCCAGCGTTATCCATATGGATATCGACCCGGCGGAAATGAACAAACTACGTCAGGCACACGTCGCGTTGCAGGGCGATTTAAATTCGCTGTTGCCGGCATTACAACAACCGCTGAAGATTGACGCATGGCGTCAGTCCTGTGCAGAGCTGCGGGCAGAACATGCCTGGCGTTATGATCATCCGGGTGACGCTATCTACGCGCCGCTGTTGTTAAAACAGCTGTCAGAACGCAAACCTGCAGATAGCGTGGTGACGACGGATGTTGGTCAGCATCAGATGTGGTCAGCACAGCATATGACCTATACCCGCCCGGAAAATTTCATCACCTCCAGCGGTTTGGGTACGATGGGCTTTGGCCTGCCTGCCGCCGTGGGTGCCCAGGTCGCGCGCCCGAACGATACGGTTATCTGTATCTCCGGTGACGGCTCTTTCATGATGAATGTGCAAGAGCTGGGCACCGTGAAGCGTAAGCAGTTACCGCTGAAGATAGTCTTACTCGACAACCAGCGCTTAGGCATGGTGCGACAATGGCAGCAACTGTTTTTCCAGGAACGTTATAGCGAAACCACCCTTACCGATAACCCCGATTTCCTCATGTTGGCCAGCGCCTTCGGCATACCTGGCCAGCACATCACCCGTAAAGACCAGGTTGAAGCGGCACTCGACACCATGCTGAACAGCGAGGGGCCATACCTGCTTCATGTCTCAATCGACGAACTTGAGAATGTCTGGCCTCTGGTGCCGCCTGGCGCCAGCAACTCAGAAATGCTGGAGAAATTATCATGATGCATCATCAGGTCGCCGTTGAGGCTCGTTTCAATCCGGAAACCTTAGAACGTGTTTTACGCGTGGTACGCCATCGTGGTTTTCAGGTGTGCTCCATGAACATGGCAGCCGCCAGCGATGCGCAGAATATAAATATCGAATTGACCGTTGCCAGCCCCCGGTCGGTCGACTTACTGTTTAGTCAGTTAATTAAGCTGGTAGACGTTGCACATGTTGCTATCTGCCAGAGCACAACCACATCACAACAAATCCGCGCCTGAGCGCAAAAGGAAGAAAAATGACGACGAAAAAAGCTGATTACATTTGGTCTAATGGCGAGATGATTCGTTGGGAAGACGCGAAGGTCCACGTGATGTCCCACGCTCTGCACTACGGTACTTCTGTATTTGAAGGTATCCGTTGCTACGATTCTCACAAAGGGCCGGTGGTGTTCCGTCATCGTGAACATATGCAGCGTCTGCGTGATTCAGCCAAGATCTACCGTTTTCCGGTCTCTCAGAGCGTTGATGAACTGATGGAAGCCTGCCGCGAAGTGATCCGCAAAAACAACCTGACCAGCGCCTATATTCGTCCGCTGGTATTTGTAGGCGATGTCGGGATGGGCGTTAACCCGCCAGCGGGCTACACCACTGATGTGATCATCGCCGCGTTCCCGTGGGGGGCATACCTCGGCGCAGAAGCGCTGGAACAAGGGATCGATGCGATGGTTTCTTCCTGGAACCGCGTGGCGCCGAACACCATCCCTACTGCTGCTAAAGCGGGCGGTAACTATCTGTCTTCGCTGCTGGTGGGTAGCGAAGCGCGTCGTCATGGTTATCAGGAAGGTATTGCGCTGGACGTGAATGGCTACATCTCCGAAGGTGCGGGTGAAAACCTGTTTGAAGTCAAAGATGGCATTCTGTTTACCCCGCCATTTACCTCTTCCGCGCTGCCGGGTATCACCCGTGATGCCATCATTAAACTGGCGAAAGATCTTGATATCGACGTGCGTGAGCAGGTGCTGTCCCGTGAATCGCTGTACCTGGCCGACGAAGTGTTTATGTCCGGTACCGCGGCGGAAATCACGCCAGTACGCAGCGTCGATGGTATTCAGGTGGGCGAAGGCCGCTGCGGCCCGGTCACCAAACGCATCCAGCAGGCCTTCTTTGGCCTCTTCACCGGTGAAACGGAAGACAAATACGGCTGGTTGGATTCAGTAAACCAATAACAATATTAATATTTCCCTAAAATAATTCACGTTGCAGGAAGACGGCAACGCAGCAAGTCCCAGGAGCTTACTGTAGTAAGTGGCTGGGGTGAGCGAGGCAGCCAACGCACCTGCGGCGTGAAGTATGCAGGGGAAAGACAGACGGGAGTTAATCAAGCATGCCTAAGTATCGTTCAGCCACCACCACCCACGGCCGCAATATGGCGGGCGCCCGCGCACTGTGGCGCGCCACCGGGATGACCGACGCCGATTTCGGCAAGCCGATTATCGCTGTCGTGAACTCCTTTACCCAGTTCGTGCCGGGTCACGTCCACCTGCGCGATCTTGGTAAGCTGGTTGCCGAACAAATCGAAGCCTCAGGCGGCGTGGCGAAAGAGTTCAACACCATCGCGGTGGATGACGGTATCGCTATGGGCCACGGGGGCATGCTTTATTCACTGCCGTCCCGCGAGCTGATCGCTGACTCCGTTGAGTACATGGTCAACGCCCACTGTGCCGACGCGATGGTCTGCATCTCCAACTGTGACAAAATCACCCCCGGGATGTTAATGGCCTCGCTGCGCCTGAATATTCCGGTGATCTTCGTTTCCGGTGGCCCGATGGAAGCCGGGAAAACCAAACTTTCCGACAAGATCATCAAGCTCGACCTGGTTGACGCGATGATTCAGGGCGCGGACCCGAAAGTCTCCGACTCTCAGAGTGAGCAGGTTGAACGTTCCGCCTGCCCAACCTGCGGCTCCTGCTCCGGGATGTTCACCGCCAACTCGATGAACTGTCTGACCGAAGCGCTGGGCCTGTCGCAGCCGGGCAATGGCTCGCTGCTGGCGACCCACGCTGACCGTAAAGAGCTGTTCCTCACCGCTGGTCAACGCATCGTTGAGCTGACCAAACGTTATTACGAGCAGGATGATGCTTCCGCGCTGCCGCGTAACATTGCCAGTAAAGCGGCGTTTGAGAACGCCATGACGCTGGATATCGCCATGGGCGGTTCCACCAACACGGTTCTGCATCTGCTGGCGGCGGCGCAGGAAGCGGAAATCGACTTCACCATGAGTGATATCGACAAGTTGTCCCGCAAGGTGCCGCAGCTGTGTAAAGTGGCGCCAAGCACGCAGAAATACCATATGGAAGACGTTCACCGCGCCGGCGGCGTCTTGGGTATTTTAGGCGAGCTGGATCGTGCTGGGCTGCTGAACCGCAACGTGAAAAACGTCCTTGGTCTCTCTCTGCCGCAGACGCTGGAACAGTACGACATCACCGTGACCCAGGATGAAGCGGTCAAAAAAATGTTCCGCGCTGGTCCGGCGGGCATCCGCACCACCCAGGCGTTCTCGCAGGATTGCCGTTGGGATACGCTGGATGACGATCGCGCCGAAGGCTGTATTCGCTCGCTGGAACACGCTTACAGCAAGGATGGCGGTCTGGCGGTACTGTACGGCAACTTCGCGGAAAACGGCTGCATCGTGAAAACCGCCGGCGTTGACGACAGCATTCTCAAATTTACCGGCCCGGCGAAAGTCTACGAAAGCCAGGACGAAGCGGTTGAAGCGATCCTCGGCGGTAAAGTGGTCGAAGGCGACGTGGTGGTGATTCGCTACGAAGGGCCGAAAGGCGGGCCGGGCATGCAGGAAATGCTCTACCCAACCACCTTCCTGAAATCGATGGGGCTGGGTAAAGCCTGTGCGCTGATCACCGATGGTCGCTTCTCCGGCGGTACCTCCGGCCTGTCTATCGGCCACGTTTCCCCGGAAGCGGCGAGCGGCGGCAACATCGCGATCATCGAAGACGGCGACATGATCGCTATCGATATCCCGAATCGCGGTATTCAGCTTCAGCTGAGCGAGGCGGAAATCGCCGCCCGTCGTGAAGCCCAGGAAGCCCGCGGCGACCAGGCGTGGACGCCGAAAAACCGCGAGCGTCAGGTCTCCTTTGCCCTTCGTGCCTATGCCAGTCTGGCAACCAGCGCCGACAAAGGCGCGGTGCGCGATAAATCGAAACTGGGGGGTTAATGACCATGGCGGATTCACAACCCTTGTCCGGCGCCCCTGAGGGAGCCGAGTATCTCAGAGCGGTGCTGCGTGCGCCGGTTTACGAAGCGGCGCAGGTAACGCCGCTACAAAAAATGGAAAAACTCTCTTCGCGCCTCGACAACGTGATTCTGGTAAAGCGCGAAGACAGGCAACCTGTTCACAGCTTTAAGCTGCGCGGGGCCTACGCCATGATGGCGGGCCTGACTGAAGAGCAAAAAGCGCATGGCGTCATTACCGCATCTGCAGGTAATCACGCCCAGGGCGTGGCTTTCTCCTCTGCGCGATTAGGCGTGAAGGCACTGATTGTGATGCCGGTGGCGACCGCTGATATCAAAGTCGACGCCGTTCGCGGTTTCGGCGGTGAAGTGCTGTTGCACGGCGCGAATTTTGATGAAGCCAAAGCCAAAGCGATTGAGCTTTCCCAGCAGCAAGGTTTTACCTGGGTGCCGCCGTTCGATCATCCGATGGTGATTGCCGGGCAGGGCACGCTGGCGCTGGAATTGTTGCAGCAGGACGCCCACCTCGACCGCGTGTTTGTGCCGGTGGGTGGTGGCGGGTTAGCGGCGGGCGTGGCGGTGCTGATTAAACAGCTGATGCCGCAGATCAAAGTGATCGCCGTCGAAGCCGAAGATTCAGCCTGCCTGAAAGCGGCGCTGGATGCCGGTCATCCGGTGGATCTGCCACGCGTCGGTCTCTTTGCTGAAGGTGTCGCTGTAAAACGCATCGGCGATGAAACCTTCCGCCTGTGCCAGGAATATCTCGATGACATTATTACCGTCGATAGCGACGCTATCTGTGCGGCGATGAAAGACCTGTTTGAGGACGTGCGTGCGGTGGCAGAGCCTTCCGGGGCGCTGGCGCTGGCGGGGATGAAAAAATATATCGCCCAGCACAATATTCGCGGCGAACGTCTGGCGCATGTGCTGTCCGGTGCGAACGTGAACTTCCACGGTCTGCGCTACGTTTCCGAACGCTGCGAGCTGGGCGAACAACGCGAAGCGTTGCTGGCGGTGACGATCCCGGAAGAGAAGGGCAGCTTCCTGAAGTTCTGCCAGCTGCTGGGCGGGCGTTCGGTCACCGAGTTCAATTATCGCTTTGCTGACGCCAAAGATGCCTGCATCTTCGTGGGCGTGCGGCTGAGCCGCGGCGTCGAGGAGCGTAAGGAAATCCTTAGCCTACTCAAAGACGGCGGTTACAGCGTGGTGGATCTGTCAGACGATGAAATGGCCAAGCTGCACGTGCGCTATATGGTCGGCGGCCGTCCGTCTAAGCCGTTGCAAGAGCGCCTCTACAGCTTTGAGTTCCCGGAATCGCCAGGTGCGCTGCTGAAGTTCCTCTACACCCTGGGTACGCACTGGAATATTTCCCTGTTCCACTACCGTAGCCACGGTACCGACTATGGCCGTGTACTGGCGGCGTTTGAGCTGGGCGATAACGAACCGGACTTCGAAACCCGGCTCAACGAATTGGGGTATGAGTGCCACGACGAGACCAATAACCCGGCGTTCAGGTTCTTCCTTGCGGGCTAACGGCGGCTATAAAAAAAGGGTTCATGGAAACATGAACCCTTTTTTACATCTGAATCAGAGAATTACAGCGTGATGACTTCGAATTCGACTTCGGTGTTCACGTCCGCGTCGTAATCCACACCGTCGAGGGCAAAACCGAACAGGTTCAGGAATTCCTGCTTGTAACCTGCATAGTCAGTTTCTTGCGCCAGGTTTTCGGTGGTGATCAGCGGCCACAGGTCACGGCACGCCTGCTGAATATCGTCACGCAGTTCCCAGTCATCCATACGGATACGCTGGTTGTCATCCAGCGCCACTTTATCGCCGTACAGGCTGGTGGTCATCAGACGGTTGATCTGCTCGATACAACCTTCGTGAATCCCCTGTTCTTTCATCAGCTTGAAGACCATGGAAATGTACAGCGGCATCACAGGAATAGCAGAAGAGGCCTGGGTGATAACGGATTTCAGGACGGCAACGTTCGCGGAACCGTTGAGCGGTGCCAGCTGCTTACGTAGTTCGCCCGCCGCGCGGTCGAGGTCTTCTTTCGCTTTGCCCAGCGCGCCGTGCCAGTAGATTGGCCAGGTCAGGTCGGTACCGATGTAGGAGTAAGCCACGGTTTTCACGCCGTCAGCCAGCACGCCCGCTTCGCTCAGCGCGCCCATCCACAGTTCCCAGTCTTCGCCGCCCATGACGGTAACGGTGTTCTGAACTTCTTCTTCGGTGGCCGGCTCAATGCTGGCGGTGATGATCTGATCTTTGTTGGTATCAATCGCTTTAGAGGTATAAACCTCGCCGATTGGCTTCAGCGCAGAACGGACGATTTCGCCGGTTTTCGGCATTTTACGCACCGGGGACGCCAGTGAGTAAACCACTAAATCAATCTGACCCAGGTCTTCTTTGATCAGTTTGATCACTTCGTCGCGGCACTCATCGGAGAACGCGTCGCCGTTGATGCTTTTGGAGTACAGGCCTTCACGCTTAGCAGCTTCATCGAAGGCGGCAGAGTTATACCAGCCCGCGGAACCAGGTTTGGTTTCCGTGCCCGGTTTTTCGAAAAATACGCCGATAGTGGCGGCACCGCTGCCAAAGGCGGCGGAAATTCTGGATGCCAGGCCGTAACCGGTGGAAGCACCGATCACCAGCACGCGGGAAGGGCCGTTCTCAATTTTCCCGTTTTGCTTAACGTACTCGATCTGTTTTTCCACATTGACTTTGCAGCCAGTCGGATGGGTCGTTGTACAGATGAATCCACGAATTTTTGGTTTGATTATCATAATGATGGCTAATTAAGTTTGTATTTTCGCTGTCAAGTGCGCAATGACACCGTCTGTTCTAGCTTGCTTAACGGCATGGTTAACAAGCCCCCCACATCTATTATGGCACGGGACATTATACAGAAAAGGAGTGCCAATACTGAATCTACCACTGATTTTAGGCCAGACGCTGGCGCTACTCGGCGATTTTGCGTTCCAGCACAATCTTCCAGAAGGCATCAATCAGCGGCTCATGCAGCCGCTTTTTCGGCGCGCAGACACCCAGTTCAAACGGCGTTTTTTCGTCGCTGCGCTCTAAAATCATCACGCGATTGCGTACCGGTTCCGGGCTGTTTTCCAGCACAACTTCCGGCAGCAGCGCCACGCCGCAGCCGAGCGCCACCATTGAGACCATCGCCTCATGACCGCCGACGGTGGCGTAAATCTGCGGGTTACTGATTTTGTGGCGACGGAACCACAGCTCAATGCGACGGCGTACCGGCCCCTGGTCGGCCATGATAAACGGCACCGTCGACCAGTCGGGCTTATCGACCGACACCTGATTGCGCACCGGGCAGGGCAGCGCCGGGGCGATCAGCACCACTGCCAGATTCTCCAGCATGGAAAACGCCACCGCACCGGGCAGCGTTTCCGGCTTACCGGCAATCGCCAGATCGGCCTCGCCGGTGACCACTTTGTCCATCGCATCGGCGGCGTCGCCGGTGGTGAGCTTAATTTCGACGGACGGATGCTCGGCGCGGAAGCGGTCGAGGATCGGCGGCAGGTGGCTGTACGCCGCGGTCACCGAGCAGAAAATGTGCAGTTCACCAGAAAGTGATGGTCCTTGCTGATCGAGGGTGTGGCGCAGTTGCTGATACTGCAACAACGTTTGCTGGGCAAATACCCGCAGTTCTTCCCCTGCTTCGGTCAGTGTGACCGTGCGGTTATCACGCACAAACAGCGCCTGACCGAGGTCCTCTTCCAGCCGCTGAATTTGCCGGGAAAGCGTGGAGGGGCTGACGTGCATCCCCCGCGCGCTGCGGCCAAAGTGGCGGCTTTCTGCCAGATGCAGGAAGGTTTTCAGATCGCGTAAATCCACCGATTTCACCTCACGGTTTTATGTTGCAGAAATTGCAACGTGACGTTGTGAATATATCAATTTCCGCAATAAATTTCCTGTTGTAATGTGAGTCTATTCTCGCAAACAGAATGTCTGCGAACCGAACAATAAGCACGACAACACAACATCACGGAGTACACCATCATGGCTAACTACTTTAATACACTGAATCTGCGCCAGCAGCTGGCGCAGCTGGGTAAATGCCGCTTTATGGGCCGCGACGAATTCGCCGACGGCGCGAGCTACCTGCAGGGTAAAAAAGTGGTCATCGTCGGCTGTGGCGCTCAGGGTCTGAACCAGGGCCTGAACATGCGTGACTCCGGTCTGGATATTTCCTACGCCCTGCGTAAAGAAGCGATTGCTGAGAAGCGTGCTTCTTGGCGTAAAGCGACCGAAAACGGCTTCAAAGTAGGTACCTACGAAGAGCTGATCCCGCAGGCTGACCTGGTGGTTAACTTGACGCCGGACAAACAGCACTCTGACGTGGTGCGTTCCGTACAGCCGCTGATGAAAGATGGCGCGGCGCTGGGCTACTCCCACGGCTTCAACATCGTCGAAGTGGGCGAGCAGATCCGTAAAGACATCACCGTGGTGATGGTGGCGCCGAAATGCCCGGGTACCGAAGTGCGTGAAGAGTACAAACGTGGTTTCGGTGTTCCGACGCTGATCGCCGTTCACCCGGAAAACGACCCGAAAGGCGAAGGCATGGCGATTGCTAAAGCCTGGGCAGCGGCCACCGGCGGTCACCGTGCGGGCGTACTGGAATCATCTTTCGTTGCGGAAGTGAAATCTGACCTGATGGGCGAGCAGACTATCCTGTGCGGTATGCTGCAGGCCGGTTCTCTGCTGTGCTTCGACAAGCTGGTGGCAGAAGGCACCGACCCGGCATACGCGGAAAAACTGATTCAGTTCGGCTGGGAAACCATCACCGAAGCGCTGAAGCAGGGCGGCATCACCCTGATGATGGACCGTCTGTCTAACCCGGCGAAGCTGCGTGCTTACGCGCTGTCCGAACAGCTGAAAGAGATTATGGCGCCGCTGTTCCAGAAACACATGGATGACATCATCTCCGGCGAATTCTCTTCCGGCATGATGGCAGACTGGGCCAACGACGATAAGAAACTGCTGACCTGGCGTGAAGAAACCGGCAAAACCGCGTTCGAAACCGCGCCGCAGTTTGAAGGTAAAATCGGCGAGCAGGAGTACTTCGATAAAGGCGTGCTGATGATTGCGATGGTGAAAGCGGGTGTTGAGCTGGCGTTCGAAACCATGGTCGATTCCGGCATCATCGAAGAGTCCGCTTACTACGAATCACTGCACGAACTGCCGCTGATCGCGAACACCATCGCCCGTAAGCGTCTGTACGAAATGAACGTGGTTATCTCCGATACCGCAGAATACGGTAACTACCTGTTCTCTTACGCTTGCGTACCGCTGCTGAAAGAGTTCATGACTACCCTGCAGACTGGCGACCTGGGCAAAGCGATTGCCGAAGGCGCGGTAGATAACGCGCAACTGCGCGACGTTAACGACGCCATTCGCGGTCATGCTATCGAGAAAGTGGGCCAGAAACTGCGTGGCTATATGACTGATATGAAACGTATTGCAGTCGCCGGATAAGCGTAGCGCCATCCGATAAAAAAGCCCGGTGTTTAAACACCGGGCTTTTTATTAGTTGCGGTACAGCACTTTAATTATGTGGTAACCGAACTGGGTGTGCAGCGGGCCGGTTGGCTCCAGCACCGGGCAAGAGAAGACCACTTTGTCGAACGCCGGCACCATCTGGCCCTGACGGAATTCACCTAAATCGCCGCCGCGTTTGCCCGATGGGCAGATGGAATGCTTCTTAGCCAGTTTGCCGAAGTCGGCACCGTTTTTAATCTGCTCCAGAAGATCCAGTGCCAGTTTCTCTTCTTTTACAAGGATATGCACTGCTGCTGCTGTTTTTGCCATGATCGTGCCTTCAAAAGGGAATATATAAGGCTGGCGATTTTAGCATGGCTTATCGGCGATACAGCACCTTGATGATGTGATAGCCGAATTTGGTTTTGACCGGCCCGTAAGGTTTAAGCAATGGACAGCTAAACACGGCGGCATCAAATGGCCCCACCATCATCCCCTGTTTGAATTCACCCAAATCGCCGCCGTTGCGCCCGGATGGACAGCGAGAGTAGCGTTTTGCCAGGTGATCGAAGCTAATACCGCGCTCCAGCTTGCTGAGGATCTCCAGCGCCAGTTTTTCTTCTTTTACCAGGATGTGCAGGGCTGCCGCGCTCTTAGCCATTATTTTGTTCTCATGTCTCAAAGATATCTCGTTACTTTATCACCCACCTTCGCCGTGAACATATACTCTTCGCCATCACGGGACAGATGTCTCGCCTGATGTATGGAAGCGAGAGATGAGCGACATTTTTATCTGCCCTATTCCTTCTTGTCGGGGACAGCCGTCCTGTCCCTACCGCTGTGGAGCGAGATAACATGGATACAATGAAAAAACCTGAATTTTCAGTCGGCTGGCTTTCCGGGCTTAGTGATATTGTTCGCGATCCACAGCTTTACGAATTACTGAAATATTGCCCTCTTGAAATCATGCAGCAATGGTGTTTTGAAGAGATCCCGCGCGGAGACTTTATTTGCCGGCAGGGGGAAATATGTCAGCGCTTTTCACTGATTATTGCCGGTGAAGTGGATGTGTTCTATGAGGCTGAAGATGGACGTCGTTATCGTCAGGCCCGCTACCGGAAAAGCGACATGCTGGGTGAACTCGAGATCTTTGAGTCGCGTCATTACATCTGTTCGGTGGTGGCGGTAGGGCATGTGCAGCTCCTGAGTTTGTCGCAGGAATATTTTTGCCGCTGGCTGGCCTTAGATAACCATTTTAACCAGCGGATGCTGCGCTTCTTTAGTCAGCAATATTATCAGCTGTCAAAAAAGGCCAGCAGCGACAATCTTTACTCGCTGCATCAGCGAGTGTGTCAGGCGTTATGGCTGCGTTATCAACAAGATGGCACCAACGCAATTTTGCTGGATAAGCTAAACCTCAGCGAGGAGCTGGCGGCGACGACCCGTAGTATTAATCGTATTTTACATGAGCTGAAAGCGTTACAGATTATTGATACCGATGGTGAAAGCATTGTGTTGTTAGTCCCTGAAAAGTTAAAGCAGGAGGCTGATATCGGATAACCGTAAGAGTGAAGGAGGCGCGAGAATGTCGCTGCAACCCCATATCCAGTTAAGCAAGGAGATGACCGGCGCACGCTATGCGCTGCTGCCGGGCGACCCGTTGCGAGTCGACCGCATTGTCAATTTTCTTGATAACCCAGAACAGCTTGGTCAAAACCGGGAGTTTCGCGCCGCGCGAGGTTGGTATCAGGGCGTCGAGATTTTGGTGCTCTCTACCGGGATCGGTGGGCCGTCTACGGCGATTGCCATTGAAGAACTGCGCCAGATCGGCATAACAACCCTGATTCGTATCGGTAGCTGTGGGGCGTTGCAGGATAATCTTGCGCTCGGTGACGTGATTATCGCTCATGCCGCAGTAACGGATGACGGGACCAGCCGTACCTATGCGCCAACGGGCTATCCGGCCTGCGCCGACCCGCAGTTAACCTGGGAACTGATGGCGCAGGCGCGCCAGATGAATATCCCCGCCGCGTGTGGCCTGGTGCGTAGCCACGACAGTTTTTATACCGATCGGGAAGCAGAACTGGACGCGCGGTGGTCGGCGCTCGGCGTTCTGGGCGCGGATATGGAGAGCGCCGCTCTGATGACTATCGGCGCGCTGCGAGGGTTACGTACGGCGTCATTACTCAATGTGGTGGTTGCCCACAACGGTTGTCTGGATAGCAGCATCAATGATTATGTCCAGCAGGACGCGTTGTGCCAGCAGGGTGAAGAACGGCAAATTGCCCTGGCGCTCCGCGCCATTTATTCCGTCAGCCAGTCAGGAGGTCAGTAATGGGCTTTTTTAGCATTAACAATGTGATGGTCAACATTCCTCTCGGCGAAGGCGGGTATGCGCTATCGTGGATTGAAGCCATTGGTACCGTATTTGGTCTGTTATGTATCTGGTGTGCCAGCCGGGAAAAAATCATCAATTACCTGTTTGGCTTGATTAACGTCACGCTGTTTGCAGCAATTTTTTTCCAGATTCAGCTTTATGCCAGTCTGTTGCTGCAGGTGTTTTTCTTCGCCGCTAACATTTACGGTTGGTATGCGTGGAGCCGGCAAAATGAGGCGCAGGAAGCAGCGCTCAAAGTACGTTGGCTTTCACGCCAGCAAACCCTGGCATTAGGCGGCGTTTGTGCGGTGGCGATAGTTCTGATGACGCTATTTATCGACCCGGTGTTTGCGGCGCTCACCCGCATCATGATTGCCCTGCTGCAAACATTTGGTATGCAGGTCGCTATGCCTGACCTCCAGCCCGATGCCTTCCCGTTCTGGGATTCCACCATGCTGGTATTGTCGATTGCGGCCATGGTACTGATGACGCGCAAGTTCGTCGAAAACTGGCTGCTGTGGGTACTTATCGACGTGATTAGCGTGGTTATTTACGCAGTGCAGGGCGTTTACGCCATGTCGCTTGAGTATGTCCTGCTGACGGCAATCGCGGTGATGGGATCCTACAGCTGGATCAAGAGCGCGCAGCGCAACGGCTATACACCACTAGCCGCGACGGCTTCCTGATTGACCCGATTTTCTGGCTACCCGCAGAGGTAGCCAGTTACTCTTTCTCCCCCTCTTTCTGCTACAATCCACCTCCCCGTGTTTACAGATTGAGCAATCCTCTATGCGTTTGAACCCCGGACAACAACAAGCCGTCGAATTCGTCACCGGACCTTGCCTGGTGCTGGCGGGCGCAGGTTCCGGTAAGACGCGTGTTATTACCAATAAAATCGCGCATCTGATTCGTGAATGCGGCTACCAGGCTCGACATATTGCGGCCGTGACCTTTACCAACAAGGCTGCGCGCGAGATGAAAGAGCGCGTGGCGCAAACGCTGGGGCGTAAAGAAGCACGCGGGTTGATGATCTCCACTTTCCACACTCTGGGACTGGATGTCATTAAGCGCGAATATGCGGCGCTGGGGATGAAGTCGAACTTCTCGCTGTTTGACGATACCGACCAGGTGG
This sequence comes from Citrobacter sp. TBCS-15, assembly GCF_005280815.1. NCBI lineage: Bacteria > Pseudomonadati > Pseudomonadota > Gammaproteobacteria > Enterobacterales > Enterobacteriaceae > Citrobacter > Citrobacter sp. TBCS-15. The sequence continues at coordinate 72,934 of NZ_SZWK01000139.1, read as the reverse complement.
CCCTGCTTAAGGAGCTGACCGAAGGGCTAATTGAAGACGATAAGCTTATTCTCCAACAGCTGATCTCGACGATCTCCAACTGGAAAAACGATCTGATGACCCCGGCGCAGGCGGCGGCCAGCGCGAAGGGCGAGCGCGATCGTATTTTTGCTCACTGCTACGGTTTGTATGACGCCCATATGAAGGCGTGTAACGTTCTCGATTTTGACGATCTGATCCTGCTCCCCACGCTGCTGCTTCAGCGCAATGAAGAAGTGCGCGAGCGCTGGCAGAACAAAATTCGTTACCTGCTGGTGGATGAATATCAGGATACCAACACCAGCCAGTACGAGCTGGTGAAGTTGCTGGTGGGGAAACGGGCGCGTTTCACCGTCGTGGGCGATGACGATCAGTCGATCTACTCCTGGCGCGGCGCGCGTCCGCAGAACCTGGTGCTGTTGAGCAAAGATTTCCCGGCCTTGCAGGTGGTTAAACTGGAGCAAAACTACCGCTCCTCCGGGCGCATCCTGAAGGCGGCGAATATTCTCATCGCTAATAACCCACATGTGTTTGAAAAGCGGCTTTTTTCCGAGCTGGGCTATGGTGCGGAGCTTAAAGTATTGAGCGCCAATAACGAAGAGCATGAAGCGGAGCGCGTCACCGGTGAACTGATCGCCCATCACTTCGTCAATAAGACGCAGTATAAGGACTACGCGATTCTGTATCGCGGCAACCATCAGTCGCGGGTGTTCGAAAAATTCCTGATGCAGAACCGTATCCCGTACAAGATTTCTGGTGGGACATCGTTCTTCTCCCGTCCGGAGATTAAAGACTTGCTGGCCTATCTACGCGTACTCAGCAACCCGGATGACGACAGCGCGTTCCTGCGCATCGTTAATACACCGAAGCGCGAGATTGGCCCAGCGACGCTGCAGAAATTGGGTGAATGGGCGATGACGCGTAATAAAAGCCTGTTTACCGCCAGCTTTGACATGGGGCTGAGCCAGACGTTGACCGGACGCGGATATGATTCACTGACCCGCTTTACGCACTGGTTGGGTGAAATTCAGCGCCTGGCAGAGCGTGAACCCGTTGCGGCCGTACGCGATCTTATCCATGGCATTGATTACGAGTCCTGGCTGTATGAAACCTCGCCGAGTCCGAAAGCGGCAGAAATGCGCATGAAGAACGTCAACACGCTGTTTAGCTGGATGACAGAGATGCTGGAAGGCAGCGAGCTGGAAGAGCCAATGACCCTGACCCAGGTGGTTACTCGTTTTACCCTGCGTGACATGATGGAACGTGGAGAGAGCGAAGAAGAACTGGATCAGGTGCAGTTGATGACATTGCACGCTTCAAAAGGGCTGGAGTTTCCTTACGTATTTATGGTGGGAATGGAAGAAGGATTTTTGCCGCACCAGAGCAGCATTGATGAAGACAATATCGATGAAGAGCGTCGTCTGGCTTATGTAGGGATTACCCGCGCACAGAAAGAACTCATCTTTACACTGTGCAAAGAACGCCGTCAGTACGGTGAGCTGATACGCCCGGAACCGAGCCGTTTCCTGTTAGAACTGCCGCAGGATGACGTTATCTGGGAACAGGAGCGTAAAGTGGTAAGCGCTGAGGAACGGATGCAAAAAGGGCAGGCCAGTATTGCCAATATTCGGGCAATGATGGCAAAGGCAAAAGCGAAGCCGTAGGCCGGATAAGCGCGAGCGCCTTCCGGCAAATCAACGATTAACGTACTTCCAGCGGCCAGTGGACATAGCTTTGCCACTCACTTTCCTGATCGATGAGCTCTTTACCTAGCGGGTGATGTTCCAGCCAGCCTTCAGGCAGTATGACCGTCAGGTGCTCATCTCTTGCATCCAGCTGAATTTCCGGCACCAAATCATCGCGACGACGGCTGGCGAAAATGATCGCCAGTCGTAGCAAACGGCAAAGGTGCTCAGCGATGCGGGGTGGCACGGCGTTTTGCTGATGGAGCGAAGAGAGATCGACCGGATTGGTCTGGTTGAGTAACAGCGTGGCTAACAGTTTTTTCTGCGCCGGCGTAAAACCCGGAAGATCGAGATTGCGCACCAGATAAGCCGCATGCTGTGGCGCCTGTTTAAAATCAACGCTCAGCCCAATTTCATGCAGCTGGCAGGCGCTAATCAGCAGTTCGCGGCTAATTGCTTCCAGATGCCATTTATTTTCCACTTGATCGAGGAATTTCGTTGCTAACATGGCGACGCGATGCGCTTGCTCTGTATCGACCATAAATCGACGCTGAATATTACGTAACGTGCGGCTGCGAATATCCTGATCCACCGCCAGATGTAGCATGCCATAGACCAGCCCTTCGCGTAATGCGCCGCCAGCAAGGGTCATGCACTGAATATTCAGTTCGGTGAAAATGGCAATCAGGATCGCCAGCCCGCTGGGGAAAACCAGCGCACGTTCCAGCGTTAAGCCTTCAATTTCCAGCTCTTCCAGACGACCACAATGAATGGCTCGCTGCTTTAGCTGCTGAAGTTTCGCCAGCGTGATACGCTCATCCATGCCTTGCGCCATCATGATTTCCTGCAACGCCTGGACGGTACCAGAAGCACCAACGCAGACTTTCCAGCCATGAAAACGCAGTTTGTCAGCGACCGGACGCAGTACTTCGCGCGCAGCCTTCTCGGCCTGGTCGAAGTTTTCCTGCGCCAGATTACGATCGGTAAAATACCGTTCGAGCCAGGTGACGCAGCCCATTGACAGGCTAAACAAGGAAGTCGTTTGTGCGCCGGAGCCGGTAACCAGTTCAGTGCTGGCGCCGCCAATATCAACGACCAGACGCTGATCGGCCCCGCCGGTAGTGTGGGCAACACCCTGATAAATCAGTCGTGCTTCTTCTTCGCCGCTAATGACCTGGACAGGACAGCCAAGGATTTCTTGCGCTTTGGCGATAAACACATCGGCATTTACGGCGATGCGTAATGTTGCCGTGGCGACCACGCGGATTTGTGGTTGAGGAATATCCTGCAGGCGTTCAGCAAACAGGCGCAGACATTGCCAACCGCGCTCCATCGCCTCTGTGGAGAGAACGTAATCGCTGTTGAGCCCAGCGGCCAGACGCACTTTGCGTTTTATACGCGTGAGCGTCTGGATGCTTCCCGCCACCTCGCGTACGACCAGCATATGAAAACTATTGGAGCCGAGATCGATTGCTGCATACAACGAGGTAGAGTTCATACACTTCATCCTTCAACCTGTATCTGTGTTGGCTGCGTTCTCTCACCCGAATCACTTACTTTTGTAAGCTCATCGGGATTCGTTTTCTTGCCGCCTTGATAAAGGCTGAATGATTTTGTGTATGGCATAGCTTTTCTTAACCTGAACGACGACGATTACGCGGAGCGCCACCGGTACGACGCGGGCCATTACCTGTGCGCGGGCGCGTCAGGCGCAGCGGCTTCGGCAGATCGGTCATTAACGCATCCGGGTTGTACTTGCTGACCGGAATTGAGTGGCCGATATAGGTCTCGATTGCAGGTAAATTCAGCGCGTATTCTTCGCAGGCCAGGCTGATAGAGTGACCGCTTGCGCCAGCACGACCCGTACGACCGATACGGTGAACGTAATCTTCACAGTCATCCGGCAGGTCATAGTTAAAGACGTGCGTTACGGCTGGGATATGCAGGCCACGCGCGGCAACGTCAGTCGCAACAAGAATGTCGAGATCGCCACGGGTGAACTCATCCAGGATACGCAGGCGTTTTTTCTGCGCCACGTCACCGGTCAACAGGCCGACGCGATGACCGTCCGCAGCGAGGCTGCCCCAAATATCTTCACAACGGTGCTTGGTGTTAGCAAAGACGATGGCGCGATCTGGCCACTCTTCTTCAATCAGCGTTTGCAATAAACGCATTTTTTCTTCGTTGGAAGGATAGAAGAGTTCCTCTTTAATGCGGTGACCTGTTTTCTGCTCCGGTTCGACTTCAACGTACTCAGCGTTATTCATCTGTTCGAACGCCAGTTCGCGGACGCGATAAGAGAGGGTTGCAGAAAACAGCATGTTCAGACGTTGGGTGGTTGGCGGCATACGACGGAACAGCCAACGGATATCTTTAATAAAGCCCAGATCGTACATACGATCGGCTTCATCCAGCACCACGACCTGAATCGCGCCCAGGTTAATGTGGTTCTGCTTTGCATAGTCAATGAGACGACCGGTCGTGCCGATAAGAATATCGACGCCGCTTTCCAGCACTTTCAGCTGTTTGTCGTAACCGTCGCCGCCATAAGCCAGGCCTAATTTCAGACCGGTGGTCTGTGCCAGCGGCTCGGCATCGGCGTGGATCTGCACGGCTAACTCACGCGTTGGCGCCATAATTAACGCACGCGGTTGGTTCACCTTGCGATCGGCAATCGCGGGATGAGAGAGAAGATAATGAAACGTTGACGTCAGGAACGCCATCGTTTTTCCGGTACCGGTTTGCGCCTGCCCTGCAACATCACGACCTGCCAGCGTTAGCGGCAGCGCGAGGGCCTGAATGGGCGTGCAGTTATGAAACCCTTTATTTTCAAGGGCTTCTATCACCTTTGGGTGCAGGGCGAAGTCGGAAAACTTCTGTTCTGTTAAATGTGTTTTGCTCATAGTGTGGTAGAATATCAGCTTACTATTGCTTTACGAAAGCGTATCCGGTGAAATAAAGTCAACCTTTAGTTGGTTAATGCTACACCAACAGCCTACACCAACACGCCAGGCTTATTCCTGTGGAGTTATATATGAGCGATAAAATTATTCACCTGACTGACGACAGTTTTGACACGGATGTACTCAAAGCGGACGGAGCGATCCTTGTTGATTTCTGGGCAGAGTGGTGCGGTCCGTGCAAAATGATCGCTCCGATTCTGGATGAAATCGCTGACGAATATCAGGGCAAACTGACGGTTGCTAAACTGAACATTGACCAAAACCCAGGCACCGCGCCGAAGTATGGTATTCGTGGTATCCCGACCCTGCTGCTGTTTAAAAACGGCGAAGTAGCGGCGACTAAAGTCGGCGCACTGTCCAAAGGTCAGTTGAAAGAATTCCTCGACGCGAATTTGGCGTAAGGAAGTCTCATGATCGGGCGACCATACTTCGAATTGATTCGGATGACTGGACGCCCGACTTGAGTCGTGCTAAGTTAGTGTTGACTTCGTATTAAACATACCTTATTAAGTTTGAATCTGGTTACATCCCATACTTCCCGTTGTTTCTCGCGCGAGAAGTGGACAGATTCAGGGCCTTATCACTCAATCCGTCTTGTCGTTTCAGTTCTGCGTACTTTCCTGTGACCAGACAGCGAACAGACATGAGTCGATGGCCGTAAACAGGCATGGATGACCCTGCCATACCATTCACAACATTAAGTTCGAGATTTACCCCAAGTTTAAGAACTCACACCATTATGAATCTTACCGAATTAAAGAATACGCCGGTTTCTGAGCTGATCACTCTCGGCGAAAATATGGGCCTTGAAAACCTGGCTCGTATGCGCAAGCAGGACATTATTTTTGCCATCCTGAAGCAGCACGCAAAGAGTGGCGAGGATATCTTTGGTGACGGTGTGCTGGAGATATTGCAGGACGGATTTGGTTTCCTCCGCTCTGCAGACAGCTCCTACCTCGCCGGTCCTGATGACATCTACGTTTCTCCCAGCCAAATCCGCCGTTTCAACCTCCGCACTGGTGATACCATTTCTGGTAAGATTCGCCCGCCGAAAGAAGGTGAACGCTACTTTGCGCTGTTGAAAGTTAATGAAGTCAACTACGACAAACCGGAAAACGCCCGTAACAAAATCCTCTTTGAGAACTTAACCCCGCTGCACGCAAACTCTCGTCTGCGTATGGAACGTGGTAACGGTTCTACTGAAGACTTAACGGCGCGCGTACTGGATCTGGCATCGCCGATCGGTCGTGGCCAGCGTGGTCTGATTGTTGCTCCGCCGAAAGCGGGTAAAACCATGCTGCTGCAGAATATCGCGCAGAGCATTGCATACAACCATCCAGACTGTGTGCTGATGGTGCTGCTGATTGACGAACGTCCGGAAGAAGTAACCGAGATGCAGCGTCTGGTGAAAGGTGAAGTGGTTGCGTCTACTTTTGACGAACCAGCATCCCGTCACGTTCAGGTTGCGGAAATGGTCATCGAGAAGGCAAAACGCCTGGTTGAACACAAGAAAGACGTTATCATTCTGCTCGACTCCATCACCCGTCTGGCGCGTGCTTATAACACAGTGGTTCCGGCTTCCGGTAAAGTGCTGACCGGTGGTGTGGACGCTAACGCCCTGCACCGTCCGAAGCGTTTCTTTGGTGCTGCGCGTAACGTGGAAGAGGGCGGCAGCCTGACCATCATCGCGACTGCGCTGATCGATACCGGCTCTAAAATGGATGAAGTTATCTACGAAGAGTTTAAAGGTACCGGCAACATGGAACTGCACCTCTCTCGTAAGATTGCTGAAAAACGCGTCTTCCCGGCTATCGACTACAACCGTTCCGGTACCCGTAAAGAAGAGCTGCTCACCACCCAGGAAGAGCTGCAGAAAATGTGGATCCTGCGCAAAATCATCCATCCGATGGGTGAAATCGACGCCATGGAATTCCTCATTAATAAGCTGGCGATGACCAAGACCAACGACGATTTCTTCGACATGATGAAGCGTTCCTGATCCTGGCATCATCTGAAAACGCCACGTTTTTACGTGGCGTTTTGCTTTTACGATTCATCCTAATGTTTGGTCAGATAAAATTGTCAATATTATCGGCGTCATGGATTGTCACAATGTGCGGCATGACCTACAAGAGGTAGGAAGTGTAATGTTTTAGCTGCTCTCTTCAAGGGGGCGTCTTAACGCATTATACTTTAAGGAAATGATATATGCTGAGAACACATACACTGTGAATCTACTCGCTGCTTTCTCTGAGCTAGTTAGTATTTTTTTATTCACAACCATTTTTATTTTTTTGGCGCGAAAAGTAGCCATAAAAATAGGTTTAGTGGATAAGCCAAACTTCCGCAAACGTCACCAAGGGATTATTCCTTTAGTGGGCGGGATTTCTGTGTTTGCAGGGATCAATTTTATGTTTGGTCTTTCGGATTATTACATCCCCCATGCCTCGTTATACCTCTTTTGTGCAAGTGTACTGGTGTTTGTTGGCGCGCTTGACGATCGTTTTGATATCAGCGTAAAAATTCGGGCAGTCGTTCAGGCGGCGATTGCTATTGTGATGATGGTAAAGGGTGAGCTTTACCTAAGTAGCCTGGGGTATATTTTTGGCCCGTGGGAGTTGTTGTTGGGTCCCTTTGGTTATTTTCTCACCCTTTTTGCCGTCTGGGCGGCGATTAACGCCTTTAATATGGTTGATGGTATTGATGGCTTGTTAGGCGGGCTATCCAGCGTCTCATTCGCAGCGATGGGGTTTATCCTGTGGTTCGATGGTCAGACAAGCCTGGCTATCTGGTGTTTTGCCATGATTGCCGCCATCCTGCCTTACATCATGTTGAATCTGGGCATTCTTGGACGCCGCTATAAAGTCTTTATGGGCGATGCGGGAAGTACGCTGATTGGCTTCACGGTGATCTGGATCCTGCTGGAGACCACACAAGGTGCAACACACCCTATTAGCCCGGTCACTGCACTGTGGATTATCGCCATTCCGTTAATGGATATGGTGGCGATTATGTATCGTCGTTTACGTAAAGGCATGAGTCCTTTCTCTGCAGATCGTCAGCATATTCATCATTTAGTGATGCGCGCAGGGTTTACTTCCCGACAGGCATTTGTTCTGATCACGCTGGCAGCAGCGATTTTGGCCTCTATCGGCGTACTGGCTGAATATTTTCGTTTAGTCCCTGAATGGGCCATGTTGGTGCTCTTTTTACTGGCATTCGGTCTTTACGGTTACTGTATTAAGCGGGCATGGAAGGTGGCGAGATTTATTAAGCGTGTTAAGCGCAGGCTGCGAAGGCACCGCGAAGGCAAACCAAACTTAACCAAGTGAATTGAGGATGCGATGACACAACCATTACCGGGGGAACACGCCGTGAGCGCAGAAAATGAACTGGATATCCGTGGGTTGTTTCGTGCCTTATGGGCAGGGAAAGTGTGGATTATTTGTATCGCGCTTGCCTTTGCGCTAGTCGCTCTCGCCTATACATTTTTTGCACGTCAGGAGTGGAGTGCTACGGCGATTTCAGACAAGCCAACGGTTAATATGTTGGGCGGTTACTACTCTCAACAGCAGTTTTTGCGTAACCTGGATATTAAGGCCAGTCTCGCATCTGCGGACCAGCCGTCGGTAATGGACGAAGCCTATAAAGAATTCATCATGCAGCTCGCCTCCTGGGATACGCGTCGTGAATTCTGGCAGCAGACTGATTACTATAAGCAGCGTATGGTGGGTAACAGTAAAGCCGATGCGGCGATGCTGGATGAACTGATTGGTAACATCCAGTTTATGCCTGGCGATGCGATGCGTAATACCAATGACAGTGTGAAACTGATTGCGGAGACGGCTCCTGATGCCAACAATCTGCTGCGTCAGTACGTCGCCTTTGCCAGTCAGCGCGCGGCGCATCATCTGAACGAAGAGTTAAAAGGGGCCTGGGCTGCACGCACCGTGCAGATGAAAGCGCAGGTTAAACGCCAGGAAGAAGTGGCGAAATCACTCTTCTCCCGCCGTGTTCACAACATTGAGCAGGCACTCAAAATTGCCGAACAGCATAACATTTCTCGCACCTCCACTGATGTTCCTGCTGATGAGTTGCCGGATTCTGAACTGTTTTTACTTGGACGTCCTATGCTGCAGGCGCGACTTGAAAACTTGCAGTCTGTGGGGCCGGACTTTGATCTGGACTACTTCCAGAACCGAGCCATGCTGAACACACTGAACGTTGGGCCAACTCTGGATCCTCGCTTTCAGACATATCGTTATTTGCGTACGCCGGAAGAGCCAGTAAAACGTGACAGCCCTCGCCGTGCCTTCCTGATGATTATGTGGGGCATCGTTGGGGCTCTGATTGGTGCTGGTGTCGCATTAACCCGTCGCCGCACGATTTAGCAATACCGTTGCAGTGAGGGGCTGGGCCCTCACTGCCAATCCGAAGAGAATCGATGTGAAAGTACTGACTGTATTTGGCACGCGACCGGAGGCTATAAAAATGGCTCCTCTGGTTCATGCGTTGGCAAAAGATCCTGATTTTGAGGCGAAAGTTTGCGTCACGGCGCAGCATCGGGAGATGCTCGATCAGGTGTTGAACCTCTTTTCCATAGTACCTGATTACGATCTCAATATTATGCAGCCAGGTCAGGGGCTAACAGAAATTACCTGCCGAATCCTTGAAGGATTAAAGCCAATTCTGGCTGATTTCAAACCTGATGTGGTGCTGGTTCACGGTGATACCACGACTACGATTGCCACCAGTTTGGCTGCGTTTTATCAGCGCATCCCGGTGGGGCATGTTGAGGCGGGTTTACGTACCGGCGATCTTTACTCTCCCTGGCCGGAAGAGGCGAACCGTACGCTGACCGGGCGTCTGGCTATGTATCATTTTGCGCCAACAGAAAACTCGCGCCAAAATTTGTTACGGGAAGCTATTCCTGATAATCGTATTTTCGTCACTGGCAATACGGTTATTGATGCGTTGATCTGGGTACGCGACCGCGTACTGGCGAGTGATGCATTGCGGGCGGAACTGGCAGAAAATTACCCTTTCCTGAGCGCTGACAAAAAGATGATCCTGGTGACCGGTCATCGTCGGGAAAGCTTCGGTCGCGGCTTTGAGCAAATTTGCCACGCGCTGGCGGAAATTGCCGCGGCTAATCAGAATGTGCAGATTGTCTACCCGGTACACCTGAATCCTAACGTCAGCGAGCCGGTCAACCGCATCCTGGGTCACGTTGAAAACGTGATTCTGATTGAACCGCAGGACTACATGCCATTTGTCTGGCTGATGAATCACGCCTGGCTGATCCTGACCGATTCCGGCGGAATTCAAGAAGAAGCTCCGTCTCTGGGGAAACCTGTGCTGGTGATGCGCGAAACAACGGAACGGCCTGAAGCCATTACCGCAGGCACTGTACGTCTGGTGGGAACTGACCCACAGCGTATCGTAGAAGAAGTCACGCGTTTGCTGCATGACGACAATGAATATCAGACCATGAGCCGTGCCCATAACCCATATGGTGACGGGCAGGCGTGTGGCCGTATTTTACACGCGTTAAAAAATAATCGGGTATCGCTATGAGTTTTACGACCATTTCTGTCATTGGGCTGGGTTATATCGGACTGCCAACGGCGGCTGCCTTTGCTTCCCGTCAAAAACATGTAATTGGCGTAGATGTAAATCAACATGCGGTGGATACCATTAATCGCGGCGAAATTCACATTGTTGAGCCCGATCTGGGCGCCGTGGTGAAAACGGCGGTCGAAAACGGATTTCTTCGTGCAACCATCACTCCCGTAGAAGCTGATGCATATCTGATTGCTGTGCCTACCCCATTCAAGGGAGAGCATGAACCCGATATGGTCTACGTTGAAGCTGCGGCTAAGTCTGTCGCGCCGGTGCTGAAAAAAGGCGCATTAGTGATACTTGAATCGACGTCACCTGTCGGGGCAACTGAACAGATGGCCGCATGGTTTGCAGAAATGCGGCCTGACCTGACGTTCCCGCAGCAGGTCGGTGAACAGGCCGATGTGAATATTGCTTATTGCCCGGAGCGCGTGTTGCCAGGCCAGGTCATGGTTGAACTGATTAAAAACGACCGCGTGATCGGCGGGATGACCTCCGTCTGTTCCGCGCGCGCCAGTGAGCTGTATAACATCTTCCTTGAGGGGGAATGTGTCGTAACCAACGCCCGCACCGCGGAAATGTGCAAGCTGACTGAGAATAGCTTCCGCGACGTCAATATCGCCTTCGCTAATGAATTATCATTAATTTGCGCCGATCAGGGGATTAACGTCTGGGAACTGATTCGCCTGGCAAACCGTCATCCGCGTGTAAATATTCTGCAACCAGGACCGGGCGTTGGTGGGCACTGTATCGCGGTCGATCCGTGGTTTATTGTGGCGCAGAACCCGCAGCAGGCGAAACTGATCCGTACCGCACGCGAGGTTAATGATGGTAAGCCTCATTGGGTCGTCGATCGGGTAAAAGCAGCTGTAGCCGATTGTCTGGCAGATACCAACAAACGGGCCAGCGAAGTGAAAATCGCCTGCTTTGGTTTGGCTTTTAAACCGAATATTGATGATTTGCGTGAAAGTCCGGCGATGGGAATTGCGCAAAGCATCGCGCATTGGCACAAAGGCGAAACATTGGTGGTGGAACCGAATATCCATCAATTGCCGAAAAAACTGGACGGCATTTGCCAACTGGCGACGCTGAACGATGCGTTGGCAAGCGCCGATGTGCTGGTCATGCTGGTCGACCATAATGAATTTAAAGCCATTAAAGGCGATGCGGTTCTTCAGCAGTACATCGTTGATACCAAAGGGGTCTGGCGCTAATGAAACGAATTCTGGTTACCGGTGGCGCGGGGTTTATCGGCTCGGCGGTTGTACGGCATATTATTCATGAGACCCAGGATGCGGTGGTTGTGGTCGATAAGCTGACCTATGCCGGGAATCTGATGTCGCTGGCGCCGGTTGCACAGAATGACCGTTTTGCCTTTGAGAAAGTTGATATCTGCGATCGGGCATCGCTCGACAAGGTGTTTCAACAATACCAGCCAGACTGCGTGATGCATCTGGCGGCAGAAAGCCATGTCGATCGCTCCATTGATGGTCCGGCTGCCTTTATCGAAACCAACATTGTGGGAACCTACACGCTGTTGGAAGCGGCGCGCGCTTACTGGAGTGCATTGGCCAGCGAGAAAAAATCGGCGTTTCGCTTCCACCATATCTCAACTGATGAGGTGTATGGCGATCTCCATTCGACGGATGATTTCTTTACTGAAAGCACACCGTATGCGCCGAGTAGTCCTTATTCCGCGTCGAAAGCCAGCAGCGATCATCTGGTACGCGCGTGGTTGCGAACCTATGGCCTGCCAACGCTCATTACCAACTGCTCTAACAACTATGGCCCCTATCATTTCCCGGAAAAACTCATCCCGCTGATGATCCTCAATGCATTGGCTGGGAAACCGCTGCCGGTATACGGCAATGGGCAACAGATCCGCGACTGGTTGTACGTAGAAGATCATGCCAGGGCGCTCTATTGCGTGGCGACAACGGGCGCGATTGGGGAAACCTATAATATTGGTGGCCACAATGAGCGTAAAAACCTGGACGTTGTCGAAACGGTTTGTAGCCTTTTGGAAGAGCTGGCGCCGCAAAAACCGCAGGGTATTGCACAGTACCGAGACTTGATCACTTTTGTTGACGATCGCCCGGGTCATGATGTGCGGTATGCCATTGACGCGTCGAAAATTTCGCGTGAATTAGGCTGGATACCGCAGGAAACGTTTGAAAGCGGAATGCGCAAAACCGTGCAGTGGTATCTGGATAATCAGGCATGGTGGAAACCCGTGCAGGATGGCAGCTATCAGGGCGAACGTTTAGGTCTGAAGGGCTAACAGCCTGGTTTTGGCTCCCGGAGGAGACAACGCATGAAAGGTATCATTCTGGCGGGGGGCTCAGGTACTCGCCTGTATCCCATTACGCGTGGCGTATCGAAGCAGCTATTGCCCATTTACGATAAGCCGATGATTTACTACCCGCTTTCAGTGCTAATGCTGGCGGGAATTCGCGAAATTCTGATTATTACCACGCCGGAAGATAAAGGTTATTTCCAGCGTTTGTTAGGCGATGGCTCTGAGTTCGGCATTGAACTGCACTATGCCGAGCAACCCAGCCCGGATGGATTAGCGCAGGCATTTATCATTGGTGAAACGTTCCTTAACGGTGAACCGTCATGTCTGGTATTAGGGGATAATATCTTCTTTGGTCAGGGCTTCAGTCCAAAACTACGTCATGTAGCCGCCCGCACAGAAGGTGCGACGGTGTTTGGTTACCAGGTCATGGATCCTGAACGTTTTGGTGTTGTGGAGTTTGACGACAATTTTCGCGCTATCTCTCTGGAAGAGAAGCCGAAAGCACCAAAATCTAACTGGGCGGTAACAGGGCTCTATTTCTATGACAGTAAAGTGGTGGAATACGCAAAACGCGTGAAACCTTCTGAGCGTGGAGAACTGGAGATTACGTCGATCAACCAGATGTATCTTGATGATGGGCATCTGACGGTGGAATTGCTTGGACGTGGCTTCGCCTGGCTGGATACCGGGACGCATGACAGTCTGATCGAAGCAAGCACGTTTGTGCAGACGGTAGAAAAACGTCAGGGTTTTAAAATAGCCTGTCTGGAAGAGATCGCCTGGCGTAACGGTTGGCTGGATGATGAAGGCGTGAAACGTGCCGCCAGCTCGCTGGCTAAAACGGGCTATGGCCAATATTTGCTGGAGCTGCTCCGTGCTCGTCCGCGCCAGTATTGAGCCGCTTAGCTGGGAAAATACGTTTTTTGGCGTGAATAGCGCCATTATACGTTTTGACCGACACGCGCCGGTTCTGACGGAGGATGCGTTACGTCCCTGGTCGCGGGTACAGGCAAAAATTCCTGCCGCAAATACCCATGAATTAGATGCTTTGCAGCAGTTAGGTTTCTCACTGGTCGAAGGCGAAGTGGATTTTGTGCTGCCAGTGGCATCTACCAGTGGCAACACTGACGTGCAGATTGCTCAAATTACGGATATTCCGGCGTTACGCCGCCTGGCGGAACAAGCGTTCGCGCAAAGCCGTTTTCGCGCCCCGTGGTATGCCGCAGATGCCAGTTCGCGTTTTTATGCACAGTGGATTGAAAATGCGGTGCTAGGGACGTTCGATCATCAATGCCTCGTTTTACGCACGCCGACAGGTGAAATTCGTGGTTATGTTTCGCTGCGCGAACTGAATGCGACCGAGGCGCGAATTGGCCTACTGGCTGGGCGTGGCGCGGGCGAAGAACTAATGCTGGCTGCGCTTTGCTGGGCGCAGGTCCGCGGTAAAACAACATTGCGCGTGGCAACTCAAATGGGTAACACCGCCGCGCTTAAACGTTACATACACAGTGGTGCGAATGTGGAAAGCACCGCGTATTGGTTATACAGGTGACACGATGATTCCATTTAATGCACCGCCGGTGGTGGGAACTGAACTCGATTACATGCAGTCTGCGATGAACAGCGGCAAACTGTGTGGCGACGGCGGCTTTACCCGCCGCTGTCAGCAGTGGCTGGAGCAGCATTTTGGCAGCGAGAAAGTTCTGTTGACGCCATCTTGTACCGCATCGCTTGAGATGGCGGCATTGCTGTTGGACATTCAGCCAGGCGATGAAGTCATCATGCCGAGCTACACATTTGTTTCCACGGCTAACGCATTCGTTTTGCGCGGGGCGAAAATCGTCTTTGTTGATATCCGTCCGGATACCATGAACATTGACGAAACGCTGATTGAAGCGGCTATTACCGACAAAACCCGCGCTATTGTGCCAGTACATTACGCGGGCGTGGCCTGTGAAATGGATACCATTATGGCGCTGGCCGCTAAATATAACCTGTATGTGGTCGAAGATGCGGCTCAGGGCGTGATGTCGACTTATAAAGGTCGGGCGCTGGGGACGATTGGTCACATCGGCTGCTTTAGCTTCCATGAGACTAAAAACTACACCGCAGGCGGTGAAGGTGGCGCGACGCTGATCAATGATAAAAAATTAGTCGAACGTGCCGAGATTATTCGTGAAAAAGGGACGAACCGTAGCCAGTTTTTCCGTGGTCAGGTAGACAAGTATACCTGGCGCGATATCGGCTCCAGCTATTTGATGTCCGATCTGCAGGCTGCCTATCTGTGGGCGCAACTGGAAGCGGCCGACCGTATTAACCAGCAACGTCTGGCGCTGTGGCAGAATTACTATGATGCCCTCGAACCGCTGGCGCGTGCCGGACGTATTGACCTGCCCTCTATACCGGAGGGTTGTGTGCAGAACGCGCATATGTTTTATATCAAGCTGCGCGATATCGACGATCGCACTGCATTAATTAACTTCCTCAAAGAAGCCGAAATTATGGCGGTGTTCCACTATATTCCGCTGCATGATTGCCCGGCTGGCGATAAATTTGGCGTGTTTGCCGGTGTGGATCGTTACACCACCAAAGAGAGCGAGCGTCTGCTACGTTTACCGCTGTTCTATAACCTGTCGCCGGTTAACCAGCGAACGGTAATTTCGACATTACTCAATTACTTCGCCTGATATGTCGCTTGCTAAAGCGTCCTTATGGACGGCGGCCAGTACGCTGGTAAAAATTGGTGCGGGTTTGCTGGTAGTGAAGTTATTGGCCGTCTCCTTTGGCCCGGCAGGTGTGGGTCAGGCGGGTAATTTTCGCCAAATGGTCACTGTGCTGGGCGTATTGGCGGGGGCCGGCATTTTCAACGGCGTCACGAAATACGTTGCGCAGCACCATGACGATCCGGCCCGGCTCCGTAAGGTGGTCGGTACATCTTCCGCAATGGTAATGGGATTTTCTACGCTGATGGCGGCGGTTTTTCTGCTGGCGGCCGCGCCGATCAGTCAGGGGTTGTTTGGCCATACGCATTATCAGGGGCTGGTTCGACTGGTTGCGCTGGTGCAGATGGGCATCGCCTGGGCTAACCTGCTGCTGGCGCTGATGAAAGGCTTCCGCGATGCGGCAGGCAACGCGCTGTCGCTGATTGTGGGTAGCCTGGTGGGCGTAGTAGCTTACTATGGCTGCTATCGCCTGGGGGGCTATGAAGGCGCCTTGCTGGGTCTGGCCCTGGTGCCTGCGCTGGTCGTTATCCCTGCCATCATTATGCTGCTTAAGCGTGGAACTATTCCGCTGCATTACCTGAAGCCCTCGTGGGACCATGGTCTGGCCGGGCAGCTAAGCAAGTTTACGCTGATGGCGCTGATTACCTCTGTGACGCTGCCTGTGGCATACGTGATGATGCGAAACCTGCTGGCGGCGCAGTACAGTTGGGATGATGTGGGGATCTGGCAGGGAGTCAGCAGTATCTCCGATGCCTATCTGCAATTTATTACCGCCTCATTCAGCGTTTACTTGCTGCCGACGTTGTCGCGGCTGACCGAAAAGCGTGACATTACCCGCGAGATTATTAAGTCGTTGAAGTTTGTACTGCCGGCGGTTGCCGCCGCGAGCTTTACCGTCTGGCTATTGCGTGATTTTGCGATCTGGCTGCTCTTTTCCGCAAAATTCACCGCTATGCGCGACCTGTTTGCCTGGCAACTGGTCGGCGATGTACTGAAAGTTGGCGCTTACGTTTTTGGTTATCTGGTGATCGCGAAAGCGTCGTTGCGGTTTTATATTTTGGCTGAAATTAGCCAGTTCATGTTATTGACGGCGTTTGCCCACTGGCTGATCCCGGCACACGGTGCTCTGGGAGCAGCGCAGGCGTATATGGCAACATACATCGTCTATTTTTCTCTTTGTTGTGGCGTGTTTTTACTCTGGCGTAGGCGGGCATGACTGTACTGATTCACGTTCTGGGATCGGATATCCCTCACCATAACCAAACCGTGCTGCGGTTTTTTAACGATTCGCTGGCTGCGACGAGCGAGCACGCGCGCACGTTTATGGTTGCAGGCCAGGATGCTGGATTCAGTGAGAGCTGCCCGGCGTTATCGCTGAGTTTCTACGACGGGAAAAAGGCGCTGGCCCAGGCGGTTATTGCGAAGGCGAAAGCGAATCGCCAGCAGCGCTTCTTCTTTCATGGTCAGTTCAACACCAGCCTGTGGCTGGCGCTGCTGAGCGGGGGAATTAAACCGGAGCAGTTTTACTGGCACATCTGGGGCGCGGATTTATATGAAGTTTCCAGTGGGCTGAAATTCCGCCTGTTTTACCCGATTCGTCGCATGGCGCAGAATCGCGTGGGCTGCGTGTTTGCTACGCTCGGCGATTTACGTTATTTCGCTGGGCAGCATCCGCACGTTCGTGGCGAGCTGCTCTATTTCCCAACGCGGATGGATCCCTCGCTCAATAATCTGAGCAGTGAAAGTCAGCGCAGCGGTAAGATGACGGTGTTGGTTGGCAACTCTGGCGATCGCAGCAATGAGCATATTGCCGCGTTACATGCTGTTCACCAGCAGTTTGGTGATACGGTGAATGTGATAGTGCCGATGGGGTATCCTGCGAATAATACGACCTATATCGATGAGGTTCGTCAGGCGGGTCTGGCACTATTTAGCGCTGATAATTTGCAAATATTGAGTGAAAAACTGGAGTTTGATGCCTATCTGGCACTACTGCGTCAGTGCGATCTGGGCTACTTTATTTTTGCCCGCCAGCAAGGGATCGGCACCCTGTGTTTGTTAATCCAGGCCGGTATCCCGTGCGTGCTCAACCGTGAAAATCCTTTCTGGCAGGATATGGCAGAGCAAAATATCCCAGTTCTGTTTACGACAGATCAACTCAATGAAGGTCTCGTACGCGAAGCGCAGCGCCAACTGGCGTTGGTAGATAAAAATACGATCACCTTCTTTAGCCCGAATTATCTGCAGCCGTGGCATCACGCGCTGCGCATTGCTTCAGGAGAAACCAAATGAGCCTGATGCAATTCAGCGGTCTGCTGGTGGTCTGGCTGCTCTCCACTTTGTTTATCGCCACGCTGACCTGGTTTGAATTCCGCCGCGTGCGTTTTAACTTCAACGTCTTTTTCTCGTTGCTGTTTTTGCTGACGTTCTTCTTCGGATTCCCGCTGACCAGCATCCTGGTGTTCCGTTTTGATGTGGCGGTAGCACCACCGGAGATCCTGCTGCAGGCTTTGCTATCAGCCGCCTGTTTCTATGCCGTTTACTACGTGACGTATAAAACGCGCTTACGTAAGCGCGTAGAGAATAAGCCGCGCAGGCCGCTATTTACTATCAATCGCGTGGAGGCCCATTTGACCTGGGTTATCCTGATGGCGATTGCGTTGGTGAGCGTGGGCGTCTTCTTTATGCACAATGGGTTCCTGCTGTTCAGACTGCAATCCTACAGCCAGATTTTTTCCAGTGAAGTCTCTGGAGTGGCGTTGAAGCGCTTCTTCTACTTCTTCATTCCGGCAATGTTGGTGGTCTACTTCCTGCGCCAGGACAGCAAAGCGTGGCTGTTCTTCCTGGTAAGCACAGTCGCGTTTGGCTTGTTGACCTATATGATTGTGGGGGGAACGCGCGCCAATATTATTATCGCGTTTGCCATCTTCCTGTTTATCGGCATTATTCGCGGTTGGATTTCGCTGTGGATGCTGGCCGCCGCAGGCGTGTTGGGCATCGTCGGTATGTTCTGGCTGGCGCTGAAACGCTACGGGATGAACGTGAGCGGTGACGAGGCGTTCTATACGTTCCTGTACCTGACTCGTGATACCTTCTCGCCATGGGAAAATCTGGCGCTGTTGCTGCAGAACTACCACAATATTGAGTTCCAGGGGTTGGCGCCGATCGTCCGTGATTTCTATGTCTTTATCCCCTCCTGGCTGTGGCCTGGGCGCCCGAGTATCGTACTCAACTCCGCGAACTACTTTACCTGGGAGGTGTTGAACAACCACTCGGGGCTGGCGATTTCGCCAACGTTAATTGGTTCGCTGGTGGTGATGGGCGGGGCGCTGTTTATACCGTTAGGTGCGATTGTCGTCGGGTTAATCATTAAATGGTTCGACTGGCTATATGAATTAGGTAACCGCGAAACCAATCGCTACAAGGCGGCCATTTTGCACAGTTTCTGTTTTGGCGCCATTTTCAATATGATCGTTTTGGCACGTGAAGGACTGGATTCGTTTGTCTCGCGAGTGGTCTTTTTCCTCGTGATTTTCGGCGTTTGTCTGCTGGCGGCAAAATTGCTGTTCTGGCTATTCGATAGCGCGGGACTTATCCATAAACGAATTAAATCGCTGCCCCGGACACAGGTTGAAGGATCGTAATGACAGATAACACAACTGCGCCACTCTATTCGCTGCGCGGGTTACAACTGATTGGCTGGCGCGATATGCAACACGCGCTAAATTACCTGTTTGCCGAAGGACGCCTCAGGCCTGGGACGCTGGTGGCTATCAATGCCGAGAAAATGCTGACGGCAGAAGATAACCCTGAAGTGCGGGATCTGATTAACGCCGCTGAGTTCAAATATGCGGATGGCATTAGCGTGGTGCGTTCGGTGCGTAAAAAATTCCCGCAGGCGCAGGTTTCACGCGTAGCGGGGGCCGATCTCTGGGAAGCGCTAATGGCGAGAGCCGGGCAGGAGGGAACGCCGGTTTTCCTGATTGGCGGCAAGCCTGAGGTTCTGGCGCAAACCGAAGCCAAATTGCGTGCGCAGTGGCATGTGAACATTGTGGGTAGCCAGGACGGTTATTTTACGCCGGAGCAGCGTCAGGAATTGTTTGAGCGTATCCACGCCAGCGGTGCGCAAATTGTGACGGTGGCGATGGGGTCGCCGAAACAAGAAATTTTTATGCGTGATTGCCGGAAGATCCACCCTGAAGCGCTGTATATGGGGGTGGGTGGTACCTACGATGTCTTTACCGGTCACGTTAAGCGGGCGCCTAAACTCTGGCAAAATCTGGGGCTGGAGTGGCTGTATCGCTTACTGTCACAGCCGAGCCGTATCACCCGTCAACTTCGTTTGTTGCGCTATCTCCGCTGGCACTATACCGGCAACCTCTGACGCTCTCTCCTCTGATAAGTAGCGTGATCTGCTAATCACGCTACTTTTTCACAACATAATCGCTGCTTTCTCGCACAATCCATTCATTTTTTGAATGCTTTAATTGCCATTTAAGCGATTTTAGGAAACCATTCGCAACAATCATTACAGTGCCGTGGTGTTTTGGCGCCAACCGTTAAGCGGTCGGTGCCGTATGGCCTGTTATGGAATAACAAGATGTACCCATAACGAGAACCGGTAATACCGGACAGCATGCAAACACATCAAGAGGATTTATGGCCGAGAACAAACCTGAGCTACAGCGTGGGCTGGAGGCTCGTCACATCGAATTAATTGCCCTTGGAGGCACTATTGGCGTCGGACTGTTTATGGGCGCCGCCAGTACCCTGAAATGGGCGGGGCCTTCGGTCCTGCTGGCGTATATCGTCGCGGGGCTGTTCGTCTTTTTCATTATGCGTTCCATGGGGGAGATGTTATTCCTCGAGCCGGTTGCCGGTTCATTCGCTGTTTACGCGCACCGTTACATGAGTCCCTTCTTTGGCTATCTCACCGCCTGGTCATACTGGTTTATGTGGATGGCGGTAGGGATATCAGAGATTACCGCTATCGGGGTGTACGTACAGTTCTGGTTCCCAGAAATGGCGCAATGGATACCCGCCCTGATTGCTGTCGGGCTGGTTGCGCTGGCAAACCTCGCCGCGGTTCGCCTGTATGGTGAAATTGAATTCTGGTTTGCCATGATCAAAGTGACCACCATCATTGTGATGATCGTCATTGGGTTAGGAGTGATTTTCTTCGGCTTTGGCAATGGCGGCCAGGCGATTGGCTTTGGCAACCTGACCGAGCATGGCGGCTTCTTTGCCGGCGGCTGGAAGGGCTTCCTGACGGCATTGTGTATTGTTGTGGCGTCCTACCAGGGCGTGGAGCTGATCGGCATTACTGCGGGTGAGGCGAAGAACCCCCAGGTCACGCTGCGTAGCGCGGTGGGGAAGGTGCTGTGGCGTATCCTGATTTTCTACGTCGGCGCGATCTTTGTTATCGTCACTATTTTCCCGTGGAACGAGATTGGCAGCAACGGCAGCCCATTTGTGCTCACTTTTGCCAAGATTGGTATTACCGCCGCGGCAGGGATTATTAACTTTGTGGTCCTGACGGCGGCGCTGTCAGGCTGTAACAGCGGCATGTACAGCTGTGGGCGTATGCTCTACGCGTTGGCAAAGAATCGCCAGCTACCTGCTGTTGTTGGAAAAGTATCTCGCCATGGCGTGCCAGTTGCTGGTGTGGCGATTTCTATCGCGATCCTGCTGATTGGTTCGTGCCTGAACTACATCATTCCCAACCCGCAGCGTGTGTTCGTGTATGTTTATAGCGCCAGCGTGCTGCCGGGGATGGTGCCGTGGTTTGTGATCCTGATAAGCCAGCTGCGTTTCCGTCAGGCGCATAAAGCGGCGATCGCCAGTCATCCTTTCCGCTCGATTTTGTTCCCGTGGGCAAATTATTTGACGATGGCGTTCCTGATTTGCGTATTAATCGGCATGTACTTCAATGAAGATACCCGAATGTCGCTGTTTGTTGGCATTATCTTCTTACTGGGCGTGACGCTCATTTATAAGGTTTTTGGCCTGAATCGTCATGGCACAGCCCATAAATTGCGGGAATAAGCGACAAAACGCACAAACCATGACCAAACGATAATTTATTTTAAAAAAGCACTAGACAGAAGACCGAGACCTCCGTAATATCCAGCCCCGCAACGGCGCTAAGCGCCCGTAGCTCAGCTGGATAGAGCGCTGCCCTCCGGAGGCAGAGGTCTCAGGTTCGAATCCTGTCGGGCGCACCATTTAGTTAGGTGCCGGAGCTGCGGTGGTTTTAATACCGCGTAAAAGATTTGCAGTGGTGGCTATAGCTCAGTTGGTAGAGCCCTGGATTGTGATTCCAGTTGTCGTGGGTTCGAATCCCATTAGCCACCCCATTAATTTAAAGTTGTGAAATGCGAAGGTGGCGGAATTGGTAGACGCGCTAGCTTCAGGTGTTAGTGTCCTTAGGATGTGGGGGTTCGAGTCCCCCCCCTCGCACCACGACTTAAAGAATTGAACTAAAAATTCAAAAAGCAGTAAAACGGCGAGTAGCGCAGCTTGGTAGCGCAACTGGTTTGGGACCAGTGGGTCGGAGGTTCGAATCCTCTCTCGCCGACCAATTTTGAACCCCGCTTCGGCGGGGTTTTTTGTTTTCTGATTTCCCTTCACAGCCCTTATTCCCGCGCATTACCTGAAGTCTTAAAAAGTTCGAATACCTGGTTTTTGCAGTGCAATCGTGGCATGCGTTGTGCAATAATATACGGGTAGATGCTCATTCCATCTCTTATGTTCGCCATCAGGCCTCATAAACTCAGGAATGATGCAGAGCCGTTTACGGTGCTTATCGTCCACAGACAGATGTCGCTCAGGCCTCATCAAACACCATGGACATAACGTTGAGTGAAGCACCCATTATGTTGTCATACAGACCTGTTTAACGCCTGCTCCTTACCGAGCGGGCGTTTTTTTATGCATCTTGAATGATTTTGTGTAGACGGTAGGCCCGGTAAGCGAAGCGCCACCGGGCAAGAGGGAATTACTGCGGGGGATTGTTGTTCTGTAGCGTCAACATCAGACCATCACGGCGCATGGTGGCGGCCTCTTCCGGCTGATGCAGTCTGTCCAGCGCGTCAGCAAGCCAGGCGTAGTCGTATGCGTCCGGGCGCTGTTTGAGCGCTGCACGGAAGGCGAGCGTGGCTTCCTGCCATTCGCCATGCTTCATTAACGATTGCCCCAGCGTGCTCCACAGCAACGGGCGATCGCCAACGGCCTTAATCTGCTGGCGCAACACTTTTTCTATCTGTTCCGGGTTGTTGGTTTTCAGGCGCGGGATCGGCAGCACCAGACGGTCGTCATACTGACGTTTCAGACCGTCAATGATGACCTGCTGCGCCGTATCGTGATCGTCGCACTCAATCAGATGTTCAGCCATCGCGACCTGCAGGGCAACCTGATGACGGGTTTTACGGTTCTGGTTTTTCCACCACGTACGTAGCCCCTCACTGCCCTGATCGGCGCGAACCTGATCCATCAGACCCACCCATGCCTGTTGTTCCAGCATTGCGCGGTGCTCTTCATCACCTACATGCGCTTTAGCCATAGATGGAATGATATCCAGTAACGAACTCCATGCGCCGGTGCGAATGTAGGCTTGCTCAGCCAGACGCAGCACTTCCGGATGACGCGGCGTCACCTCCAGCAGCTTATCTACGCTGTGGCGCGCGGCGTGATTTTCATTACGCGCCAGTTGCAGACGAACGCGAGCGATTTCTACCGGGATCGTATCATTCCCGGCCAGTTCAGCGGCACGCTCAAGGTGTTGATTCGCGCGCGCTTCATCGCCACGTTGCTGGGCCGCTTCTGCCGCCAGCAGGTAATTCACTACCGGTTGTTCAGCATGATCGGCGTTTTTCGACATCAGCTTTTCAACCTGCTGATAATCGCCTTCTGCCAGCTTGAGCAGCGCTTGTTCGGTCTGTTTGCGGGCGCGGCGACGCTTACGGCCGACAAACCATCCGCGGGTATGCGCACCTGTGCGGAAAATTCGGCGCAGCAACCATTCAATCGCAAACAGAACGACCATCGCGACGATCAGGATGATCACCAGGCCCGTCACGCTGGTTTCAATGTTGTAATTATCGGTTTGGATCAGCACGTAGCCCTGATGACCGGCAATCATTGGACCAACGACGATCCCGGCGATCAACAGAACAAAGAGCAATAATACTTTTAGCATCATTATTCTCCTTGCGGCGCGGTTGCCGGATTGTCTGCCGAAGGAGCAGGAGCGGCGGCAACCGGCGCTGTGACAGGCTGCGCCAGTAAATTACGAACACGGGTCTGCATTAATTTGTCGAGAATAGCCTGGCTCTGCAGCGTTTCTGGCACATCCATACTGATGCTTTGTTGGCTCAGCTGGTCTACCTCTTCCAGGAAGGCTTTGGTGGTTGCATCGTCGGTGTCGTAGTAGGCGCGTACCCAGGTGGAGACATTTTCCAGCGCCTGGCGGTATGTCTCTTCCTGATGACGCGGTACGGCCTGGGCGGCTACTAACAGGCGAGAACGAATGTTCTCACGTAAGTAAACGTCCTGGTTCGGCGCCAGCAGCGGGACGGCGGTTTCATCTCGACGGCGAACAGTGATAAAGCTGTCCATAAAATTCTGCCAGCTTTTTTGCAAGTTGACGCGCCATTCACTAATTGAGCTGGACAGCTCGCTGCTGTCGGAGTCCATCGGTGAATCGTCGGTGTCGTTGTCGGCCAGACGCAGGTTATCTATCTGGTTAGCGAGCTGATTCACTTTCAGGATAATGCCGTCATAGTCGACCTGAGTTACCGCCGAGAGGCTCGCGATATCGTCAGTAATCGCACGACGGGCGGAAATTAAGCTCGGGTCGTTCATATCAGCCAGACTGGCGTCGGCGCTTTTCAGCAACGCCGCTGCGGTGGTAACGTCCTGATCGCTCCATAATTTACGACCGGCCAGTTTTACCAGAAAATCAGCCTGCGCCAGCAGCCATGTCCCGGCATCGCTGCCGGAAATAGTGGCGACTTTTTGCTGAACTTCATCAAGCTGTTTGACCAGTGCGGCCTGCTGGCGAGTGGCTTCATCAAGCTGCGTTGCCTGCTGTTTAATAATGCCTTCCAGCTCAGCTTTTTGGTTTTCTTGCGCTTTTTGCAGCGCCGTCAGCTGGTTCGCCAGCGCATCGCTGGTTGCCGTCTGCGTTGTTGCCTGCTGTTTCCCCCAGCCATACAGCCCCACACCTGCTGCCAGCGCAATAGCAATCGCCACCGCGCTCAGAATCAGCGCCGTGCTGTTGTTAGCCTTTTTTTCAGTATTGACTGGCTGTGCTGTGGTTTCCACGGCCTCCCTGGTCTCTTCAACCACGGCGGAGGATTTTTCTTGTTCCGTCATTATGGCATCCCATTATGAGAGTTATTGTAATGCGCGTAGTAGCGCATCGTTGTCGGCGTTATCAGCGACCTTAATATCTTGCCAGCCCAGTTCCCGGGCGAGGTGCGCCAGACGCTCACTGACGACCAGCAGCCGACAGCGTAGTAACCAGTGCTCACGATACCACTGCGGAATGAGCGACCAGAGCTGTTGTAACATCTCTCCGCTGGTGACCACCACCGTGGTCACGCCGCGAGATTGCCAGCGCATTGCTTCTTCCGCACCATCGTAATTTTTTGCACTGCGTTGATAACATTCACAAAAATCAACATCGGCTCCGCGCGCCGTCAGGGTTTCACCTATCAGTTCCCGACCGCCGTTGCCGCGTAAAATAAGCGCGCGTTTTCCCGCAATATTTTGTAATTCAGGTAATTGTAGCAAGACTTCGCTGATTTCCCGATCCAGAGGATAGTGAATATTGCAGCCGCTAACAGTATGCAGCGCCAGCGCCGTTGTGCGGCCAATGGCAAAATAATGCGGAAGGGAAGGCCAGCTTTTCCCTTGTTGCTGAAGTTCGGCATCGGCAAAGGTGACAGCGTGCTGCGAGAGGGCAAAAACCAGATCGTTATCCGTCAACGCCGACAGTCGGGAGGCGAGTGTTGCCAGTTCCCGACCCGGGGAAAACTCGATGAGCGGAAAACTCCAGGCCACCTGCCCCAGTGTGCGCAGACGGCTCACTAACTCTTCCCCTGCGGGAGACGGGCGGGTGACCAGAATACTCATGCGGGTGCTTCTCCGTTATAAACTTCAGCCAGAATGGCGCGCGCACCGTTTTCCAGTAGCTCTTCTGCCAGAGAGATGCCCATCTTTTCTGCATCCTGCGGGGCGCCGCGACGTTCTCCGCAT
Source organism: Citrobacter sp. TBCS-15 (assembly GCF_005280815.1). Classification (NCBI taxonomy): domain Bacteria; kingdom Pseudomonadati; phylum Pseudomonadota; class Gammaproteobacteria; order Enterobacterales; family Enterobacteriaceae; genus Citrobacter; species Citrobacter sp. TBCS-15. Next base: position 47,364 of record NZ_SZWK01000139.1, on the reverse strand, counting down.
ACCATCTGCGATCCGTCAGGCGCGCCGACCAGCGCGCGTAGCCAAATCTCACCGTTGATGAGTTCGGCATAGCTGCCGATAGGTACCTGACATCCCCCTTCGAGGCGGGTGTTCATGGCGCGTTCGGCTGTTACGCGTAGTGCGGTCTCTTCATGATTGAGCGGCGCTAACAGCGCCTGAGTGCGCATATCGTCCAGTCGGCACTCTATGCCAACAGCGCCTTGCCCGACTGCGGGCAAGGAGACTTCCGGCGGCAGTGCGGTACGGACTCGCGACTCAAGCCCTAAACGTTTTAACCCGGCCACCGCCAGGATAATGGCGTCATAATCGCCGTTATCGAGTTTGCCGAGGCGCGTACCAACGTTACCGCGCAGCGAACGGATGACGAGATCCGGGCGACGCTTTGCCAACTGGCACTGGCGACGCAAACTGGATGTCCCGACAATACTACCCGCGCGAAGGTCATCCAACGTGTTGTACTTATTTGAGACGAAAGCATCACGCGGATCCTCTCGCTCGCAAATGGTGACCAGTCCAAGACCGTCAGGGAATTCAACCGGCACATCCTTCATGGAATGCACGGCGATATCGGCGCGTTTTTCCAGCAGCGCGACTTCCAGCTCTTTAACAAACAACCCTTTCCCTCCGACCTTCGCCAGCGGGGTATCAAGGATCACATCGCCACGGGTTACCATAGGAACCAGTTCCACGATCAGACCGGGGTGATTTGCCATTAAAGCGTCTTTGACATAATGTGCCTGCCATAGCGCAAGGGGGCTTTGGCGTGTGGCAATTCTCAAAACATTGTCTAACATGCTTGTTACCGTCATTATCAATCATTGACCATCCTAACATCCTTATCAAAGGGATGTCAGCGTTACGCTCAAACGTAAGTGAGAGGAAAAGCTGCTGCATCATCAGTGGCAGTGAATAATGACGAGAAACCTTCCGACCGTATGAAGGAATTTACACGTAACGAACGGTGCTACACTTGTATGTAGCGCATCTTTCTTTACGGTCAATGAGCAAGGTGTTAAATTGATCACGTTTTAGACCATTTTTTCGGCTGTACCGCACAAAAAAATACGGGCGAAAAACAGGTAACGGTTATTTTTGACATACGGTTTATCCGAATTGATGACGATTAATTGTGAGCGCTTGCGCCGCAGTAATCGACAACATGACGGATAGCAACATCAGGCGATACGTCTTGTACCTCTATATTGAGACTCTGAAACAGAGACTGGATGCCATAAATCAACTGCGTGTGGATCGCGCGCTTGCTGCCATGGGGCCTGCTTTCCAGCAGGTATACAGTCTGCTGCCGACATTATTGCACTACCACCACCCTCTGATGCCGGGTTACCTCGATGGTAACGTTCCCAAAGGCATATGCTTTTACACGCCTGATGAAACCCAACGCCACTACCTCAACGAACTGGAACTGTACCGCGGCATGTCACCGCAGGAACCTCCCAAGGGCGAACTGCCGATCACTGGTGTTTACTCAATGGGCAGTACCTCTTCGGTAGGGCAAAGCTGTTCTTCCGACCTTGATATCTGGGTCTGCCACCAATCCTGGCTGGATAGCGAAGAGCGCCAGCTGTTGCAGCGTAAATGTAGCCTGCTCGAAAGCTGGGCCGCTTCGCTGGGCGTGGAAGTCAGTTTCTTCCTGATTGATGAAAACCGTTTCCGTCACAATGAAAGCGGAAGTCTCGGTGGTGAAGACTGTGGCTCGACGCAGCATATCCTGTTGCTTGATGAATTCTATCGCACCGCTGTGCGCCTCGCGGGCAAACGTATTCTGTGGAATATGGTGCCGGGCGACGAAGAAGAGCATTACGACGATTACGTCATGAAGCTCTACGCACAGGGGGTGTTAACGCCAAACGAATGGCTGGATCTCGGCGGACTCAGTTCGCTCTCCGCCGAAGAGTACTTTGGCGCCAGCCTCTGGCAGCTGTACAAAAGTATCGATTCCCCGTACAAAGCAGTGCTAAAGACGCTGCTGCTGGAAGCCTATTCCTGGGAATATCCCAATCCTCGCCTGTTGGCGAAAGACATTAAACAGCGCCTGCACGATGGCGAGATCGTCTCTTTTGGTCTCGATCCCTACTGCATGATGCTGGAGCGCGTTACCGAATATCTTACGGCGATCGAAGACCCGACGCGTCTGGATTTAGTGCGTCGATGTTTCTACTTAAAAGTATGTGAGAAACTGAGCCGCGAGCGCGCCTGCGTGGGCTGGCGTCGTGAAGTATTAAGTCAGTTAGTGCAGGAATGGGGCTGGGACGAAGCTCGTCTGACAATGCTGGATAACCGCGCTAACTGGAAGATTGATCAGGTACGTGAAGCGCATAACGAACTGCTTGATGCGATGATGCAGAGCTATCGTAATCTGATCCGCTTTGCGCGGCGCAATAACCTCAGCGTTAGCGCCAGTCCGCAGGATATCGGTGTGCTGACCCGTAAGCTGTATGCCGCGTTTGAAGCGTTGCCGGGCAAGGTAACGCTGGTGAACCCGCAAATATCTCCGGACCTCTCAGAACCGAACCTGACCTTTATCCATGTGCCGCCGGGCCGCGCCAACCGTTCGGGTTGGTATCTCTACAACCGTGCGCCGAATATGGATTCGATCATCAGCCATCAGCCGCTGGAATATAACCGCTATCTCAATAAGCTGGTGGCGTGGGCCTGGTTCAACGGTCTGCTGACATCGCGTACGCATTTGTTTATTAAAGGCAACGGCATTGTCGATTTGCCGAAGTTGCAGGAGATGGTCGCCGATGTATCGCACCACTTCCCGCTGCGCCTGCCGGCACCCACGCCGAAAGCGCTCTACAGCCCGTGTGAAATTCGCCATCTGGCGATTATCGTTAACCTTGAATATGACCCAACGGCCGCATTCCGTAATCAGGTGGTGCATTTTGATTTCCGCAAGCTGGACGTCTTCAGCTTTGGCGAAGAGCAAAATTGCCTGGTAGGAAGCGTCGACCTGCTGTATCGCAACTCGTGGAATGAAGTCCGTACGCTGCACTTCAACGGCGAGCAGGCAATGATTGAAGCGTTAAAAACAATTCTGGGCAAAATGCACCAGGATGCCGCGCCGCCGGATAGCGTCGAAGTGTTCTGCTATAGCCAGCATCTGCGTGGATTAATCCGTACCCGCGTGCAGCAACTGGTCTCTGAGTGTATCGAGCTGCGCCTTTCCAGCACCCGCCAGGAAACCGGGCGCTTCAAAGCGCTGCGCGTGTCTGGTCAGACGTGGGGACTGTTCTTCGAGCGTCTGAACGTATCGGTACAGAAACTGGAAAACGCCATCGAATTCTACGGTGCGATTTCACACAACAAACTGCACGGCCTTTCCGTCCAGGTTGAAACGAACCATGTGAAACTCCCTTCTGTGGTGGACGGCTTTGCCAGTGAAGGGATCATTCAGTTCTTTTTCGAAGAAACGGGCGATGAGCAGGGCTTTAATATTTATATACTGGATGAGAGTAACCGTGCGGAGGTGTATCACCACTGCGAGGGAAGCAAAGAAGAGCTGGTACGTGATGTCAGCCGCTTCTATTCATCGTCGCACGATCGCTTCACCTACGGCTCCAGCTTCATCAACTTTAACCTGCCGCAGTTCTATCAGATTGTGAAAACCGACGGACGTGCGCAGGTGATTCCGTTCCGTACCCAGCCGCTCAACCCAGTCCCGCCAGCTAATCAGGATAACGACACGCCGATGTTGCAGCAGTATTTCTCCTGAGGCTTTTCGCCCGGTGGCGGCTACGCCTTACCGGGCCTACAGTAGGCCGGATAAGCACAGCTCATCCGGCAAATAAATCAACGGAAGCTCACCTTTTCTCCCGACTGCTGCGTTGCCGCTTGCTCCAGCAAATCCCAGAACGTTTCGCCGCTACGGTCGCAGATCCACTCGTCGCCTTTCAGGTCAAAGTGGTAGCCGCCCTGTTTGGTCGCCAGCCACACCTGGTGCAGCGGCTCCTGACGGTTAATAATGATTTTGCTGCCGTTTTCGAAGCTGATGGTCAGCACGCCGCCATTGATCTCACAATCGATATCGCTGTCGCCATCCCAGTCGTCCAGACGCTCCTCAATGGTCATCCACAGGGTGTCAGCAAGGCGATGAAATTCACTGTCGTTCATTTTCTTATCCTGTTTTTCGTGATGAGGGCAGTATAACCTGAAACAAAACGCGTTGCAGATTACAGGCTAACTCTTGCTTTTACGCCTTCTCCTGCGATGATAGAAAACAGAAAGCATGAACTTTACAGGCAATCCATAATGAAAAACGTGTTAAAGCCACTCGCTGTCATTTTAACTCTGTTCAGCCTGACGGGCTGTGGGCTAAAAGGCCCGCTCTATTTCCCGCCAGCAGATAAAACCGCGCCGCCTCCGACCAAGAGCGTTCAGCCGCAATCGCAATCCACCACGCCCGAGAAAAACGATCGTGGGATTAGCGACGGCCCTTCTCAGGTGAATTACTGACGGCAGGAATAGATTTACATTTCTGTACCCGCGTGAACGGAGTGAATGATGCAATTCTCTAAAATGCATGGCCTTGGCAACGATTTTATGGTCGTCGACGCGGTAACGCAGAATGTCTTTTTCTCACCAGAGCTGATCCGCCGCCTGTCCGACAGGCATCTCGGCGTTGGGTTTGATCAGTTGCTGGTGGTTGAACCTCCGTATGATCCGGAGCTGGATTTCCACTACCGTATTTTTAATGCCGACGGCAGTGAAGTGTCACAGTGTGGCAATGGCGCCCGTTGTTTTGCCCGTTTTGTTCGCCTGAAAGGGCTGACCAATAAGCGTGATATTCGCGTCAGTACCGCGAATGGTCGTATGGTATTAACCGTAACCGACGACGAGCTGGTGCGGGTGAATATGGGGGAACCCAACTTTGAGCCTTCGCAGGTTCCGTTTCGCGCCAACAAAGCAGAGAAGACCTATATTATGCGCGCGGCCGAACAGACAGTATTGTGCGGCGTGGTTTCAATGGGGAATCCGCACTGCGTAATTCAGGTTGATGATGTTGATACGGCCACTGTGGAAACGCTGGGACCGGTGCTGGAAAACCACGAACGCTTTCCAGAACGTGCCAACATCGGCTTTATGCAGGTGGTAAAGCGCGAGCATATCCGGCTGCGCGTCTACGAGCGCGGGGCGGGCGAAACTCAGGCCTGCGGCAGCGGTGCGTGCGCCGCTGTTGCGGTAGGTATTCAGCAGGGCCTGCTGGCAGAAGAGGTGAGGGTGGAGTTACCTGGCGGTCGACTTGATATCGCCTGGAAAGGTCCGGGTCATCCGCTGTATATGACTGGCCCGGCGGCACATGTCTACGACGGATTTATTCACTTATGAAGCAACCAGGGGAAGAACTACAGGAAACGCTCATGGAGCTCGACGATCGAGCGGTCGTCGATTACCTGCAACGTAATCCTGAGTTTTTTATCCGTAATGCCCGGGCAGTTGAAGCGATGCGCGTCCCACACCCGGTGCGGGGCACGATCTCTTTAGTTGAATGGCATATGGCGCGGGCACGTAATCATATTAATGTGCTTGAAGAGAACATGGCGTTATTGATGGAACAAGCCAACGCCAATGAAAGCCTGTTCTATCGTCTGCTAAATCTGCAAAGCCGCCTGGTGTCGGCCAGCAGTCTTGACGATATGCTGATGCGATTTCATCGCTGGGCGCGTGAACTAGGGCTGGCCGGCGCGACGGTTCGTCTGTTTCCGGACCGGTGGCGACTCGGTGCGCCATCAAAATTTACGCATCTGGCATTAAGCCGCCAGGCCTTTGAACCGTTGCGTATTCAGCGTCTGGGCCAGTCGCAGCACTATCTTGGCCCACTCAATGGACCGGAACTGTTGGTCATGATGCCGGAGGCGAAAGCGATAGGTTCGGTGGCGATGTCGATGCTGGGGCAAGATGGTTCCTTGGGCGTGATGTTATTCAGCAGTCGTGACGTTAATCATTATCAGCAGGGACAGGGTACGCAGCTATTGCAGGAAATCTCGCTGATGTTGCCGGAGCTGCTGGAGCGCTGGATTGAACGCGTATGACCGATTCCCCCCTTTCTCAGGATGTGGCGCGCTTTTTGCGCTATCTGGGCGTTGAGCGCCAGCTTAGCCCGATCACATTGCTTAATTATCAGCGTCAGCTTGATGCCATCATTGCGTTAGCCGGAGAAACCGGTCTGCAAAGCTGGCAACAATGTGATGCTGCAATGGTACGCAGTTTTGCCGTGCGCAGCCGTCGTAAAGGGCTGGGGCCGGCGAGTCTGGCGCTGCGCCTCTCCGCGTTGCGCAGTTTCTTCGACTGGCTGGTTAATCAGGGCGAACTGAAAGCCAATCCGGCAAAAAGCGTTTCCGCGCCGAAAGCGCCACGTCACTTACCTAAAAATATCGACGTTGATGACGTTAATCGTCTGCTGGATATCGATCTCAACGATCCCCTTGCCGTGCGCGACCGGGCGATGCTGGAAGTGATGTACGGCGCGGGGCTGCGTTTATCTGAACTGGTTGGGCTGGATATTAAACATCTCGATCTCGACACCGGCGAAGTGTGGGTGATGGGCAAGGGTAGTAAAGAACGTCGTCTGCCGATTGGCCGCAATGCGGTGGCGTGGATTGAGCACTGGCTGGATCTGCGCGGCTTATTTGGCGGGGATGACGATGCGTTGTTCCTGTCAAAACTGGGCAAGCGCATCTCTGCGCGTAACGTGCAGAAACGCTTTGCGGAATGGGGTATCAAACAGGGGCTGAACAGCCACGTCCATCCCCACAAATTGCGCCACTCTTTTGCGACGCATATGCTGGAGTCTAGCGGCGATCTGCGCGGGGTGCAGGAGTTATTGGGGCATGCCAATCTTTCGACCACCCAAATCTATACCCATCTTGATTTTCAACACCTGGCTTCAGTGTACGATGCGGCGCATCCGCGCGCCAAACGGGGGAAATAATGCGTTTTTACCGGCCTTTGGGGCGTATTTCTGCGCTCACCTTTGACCTTGATGACACCCTTTACGATAACCGTCCCGTTATCAAACGCACCGAGCAGGAAGCGCTCGCGTTTGTACAGAATTACCACCCGGCGTTGAATTCGCTGCAAAATAGCGACCTACAGCGCTTACGTCAGGCTGTTCGCGACGCCGAGCCGGAAATCTATCACGACGTTACCCAATGGCGTCACCGCGCCGTAGAGCGCGCTATGCTGGAGGCTGGTCTGTCAGCGGCAGAAGCCTTGATGGGGGCGAATGCGGCGATGATGAATTTTGCCAAATGGCGTAGCCGCATTGATGTTCCGCAATCGACGCATGACACACTGAAGGCGCTGGCCCGCAAATGGCCGCTGGTGGCGATCACCAACGGTAACGCGCAGCCGGAGCTGTTTGGTCTGGGCGATTACTTTGAATTTGTGCTGCGCGCCGGTCCCGATGGGCGATCAAAACCGTTCAGCGACATGTACGCGCTGGCGGCGGATAAACTGAAAATGCCAGTGGGCGAGATTCTGCATGTGGGCGATGACCTGACGACAGACGTTGCAGGCGCTATTCGTTGTGGTATGCAGGCTTGCTGGATCAAACCGGAAAATGCCGACCTGATGCAAACTGCAGACAGCCGTTTGCTGCCGCATATCGAAATTTCACAGTTGGCATCTCTGACCTCGCTGATATAATCACCAGCAGAACTCTGTATATATACCCAGCTTTTTGGCGGATGGCGCTACGCTTCTCCGCCTTACCTACTTTTACGCGGCGGTGCCAATGGACGTTTCTTACCTGCTCGACAGCCTTAATGATAAACAGCGTGAAGCGGTGGCCGCGCCACGCAGCAACATGCTGGTTCTGGCAGGCGCGGGGAGTGGTAAAACTCGCGTACTGGTGCACCGTATCGCCTGGTTACTGACGGTAGAGAACAACTCGCCGTACTCTATTATGGCGGTGACCTTTACCAACAAAGCGGCAGCGGAAATGCGCCACCGTATTGGTCAGATCATGGGAACCAGCCAGGGCGGAATGTGGGTGGGGACCTTCCACGGTCTGGCGCACCGTCTGTTACGTGCGCACCATATGGATGCCAACCTGCCGCAGGACTTCCAGATCCTCGACAGCGAGGACCAACTGCGTCTGCTCAAGCGCCTGATCAAGGCGATGAACCTGGACGAAAAGCAGTGGCCGCCGCGTCAGGCTATGTGGTTTATCAACAGCCAGAAAGACGAAGGGCTGCGCCCGCACCATCTGCAAAGCTACGGCAACCCGGTCGAACAGACCTGGCAGAAGGTCTATCAGGCTTATCAGGAAGCGTGCGATCGCGCGGGGCTGGTGGATTTCGCCGAACTGCTGCTGCGCGCCCATGAACTGTGGCTCAACAAGCCGCACATTCTGCAGCACTACCGCGAACGCTTTACCAATATCCTGGTGGACGAATTCCAGGATACCAACAACATTCAGTACGCCTGGATCCGCCTGCTGGCGGGCGACACCGGCAAGGTGATGATCGTGGGCGATGATGATCAGTCGATCTACGGCTGGCGTGGGGCGCAGGTGGAGAACATTCAGCGCTTCCTCAACGATTTCCCGGGCGCAGAAACCATTCGTCTGGAGCAGAACTATCGCTCGACTAATAATATTCTGAGCGCAGCTAACGCCCTGATTGAAAATAACAACGGGCGCCTGGGTAAAAAACTGTGGACCGACGGCGTCGACGGCGAGCCGATCTCGCTGTATTGCGCGTTCAATGAGCTTGATGAAGCGCGCTTTGTGGTCAATCGCATCAAAACCTGGCAGGACAACGGCGGTGCGCTGGAACAATGCGCCATTCTGTATCGCAGCAACGCCCAGTCGCGCGTGCTGGAAGAAGCCTTACTACAGGCTAGCATGCCGTATCGTATCTATGGCGGGATGCGCTTCTTCGAACGCCAGGAAATCAAAGACGCGCTCTCCTACCTGCGCCTGATCGCTAACCGCAATGACGACGCCGCGTTTGAGCGTGTGGTGAATACGCCAACCCGCGGGATTGGCGATCGTACTTTAGATGTGGTGCGCCAGACCTCGCGTGACCGCCAGCTAACGCTGTGGCAGGCCTGTCGTGAACTGCTGCAGGAAAAAGCCCTGGCCGGTCGCGCCGCCAGCGCCTTACAGCGCTTTATGGAATTGATTGACGCGCTGGCACAAGAGACTGCCGATATGCCGCTGCACGTGCAGACTGACCGGGTGATTAAAGATTCCGGCCTGCGCATGATGTACGAACAGGAAAAAGGCGAGAAGGGTCAGACGCGTATCGAAAACTTAGATGAACTGGTGACGGCAACGCGCCAGTTCAGCTACAACGAAGAAGACGAAGACTTAATGCCGCTGCAGGCGTTCCTGTCTCATGCGGCGCTGGAAGCGGGCGAAGGACAGGCGGATACCTGGCAGGACGCGGTACAACTGATGACCCTGCACTCGGCGAAAGGGCTGGAGTTTCCGCAGGTGTTTATCGTGGGGATGGAAGAAGGCATGTTCCCGAGCCAGATGTCGCTGGATGAAGGCGGACGTCTCGAAGAAGAACGTCGCCTGGCCTATGTCGGCGTGACCCGCGCGATGCAAAAGCTGACGCTTACCTACGCCGAAACGCGCCGTCTGTACGGCAAAGAGGTTTACCATCGTCCGTCGCGCTTTATTGGCGAACTGCCGGAAGCGTGCGTTGAAGAGGTGCGTCTGCGCGCCACGGTTAGCCGTCCGGTGAGCCATCAGCGGATGGGCACGCCAATGGCGGAAAACGATACCGGCTACAAACTTGGCCAGCGGGTACGCCACGCGAAGTTCGGCGAGGGCACCATCGTCAACCTCGAAGGAAGCGGCGAGCACAGTCGTTTGCAGGTCGCGTTCCAGGGGCAGGGGATCAAATGGCTGGTGGCGGCTTACGCAAGACTGGAAACGGTGTGATCGCCTGATGTCGCTGCGCTTATCGGGCCTGGTGACCAGGTAACATTTTGATTTGTAGGCCGGATAAGGCGAAGCCGCCATTCGGCTATTTGCCGGTTAATATTCTGAAATCATAGATAAATAATTCCCCTCTGCTAACCTTTCTGTATAAGGGGAAATTATTACTTTTTCGCCATCCGTTGCGTGTTGACGTCAAAATTTTGCTGGCGTAACATGCGCGCACGATTACGCTAAGAGGACATTCGCCTTGGACACACCCAGTAGATACTGGCTCATTATCCTGTCATCCAGGATCAACTCCTAAGGCTATCCCTTTTTGCTGATAGCCTTCGCGGTTGTCAGCGACCTTCTGTTTTTTTCCCGTCGCGCTGAGTCAGGCTGTTTAATGGTCTGAAACCCAATTTGTTTCTGTGTGCCCTCCGAACTGTCCGATAATTTTTTGCATTGGGAGTCCCGGTCATGCTGAGCGCATTTCAACTGGAAAACAATCGGTTAACTCGCCTTGAGGCAGACGAGATCGAGCACCTGGCCAGTTCGGTTTGGGTCGATTTAGTCGAGCCGGATGACGAAGAACGAAACCGTGTGCAAAAGGACTTGGGCCAGAACCTGGCCACGCGCCCTGAACTGGAAGATATCGAAGCATCCGCACGTTTTTTTGAAGACGAAGATGGCCTGCACATTCACTCCTTCTTCTTCTATGAAGACGCCGACGATCACGCGGGTAACTCAACCGTTGCATTTACCATTCGTGAAGGTCGCTTGTTTACCCTGCGCGAACGCGAACTGCCGGCGTTTCGTCTGTATCGCATGCGCGCACGTAACCAGGCGATGGTGGATGGCAACGCTTACGAGCTGCTGCTCGACCTGTTCGAAACCAAAATTGAACAGCTGGCGGATGAGATTGAAAATATCTATAGCGACCTGGAAAAACTCAGCCGTGTGATCATGGAAGGGCGCCAGGGCGACGAATATGACGAAGCGCTTTCCACGCTGGCGGAACAGGAAGATATCGGCTGGAAGGTACGCCTGTGTCTGATGGATACCCAGCGCGCACTGAATTTCCTGGTGCGTAAAGCGCGTCTGCCGGGTGGTCAACTGGAGCAGGCGCGTGAGATCCTGCGCGATATCGAGTCTCTGCTGCCGCATAACGAATCGCTGTTCCAGAAGGTTAACTTCCTGATGCAGGCGGCGATGGGCTTTATCAATATTGAGCAGAACCGCATTATCAAGATCTTCTCGGTGGTCTCGGTGGTGTTTCTGCCGCCGACGCTGGTGGCTTCCAGCTACGGGATGAACTTTGAATTTATGCCGGAACTGCACTGGAGCTTCGGTTATCCTGGCGCGATTGTCTTCATGATGCTCGCAGGTCTGGCGCCGTATCTGTACTTTAAGCGCAAGAACTGGTTGTAAAGCATTAAGGCCTGGGTGATTCAGCTGCGGCTGAACCACCCTGAAAAGTTACAGGCTCCAGGTATTGATACCTTTAACCTCTTTTTCATAGAACCACTTATTTGTATTGACGCCGACATAAGCTGCGACAACAAGTCCAAGTATGTTAACGCCGATTAATGCTCCAATAAATATTGCAACGATCCCTAATAAAATAACTATAATTGCTTTTTTCCACAGACCCAGTACAAACAAATAAATCCATGAGAAGAAAAAGGCAATAAAGTTTATTTGAATAGTCAACCGTTGTCGGGGCTTTAATGCTTTAAATGCCTGTTTATATTCTGGGCTTACTTTCCAAAATCCAGGGAAACCATGTTGATCGTAAAATGAAAAACGGTATTTCCATTTTTCAGATAACGAACCATCATTAATATAATCCTTGTCCATGTAAACTCCATTAAATTACTTGTTGAGTGAATTCGAATCCGGGGGAGCCAGAAGTAGCAGAGAAAAGGTTGCAAAATACCAGATTAGAAAAAGAGGCATACCAAAGCCATCGCAAGCGAAATCTTCAGCAACCATTATCACGAAGGAGGCAATATAGATTACAAGCGTACCCCATACATAGAATTTTATATATTCAAAGCCACTGTCTCTGAATCGCTGACAGTTTAAATTAATGACGAGATAATGTAGTAAAATTGTGAATAAAATTGCCAGTATCACAAAGCTTAAATATAATAAAACCCCAACCAAAATGGAAAATATTATATTTATTAGCGCGAATGATAATAAATAACGACATCTGGAAACACATCTCTCAGATGAAGGAATAAAAACACTTAACATTAATTTCACATCCATATGTTGGGTTACGTCGTTAGCATGACAATATGCTACCCCCCCTTACAAGGGGAGGCATATTTTTTCAGATTATATTTAGAATAATAGTCGCGTTATTTTTTACGCTGCGTATAAATCGCATCCATCACGAAAATCGCCAGCGCGACCCAGATAAACGCAAATGTCACCATCTTATCCGCGCCCGGCACTTCGCCATAAAACGTCACCGCCAGTAAAAACATCAGCGTTGGGCCGATATACTGGAAAAAGCCCAGTGTAGAAAGACGCAGACGCGTAGCCGCTCCGGTGAAGCACAGCAGCGGAATCGTAGTGACCACACCCGCCGCCATTAACAGCAAGTTCAACGATAGTGCGTTTTGCCCCATATGGCTGGTAGGGCTATCGGCGATGCCAAACAGATAAATCGCGGCGACCGGCAACAGCCATAGCGTTTCAACCAGCATACCCGTCTGCGCTTCAACGGCGATCTTCTTACGCACCAGGCCGTAAAACGCAAAACTAAACGCCAGTCCCAGCGCGATTATCGGCAACGAGCCGAAGGTCCACAGCTGTACCAGTACGCCGCAGGCGGCTAACAGTACCGCCAGCCACTGCATGCGACGAAAGCGCTCGCCGAGGAAAAGCATCCCCAGCACGATATTCACCAGCGGGTTAATAAAATAGCCGAGACTGGCTTCCAGCATATGGTGATTATTGACCGCCCAAATGAACAGCAGCCAGTTTCCGCCAATGAGCACCGCAGAGAGCGCCAGCAGGAAGATCTTCTTTGGCGTTTGTAGCAGCGTTTTAACACCCGACCACTGGCGGCTGATGCTCATCAGCACCACCATAAAGAAAAATGACCAGATGACGCGGTGCGTCAGGATCTCATCTGCCGGGACATAGTAAATCAGCTTGAAGTAGGCGGGAGCGATACCCCAAATAAAATAGGCAGCCAGAGCGAGTAACACGCCCTGCCGCGTTTGTTTAGCATCCATCGGGAAAACTCATTGCAGAAATGTAACAGCAGTTTACCTTTTTTTAAGCGCTTACCCCACCATATAAGTGGCGGTTGCGCTGGCGATATAGAGCTGTTCTTCGTTATGCAGTTCCACGCGCGCAACGGCTACTTTATTACCCGCCCGCAGCAGGCTGCTGGTAGCGGTAAAGCGATTCCCTCTCCCCGGGCGCAGGTAATCAACGCGTAAATCGATGGTGCCCATACGTGACATGCGCTGACGCAGTTCGTCCTCACTGATCGTTTCGTGACGGGTCAACGTGCTGCCTACACACACCAGTCCGGCGGCGACGTCGAGTGCTGAGGCGATCACCCCGCCATGCAGAATGCTTTGCGCCCAGTTCCCGACCATCATCGGTTGATTATTAAACGCTAATTGCGCAAATTCTTTTTCATAGCGTTCCAGTTCCAGCCCCAGCGCACGGTTAAACGGCATATGATAAACAAACATTTCACCCACTAACTTCAGGGCTTCTTCAGCGGTCAGTACAGCAGACATACGATCTTAATACCTTATCGGTTAATGAAATGTTGATATTATGCTTATTATTTGTTGTTTTCTACTTTAGGACGGGATGACTAACGAGGAAATCGCTAAGTATGTATACCCGTCATACTTCAAGTTGCATGTGCGTTGGCAGCGTCTGCTCACCCCAGTCACTTACTTTAGTAAGCTCCTGGGGTTTACAGACTTGCCGCCTTCCTGCAATTTGAATTATTTAGGGTATAGAATGCTTGTCAGAAAATTATACAATTCATCAATATTTTGGTTCAGGAGAACATTACCGATGCGGGCGATTCTGGGATGGTTACTACCAGCAGTCATGCTGCCGTTGACCGCGTATGCGCAGGAAGCGACAGTAAAAGAGATTCATGATGCACCAGCAGTTCGGGGTAGTATTATCGCTAATATGCTGCAAGAGCATGACAACCCTTTCACGCTTTACCCTTATGACACCAACTACCTTATCTACACCAATACCAGCGACATGAACAAAGAGGCGATCAGCAGCTATAGCTGGTCGGACAATGCGCGCAAAGATGAGGTGAAGTTTCAGCTAAGCCTGGCATTTCCACTTTGGCGCGGAATATTTGGTCCGAACTCGGTGCTCGGCGGCTCCTATACGCAGAAATCCTGGTGGCAGCTTTCTAACAGTGAAGAATCTTCACCGTTTCGCGAAACCAACTACGAGCCGCAGTTGTTCCTTGGTTTCGCCACCGACTATCGCTTTGCCGGGTGGACGCTACGTGATGTCGAAATGGGTTACAACCATGATTCCAACGGGCGCTCCGACCCCACTTCACGTAGCTGGAACCGCCTGTATACCCGCCTGATGGCAGAAAACGGCAACTGGCTGGTGGAAGTAAAGCCGTGGTACGTCATTGGCAGTACCGATGATAACCCCGACATCACCAAATACATGGGCTATTATCAGCTGAAAATGGGGTATCACCTGGGCGACGCCGTTATCAGCGTGAAAGGGCAGTACAACTGGAACACCGGCTACGGCGGCGCAGAGTTAGGGGCAAGCTATCCTATTACGAAGCATGTTCGTCTCTACACCCAGGTCTACAGTGGTTACGGCGAATCGCTGATTGACTACAACTTCAATCAAACCCGTGTTGGCGTCGGCGTAATGCTTAACGATATCTTCTAACGGATATTGAGAGTATTTTAATCATTGCAGTTTCTCTCTCAGGCGCTGAAAATAGCGCCTGTTTTTATTTCAGGTTAATGGGGTTAATGTGGCGCAGGCGGAAGTGTTGAATCTGGAAATGGGCGCTAAACAGGTTTTACAGGAAACCTTTGGCTACCAACAGTTTCGCCCAGGCCAGGAAGAAATCATCGACACCGTGCTCTCTGGTCGCGACTGTCTGGTCGTTATGCCCACCGGTGGCGGCAAATCCCTGTGCTATCAAATTCCCGCATTATTACTCAACGGACTCACCGTTGTTGTTTCGCCGCTGATTTCCCTGATGAAAGACCAGGTCGATCAACTGCTGGCCAACGGCGTGGCGGCGGCGTGCCTGAACTCCACCCAAAGTCGTGAACAGCAGCTTGAGGTGATGGCCGGCTGTCGCAGCGGGCAGGTTCGCTTGCTTTATATTGCCCCTGAGCGCCTGATGCTGGATAACTTCCTTGAGCATCTTGGACACTGGAATCCGGTGCTGCTGGCAGTTGATGAAGCGCACTGTATTTCGCAGTGGGGACATGACTTCCGCCCGGAATACGCTGCGCTGGGCCAGTTGCGTCAGCGTTTCCCAACCCTGCCGTTTGTGGCACTGACCGCGACCGCGGATGAAACCACCCGGCTGGACATTGTGCGTCTGCTGGGCCTCAACGATCCGTTAATTCAGATCAGCAGCTTTGACCGCCCGAATATTCGCTACATGCTGATGGAGAAATTTAAGCCGCTCGATCAGCTGATGCGCTATGTGCAGGAACAGCGTGGTAAGTCCGGCATTATTTACTGTAACAGCCGCGCCAAAGTCGAAGACACCGCTGCGCGCCTGCAAAGTCGTGGCATCAGCGCGGGAGCCTATCATGCCGGGCTGGAAAACAGCGTGCGCGCCGAGGTGCAGGAAAAATTCCAGCGCGATGACCTGCAAATTGTGGTGGCGACCGTGGCGTTCGGCATGGGGATCAACAAACCCAACGTGCGCTTCGTGGTGCATTTTGATATCCCGCGTAACATTGAGTCCTACTATCAGGAAACCGGCCGTGCCGGACGTGACGGCCTGCCGGCGGAAGCGATGCTGTTTTACGATCCGGCTGATATGGCGTGGCTCCGCCGTTGCCTCGAAGAGAAACCTGCCGGACAGCTGCTGGATATCGAACGTCATAAGCTCAATGCGATGGGGGCGTTTGCCGAGGCGCAAACCTGTCGTCGTCTGGTTCTGCTGAATTATTTTGGCGAAGGGCGTCAGGAGCCGTGTGGTAACTGCGATATCTGTCTCGACCCGCCAAAACAGTACGACGGGTTAATGGATGCGCGCAAAGCGCTGTCGACGATCTACCGCGTTAACCAACGCTTTGGTATGGGTTACGTCGTGGAAGTTCTACGCGGGGCGAATAACCAGCGCATTCGTGAGCTGGCCCATGACAAACTGCCGGTCTATGGTATTGGCCGTGAGCAAAGCCACGAGCATTGGGTAAGTGTGATTCGTCAACTGATTCATTTGGGCCTGGTAACACAGAATATTGCCCAACACTCCGCGTTACAGCTCACTGAAGCTGCGCGTCCGGTGCTGCGCGGCGAAGTCCCGTTGCAGCTTGCGGTACCGCGAATCGTGGCGCTGAAACCGCGCGCTATGCAGAAATCCTTCGGCGGCAATTACGATCGCAAACTGTTTGCCAAATTGCGTAAGCTGCGTAAAGCGATTGCCGATGAAGAGAATATCCCGCCGTATGTCGTCTTTAACGATGCCACGTTGATTGAAATGGCCGAGCAGATGCCGGTTTCGCCGAGCGAAATGCTGAGCGTCAACGGCGTGGGAATGCGTAAACTTGAGCGTTTTGGCAAAGAGTTTATGGCACTTATTCGCGCGCACGTTGATGGTGACGACGAAGAGTAGTCAGCGAGGCAAAAAAGTGCCAGGATGGTGACTCACTGAACTATTCCCCCGCGAGTCATTTTTATGTTAACGCTATTTTTCACCGTTGCGTTGGTGCATATCGTTGCGCTGATGAGTCCCGGTCCCGATTTTTTCTTTGTTTCTCAAACGGCCGTTAGCCGTTCACGCAAAGAAGCCATGATGGGCGTGCTGGGTATTACCTGTGGCGTCATGGTCTGGGCTGGCGTGGCGCTGCTTGGCCTGCATCTGATTATCGAAAAAATGGCCTGGTTGCATACCATTATCATGGTGGGCGGCGGTCTGTATCTGTGCTGGATGGGTTACCAGATGCTGCGCGGCGCCTTTAAAAAACAGGACGTAGCGGCCCCTACCCCACAGGTTGAGCTGGCACAGAGCGGACGCAGCTTTTTAAAAGGTCTGTTGACCAACCTCGCCAACCCGAAAGCCATTATCTATTTTGGCTCCGTGTTTTCATTGTTTGTTGGCGATAGCGTAGGAACAGGCGCGCGATGGGGCATTTTCGCGCTGATCATCGTGGAAACTCTGGCGTGGTTCACCGTGGTCGCCAGCCTGTTTGCACTTCCGAAGATGCGTCGCGGCTATCAGCGTCTGGCGAAGTGGATTGATGGCTTTGCCGGCGCGCTGTTCGCGGGCTTCGGTATCCACCTGATTATTTCGCGTTAAGTTTGTTACCCGCCTGGGCGTCCCAGGCGGAATGCGGTTTATTGCGCAAGCTTCTGTAACTCGTCCTTTGAAAGGCCGGTCATTTCCATAATTGCGTCGGTATCAAGACCCCGTTTGAGCATTGCTTTTGCTACATCAGTAAGGGCAAGGCGCCTCCCTTCTTCACGGCCTATCTGTTTTAGTTGATCCGCCATTGTCATCAGTTTGTCTCCATGCTGCGGCACACGCTGTGCCAGCTTATACAATAATGTTTGAACATCTTGTGTATTCCCTGCTTGCACCATGTAGTTTACCAGCACGGTTAATTGTTGTCCGCTCATCTTATTCAGCATAAACAGGCGGGTAAGTTTATCCAGCAACTGCGCCATGTCGCGCTGGCGAATATGTTTTTGTACCAACGTCAGCGCCGCCATACTGCGATGCTGCATAATCTCATCATCCGGAATAACCGTTACATCCACCAGCGGAAACGGCGTGCTGTATAGCTGAAGGGCGGTTCCTGAATCCTCAAAGTGATCCAGCCAGTTCATTGATCCTTGCCATGGGCTTTGCTTACCATGGTAAAAGAGCACAGGAATAACCAGCGGTAACGTGTCGTTTCCCGCCTCAAGATGACGTTGCATCGCTGCGATAGCGTAGCGCATCAGGCGAAATGACATATGCTTGTCCGGTGAGCTTTGATGCTCAATGAGCACATGTACATAGCCATGCCCGCTGGTGGTTTCCAGCGAGTAGAGAATATCGCTGAAATAGGGGCGCAGATCATCCTCCACGAAGCTGCCTGATTCCAGACGGAGCGTTTCCAGTTTGCAGATTTTGATTAACGAGGGAGGAAGATGAAGTTCGATAAAGTCCCGAGCGGTTTCCACGCGGGAGAGGAAGGTCTTAAATACTGCGTCATGTGGTGTCGTTGCTTCCGCCATCGTTCATCATCCGTGAGAAGTGAATATGGCGGCATTCTGGCATTAGCAATCAACGTCTAACAGTGCAGAATAAAAGGCTTTTCTACCTTTGCGGCGAAGTACGAGAACTCACGTCCAAACGCTCTTGCTGTTAGCATTTTATTGCGAGCGTCGTTCCATTTGCTAGGCATGCCTTGCCGACGCCAGCAGGGCGCCTATCAGCATAAACAGTGAACCAAACACTTTGTTCAGCGCCTTCATTTGCTTTGGTCCTTTAATCCAGCCTGCAATGCGCGTAGCCAGCGTCGCGTAACCGATCATCACAATGATATCGACCACAATAGTCGTGACGCCAAGCACCACATACTGCATCACCTGCGGTTCCTGTGGCAGGATAAACTGCGGGAACAGGGCGGCAAGAAAAACAATGCTCTTGGGGTTGGTCAGATTTACAAAGACCGCGCGTTTGAACAGTCGGCTGCGCGATTGCGTATTCGCCATGGTGTTCAGATCGATAGCGCCCGCCGCGCGCCATTGTTGGATCCCCAGCCAAATCAGGTACGCCGCACCCGCCCACTTCAGCACTTCAAACGCGATCGCTGAACGTGAAAATAGCGTTCCCAGCCCTACGCCAACCAAAACGATATGAATGCCCAGCCCGGTCTGTAGACCCGCAATCGATGCGCTGGCACCGCGATAACCGTGGCTGATGGCGGTGGTCATGGTGTTGATTGCGCCAGAGCCTGGAGACAAGCTCAAAATAATAGAGGTCAACAGGTAGGCGAACCACCATTCAAAGGTCATGAGAAACTCCCGGATTGTCTATTTTTATGCCACAATACGCTACTGTCGGTACGTTGTATCAGACATGGCAAAAAAAACGATTTTACTTGGTCAACGAGGCTGGATACCCGATGTTTCAGCAGCAAAAAGACTGGGAAACAAGAGAAAACGCGTTTGCTGCTTTTTCCATGGGACCACTGACAGACTTCTGGCGTCAGCGGGAAGAGGCGGAATTTACGGGCGTAGATAATGTTCCCGTACGCTTTGTTCGTTTTCACGCAGAGAAAAACGATCGTGTCATCGTCGTCTGTCCTGGACGCATTGAAAGCTATGTGAAATACGCTGAACTGGCGTATGACCTGTTTCATTCTGGTTTTGACGTTCTCATTATCGATCACCGTGGCCAGGGGCGTTCCGGGCGTATGCTTTCGGACCCGCATCGCGGTCATGTGGATAACTTTAATGACTATGTCGACGATTTAACCGCTTTCTGGCAGCAGGAAGTGTTACCCGGTCCGTGGAGAAAACGCTATATACTGGCGCATTCTATGGGCGGGGCGATTGCCACGTTGTTCCTGCAGCGTCATCCGAATCAGTGTGATGCCATTGCGCTTTGCGCGCCGATGTTTGGTATTGTGATGCGCTTTCCCGACTGGATGGTGCGTCAAATTCTGGACTGGGCTGAAGGGCATCCACGGATCCGCGAGGGCTATGCCATGGGGACCGGGCGCTGGCGGGCGCTGCCATTCGGGATGAATGCGGTAACCCACAGTCGACAGCGCTATCGGCGCAATCTACGCTTCTATGCCGATGAACCTCGGCTGCGCGTGGGCGGTCCCACCTACCACTGGGTACGTGAAGGTATTCTGGCGGGTGAACAGGTTCTGGCCGGGGCGGGGGATGACGCGACGCCAACATTACTGATTCAGGCTGAAGAAGAGCGTTTGGTGGATAACCGTATGCACGATCGCTTTTGTGAACTCCGCGCCGCAGCGGGCCATCCTGTAGAGGGAGGTCAGCCGCTTGTCATTAAAGGCGCGTACCATGAGATCCTTTTTGAAAAGGACGCAATGCGCTCAGTCGCGCTTAACGCTATTGTCGAATTTTTCGACAAGCATAACTCATCCAGCGGAACCCGCTTTGCCTAGAGGTTTAATTTTCTTATGTATCAGGTTGTTGCGTCTGATTTAGACGGTACGCTGCTTTCCCCCGACCATACGTTGTCCCCTTATGCCAAAGAGACACTGAAATTATTGACCGCACGTGGCGTTAACTTCGTGTTTGCGACTGGCCGTCATCATGTTGATGTGGGGCAAATTCGCGATAACCTCGGCATTAAAACCTACATGATCACATCCAACGGTGCGCGTGTGCACGATTCTGCCGGGAATCTGGTGTTTACCCATAACCTGGATCGCGACATTGCCAGCGACCTGTTTGGTGTGGTGAATGCAAACCCGGACATCGTGACCAACGTTTATCGTGATGATGAATGGTTTATGAATCGTCATCGTCCGGACGAAATGCGCTTCTTTAAAGAAGCGGTATTTAACTATTCTCTGTTTGAACCTGCGCTACTGGAGCCTGAAGGCGTCAGCAAAGTGTTTTTTACCACCGATTCTCATGAAAGGCTGCTGCCGCTGGAGCAGGCGATTAACGCTCGCTGGGGCGATCGCGTCAACGTCAGCTTCTCTACGCTTACCTGTCTGGAAGTGATGGCTGGTGGCGTGTCGAAAGGTCATGCGCTGGAAGCGGTGGCGAAAGCGATGGGCTACAACCTGAAGGACTGTATCGCTTTCGGTGACGGGATGAACGATGCGGAAATGCTCTCCATGGCTGGCAAAGGCTGCATCATGGGCAACGCGCACCAGCGCCTGAAAGATCTTCATCCGGAACTGGACGTGATTGGACTCAACGCCGATGATGCCGTGCCGCACTATTTGCGTAAGCTCTTTTTGCAGTAACGCCATCGTTCGTTAGTTGACCAGTTGTCAACTAAAAACTTCGCTACAATGGGTGTACCTTTTGTTAAGAGACATCCATTGTGGCGTTACTCATCATTACCACAATTCTGTGGGCCTTTTCCTTTAGCCTGTTTGGCGAGTACCTTGCCGGTCATGTCGATAGCTATTTTGCGGTGCTGGTGCGCGTTGGGTTGGCGGCGCTGGTGTTCCTACCATTTTTACGTACCCGTGGGCACAGCGTAAAAACGATCGCGCTGTATATGCTGGTAGGGGCCATGCAGCTTGGCATTATGTATATGCTGAGTTTTCACGCCTATCTGTACCTGACGGTTTCAGAGCTGCTGCTCTTTACCGTACTAACGCCGCTCTACATTACGCTAATTTATGACCTGATGAGTGGACGTCGTCTGCGCTGGAGCTACGCCTTCAGTGCATTGCTGGCGGTGATCGGTGCGGGGATCATTCGTTACGACCAGGTGACCAGCCACTTCTGGACCGGCCTGCTGTTGGTACAGCTATCCAATATCAGCTTTGCCATTGGTATGGTGGGCTACAAGCGTCTAATGGAAACACGGCCAATGCCGCAGCACAACGCTTTTGCCTGGTTTTACATGGGGGCATTTATGGTGGCGATAGTGGCCTGGTTCATGCTGGGTAATGCGCAGAAAATACCTGCAACCACGCTACAGTGGGGCATCCTGGTGTTTCTTGGCGTGGCGGCGTCCGGCATTGGTTACTTTATGTGGAACTACGGCGCGACTCAGGTGGATGCGGGTACGCTGGGCATCATGAACAATATGCATGTGCCGGCCGGGCTGTTGGTTAACCTGGCTATCTGGCATCAACAGCCTCACTGGCCGAGCTTCATCATTGGTGCGGCTGTGATAGTGGCCTCACTGTGGGTACATCGAAAGTGGGTCGTTCCGCACTCCGTACAAACGGCAGGTGATCGCAGGCGTGATTCCGCGCTGAGCGAATAAACGCTTCCGTGACCGGTTGTCGCTGCTCGCCATCGCGCACGGCGGCGTACAGTCGGCTCCACAATCCATCACCCAGGGTTTTGGTTACCACCAGGCCCTGGCGCTCAAAACTCTCCACTACCCAGTGTGGTAAAGCCGCGATACCCATTTTAGCTGCAACCATCTGAATCAGCAGCAAGGTGTTATCCACACTCTTCAGCGACGGGCTAACGCCCGCAGGTTGCAGGAAATGCCGCCAGACATCCAGCCGACTCCGTTGTACCGGATAAATAAGCAGCGTCTCGCTGGCTAAATCCTCCGGGGTGATTTGGGTTTTGCTGGCCAGCGGATGGTCCGGCGCCAGGACCAGGCGTACTTCAAAATCAAACATCGGCGAGTAGTGCAATCCGCTGCGCGGCAGAATGTCGGAGGTCAGCACCAGATCCAATTCATCCTGCTGTAGCGCAGGTTGCGGATCGAACGTCACGCCGGATTTAAAGTCCATTTCCACCTGCGGCCAGTTGGCACGAAAATTCTCCAGCGCGGGCGTCAGCCATTGGATACAGCTGTGGCATTCAATCGCGATGCGTAGCCGGGTTTGCTGCGGTTCGTTGCAGGCCTGTAGCGCGCGACCGATTTGCGGCAACACCTGGTTTGCCAGCTGCAGCAAAATTTCGCCCTGCGGCGTAAAGCGCAGAGGCTGACTTTTACGGATAAAAAGACGAAAGCCGAGGCGTTGCTCCAGATCGCTGAACTGGTGAGAAAGGGCGGATTGGGTCTGATGCAACGTCGCCGCTGCGGCTGCCAGCGAACCACTATTCCGCAACGCCTGGAGCGTTTTCAGGTGTTTAATCTCGATCATGAAAGTCCTTCACTTCGGCATGAACAAATTGCGCTTGAGGAATATACAGTAACCGCCAATTATGGATGTGTAAACATCTGGACGTCCAAAACTTGTCGTATTTCGGCTTGCAGATGCGTTGGCTTCCTCGCTTACCCCAGTCACTTACTTCAGTAAGCTCCTGGGGATGCGCTGTGTCGCCGCCTTCCTGCAAACCGAACTATTTAGAGTTTTTGCTTCAGATTCAATAAAATAAGAGAGGAAGAAAAATGACAATATTGAATCACACCCTCGGTTTCCCTCGCGTTGGCCTGCGTCGCGAGTTGAAGAAAGCGCAAGAAAGCTACTGGGCGGGAAATTCTTCCCGTGAAGAATTGCTGGCCGTTGGCCGCGAGCTGCGCGCCCGCCACTGGGATCAGCAGAAGCAGGCGGGCATTGACCTGCTGCCGGTGGGCGATTTTGCCTGGTACGATCACGTGCTAACCACCAGCCTGCTGCTCGGCAACGTTCCGGCGCGTCATCAAAATAAAGACGGCTCGGTTGATATCGATACTTTATTCCGCATTGGCCGTGGCCGCGCCCCGACGGGTGAGCCCGCGGCGGCGGCAGAAATGACCAAATGGTTTAATACCAACTATCACTACATGGTGCCGGAATTCACCAAAGGTCAGCAGTTCAAACTGACCTGGACCCAACTGCTGGATGAAGTGGACGAAGCGCTGGCGCTCGGCCACAAGGTGAAGCCTGTGCTGCTTGGGCCGGTAACTTACCTGTGGCTGGGGAAAGTGAAGGGCGAACAGTTTGACCGCCTGACCCTGCTGAATGACATTCTGCCGGTTTACCAGCAGGTGCTGGCTGAGCTGGCGAAACGCGGTATTGAGTGGGTACAGATTGATGAACCCGCGCTGGTACTGGAGCTGCCGCAGGTTTGGCTGAACGCCTTCAAACCCGCGTATGATGCGCTGGCAGGGCAGGTAAAATTACTGCTGACCACTTATTTTGAAGGCGTAACGCCGAACCTGGATACCATTACCGCGCTGCCGGTGCAGGGTCTGCACGTTGATTTCGTTCATGGCAAAGATGACGTTGCCGAGCTGCACCAACGTCTGCCTGCCGACTGGCTGCTGTCAGCCGGTTTGGTAAACGGTCGTAACGTCTGGCGCGCCGATCTCAGTGAAAAATATGCGCAAGTTAAAGACATCGTCGGGAAACGTGACCTGTGGGTGGCTTCTTCCTGCTCTCTGCTGCACAGCCCGATTGATTTGAGCGTGGAAACCCGGCTTGATGCGGAAGTGAAGAGCTGGTTTGCCTTCGCGCTGCAAAAATGCGGCGAGCTGGCGTTGCTGCGCGATGCGTTGAACAGCGGCGATACGGCGGCAATTGTGGAATGGAGCGCACCGATCCAGGCGCGTCGCCACTCTACCCGCGTACATAACGCCGCGGTGGAAAAACGTCTGGCGGCGATCACCGCGCAGGACAGCCAGCGTGCCAACGCTTACCCGGTTCGCGCTGAAGCACAGCGTGCCCGTTTTAATCTGCCGGCATGGCCGACCACGACTATCGGATCATTCCCGCAAACCACCGAAATTCGCGGTCTGCGTCTGGACTTCAAAAAAGGCAATCTTGATGCTGCCCACTATCGCACCGGTATTGCGGAGCATATCAAACAGGCGATTGTTGAGCAGGAACGTCTGGGGCTTGACGTGCTGGTACACGGTGAAGCCGAGCGTAATGACATGGTGGAATATTTTGGCGAACACCTGGACGGTTTCGTCTTTACCCAGAACGGTTGGGTGCAGAGCTATGGCTCTCGCTGCGTGAAGCCGCCGGTGGTGATTGGCGACGTCAGCCGCCCGGAAGCGATCACCGTGGAGTGGGCGAAGTACGCGCAGTCGCTGACCGACAAGCCGGTAAAAGGCATGTTGACCGGTCCGGTGACCATTCTCTGCTGGTCGTTCCCGCGTGAAGACGTGACGCGTGAAACCATCGCGAAGCAGATTGCGTTGGCGTTGCGTGACGAAGTGGCGGATCTGGAAGCGGCGGGTATCGGTATTATTCAGATTGACGAACCGGCGCTGCGCGAAGGTCTGCCGCTACGCCGCAGTGATTGGGCTGCGTATCTGGCGTGGGGGGTAGAAGCCTTCCGCATTAACGCGGCAGTGGCGAAGGATGAAACCCAGATCCATACCCACATGTGTTACTGCGAGTTCAATGACATCATGGATTCCATTGCGGCGCTGGACGCGGACGTGATCACCATTGAGACCTCTCGCTCTGATATGGAACTGCTGGAATCGTTTGAAGAGTTCGACTATCCGAACGAAATCGGGCCGGGCGTCTACGACATACACTCGCCGAACGTCCCGAGCGTGGAGTGGATTGAGACTCTGCTGAAGAAGGCCGAGCAGCGTATTCCGGCGGAACGTCTGTGGGTGAACCCGGACTGCGGCTTGAAAACCCGCGGCTGGCCGGAAACCCGTGCCGCGCTGGCTAACATGGTGAAGGCCGCGCAGAACTTGCGTCAGGCGTAAAAACAAAACGGAGGCGTTAGCCTCCGTTTTGATGATCGGTTTGCCTGGCGATACTTACTTCTTCTCGCCGTATTGCGCGAACCACTCCAGCATTCTCTGCCAGCCGTCTTTGGCCGACTCTTCGTGGTAGCTCGGGCGGTAATCGGCATTAAATGCATGCCCGGCATCGGGATAAACCACAATTTCCGCTTTAGCATTGGCGGCGCGTAGCGCCTGACGCATCGTTTCGACGGTATCCTGTGGGATACTGGTGTCCTGACCACCATAAAGTCCCAGGACGGGGGCGTTAAGATCGGTGGCGATATCAACGGGATGTTTCGGCGAGTTGAGGGTCTTATCACCCACCAGTTTGCCATACCACGCTACCGCTGCTTTTAACTGCGGATTGTGTGCGGCATACAGCCAGGTGATGCGTCCACCCCAACAAAAACCAGTGATCATTAATCGATGAGCATCCCCACCGTTGCGGGAGGCCCAACTGGCGACGTGGTCCAGGTCGGCCAGTACCTGAGAGTCAGGCACTTTGGCGACAAGGCCGCTGAGCAGCGTGGGGATATCGGCAAAGTCATTGGGATCGCCTTCGCGGAAGTAGAGCTCTGGTGCAATAGCCAGATATCCTTCCAGGGCCAGACGGCGGCAAACATCACGAATGTGTTCATGAATGCCAAAAATCTCCTGCACGACAATAACCACGGGCAGGGGGCCATCGGTCTGTTTTGGTCGTGCGTGATACGCTGGCATATCATCGCCCTGTGAAGGTATGGACGTTACACCGGCGATAATTGCGTTATCCGGTGTGTGAACCGTGGTAGACGTCGGTGGAGATACAGCAGGTGCAAAGCCAGATTGTCGTGTCGTCATGGTATTCTCCGTACCCTTAAATATTCAGCCAAAAAGCGCATTATTAACTATAGACATATGCAACGTACCACATTGCCTTAAACGGTCTATCTTTTGTGCAAGGAGTCCTTACATCACGCTGTTTATGTGATATCCGTCACTATTTGATGGCAATCGAATGCAATTTATTTACATCATGGTGATGTCTGTCACGAAAATTTGTTTATGCCTTCGGTAAAGTGTGTTTTTGCTTCTTCTGACAAAACCGATTCACAGAGGAGTTTTTATGTCTAAGTCTGATGTTTTTCATCTCGGCCTCACTAAGAACGATTTACAAGGGGCTACGCTTGCTATCGTCCCTGGCGACCCGGAGCGTGTGGAAAAGATCGCCGCGCTGATGGATAAGCCGGTTAAGCTGGCATCCCATCGCGAGTTCACGACCTGGCGTGCTGAGCTGGATGGTAAAGCCGTGATCGTTTGCTCTACCGGTATCGGCGGCCCGTCCACCTCTATTGCCGTAGAAGAACTGGCGCAATTGGGCATTCGTACCTTCCTGCGTATCGGTACGACTGGCGCTATACAGCCGCATATCAATGTGGGTGATGTGCTGGTCACCACTGCGTCTGTCCGTTTGGATGGCGCAAGCCTGCACTTCGCGCCAATGGAATTCCCGGCCGTTGCTGACTTCGAGTGCACCACTGCGCTGGTGGAAGCGGCGAAATCTATCGGTGCGACTACCCACGTGGGTGTCACCGCGTCTTCTGACACCTTCTACCCGGGCCAGGAGCGTTATGACACCTTCTCTGGTCGCGTAGTGAGCCGTTTCAAAGGCTCAATGGAAGAGTGGCAGTCCATGGGCGTCATGAACTACGAAATGGAATCCGCAACGTTGCTGACCATGTGCGCAAGCCAGGGCCTGCGTGCAGGTATGGTTGCTGGCGTTATCGTGAACCGTACTCAGCAAGAGATTCCTAATGCGGAAACGATGAAACAAACGGAAAGCCACGCGGTGAAAATCGTGGTGGAAGCTGCCCGCCGTTTACTGTAATTCTCCCGTCTGTTCAAAAAGGCCGACGCGTTCGGCCTTTTTATTTTGCGTAGTGCCTCGCAGGAAATTCCTTTTAAACTGGACGTTTATACAGCACAATTCTATTTTGTGCGGGTAAGCCGTTGCTGTAAGGGGGCGTTGTGGATATTACAATTATGATGAGTGCCGTGTTGGCATTAGCCGCAGGGCTGCTGGTGGGGTGGCTGGCGACAAAAGCGCGGGCCGATCAGATCCGTGCCGACCTCATCGAAGAGCGACGTGAACTGGATATTGCGTTAAGCGCTGCCCGCCAACAACTCGCACAGGAAGCCCACTGGCGCGACGAGTGCGAACTACTCAATAACGAATTACGCAGCCTGCACAGCATCAATACCTCTCTGGAAGCCGATCTCCGTGAAGTCACTACCCGGCTGGAAGCGACGCAGCAGCATGCGGAAGATAAAATCCGCCAGATGATCAACAGCGAACAACGCCTGAGTGAACAGTTTGAAAACCTGGCGAATCGCATTTTTGAGCACAGCAACCGCCGCGTAGATGAGCAAAACCGTCAAAGTCTGAACAGCCTTCTGACACCGCTTCGCGAACAACTGGACGGTTTTCGACGTCAGGTTCAGGATAGCTTCGGTAAAGAGGCGCAAGAGCGCCATACCCTGGCGCACGAAATTCGTAATCTCCAGCAACTTAACGCGCAGATGGCGCAGGAAGCGGTAAACCTGACGCGGGCCTTAAAAGGCGATAATAAAACGCAGGGTAACTGGGGTGAGGTGGTACTGACGCGGGTACTTGAAGCCTCCGGTCTGCGTGAAGGTTATGAATACGAAACCCAGGTTAGCATTGAAAACGATGCCCGTTCGCGAATGCAACCCGATGTCATTGTCCGGCTACCGCAGGGTAAAGATGTGGTAATCGACGCAAAAATGACGTTGGTTGCCTATGAGCGCTATTTTAACGCGGAAGATGAATATACCCGCGAGACTGCGTTGCAGGAACATATCGCCTCGGTGCGAAACCATATTCGTCTGTTGGGCCGTAAAGATTATCAACAGCTTCCCGGGCTGCGTTCGCTTGACTATGTGCTGATGTTTATTCCCGTCGAGCCCGCTTTTTTGCTGGCGCTGGACAGACAACCCGAACTGATAACCGAGGCGCTTAAAAATAATATTATGCTGGTCAGTCCCACCACGTTGTTAGTGGCATTGCGCACGATCGCCAACCTGTGGCGCTACGAGCATCAGAGCCGTAATGCGCAACAAATTGCCGATCGAGCCAGCAAACTTTATGACAAGATGCGCTTGTTTGTGGATGATATGTCGGCGATTGGCCAAAGTCTGGATAAAGCCCAGGACAACTACCGACAAGCGATGAAAAAGCTCTCTTCGGGCCGTGGAAACGTCCTGTCACAGGCAGAAGCGTTTCGCAGTTTAGGTGTGGAAATTAAGCGTGAGATAAATCCTGAGCTGGCTGAACAAGCCACTACGCAGGATGAAGAGTACCGGTTGCGCGCGGTCCCTGAGACGCAACAGGATGAGCCTTACCCTGATGATGAAGCAGTAAATCAGCAATCAAACTAGTCCGTTTGGGGTAGTTGAACCCTGTAGAAGGGTAGGGCAAATTGGCCCAATCTGTTACACTTCTTGAACATTTTTTGAATGAGCAGGCACTGAGATGGTGGATAATTCACAAGAAACGACGCACTTTGGCTTTCAGACCGTCGCTAAAGAGCAGAAAGCTGACATGGTGGCCCACGTTTTTCATTCTGTGGCCTCGAAATATGACGTTATGAATGACTTAATGTCATTTGGCATTCATCGTTTGTGGAAGCGCTTCACCATTGATTGCAGTGGCGTGCGTCGCGGTCAAACCGTTCTGGATTTGGCAGGCGGTACGGGCGACCTGACGGCGAAATTCTCTCGCATGGTGGGTGAAACCGGTAAAGTCGTACTGGCGGATATCAATGACTCAATGCTCAAAATGGGTCGCGAAAAGCTGCGTAATATCGGCGTAGTGGGTAACGTTGAGTACGTTCAGGCGAACGCGGAAGCACTGCCTTTCCCTGACAACACGTTTGACTGCATTACCATTTCTTTCGGTCTGCGCAACGTAACGGATAAAGACAAAGCTTTACGATCCATGTATCGCGTGTTGAAGCCGGGCGGACGTTTACTGGTGCTGGAGTTCTCCAAACCGATTATCGAACCGCTGAGCAAGGCCTACGATGCTTATTCTTTCCATGTTCTGCCGCGCATAGGTTCCATGGTCGCAAGCGATGCGGACAGTTACCGCTATTTGGCGGAGTCCATTCGCATGCATCCCGATCAGGACACGCTAAAAGCAATGATGCAAGATGCCGGGTTCGAAAGCGTTGATTACTACAACCTGACGGCTGGTGTCGTTGCGCTGCATCGTGGTTACAAGTTCTGACAGGAGATTGGGGATGCCTTTAAAACCCTTAGTGACCGCAGGCGTTGAAAATCTGCTCAATACCTTTCTGTATCGTTCTCCTGCGCTGAAGTCAGCCAGAACACGTTTACAGAGCAAGGTGCTGCGTGTTGATCTTAAAGGATTTTCAACACCTTTAGTCCTGGTGTTTAGTGAACGCCAGGTCGATGTGCTGGGGGCATGGGAAGGCGAAGCCGATTGCACAGTAATCACACATGCCAGCGTGTTGCCGAAATTACGCGACCGCCAGCAACTTACCACGCTTATTCGCAGCGGTGAGCTGGAAGTTCAGGGTGATATCCAGGTGGTGCAGAATTTTGTTGCTCTGGCCGATCTGGCTGAGTTTGATCCCGCAGAATTGTTAGCGCCCTATACCGGCGATATCGTCGCGGAGGGGGTCAGCAAAGTCTTGCGTGGTGGCGCGAAGTTCTTGCGCCATAACATTCAGCGCCAGCAGCGCTATGTAGCCGAAGCGATCACCGAAGAGTGGCGTATGGCTCCCGGTCCGCTTGAGGTTGCATGGTTTGCAGAAGAAACGGCAGCCATTGAACGCGCGGTCGAATCTCTGGCCAAACGGCTGGAAAAACTGGAGGCCAAATGACGCCAGGTGAAGTACGGCGCCTTTATTTCATCATTCGCACTTTTTTAAGCTACGGTCTTGATGAACTCATCCCCAAAATGCGTATTACGCTGCCGCTTCGGTTGTGGCGTTACTCGTTGTTCTGGATGCCCAATCAGCATAAAGACAAACCGCTGGGAGAAAGGCTGAGACTGGCTTTACAGGAACTCGGCCCGGTGTGGATTAAATTTGGGCAAATGCTCTCCACTCGCCGTGACCTTTTCCCACCGCACATCGCCGATCAGCTTGCGCTATTGCAGGATCGCGTTGCCCCATTCGATGGGCAGCGAGCGAAAGAACAAATCGAAGAAGCCATGGGCGGGCTGTCCGTCGAGGAGTGGTTTGATGATTTTGAGATCACGCCGCTGGCATCTGCGTCTATTGCCCAGGTCCATACCGCGCGATTGAAATCCAATGGTAAAGAGGTGGTGATCAAAGTTATCCGCCCGGACATACTTCCGGTGATTAAAGCGGATTTAAAACTGATCTACCGCCTTGCGCGCTGGGTTCCTCGCCTGCTGCCGGATGGCCGTCGCCTGCGACCAACAGAAGTGGTCCGCGAGTATGAAAAAACGTTGATTGATGAGCTGAACCTGCTGCGCGAATCGGCGAACGCAATTCAGCTGCGACGTAATTTTGAAGATAGCCCGATGCTGTACATCCCGGAAGTGTATTCCGACTATTGCAGTCAGAACATGATGGTGATGGAGCGCATATATGGTATCCCCGTATCGGAT
Organism: Citrobacter sp. TBCS-15; assembly: GCF_005280815.1. NCBI lineage: Bacteria > Pseudomonadati > Pseudomonadota > Gammaproteobacteria > Enterobacterales > Enterobacteriaceae > Citrobacter > Citrobacter sp. TBCS-15. The sequence continues at coordinate 16,248 of NZ_SZWK01000139.1, read as the reverse complement.
GTCGCAACGCTTGAGAAGAATGGCACCAACATGAAGTTGTTGGCTGAACGCGGTGTGCAGGTCTTCTTTACTCAGGTCTTTCGCGATAGTTTTTTTCATGCGGACATGCATCCTGGGAATATTTTCGTCAGTTATGAGCACCCTGAAAACCCGAAGTACATTGGTATTGATTGCGGGATTGTGGGTTCTTTAAATAAAGAAGATAAGCGCTATCTGGCTGAAAACTTCATCGCGTTCTTTAACCGAGACTACCGCAAAGTTGCCGAATTGCACGTGGATTCAGGTTGGGTTCCGCCCGATACCAACGTTGAAGAGTTTGAATTCGCCATTCGTACCGTGTGCGAACCGATATTCGAAAAACCGCTGGCGGAGATTTCCTTTGGTCACGTGCTGTTGAATCTGTTTAACACCGCGCGTCGATTCAACATGGAAGTCCAGCCCCAGCTGGTTTTGCTCCAGAAGACGCTGCTGTATGTTGAAGGTGTCGGACGACAGCTCTACCCACAGTTAGATTTGTGGAAAACGGCTAAGCCGTTTCTCGAATCCTGGATTAAAGATCAGGTCGGTATTCCGGCGCTCGTCAGGGCATTTAAAGAAAAAGCTCCGTTCTGGGTCGAAAAAATGCCAGAAATACCTGAACTGGTGTATGACAGTTTGCGCCAGGGCAAATATTTACAGCACAGTGTTGATAAGATTGCCCGCGAGCTTCACGCTAATCATGTGCGTCAGGGACAATCCCGTTATTTATTGGGCATTGGCGCAACATTGTTGCTAAGTGGAACATTCCTGCTGGTAAGCCGTCCTGAGTGGGGGCTTATGCCAGGCTGGTTAATGGCGGGAGGCGTCATAGCCTGGCTAATCGGCTGGCGCAAAATGCGCTGAATTTTTCATCGCCCAAGGCAGGCCGTGTAACGTATACTACGGCCTTATTAATTCATCATCTATGACAGAGGAACATGTATGGGTGGTATCAGTATTTGGCAGTTGTTGATCATTGCCGTCATCGTTGTACTGCTATTTGGCACCAAGAAACTCGGCTCCATCGGTTCCGATCTTGGCGCGTCTATTAAAGGCTTCAAAAAAGCGATGGGTGATGATGAACCTAAGCAAGATAAAACCAGCCAGGATGCTGATTTTACTGCTAAATCCATCACCGATAAGCAGGGCGAAGTGAAAAAGGAAGACGCCAAAAGCCAAGATAAAGAGCAGGTATAATCCGTGTTTGATATCGGTTTTAGCGAGCTGTTATTGGTGTTCGTTATCGGCCTCATTGTCTTGGGGCCGCAGCGTTTACCCGTAGCGGTAAAAACGGTTGCTGGCTGGGTTCGCGCTTTGCGTTCCCTTGCGACTACTGTTCAGAACGAACTGACCCAGGAGCTTAAGCTTCAGGAATTCCAGGACAGCCTGAAGAAAGTAGAAAAAGCGAGCCTGACAAATCTGACCCCGGAGCTGAAAGCATCAATGGATGAGCTGCGTGAAGCGGCGGAGTCGATGAAGCGTTCTTATAGCGTGCACGATCCTGAGAAAGCCAGCGATGAAGCGCACACTATCCATAATCCGGTGGTGAAAGACGGTGAAGCACAGCGAGAAGGGGTCACCCCAGCTGCCGCTGAAAACCAGGCCAGTTCGCCGGAGCAAAAACCGGAATCCACGGGTGCTAAAAAGCCAGAGCCGACGGAAAACGCTTCCGCCACGTTGATGGATGCAGAAAAGAAAGCTGCCGCACCTGTTGTCGAATCCTCCCCCTCGTCGAGTGATAAACCGTAAACATGGCTGTAGAAGATACCCAACCGCTCATCACGCATCTTATTGAGCTGCGTAAGCGACTCCTGAACTGCATTATTGCGGTATTCGTGATCTTTCTGGCATTGGTGTACTTTGCCAACGACATTTACCATATGGTTGCGGCGCCGTTGATCAAACAGATGCCGCAGGGCGCAACGATGATCGCCACCGATGTGGCCTCGCCGTTCTTTACCCCGATAAAGTTAACCTTCATGGTGTCGCTGATTCTGTCAGCGCCAGTGATCCTCTACCAGGTCTGGGCATTCATTGCGCCTGCTTTGTACAAACATGAACGTCGCCTGGTTGTGCCGCTGCTGGTCTCCAGTTCGTTATTGTTCTACATCGGTATGGCATTCGCCTATTTTGTCGTCTTCCCGCTGGCGTTTGGTTTCCTTGCCAACACGGCTCCGCAAGGCGTACAGGTATCGACAGACATTGCCAGCTATCTCAGCTTCGTAATGGCGTTGTTTATGGCTTTCGGTGTCTCTTTTGAGGTTCCTGTCGCCATTGTGCTGCTATGCTGGATGGGCATTACGACGCCTGAAGACTTACGTAAGAAACGTCCTTACGTTGTAGTCGGCGCATTTGTCGTCGGGATGCTATTGACCCCGCCAGATGTCTTCTCGCAAACGCTGTTGGCGATACCGATGTACTGCCTGTTCGAGGTGGGTGTGTTCTTCTCTCGATTCTATGTCGGTAAGCGACGTACGCGAGATGAGGATAACGAGGCTGAAGAAGCAAAAGAAGCCGAAGCCGCCGAGAAAACTGAAGAATAAACGCAACCGCCCGTCAGGGCGGTTGTCATATGGGAGGAAGCATGTTTGATATTGGCGTTAATTTAACCAGTTCACAATTTACGAAAGACCGGGATGAGGTCGTGGCGCGCGCCTTTGCTGCGGGCGTAAACGGTATGCTTCTGACCGGAACAAACCTGCACGAAAGCCAGCAGGCTTTAACGTTGGCGCAGCATTATCCACATTGCTGGTCCACGGCTGGCGTGCACCCGCATGACAGCAGCCAATGGCAGTCCTCAACAGAAGCAGAGATTATCGCACTGGCAAACCATTCGCAGGTGGTCGCTATTGGTGAGTGCGGCCTGGATTTCAATCGCAATTTCTCCACGCCGCAGGAGCAGGAGCGTGCTTTTGAGGCGCAACTGCGCATTGCTGCTGAACTGCAGATGCCGGTTTTCATGCATTGTCGGGATGCCCATGAGCGTTTTCTGACGTTGCTGGATCCGTGGCTGGATAGCCTGCCCGGTGCGGTGCTGCACTGCTTTACCGGCACGCGCCAGGAGATGCAGGATTGTGTAGACCGCGGGCTTTATATTGGTATCACCGGGTGGGTCTGTGATGAGCGCCGGGGCATGGAACTGCGTGAGCTGCTGCCCTTTATCCCGGTTGAGAGATTGCTGATCGAAACCGATGCGCCTTACTTACTTCCCCGGGATTTAACGCCTAAACCAGCGTCACGGCGCAATGAACCTGCGCACCTCCCACATATTCTTGAGCGTATTGCCCACTGGCGCGGCGAGGATCCGCAATGGTTGTCAGCAACCATTGATGCTAACGTCAGAACGCTGTTTGAAGTGACCTTCTAAGGCTATTTAAATTTTTCGAAAGCCGGTATTTTTCACGCTCTGCTTAACCTCTTTATTCAACAGGTTAAGCAGCAGCATGGAACGCGCTTCGCCATCGGGTTCGGTAAAGATCGCTTTCAACCCCTCAAACGCACCTTCAGTAATAATTACACTGTCCCCCGGATGAGGGGTTTCAGGGTCAACAATACCTTCAGGTTTGTAGACAGAAAGTTGATGAATGACGGGAGAAGGAACGGTCGCCGGCGTCGCACCGAAACGGACGAAATGGCTGACACCACGCGTGGCATTGATGGTGGTGGTGTGGATCACTTCCGGGTCGAACTCGACAAACATGTAATTAGGGAATAGGGGTTCACTGACTGTGGTACGTTTACCGCGCACCATTTTTTCCAGGGTGATCATAGGCGTCAGGCAGTTCACCGCCTGTCTTTCCAGGTGTTCCTGGGCTCGCTGAAGTTGCCCACGTTTGCAGTACAGTAAATACCAGGCTTGCATAATAACTCTTATCCGCTTGTTCTGAGCGCCAGCATAGCAAAAGCCATGAGTTAAGTTAATTATACCCGCCGCAAAGCAGGCTGAAACCCAATGGGTATATACTCCTGGGGCTTATATGTATCGCCAGAGTTCACGCTAATTTAACAAAAATACAGCATCACAATGATGAACGCCGTATAATGAAGCGCTTACGAAGAGGCCACAATGGACGCCATGAAATATCACGATTTACGCGACTTCCTGACGCTGCTTGAACAGCAAGGCGAGCTCAAACGCATTTCGCTTGAGGTGGATCCCCACCTGGAGATCACTGAAATTGCCGATCGCACTCTGCGTGCTGGTGGGCCTGCGTTACTGTTTGAAAATCCTAAAGGCTATTCAATGCCGGTGCTGTGTAACCTGTTTGGCACACCGAAGCGTGTGGCGATGGGGATGGGGCAAGAAGATGTCTCGGCGCTACGGGAAGTCGGTAAGCTGTTGGCGTTTTTGAAAGAGCCTGAGCCACCGAAAGGATTTCGCGATCTGTTTGATAAGCTGCCGCAGTTTAAGCAGGTGTTGAACATGCCGACTAAGCGGTTACGCGGCGCACCGTGCCAGCAAAAAATCTATTCAGGCGATGAAGTCGACTTAAACCGTATTCCGATTATGACCTGCTGGCCAGAGGATGCTGCGCCGCTGATTACCTGGGGGCTGACCGTTACGCGCGGCCCGCACAAAGAGCGGCAGAATCTCGGTATCTATCGTCAGCAACTGATTGGCAAAAACAAGCTTATTATGCGCTGGCTTTCCCATCGAGGCGGCGCGCTTGATTACCAGGAGTGGCGCGCGGCGCATCCTGGTGAACGGTTCCCGGTTTCTGTGGCCTTGGGAGCAGACCCGGCGACAATTCTGGGTGCTGTTACCCCTGTCCCGGATACGTTATCTGAATACGCATTTGCCGGGCTGTTGCGTGGCACCAAAACTGAAGTGGTCAAATGTATTTCCAACGATCTGGAAGTGCCTGCCAGTGCTGAAATTGTGCTGGAAGGCTATATCGAACCGGGTGAAATGGCCCCGGAAGGACCGTATGGCGATCATACCGGTTATTACAATGAAGTAGATAGCTTCCCGGTCTTTACCGTCACGCACATTACCCAGCGCGAAGATGCAATTTATCACTCTACTTATACCGGACGCCCACCGGATGAGCCCGCAGTGCTTGGCGTAGCGCTGAATGAAGTCTTCGTGCCTATTCTGCAAAAGCAGTTTCCGGAAATCGTCGACTTTTACCTGCCGCCGGAAGGTTGTTCATATCGTCTGGCCGTAGTGACGATAAAAAAACAGTACGCCGGTCATGCCAAACGCGTCATGATGGGGGTCTGGTCGTTTTTGCGTCAGTTTATGTACACCAAATTTGTTATTGTCTGTGATGATGACGTCAACGCACGCGACTGGAATGATGTGATTTGGGCGATTACGACTCGTATGGACCCGGCCCGGGATACTGTACTGGTAGAGAATACACCCATTGATTACCTGGACTTTGCCTCGCCGGTTTCCGGTCTTGGTTCAAAAATGGGGCTGGATGCCACCAATAAATGGCCGGGCGAAACCCAGCGCGAATGGGGACGTCCGATAAAAAAAGATCCTGAAGTCACTGCGCGCATTGACGCAATTTGGGATGAACTGGCCATCTTTAATGACGGCAAAAGCGCCTGAGGCGCGATCGTTTTGCCTATTGATCCGACAGAGAGAGCGCATGACAACCTTAAGCTGTAAAGTGACCTCGGTAGAAGCTATCACTGACACCGTATATCGCGTTCGTTTAGTGCCAGACGCGGCGTTTTCCTTTCGTGCCGGCCAGTATTTAATGGTCGTAATGGACGAACGAGATAAGCGTCCGTTCTCCATGGCATCTACGCCGGACGAGCAGGGGTTCATTGAACTGCACGTTGGCGCTTCTGAGCTAAATCTGTATGCCATGGCCGTAATGGATCGCATTCTGAAAGACCGGGAAATTAAGGTCGACATTCCGCATGGCGAAGCCTGGCTGCGTGATGAGGACGATCGCCCGCTGATCCTGATTGCCGGCGGGACGGGATTCTCTTATGCGCGTTCCATTCTGCTTACCGCGCTGGCGCGTAATCCAAACCGCGATATCACCATTTACTGGGGCGGGCGCGAAGAGAAGCATCTCTACGATCTCTCTGAGCTGGAAGCACTGTCAGTAAATCACCCGAACCTGCGCGTTGAGCCAGTGGTGGAACAGCCTGAAGAAGGCTGGCGTGGCCGTACGGGCACCGTATTAACGGCAGTATTACAGGATTACGGTACCCTGGCGGAACACGATATCTACATTGCCGGACGTTTTGAAATGGCTAAAATCGCGCGCGATCTGTTCTGCAATGAACGCAGTGCGCGTGAAGATCGCCTGTTTGGTGACGCGTTCGCATTTATTTAAGCGCTGTGCGCCGGAGCCTTTCCGGCGCATCCATCACTCACTTTACTTCTACTAACAGGGTGCAAGCCCGGTCTCGTCGCCTCTCTTTTCTCACTGTTTTTTAGTAAACATTTCTCGCTATCTATTAATCATAAAAATAAGCTTTTGTGACGGAACTCTTTTTGTTTAGTAAACAAAATGGGCAAGCTATGCAGTATCACATTACAAGGCGCAAACGAGGGAAACCATGAGGCTTGGCCTGGATATTGGCGGGACTAAAATCGAAGCGGTAGTGATTGATAATACGGGTGAAATTGTTTATCGCGAGCGATGCGCAACCCCAAAGCAGAGCTATGGCGATTTTTTCCAGGCCGTAACGGAGATGATTGCCAAGGCCAGGCAGGCCGTTAATCAGCCTTTCTCGGTTGGCGTTGGGGTGCCCGGTGCGGTGGATAGCGAAGGGTTAATCAAAAACTCCAACATTCTGGTGCTGAATCAGCAGGCCTTTGCGCAAGATCTTGAGCAAGCGTTAGGGATGGATGTGCCCGTCACCAACGATGCTAATTGCTTTACGCTGTCAGAGGCGATGGACGGCAGCGGGTATGGACACAGCGTCGTTTTTGGCGTCATCCTCGGTACCGGTTGTGGCGGCGGTGTGTGTATCGATAACCGTCTGATTTCCGGTCCTAACGCCTGTGCAGGCGAGTGGGGGCATAATGCCTTGCCGCGTTATCATGAATCCCGGGATGGGGCCGCAGTGACATGCTATTGTGGGCAGTTGAACTGCATCGAGAGCTTTATTTCCGGCAGCGGCCTGGAACGCCAGTATTTGAATCACACCGCGCAACATGCGGGTGTGCCACAAATTATGCGACAGGTAGAATCGGGTGATGCAGATGCCTGTTTGTTATGGGAACGCTATTGCGATCAACTGGCGCGTGCGTTGGCAAGCGTGGTGAATACGCTCGATCCCGATGTCATTGTGTTGGGGGGCGGGGTATCTAATATCGATTTACTGTATTCTGGCTTGCAGGCGCGAGTAGCACAGTACGTATTTGGTAAACAGTGCCGTACACCGATCGTTCAGGCCCGACACGGTGACAGTAGCGGCGTCCGCGGTGCCGCCTGGCTGGGGGCACAACAAGCCAGCGTAGAATCAATGAGAGTGAAATGACGAAACCTGTACGTATCAGAGACATTGCCGAAGCGTGTGGGGTCTCAGTTGGCGCTGTTTCCCGTGCGTTAAAAGGGCAGCCGGGGCTGCGTGAAGATACCCGGTTGCGCATTATTTCTGTGGCTCAGCAGCAAGGTTATGATTTTTCCCGCCTGCGCAGCGACAAGATCAAACGTGTCCTGTTTTTGCTGCATCGTCAGCACAATATCAGCCACGCATTGCCGTTTTACTCTCAGTTGCTGTTAGGCATAGAAGATCTTTGTCGTGAGAACGGCATTGCGCTGAGCTTTCTGTCTATTGGTCCGGGTGATGCAGTGAGTGAGCAGGTGCTGCTGCACCAGCCGGATGCGCTGATCTGCGCCGGATTTTTTGAGCCTGAATTGCTTGGGCTGCTGCAACAGATGAAACTGCCGTTGGTGCTGGTGGATCTCTGGGCGCCTGGCCTGCCCTGCGTCAATCCGGACAACACCCAGGGCGGCTATCTGGCCACGCAACACCTGATTGCACAAGGTCGCAACCGCATCGCTTTTCTTGCCAGTACACTTTCTCACTACAGTATTCGCCAGCGTGAGAAGGGCTATCGTCAGGCATTGTATGAAGCCCGGTTGCTGATGCCACCAGAGTACGAAGCCATCGCGCCGCCGTTGCTGGATACTGAGCAATCTTTGGTAGAGGCGGTTAATGAGCTGCTCAAGTTGCCGGAGCCACCCGACGCCATTTTTGCCTATAACGATGCGGCAGCGATGGTTGTTCAAAGAGTGTGTGCGCAGCAGGGTATACGTATCCCGGAAGATCTTGCGCTGGTAGGGTTTGATGATATCGATGCCGCAGCCTGGTCACATCCGCCGCTGAGCACTATCGCGGTTGATAAGCAACAACTGGGTCGGGAAGCGCTGCGTTTACTGCTGGAAGAGAAACAGGAAGAGAATCTGCTGCTGCCGGTGCAGTTAGTGGTACGTGGTAGTTCAGGGAAATAAAAAACCCGCCCCTGACAGGCGGGAAGAACGGCAACTAAACCTTTCCCCGTCATAATTCACACTGCTTCTTTGTTGGCTGCCTTTGCTCACCCCGGTCACATAGTTATCTATGCTCCCGGGGATTCGCTCAGTTGCCGCCGCGATGCAGCGCGAATTATTTAGGGGAATTTATCTTTGATTAAACTCGCTCAAATACCGTCGCGATACCCTGACCTAACCCGATACACATCGTCGCCAGACCAAACTGTACGTCTTTGCGTTCCATCAGGTTGAGCAGGGTAGTGCTGATACGCGCACCGGAACAGCCCAGCGGGTGACCCAATGCGATCGCCCCGCCGTTGAGGTTGATCTTCTCGTCGATCTGCTCCATCAGCCCCAGATCTTTAATACACGGCAGGATCTGGGCGGCAAAAGCTTCATTCATCTCAAACAAGCCGATGTCGCTGGTGGAGAGTCCCGCTTTTTTCAGTGCCAGCTTTGAAGCCGGAACCGGACCGTAGCCCATGATGGAAGGGTCGCAGCCGACAACGGCCATTGAACGAATTCGGGCACGCGGCGTCAGACCCAGCTCACGGGCACGGCTTTCGCTCATGACCAGCATCGCGGCAGCACCATCGGAAAGCGCGGAGGAGGTACCGGCCGTCACTGTGCCACTAACCGGATCGAATGCCGGGCGCAGAGTAGAAAGCGCTTCAACCGTGGTCTCCGGGCGGATAACTTCATCGTAGTTAAACTGCTTCAGCACGCCGTCTGCATCATGACCGCCAGTCGGGATGATTTCATTTTTAAATGCGCCAGACTGGGTCGCGGCCCAGGCGCGAGCGTGTGAACGTGCGGCGAAGGCGTCCTGCATTTCACGGCTAATACCGTGCATGCGGGAGAGCATTTCCGCCGTCAAGCCCATCATCCCCGCGGCTTTCGCCACGTTGCGGCTCATACCCGGGTGGAAATCAACGCCGTGACTCATCGGCACATGGCCCATATGTTCTACGCCGCCAATCAGACACGCCTGAGCATCACCGGTCATGATCATCCGTGCTGCATCATGCAGCGCCTGCATGGATGAACCACACAGACGGTTAACGGTCACTGCCGGTACTGAATGCGGGATTTCCGCCAGTAGTGACGCGTTACGAGCGATGTTGAAGCCCTGCTCCAGCGTTTGCTGCACACAGCCCCAGTAAATATCATCAAGTGCGGATGGCTCCAGCGCTGGATTACGCGCCAGCAGGCTACGCATTAAATGTGCGGAGAGATCTTCTGCCCGCACGTTACGAAATGCGCCCCCTTTCGAACGGCCCATCGGGGTACGGATCGCATCAACAATTACAACCTGTTCCATTGTGACTCCTTAAGCCGTTTTCAGGCTGCCAACCGGGCGGGCAGGCTCAACCTGGGGATAATACGGTTCGTTATGGCGCGCTTTATCACGCAGACCGGCCGGAACTTCATACAGTGGGCCAAGGTGCTGGTACTGCTGAGCCATATCGAGATACTTCGCGCTGCCGAGCGTATCCAGCCAGCGGAACGCGCCGCCGTGGAACGGAGGGAAGCCCAGGCCATACACCAGCGCCATATCGGCTTCTGCCGGGCTGGCGATAATGCCTTCTTCCAGACAACGCACCACTTCGTTGACCATTGGGATCATCATGCGGGCGATAATCTCTTCATCGCTGAAGTCGCGTTTCGGCTGGCTGACCTCTGCCAGCAGACCATCAACGGCGGCATCTTCTTCTTTCTTCGGCTTGCCCTTGTTATCTTCTTTATAGCGCCAGAACCCGAGACCATTTTTCTGTCCGAAACGGTTAGCATCAAACAGGGCGTCTATCGCATCGCGATAATCTTTCTGCATACGCTGTGGGAAGCCCGCAGACATCACCGCCTGTGCGTGATGCGCGGTATCAATCCCCACCACGTCCAGCAGATAAGCCGGACCCATCGGCCAGCCAAACTGTTTTTCCATCACTTTGTCGACTTTGCGGAAATCCGCTCCGTCGCGCAGCAACTGGCTGAAACCGGAAAAATAGGGGAACAGCACGCGGTTGACGAAGAAGCCAGGGCAGTCATTGACCACAATTGGCGTTTTGCCCATCTGGCTTGCCCAGGCGACAACCTTAGCGATGGTTTCATCTGAGCTTTTCTCGCCGCGAATGATCTCAACCAACGGCATGCGGTGCACCGGGTTAAAGAAGTGCATACCACAGAAATTTTCCGGGCGTTTAAGCACGCTGGCCAGTTCGTTGATTGGAATGGTAGAGGTATTCGAAGCCAGTACGGTGTCCGGGCGTACCTTATCTTCGGTTTCCGCCAGTACCGCTTTTTTCACTTTCGGGTTTTCCACGACCGCTTCGACTACCACGTCCACACGCTCGAAACCGCTATAGTCGAGGCTTGGATGAATAGTGGAAATCACTCCCGCCATTTTCAGACCGTCAATTTTGCCGCGCTCAAGCTGTTTGTTCAGCAGCTTGGCGGCTTCGGTCATGCCCAGCGTTAATGATTTGTCGTTGATATCTTTCATGACAACCGGCACGCCTTTCCAGGCCGACTGGTAAGCGATACCGCCGCCCATAATGCCCGCGCCCAGCACCGCCGCTTGCTTTGGCGTCTCAATATTTTTGGTGAGCTTTTTGGCTTTGGCTTTCACGAACTGATCATTAAGGAAGATCCCAACCAATGCGCGAGCTTCACTGGTGTGCGCCAGTGGAACAAAACTTTTGTTTTCCAGGTTCAGCGCTTCTTCACGGCCAAAGCGGGCTGCCGCCTCAATCGTTTTCACGGCAGTCATTGGTGCGGGATAATGCTTCCCGGCCGTCTGCGCCACCATTCCTTTGGCGATAGTAAAGCTCATCGCCGCTTCAATTTTGCTGAGTTTCAACGGTTCCAGTTTCGGCTGGCGTTTGGCTCTCCAGTCGAGATCGCCGTTAATCGCCTGACGTAATATCGCGATTGCGCCATCAAGCAGTTTCTCGTGTTTCACGACGCCATCGACCAGGCCGATTTTCAGCGCCTGCTCAGCACCAACATCTTTACCTGCAGCAATGATTTCCAGCGCGCTGTCCGCACCCAGCATACGTGGCATACGCACGGATCCGCCAAAGCCTGGCATAATGCCCAGCTTAGTTTCCGGCAGACCGATGCGCAGGTCCGGCGTTGCCAGACGGTAATCGGTCGCCAGCACACACTCGCAGCCGCCGCCTAGCGCATAGCCATTTACCGCTGAGAGGGTCGGAACAGGCAGATCTTCCAGACGATTAAAGACGCTATTGGCAAAGTGCAGCCACTGGCTCAACTGTTCTTCAGGCACGAGGAACAGTGAAAGGAATTCGGTGATATCGGCACCGACAATAAAGGCTGCTTTGTTAGAGCGCAGCAGCAACCCTTTTAAATTCGGTTGTTTTTCCAGCACGTCAAGCGCATGGCCCAGGCTGGCAACGGTGGCCGTGTCGAGTTTATTGACCGAACCAGGGGCATCGAACACCAGTTCGGCGATGCCATCTTCCAGCCAGTCGAGGTACAGGGTGTCGCCTTTGTAAAGCATGTCAGTCTCCTGAATCCGCAAGGTGATCTGGTCATACCAGATGAATCGAAGTGTGTGTTTTATGTTAAAAAAATGCAAATGAATGATTAAAGAAATGACGATTCGATCACGCTCGGCAGAAATCACGCACTCACAAAGCGATGTGCTAAGATGCGAAGTCTTGAGGTCAAAAACAGAAGGATAGAAAATGGAATCACTGGCCGCACTCTATAAAAATCATATTGTTACCTTACAAGAGCGGGCGCGCGACGCGCTGGAACGCTTCAAGCTGGATGCGTTACTTATTCACTCTGGCGAACTTGTTAACGTCTTTCTTGACGACCATCCGTACCCGTTTAAGGTCAATCCGCAATTCAAAGCCTGGGTACCTGTGACGCAGGTTCCTAACTGTTGGTTGCTGGTGGATGGTGTGAATAAGCCAAAATTGTGGTTCTATCTGCCGGTCGATTACTGGCATAACGTTGAGCCGCTGCCGACCTCATTCTGGACGGAAGAAATCGAGATCATCGCGCTGCCAAAAGCGGACGGTATCGGTAGCCAGCTGCCTGCTGCTCGCAGCAATATCGGTTATATCGGTCCGGTTCCGGAACGTGCGCTGCAACTGGACATCGCGGCCAGCAACATCAACCCGAAAGGGGTGATTGACTACCTGCATTATTACCGCGCCTTTAAAACGGATTACGAACTGGCCTGTATGCGCGAAGCGCAGAAAATGGCGGTGAATGGACACCGTGCCGCGGAAGAAGCATTCCGTTCCGGGATGAGCGAGTTTGACATCAACCTGGCATATCTGACCGCAACCGGTCACCGCGATACCGACGTGCCATACAGCAACATTGTTGCGCTTAATGAGCATGCGTCGGTTCTTCATTACACCAAACTGGATCATCAGGCCCCGTCTGAAATCCGTAGCTTCCTGCTGGACGCTGGTGCGGAATATAACGGCTATGCGGCAGACCTGACGCGTACCTGGTCGGCGAAAAGCGACAATGACTATGCGCATCTGGTGAAAGATGTTAACGACGAAGAGCTGGCGCTTATCGCTACCATGAAAGCGGGCACCAGCTACGTGGATTACCACATTCAGTTCCATCAGCGCATCGCGAAGCTGCTGCGTAAGCATCAAATCATCACTGATATGAGTGAAGAGGCGATGGTGGAAAACGATCTTACTGGACCGTTTATGCCGCACGGTATTGGTCACCCGTTGGGTCTGCAGGTGCATGATGTCGCTGGCTTTATGCAGGATGACAGCGGTACCCACCTTGCTGCCCCGTCGAAGTATCCTTACCTGCGCTGCACCCGTGTTCTGCAGCCGGGTATGGTTCTGACCATCGAACCGGGCATCTACTTTATTGAATCACTGCTGGCGCCGTGGCGTGAAGGGCAGTTCAGTAAACACTTCAACTGGCAGAAAATTGAAGCTCTGAAACCGTTCGGCGGTATTCGTATTGAAGACAACGTGGTGGTCCACGAGAACAATATCGAGAACATGACGCGGGATTTAAAACTGGCGTAATGGACAGTTGGTTAATCCCTGCGGCGCCGGTTAGCGTCGTTGAAGAGATCAAAAAAAGCCGCTTCATTACGCTGCTCGCTCATACGGACGGCGTAGAAGCGGCGAAAGCATTCGTTGAGTCCGTCAAAGCGGAATACCCGGACGCCCGCCACCATTGTGTGGCATGGGTGGCGGGTGCGCCGAATGACTCGCAGCAGTTGGGCTTTTCAGACGATGGTGAACCGGCGGGAACGGCAGGCAAACCGATGCTCGCGCAGTTGATGGGCAGCGGTGTCGGTGAGATTACCGCGGTGGTGGTGCGCTACTACGGCGGTATCCTTCTCGGTACGGGTGGGCTGGTAAAAGCCTACGGTGGCGGTGTGAATCAGGCGTTGCGTCAGTTAACGACACAGCGCAAGACGCCATTAACCGAATATACTTTGCAGTGTGAGTACGGTCAGCTGGCAGGCATAGAAGCTTTGCTGGGTCAGTTTGACGGTAAAGTCGTTGCCAGTGATTACCTGGCTTTTGTTCGGCTCAGGGTGGCGCTTCCTTATGCCAAAGTGGATGAATTTTCGGCAAAACTGGCGGATTTTAGTCGTGGTTCATTGCAATTGTTAGCGATTGAAGAATAATCCCCACCTCATTTTAAAGAACTAAGGAAGCGGTAGAGATGCATTTTCGCGCCATTACCCGAATCGTTGGACTACTGGTCATCTTATTCTCGGGAACAATGATTATCCCCGGACTGGTGGCTCTCATCTATCGCGATGGGGCAGGGCGTGCATTTACCCAAACTTTCTTCGTTGCTCTGGCGATCGGCTCCATGCTGTGGTGGCCGAACCGCAAAGAGAAAGGCGAGCTGAAATCTCGCGAAGGTTTTCTGATTGTCGTCTTGTTCTGGACCGTGCTGGGTAGCGTGGGTGCGCTGCCGTTCATCTTTGCGGAAAGCCCTAACCTGACGATTACCGATGCATTTTTTGAATCCTTTTCCGGATTGACCACCACCGGGGCAACAACGCTGGTGGGGCTGGATTCATTGCCACACGCTATCCTCTTTTATCGGCAGATGCTGCAATGGTTCGGCGGGATGGGGATCATCGTGCTGGCGGTGGCTATTCTGCCTATTCTTGGCGTCGGGGGGATGCAGCTCTACCGGGCAGAAATGCCGGGGCCGCTGAAAGATAATAAAATGCGCCCGCGTATTGCCGAAACGGCGAAAACCCTGTGGCTTATCTATGTATTGCTGACGGTGGCATGTGCACTGGCGCTATGGTTTGCCGGGATGCCAGCGTTTGACGCCATTGGGCACAGCTTTGCCACGATTGCGATTGGCGGCTTTTCCACGCACGATGCCAGCGTGGGATATTTCGACAGTCCCACGATCAACACCATCATTGCTATCTTCTTGCTGATCTCCGGCTGTAACTATGGCCTGCACTTCTCTTTATTAAGCGGCCGTAGTCTGAAGGTCTACTGGCGCGATCCGGAATTTCGCATGTTCATCGGCGTGCAGTTGACGCTGGTGGCTGTCTGTACGCTGGTACTGTGGATACACAATACCTACGGTTCAGCGCTCACGACCATCAACCAGGCCTTTTTCCAGGTGGTATCAATGGCGACGACCGCCGGATTTACCACCGACAGCATTGCCCGCTGGCCGCTGTTCCTGCCAGTGCTGTTGTTGTGTTCTGCCTTTATCGGCGGCTGTGCCGGGTCTACGGGCGGTGGCTTGAAGGTGATTCGTATCCTGTTGCTGTTTAAGCAAGGTAACCGCGAGTTGAAACGTCTGGTTCACCCGAATGCTGTTTACAGTATCAAACTGGGTAACCGTGCGCTGCCGGAGCGAATTCTTGAAGCCGTATGGGGGTTCTTTTCTGCCTATGCACTGGTCTTTATTATCAGTATGCTGGCGATTATTGCGACCGGTGTTGATGACTTTTCCGCGTTTGCCTCCGTGGTGGCGACGCTGAATAACCTCGGGCCAGGGCTGGGCGTTGTCGCCGACAACTTTGCCAGTATGAATCCCGTGGCGAAGTGGATCCTGATTGCCAATATGCTGTTTGGTCGTCTGGAGGTCTTTACTCTGCTGGTACTCTTTACCCCTACTTTCTGGCGTGAATAATGGAGTAACACGTGAAAACACTGATTCTTTTTTCTTCCCGGGACGGGCAAACGCGTGAAATCGCCGAGTATCTGGCTTCTGAACTCAAAGAGCTGGGCGTTTGGACGGATGTTGTTAATTTGCATCGTACCGCGGAGCCTGACTGGCAAAATTATGACAGCGTGGTGATTGGCGCCTCGATTCGCTATGGTCATTACCATGCCGCTTTTCAGGAGTTTGTGAAAAAGCATGCCACGCGGCTGAACGCGATGCCGAGTGCGTTCTACTCCGTTAACCTGGTTGCCCGTAAACCGGAGAAGCGTACGCCGCAAACCAACAGCTATGCGCGTAAGTTCCTGATGAGTTCGCCGTGGCGGCCGGATCGCAGTGCGGTTATTGCCGGCGCTTTGCTGTATCCCCGCTATCGCTGGTATGACCGCGTGATGATCCAACTGATAATGAAGATGTCTGGCGGTGAAACGGATACGCATAAAGAAGTGGTGTATACCGATTGGGAGCAGGTCGCGGGTTTTGCGCGGGAAATTGCCCAATTAACCCACAAAACGTTGCCAAAATAAGCGCAAAGAATAAAAAATAATCACTCGAAAAATTATTTTAAATTTCCCCTTGTCAGCCTGAAATAACTCCCTATAAT
>NZ_SZWK01000122.1:0-20348 GCF_005280815.1 Citrobacter sp. TBCS-15 | reverse complement strand
CGGCGATAGCACCCTTAACACGTTCACTGGCGTTCAGTGTACAGAGAAGCGATGAACATGAGGTGAACGGAACCCTTTCTCAGAGAGAGCATGTTCATTATCCCGCCAACACATGTTGATGCTTTCTGAAACTGAGATGTTAACTGAACATGGTGAGTGGCGGGGGGGTTATTGTCTGCCGGATGGCAGCATGGAGGGCTTACCCGACCTACACTATCTTACGTAGGTCGGATTAGCACGGTGCCATCAGGTACAAGATTACTTCTTCACGCGTCCAGGGAATTTCATTTCGCTGTAGCGAACGAAATGAGTACCTTTCGTCAGCTTATAACCAAACCAGATAATCAGGAACAGCGGGATACCGATATAGGTTGCCATCACACCCCCCCAGTCAATGCTGTCCTTCAGGAACGCTTCGTAGTTCTGACCCAGAGTAATGATCAGGCACAGCACGAAGGCAAAGATCGGCCCCAGCGGGAAGAAACCAGAACGATACGGCAGATCCTTCACATCGTGTCCTTGCAGCACATAACCACGACGGAAACGATAATGGCTGATAGCAATCCCTAACCAGGCGATAAAACCCGTCATCCCGGAAGTATTCAGCAGCCACAGG
Organism: Citrobacter sp. TBCS-15; assembly: GCF_005280815.1. NCBI lineage: Bacteria > Pseudomonadati > Pseudomonadota > Gammaproteobacteria > Enterobacterales > Enterobacteriaceae > Citrobacter > Citrobacter sp. TBCS-15. The sequence goes on along the minus strand of NZ_SZWK01000122.1, from coordinate 19,732 downwards.
TATACGGTCTGGTTACCAAACATTGAGGTCAGGAAGCACAGCCCCGCCACCACCGTAGTTGCATACAGTGCATTACGCGGCACACCACCTCGAGACAGTTTGGCGAAAATACGCGGCGCTTTACCGTCACAGGCCAGGGTGTAAAGCATACGCGTAGAAGCATACATCCCGGAGTTACCCGCAGACAGTACCGCCGTCAGGATAACCGCGTTCATTACCGCCGCCGCAGACAGCAGACCCGCGTGCTGGAATACCAGCGTGAACGGGCTAACGCTGATGTCTTTCACATCGTTACGCAGCAGGCTTGGATCGGTGTACGGAATGATCAGGCTGATAATCAAAATCGCGAACACATAGAACAGCAGGATTCGCCAGAACACCTGACGCACCGCGCGTGGAATATTCTTCTCAGGATCTTCCGATTCCCCTGCTGCGATACCGATAAGCTCAGTTCCCTGGAAGGAGAAGCCGACAATCATCGCCACGCCAATCATCGCGGCAAAACCACCGGCAAACGGCGCATCACCCGTCGTCCAGTTGCTCCAGCCTACCGGCTGAGCACCTTTGAAGATACCGACAATCATCATCACGCCAACCACGATGAAGATAATCACGGTGGTCACTTTGATCAGTGAGAACCAGTACTCCGCTTCGCCAAACCCGCGCACGGAAATGTAGTTCAGCAGGAAGATAACGCCGAGAAACAGTGCACTCCAGATCCAGCCTGGCGTGTCCGGGAACCACCAGCTCATTACCAGTTGCGCGGCCACCAGGTCAACGGCAATTGTCACCGCCCAGTTGTACCAGTAGTTCCAGCCCAGCGCGAAGCCGAAGCCTTCTTCTACATAGTTCTGACCGTAGGTAGAGAACGAACCGGAAACCGGCATATAGGCTGCCAGTTCACCGAGGCTGGTCATCAGAAAATACACCATCAGACCAATCAGAATATACGAGAACAACGCGCCGCCAGGACCCGCCGCAGAAATAGTTGCACCAGATGCAACGAAAAGACCTGTACCGATGGAGCCTCCGATGGCAATCATCGTCAGGTGACGCGCCTTCAGTTCACGACGTAGCGTGGGCGCTTCTGTGGTTTTAGTTTCGGAAACCATGTGAAAATGCTATCCATCCAAAAAATGAGGCGCGATTGTAGCAGACGAAACGGCTTTCTTCCGGCACAAATGCGCTGTTATAAGAGACCTTCATGACTGGCCGCGGATTATAAGTAAAGCAGAAAATGGGCGGAGCATGGCGGTGAAGACGAAACCGCCATTATGCATAGAGGTGATATTACGCCAGTGAGGGCGTTATTCGCCCTGCGCAACCTGGTCGCTGTAATGTAAAAAGCGCGTAATGGCGTTAGAGAGATGTTTTTGTCGATGATGAACGCGCCAGAGCGTGCGAACTAAACGCGGCAGCGGCACGGGAACTTCACTCAGCGTGCCCGCCTGTAACTGTTCTGCAATGACTCGACGCGACAAACAGCTGATACCGAGCCCATGGCGCACCGCATGCTTAATGGCCTCGGAGTTACCCAACTCCATCGCCATCTGGAATCTCGGCAGATGCGATAGCAACAGGTAATCTACCAGTTCACGCGTACCGGAACCTCGCTCACGTAAGATCCACGGCGAAGCAGCCAGTTGATCCAGCGTCACGGGGCCTTTTGTTAGCGGCGAAGACGGGGCGGCAAACACCACCAGTTCGTCCTCCAGCCATGGTTCAGAGATAATTTCGGTGCTGTGGCACGGCCCTTCGATCAACCCAATATCTACGCGAAAATCCAGGACAGCGTTAATCACATCCTGGCTGTTACCCACGCTCAGCTCCAGGGGTAAATCCGGGAAATCATGGCGATAACGGGCGATCATGGCGGGCAAAATATAGTTGCCAATGGTGCTGCTGGCATAGACGCGAATCGCGCCATTATCCTCACGAAAAAGCTGTTCGATTTCTATCGTTTGCTCAAGTAACGCCAACGCGCGCGGGTAGAGTAAGCGCCCGTGCTCATTGACCACCAACCGCTTGCCAACGCGATCAAACAGCTGTACGCCAAGCTGCCCTTCCAGATCGGTTAGCGCCGCACTCACCGCCGACTGCGACAGTGCCAGCATGACAGATGCCTGGGTTGTCGAGCCGCTTTTCAGTACCTCAGCAAACACTTCAAGTTGTCGCAGGGTGATATGCATAGTCGTTTTCCACCGGATATCCGTTACTTATACCCTAAATAATTCGAGTTGCAGGAAGGCGGCAAGAGAGAGCATCCCCGGGAGCGTACTTAAGTACGTGACTGGGGTGAACGAGCGCAGCCAACGCGCATGCAACTTGAAGTATGACGGGTATACCACTTATATAGATTAATTATAAATATATAATCAATTTTATTTTTAAACCACATCGCCGTACTCTTTTACCCAGATAAAGGAGAAGGATATGACAGAACTCACCTTACAGACTCATCGTCGTACAGCGTGGCATTTTATTCCGGGGCTTGCCCTGAGTGCAGTTATCACTGGGGTCGCCTTGTGGGGGGGATCCATTCCCGCCGTCGCTGGCGCCGGGTTCAGCGCCCTCACCTTAGCCATCTTGTTTGGGATGGTTATCGGCAACACCGTATATCCACAAATCTGGAAAAGCTGCGATGGCGGCGTCCTGTTTGCCAAACAACATTTATTACGCCTGGGGATAATCCTCTACGGTTTCCGCCTTACCTTCGCGCAAATTGCTGACGTCGGCGTCAGCGGTATCGTAATTGATGTGTTAACGCTCAGCAGCACCTTTATGATTGCCTGCTTCCTGGGGCAGAAAGTGTTTGGTCTGGACCGACACACCAGTTGGCTGATTGGCGCGGGGAGCAGCATTTGTGGTGCCGCCGCCGTGCTGGCAACTGAACCAGTGGTGAAAGCGGAAGCCAGTAAAGTGACGGTTGCCGTCGCCACCGTGGTCATCTTCGGTACTATCGCTATCTTCCTGTATCCGGCGATGTATCCGCTGTTGGCGCACTGGTTTAGTCCAGAAACCTACGGCATTTACATTGGCTCCACCATGCATGAGGTTGCGCAGGTTGTTGCCGCCGGACACGCCATTAACCCGGATGCTGAAAACGCCGCGGTGATTGCCAAAATGCTGCGCGTCATGATGCTGGCGCCGTTCCTCATCCTGTTGGCCGCACGAGTAAAACAACTGTCTCCGGCAACAGGTGGTGAGAAGAGCAAAATCACTATTCCATGGTTTGCCATCCTGTTCATTGTGGTGGCGATTTTTAACTCTTTCCACCTGCTGCCGCAGTCGGTAGTGAGTATGCTGGTGACGCTGGATACCGTGCTGCTGGCAATGGCAATGGCCGCACTGGGGCTAACCACTCACGTGAGCGCCCTGAAAAAAGCCGGTGCCAAACCGTTACTAATGGCGCTACTGCTGTTTGTCTGGTTGATTGTGGGTGGTGGTGCGATTAACGTCGCTATCCACGCGCTGATGGCATAAACGATCACGACTCACTTCCCTTAACCCGCTATACTCTCCCCTTTTGAGTATGGCGGGTTTAATTTATGAAATATATTGGAGCGCACGTAAGCGCCGCTGGCGGTCTGGCTAACGCCGCTATTCGGGCCGCAGAAATTGAAGCTACCGCATTCGCCCTGTTCACCAAAAATCAGCGTCAGTGGCGCGCCGCGCCGCTGACCACTGAAATCATTGATGATTTCAAGTCTGCTTGCGAGAAGTATCACTATACTTCCGCCCAGATCCTGCCTCACGACAGCTATCTGATTAACCTCGGTCACCCGGTCAGCGAGGCACTGGAAAAGTCACGCGATGCGTTTATCGATGAAATGCAGCGTTGTGAGCTGCTCGGTTTATCGCTGCTCAACTTTCATCCGGGCAGCCATTTGATGCAGATCCCGGAAGATGAATGTCTGGCGCGTATTGCTGAATCTATCAACATCGCCCTCGCTCAGACCCAGGGGGTTACGGCAGTTATCGAAAATACCGCCGGACAGGGCAGCAATCTCGGATTTAAGTTTGAGCACCTTGCCGCCATTATTGATGGTGTTGAAGATAAATCCCGTGTTGGCGTCTGTATTGATACCTGCCATGCTTTCGCTGCCGGTTACGATTTGCGTTCCGTCGAGGAATGCGAAAAGACGTTTGCGGAATTTGAACGTATTGTCGGTTTCAACTATCTACGCGGAATGCACCTGAACGACGCCAAGAGCACGTTTGGCAGTCGCGTTGACCGTCACCATAGCTTAGGTGAAGGGAATATTGGCCACGACGCTTTCCGTTGGATCATGCAGGATAGTCGTTTTGACGGCATTCCGCTGGTGCTGGAAACGATTAATCCGGATATCTGGGCAGAAGAGATTGCCTGGCTGAAAGCCCAGCAAACAGAACAAGCGGTGGCGTAATTATGAACGACAGGGAAAAGCAGATCCTTAAGATCCTGCGTCGCAATCCGTTGATTCAGCAGAATGAAATCGCCGATATTCTGCAGATAAGCCGTTCACGCGTCGCTGCGCATATTATGGATTTGATGCGTAAAGGCATGATCAAAGGTAAAGGTTATATCCTTACCGAACAGGATTATTGCGTGGTTGTCGGGGCTATCAACATGGATATTCGTGGTGTTGCAGACATCCACTATCCTCAGGCTGCTTCTAATCCTGGCAGCATTCACTGCTCGGCAGGCGGCGTAGGACGCAACATCGCCCACAACCTGGCGCTGCTGGGCCGTGACGTTCACTTAATTTCCGCTGTTGGCAGTGATTTCTATGGGGAAACATTGCTGGAACAAACGCGTCAGGCCGGTGTAAACGTTGCAAGTTGCATACGCCTGCATGGGCATAACACCTCAACCTACCTGTCGATCGCTAATCAGCAGGAAGAAACCGTACTGGCAATTAACGATACCCATATCCTGCAGCAATTAACGCCACAGTTGCTGAACGGGTCGCGAGATTTGATCCGCCATTCCGGTGTCGTACTGGCAGATTGCAATCTGACCGCCGAAGCCATTGAGTGGGTCTTTACGATTGCTGATGATATTCCCGTATTCATTGACACCGTTTCAGAGTTCAAAGCGGCAAAAATGAAGACATGGTTTAAGCGTATTCATACGCTTAAACCAACGCAGAAAGAGCTGGCGATTTTGTGGGGCCAACCTATCCATTCAGATGCCGATCGCATACTGGCCGTCAATAGTCTGCATCAGCAAGGTGTAAAACGGATCTTTGTCTGCCTGGAAGATGATTCCGTTTTTTGCAGCGAAAAGGACGGAGAACAGTTTTTACTGACACCTCCCGATCATACGATCGTAGACAGTTTTGGCGCCGATGACGCTTTTATGGCGGGATTGCTGTACAGCTTTCTGGAAGGTAGCGAGTTTCGTGAAAGCGCTCACTTTGCCATGGCCTGCGCGGCATTATCGCGAGCCAGCGTCAGCATCAACAACCCAACCCTCTCGGCAGATAACGCCTTATATTTGCTGCAAACAGCTTAAATGTAATGCCGGATAGCGCCACGCTTATCCGGCATTGCTCTCACTATGCTATACCGATAAAGAAACCCGCTATGGTGGCGCTCATCAGGTTTGACAACGTTGCTGCTGCCAGCGCGCGCATTCCAAGCTGCGCGATTTCCGGAGCTCGCTGTGGCGCTATCGCAGAAAATGCGCCGACAACAACACCAATCGAACCAAAGTTAGCGAACCCGCACAGCGCAAACGAAATAATCGCAATGGTCTTCACATCCAGTGTCCCGCCGGTTTGCAGATACGGCGAGAAGTTGAGATAGGCGACAAACTCGTTGATTGCCAGCTTCTGACCAATCAGGCTACCTGCCAGCGTCGCATCGCTCCAGTCCACGCCCATAATCCAAGCCAGCGGTGCAAGTAGCCAGCCGAAGATTCCTTCCAGGGTGGCGTGACCAAAACCAAACCAACCACCAATTCCGCCGATAATGCCGTTAATCAGCGCGATAATGGCAACAAATGCCATTACTACCGTCGCCACGCCTGCGGCAATTTTCAGCCCAGTCATCGCCCCGCTCGCCGCTGCTTCGATGATGCTTTTCGGCGGCGTTTCGGTAAATGAAAGGTTCTCAAAGGTGACGCGTGATTCTTCAGTTGCCGGACTCAGCATACGCGCGAACAAAATACCGCCAGGGATTGCCATCAACGATGCCGCCAGCAAATAGTCAATCGGAACGCCCATTCCAGCGTAACCAATCATCATTGAGCCAGCAATCGAGGCCATCCCGCTACAAATAGCGGTAAACAGCTCATTGCGATTCAGCCGGTCCATAAACGGTTTGACGATCGCCGGGATCTCGTTTTGCCCGAGGAAAATCGTCGTTACTGCGACAAATGACTCGATCTTACTGATGTTCAGCGCTTTCTGGAAAATACCGCCGAGGATGCGGATCAACAGCCCCATCACGCCAATGTAGTAGAGCAGGCTGATTAGGGCAGTCACAAAAATGATGGCCGGGAGCACCCGAAAGGCGAAGATAAACCCGGCGCCATCGAACAGCACATCCATTTTTGGCCCGACCAGGGAGCCAAAGATAAATGCGCTTCCCGCGTCACTATACGACATCACCTTGTGGACACCGAGCGCGGCCTGTTCCACCAGCCATTTCCCCGGCGGGAAATAGAGCATAATGCCGCCGATTGCAATTTGCAGTCCCAGCGCAGCTCCGACTGTGCGCAGACTAATACGTTTTTTATTTACTGACAGCAGAAACGCGATGGCCAGTAATACCACCATACCCACAACACTTCTCATTATATCCATAATGAAATTCCCTTCATGCCAGGAAACCCGGCGTTACCGCCAGGTTTTGGTAGGTTTGCTATCCGCGGGCGACCGCATTCTGCCCGGAAAATTTGGTCAGGCGAGGCGTTGATACTCCTTCGCAATTTCACAAGCCAGTACCGCGTTGTTGAACACCAGCTGAATATTTGATTTCAGGCTGTCACCACCGGTCAGCTCCGCAACGCGCGCCAGCAGGAACGGCGTACTCTCTTTGCCCACAACACCCTGCTCTTCCGCTTCTTTTACCGCCCGATCGATTGCCGCATTAATTTTCTCTTCAGCCATCGCAAACTGCTCTGGGATTGGGTTTGCAACAACCAGACCGCCATCGAGACCTGTCTGCCATTTCACCGCCATGGCACGGGCAATCTCTTTTGCGCTGTCCAAACGAATACTGACCTCAAACGGACTGGTTCGGCAGAAAAATGCCGGCAACGCGTTGGTCTGATATCCAATTAACGGCACGCCAAAGGTTTCTAAATATTCGGTCGTTAAACCTAGATCAAGAATAGATTTCGCGCCGGCACAAATTACCGTGACATTGGTATGCGCCAGTTCTTGCAGATCCGCGGAAATATCAAAGGTATGTTCAGCACCACGATGAACACCACCAATCCCGCCCGTTGCAAATACTTTAATTCCAGCCAGGGAGGCAATAATCATGGTTGAGGCAACTGTCGTCGCACCATTTTTTCCTGCAGCAACCACAAATGGTAAATCACGACGACTGACTTTAGTAACGCTATGTCCCTCTCTCCCAAGCAACTCAATTTCATCTTTGCTTAAACCAACTTTCATTACCCCGCCAATAATAGCAATGGTCGCAGGAACTGCCCCATGTTTACGAATAGTTTCTTCGACTTCAATAGCGGTCTGGGCATTCTGCGGAAATGGCATACCATGAGAAATAATGGTTGATTCGAGGGCAACAATCGGTTTTTTACCGTTTAATGCTTCCTGTACTTCTGGAGATATTTGTAATAATTCAGAGGAAAGAGTTAATTCAGACATTCTGTGTTCTCCACGATTGAGATAACATTCGCAACAGACAAATCAGGGTTATTGGTATATTCACAGGCTAACGCCATTGATGAACAACCCTGCGCAAATCGAACCGAATCAATAAAGGGCATGCCGTCTACCCAGCAGGAAGCCAGTCCCGCCATCATCGCATCGCCAGCCCCGGTAACATTAATGACGTGAGTTTTAATCGGCAGCGACCAACCGCAATCCCCCGCAATATCACTGTAATAAACTCCATCACCGCCCATACTGAGCACCAGGCGATTTAAGCCGCGGTCGTGAAACCAGGCGGCAACTTTGCCAACATCATCACGCCCGGAAAGCGCAATACCGCTCAGCGTTTCGGCTTCAAGCCGGTTAGGTTTGAGGGTGTGAATTTGTCCAAGCCGCTCACGAATTTTGACGCACTTCCATGCCGATACCGGGTCGACAAACACCGGAACATCTCCGGCATTTTCCAGTACCCATGCCAGGGCATCTTCGCTGATATTGCAATCGGCGACGATAACTTTCGCCTGCCGAATAAAATCATGCTGCTGCGATAAAAAACCCGGTGAAATATGTTCAGTGATACTCATATCATTAATGGCAACCAGCATTTCACCGGTGTTATCAAGCAGAGATAAATAACTCGATGTATTCTCTCCGGGAACGATAAGACACTTATCAACATGTACTCCGGATAGATTAGTTTGCGCCAATAACGATTGACCATAAAAATCATTACCAACCGCAGTCAGTAACCACGAATTTTTACCCAGCAGCGCGAGATTATGTGCAATGTTGCGTCCAACTCCGCCGGGGGTGAATTTTATCTTTCCTGGATTCGAATCCGCATAATTTAGAGAAGCATGCGAATACCCAGCAACATCCATATTGGCAGAGCCAATAGTTACTATGTATTCCTTTTCACGCATAGCACGTCCCCTGGCAATTATCTTGCCACTAATGAGTTCGTTAAGAATAACCACCGCCACACACAAAATTATTAGAGCATATGTTCAATATCGAACATGTGTTTATAGTAAGCAGGTTTTTGACAAAGTAAACCCATCTGCAAGATCTAAAACCAATAGATATGAACAGAATCACAATTTTTTATAGATACAGTTTGTAAGGGAGAGAGGAAATGAGAGGCAGTACACAAATTAAGCAGACTAAAAAGTATAACTCCGGCATAACCGGAGATTTTTCAGATGCGCCTGGCAAGCTGGCGCGTCTCAGGTAAGCGAAACCAGGTCCTCTGGCATATGGTTGTACAAAATACGCCAGAAATGTTCAGCCGTTTTATTCAATCGCGTGTCCATCCGGTAAATATAGGCCTGAATTGGCACCATCAGCTCAGGTGTCTCCAGACGCACCAGACGCTTATCGCGCAGCTCGTTGACAATCGACCACGCTGGTAGCCAAGCGATGCCATGCCCATCCAGCGCCATGTTTTTCAACAACTCACTCATCGAAGACATAAACAACGTACGTGCTGAAATGCCGCCTACTTCCGCCAACTGACGGTTTACCAATCTTCCCATGTAGGATGTGCTGGTATAGTTCAGAATCGGCGCCTGCGGCTGATAGATATCAAACAACGCGTTCCCCTGACCATCGGTGGCACAGACGGGATAAAGCTCAGACTCAAAAACCTTCAAGCCACAGAAAGGTGACTGCATTAAATCTTCATCACGAAACGAGATAATAAAATCACTTTTCCCCTCGCGCAGGGTATTCACCGCTTGCACCACATCAATCGCCTCGACGTGCCAGACAAATTCTTCCCCCCAGGCCGCCATTGAATGCACTAACCGGGGCAACATGGTCAGCGACAAAGAATGCGCTGCCGCGATTTTTATATTGGGTACCCCAAGCAGATTGTGACCACTGAGTTCGTCCAGATTACATTCCAGCTGTTGTAGCAGGCTACGCGTTTGCGAATGGAATAACTTACCCTCCTCCGTGAGTTGTAGCGGTGTCGTCGTGCGATCAAACAGCTGCACCCCCACGGCTGATTCGAGCGCTTTGATCCTCCGGCTAAATGCCGGCTGAGATATATTGCGCTCCTCCGCAGCCTGGGAAAAATGACGGCATGCCTCCAGCGTCAGAAAATCATATAACCATTTTGTCTCAATATTTTTCATACCTGTCACACGGATGTTTAAATATGTTGATGAGCCTAAAAACATCATGCCTGAAGAATTCCAGAGATGATATTGACGATCAGCCCACGATGATTCGTTTTTTGCATCAAACCTTCGTTTTTGACATTAACATGTCAGCGTCACCCTTCAGCCACAACCCTACTCTGCTTGCAGAACTTCAGGCTTGCCACGCTATCCTAACCCCATAGGATGGCGTAAAAAACTACAGTCATGCAGTTTTTGCATTAAGACAAACATTATTGCATTTCTCCTCGCAACGCTCTGCTGTTAAACATTAGGGCAAGACAAAACACAGCCTGAATATTATTTAACGGTGAAATGAGGTATATATCGTGAAAGGTTTAATTGGCGTTCTTGGTGGTATGGGACCTGCTGCAACCGTCGATCTATTTAATAAATTCGTCACATTTACCGCAGCGCAACGCGATCAGGAACATATCCCATTAATTATTTCATCTATTCCTGATATACCAGACCGAACTGACGCATTAATGCGTCATGGTAATTCCCCTCTTCCGGCCATGCGCGATTATATGCATAAACTCGAAGATGCTGGCGCAGAGTGTATTGTGATCCCGTGTAATACCGCCCACTTTTGGTTTAAAGAGTTAAAAGAATCCTGTCATACAGAGTTGCTCAGTATTGTGGAGACAACCCTGAGTGAGGTTAGAAACTGCGGAAAATCGCGCATCGGATTGCTTGCCACCAACGCCACGTTGTACATGGGTCTCTACCAAAAAGGGATAGAATCTCTGGGGTTAACCTGCGTCAGCCCTGATTCCTCCAGCCAGGAAAAAGTAATGGAAAGCATTTATTGCCTGAAAGCTGGCGATGTTAAGCAAGCACAAAAATTAATGAATGAACAGGCTGAAGCACTTTTCTCACGCGGCGCGGAAGTCATCGTTCTGGGATGTACTGAAGTTCCCGTAATCCTTGCTGAAGCTATCAAGAAATCACCAGCCAAATATATTGATTCAACCGGTTCGTTAGTTCGTGCCGGAATCAAGTGGTATGAAAAACGCGTTGGAAAAAGCCACCTGCTGGCGCAATAAAAAAACAACCATTTAATCATCACATTTAATAAAAGCCATTCTTATAGCAAATTATTATCTGGCGGAGGCCATTATGCTTTGGTTGGAAATTATCGTAGTATTGGGCGCAATATTTTTCGGTATCCGCCTCGGCGGAATTGGTATCGGTTTATGCGGTGGGCTGGGGCTGGCTATTTTAACCCTGGGATTTGATCTAAAAATTGGCTCACCGCCTGTGGACGTCATTCTTATTATTATGACGGTGGTTGTGGCGGCATCAGCGCTACAGGCAGCCGGAGGCATGGATTATCTGGTACGCATTGCCGGCAATTTTATGCGTCGTAATCCTAAATATATCAATGTCATTGCACCGATTATCACCTGGTCGATGACCATAATGGCGGGAACAGGTTTCATTGTATTTTCAACCCTGCCGGTGATTGCAGAAGTTGCGAAAGAGTCGGGTATCCGCCCTTCTCGTACGCTCGCTGGTTCCGTAGTGGCATCCCAGGTAGCGATATCCGGCTCGCCGATCAGCGCCGCAATGGCCGCAATGCTGACCATCATGGAAGGTAACGGCATCAGCTTTATCCAGGTTATGGCCGTATGTCTGCCAGCCTCGTTTGTTGCCGCGATGGTTGGCGCATTCATCGCTTCGCGCCAGGGATGTGAGCTTGAAGACGATGAGGTCTATCTGGAACGCCTGCAGAAAGGGCTGGTGCGTAAATACGAAGGGCAAAACAGTATCACGCCGGGTGCAAGGCTTTCCGTCGCCCTGTTTATGCTGGCCACGGTGCTCATCGTTATTCTTGCCGCATTCCCTCAGTTACGTCCGGGGTTTGACGCTGGCAACCCAATGAATACGCGGGATATCATTATTATCTGCATGCTGGCTGCCGCTTGCCTGATGGTGGTGCTGTGCAAAACATCTACAGATGCCATTGTCCTGACGTCCACTTTTCGCGCCGGGATGAGTTCGCTGGCAGTCATTCTCGGTATTGTTACGCTGGGAACCACATTCATTGACGCGCACTTAGCGGAGATTAAGGACATCGCGGGGAATATTCTGCAGGCCTACCCGATGCTGTTGGCTCTGGTGTTATTTGGCACCTGCGCGCTGCTCTATTCGCAGGGGGCCACCACGCCGTTGATTATCCCGCTTGCCGTCGCACTTGGCGTTCCCACCTGGGCTATTCTGGCTTCCTATGTGGCTGTGACCGGCGTATTTGTTCTACCAACGTACCCGACCTCACTGGCGGCGATGGAGTTCGACACCACCGGGACAACGCGCGTAGGTAAGTATGTCTTAAACCACCCGTTTATGTTGCCGGGACTGGGTGGGATAGTCGCTGGCGTTGCTTTTGGTTTCATCATCGCGCCAATGATTGCCTGAGCCGTCTTATTCAGGGGCGCGACAGAGATATCGCCCCTGAATGATTCTCTACTCATTTGCCCCGACTCACCACATCAATACCGTCTTACCTTTATCTATTTGCTTCACATCGCTGCTTTTAATCACGCGGTGATAGCCATAGGCGTCAGCATATTTTGTCAGTCCTGTCTCGGGGTCTTGCTCAGGCTTGCCTTGCGTCTCTATTGTTGAACCTGACGTTGTTGTCATCACCCAGGTAGTTGAACACCCCGTCAGCAGCAGCGTCGCGAGTGACAGAACAGCAAAAATGGGCGCTTTTTTCATATTCGATTTCCGTGACCAGTTTGATTTAAAGGCACTTTATCGAATTTGCTTAAGGCAGGATGGATTATTGTGGCGATGCTGCAACGGTAAGGGTTAATGCATAAAAAAAGGGCAGAGATTTCTCTGCCCTGGATTTCAGTTCTTAATCAGGCCGCCTTTGCCACAACCTCTGCTTCCGGGCGCTTCAGCACCGCGTAGGAGAGACCGGCGACCAGCGTACCGGCAATAATGGCCAGCAGATAGCCAACCACCGGCGTAATTGCGCCAGGGATTAACAGCACAAACAGACCGCCGTGTGGCGCCATCAGCTTCGCACCTACCGCCATGGAGAGAGCACCGGTAATCGCGCCGCCAACGATACAGCAAGGCAGAACGCGCATTGGGTCACGCGCGGCAAATGGGATTGCGCCTTCGGTGATAAAGCACAGACCCAGCACCAGCGCAGCTTTACCGCCCTCCTGCTGGGCTTTGTCGAACTTACGACGTGCAACCAGCGTTGCCAGACCCAGCGCCAGCGGAGGTACCATCCCCGCAGCCATAATGGCAGCCATCGGCGCATAAGTTTGCGTACTCAGCAGACCTACACCGAAAGCATACGCCGCTTTGTTAACCGGGCCGCCCATATCGGTACACATCATGCCGCCAAGAATCGCACCGAGCAGTACCGCATTCGCCGTACCCATGGTTTGCAGCCAGTGGGTCAGACCTTCCAGAATGCCCGCTACCGGTTTACCGATCAGGTAGATCATGGCCAGGCCCACCACCAGGCTTGAAAGCAGTGGAATGATCAGAATCGGTTTCAGCGCTTCCATGCTCTGCGGGAGTTTCAGCCTGGTACTAATGAGCTTCGCCACATAACCGGCAAGAAAACCGGCAATAATCCCGCCAATAAAGCCAGAACCAGTGCTCACTGCCAGCATACCGCCGATAAGACCTGGCGTCAGACCCGGACGGTCAGCAATGGAAAATGCAATATAACCCGCCAGAACCGGCACCATCAACGCAAAGGCTGAACCACCGCCAATCTGCATCAGCGCCGCCGCCAGCGTGCCCTGCTCTTTAAACGCTTCAATACCAAAGGCGAATGAGAGCGCAATACACAGACCGCCAGCAACCACCATCGGCAGCATATAAGACACACCCGTCAGCAGGTGACGATACGCGCCAGCGCTCTCTTTCTTACCTTCGGTTGCCGCAGACTGCGCCTTGCCGGTTGGCTGATACGGCGTAGCTTCTTCCAGCGCTTTGTCCAGCTCCTGCTTCGTTTTCTTCAGCGCCAGGCCAGTAGACGTGCGGTACATTGGTTTTCCGGCAAACTTGGCCAGATCAACTTCAATGTCAGCCGCCACAATCACCAGATCCGCTTGAGACACTTCTTCCGGGGTAATGGCATTGCCTGCCCCGACCGAGCCACGGGTTTCAACCTTCACCCACCAGCCACGTTTTTTCGCTTCTGTTTCAATAGCTTCAGCAGCCATAAACGTATGGGCAACGCCGGTCGGACACGCCGTCACCGCCACCACACGTTTTGGACCACTGCTGGCCACAGGCGCTGTCGCAACCGGGGCGCTGTAAGGTTTTGCATGGCCTTTCGCTTCGCTGAGGAAGAGTTCAGGATGCGCAACCGCACGACCGATATCGCCGAGCCAGACTTTTTTGCCGTTCAGCGAGCTGTCTGCAGGAAGCGTGTCGCCCAGAACAATCGCCAGTTCTGCATCATTCGGATTATCAATAATTTCCAGATGCGCTTTTTGCGCCGCCGCTCCAAGCAGGGTTTTCGCCATGTAAGCGCGAGCCTGGCCGAGATTAGCGTCAATAATCAGCAGCGTTTTCATTATGCCTCTCCTGCTGTCAGTTAAACGGTTTTAAGTCGACACGCGCCATCATTGCGGCCAACTGAGGACGATCGGTAATGCCCACGTTACTTTGGCTTACCGCCAGGGCGGCAACAGCCGTCGCCAGACGCAGGGTATGTTCGCTGGACTCACGCATCAGCAGGCCGTAAATCAGACCGCCAACCATTGAATCACCTGCGCCTACGGTGCTTACCACCTCAACTGACGGCGGTTTAGCAATCCACTCACCCGAAGCGTTAACCCACAGCGCGCCTTCCGCACCGAGTGAAATCACCACATGAGCAATACCCTGCTCGCGCAGCGCATGCGCCGCATCAATCACATCTTTCATTTCAGGCAGTTTACGACCCGCCCAGATTTCCAGTTCACGACGGTTTGGTTTCACCAGCCACGGCGCCGCCTTCAGACCTGCCACCAACGCTTCACGGCTACTATCAAAGATAATGCACGGACACTGACTGCGCAGACGCGTCATCCAGTCGGTGAAAGCTTCCGGGCTCACGCCGGTCGGCAAACTACCGCTAACGCACACCATGTCGAACTGGCCCAGCCAGCTCAGCGAATCGTTCACAAAGCGTTCCCAGTCAGCAGGGGTAACTTCAAAGCCAGAGAAATTGAAGTCGGTGACTTCACCGTCTTTTTCGGTCAGCTTGACGTTGATACGGGTACGCCCCTGTACAACCTGAAAACGGTTGGCAATGCCCAGTTCGCTGAACAACTGCTGAAAACCATCCTGGTTATCTTTACCCAGGAAACCGCCCACCGTGACATCGATACCTAAATCTTTCAGGACTTTAGCGACGTTAATCCCTTTTCCCGCCGCATGCAGGCCGGTGGTTTTCACCAGATTCACTTCGCCGCGTTCAATTTCCGGGCAGAAACCCACCAGGTCATAGGCCGGGTTAAGGGTGATAGTAGCAACACGTCTGCTCATTACGCGCCCTCCCCAAGACCTGCCGCGATGGCTTCGCCAATCGCTTTCAGCGCCTGTTCAGCATCCTCGCCCTGTGCGGTAAAGCGCAGGTGATGTCCTTTTTTCACGCCTAATGCCACAACTTTCATCAGACTGCGTCCATTTGCCGGTTTGCCGGTTCCATCGAGATTTGTCACGGTAATTTCACTGTTAAATTGTTTAATCGTATTCACCAGCATGGTGCCCGGACGGGCGTGCAAACCATGCTCATTGCGCACAACAAATTCGGCGCTCAGTACATCATCAGTTAAGGCGTCATCGCTGGTCAGCAGCGCCAGTACCGTTGCCGCATCCGCTTTCAACAAACGGTCAGCTTTATTGTTCAGCAGCAGATCGCTAAGGCGCTTCAGCACTGCAACCGGTTGATCGTCATTCATCGCGACGGTCACCAGCAGGGCTGCCGCTTCCCCTTGTACATCAAACGCCGTAGCTGCACGGCTGACCGCAACGGCGCTGCGCACGTTACCTTCAGCACCGTCATTCAGCCAGATCCCCTGACCGAGATTCATCGGCTGCTCATTGATGGCTCTGGCGACAAATGCGGCATCAACCGCACCAATTTCTTTCAGCCGCGCAGCGTTGAGCGCCTGCAGCGTCACCAGCGAGCTGGCAACGACGTCCAGCGACAGCGTTTCGTTATCAAGCTTTAATTGTTCGCTCTGCTTTTCGCCCATCAGCAACGCGCGTAGCTCTTCCGCCGTGGTCGCTGATTTCAGCTGTTCAGCAACGGAGTCATCACTCAACACATGCGTCAGCTGACGCAGTAAACCGAGGTGCTCATCAGAGCTGGCGGCAATACCTATCGCCACATACGCGACCTGCCCTTCGCCCCAGGTCACGCCCTGCGGGAACTGAAACACCTGCACACCGGTTTTCAGCACCCGATCGCGCGTGTCCGTCGTCCCGTGAGGAATAGCAATACCGTTGCCAAGAAACGTGGACGTTTGTTGTTCACGCGCCAGCATGCCATCGACGTAGCCTTCCGCAACGTTACCCGCCTGCACTAAGGCCGCGGCAACCTGGCGAATAGCCTCTTCTTTATTCCCGGCCTGTTCGCCCGGGTGAATATCCTGAACAGATAACTGGAACATGGTTCTCCTCTCCCGCTGAATTGAAACGATTCAGCCAACATGAGAAAAAAGGCGTCACCTGACTCCATCAGTTATGGCAAGATGACGCTGAAACGTTTCAAGAAGTCTTGATCTTTTTTCTTCAGCACACAAGTAAAGTTGACAAATTACTTGCTGAATTTAGAGATAACGCACATTTTCTCCTCGGGAGAGATAAAATTGCTGAAGCAAAAATGGCGTCAGCGTGACTGATTCAGCAACATCAGCAAACAGCATTCTTTGACTGAAATGCTATTTTGATTTTTGATGCCGATTTTGATTTGGCTACCTGTTTATTTTCTGGCAAGCAGCGTAAACTCCGCGTCTCTTCACATCATTGATATCAAAACATGCATAACACCCCCGTAGCCGCCACACCTAAGGCGTTCGATTTAACGTCTGCGGCGTTCCTGCTTGTCGCATTTCTGACGGGTATCGCCGGCGCTTTGCAGACACCAACGCTGAGTCTTTTTCTGACCGATGAAGTCCATGCCCGTCCCGGTATGGTCGGGTTCTTTTTTACCGGCAGCGCCGTAATCGGTATCCTGGTGAGTCAGTTTCTGGCCGGGCGATCGGATAAAAAAGGCGATCGCAAAAACCTGATTGTCTTCTGTTGTGTGCTGGGCATGCTGGCCTGCGTGCTGTTTGCCTGGAACCGCAACTATTTTATTTTGCTGTTTGTCGGCGTCTTCCTCAGCAGCTTTGGTTCGACCGCCAACCCGCAAATGTTTGCTCTCGCCCGCGAGCATGCCGACCGTACAGGCCGGGAAGCGGTCATGTTCAGCTCAATTTTACGTGCGCAGGTATCGCTGGCCTGGGTAATTGGCCCGCCGCTGGCCTACGCACTGGCAATGGGATTTAGCTTCACGGTGATGTACCTCAGCGCGGCGGTTGCTTTTATTGTCTGCGGCGCAATGGTTTGGCTGTTCTTACCGTCGATGAGTAAAAATGTGCCTCTCGCCACTGGCGTGGTGGAGGCGCCACGGCGAAATCGTCGTGACACGCTGCTCCTTTTTGTTATCTGCACATTAATGTGGGGGACCAATAGCCTCTATATCATTAATATGCCGCTGTTTATTATCAATGAACTGCATTTGCCGGAAAAACTGGCGGGTATCATGATGGGAACCGCTGCCGGGCTGGAAATCCCGACCATGTTGATTGCCGGATACTTTGCGAAGCGTCTGGGCAAGCGACTGTTGATGCGAATTGCCGTCGTCGCCGGCTTTTTCTTTTATGCTGGTATGCTGTTGGCCCACTCTCCGGCGGTATTGCTTGGTTTACAGCTACTGAACGCGATTTATATCGGCATCCTCGGCGGGATTGGCATGCTCTATTTCCAGGATTTGATGCCAGGACAAGCAGGTTCAGCCACGACCCTTTATACGAATACCATTCGCGTAGGCTGGATTATTGCCGGATCGTTGGCCGGTATTGCCGCTGAAATCTGGAATTATCACGCGGTGTTCTGGTTTGCGCTGGTGATGATCGTCGCCACCATCGTGTGCCTTGCGCGCATCAAAGATGTTTAAGGCGCGGTCAGCGATTCAAGCTCAATAAGATACAGCATGGCCTGGTGCGTCGTCTGTCCGCACATTTCCGCACTGGGCTGTAAACCAGCGCACACTTTTGGCCGCAGCGGCGAAGCGAAAATTTTACAGCGCAATGATTCATCCAACTGAACGCATGGCGTATTAGCGGGTTTGCCATCAGGCATACCGGGGATGGGACTGGAGATTGAAGGCGCGGTGCAGCATGCACCACAATCCGGACGGCATTCCATACAGTATTCTCTTTATCGTGAACCATCGGATTGGGCGAGAAGCGCACAGTAACACCTTTTTTGCACCAGCAAAAGCATCAATTCCACTTGCCTGAATGCCCCGGCGCGAGTAGTTTTACGCGATATTTTAGACACTCCTCACTACAGGATTTTTTCGATGCCAAGAGCGAACGAAATTAAAAAAGGTATGGTACTGAATTACAACGGCAAGCTGCTGATTGTAAAAGATATTGATATTCAATCGCCAACCGCACGTGGCGCCGCCACGCTGTACAAAATGCGTTTTTCTGATGTCCGTACCGGCCTGAAAGTTGAAGAGCGTTTCAAGGGCGATGATATCGTTGATACTGTCACCCTGAGCCGTCGTGGCGTTGATTTTTCCTACGTCGATGGCAATGAATATGTCTTTATGGATAAAGAAGACTATACCCCGTATACCTTCACCAAAGACCAGATTGAAGAAGAACTGTTGTTCATGCCGGAAGGCGGAATGCCGGACATGCAGGTTCTGACCTGGGACGGCCAACTGCTGGCGCTGGAACTGCCGCAAACGGTAGACCTGGAGATTGTTGAAACAGCGCCGGGCATTAAAGGGGCATCAGCAAGTGCGCGTAACAAACCTGCGACCCTGACTACCGGTCTGGTGATCCTGGTTCCTGAGTATCTGAGTGCGGGCGAAAAAATCCGTATTCATATCGAAGAACGTCGCTACATGGGCCGGGCAGACTAACTTTCTGCTCCCCGTTGACGAAAAGGGACAGCGCAGGCTGTAAGGCTTGTTAGTTTACAAAGATGAATGATCGTAACGATATCTGAGAGTGGAACAATCGGAGGTATTGAATCTTTTACCTCCGGCGTATTGTGACGTTCACCCTATGTTTATCACTTCTCTGAAACGATACTGTCTGTGAACGTGTTAAGGGTACTATCGCCGTACCCTTAACAATCCCGGCTCCCGGCGGGAAAATTGCCACTTCATGGTTCCCTCCGCTCATTCCTCCAGGCTTCCGGGCCGGGCGCGATGTAACGTCCCTGTAAAGCGCGCCCTGAACCCGCATCCCTGCGGGTTCTCCCGGCCTTACGGAAACACGTCGGCAATTTTCAGCCGGACCAGCCCACACCTGACCATTTGCGTTTTTTGTTTAAACAGCAAAACAGATTTAACTGGAAGTCAGAGCGTTGAAGCGATGACTCCGGTCCGGCTGAAAATCGATGAGGCGTTGACGGTTGACCGGGTCTGCCCGCAGGGAGGCGGGCAGAGGGGACGGCCTGCATGGACGCAGGCTCGGCCCCGAC
>NZ_SZWK01000125.1:0-553 GCF_005280815.1 Citrobacter sp. TBCS-15 | reverse complement strand
AAAAGAATGGTTGGCTGTCCGTGATTATGTAAGACAACGTGATAAGATGACTTGCGTAAGATGTGGCGCATTCGGTGCTAAAAAATACGAAGTAGACCATATTATAGAACTAACTTGGGAAAATCTTGATGATTGGAAANACAAAATGGGGACTATATGTATACTAAAAAACTTGAAAAAGATAAAATTGACCCTACTGTTGCTTTGACAATGGCTTTAGAAATGGCGGTGTCAGATGAAGTATAATGTTGACACAGTTCGAGAAAGTGGTTGGTATAATAAAAAAGAATGGTTGGCTGTCCGTGATTATGTAAGACAACGTGATAAGATGACTTGCGTAAGATGTGGCGCATTCGGTGCTAAAAAATACGAAGTAGACCATATTATAGAACTAACTTGGGAAAATCTTGATGATTGGAAAATAGCGCTGAACCCTGATAACCTACAACTCCTTTGTAAGTCTTGCCATAACAAGAAGACAAGCGAGTATAAACGTGGGAAAGGTGTGAGTTTATGGTAGAAAGGGGAAAAATTGAACTTATTCGGAAAAGTG
>NZ_SZWK01000312.1:0-127059 GCF_005280815.1 Citrobacter sp. TBCS-15 | reverse complement strand
GGAAATTTAAAATAACTTTCCGAGTGCGTATTTTTTCACCAAAAATAACTAAAGTGCCAGTTTTTCGAGCGTTTTGAAGCCATAACGTTGCAGCACGGGCAATAATTGTTCGGCTTCTGTCGTCATTGCCATACAGAATGCGACATTCTCATCGGTTGATTTCGCGTCCGGTGCTTCATGCTCTAATAACCAGGCCGTGCGACGTGCAATCGCGGCACCCGAATCCACCAGTCGCGTTCCCTCGGGCAGGACCTGTAAAAGCTCTTCCTGTAATAGAGGAAAATGGGTGCAGCCCAGCACCACCGTGTCGGGTGGTTCCGACATCCGCAGCCACGGACGTAGAATGCGACGCAACTCCTCCAGAGAGACCTTTTCGCCGTGCAGCTTCGCTTCCGCCAGTTCCACCAGCTCGGCGGAACCCAACATCGCAATCTGACATTCGTTAGCAAACCGTGCAATCAACTCATGGGTATACGAGCGCTTCACCGTCGCACGTGTAGCCAGCAGTCCCACAACGCCATTCGCCGTGAGTCGCGCCGCCGGTTTAATAGCAGGAACGACGCCCACAACCGGGAAGGCAAATTTCTCTCGTAACGCAGGAAGCGACACGGTGCTTGCAGTATTACACGCGATGACCGCAAGAGAGAGGGGATAGCGCTGCTGGACCGCAGTCACAATCTCAACAACACGCTCGACGATAAATTCCTCGCTCTTCTCACCATAAGGAAAGGCGACGTTATCAAAAGCGTATATATAGTGGAGATCCGGCAGGAGACTGCGGATCTCATTGTAGACCGACAACCCACCGACGCCGGAATCAAACACCAGCACGGTGGGACGTGGATCAGAAGGTGTAGCTGCCAGACAAGGTGTATTCCCGCCCTGCAGTTGCGTAGCCATAAACTGTCTCGTAATCTTTATCGAACAGGTTGGCGATTTTACCACGAACAGTCAGCTGTGAGGTGATTGGATATGCCACTGTCAGATCCCACAAGCTTACTCCACCCATTTTTACCGGTTGATTGGTGACGAAGTCCTTGTCGTATCGCGTTCCTAAATACTGATACGTTAAACCCCAGTCAAAATCGTAAACCTGCCAGTCAAGCTGATACTTCACCTGCTGCTTTGAACGACGCGCCAGCGGTTTATCGGTAATCGCATTACGTGCATCAACGTAATCGTAGCTCAGCGTGTGCGCCAACGGCCCAGTGTCGAAGTTCGCTGTAGCCTCAACACCTTTAATACGTACTTTGCCTTCGTTATAGTATTTTTTGGTGTGGGGGTTGTAATCGATCATGTTATCGATATCGTTGCGATACCCTGACAAACGCCAGTTCACATCCGCCGTTAGCCCTTCAAATGCCCCTTCCCACTGTTTGCTCTCTTCAGGATCCAGATGGGAATTTCCGTACATGCCATACAGTTGTCCCAGATTAGGTGCCTTGTAAGAGGTGCCGTAGGAGGCAATAAAACGATAGCCTTCGACAAACTCCCAGCCAGCGCTGGTTTGCCATGTGCCATGACGACCAAATTGGGAATTGTCATCACTGCGCGCCGCGCCTTCGAAAGTGAAATCACCCAATTGCTGTAATCCCGTCAAGTAGAGACCGGTATTCCGCTGGTCGTAACCGTCCGTGACATACCCGGTGCCAGGCTCCGTAGTTTGCTTTTGCCAGTCTACGCCAGCGCCCACGTTACCGTGACCAACCACCATGCTGTTTGACCACTGCACATTATATTGCTTCATCTCATCCAGCGTGGCCGAGGAGTCATAGCGGCCATAATCCGGATCATAGTTGTAGTCTTTACTGTGGCTATAGCTGGAAACCAGCTGCGACTGGATCAACTCACCATTGAATCGCAGTCCGGCATCCCAGCTTTGGCTATAGAGTTTCCGGGTATCCACTAACGGCGTCCCCGGATAATAACCCGAGTCATAATCTGTTCGGTTATCATAACCGTAACCGCGAACAAACCCGCTCCAGGTGTCAGAGAAGTTGTGTTCCAGCGCGCCATACAGCGTCTTACTTAAGAAGCCGTCTTTGTCGGGCTGGGCCTGTGTACCGGTACTACCGTAAGCCACGACATCAAAGCCTTTGGTATAGGCATAATCGCCCATCAACGTGACGCGCGTATTTTCGCCAAGCTGTTGTTGGGTTGAGACATCGTAATTCTGGTAGCCATTGCTTCCCACGCCAGCGGTCAGTTCCGTCCCCGGCTTTTCGCGCGTGGTAATGATATTCACCACGCCGCCAATCGCATCAGAACCATAAATAGCCGAACGCGGTCCACGAATGTACTCAATACGTTGTACCAACGATACCGGGAACTGGCTAAGATCGGCTGCGCCGCTAACCCCTGCCAGGTTAAGCCGCACACCGTCAATCAGCACCAGAACATGGCTGGCGTTGGTGCCGCGAATAGAAATAGACGAATTTTGTCCCATACCACCGTATTGGGCGATATCCACGCCTGGCAGGCGACGAAGCACATCATTCACGGAGGTGGATTGCCAGCGATCGATATCCTGACGCGTAACAACGGTGATAGGAGCAAGTACTGCGCTACGAGGCTGCTGAAAACGGTTGGCAGTGACGACGAGAGTATCTGGGCTAGCATCCTGCGCCCAACCAGAAAATGCCGTGACGGAAAGTGCCGTCCACAGCAACGATTTTTTAATCATTGTAAAGCATCCACAATATAAGAAGGATGCCGCAGGTCCCACCGATAGTACGCGATGATGAAAACCAGATGCGACGTTAGCCGGCAGGTCTTCGGGCTTGGAGGCGACTTAAAGAGACGATGACTTCCCACGGCAAGCCGCAGTGTCTGCACCAGGTGCGCTCATCTCCCACCTTCCTTACCGCTGCGCGTCAGCTCCAGATTCACACTGGATTCCCTTTTAACTCACAGGACCGGAAAACGGATGCTACAGTTTGTTACAACCGACTGTCCAGACCACGCATCACAATATCGGAAATCATCAATGACTGGACATCTGTTGAGCAATCCCTACAATCCCCGCGTACTTTTATTTTTCAGGACGCATCATGACCCCCGAACATCTTCCGACAGAACAGTACGACGCGCAGTTAGCTGAAAAAGTGGTGCGTCTGCAGAGCTTAATGACACCGTTTTATGCACAGGCTCCGGAAGTGTTTCGCTCACCGGTCAGTCACTACCGTATGCGCGCCGAATTCCGGCTGTGGCATGACGGTGATGACCTGTACCACATCATGTTCGATCAACAGACGAAAAGCCGTATTCGCGTCGACAGCTTCCCGGCGGCCAGCGAGCTTATCAACACGCTGATGACGGCAATGATTGAAGGGGTACGCGATAACCATGTCCTACGCCACAAACTGTTCCAGATTGATTACCTCACCACCCTGAGCGATCAAGCGGTGGTCTCGATGCTGTACCATAAAAAGCTGGATGACGAATGGCGTCAGGAAGCCGAAGCGCTACGGGACGCGCTGCGTGCGCAAAACCTGAACGTGCATCTGATTGGCCGGGCCACCAAAACCAAAATCGAGCTGGACCAGGACTATATTGACGAACGCTTGCCAGTCGCGGGGAAAGAGATCATCTATCGCCAGGTTGAGAACAGCTTCACCCAGCCGAATGCCGCGATGAATATTCAGATGCTGGAATGGGCGATTGATGTCACCAAAGGTTCTAAGGGCGACCTGCTTGAGCTGTACTGCGGTAATGGCAACTTCTCATTAGCCCTCGCGCAAAACTTCAACCGCGTGCTGGCGACTGAAATCGCCAAACCATCCGTGGCGGCTGCCCAGTACAACATTGCAGCTAACCATATTGATAACGTACAAATTATCCGCATGGCGGCAGAAGAGTTTACTCAAGCGATGAATGGGGTTCGCGAGTTCAACCGTTTGCAAGGGATCGATCTGAAGAGCTACCAGTGTGAAACCATTTTCGTTGACCCGCCGCGTAGCGGTCTGGACAGCGAAACGGAGAAAATGGTACAGGCGTATCCGCGGATTCTGTACATATCCTGCAACCCGGAAACGCTGTGTAAGAATCTGGAAACGTTAAGCCAGACGCACAATGTTTCACGTCTGGCTCTGTTCGATCAGTTCCCGTATACGCACCATATGGAGTGTGGCGTGTTACTGACCGCGAAGTAAGTGATGTCCTGGCCGGGCTTGCCCGGCCTACAAATATTATTCCGCAATTTCCTGCTTACGGTTACGCACTTTAAAGCCGATCCAGAACACCAGAATCACCGACAGTACCGCCGGGAAGAAGTTAGAACCAATATCCGGATATTCAGCGCGTACCACGGTGCTGTACAACAGAACGCCGAGAATAAAACAGGCGGCGGCCAGGCCTGGTAGCCCCACAGGCATGGTGCGGTTCTGATAGCGTTGATGCAGACAATAAACCGTCAGCACCAACGAAATAATCGGGAATACTGAGAATGGCACAATGGAGCTAAACAGCGCCGCAAATGTACCATTGATCGATAAGCCAGCAACCAGCGCCAGCAGCAGCGTACCTTTATCTTGACCTGACTGTTTCATTGCTCGTCCTTCTCGTTACTCGGAGTGGTGCGTCATCTTCTCTTGTTCACGGCGGTACCAATAAAATGCGCCTTTCGCGATCATGCGTAGTTGCAATACCAGCCGCTCTTCCAGTTGTCGACGCTGTTCAGCGCCAACATCCAGTGCTTCTGCCCCGGCGCTGAACACAATCGTTACCATGGCTTCGGCCTGCGCTTCAGTAAACGCACGAGGCATATGGTTTTCGAGTTCCAGATAGTCCGCAAGTTCCGCAATGAAGTGCTGAATTTCACGTGCGACCGCTGCACGAAACGCTGCGGAGGTTCCCGAACGCTCGCGCAATAATAAACGGAAGGCGTTGGGATTGTTGCCGATGAACTCCATAAATGTTGAGACCGAGGTACGGATCACACTCCCGCCTTTGGCGATACGCTGACGCGCCTGACGCATCAACTGACGCAGCATCAGACCACTTTCGTCCACCATCGTCAGCCCGAGCTCATCCACATCGCGGAAATGGCGATAAAACGAGGTTGGCGCAATGCCCGCTTCACGAGCAACTTCTCGTAAACTGAGACTGGCAAAACTACGCTCAGCACTGAGTTGACTAAATGCAGCCTCTACCAGCGAACGCCGGGTTTTCTCTTTTTGTTGCGCTCTAACGCCCATCACGATGTCTGAATCCTTCCACATACCTTGCTGGCACTATACCAGAGATTAGGCTGTTGGCATGGCTTTGTTAATGATTGTTTACGCGCAGTTTGTGCTTCGACTTCGCAAAAAAGCACAACGATAATTGGGTTATCCCGACAACGATGTTACTATTCTGTTGCTTTTATGTATAAGAACAGGTAAGCCTGACCATGTCACATTCCTACGATTACGATGCAATAGTAATAGGTTCCGGTCCCGGCGGCGAAGGCGCTGCAATGGGTCTGGTTAAACAGGGAGCGCGCGTCGCGGTGATTGAGCGCTATCATAACGTCGGCGGAGGCTGTACCCACTGGGGCACCATCCCGTCGAAAGCACTCCGCCACGCCGTCAGCCGCATTATTGAATTCAATCAGAACCCACTTTACAGCGACCATTCCCGACTTCTCCGTTCTTCCTTCGCCGATATTCTTAATCATGCTGATAACGTGATTAATCAGCAAACGCGCATGCGGCAAGGTTTTTACGAGCGTAATCACTGTGAGATTTTGCAGGGAAATGCCCGTTTTGTTGACGAACACACTATCGCCCTGGAATGCCACGACGGCACGGTGGAAACGCTGACCGCGGATAAATTTGTGATCGCCTGCGGTTCACGCCCTTATCGCCCTGTTGACGTCGACTTTTCGCATCCCCGGGTTTATGACAGCGACTCCATCCTGAGCCTACACCACGAACCTCGCCACGTTCTGATTTACGGCGCGGGGGTGATTGGCTGTGAATATGCGTCGATCTTCCGTGGAATGGACGTCAAAGTTGATTTAATCAACACCCGCGATCGTCTGCTGGCGTTCCTTGATCAAGAGATGTCCGACTCGCTCTCTTACCACTTCTGGAATAGCGGTGTGGTTATTCGCCACAATGAAGAGTACGAGAAGATTGAAGGTTGCGATGACGGCGTCATCATGCACCTGAAATCTGGTAAAAAACTGAAGGCTGACTGTCTGCTGTACGCCAATGGCCGCACCGGTAATACCGATTCGCTGGCGCTGGAAAATATTGGTCTGAAAACCGACAGCCGTGGACAGCTCAAAGTAAATAGCATGTACCAGACGGCGCTGCCGCATGTATATGCTGTAGGGGATGTGATCGGCTATCCGAGTCTGGCATCGGCGGCCTACGATCAGGGACGTATTGCCGCCCTGGCACTGGTGAAAGGCGAAGCCACCGCGCATCTGATCGAAGATATCCCAACCGGGATTTATACCATTCCTGAAATCAGCTCCGTTGGTAAAACCGAACAGCAGCTTACGGCGATGAAAGTCCCATACGAAGTCGGCCGCGCCCAGTTTAAACATCTGGCACGTGCGCAAATCGTGGGCATGAGTGTCGGCACGTTGAAGATTCTGTTCCATCGCGAAACCAAAGAGATTCTGGGGATCCACTGCTTTGGGGAACGTGCAGCCGAAATTATTCACATCGGTCAGGCGATAATGGAGCAAAAAGGTGGTGGTAACACCATCGAGTACTTCGTTAACACCACCTTTAACTACCCAACCATGGCGGAAGCCTATCGGGTAGCGGCGCTAAATGGCTTAAACCGCCTGTTTTAACGCACTGTCGAAATGGCCATCCATTGATCCACGGATGGCCTCTGCCAGCTGTTCATAACGGCTGCGCAGCGGCGAACCTGGACGATACACCAGGCCAATCGTACGGCGCGGTTCTGGCTTAATGCATGGCAGATAGACAACACCATCACGCTTACGCTCCGACGGAACAGCCAGCGCAGGCAGTAACGTAATACCGCTACCTGCCGCCACCATATTGCGCAGCGTTTCCAGACTGGTTGCCCGGAAATGGGTATCTTCATCCGCACCGGCTTCAAAGCAGAAGCCCATGGCCTGATCGCGCAGGCAGTGGCCATCTTCCAGCATCAACAGTTTTTCACCCGCCAGATCGGACATCGGTACACAGTCACGGTTTGCCCACGGATGATCTTCATAGATCGCCAGCATCATAGGCTCATCAAATAACGGAACTTCGATGAATGCCTCACTCTCTTTCACCAGCGCCAGAATGACGCAGTCGAGCTTACCGCTATCCAGTTGCGCCAACAGCTGATGCGTCTGCGCCTCATGCAGATACATTTCCAGTTTTGGGAAGGTCTGGTGCAACATAGGAATGATATGCGGCAGTAGGTATGGCCCCACCGTTGGGATCAAACCAATATGCAGCGGGCCAGACATCGTCTCGCCTTGTTGGCTTGCCATCTCCTTGAGCACTTTGACCTCGCGCAGCACGGTGCGCGCCTGATCCACCAGCAGCAGACCTGCCTGAGTGAACAGCACCTTACGACTCGTACGCTCCAGCAGCATGACGCCCAGCTCATCTTCCAGCTTACGGATCTGTCCGCTCAGCGTTGGCTGGCTCACGTGGCAGGAGTCTGCCGCCCGTCGGAAGTGACGATGTTCGGCAAGCGCCACCAGGTATTCAAGATCACGAATATTCATTATTCATCCTCCATCGCCACGATAGTTCGTAGCGATAGGTAGCATAGCAACGAACGATTATCCCTATCAAGCTTTCTGTTTAATAATGCACCACAGAAACGGAACGGTACCCCTTTAACCCTTGAAGCTACTGTCCGTTTAGAGAGTTTCTCTCATACTCGAAATAACTAAAGCCAACGTGAACTTTTGCGGACCTTGCGTCCGCATTTTTTTTGCATAAAAAAGCCCGGCGTGATGCCAGGCTCTGATGACCATTTGCCTGATGACGCTACGCATATCAGGCTTACAAAGACAAAGGTTACGCCAGACGCGCCTTCGCGTAATCAATCGCCTGTGCGACCTGCTGTGGCGACACGCCGCCTTTCGCCGCACGTTTGTCCAGACACGATTGTAGAGAAAGGATCGGATAAACGTCATCGCCAATAACCGGACTGAACTTCTGTAAGTCGGTCAACGACAACGCTTCCAGAGGTTTGCCCTGGCGAATCGCCTCAACCACCGTCTCGCCCACAATGTGGTGCGCTTCGCGGAACGGAACACCTTTCGCTACCAGATAATCCGCCAACTCAGTGGCGTTGGCATAACCCTGCTGCGCCGCTTCCTGACAACGCGGACGTTTCACCTGAATGCCATCCAGCACCAGCGTGGCCATATGCAGACAATCCAGCCAGGTGTCGAGCGCATCGAACAGCCCTTCTTTGTCTTCCTGCATATCTTTGTTATACGCCAGCGGTAGGCCTTTTAAGGTCATCATCATCCCGGTCAACGCTCCCTGCACACGACCGCATTTACCACGGATTAATTCCAACGCATCCGGGTTTTTCTTCTGCGGCATCAGGGATGAACCAGAGGTCACTCGATCGGACAGCTCGACAAAGCCCGCTTCACCGGTATTAAAGAAAATCAGGTCTTCAGCAAAACGCGACAGGTGCACCATGCCGATAGAGGCGTCGGAGAGTAACTCCAGCACGTGGTCACGATCGGAAACGCTGTCCAGACTGTTGCGCGTTGCCGAAGCAAAGCCCAGCCAGCCAGCCAGTTGTTCGCGATCGATTTCATATGCCGTACCCGCCAGCGCGCCGCAGCCCAGAGGACTGACGTCCAGACGCTTAAGCGCATCCTGCAGACGGCTCTCATCACGCGCCAGCATTTCCACATAGGCCAGGCACCAGTGGGCAAACGTCACCGGCTGCGCACGTTGCAGGTGGGTGTAACCCGGCATCACGGCGTCCTGGTTATTCTCCGCCGTCACCACCAGCGCACTTTGCAACTGACGGTTGGCAGAGAGTAATTCAATAACCGTGTCTTTACACCACAGTTTAAGGTCGGTCGCGACCTGATCATTACGGCTACGCCCGGTATGCAGTTTTTTACCAAGCTGGCCGACTTTATCAATCAGCTTACCTTCCACCCAACTGTGAATATCTTCGGCATCGCTTTGCAGGATCTGTTGCGGATTAGCACGAACCTCTTCCAGCAGCGTGTTCAGCGCCTCTTCCAGTTGTAGCTGTTCATCGGCAGTCAGTACGCCGACCGTTACCAACGCTTTGGACCAGGCCACAGAGCCGACAATATCCTGTTCTGCCAGGCGGTAGTCAAAACGCAACGAGTCGTTGAACTGTTTGAACCGCTGATCTGCTGCCTGTGTAAAACGCCCACCCCAAAGTGCCATAACATGCTTCCTTAAATTCTTTTAATTTCAATGCCGGATGGCGCTACGCTTATCCGGCCTACAGGTTCTGTTCACGTAGGCCCGATAAGGCGTAGCCGCCATCGGGCATACAAATACTTAAGCCAGAATACGGGTACCGATAGGCGTGCCGTTAAACAACGCCGGGAGTTGCTCAGCATGACGCCAGGAGGCGATATCCACCGGGCGGCCCAGCGTGCGTGCGGCATCCAGCGCCGCATTGACCTTCACGATCATGCCATCGGTAATAATCCCCTGGTCGATCAACTGCTCCGCTTTCGCGGCGGTCATTTCGGCAATGCGCTGACCTTTACCATCCAGAATACCACTCACATCAGAGAGCAGGATCAGATCCGCACCCAACGTTGCCGCCAGCGCTGTTGCCGCCTGATCGGCGTTAACGTTCATCAGCAGTCCATCTTCAGTGACGCCAATGGAGCTGACTACCGGCAGAAAGCCGCTTTCCAGCAGCGTGTTAATTAGCTTAGGCGAACCCGGTTGCGCGAGTCCAACATGACCTAGCTCTTTATCGAGCGGCGTCACTTTTACGCTGTCGCCATCGCCAAGATACAGGCCCACAGAGGCGATTTGATGTTTTTTCGCCCAGGCCAGTAAGGTTTTATTCGCCGTACCCGCCAGGGCGCCAGTGATAATGTCTATCTGATCGGCAGGGGTGACGCGCAGACCGTTTTTCTTTTTCACCGGCAGATTCAACTGCTTCATTAGTTCATCAACCACGCAGCCGCCGCCGTGCACAATAATCAGCGGACGCTGATGCGACTCACGATAATTCACCAGGGCGGTAAACAGTCGCTCCAGCGCCTCTTCGCTATCAAGTAAAACACCGCCCAGCTTGATAATTAATGGATTCATTGTTGCACCCTTAAATAAGAGACTGCGTTTCAGCAAAGCCGAAACGGATATTTGCGCACTGCATCGCCTGTGCCGCCGCGCCTTTTAATAAGTTATCTTCGGTCGCCACCACGATCAGGTGCTCTCCCTGCACGGCGAACCCAATATCACAAAACGGTAAGCCCACCACATTCTTCAGGGCCGGAACGCCTTTATCGTACAGGCGTACCAGTGGTTTATCACCATACGCTTGTTGCAGTGTCTGGGCCACCTGCGCATGGGTTACGCCCGCTTTCAGACGGCAGGTGATCGTTTCCAGAATTCCGCGCGGGAAGTTCCCCAGATGCGGGGTGAAGATCACTTCCGCACCGAGGTGAGTTGCGATTTCCGGCTGATGACGATGGGTAAACACGCCATAGGGCTGCAGGCTCACTTCGCAAAAGCTGTTCGAGATAGCCGCTTTACGGCCTGCCCCGCTGACGCCGCTGGTAGCGTTAATCACCGGCCACTGGCTGAGATCCAGCAGCCCAGCGTCAATCAGAGGTTTCAGCGACAATTGCGCCGCCGTCGGATAACAACCTGGTACGGCAACCAGATTTGCTTCTTTCAGTTGCTCTGCGCTCCACTCCGCCAGCCCGTAAACCGCCTGCTCCAGCAGGTCGGGGTGCTGATGGGTAAAGCCATAATATTTTTCATAGAACGCGCCATCGTTAACACGAAACGCGCCTGAAAGATCAAACACCACACATCCGGCCTGCAAAAACTGCGGGGCCAGATCATGACTGACCTCATGCGCTGTGGCGAGGAACACAATGTCCACCCCTGCGCTAAACTCGCTGATATCCGACATTGGCTGCAACGGTAAATCAACAATGCCTTTCAACTGCGGATGCAAATCGGAGATGAGTTTTCCTGCATCATTGCTTTGCGCTGAGACGGTCAAAGCGGTTATGTTCATATCAGGATGGCGATTTACATAGGTCACAAGCTCTGCGCCAGCATAGCCGCTGGCGCCCACAATCAGCGTATTCAACATCGGGGCAGCTCACCTTCTTAGATTCTGTTGCCAGGTATAAGCCTTTATCACCTCACCTTACACTTGGTGGGTTTTATTACGCTCAACGTTAATGTATTTTTATTCACAAATATTGCATGAATATTGATACTATCATGACCCGAGGTGTGTCAACAATGAAAAACAATTTACCGCCATTTATCGAGATTTACCGCGCTCTGATTGCCACGCCATCGATTAGCGCCACCGAAGAAGCACTGGATCAAAGCAATGCAGGTTTAATCACTCTGCTGGCGGGCTGGTTTAAAGATTTAGGCTTCAATGTAGAGGTTCAGCCGGTTCCCGACACGCGCAATAAATTCAATATGCTGGCGAGCATTGGACAAGGGGCTGGCGGTCTGTTGTTAGCGGGTCATACCGATACCGTGCCGTTTGACGACGGACGCTGGACACGCGATCCGTTCACTCTGACCGAGCATGACAATAAGCTCTACGGCCTGGGTACGGCAGATATGAAGGGCTTCTTCGCGTTTATCCTCGACGCGCTGCGTGACGTGGACGTAACGAAGCTGAAAAAGCCCCTCTACATTTTGGCCACTGCCGACGAAGAGACCAGCATGGCGGGAGCGCGCTACTTTTCTGAAACCACCGCTCTGCGTCCGGACTGCGCGATCATTGGCGAACCCACCTCCCTGCAACCGGTGCGTGCGCACAAAGGGCATATCTCTAATGCAATTCGCATTTTGGGGCAGTCGGGTCACTCAAGCGATCCAGCGCGTGGCGTCAATGCGATTGAACTGATGCATGATGCCATCGGCCATATCATGACTCTGCGCGATGACCTGAAAGAACGCTATCACCATGACGCTTTTACCGTTCCGTACCCGACGTTAAATTTGGGTCATATCCACGGTGGCGACGCCGCCAACCGAATCTGCGCCTGCTGCGAGCTGCATATGGATATTCGCCCGCTGCCCGGCATGACGCTCAACGATCTTAATGGTTTACTTAACGATGCGCTGGCCCCTGTCAGCGAGCGTTGGCCGGGTCGCCTGACGGTGTCGGAACTGCATCCGCCTATTCCTGGCTATGAGTGTCCGCCAGACCATCAGTTGGTTGAAGTCGTCGAAAAACTGCTGGGAGCGCAAACGGAAGTGGTGAACTACTGCACTGAAGCGCCGTTTATCCAGACGCTTTGCCCGACGCTGGTGTTGGGCCCAGGCTCCATTAATCAGGCACATCAGCCAGATGAATACCTGGAAACACGCTTCATTAAGCCAACTCGCGAATTGATCACCCAGGTTGTGCATCATTTCTGCTGGCATTAATCGTTTATAACCTTGCTCATCCTTCAGCGGCGAGCAAGGTCATTTATTAACATTTTCATAAGCACAGCTTATTTGATTCGATGTGAATTAAATAACGTAAATTCCCGCCATTTTTTCGTTTGCTGAACCGATTTCGCAGCAATTGACGTCACGAGTTTTACGTGGCTTTATAAAAGACGGCGAAAAAATTAAGTCCGGAAAATTTCACGTTGCAGCAGTGTTGACGGCGGCGCGAAAGATACAGGACATTTACAAAAGAGATGGGGTGTCTGGGTTAATATGAACGAACAATATTCCGCGTTGCGTAGTAATGTCAGTATGCTCGGCAAAGTGCTGGGAGAGACCATTAAGGATGCGCTGGGAGAGCACATTCTTGATCGCGTAGAAACAATCCGTAAGCTGTCCAAATCATCCCGCGCTGGCAATGAAGTCAATCGCCAGGAGCTACTCACTACACTGCAAAACCTGTCTAACGACGAGCTGCTACCGGTTGCCCGTGCGTTTAGCCAGTTCCTGAACCTGGCTAACACCGCCGAGCAATACCACAGCATTTCGCCTAAAGGCGAAGCAGCCAGCAACCCGGAAGTGATTGCTCGCACTCTGCGTAAATTGAAAGACCAGCCCAATCTCGATGAAGCCACCATCAAAGAAGCCGTGGAGTCACTCTCCCTGGAGCTGGTTCTGACTGCCCACCCGACAGAAATCACCCGTCGTACGTTGATCCATAAAATGGGTGAAGTAAACGCCTGTCTCAAACAGCTTGATAACAAAGATCTCGTCGATTATGAACGCCATCAACTGATGCGCCGTCTGCGCCAGTTGATTGCCCAGTCCTGGCATACGGATGAGATCCGCAAGATACGCCCAAGCCCGGTCGATGAAGCCAAATGGGGCTTCGCCGTGGTCGAAAACAGCCTGTGGGAAGGCGTGCCGAACTATCTGCGCGAACTGAACGAACAGTTAGAAGAGAATCTGGGTTATAAGCTGCCCGTTGATTTTGTTCCGGTTCGCTTTACCTCCTGGATGGGCGGCGACCGTGACGGCAACCCGAACGTGACGGCGGATATCACCCGTCACGTGCTATTGCTCAGCCGTTGGAAAGCCACCGACCTGTTCCTGAAAGACATTCAGTTTCTGATCTCTGAACTGTCGATGGTGGATGCCACGCCGGAACTGCTGGCGCTGGTAGGTGAAGAAGGCGCAGCAGAACCATACCGTTATCTGATGAAAACCCTGCGTTCACGTCTGATGGCAACTCAAGCCTGGCTGGAAGCCCGTCTGAAAGGCGAGAAATTACCGAAACCTGCCGGCCTTCTCACCCAAAACGAACAGCTCTGGGATCCGCTGTACGCGTGTTATCAGTCTCTGCAAGCCTGTGGCATGGGCATCATCGCCAATGGCGAACTGCTCGACACCTTGCGCCGCGTGAAATGTTTCGGCGTGCCGCTGGTACGTATTGATATTCGTCAGGAAAGTACCCGTCACACTGAAGCGCTGGGCGAACTGACCCGGTATCTGGGCATTGGCGACTACGAAAACTGGTCAGAAGCGGATAAACAGGCTTTCTTGATCCGCGAACTGAACTCCAAGCGTCCGCTTCTGCCACGTAACTGGGAACCAAGCAATGATACCCGCGAAGTGCTCGACACCTGCCGCGTCATTGCCGAAGCTCCGTATGGCTCCATTGCCGCCTATGTTATCTCGATGGCGAAAACGCCGTCCGATGTATTGGCCGTACATCTGCTGTTGAAAGAAGCCGGGATCGGTTTTGCTATGCCGGTTGCGCCGCTGTTTGAAACGCTGGACGACCTCAACAATGCTGATGACGTCATGTCCCAGCTCTTGAATATCGACTGGTACCGCGGCTTTATTCAGGGCAAACAAATGGTCATGATTGGCTACTCTGATTCCGCAAAAGACGCGGGCGTGATGGCGGCCTCCTGGGCGCAATATCAGGCCCAGGACGCGCTGATCAAAACCTGCGAAAAAGCCGGCATCGAGCTGACGCTGTTCCACGGTCGCGGTGGTTCCATTGGCCGCGGCGGCGCGCCTGCGCATGCCGCACTGCTTTCTCAACCGCCAGGCAGCCTGAAAGGTGGCCTACGCGTGACGGAACAAGGGGAGATGATCCGCTTTAAGTACGGCCTGCCGGAAGTCACCATCAGCAGCCTGTCGCTTTATACCGCAGCCATCCTGGAGGCCAACCTGTTACCGCCGCCAGAGCCGAAAGATAACTGGCGCCATATCATGGATGAGCTTTCTGATATCTCGTGTGAGCTCTACCGTGGATATGTACGTGAAAACAAAGACTTCGTCCCTTACTTCCGCTCCGCAACACCAGAGCAGGAACTGGGTAAATTGCCGCTCGGCTCACGTCCGGCAAAACGCCGCCCGACTGGTGGGGTAGAGTCTCTGCGCGCCATTCCGTGGATCTTTGCCTGGACGCAAAACCGCCTGATGCTCCCGGCATGGCTGGGTGCTGGCACCGCGCTGCAAAAAGTGGTGGAAGACGGTAAGCAAAGCGAACTCGAAGCAATGTGCCGCGACTGGCCATTCTTCTCCACACGCCTTGGCATGCTGGAAATGGTTTTCGCTAAAGCAGACCTGTGGCTGGCTGAATACTACGATCAACGTCTGGTCAAAAAAGAGTTGTGGCCGCTCGGCGAAGAACTGCGTCAGCGCCTGGAAGCAGATATCGACGTCGTGCTGGCGATTGCCAATGATTCACATCTGATGGCCGACCTGCCGTGGATTGCCGAATCTATCCAGTTAAGGAATGTTTATACCGATCCGCTGAACGTTTTACAGGCAGAGCTGTTACATCGCTCGCGCCTGGCGGAAGAGCAAGGCAATGCGCCAGATCCACGCGTTGAACAAGCGCTGATGGTAACTATCGCTGGTGTTGCCGCCGGTATGCGTAACACAGGCTAACGTCCCCTCCCGTCGCCTTCGTGCTATTGCGTGAAGGCGACATCAAAAATCGCTGTTATAACTGCTTCATTTTCAATATATTCCCGCCTGTATATATTCACTCAATGAATATATAAACAACAGAACACGATACTAACATCGTGATGCTTCACTTCCTCTTAAGGTTTAGCCGCTACTCTTGGCGCTACGATTAAAGACAGGCTCACACTATGCAATCCTTACAACCCCAGTCTAAACCTGCATTTAGCTGGAAAGCCCTGGGTTGGGCGCTCCTCTATTTTTGGTTTTTTTCCTCATTACTGCAGGCCGTTATCTATTTTAGCGGCTACAGCGGATCTACCGGTTTACGCGACTCCTTGCTATTCAGTTCGCTATGGCTGATCCCTGTATTCCTGTTTCCAAACCGTATCCGCGCGATCGCTGCCGTTATTGGCGTCATGCTATGGGCGGCCTCGCTGGCGGCTCTGAGCTATTACGTCATTTATGGACAAGAGTTCTCGCAAAGCGTTCTGTACGTAATGTTTGAAACCAATGCGAACGAAGCCAGCGAATATCTGAGCCAATATTTCAGCCTGAAAATTGTGTTAATCGCGCTGGCGTATACGGCAATGGCGATTCTGCTGTGGACGCGTCTGCGCCCTGTTCATATTCCATCGCCCTGGCGCTATCTGGTGTCTTTCGCACTGTTATATGGCTTGATTCTGCACCCAATGGCGGTTAACACGTTCATCAAACATAAACCGTTTGAAAAAACGCTGGATGGTCTCGCTTCGCGGATGGAACCCGCCGCACCGTGGCAATTTATCTCCGGTTATTATCAGTATCGCCAGCAGTTAACCGCA
Source organism: Citrobacter sp. TBCS-15 (assembly GCF_005280815.1). NCBI lineage: Bacteria > Pseudomonadati > Pseudomonadota > Gammaproteobacteria > Enterobacterales > Enterobacteriaceae > Citrobacter > Citrobacter sp. TBCS-15. The sequence goes on along the minus strand of NZ_SZWK01000312.1, from coordinate 110,711 downwards.
CTGAATAGCCTGCTGAATGAAAACAATGCCCTGCCGCCGCTGGCCAACTTTAAGGACCATTCCGGTGACGCACCACGTACATTAGTGCTGGTAATTGGTGAGTCAACGCAGCGTGGTCGAATGAGCCTGTACGGTTACCCACGCGAAACCACACCGGAACTGGATGCGCTGCATAAAACCGATCCTAACTTCACCGTTTTCAATAATGTCGTGACCTCACGTCCGTATACCATTGAAATCCTGCAGCAGGCGCTGACCTTTGCCAACGAGAAGAACCCGGATCTGTATCTGACCCAGCCATCCCTGATGAACATGATGAAACAGGCGGGTTATAAAACATTCTGGATCACCAATCAGCAGACAATGACTGCCCGCAACACCATGCTGACGGTGTTCTCTAAGCAGACAGATAAGCAGTTCTATATGAACCAGCAGCGTACGCAAAGTGCGCGCGAATATGACAGCAATGTGCTGGCGCCATTTAAAGAAGTCCTGGCCGACCCGGCACCGAAAAAATTCATCATCGTTCACCTGCTGGGTACCCATATTAAGTACAAATTCCGTTATCCGGATGGTCAGGGCAAGTTCGACAACAATATCGACAACGTTCCCGCTGGTTTGGGTAATGATGAGCTGGAAGCCTACAACGATTACGACAGCGCGAATGTCTACAATGACCACATCATTGCCAGCCTGATCAAAGACTACAAAGCGACCGATCCGAACGGTTTCCTGCTGTATTTCTCCGATCATGGTGAAGAGGTGTACGACACGCCACCGCATAAAACGCAGGGCCGTAATGAAGACAATCCGACACGCCATATGTATACGGTGCCGTTCTTATTATGGACCTCGGAAAAATGGCAGGCCGCGCATCCTCGGGACTTCTCGCAGGATGTGAATCGTAAATACAGCAGCTCAGAGCTAATCCATACCTGGTCTGATTTAGCAGGCTTCACTTACGATGGCTTCGATCCAACGCGTTCCATTACCAGCCCGCAGTTCAAAGAGACGACTCGCTGGATTGGCAATCCATACAAGAAGAATGCCCTGATTGATTACGATACCTTGCCTTACGGCGATCAAATCGGTAATCAATAATCCCACACAGGCCACTCTTTAAGAGTGGCCTTTTTTTATGATGGCGGTTACTGTTCTCCCTGTCTGCTGCCTGCAAGGGATTAACATGTATCACGACATCAGCCATCTTCTCGCCCGCCTGATTAACGGCCCCACACCGCTGCGCCAGATTTATTTTGCCAGTACCAGTAGCCCAACGCCGGAACTGGCATATCAGGTTGATTTTCCCCGGCTGGAGATTGTGCTGGAAGGTGAGTTCACCGATAACGGCGTTGCAGGCGCTCCCGCGACGTTACTCCCTGGCGATGTACTGTTTGTTCCGGCTAGCGGCTGGAACTTCCCCCAGTGGCACACACCGGTGACCACACTCAGCATCCTGTTCGGCAAACAGCAATTGGGTTTCAACGTCGTTCAGTGGGACGGCAAGCAATATCAAAACCTCGCCAGGCAGCATGTCGCACGGCGTGGACCGCGTATTGGCTCTTTCCTGCTACAAACGCTTAATGAAATACAGATGCAGCCGCAGGAGCAGCAAACGGCCAGACTGATCGTCGCGAGCTTACTGAGCCACTGCCGCGATCTGCTCGGCAGCCAGATCCAGACCGCGTCGCGCAGTCAGGCGCTGTTCGAAGCCATTCGCGACTATATTGACGAGCGCTACGCTTCGCCGCTTACCCGGGAATCAGTCGCGCAAGCGTTCTACATCTCGCCCAATTACCTCTCCCATCTGTTTCAAAAAACGGGCGCCATCGGTTTTAACGAATACCTGAACCACACGCGACTTGAACACGCGAAGACGCTGCTGAAGGGTTACGAGCTGAAGATCAAAGAAGTGGCGCACGCCAGTGGGTTTGTTGACAGCAACTACTTCTGCCGCCTGTTTCGCAAGAATACCGAACGTTCGCCCTCAGAATATCGCCGGCAATATCACAGCCAGTTGACGGAGAAAGCGATCCGCCAGCAATAAAGAAGATAAAAACAACATTAACTGGATTTTTGTAATATCAAAAGCTAACTCACCATCCCCATCACCGCAACAAACCCTATCCGTAGCTGACATGTGAAGTAAATCTCACTTTTATAGATACATTACATTTATCCAGCTTTTGACAGATTTGTCAGATAGCGCGATGCGGCAAAACGCTCTTATCCTGTGCACAACAACGCATTCCGGCAACGGGCTGCTCACGCAAAATTAAGAGGGTGTTTTGTATGGAACTTTACCTTGATACCGCCAACGTCGCGGAAGTTGAACGTCTGGCCCGCATCTTCCCTATCGCGGGGGTCACCACCAACCCAAGCATTGTGGCGGCAAGCAAAGAATCCATCTGGGATGTGCTGCCGCGCCTGCAAAACGCCATTGGCGAAGAGGGCATTCTTTTTGCCCAAACCATGAGCCGCGACGCGCAGGGCATGGTGGAAGAAGCTAAACGTCTGAGCAATGCCGTACCGGGTATCGTGGTGAAAATTCCCGTTACTGCTGAAGGTCTGGCCGCCATCAAGTTACTGAAAAAAGAGGGTATCACCACCCTGGGAACCGCCGTGTACAGTGCTTCGCAAGGTCTACTGGCCGCGCTGGCTGGCGCAAAATATATCGCGCCTTACGTTAACCGCATTGACGCTCAGGGCGGCGACGGGATCCGCACGGTACAGGAACTGCAAACGCTACTGGAGCTACATGCGCCAAACAGCATGGTACTGGCGGCCAGCTTTAAAACCCCGCGTCAGGCGCTGGATTGCTTACTGGCAGGATGTGAAGCAATCACCCTGCCCTTAGACGTAGCGCAACAAATGCTCAATACCCCTGCGGTAGAGTCAGCAATAGAGAAGTTTGAGCAGGACTGGAACAACGCATTTGGTCACATCAACCTGTGAGGGAAATAAAGTATGGATCGCATTATTCAATCACCTGGTAAGTACATCCAGGGTGCCGATGTTATTACCCGTCTTGGCAGCTACCTCAAACCACTGGCAGAACGCTGGCTGGTCGTTGGGGACAAGTTTGTCTTAGGCTTCGCACAATCCGCGCTGGAAAAAAGCTTCCAGGATGCCGGACTGGCGCTGGAGATCGCGCCTTTTGGCGGTGAATGTTCGCAAAACGAAATCGACCGTTTGCGCGGCGTGGCGGAAAAAGCGCAGTGTGGCGCAGTACTTGGTATTGGCGGCGGGAAAACGCTGGATACCGCCAAAGCGCTGGCGCATTTTATGGGCGTGCCTGTCGCCATTGCGCCAACCATCGCCTCTACCGATGCACCATGCAGCGCCCTGTCCGTCATTTACACCGATGCGGGTGAATTCGATCGCTATCTGCTACTGCCGAACAACCCGGACAGGGTCATTGTTGATACTAAAATTGTCGCGGGCGCACCGGCACGTCTGTTAGCCGCAGGCATCGGCGATGCGTTGGCGACCTGGTTCGAAGCGCGTGCCTGTTCACGCAGCGGCGCAACTACCATGGCGGGCGGTCAGTGCACCCAAGCGGCGCTGGCACTGGCTGAGCTGTGCTTTAATACACTGATAGAAGAAGGTGAAAAAGCGATGCTGGCAGCCGAGCAGCGCGTGGTTACACCTGCGCTGGAGCGCGTTATTGAGGCCAATACCTATCTGAGCGGCGTCGGTTTTGAAAGCGGTGGTCTGGCAGCGGCTCACGCCATTCATAACGGCCTGACGGCGATCCCGGATGCGCATCATTACTACCACGGCGAGAAAGTGGCGTTTGGTACGCTAACGCAGTTGGTGCTGGAAAACGCGCCGGTCGATGAAATCGAAACCGTGGCGGCGCTGTGTCATTCCGTTGGGTTGCCGATTACCCTGGCGCAACTGGATATCAAACAGGATATCCCGGCGAAAATGCGCATTGTGGCAGAGGCGGCCTGTGCTGAGGGCGAAACCATCCACAACATGCCTGGCGGCGCAACGCCGGATCAGGTGTATGCCGCGTTGCTGGTCGCTGACCAGTATGGGCAGCGTTATCTGCAAGAGTGGGAATAACTTGCCAATAAAAAATCCCCGCAATCGCGGGGATTTTTTATTCATACCATGCCGGATACGCGCAAGCGCCATCCGGCGTTTTTGTTTACAGCAGATCGAAACGATCCAGGTTCATCACTTTCACCCATGCCGCCACAAAGTCCTTCACGAACTTCTCGTGCGCATCGCTGCAGGCATAAACTTCAGCCACTGCACGCAGTACAGAGTTAGAACCAAACACCAGATCGGCGCGAGTTGCGGTGTATTTTACTTCGCCACTCAGACGGTCACGACCTTCAAACAGCTCTTGTGACTCATCAACCGCTTTCCATTCGTAACGCATATCCAGCAAATTGACGAAGAAGTCAGTGCTGAGTACGCCAGGACGATCGGTAAAGACGCCGTGCTGACTACCATCGAAGTTGGTGCCCAGTACGCGCATACCGCCCACCAGCACAGTCATTTCCGGTGCGGTCAGCGTCAGCTGCTGTGCTTTATCGATCAGCAGTGACTCAGTGGTTGATACGTCAGGGCGAGAACGATAGTTACGGAACCCGTCCGCAATTGGCTTGAGCAGTTCAAACATCTCAACATCCGTTTGATCCTGACGCGCATCTACGCGGCCCGGCGCAAAAGGAACATTGATGCTGACACCCGCAGCGCTTGCAGCCTGCTCCACGCCTACGACACCAGCCAGCACGATAATATCGGCCAACGACGCGGTATGGGCTGATTTATAGATGCCCTCTAACACGGGCAGTACGCGTGCTGCAGTAGCATTCACATCCCAACCACGCTGTGGGTCGAGCGCCAGACGAGCGCCATTCGCGCCGCCACGTTTATCCCCACCGCGGAAGGTTGATGCCGAAGCCCACGCTACCGATACCAATTCGCCCACGGACAACCCGGAAGCAGCAATGGTCGCCTTCAGGTTAAGAATATCCTCTTCGCTTGGGTTGAAGAACGCATGCGGCAACGGATCCTGCCAAATCAGATCTTCTTTTGGCACTTCCGGTCCGATGTAACGCGCTTTCGGCCCCATATCGCGGTGCGTCAGTTTAAACCACGCACGGGCAAAGGCTTCGTTGAACGCCTGCGGATCATTGAGGAAACGACGAGAGATCTTCTCGAACTCAGGATCGAAACGCAGCGTCAGGTCGGTGACCAGCATCGTCGGCTTGCGTTTTTTCTCAGGATCAAACGGATCGGGGATAATCTCCGGCGCATCCACCGCTTCGAACTGGATAGCACCAGCCGGACTGCGAGTCTGGACCCACTCATATTTGAACAGGTTCTCGAAGAAATAGTTGCTCCACTGGGTCGGCGTTTGCGTCCAGACCACTTCCAGGCCGGAAGTAATCGCGTCTGCACCCGCGCCACTACCATAGCTGCTGGCCCAGCCTAAGCCTTGCGCTTCAATCGGCGCAGATTCAGGATCGGCCCCAACGTGGGAAGCTGCTGCTGCGCCGTGGGTTTTACCTAACGTATGACCGCCGCCAATCAGCGCCACGGTTTCTTCGTCGTTCATTCCCATGTTACCGAAGGTCGCGCGAATCGCCGCGGCCGCAGAAAGCGGTTCGCCGCTATGATCCGGCCCTTCCGGGTTCACATAGATAAGACCCATTTCGGTTGCGCCCAGCGGCGCTTTTGCCAGTTCTTCCGGGTGACGGTGGGTCAGCCAGGCTTTTTCATCCCCCCAGTTTACGTCGAGATCCGGTTCCCAGACATCTTCACGACCCGCGCCAAAACCGAAGGTACGGAAGCCGGAGTTTTCCAGCGCCACGTTGCCCGCGAGGATAAACAGGTCGGCCCAGGAGATTTTCTGGCCATATTTCTGCTTGATTGGCCACAGCAGACGACGCGCTTTATCCAGGCTGACGTTGTCCGGCCAGGAGTTCAGTGGTGCAAAACGCTGTTGTCCGCGACCCGCGCCACCGCGTCCATCGATGGAACGATAGGTCCCTGCCCCGTGCCATGCCATACGGATAAACAAACCGGCATAAGAGCCCCAGTCAGCAGGCCACCACGGTTGAGATTCGGACAGAAGGGCTCTCAGATCCCCTTTCAGGGCAGAGTAGTCAAGTTTGCTAAATTCTTTGCGGTAGTCGAAGTCCTCACCCAGCGGGTTCGAACGATTGGAATGTTGGTTCAAAAGATCAACGCGGAGTTGATTAGGCCACCAGTCGCGGTTACTTCTTCCAGCTCCCGCGCTGTGATCCGGCCCGCCCTGATGGAAAGGACACTTACCGGCAGTTGATGCGTTCTGGCTATCGTCGGACATGCTCATCTATATGCTCCCTTTACAGTGTTATGACTACGATATACACCACCAAAGATTAGATATAGTCGAAATAACCCACAGATTCGATAGCCAGATCCTTTTATATTTTTAGTTACAGAGATGTAGATCAAAATGATCAATAAAAAACCCTCCGCAGAGGGCTGACGTACTGATTATGCCGGTCTTACTCCCAGCGTGTGACAAATTGCGTAGCTCATTTCGGCGCGATTGAGAGTATAGAAATGGAAATCTTTCACCCCTTCGCGGCTGAGAATTTTCACCATATCCATGGCGATGTTTGCGCCCACCAGCTTGCGGGTTTCCGCATCGTCATCCAGGCCAGCAAACATAGTCGACATCCATGCCGGAATGCGGACGTTGGTCATGTCGGCAAATTTTTTCGCCTGTTTAAAGTTAGATACCGGCAGGATGCCCGGAATAATTTCCACATCGATACCCGCTGACACGCAGCGATCGCGAAAACGCAGATAGCTTTCTACATCGAAGAAAAATTGGGTGATCGCGCGATTTGCACCGGCATCAACCTTACGCTTCAGGTTCAGCAGATCGGCCTGAGCACTCTTCGCTTCCGGGTGTACTTCCGGGTAAGCCGCAACGGAGATATCAAAGTCCGCAACGTCTTTTAGCAGAGTCACCAGGTCAGAGGCATACATATCCGGTTTACCGCTTCCCGGCGGCAGGTCACCGCGCAGGGCAACAATATGACGAATACCGTTATTCCAGTAGTCCTGAGCAATAGTGCGCAGCTCATCGCGGGTCGCATCAATACAGGTCAGGTGCGGCGCCGCTTCAAGCCCGGTGCGATCCTTAATCCCTTTAATAATGCTATGCGTGCGGTCGCGCTCACCAGAGTTTGCACCGTAAGTGACTGAAACAAACTTCGGCTTCAGGCTGCTCAGGCGATCGATAGAGTTCCACAGGGTTTGCTCCATTTCACTGGTGCGCGGCGGGAAAAATTCGAAAGAAACGTTAATCTGCCCCTGTACTTCGGCCAGACTCTGATTCAGCGCTTCCCGCTGGTTGGCGTGAAAAAAGCTCATACCTTACCTCATCAATCTTTTGTCGTTATATGTTGTGTTGTGAACTGCTATACGTTTAGACGTCTAGATGTAAAAATGACGGAAAAGCACGCTGGCGTCAACACAAAAATCATCGTTAAAGGTGAGGAATACTCAGTCAACGTGAAAAAAATTCACATCAACCTGAAAGACCGAGGGATTGGTTCGCAACCGTCTGCAACCACTGCAACGTTGCTTCGCTCTCAGGTAGCATTACCAATCCCACGTGGATACGTAATGCGGAATCGGTAAGCGGCAGGAATATCACGCCCTGACGCTGGATAGCGGAAAAGGAGGCCGGGAGTAAACTCAGACCGTCACCATGGGCGATCCGCGCCAGCAGCACGTCATGTTCCAGCGGCTCTTCAATACAGGCAGGAGAATAACCGGCGCGACGAAAAATATGTCGGGTGTAATCAAAAAAGGCAGGGTTCCGTTCGCGTTTAAACCAGAACAGTGGTCGGTGGTTCAGCGTCGTTAATGAGAGTGACGGCAGGCTCGCCTCTGGCCAGATCGCGGGTAATGCGGCAACCATCGGCTCTTGCCAGCCAAGTTGCATAACGGTAAGCCCAGGAGCCTCAAGCGGTAACGCCACCAGCGCTGCATCCAGTTTTCCCCGACGAACCTGCCGCACCAGCTCAGGCGAACCATGACGAACAATATGTAGTTTCTCCGTACACCCGTGTAGCTGCGATTCAAGCGAAGCAAAAACACCTTGTTCAAACGCCGTACTTAGCCCCAGGCGCAAAGAGTGCTCCCCAGCTTGCGCTAACTGACTCAACGTCGCGCAGGTTTCTTCGTACATCGTCAGCAGCGGACGCACTATTTCCAGTACGCGCAGACCATCTTCCGTCAGCGTCAAACCACGGGTATGACGGACAAAAAGCGTCATCCCCAGACGTTCTTCAAGCTGGCGAATATGGCGACTCAGCGGCGGCTGCGACATAAATAAACGCTGCGCCGCCCGGCTCATATTGTTCTCTTCCGCCACTACGGAAAAGTAACGCAGCAGACGAATATCCAGAGAGTGCAAAGGCGATGTTGTCATACCAAAAAGGTATCACGGAAACGGTATTATCCCAATCATTCTGCACGCTCTATCCTCAGGCTATATACCAGACAAATGAGGAAGAGATTATGCATTCAGAACGCTTTATTACCGGTCAGAAGATGCTGCAAAAAGTGGATGGTAAAGGGGGCGATGCGGTCATCGAAAGCCTGCAAGATATTGCGCCAGACTTCGCCCGCTACCTGCTTGAATTTCCTTTTGGCGACATCTATTCAAGACCGGGTCTGGATTTACGCAGTAGAGAGATTGCTACCGTCGCGGCGTTAACGGCGCTGGGTAATGCCGCCCCGCAATTGAAGGTGCATATTGGCGCAGCATTACACGTAGGCTTAACGCAGGATGAGATCGTCGAAGTAATTATGCAGATGGCCGTATACGCTGGCTTTCCGGCCGCGTTGAATGGTCTGTTCGCCGCGAAAGAGGTGTTTGCCTCCCACAGAGGCTAAAACAACAGGCCAGCGGCTTGTCTGCTGGCCTGAACGCGTTACTTTTTCACATCTTCCACACGCATGCCTTTCAGTTGCTCATCCGTCAGCGTATTTCCCGCTTTGAAATAATCAACGACGGCATTAGAGACATAGTAACCGCCGGATGTATTACGCGCTGTGCCTTCGGTGAATGCCGTAAAACCATCACCGCCGTCTGCCAGAAAACTATTGGTGGCAATGTGATAAATCACAGCGTCCTCAATTGGCTTGCCGTTTAGCGTCAATACGGTGACCCGCTGGCCAACCGGTTTGCTGCTGTCGTACTTCATCTCAAACCCTTTGGATACCTGTAGTACGCCGTTGCTTAAACCCGCGCCGTGCTCCATCAAACTACGCAGTTGCTTACCGGTAAGATCCATCGTAGACAGCTCGTTCGGGAACGGGAAGGTACTAATAACTGCGCCCATCGTAATAGCACCTGACGGGATTTCATTACGAATGCCCCCTGAGTTGGTAAGCGCTAACTGGGTATCTTTACCCGCCGCAGCCAGTAATGCATCCGCCGCCAGATTCCCTAACGAAGAGGATTCACCATAAGCTCGCGTCAGCTCAACCGGCGAGTTGGCAACCGTCTGTTGTACCACTTGATCAAGCTTTTTATTCCAGCCATCAATCACCTGTTTCGTCTGCGGATCGGGTTTCCACTCATCGGCGTAGATAGTCTTCAGCTCGAAATTCTTCACGGTAAATTGATGCGGTTTTTGCTGGTAATCCAACACCAGTTTACCGACATCAATACCGCCGCTGTCGGTGGAGAGAATTAAGGTATTACCGACTTTAATCGGCTCTGGCGTGCCCACATGCGCATGGCCGGTGATCAGGATATCCAGGCCATGCACCTGACCTGCAGTCTGGATATCTTTATCCAGCGCACGACGCACATCTGTACTTCCCTGGCTGGACTGACGCGCCGGCGTACCTTCGTGGATCAACGCCACCGTCAGATCGACCTTACCTTTTAATTCATTGATATAACGTTGCAGCCACTTCACCTCATCCCGCGCCTCAATGCCAACGCGCGTCGCAGCCGAAACCGTATCATCAAAAGCAAACACACCGTGCAGACCTATGACGCCAATCTTTACGCCATCTTTTTCAATAATGGTCCAGGGCTTATCCCAGAACATTTTGCTGCTGTTCTGGTAAAAGATATTGCCCTGCACAATGGGGAATTTCGCCTGGCTCAGTTGCAACAACGTATTATCCCAGCCGTGATCGAACTCATGATTACCCATAGTGACGGCATCGAAATTCATCGTATTCATGATATCGATAATCGCCTTGCCCTTTGTCAGGCTGCTGATGTACGGCCCGGTGAAGTAATCACCCGCGTCAAAGAACCAGGTCGCGCTATTTTTCGCTTTTTCCTGCTTCACCATCGTCGTGATATTGGCCCAACCGCCAATATCGCGTGTGCCATTAGCAATCCACGGGACTTTATAAGGTTCGACATGGGCATGAAGATCGTTGGTATAAATAATCGTGACATCTTTGGCACTCGCCCAGAGCGGCAAAGAGACCAGAACACCGACAGCAAGCATTTTTAACTTCATAATCAATCCCTTTCAGTCATATAAAGAATCGCTACGTTACGTTCTGAAAGGTTTTTTTATGTGAGAAGACTCACACCCATCGGTAATAGTTGCAGGGCAAAATCAACGACCATTAAAAATCGTTGGTAATGCGATGACTTCTCTGTTCACCATCAACTGCTGCAAGTCTTTTGGCTGCAAAAATCTGGGGCTGGCAAACTCAGTTGATTACAGCTGGCCCGATTACCGACTGGGCTACGCCGCCCTGCACTGCCGGGCATGCGGAAGTTATCCCCCGCTGTTTAACGCTGAACATTTCCGCGAGTGGTTGGCCGCCTGTTTTACACATTTTGCAATTAACAGCGGTCTTTTTTGCCCAAATTGCTATCAGCGGGAACCGATCCGTTATGGACATAACCCACAGGGAACCCAGCGCCTACAGTGCCGGAGCTGTAGAAAAGTCTGGACCCCCAGACAACCGCCATCGACGACTATTGATCCGCCAGAACAGATAGTGACGGTGCCGCTTATCGTCCCTTTTCAGGGCGCAAGTGCAGATCAGAAACTGTATGTATTACTCAGTTTTGATGCTATTCGCGGCAATATTTTGCATATTTCCAGCAACTTTTCCCCTCATTCTGTTGGCAAGTCATTAGTTTACCGCTGGCGCGGGATGGTCGAGGCCCCAGCGAATCATGATGATGTTATCCAACGTGTAAATCATCGAGAAACGCAGTTTTTACGTCGCAGCCAGTTTGACGAAATTCAGTACGGCAGCGCGATGCTCAAACGTAACGCCAGCGGTAAGATTTTACGTCCGGTCATTACCACGCATGGGCATTTCCGCGTTCTGAGCCATCTCTGGCCAACGGTTAAAATGCACATCATCGCCCACGAATGTTTTCTGCGCGGTGCTGTGATTACCGCATGGGCGGAACAATTTCGCGAACATCACGCCTCGCTTTGGTTTGTGGATGAAGAAATGGGCGACGATCAACACACCATGCCCTGCCAATTACTGGGCAAAAGTTATCAGGGATGGTGGCAAAACCAGTGGCAGATTTGGCAACAGAACAACAGGCGTAAAATGGTGTGTTTGTTAACGGAGGGACAGGTTGAAAAAGGAGCCTCGATAACCCTGAGGGCAAGTCATCATTTTATCGCCTGGCTGCAGCAACAGCCGGAATTTCGGGATAGCGCCCGTTACTCGGCCCATTCGGTGTTTCAGACGATAAGGACGCTGACGGAGAAATACAACACCCTGATCACCCAGAGCGATTTGCCCGGTGGCGCTGCAGCTTTCCGGGCCTATGGTTCGTGTCATAGCCAGGCCGGATAAGCGTAAGCGCCATCCGGCAACGCAAACTACAGCAACTGCGCCAGGCGGTTGATGTCGGACTGAATGGCTCCGGCAGTCACATCACGACCCGCCCCCGGCCCACGAATCACCAGCGGGTTATCGCGATACCAGCGGCTTTCAATGGCGAACACATTATCGCACGGCAACAATGCCGCCAGCGGATGCTCAGAACGTACCGCTTCAACACCCACACGTGCTTTACCGTTAGCGTCAAAACGCGCCACATAGCGCAGCACCAGCCCCATTTCACGCGCCGCTTCCAGGCGTTGCACCATCTGCTCATTCAGTTCATCGCCATTTTCAAAGAAATGGTCAATAGAGCCTTCTTCACAATGCGCAGGCACCAGCGACTCCACGCGAACCTGATCCGGCTCGATGTCGTAACCCGCTTCACGCGCCAGAATCACCAGCTTACGCATCACATCCTTGCCGGAAAGATCCACGCGCGGGTCTGGTTCGGTCAGCCCCTGCTGCCACGCCTGATCTACCAGGTCGGTGAAAGGCACCGTGCCATCAAATTGCAGGAACAGCCACGACAACGTGCCAGAGAAGATCCCGCTGATCGACAGAATGGTATCTCCACTATCAATCAGATCGCGCACGGTATGGTTGATCGGCAAACCTGCACCCACGGTGGCGTTATACAGCCAGTGACGACCGGTTTTTTCAAACGCATCATGAATTTGGCGATACTTATTACTGCTGCTCGCACCTGCCAGTTTGTTGGCGCTGATAACATGGAAACCGTGGCTGGCGAAATCCAGATATTGATCCGCCAACTGCTCGCTGGCGGTTACGTCCAGCACCACTAAGTCATCATACGGGTGGGCGCGCATCCACAGGAACAACGACTCTTCATCCTGTTCCACTGCCTCATCATCAAAGAAGGCCAACGCGCGGCTGGCATCCAGCCCTTCATAATTCAGCAAGCTACGGCGGCTATCAACCACGCCCGCCAGCACGAACTCTAATCCGGTACGCGCCGAGAGCGTACTTTGCTCACGGGCGAATAGCTCCAGCCAACGTGATCCAATATTCCCCTTCCCGAACAACACCAGGCCGATACGTTTTTCCGCGCGGAAAATTGACTGATGCAGACCTTGGATCAGGCTCTCCGTCGGTCCAGTACGCAGTACGGCGACCAGGCTGATGCCCTCCTCCGACTGCCAGGTGAACTCAACCGGCTGACCTTTCAGTTGCTGCCAGAAGCGGTGGCAGTGCAGCGGGTTACGGGTGACGCCCGCCCCGACCATCGCCACGAGAGCCAGCCCTTGACGCAGACGCAGCTCTCCCGGCAATCCGGCCTCATCAAGAATTCTCAACGCGCCGTCAGCGACTTCGGAGGTATAGCAAAATTGCAGCAGTTGGCGATCGGGATGCACACCCACCGCCAGCGGACGCACCTGGGTGCGTTTTAAAATCTGGTCGACCTCTTTGTGGGCCAGCTTAAAGTCCTGACCGGTGGGAACCTGAAACTCAATCAGGCAGACGTCGTCATGACTGGTCACGATACGCGCCCCGGTCCCGGAAGCCAGCACGCGTTCAATACGCGTTGAACCTTGCTCCGGCGTATAGCTACAACGCAGCTGGAGATCAATATCACTGCCGGAAACCGGCTGTAAGGTACGGGCATGGAGGACCGGAGCCGCCAGACGCGCCAGTTCGCTGGCTTCATCCAGACGCAGCAGCGGTAGCAGGCAGGCATCTTTCACTTTACGCGGATCCGCACTGTAAACCCCGGCGACATCGCTCCAGATAGTTACGCGAGAAACCCCAGCCAACGCGCCAACCTGCGTCGCCGAGTAGTCAGAACCATTACGCCCCAGCAGTACCGTTTCACCGGCGTTGCTACGGCTAATAAAACCGGTAACGACCAGGCGTTTACCCGGATGTTGCGCCAACAGTTGCTGCAGCAATGGGTAAGAGAGACCTTCATCCACCTGCGGCTGAGCGCTACGCTCCGCACGTAAAAAATCGCGCGCATCCAGCCAGGCCGATTCCATACCTTGTTGGTTAAGGACGGCGGACATCAAACGCGCCGACCATACCTCACCGTGTCCGACAACTTCAGCATAAACGGCATCGTTCACGCCGCTGTCGAGTAATCCGGCCAGACGCTCCAGGTCGTGAATAAACGCACCGATCAGGCCGTCGGCCACTTCTGGTGGTAACAAACCGCTAATCAGCTCGCTCTGATAGCGACGTAACGTCTGCTGAACCTGATGCGCAGAAAGACGATCGGTCTGGCTTAACTTCAGCCAGCTAATCAACTGGTTAGTGGTGCTGCCTGCGGCTGAAACAACCATCATGTCATCAGGCTGCGAGTACTCCGCCATAATGCCTGCGACACGCAGATAACATTTCACATCAGCCAGACTACTACCACCAAATTTGTGCAGTTGACGACCCTTCGCCCCTGCCTGCGCAATCACACTCATGTTTACCCCTTGTTTGCAGCCCGGAAGCCATTTTCCAGGTCGGCAATTAAATCTTCGCCATCTTCAATACCGGTGGAGATACGCAGCAGCGTTTCCGAAATCCCTGCCGCCGCGCGCGCTTCTGGCGCCATTCCCGCGTGTGTCATGGTTGCGGCGTGGGAGATCAGACTTTCAACGCCTCCTAACGATTCCGCCAGCGTAAACAATGACAGCCCGCCAAGGAAGCGACGCAGCGTTTGCTCATCGCCATCCAGTTCAAAACTCAGCATCGCGCCAAAGCCTTTTTGCTGACGCGCGGCAATCTCATGCCCTTGATTATTCGGCAATGATGGGTGATACAATTTTTTCACCAGCGGCTGCGTTTGCAGATAATCAACAATCGCCTGAGCATTACGTTGCGCCACCTCCATACGCGGTGACAGAGTACGTAGGCCGCGCAACAGCAGATAACTATCAAACGCGCCGCCGGTCACGCCAATATTGTTCGCCCACCACGCCAGTTCAGTGACCGTTTCCGGATCTTTCGCTATCACCACGCCAGCCACCACGTCTGAGTGACCGTTTAAATATTTCGTGCATGAATGCAACACCAGATCGGCGCCCAATGCCAGTGGATTTTGCAGTGCCGGGCTTAAAAAAGTGTTGTCTACCACGCTGACTGCACCAGCTTCACGCGCCAATTGACAGATTTTCGCAATATCCACCACGCGTAGTAGCGGGTTGCTGGGGCTTTCTACCAGCACCAGCTTCGGTTTTTCCGCCAGCGCCGCCTGCAACGCCCGCTCATCGCCTTGATCGACAAACAGTACGCGATAACAGCCACGCTTTGCCAGACTGTCAAACAGGCGATAGCTGCCACCGTAACAGTCGTGCGGCGCGACCAGCAGATCGCCAGGTTTCAGGAATACCGTCGTCACCAGATGAATCGCCGACATACCGGTATTGGTTAGTACCGCGCCCGCGCCACCTTCCAGTTCTGCCAACGCGCGCTGAACCACATCGCGCGTCGGGTTACCGCGGCGTGAATAGTCATGGGCGCGAGGTTCATTAAAACCGGTAAAGTTATAGGTACTGGAGAGGTGAATCGGCGGGACAACGCAACCGTACTGTTCGTCGTCATTTAATCCGCTACGCACTGCGATGGTGGCCTGTTTACGCGTCATATTGAGGAGATCCTGGCTGAGTCGGTGAAAAGTCAGGCACCAGATTAATCATAGTTACAATAGACGTCAATACATCTGGACATCTAAACTTCTTTGCGTATAGATTGAGCAAACCGCAAATAGCCGTTAAAATTATATGCATTAGCGTACATCCGCGTCGGCTTACTTCGTGTCAGGGCCGCGCCACTACGATAAACTACGCGCAATTATGGTCCGGGCTCAGGTTCTGGCCTCAATATTAATGACGAAGAGGATTAGGTATCTCATGGCTGAATGGAGCGGCGAATATATCAGCCCATACGCTGAGCACGGTAAGAAGAGTGAGCAAGTAAAAAAAATTACGGTTTCCATTCCTCTGAAGGTGTTAAAAATCCTTACCGATGAACGCACGCGTCGTCAGGTGAACAACCTGCGCCACGCCACCAATAGCGAACTGCTGTGTGAAGCGTTTCTGCATGCTTTTACCGGGCAACCACTACCCAACGATGACGACCTGCGTAAAGAGCGCAGTGATGAAATCCCGGAAGAAGCAAAGGTAATCATGCGTGAACTGGGTATCAACCCGGAAACGTGGGAATACTAATGTGATCACGGCGGCTCACGGATTCAGAGCCGCCGGTTATTAACGTCTTTAGTAAGGATGCCACATGAAGAAATATTTTCTTCTTTTTACGACGTTTATCTTTCACCCCGCGTTAGCCTGGGACCCGCAAACTGGCGACATCATCTTCCAAATCTCCCGTTCATCGCAAAGCAAAGCGATACAGCTGGCAACTCATTCAGACTATAGTCACACCGGAATGATCGTCATACGTAGCAGCAAACCGTATGTCTTTGAAGCGGTTGGCCCCGTAGTCTATACCCCTTTGTCGCACTGGATTGCTCGTGGGGAAGGCGGACGATATATCGTCAGACGAGTCAGCGGTGGGCTTTCATCCCCGCAACAGCAAAAGCTGGTGCAAACAGCAAAACATTATCTCGGTAAACCTTACGATCTGACCTTCTCATGGACGGATGAACGCCAGTACTGCTCGGAAGTGGTGTGGAAGGTCTACCAGAACGCACTTGGAATGCGTATCGGGAAGCTGCAAAAGCTAAAAGAGTTCGATCTCAATCAGCCAGTGGTACGAGCCAAACTCAAAGAACGATATGGAAAGAATATCCCGTTGAATGAAACGGTCATCTCCCCGCAGGCGGTATTTGACGCACCGCAATTGGAGACGGTAGATAAAAATTGGCCTTTGTTCTCGTGGTAAACAACAATGAAATATTCGATTCTCATCTGGGTTTGTTTTCTACTTTGGGGTTGCTCTACCTATCCGCAAGCGTTATCCCTTAAGACACAAAACTCACCGGCTAAAAGCAGCTATGAAATTTATATCGTCAACCATGGCTGGCATACAGGAATAATTGCGCCAGCCCACAACGTGAACATCGCGTTACCACAGCTTAAATTGCGTTTTCCTGAAGCGCAGTGGTATGAAATCGGCTGGGGTGATAAAGGCTTTTATCAAGCGCATGAGATAACAACAAAACTGACGCTGCAAGCTATGTTCTGGTCATCTGGAGCAGTTCTGCATGTCGTCACTTTTTCCCAAAAACCTAGCCGCTATTTCTCTGGGGAAGATATTAGCGAACTGACCCTGGATAGCAGTCAATTTAACAATCTAATGCGCTTCATTGGACGTAGTTTCGCTTACGACGACAATAGAAATCTTATTCCACTAAAATACGGCATCTATGGTAATAGCCAATTTTACGCTGCTAATGGTCGCTATAGCATCTTCAACACCTGTAATAAATGGACAGCAAAAGCATTGGTCAGCGCAGGGATGGACATAGATCCCACGTTCAAACTCACAAGCAGTAGCGTGATGCAGGCGATCAAGGATAACAGCGGTTGTTTAAATCGCTATTGCTACCTGCTCGATAGGTATCGCAATACTGATACGTATTTCGCTCAAAAAAACGANGGCGGGATTGCTCCCGCCATATTTCACAACGCTACTTACTAATTCCATTGAGTTTATTCAATGTTTCTTCCATTTTGAGCGTTTCTTTACGGTTCAATGGATAGCAATAAATCAGAATGACCGCCGCCAAAAACAGGCACAAAGCTGGCAGGAGATTCGCCATCGTATAAATATTTTCCTGCACGATGCTGGTTTGCACAGCCCCACCCGTTGAGGAAGATTGATAACCAATGATGGCCAGCATAAAGCCGCCAATAGCCCCGGCGCACGCCTGACCAACCTTGCGGGCGAAGAAGTTCACGCCATAAACGGTACCATCCTCACGATCGCCAGTGACATACTGGTGATAATCACAAACATCAGTCATAAACGCCCATATCATCAGGTTGAATAACCCTGCACCCAGCGTCGCCAGAAACAGGAAAACCAAATAGACTTTCGCGTCGGTAATGTGGACGAAGTACATAATCAGATACATCGCTACCGCAAAGAGTAACGCGCCTACACTCGCTTCTTTTTTACCAAACCGCTTCGTGAGCCAGGATGCCGATGGCGCCAGCAAAACCAGAGAGCCAAAGGTAAACAGCAATGCAACGGACATGGCCTCTTTGTTATGGAAATAGTCATTAAACAGGTAGGTCATATTGGTCCCGGACAACCCCTGATTAATCACAATCAGCAGATCCACCACAACCAGAACAATCAGTGCCTTGTTGCGTAACAACCCCTTCAGTAACACCGACACGGGCATGCTCTCTTTTCTCTCCACACGCACGCGTTCCGTCGTTAGCTGACAGGTTAGGGTTAAAAAGATAAAGCCCAGCACTGCGCAACCAATGGCAATCCAAAAGAAATGCTGCCCGGAAATCACCTGGCTTCCGTCCACCAGGGTGGTGTACATCAGAATTGGAATAAAAAAGCCGGTTGCCCCGCCGCCGATGGCAGACCCAACGCTGCGCCAGGTTGAGAGCGAAACACGATCTTCCGGGTTCGAGCTGATCGCCGCAGACATGGCACCATACGGGATACTGACCGTCGATAACAACGAACCGTAGATAAAATAGGAGCAGCAGATGTAGATAATTTTCGCCGTATAAGAGAAATCATTCACAAATGGCAGGAACAGGACGACCGCAATGATGCAGAAAGGATACTTCATACGGCGCACCCACGGGTTAAACCGTCCATGTACCGTTAGTTTAGAGGTATCACATAAACGCCCTACGCCAACGTCGACAAACGCATCAAAGAGTTTGGTTACAAAATAGAGCGAGCCTACAATAACGCCGGAAATACCGAGTACGTTAGTGTAATAAATCATTAGAAAACTGTTCACCAACCCAAGAATAAAACAGGTTCCGAGGTCGCCACACAAATAACCAAATTTATCTCTTAATCCGAAAGGCCTGACAGTAATACTTTGATTACTTCCGATTGTAGTACCATCATTAGACATGATGTCAACTCCTTAGACTCATTATTCACGCAAACTATATGTATATACCGATGCTCAGCGTAATAAACCGCTATGAAGAGTATTAATGGTCAGAAGTTATAACCGAGACCGACACGATAACGAGTCTGACGATCGTCTGTGGTGGTGGTGTTATAACCGGAGGAAACGTTACCCACCTCAACAAATGGAATCCAGGAACCTATTTTATAAGCCACACGGAAGTTATATTCATAATCGTCTTTGCGGTTGTTATATAAATCTTCGCTATCGGCAATTTTATAAATACCGTTAAGCTCAAACATCCAGTCATGAATGTTATAACCGAGCCATGCTTCCGGACGATAGACCATGCGGTCATCCTTGCCGTCAGTGTTTCTGCGCATGTACTCCTGACGATAGCGGAACGCAGTCCACCAGCAGTCATTGATATTGTACTGTACGCGGATATAAGGTTTATAAATCGTGATGTTATCGCCCGTTTCAATCGCAATACCCGGCTGCCAGATAAGATCCCGCCAGGTAAACTGGTAGCTTGCCGTATACTCGTTGCCATTACTTTCCATATTATTCCACGCATCATTAGATTGCGTATCTTCGGAACGTGAAATAGCTTCAACTGCAACACCAAAACCAGTCGCAAAACGATGAGACATATAAACACGATCGTAATTACGCCCATCGTCATAATATTCATGACGATAATCAACATAACCCGCTTGCGCGGCCACAGAGAATAATGGAATCAGTAATAACGCAGATTTAAATTTCATGACCATCCCTCTTCACACTAAATCAAGGAAATTACCCATCTCGTTCCGTCCATTAATGGGAAACGATGAAGGATTAAGAATAATTTTATATTTCGACGAAAGTGTATTTTAGAAAGAAAGCAGAAACCTTTGGTATTTTGCCAACAATTAGCATGAGTGGCAAAAACCAGAAGATAAAAAGGACGCAGATCACCAGTAGAAACATTTTACCTAAAAAATAAAAACACTGTTTTATTTATTAAATAAAAGACACTATTCAACACATCAATATAAATTTCAGTCTTCAGGCGCAGATACAAAAAAAGCGCCGTAAGGCGCTTTTTTCTGACAGCTGAAACTTACTTGCTGCCTGGGATGCTGAAACGCTTGTTGAAGCGATCAACACGGCCACCGGTAGCAACATCACGCTGCTTGCCAGTATAGAACGGGTGGCACTTGCTGCACACGTCGAGGTTCAGATCGTGACCGACAGTAGAGCGGATTTTAATGACGTTACCGCAAGAGCAGTTTGCAGTAATTTCTTCGTATTTCGGGTGAATATCTTTTTTCATGGGAAAACCTCGGTTTAAGGCCGCGTCGCTCTTCCAGCCCTAACGCCAGACACCACGCGATGTTAATTATTCCCCGTCACCTTTCACACTGCATCAACAGCTTGAAATTCTCGGGTAATGGTCATTGTTTGACGCAATCAATTTGCATCAAAGGCGGCGAATCATACAGAAATTAACCTGCTCATGCAAACTGATCCGCATTCTACCCCTCACTAATGTGTATACTAACCCGCCAGATTTCAAGTCAGGATGATTCAATGCCCGTTGCGCACGTTGCCTTACCCGTTCCACTACCTCGCACCTTTGACTACCTCCTGCCGGAAGGCATGAGCGCCAAAGCCGGGTGTCGTGTACGCGTGCCTTTTGGCAAGCAGCAGGAGCGCGTGGGCATCGTCCTTTCCGTTAGCGAGCACAGCGAACTACCTCTCAACGAATTAAAAGCCGTTCTCGAAGTGCTGGACAGCGAACCGGTCTATTCGACCTCCGTCTGGCGTCTGCTGTTGTGGGCAGCTGACTATTATCATCATCCTATTGGCGACGTGCTGTTTCATGCCCTGCCGATTCTGCTACGCCAGGGACGCCCGGCTACCAACACGCCCATGTGGTACTGGTTTGCCACTGAAGAGGGCCAGGTTATTGATCTCAACGGCCTGAAGCGTTCTCCCAAGCAGCAGCAGGCGCTGGCAGCATTACGCCAGGGAAAAATCTGGCGCGACCAGGTGGCAGAGCTGGAATTTAATGACGCCGCCTTGCAGGCGCTGCGTAAAAAAGGCCTGTGCGATCTGGCAAGCGAAACGCCAGGATTTAGCGACTGGCGTACGCACTACGCGGTTTCCGGTGAGCGTCTGCGGCTGAATACCGAACAGGCTACCGCTGTCGGGGCGATCCACAGCGCTTCTGACAGTTTTAGCGCCTGGCTATTAGCGGGCGTGACGGGATCGGGTAAAACAGAGGTCTATTTAAGCGTACTGGAAAATGTGCTCGCCCAGGGCAAACAGGCACTGGTAATGGTGCCGGAGATTGGCCTGACGCCGCAAACTATTGCCCGGTTTCGCGAGCGCTTCAATGCGCCGGTCGAAGTCCTGCACTCGGGTTTAAATGACAGTGAACGTCTTTCGGCATGGCTGAAGGCGAAAAATGGCGAAGCGGCGATTGTTATCGGCACTCGCTCGTCGCTGTTTACGCCGTTTAAAAATCTGGGCGTGATTGTCATCGACGAAGAGCACGACAGCTCTTATAAACAGCAGGAAGGCTGGCGCTATCATGCGCGCGACCTCGCGGTTTATCGCGCCCATAGCGAACAAATTCCCATCATTCTCGGCTCAGCCACCCCAGCACTGGAAACGCTGTGCAACGTGCGGCAGAAAAAATACCGCATGCTGCGCCTGACGCGCCGCGCCGGGAATGCCCGCCCAGCCACTCAGCACGTGCTGGATCTGAAAGGTCAGCAGGTGCAGGCCGGACTCGCCCCTGCGCTTATTGCCCGTATGCGTCAGCACCTGCAGGCGGATAATCAGGTGATCCTGTTTTTGAATCGCCGGGGCTTTGCTCCTGCCCTGCTGTGTCACGATTGTGGCTGGATTGCTGAATGCCCGCGCTGCGATCACTACTACACGCTGCATCAGGCGCAGCACCATCTGCGCTGCCACCACTGCGACAGTCAGCGTCCGATACCGCGTCAGTGCCCTTCCTGCGGCTCAACGCATATGGTTCCGGTAGGACTCGGCACCGAACAGCTTGAGCAGGCTCTGGCGCCTTTTTTCCCCGGCGTGCCAATCTCACGCATCGATCGCGACACGACCAGCCGTAAAGGCTCGCTGGAGCAGCATCTGGCGGAAGTACACCGCGGCGGCGCGCGGATCCTGATCGGCACGCAAATGCTGGCAAAAGGCCACCATTTCCCGGACGTCACCCTGGTGGCGCTGCTGGACGTTGACGGCGCGCTGTTCTCCGCAGATTTCCGGTCGGCAGAACGCTTCGCCCAGCTCTACACGCAGGTTTCCGGGCGTGCCGGTCGCGCCGGGAAGCAGGGCGAAGTGGTACTACAAACGCACCACCCTGAACATCCGCTGCTGCAAACCTTGCTGTATAAAGGTTATGACGCCTTTGCCGAACAGACGCTGGCCGAGCGACAAACGCTCCAGCTTCCCCCATGGACCAGCCATGTCATCGTGCGGGCAGAAGATCACAACAACCAGCATGCGCCGATGTTCTTGCAGCAGTTACGAAATCTGATTCAGGCCAGTCCGCTGGCCGATGAAAAACTGTGGGTGTTAGGCCCGGTTCCTGCCCTGGCGCCCAAACGTGGCGGTCGCTATCGCTGGCAAATTTTGTTGCAGCACCCGTCGCGAATTCGCCTGCAGCATATCGTCAGCGGCACGCTGGCGCTGATTAATACATTACCCGATGCACGTAAGGTTAAATGGGTGCTGGATGTCGATCCCATCGAGGGATAATCCCTCACGATGCGAGGCGGATCGTAAAATTAAATATCCATCACACTTTTTATGAAAATTCTGTAACCGCTTCCATTCACTATCTGATAAAAATGTTTCAGATGAAGGTTATCCAGGGACGAGTCTGTGCCAGCCGCCCTGGCGAGGAGAAAGAGTGAAACCGAATAAGCAGGTTGCCGCCGCTACGATGAAAGATGTTGCTCTGAAGGCGAAAGTCTCAACGGCAACCGTATCCCGCGCATTAATGAACCCAGACAAAGTTTCGCAGTCAACCCGTAACAAGGTTGAGCAAGCTGCTCTGGAAGTGGGATATCTACCTCAATCGATGGGACGCAACGTAAAGCGTAATGAGTCACGTACCATTCTGGTGATTGTACCGGATATCTGCGATCCGTTTTTTAGCGAAGTCATTCGTGGCATAGAAGTCACCGCCGCAGAACAGGGATATCTGGTGCTTATCGGCGATTGCGCGCACCAGAATCAGCAGGAAAAGACCTTTCTTAACCTCATTATCACCAAGCAGATCGATGGCATGGTGCTGCTCAGCTCGCGCCTGCCGTTTGATGCCAGCGTGGAAGAGCAGCGTAATTTACCGCCGATGGTTATGTCCAACGAGTTCGCGCCAGAGCTGGAACTTCCCACCGTGCACATTGATAACCTCACCGCCGCCTTTAACGCGATGAACTATCTGCTGGAACTGGGACATAAACGCATTGGCTGTATCGCCGGACCAGAGGATATGCCGCTGTGCCATTACCGTCTGCAAGGTTACGTTCAGGCACTGCGCCGCAACGGAATTACGGTCGATCCGCATTTCATCGCGCGCGGTGACTTTACCTATGAAGCGGGAGCCAATGCGCTTAAACAGCTCCTGGCGCTACCACAGCCGCCTACCGCGGTCTTTTGTCACAGCGATGTCATGGCGCTTGGCGCCCTCTCTTACGCCAAACGTCAGGGCCTGAAGGTGCCCGATGATTTATCGATTATCGGCTTCGATAACATTTCGCTCGCGGAATTTTGTGATCCACCCCTGACAACCGTCGCACAGCCGCGTTTCGATATCGGACGTGAAGCTATGCTGTTACTGCTCGATCAATTACAAGGGCAGAACGTCAGCAGTGGCTCACGTTTACTGGACTGCGAGCTTATTATTCGGGGTACAACCCGGGCACTGACGTAAAGTAAAGTGCTTTCGGACTCCCCTGTCTGGTCAAAGGCCCGCCGCTTAAGTAACATGGCGGGCTGACGAACGAATAAATACAGCGAAACGATAGTGGCACAACGAGATTATGTACGTCGCGGCCAACCGGCACCTTCGCGGCGCAAAAAGAGCACATCACGGAAAAAACAACGCAATACGCCTGCGGTATCGCCCGCAATGGTTGCTATTGCTGCAGCCGTACTCGTGACCTTTATCGGTGGTCTGTACTTCATTACGCATCACAAGAAAGAAGAGTCCGAAACGCTGCAAAACCAGAAAGTCACCGGCAATGGCATTCCACCAAAACCGGAAGAGCGCTGGCGATACATCAAAGAGCTGGAAAGCCGTCAGCCTGGCGTACGCGCGCCTACCGAACCGTCCGCCGGCGGCGAGGTGCTGAACGCCGACCAGTTAACCAATGAGCAACGCCAGTTGTTGGCGCAGATGCAGGCTGACATGCGTCAACAGCCAACGCAGCTCAACGAAGTCCCGTGGAACGAACAAACGCCTGAACAACGCCAGCAAACGCTGCAGCGTCAGCGTCAGGTGCAACAGCAGCAGTGGAACACTACGCAGCAGCAGGCTCAACAGCCACGCCAACGAGCAACGGAACAGCCTTACCAGCAGCCGCAAACGCGTACGGCGCAAACCGCACCGGTACAACAGCCGAAACCGCAGCCAAAACCGGCGGCGCAACAGCCGTATCAGGATCTGCTGCAAACGCCTGCGCATACCACCGCCGTTCAGCCGAAAACGCAACCGGCCGCGCCAATAACGAATGAAACGCAACCGCCAAAACAGACGGCGGAGAAAAAAGATGAACGCCGCTGGATGGTTCAGTGCGGGTCATTTAAAGGCGCTGAGCAGGCAGAAACCGTGCGCGCGCAGCTGGCCTTCGAAGGGTTCAACTCGCGTATCACCACCAACAACGGCTGGAATCGCGTGGTCATTGGTCCGGTCAAAGGCAAAGAGAATGCCGACAACACCATCAGCCGCCTGAAGGTTGCTGGTCACACAAACTGCATTCGACTCGCCACTGGGGGTTGAAACCCCCAAAATCCCCCCCATCTATACTTGCATTACGCCCCGCATCCTGTGCGGGGCCTGTATTCTGCATTTGTAACCAAGGGGTCTGCTCGTGACAACAATAGTAAGCGTACGCCGTAACGGCCATGTGGTAATCGCCGGTGATGGTCAGGCCACACTGGGTAACACCGTAATGAAAGGCAACGTGAAGAAAGTCCGCCGTCTGTATAACGACAAAGTCATTGCGGGCTTTGCGGGCGGTACTGCGGATGCATTCACGCTGTTCGAACTGTTCGAACGCAAGCTGGAAATGCACCAGGGTCACCTGGTGAAAGCGGCCGTTGAACTGGCAAAAGACTGGCGTACCGACCGTATGCTGCGCAAACTCGAAGCGCTGCTGGCCGTCGCAGATGAAACGGCATCACTCATCATCACCGGTAACGGCGACGTCATCCAGCCAGAAAACGATCTGATTGCCATCGGCTCCGGCGGTCCCTACGCCCAGGCTGCTGCACGGGCTCTGCTGGAAAACACCGAGCTTGGCGCGCGCGAGATTGCTGAGAAAGCGTTGGATATTGCAGGGGATATCTGCATTTATACCAACCACTTCCATACCATCGAAGAATTGAACTCCAAAGCGTAAGGATCCCCCATGTCTGAAATGACCCCACGCGAAATTGTCAGCGAACTGAACAAACACATCATCGGCCAGGATAACGCTAAGCGTTCCGTGGCGATTGCCCTGCGTAACCGCTGGCGCCGTATGCAGCTCAACGAAGAGCTGCGCCATGAAGTGACGCCGAAAAATATTCTGATGATTGGCCCGACCGGCGTCGGTAAAACCGAAATCGCCCGTCGCCTGGCAAAACTGGCCAACGCGCCGTTCATCAAAGTTGAAGCAACCAAATTCACCGAAGTTGGCTATGTTGGTAAAGAAGTTGACTCCATCATCCGCGATCTGACCGACGCTGCCATTAAGATGGTTCGCGTTCAGGCAATTGAGAAAAACCGCTTCCGCGCTGAAGAGATGGCGGAAGAGCGCATTCTCGACGTGCTGATCCCACCAGCTAAAAATAACTGGGGGCAGTCTGAACAACCGCAGGAACCTTCTGCTGCGCGTCAGGCGTTCCGTAAAAAACTGCGCGAAGGCCAGCTCGACGATAAAGAGATCGAAATCGATCTCGCCGCCGCACCGATGGGCGTTGAAATCATGGCGCCTCCGGGCATGGAAGAGATGACCAGCCAACTGCAGTCCATGTTCCAGAACCTGGGCGGTCAGAAGCAAAAACCGCGTAAGCTGAAAATCAAAGACGCGATGAAGCTGCTGATTGAAGAAGAAGCGGCCAAACTGGTGAACCCGGAAGAGCTGAAACAGGAAGCTATCGACGCCGTTGAGCAGCACGGGATCGTGTTTATCGACGAAATCGACAAAATCTGTAAGCGCGGCGAATCCTCTGGCCCGGACGTGTCCCGTGAAGGCGTACAGCGCGACCTGCTACCGCTGGTTGAAGGCTGCACGGTCTCCACTAAGCACGGCATGGTGAAAACCGATCACATTCTGTTTATCGCTTCTGGCGCATTCCAGGTAGCCAAACCGTCTGACCTGATCCCGGAACTGCAGGGTCGTCTGCCGATTCGCGTTGAACTACAGGCGCTGACCACCAGCGATTTTGAGCGTATCCTGACCGAACCGAATGCCTCCATCACCGTTCAGTACAAAGCGCTGATGGCGACCGAAGGTGTGGACATTAACTTCACCGAATCGGGCATTAAACGCATTGCCGAAGCGGCCTGGCAGGTTAACGAAACCACCGAAAACATCGGTGCGCGTCGTCTGCACACCGTTCTTGAGCGTCTGATGGAAGATATTTCCTATGATGCGAGCGATTTGAACGGCCAAAGCATCACAATTGATGCCGAATATGTGAGCAAACATCTGGATGCGCTGGTCGCAGATGAAGATCTGAGCCGTTTTATCCTATAATCGCGTTCAATGCATTTTCATCACTGTTGATGGGGCTGATAAAGCCCCATTTTTATTGGCGCTAAATATGACTGAACAACAACAAATTAGCCGCTCACAAGCCTGGCTGGAAAGTTTACGACCTAAGACCTTACCGCTCGCCTTCGCGGCGATCATCGTCGGTACGGCATTAGCATGGTGGCAAGGATACTTCGATCCGCTGGTTGCTCTGCTGGCATTGATTACGGCGGGACTGCTGCAAATTCTGTCCAATCTCGCTAACGACTATGGCGATGCCGTCAAAGGCAGCGACAAGCCCGATCGCATTGGACCGCTGCGCGGGATGCAAAAAGGGGTTATCACCCAAGAGCAGATGAAGCGCGCGCTGATCGTCACCGTAGTGTTGATCTGTCTGTCTGGTCTGGCCCTGGTTGCCGTGGCCTGTCACACGCTGGCGGATTTTGTCGGTTTCCTGGTGCTCGGGGGCCTGTCGATTATCGCCGCGATCACTTACACCGTGGGTAATCGCCCTTACGGATATATCGGTCTGGGCGATATTTCCGTGCTGGTATTCTTCGGCTGGCTCAGCGTGATGGGAAGCTGGTATTTGCAGGCCCATACGCTAATTCCGGCGCTGATTCTGCCTGCCACCGCCTGCGGCCTGCTGGCAACCGCTGTGCTCAACGTCAACAACCTGCGCGATATCAACAGCGACAGAGAGAACGGCAAGAACACGCTGGTCGTGCGTTTAGGCGCCGTCAATGCCCGCCGCTACCATGCCTGCCTGCTGATGGGTACGCTGGTCTGCCTGGCGCTGTTTAACCTGTTCTCGCTGCAAAGCCTGTGGGGATGGCTGTTTATTCTCGCCGCTCCGCTGCTTTTCAAACAGGCGCGTTACGTGATGCGTGAGATGAACCCTGAGGCAATGCGCCCGATGCTGGAACGCACCGTAAAAGCGGCACTATTAACTAACCTGCTGTTTGTCGTTGGGATTTTCTTAAGTCAGTGGTCTCTTTAACTGACAAATATCAATTAACAATTGATGATTTTGCCAACAGTACACATAGCGCGATATACTAAAAATTCTCGCAGCAACTAAACGTTAAGCCTATGAAATACGATACATCCGAGCTTTGTGACATCTATCAGGAAGATGTCAACGTCGTGGAACCGCTGTTCTCTAACTTTGGGGGACGGTCGTCGTTTGGCGGACAAATCATCACGGTAAAATGTTTCGAGGACAACGGGTTGCTGTACGATCTGCTCGAACAAAACGGCCGTGGTCGCATTCTGCTGGTCGATGGCGGCGGTTCTGTCCGTCGCGCGCTGGTCGATGCCGAACTGGCAAGACTGGCCGTACAGAATGAATGGGAAGGTCTAGTCATCTACGGCTCAGTACGCCAGGTAGACGATCTGGAAGAACTGGATATCGGCATTCAGGCGATTGCCGCAATTCCGGTAGGCGCTTCCGGTGAAGGCATTGGGGAAAGCGATGTGCGCGTCAACTTTGGCGGCGTGACGTTCTTCTCCGGCGACCACCTGTACGCCGACAACACCGGGATAATTCTCTCCGAAGACCCGCTCGATATCGAGTGATCAAAAAGGCACCGCAAGGTGCCTTTTTTTATGCGTTGTCGCTGATTGCCGGATGTCGGCTCACGCCTTATCCGGCCTACAGGTATCCGCATTCTAAATCCTCTATAGATTTCGCGTCAGGGCAAGGCGGCAAGTAAGTGAATCCCCAGGAGCATAGGCCACTATGTGACTGGGGTGAACGCACGCAGCCAACGCCGCCATAACGTGAAATATGACGAGGATTAGACTTCTTCCATACGACCCAGGAGGGCATGCAGACGATCCTGCCAGCCGTTCTGCTGTTCTTTCAGGTTGTTGTTCTCACGCTCCAGTTCTTCACGCTGCTGCTGTGCAGACTGAACTTCCTGCGACAGTGAGTTGTTCTTTTCTTTCAGCTCTTCGATTTCCATCTGCAACAGCGTGATGGTATCAATCGCCTGCTGTACTTTTGCTTCCAGTTTCTCAAACACTTCTAATGACATCGTCATACCTCTCCTGAATTGCAAGGCGTTGATGGATAAAAATCCTCGTCCCGATAACCGGCGACGCCTTAATAAAAACGAGCGCACTCTACTTAACACCGATTGTATGAAGCCGCGTCATCCCTGTCCAGCGGCATCCCGCGCAGATTGCGGTTTGCAACACTTTTAGTCTTTCTCCTGGTGACATGACTGTCATAACGCTTAAGTGTTAAGAGATTGATCGGTGAAATGATTCAGCTCACACTATTTTTGTATAACAAATACCGCGCAATGGCGCGAAAACGCTCATTTTGTTGATGCAGTACACACATTTTAATTTCGATATTTCTCGTTTTTGAGCGTTAACGATAAATTAACAGTGTGCCTACCGGCTCCGGGGATGTCAGTGACCTTCTCGCACACAATAAACATTAAACTCTCTTCAGGATCCGATTATGAGTCAAACATCAACCTTAAAAGGCCAGTGCATTGCTGAATTCCTCGGTACCGGGTTGTTGATTTTCTTCGGTGTGGGCTGTGTCGCTGCACTCAAAGTGGCCGGGGCAACTTTTGGTCAGTGGGAAATCAGCATCATCTGGGGTCTGGGGGTAGCAATGGCTATCTATCTGACCGCAGGCGTTTCTGGTGCACACCTGAATCCAGCGGTCACCATCGCACTCTGGCTGTTTGCCTGTTTTGATAAACGCAAAGTCGTCCCTTTTATTATTTCGCAAATTGCCGGCGCCTTTTGCGCAGCGGCATTGGTTTACGGGCTTTATTACAATCTTTTCCTCGATTTCGAACAAACCAACCATATCGTGCGCGGCAGTACGGAAAGCCTGGGTCTGGCAGGTACTTTCTCCACCTATCCAAACCCGCATATCAATTTTGTGCAGGCCTTCGCGGTTGAAATGGTCATTACCGCTATTCTAATGGGGCTGATTCTGGCCCTGACCGACGATGGTAACGGTGTACCTCGTGGTCCTCTGGCACCACTGCTGATCGGCTTACTGATTGCCGTTATTGGTGCTTCCATGGGGCCGCTAACCGGTTTTGCGATGAACCCGGCGCGTGACTTCGGACCGAAACTGTTCGCCGGACTGGCCGGATGGGGTGAGATTGCCTTCACGGGTGGTCGTGATATCCCTTACTTCCTGGTACCGGTGTTTGGCCCAATTACTGGCGCAATTTTGGGCGCATGGGCCTATCGCAAACTGATTGGTCGTCATTTACCGTGCGATGTCTGCGCGATTGAAGAGAAAGACGTTGCGGCCAACACTCAACAAAAAGCTTCGCAGTAATGTGACTACGGGACAAAAAATTATGACTGAAAAAAAATATATCGTTGCGCTCGACCAGGGCACCACCAGCTCCCGCGCGGTCGTAATGGACCACGATGCGAATATCGTTGCCGTTTCACAGCGCGAATTCGAGCAAATCTACCCGAAAGCAGGTTGGGTAGAACACG
Source organism: Citrobacter sp. TBCS-15 (assembly GCF_005280815.1). Taxonomy (NCBI): domain Bacteria; kingdom Pseudomonadati; phylum Pseudomonadota; class Gammaproteobacteria; order Enterobacterales; family Enterobacteriaceae; genus Citrobacter; species Citrobacter sp. TBCS-15. Next base: position 80,351 of record NZ_SZWK01000312.1, on the reverse strand, counting down.
ACCCAATGGAAATTTGGGCGACCCAAAGCTCCACGCTGGTAGAAGTGCTGGCGAAAGCCGATATCAGTTCCGATGAAATTGCCGCGATCGGTATTACCAACCAGCGTGAAACCACCATCGTCTGGGAACGTGAGACCGGTAAACCTATCTATAACGCCATTGTGTGGCAGTGTCGTCGTACCGCGGATATCTGCGAGAAGCTCAAGCGCGACGGTATGGAAGAGTACATTCGTAGCAACACCGGCCTGGTGATTGACCCGTACTTCTCCGGTACCAAAGTGAAGTGGATCCTCGACCACGTAGAAGGCTCGCGTGAGCGCGCTCGTCGCGGTGAACTGCTGTTTGGTACCGTAGACACCTGGCTTATCTGGAAAATGACGCAGGGGCGTGTACACGTCACCGATTACACCAACGCCTCACGTACCATGCTGTTCAACATTCACTCCCTGGACTGGGACGACAAGATGCTGGATGCGCTGGATATTCCGCGCGCCATGCTGCCGGAAGTACGTCGTTCTTCTGAAGTGTACGGTCAGACCAACATCGGTGGTAAGGGCGGCATTCGTATTCCTATCTCCGGTATCGCCGGTGACCAGCAGGCGGCGCTGTTCGGCCAACTGTGCGTGAAGGAAGGGATGGCGAAAAACACCTACGGTACCGGCTGCTTCATGCTGATGAACACCGGCGAGAAAGCCGTTAAGTCCGAAAACGGGCTGCTGACCACCATCGCCTGCGGACCGACCGGGGAAGTGAACTACGCCCTGGAAGGCGCGGTGTTTATGGCGGGTGCCTCTATCCAGTGGCTGCGTGATGAAATGAAACTCATCAGCGATGCATTCGACTCTGAGTATTTCGCCACCAAAGTGAAAGACACCAACGGCGTGTACGTCGTTCCGGCATTCACCGGTCTGGGCGCACCGTACTGGGACCCGTATGCGCGTGGCGCCATCTTCGGTCTGACCCGTGGTGTAAACTCCAACCACATCATCCGCGCAACGCTTGAGTCTATCGCTTACCAGACCCGTGACGTACTGGAAGCGATGCAGGCTGACTCCGGCATTCGTCTGCACGCCCTGCGCGTCGATGGCGGTGCGGTCGCCAACAACTTCCTGATGCAGTTCCAGTCGGATATTCTCGGCACGCGCGTTGAGCGTCCGGAAGTCCGCGAAGTCACTGCGCTGGGTGCGGCGTACCTGGCCGGTCTGGCGGTCGGCTTCTGGCAAAACCTGGATGAGCTGCAGGAAAAAGCGGTCATCGAGCGTGAATTCCGTCCCGGCATCGAAACTACCGAACGTAACTTCCGTTACAGCGGCTGGAAAAAAGCTGTCAAACGCGCCATGGCGTGGGAAGATCACGACGAGTAATACGTCATTGCCGGATGGCGACGCTAAGGTGTCTTATCCGGCAATATCTTCGTGCGGGGACAACCCCGCACACACATCAATAATCTCGCCCCCTCCCCTGTGCTACACTTCGCGCCATTCCTTTCAGCTACGAGTTTGCAATGAGACGAGAACTTGCCATTGAATTTTCACGCGTGACCGAAGCGGCCGCGCTGGCTGGCTACAAATGGCTGGGCCGCGGCGATAAAAATACCGCTGACGGCGCGGCGGTGAACGCCATGCGTATTATGCTCAACCAGGTCAACATCGACGGCACCATCGTGATTGGCGAGGGTGAGATCGATGAAGCACCGATGCTGTTTATCGGTGAGAAAGTCGGGACCGGTCTTGGTGATGCGGTCGACATCGCCGTCGATCCTATCGAAGGCACGCGTATGACGGCAATGGGTCAGGCAAACGCGCTGGCGGTACTGGCTGTTGGCGATAAAGGCTGCTTCCTGAACGCGCCAGACATGTATATGGAAAAGCTGATTGTCGGCCCAGGCGCAAAAGGGTCCATTGACCTAAATCTGTCGCTGGAAGCCAACCTGCATAACGTTGCCGCTGCACTCAATAAGCCGCTGAGTGAACTGACCGTCACCATTCTGGCCAAGCCACGCCATGATGACGTTATTGCAGAGATGACGAAACTGGGCGTGCGCGTATTCGCTATTCCCGACGGCGACGTTGCGGCTTCAATTCTGACCTGCATGCCTGACAGTGAAGTTGACGTGCTGTACGGCATTGGCGGCGCACCGGAAGGAGTGGTCTCCGCCGCCGTTATCCGCGCGCTGGATGGCGATATGCAGGGCCGTCTCCTGGCGCGTCATGACGTCAAAGGCGACAGCGAAGAAAACCGCCGCATTGGCGAACAGGAACTGGCCCGCTGCACCGCGATGGGCATTGAAGCGGGCAAAGCGCTGCGTCTGGACGAAATGGCGCGCAGCGACAACGTCATTTTCTCTGCCACCGGCATCACCAAAGGCGATCTGCTGGAAGGCATTAGCCGCAAAGGCAATATCGCGACCACCGAAACGCTGCTGATCCGCGGCAAATCGCGCACAATCCGCCGTATTCAGTCGATTCACTATCTCGATCGCAAAGATCCCGATGTGCAGGCGCACATCCTGTAATTGATTTGATCAATAGAGCCTTCCAGCCCATCCGGGCTGGAAATCTTTCGTCCAACGAACGAAGATAAGGCAATCAAAGCAGACAGGAGAAAACCATGGCAGATTGGGTAACAGGCAAAGTCACAAAGGTGCAGAACTGGACCGATGCCTTATTTAGTTTGACCGTGCGAGCTCCAGTTCTTCCTTTTACTGCTGGCCAGTTTACCAAGCTTGGCCTGGAAATCGACGGCGAGCGCGTCCAGCGCGCCTATTCCTACGTCAATGCGCCCGACAATCCCGATTTAGAGTTTTATCTGGTGACAGTTCCCGACGGCAAACTCAGCCCTCGTTTGGCCGCGCTGAAACCTGGCGATGACATTCAGGTGGTCAGTGAAGCCGCTGGCTTCTTCGTGCTGGATGAGATCCCCGATTGCGATACGCTATGGATGCTGGCGACCGGCACGGCTATCGGCCCGTATTTGTCGATTTTGCAGTTAGGCAAAGATCTGGATCGCTTTAAAAATCTGGTGCTGGTCCACGCCGCGCGCTATGCCGCCGATTTAAGCTACCTGCCATTGATGCAGGCGCTGGAAAAGCGCTACGAAGGTAAATTACGTATCCAGACCGTTGTTAGCCGTGAAACTGCGGCAAATTCGTTGACCGGGCGAGTGCCGGCGCTGATTGAAAGCGGTGAGCTGGAAAAAGCGGTAGGTCTGCCAATGGATAAAGAAACCAGCCACGTAATGCTGTGTGGAAATCCACAAATGGTACGCGACACGCAGCAACTGTTGAAAGAGACCCGGCAGATGACCAAACACCTGCGCCGTCGACCAGGCCATATGACTGCTGAGCACTACTGGTAAGGGCTTGCCGGATGGCGACGCTAACGCGCCTTATCCGGCCTACGAGTCAGCTCTGTACTTTACGTCCTGCGTATCTTTACCATATTTATTTTCGTCCTGGGTGCCGACAAACGCGCCCAGATCGATAAGCATGCCGACCAGAATCAGCGTCGGAAGAAAACGGCCTACCGCCCATTGCCAGACGCCAGGTAACATCGCCCAGTTTCCGGCCAGCAGCATCCACGCCAGAATCATCAGCAACGCCCACGCCCCTGAACGTCCCCGATCGTGCAGACGCTTTACCGTCACCGCCGCCGTCGGCCATAGCAGACACACCAGACAAAATGCCGCGGTTTGAATATCGAGTAATTGCTTACTCGCCAGGGAGAACAACGCCAACATACTGACGAGCCACAGACCTATCCAAATCCAGAAATCACGGCGTCCAATACGCCCTTTAAATGAGAATAACCACTGCTGTATGGTCATGTAGGTTCCTTTATTATTACCTTCCAGGACAGTTTACCCTTTTGACAAGCCGGACGGTTACCGTTTTAATCGTGAGCAGTGAGAATGAAAGGTACAATTGATGAAGCAAGGATTTACACTGTTTTTATTACTGTTTTCAGCCTTAACCGTAAGCACTACGGCGCAGGCGGAAGAGCCATCGACGGCAATCACGGCCCCCTATTTGTTGGCGGGCGCGCCAACTTTTGATCTATCGATTAGCCAGTTTCGTGAAAACTTTAATACACAGAATCCGAAGCTTATCCTCAATGAGTTCCGCGCCATCGACAGCAGTCGCGACCGAGCGAATCTCACCCGCGCCGCCAGTAAAATCAACGAAAACCTGTATGCGTCCTCGGCCCTTGAGCGCGGTACATTGAAAATCAAAAGTATGCAGATCACCTGGCTGCCGATTCAGGGGCCAGAACAAAAGGCGGCGAAAGCGAAAGCGCTGGAATATATGAGCGCCGTCATCCGCACCGTCGCGCCGCTGCTGACGAAAGAACAGAGCCAGAAAAAGCTGCAAAAATTGCTCGCCGCAGGCAAAGGTAAGCACTATTACGCCGAAACAGAAGGCGCTATTCGCTATGTCATAGCAGATAACGGTGAAAAGGGCTGACCTTCGCTGTTGAACCGATTAAGCTGGCTCTATCTGAAAACCTCGAAGGGTCGAATAAGTGACAAAAAGCAAAGCCTTTCTGGGGATGAATCTCTATACTGTTTCACAGACCATGCTGCCCTGACGGGCGGCCATATTCCTTAATTCGCTGACAAGCGTGGAGAAATGAAATGCGACATCCTTTAGTGATGGGTAACTGGAAACTGAACGGCAGCCGCCATATGGTAAACGAACTGGTTGCTAATCTGCGTAAAGAACTGGCTGGCGTTGCTGGCTGTGCAGTAGCGATTGCTCCGCCGGAAATGTATATCGACCTGGCGAAACACGCCGCTGCCGGTAGCCACATCATCCTGGGCGCGCAGAACGTTGACCTGAACCTGTCTGGCGCATTCACCGGTGAAACAAGCGCTGAAATGCTGAAAGATATCGGCGCGCAGTACATCATTATCGGTCACTCTGAGCGTCGTACTTATCACAAAGAGTCTGACGAGCTGATCGCGAAGAAATTCGCTGTGCTGAAAGAGCAGGGTCTGACTCCAGTTCTGTGCATCGGTGAAACCGAAGCAGAAAACGAAGCGGGCAAAACTGAAGAAGTCTGCGCACGTCAGATCGACGCCGTTCTGAAAACTCAGGGCGCTGCGGCATTCGAAGGCGTAGTCATCGCTTACGAACCAGTATGGGCTATCGGTACCGGTAAATCTGCAACTCCGGCTCAGGCTCAGGCTGTTCACAAATTCATTCGTGATCACATTGCTAAAGCTGACGCGAAAATCGCTGAACAGGTTATTATCCAGTACGGCGGTTCCGTAAACGCGGGCAACGCGGCAGAACTGTTCGCTCAGCCGGACATCGACGGCGCGCTGGTTGGCGGTGCTTCTCTGAAAGCAGATGCTTTCGCAGTCATCGTTAAAGCAGCAGAAGCCGCTAAACAGGCTTAAGTTGTTAAGGCGGGAGGGGCACTCCTCCCGCTGTATTAACTACCAGTATCCCAACCAGTGCCACCAGAAGGCGCCGGTCACACCCCAAATGGTCAGGTTGACCACACTCATTACCAGCCCCGTTTTCCACCACTCCGCCAGCGTGACATAGCCCGAACCAAAGATAATAGGCGCAGTACCCGTGCCATAGTGCGTGAGCGACATCATCAAGGAGGAGGAGAAACCGAGCATTAAACCAAGCAGCGCTGGCGGCGCGCCGAGGCCTAAACCTGCAGCGAAGAACGCAGCGAACATCGCCGTAATATGCGCAGTTGTACTGGCGAAAAAGTAGTGCGAATAGACGTAAAGCAGAATCAACAACAGCGTCGCAATGCTCCAGTGCACACCCAGATGGTCGATTGCACTACCCACGCTGGTCGCCAGCCAACCGACCAACCCAAGCTTGCTGAGAAAATCCGCCATCATTACCAGCGCCGCGAACCAGACTATGGTATCCCACGCTCCACGGCATTTAAGAATGTCTTCCCAGCTTAATACTCCCGCCATCAACAGAATCGACAAACCAATTAACGCGGCGCTTGTGGGGTTTACGCTCCAGGCGCTGCCCATCAACATCGCGGGCACTCCCGCCCACAGGCAGAGCAGCAAAATGAAGACGGCCAGGGTAATTTTCTCTGCCAGTGAAAGCGGACCTAGGGCCTCCAGTTTTTGTCGTGCGAACTGCGGCGCATTTGGCGTGCGCGTGATAGCTGGCGGATAGAGCCACCAGATTACAATCGGCATGACGACCAGCGAGACCACAGCGGGAAGCAGCGCCGCAATAGCCCACATTCCCCAGGTCATGTTCAGCACGCCATCCGTCCCCTTCGTTAAAAAGCTAACGATTAAGGGGTTAGGTGCGGTCGCGGTGATGAACATTGCCGAGCTGATGGGGTTAATGTTGTAATTCACCAGCGCCAGATAACGACCCGTTGAACCATTCTCGTTGTTTCCCGGTTGCGATCCGAGGCTTTCCGCAATCGCCCGCATTACTGGGTGGATAATACCACCGCCACGCGCCGTGTTGCTGGGCGTAACCGGCGCAATCAGCGTTTCCGCAAGGGTTAATGCCCACGCAATACCCAGCGTTCTTTTACCAAACAGCGCAATAAACCCGTAGCCAATTCGCGCCCCCAGGCCGGTCTTTAACAGACTTTGCGACAGCATAATGGATAAACCAATCAGCCAGATTAACTGGTTAGAAAAGCCACTCAACGCATCGTTCAGTGCGGCCGAGGGTTTACCGGGGTTAGTGACGCCGGTCATCGCCACCAGCATAATCGCCACAACCGCAATGGCGCCAATGGGCATGGCTTTACCGATAATCGCTGCGATCGTACCTATGAACAACGCCAGCAGATGCCACGCTTGCGGAGTGACATCAGGCGGACACGGGATAACAAACCAGATGGTCAGCGTGATCGCGAGCGAAATGATGGCAGGCCAACAGCGGATAGGGGTCAAACTGTCCATGAATCAATCCTTGAGTTTCCAGTGCATAAATCTGCGCCCCGGTATTAACCGCCATCAGCCCAAATAAAACAATTCATCATCTCACAAAACAAAAAATTAACATTTAGATACAGTTATAATTTACCCAGCATACTGAACCAGAGGTAATCCAACGGCAGAAGCACCAGATACGTTGCCGCCGCCAGCGCAATACACAGCAGCATCCCCTCCCTCGCAGGCACTTTCCCAAGCGCCATCGCCACAACAATGGGTGAAGCCTGATACGGAAGTAGCGGTGTGGAATATCCCAGTACCTGAATCATAATCACCGACAGCAGCGGGAATCCCGTCGCATCGGCAAAGCTTTGCGCCAACGTGGTATATAGCGCCGGAACGCCGTTTGCCGTCATAATAAAATTGAGTGCGGTGGTAATGCCAGTCAGCGCGAGGAAGCTGGTAAACGGTTTTTCCGCGTCCAGCGGCATCACCTGTAACAGCGCCTCGCCCACCGCACTGCCAATACCGGTCTGCGTGACGGTGATCGCCAGCCCCAGAATACCCGCCACATAGATACAGGTACGGATATTGACCCCACTGGAAAACTCCTCGCCATTAATAAAGCCAACCCGAGGTAGCAGCGTGATAACCGCCGCCGCCAGTCCGGTCCACGCTGGACCAATGCCGTGCCAGCTTTCGCTTACCCACAAAAACAACACCACCGCTAACATCCATGCCAGACGTTTTTCATCCCGGCTCATCGGCTCAGGCGGCGTCAGATCGCGCGGCGCATGGGGCTTACCAGGAAACAGCCAGCAGATAAGTACGATGAGTACCGCGCCCTTGAGCCAGCCCAGAACCGGCGTATGTAACAGTAAATAGGGCAGATAATTCAGGTGGATACCGTAAGAACCTTCCGCTGCGCCGCTCATCACCAGATTCGGCACGTTAGCGGGTAAAATCGTCGCGGAAAGCTGGAACGTCCCAAACCCGACGGCCAGCGCCAGACCATACCAGGCTCGCGTGCCGTCGTTAATTCCCGCCCGTTTCGCCATCGCCGCGACAATCGGCATCAGCAGCGCAATGCGCCCCATATTGGACGGCATTACAAACGCCAGCGCATAACTTAGCAGTACCACACTCGCTACCATTAACGGCCAGGAGTCGGTCAATCGCGATGACAGCGCCCTCGCCGCCCTGTCCGCCAATCCCGTTTTACGAATCGCGATACCCAGCACGAAGCCACTGAAGACCAGCCAGAATGCCGATGACGCAAAGCCGCCAAAAATCACATCCGGTGGCGCGATTTTGGCCACCATCGCCACGGCAAAGAACAGCAGCGCCGTTATAAATTCCGGTAGTAGCGATGTCGCCCAGAGAATAATGGTGATGCCAACCACCAGAGAAGGAATAAACAGAGGGTGTGAAAGCCAGAGCGACATGCCTGTCTCCTGTTGTTTTTTTCAACAAGAATACGGGGACAGGCATGCGGAGTAAACGCCAGATTAGGTAGGGTTAGCGCAGAATATCACATTGATGATCCTGAATTTCCTCAGCAGAGGCGAGATTCAGCGACAGCAAGTTACGCTGAGTCGCCAGCAGGACAAAAGACTCATCGCTTTGGCGCACCATCGCCAGCGCATAGCGGCCCATATGTTCTCGCGCATTCGGTACTTCTTCCGCCAGCATAATAAACGGGCTGCGTTGCGCCAGTTCGTTTTCCGTGACGCGACGCGCCAGATATTCATGCCCGCGTAATCCACCCGGCAAAGGCAACCAGCGGGTGCTGATTTTCGCCATGTTGTCATCCAGCTGCTTTCTGACATCGGTTCGCAGGCAGGAGATATGAATGTGCAGGTGATTTTGCGTACGCCCGCTACGCGAGTTAATGGTCAGCGATACCGCTTTGTCAGGGATCTCCTGACCGTATTTTTGGCTCATAAAGCTACGCGCCTGCCAGGCCAGCCAGAAAAAGTTCGGCGTGCCTGATTCCAACAGCAACGGGCTTTCCGTACCATTGATACGGTAACCAGGCATCAACAGATATTGCAGCGGACCATTACGATCTTTGAACACCACATATCCGGCGTCTGGTTTCACTTCCACGCACGGTGCGGGATCCTGCTGCTGCAACTGGTGCGGCAAGCATTGCTGAAGAACAATCTGGCGTAACGCGTCCGGGTTGCCGGTGAATTTCCAGTAACCAATGCCAGCAGCGGCAGCCACCACAATCACCGCCAGTAAAAGATAGCCTGCTTTTTTCATTACGCGTTCCCTGTATCCTATTGAGGGGCAAGAGTAACGCAAAACCATGACAAATAAAAAACCCGGTCGCGTTATGCCACCGGGTTGGTAACTCACAGATTTATTTAACGCTTGCTGATCTGGTCGAACGTACCGCCGTTAGAGAAGTGCTCTTTCTGTGCTTTCGTCCAGCCGCCAAACTCTTCGTCAATGGTGAACAGCTTCAGCTTCGGAAAGGCATTTTCGTATTTCTTCGCCACTTCAGCATCACGCGGACGGTAGAAGTTTTTCGCTGCTATCTCCTGACCTTCCGGCGAGTAGAGATACTTCAGGTAGGCTTCCGCTACCGCTTTGGTGTCTTTCTTTTCCACCACTTTGTCGACCACGGAAACGGTCGGCTCCGCGAGAATCGATTCGCTCGGGGTCACTATCTCGAATTTATCTTTACCCAGTTCGTTCGTCGCCAGTAGCGCTTCGTTTTCCCAGGCAATCAGCACATCACCGATACCGCGTTCAACGAAGGTATTAGTTGAGCCACGCGCACCAGAGTCCAGCACTTCAACGTTTTTAAACAGGGCTTTGACGAAGTCCTGGGCTTTGGCCTGATCGTTATTGTTGTGGTGCAGGGCATAGCCCCATGCTGCCAGATAGTTCCAGCGTGCGCCGCCTGAGCTTTTCGGGTTTGGCGTAATGACAGACACACCCGGTTTGACAAGATCGTTCCAGTCATGAATTTGTTTTGGATTGCCCTTGCGGACCAGGAAAACGATGGTGGAAGTGTAAGGTGCTGAGTTATCCGGCAGACGCTTGATCCAGTTTTTATCGATACGACCACGTTCAGCAATAGCGTCCACATCGTAAGCCAGCGCCAGCGTCACGACATCGGCTTCAATGCCGTTAATGACGGAAGTCGCCTGTTTACCCGAACCGCCGTGCGATTGGCGGATCACGACGTTGTCGCCGGTTTCCTGCTTCCAGTGCGCGCTAAAAGCTTTGTTGTACTGCTCGTACAGCTCACGCGTTGGATCGTACGATACGTTAAGTAACTGAATATCCTTTGCCAGAACGCTGGTCGATGCCAGCAATAATGTTAACCCTACGCCCCATTTGTTCATCGCCCAGCTCTCTTATGTGGTGTTGTGATGAGCAAAGCGTGCCAGAAAGCGATCCAAACATTAAAGAATAAAAAAAGATTTGCTATAACTTCGAGGAATAAATCTGAGGGATTGCCGGATGGCGGCTAGCGCCTAATCCGGCCTACACGTTTCTGCAACCTGTAGGCCTGATAAGCGTAGCGCCATCAGGCGCGCAAAAAACAATCAGTACAGTTTTATCGCGCAGTCCAGCCAGTCACCTTTGAAAGGACGCTTCATGTTTTCGATAGCGTCGATGATGTCATGGTGAACCAGTTTTTCGTTCTGAATACCTACGCAACGGCCACCGTGACCTTCGAGCAGCAGTTCAATGGCATACGCGCCCATACGGGACGCCAGAATACGGTCATAAGGAACCGGAGAACCACCACGCTGGATGTGACCCAGTACGGTTGAACGCGTTTCACGGCCCGTTTCTTTCTCGATGTAATGCGCCAGTTCGTCAACGTCACACATGTGTTCAGTGATCGCTACAATCGCGTGTTTTTTACCTTTCGCGATACCGGCTTTGATTTCAGCAACCAGATCGTCACGGCTGAATTCTACTTCCGGAACCACCACGAACTCACAACCGCCGGCAATCGCTGCCGCCAGAGTCAGATCACCACAGTAGCGGCCCATCACTTCAACGATGGAAATACGCTGGTGAGAAGAAGAGGTATCACGCAGACGGTCAATCGCTTCGACTACAGTACCCAGCGCGGTGAAATAACCGATGGTGTAGTCGGTGCCCTTGATATCGTTGTCGATAGTGCCCGGCAGACCGATGCACGGGAAGCCCATTTCAGTCAGGCGTTTCGCACCCATGTAAGAACCGTCACCGCCGATAACAACCAGGGCGTCGATGCCACGTTTCTTCAGGTTTTCGATAGCCACCGCACGCACGTTTTCGTCGCGGAATTCCGGGAAGCGGGCAGAACCGAGGAAGGTACCGCCACGGTTGATCATGTCGGACACGCTATAGCGGTCGAGCTGGACCATACGGTCTTCATACAAACCCAGGTAGCCATCATGGATCCCCATGACTTCCAGCCCTTCCGTCAACGCTGCACGTACAACACCACGGATTGCTGCGTTCATGCCCGGCGCATCACCGCCGCTTGTCAACACACCGATTTTCTTAATCATGACTACCTCTGAACTTTGGAATGCAAAATGAAATCTGCTGCCGGAAGTCGATTCCGCATATCGAAACGATCCAACGAATATGCAGATAGTATAACAATCACTTCCTGCTGAATTGATTCAGGTCAGGCCAAATGGTGGTAATTTATACACAAAATGCTGGCCTGGTTCACTTTTTTTACAACGAATTATGAAAGCTCAAACATCTTGCCTTCCTTGGGTACGACGGAACAGGGATCCTGATGAATAATGACATCCGATCCCGGGAAACGTCGCAAAATTGCCTGCTCGACCTGCTCAGCCACTACATGCGCCTGAACGAGCGGCAGATTATCTTCCATTTCCAAATGAATCTGAATAAAGCGGGTCGGCCCTGACTGCCGCGTGCGAAGATCGTGAGCGCCGCTGACTCCCGGCCATGACGTCACGATATCAATAATTTCCTGACGTTCTTCATCGGGTAAAGCGCGATCCAACAATGACTGTACCGCCTCATACCCCATGCGTAATGCGCTATATAAAATATAGATGCCAATCCCGAGCGCAAACAAGGCATCTGCGCGATGCCAGCCGTACCATGCCAGCCCAAGCGCAATGAGAATCGCACCGTTCATCATAACATCAGACTGATAATGAAGCATATCCGCCCTAACGGCCTGACTTTGCGTACGCTTCACCACCCAGCGCTGAAACGAGACCAGTATGATGGTGCACACTAACGCAATGATGGTGACAATCACCCCGACGCCGGGATCTTTCATCGGCGTGGGTTGGATAAGATGCTGAATCCCGGTCAGGAATAAAAACAGCGCCGAACCGGAAATAAACATACTTTGCGCCAACGCCGCCAATGATTCCGCTTTACCGTGTCCAAACGTGTGTTCATCATCGGCCGGTTGCAATGAATAACGCACCACCAACAGGTTGGTTAACGACGCCGCGATATCCACCAAAGAATCCACCAGTGCAGCCAGAATACTGACCGATCCGGTGTACCACCACGCAAAAATTTTGATCAAAAGTAACAGCGATGCCATCACGGTCGCCGCGATTGCCGCCCGGCTAACCAGCCGCCCATAGGTTTGATTCATAAACACTCCTGCCAGGATATGCCGCTAGTATAACGGATGAAGTAAAACAGTCAGGCAATTACCGAGTGACAAATTTTGGGCAAAAAAAAACCCCCACATCATGTGGGGGAAGACAGGGATGGTGTCTATGGCAAGGAAAACAGGGTTACTACTGGGAACGTGAGTTGCTACTACTCAATAAATTCAACGATGAGCTTTTTTGCCAGTGCGCGACGTCGCGCAGTTGCTCCATTCGTTGTTCATGTTTCTCATTTAAAACCGCTTGCTGCTCGGGCGTTAACAGGCGATACATCTGGTTGCGAACCTTGGCTATTTCAACCTGGCGGGCAACCTGTTCCTGCGCCATTCTTTCTGCCTGAGCGCGCACAGCGCTTTCATCAAATTTCTCTGCGGTGACAAGGCGATGCATTGTCTCCATTTCGCTAACATTAACAGGAGGCTGTTCGTGTCTTGCCTGCTGCATTAAATCTCGCATCTGTTGACGTTGATGTTCGGTTAAACTGATACCGTCAAACATGTGGCTCTGTACGCTGCGTTGCGAGGAGCCTTCACCCAGGTGCCAGTGATCGCCTGTGACGACTTCAGCTGCATGGCTTAAAGTACTGAGTGCCAGCGTTGAGGCCATGACGGCAGCGGTTACTTTGCCCATCACTTGCTCCCAAAATCTTTTCTGTCGCGATTCAACGAGAGACAGTTTACGATTCGGGCTGCAAACATGCGTCAGGGGGTGTAAAACAACGTAAAGTCATAGATTAGCGACGCCTGATGACGTAATTTCTGCCTCGGAGGTACGTAAACAATGAATAAAATCCTGTTAGTTGATGATGACCGAGAGCTGACTTCCCTGTTAAAGGAGTTGCTCGAAATGGAAGGTTTCGATGTGCTGGTTGCCCATGATGGGGAACAGGCGCTCGAGCTTCTGGATGACAGCATCGATTTACTTTTGCTCGACGTCATGATGCCAAAGAAAAACGGCATCGATACACTGAAAGCGCTTCGCCAGACACACCAGACCCCCGTAATCATGCTGACCGCTCGCGGCAGCGAATTGGATCGCGTTCTCGGCCTTGAACTGGGCGCGGACGACTATTTACCTAAACCGTTTAACGACCGCGAACTGGTCGCGCGCATCCGCGCTATTCTGCGTCGCTCGCACTGGAGCGAACAGCAGCAGAGCAGCGACAACGGCTCACCGACTCTGGAAGTGGATGCGTTAAGCCTCAACCCGGGTCGCCAGGAAGCCAGCTTCGACGGGCAAACGCTGGAGCTAACCGGCACCGAATTCACCCTGCTTTATTTGCTGGCGCAGCATCTCGGCCAGGTGGTTTCGCGTGAACATCTGAGCCAGGAAGTGCTGGGCAAACGCCTGACGCCTTTCGATCGCGCGATCGACATGCATATCTCAAACCTGCGTCGTAAGCTGCCAGAGCGTAAAGATGGGCATCCGTGGTTTAAAACGCTACGTGGTCGCGGCTACCTGATGGTCTCCGCTTCATGATAGGGAGTTTAACCGCACGCATCTTTGCCATCTTCTGGTTGACGCTGGCACTGGTGTTGATGTTGGTACTGATGCTACCCAAGCTCGACTCACGTCAGATGACCGAGCTACTGGACAGCGAGCAGCGCCAGGGGTTGATGATTGAGCAACACGTTGAAGCTGAACTGGCGAACGATCCACCCAACGATTTAATGTGGTGGCGTCGCTTGTTTCGGGCGATAGACAAGTGGGCGCCGCCAGGACAGCGGTTATTACTTGTTACCACGGAAGGACGCGTGATCGGCGCAGAACGCAACGAAATGCAGATCATTCGTAACTTTATTGGTCAGGCCGATAACGCCGACCATCCGCAAAAGAAAAAATACGGTCGCGTGGAGATGGTCGGGCCTTTTTCCGTCAGAGACGGTGAAGATAACTACCAGCTGTATCTCATTCGACCTGCCAGCAGCTCGCAATCTGACTTTATCAACCTGCTGTTCGACCGACCGCTGTTATTGCTGATCGTCACCATGTTAGTCAGCTCTCCGTTATTGCTCTGGCTTGCCTGGAGCCTGGCGAAACCGGCGCGTAAGCTGAAAAATGCAGCGGATGAAGTGGCCCAGGGCAACCTGCGTCAGCATCCGGAGCTGGAAGCCGGTCCGCAGGAGTTTCTGGCGGCGGGCGCCAGCTTTAACCAGATGGTGACGGCGCTGGAGCGGATGATGACCACGCAGCAGCGCCTGCTGTCGGACATCTCTCACGAGTTGAGAACGCCGTTGACACGTCTGCAACTGGGAACCGCTCTGCTGCGCCGTCGTAGCGGTGAGAGCAAAGAGCTGGAGCGCATTGAAACAGAAGCGCATCGGCTGGACAGCATGATCAACGACCTGCTGGTGATGTCACGTAATCAGCAGAAAAACGCGCTGGTCAGTGAAACGGTGAAAGCCAATCAGCTATGGGGCGAAGTACTGGATAACGCCGCCTTTGAAGCCGAGCAGATGGGTAAATCGCTCACGGTGAATTTCCCGCCGGGTCCGTGGCCGCTGTACGGCAACCCAAATGCGCTGGAAAGCGCGCTGGAAAACATTGTGCGCAACGCCCTACGCTATTCACACACGCAGATTGAAGTGGGCTTCGCGGTGGATAAAGACGGGATCACCATCACCGTTGACGACGATGGTCCGGGCGTCAGCCCTGAGGACCGGGAGCAGATTTTCCGTCCGTTCTACCGTACCGATGAGGCGCGCGATCGCGAGTCTGGCGGAACGGGTCTGGGTCTGGCGATTGTGGAAACCGCGATCCAGCAGCATCGTGGCTGGGTGAAGGCCGAAGACAGCCCGCTGGGTGGTTTACGGCTGGTGATTTGGTTACCGCTGTATAAACGCGCTTAACAGGCTTCCCCGGTCACGTATCGCCGGGGAAGCACTCACATTATGCAGTTGCGGTCGCAGCCGCTAGCTTTTGCTTTTTGATCCGCTTCACCAGAATTGTCGAACAGATAAAGCCCATTAAGCTGAACGCAATCATCACGCTAAAAACATAGTTGTAGCCTGTGATGCCGCTATTGGTGTCCAGCAAATATCCGTATAACGTGTACGCAAACATGGCGGGCATATAACCGATGATGCAACCAAACGCCATTGCCGAACCGGCATACTCACGTGGCGTACCAATCTCATCCATCGGCGCGAAGAAAATCGCACGCTGTGAGAAGATAATCGCCCCGAATCCTAATGTAGCGGCCATACCGATATACACGTTCATTGTTTGATGCGGCAACTGCATGAAAACAAGCATCGCAACGGCAGAGATCAGAAAGGTCCATTTCAGGTACACCGTAGGCGATTTAGCAACCTTATCCGCCAGCAGCCCACCAATCGGCCCTCCTACCATTTTTAACGCATATTGGTTAATGATGCCGTACGCGCCGACCAGTGCTACCGGCAACATGTAGATGTCTTTTAAGAAGGGGATAAAGTAAGTCAGCCCACAATATGCGGCGTAAACGAAGAAAATCCCTAAAGAAGCCAACCAGACGTTAGGACAGGACAAAACATGTTTAATCCCCTTTAACACTTCCATATTGGCACTGGTATTCTCGCCGCCTTTCACTTTGTCGTCATCGACTATAAAGTACGTCACAATACCTGCCGCAAGCGTAATGACCGTATAAAACAACAGACCCGCCTGCATTCCCGCTTTGCCTTCACCAAACTGAACAAAAACAAACAGGGCACCAGAAGCGACGATGACATCCACCACGCCACGTCCGGCTTCTAAAAAGCCAAACATGCGGCCTTGTTCTTCTTTCGTACCCAGCAGACGTACGGCTTTCAGCAATACCGGCCAATACACCACATCGGCAAAAAACGCCATTGCGGCAAAGCAAATGAGATAACCGGTAAATGACGGTAGCGTTGCCAGATATAAACCGCAAAGCCCAACACCGATCAGACCAAAGGGTAATAATATTTTCTTAGAATAACGGTCTGCAATATAGAGCGAAAGAAACAGGCCGGTTGTCTGAACAATCGTATAAACCGTAAAACTCAAGCCAATCTGCGTATTGGTTAAACCCCAGTCATTTTGCATTGGCACATAGAAAACATCTTTCATACTTGAAAGTTTGAATATTGTGCCGCCGCCTAAAATCAAAAAACAAAGCCTTGCCCATTTATTCATGAACATGAGTAAACCCTCATTGCTTGTTGAGAGAAATATTTAGATTAATTTATATAATTAATAAAATTGTAGAGTTATTTTCATAACCCTGTTCGCATTTAGTAAGATTTTAAAAAGTTATTGATTACCTATAAATTTATTACACAAGTCACGAATATATTTTATTTGAGCCAGAGCATGTTCTTTTTCCTGCGCCAGTCGCGCATCAATCATGTCAGCGTCGGGTAGCGGCGTATAACTTGCATCGCGCCATGGGATCCAGGGATTATCACCTTCATCATCGAAACGAAATGCCGGAGCATAATATTCAACTTCTTCTTCCAGACCAAAAGCATGTACTTGTGGTTTATCTTCACCTAAGAGTAATAATGCCTTGAGCATCTCCTCCATGGGTAAGTCGCCGTATCCTGAACGACAAGCCTCATGCCCCCAGCCTTTACCTTCTTTAATAATTTTAGCGTCTTTAATATGTACCTGAGTGATCCAAGGAGACATGACCTCTAACGCAGAAAGCGGCTGCTCATTAGCGTTAATCATGTTGCCAAAATCAAACAGAATAGAGAGATTCTTCATCCCACTATTCTTAACCAGCGTCACCAGTTCATGACCTTGCAGATCTTCATGCTGTTCGATGGTAAAGCTTAGGCCGCAGTCATCATGCTGAGACAACCACGCAATATCATTAGCGATCTTCGCCATAACATCGTTGAGATGCCCTTCATAGCGCGGGTAGAAACGAACTGACGTTGCGCCAGTTGCCATGGCAATACGGATCGCATCCGTCAATGTCGCCTGGTCCGATGCGCTGGTTTCAATATGCACATCCAAATTATATTTTTTGGCCTTTTCTTTAAAATCGTGTAACTGCCGATCGTTTAGTTTCTGCAGTGACTGGGACTCGCCATCCTCAACATGTATTTTTACACCTTTTAATTTTTGCTGATATGCAATATCCAGAAGATCGCCAGGGAGGACTCTCTCATAGCGCATATTCAGATGAAAGGCATAAGCATGTAGGTACAGCGGTATATTTCTCGCGCGTTCAGCGAGAAGTTCCTGGTTATATTTTCCCATAGTTTTCTCATTCATCACGAATAACAAGTTCCACTGATTCAAGTCGCCAGTATTCAAAATCAACCTGAACCACTTTTTTGTCTCGGGTTGCCCGATGTTTTTCTACTAAAATTCCATAAGTATTTGGCGCAACGCCCAGTTCTTTGCAGGCCACTTCCGGCATATTGACCGGTTTAAAAATCATCTCTTTGATATTTAAAACATGACCGAACGCATCTTCCCAGACGCTGGCAAAAGACTGATTGCCAAGTTTATTTATAAATCCCGGTGCAACATCGGCATCAATATAGGATTCATGGTAAAACACTTTATGTGAATCAAGACCACACCAGCCGGTAACTAAATAACGATCGCCGGAGGAGAGAAAAACATCATCAACATGGTGCGGAACCGTCTCAATCGTTTCCTTGGTCAAATAATCCCAAAAAGGTTTACGCCCCTGGGCACAGGCCTCGGCATTGAAGCTGGAAAGTGATTTCGGGTTATAAATGAATCGCTTCGATGAAATAAACCACCCGCTACGGTTCTTGCGGAAAATACGTGCATCAATCTCCAGCTCGATCAGAACCTGACGTAAGGTCATGCGCTTTGCATCCAGCAGCTCACATAGCTCTCTCTCCGAAGGCAATTTGGAGCCCGCTGGCAAATTATTCTCGTTTAACCAGCTTTCAAAGCGCTCTCTGAGCACATCAACATTGTTTTTCTTTTTCATCTCATTCAATCTGGTTTAAACCAATTTGAAGCTAAGATATTTGAGTGCACGAAATACTCAAGTTTTTTTTCAACGCAGCGTTTCTTTTTGTGGGCCAGGTATCAAGAATGGCCTGGACACATGGCGCGACAGGCAGGTTTTAGTACGTGAGGAGATGAACCATGAGGACGATAAATCAGGTGTCGCCACCTGATTTAATGGCAAGCTAAAGGTGAGCGTTATTTGCCCCACAAACGGCGGGAATTATCTTCGATCTTGCCGCTTAAACGGCGCTTTTGCATCGTTCTGGTCCAGCTCTTCGATAACCCAGCAGCCGACAGTAAACGGTGATACTGCGAGTCATCAAACGGCATATGCCAGGCAATGGCAATCGCCTCGCGCACGCTGACGTCGCTCACGCGTGACGCCAGGATCAACGGCGCGTCTGCCGACACCTGGCCGGGAGCGATGACGCTACACAGCCAGCCCGTCTTGCCCGCATCCTGCATCTGGGTGGCCATATCGCTGATGCCAAAATGGAAATTCAGCTTAAAGCACGGCGAGCGCGGCTGTGTGACCTGAATCAGCGCGTCTCCCCACTGGAAAATGTCGCCAATATACACATTCTCTTCTGTCAGCCCCTCAGTGGAGAGGTTTTCGCCAAAAGCGGGGGAGACAAATAACTCCGCCTGCTCCGGAAACTCTTGTCTCCAGTGCTGATAGTGTTCACGCGGATAGTGGCACAGCGCGCGATCCGGCCCGCCGTGAATTTTCGTTTCCGCCTGTTCATCCCCCGTCAGGCCCAGCTCGGTCAGCATCAGCTCACCATCGACCTGAACTTTAGCAATCGCGCTGGGACGACTTCCCGTATAGTCCCGAATCTTGCCTGTAAAAACATCGACCGGATATCGCATCTGTTCCCTCTCCCGATAAATTTCCCCCATTACACCATATTTATTTTATCCCAGTCGCTCAAAATGAGAGCACGGTTCACATGAAACTTAAGGACACATGCTATCAATGTAATCTGGTTTTGAAACATCATTTCAAATAAGGAGTCGACTACGTGACTGGTCAATCGCAATTTGCTGGCGTCTGGTGCCCTTCCATTACGCCAATGGACAATGACGGCAAGATCGATCTCAACGGTCTGAGCCAGCATCTTAAACGCCTTACCGAGGCCAAAATCGACGTGATTTTGCTGATGGGCAGCATCGGGGAGTTTGCTTCCTTTACGCTCGAAGAACGACTGCTGCTGATCCGTGAAGCCCGGGCCATGAGCTCGCTGAAGATGGTCGCCAACGTCTCATCCACCTGCCAGAATGATGTTCTGTTGATGGCGCAGGAAGCGTATCGCGCAGGTTATGATGCCGTGATGATCCTGCCGCCTTATTACTACGGACAAACGGCGAAACAGCTGCTGAGTTACTTCCGCCAGTTGGGACAGAAACTCAGCGGTAAATGGTTTGCCTATAATTTCCCGGCGCGTACCGGCTGTGATTTAACGCCGGAGCTGGTTGCCACTCTCGCTGCCGAGTTCCCAAATTTCGCAGGCATCAAAGATACCGTCGACTGTCAGTCACATACCCGCAGCATGATTCAGACAACGCGCGCCGTGCGGGAAGATTTTGCCGTACTGTCCGGTTATGACGAATACTACATTCCTAACCTGCTGGCAGGCGGGGCGGGGATTATTTCAGGGTTGAACAACGTTATGCCGGAACTGTTTGTCAGTGCGCGGGAGGCGTTTAAGCAGGGCGATCTGGCGACGTTTCTCGATATTCAGGACCAGATTGGCACCTATATGTCCATCTACGCCATTGGCGAAGATTTTGTCACCACCATCAAAACCGTGGTATCGCGTAAGTTTGGCTACTGCACCGGTGTGTCACGTAATGCTGGCGGAGAGTTGAATGAGGGGGAATGTCGGACTATTGATGAGGTGTTCGTCGTCAAAGGTTAACTGACTAAGCCGGATGGCGCAGACCATCCGGCAAAAGAGGCTTACTTCACGGTACCACGAAGATCAATTTCCGCCGCCCTGGCTTTGACCTTTTTCGACCAGATGGACGTGATAATCGGTACCAGAATGGAGGTCACAATCACCGAGGTCGCCACCAGAGAGGTTGCCGCTGGCGCCATCGGTTTAAATGCCGGAACCATTTCAGCAATCAGTACCGGCGTGGCAACCGCCGCACCCGCTGAGCTGGAAGCGGCAATCCCCGCTGTTCCATCGCCGCCGCCAATCAGTTTATCGGCGATAATCAATGGGATCCCGGTGATGATAATCACCGCCACGCCCAACAGAATCCCCAGCACGCCGGTCTGCGCAATCACGCTCAAATCAATGGTGTTACCCAGCGCGAAGGCGAAGAACGGGATCAGAGTCTGCACAGCTTTGCTGAAGAACTCCCGCAGTTCAGGGTCCAAATTACCCAGCGCAAAACCAATCAGGAAGGGTAATACGGCCCCCACAAACACGTGTGGTTCAAACGAAGCAATCCCCGCGGTACCCAGAATCACCATGGTCATCAGCGGGCCTGATTCCAGAGACATCAGGACAAATGCCCCGGCCTCTTCTTTGGTGCCATACTGCTGCATAATCGAGGCGTACAGCCCACCGTTGGTCATATCCATGGCGGCCACCAGCGCCAACGTGGACAACCCGGCGAAGAACCCGACTTCCACACCGTGTTCCGGCAGGATGCGTGAGGCAATCGCCGCTACCACCCACGCCACCAGAATTTTGGTGATGACCAGCGTGCCTGATTTACGCAGCACGGTGCCGGTTGCGCTTAGCTTAATCGACGCGCCCATACAAAAGAACCAGACCGCCAGAATAGGCACCGTACCGGTGATCATACCGTTGGTAAATGAGCCGAAATATTTCCCGGCGCCGGGTGAAAAGGTGTGACATAACGCGCCGAGGAAAAGCGGCACCAGCATCATCCCGCCAGGGATTCTCTCTATCGTTCGTTTGATCTGCATTTCCATCACCTGTAGACATAAAAATGGGGCAATTTTTATGGGCGATTGCATCTTACTTTTGAGATGCGCCCGTCTTGATGAACAGAAGATAGACATTCAGAGGAATTATAAAAGTGATCCCACCCGCACAATAAAACATTGTTTCAATTTAAATGGATCAATGTTCCCATGTTGATTTTGATCACAAAAAAGCCCCCACAAGCAGCGCTTGCAGGGGCATTATTTAAGCGTAGAACTTATTTTTTAGCGGCGAAACGCGCAGCAGCTTCATCCCAGTTCACCACGTTCCAGAACTCTTTAATGTAGTCCGGACGGCGGTTCTGGAATTTCAGGTAGTAAGCGTGTTCCCAAACATCCAGACCGACGATCGGGAAGCCGGAAGCGCCAGAAATTGCTTCACCCATCAACGGGGAATCCTGGTTAGCGGTGGAAACGACAGCCAGTTTGTCACCTTGCAGCACCAGCCACGCCCAGCCGGAACCAAAGCGGGTGGCTGCTGCTTTTTCGAATTCAGCTTTGAAGTTGTCAACAGAGCCGAAGTCGCGTTCGATAGCCGCTTTCAGGTCGCCCTGCAGCGTAGTGCCGGTTTTCAGGCCTTTCCAGAACAGGCTGTGGTTAGCGTGGCCGCCTGCGTTGTTGCGCAGTACGGTTTTCTTGTCCGCTGGCAGTTGATCCAGTTTGGTGATCAGCTCTTCAGCCGACAGGCTGGCGAATTCAGGCAGACTTTCCAGCGCAGCGTTGGCGTTGTTTACGTAAGTCTGGTGGTGTTTGGTATGGTGAATTTCCATCGTCTGCTTATCGAAGTGCGGTTCAAGGGCATCATAAGCGTACGGCAGGGATGGCAGTGTATAACTCATAATCATCTCCAGTGTTGTCGGGCGGCCAGTGTTAACGCCGCGTAAGCAGTTGGGTCATTATAGTTAATTAAATGATATTGAAAATGATTATCAATGCCGTACTTTTTACAAGGTTTTAGTCATTCAGTCTATTGCAAAAGTTGTGAACCGAATCACCCACTTAACGTGATGATTGCCAACATGCGTAAAATGGCGGCAAGCGTTAAAAGGTTAACACCTTGCGTAATTTTTAAACTCGTTAGGTCGGAGGGGTCATTACCGACGATAAAAAATAACGAGGATTAAGTCATGAGTAACGCGATTACGATGGGTATCTTTTGGCATTTGATAGGCGCAGCCAGTGCCGCCTGTTTCTATGCCCCGTTCAAGCAGGTCAAACATTGGTCATGGGAAACGATGTGGTCGGTGGGCGGGATCGTCTCCTGGCTTATCCTTCCGTGGACTATCAGCGCTATGTTACTTCCCAATTTCTGGGCCTATTTCAGCTCCTTCAGCCTTTCCACACTGGCCCCGGTATTTCTTTTCGGTGCGATGTGGGGGATTGGCAACATTAACTATGGCCTGACTATGCGTTATCTCGGTATGTCGATGGGTATCGGCATTGCGATAGGTATTACGCTGATTGTCGGCACACTGATGACCCCGATTATCAACGGCAACTTTGACGTGCTGATCAACACCTCCGGCGGACGCATGACGCTGCTTGGCGTACTGGTCGCACTGATTGGCGTGGGCATTGTTACCCGTGCGGGTCAATTAAAAGAACGCAAAATGGGCATCAAAGCCGAAGAGTTCAACCTGAAAAAAGGGTTGGTTCTGGCGGTCATGTGCGGCATTTTCTCCGCAGGGATGTCATTTGCGATGAACGCCGCGAAACCGATGCACGATGCCGCCGCCGCATTGGGTGTAGACCCGTTGTATGTCGCCCTGCCCAGCTATGTGGTTATCATGGGCGGTGGTGCGCTGGTCAACCTGGGTTTTTGCTTCATTCGTCTGGCAAAAGTGAAGAACTTGTCGATAAAAGCCGACTTCTCGCTAGCTAAACCGCTGATCATCAGCAACGTGCTGCTCTCCGCGCTCGGTGGCTTGATGTGGTATCTGCAATTTTTCTTCTACGCCTGGGGCCACGCGCGTATTCCGGCACAGTATGACTATGTAAGCTGGATGCTGCACATGAGTTTTTATGTCCTGTGCGGTGGGATTGTTGGTCTGGTATTGAAAGAGTGGAAGAATGCGGGTCGCCGTCCGGTCAGCGTACTGAGCCTCGGCTGCGTGGTGATTATCGTCGCGGCAAATATTGTTGGTCTGGGAATGGCCAGCTAAGCATGCTGGGTACTGAGATGACGCCACTGGCTCGGCGTCATCCCGGTTTCCCGCGTAAACACCACCGAAAAGTAGTTACTGTCCTCAAAGCCGCAGCGCATGGAAATCTCACTAATCATTAACCGGCTATGCTTGAGCAGATATTGAGCATGGCAGACCCGCACCTGGCGGAGATACTGGTTGATGGTCATCCCGGTCTGGCTACGAAACTGCTGGCGCAAAACGCGCTCGCTGCACTGTTCGCGCTCGCAAAATTTATCCAGTGCGAAAGCATGCTCATGGCTCCCGGCTAACGCGGTAATGAGTTTATCCAACAGCGTTTCACTCGACGTTGCCGGGAGCGTATCTGTGGCATAACGATGGCGTTTAAGGAGTGTCACCAGTTGCCCGAATAGCAGTTCCGCCATGCTAAAAGCCTGCGCATCGCGTTGATTACTTTCATGCTCAAGCTGGCTTATCACCTGCCGGGCCTGAGTCATACCTACGCTGCCGAGTCGCCAGTGCGGCTGCCGTGGCGTACCGTTAAATCCGGGGATCGCCCCTTCCCAGTCAACATTCAGCGTCAACCGCTCCGGGCAGTAGATGATATTTTGCAACACAAGGTCGTTTACGGAAGTGTAGGAATGTTTGTCTTCGGCGCGAATGTAAAACAGATCGCCACGGGTTATTCGGTATGGACGATCGTTAAGGACATGCAGACCATTGCCGCGCCAGACCAGGACCAGCTCGCAAAATTCATGGGTATGCTCCGCAAAGACATCCTGCGGATAGCGGTCAGCCACGGCAACAGCCTGCTGCTCATGCGCAAAAAAATCTGATTTCAGAAGGATTAGCTGATTCGCCACCGCATTACCTCAACCTGGACACTTGCCGGATAAGGCGCAGCCGCCATCCGGCATGAAAGGGTATGATTATCAGCAAACGGGCGGTAAAAAACGTTGATAGCTTTCGCGTTACTGCAGGCTGCTTCCCGCCATGAGATCGCGCCCCTGGCGAATATCGCGTGGCGACCACTCGAACTCACGGCGAAAAAGCGTCGAAAAGTGATTACTGTCGCCGAAACCGCAGAGATACGCGATATCGGTCACGCTGTCATCACTGTGGCGAAGCAGATGTCTCGCTTTAATAAGCCGCAGACGGTTAAGGTAGCGCTGGGGCGTCAATCCCGTTTGTTGTTTAAGCTGGCGGTGCAGTGTGCGCAAAGAGAGCGAAAACTTCTCGGCCAGCGCCTCCCAACACACCTCGTCAGCAAAGTTATCTTCCAGCCACGCCATCAGAAGGTTAAGCCGCGCGTCGTTATCGGTTGCCGCTGCCATCAGGCTGCTTTTACGCAACACGACCAGTAGCTGCATAAACAGAATTTCACGATTTGCTGCCGTTGGCGTATCCATCCCGTCACCAAGCGCTTCCATTTGCCCCACCAACTGTCGGACCTGCTGTAATACCCCCTGGTTTACCCGCCAATGGGATGGATACTGCCCATTCTGTTCCTGAGGTAAAAGCTGATTCAGCCCGGCTAAAAATTGAAACGCATCCGGGGATCGATACAGGACATTGGTCAGACATAAATTGTCCGTATGCTCATATAAATGCCGGTCATGATCGCGGACGAAACACACCGTACCACCGCTGATGGTGTAAGGCTGTCCGTTGAACACATGGATTCCCGTACCATGCTCGACCACCACAATCTCATGAAAATCATGATGATGTTCAGGAAATGCGGGTTGAGGAAGCCGTGGTTCAATAGCCACTGGCGCTTTACCTGTCGGAAAAAAGTCTACGCAATGCAGTACAGTCATGACGGCTCCCCCTGTTTAGCGAATATGGCTGAATAGTAATTAAGGGTTACTACCCTCACCTTAAATTTTTGACGCCAAAGTGCGTAAACACGGTCAATTCTTCAAGATACGGCGGGAAAGATCGGGAATTGCGGAAGGCGTCACATCTGCCCGAATCCGCCCCATGAGTAGAAACTGTGAACATCATCACGTTCACCTTTGCCATGTTGCCAGCCGCTAATTGTGCCTGTCACTGTTGAGAAGGTAGGCCTTATTCGGGGTTCTTAGACTGAGTGCAATAAAACTCAGAAGGACCTCGCTATGACTTTTCGCCATTGTGTCGCTGTCGATCTCGGCGCATCCAGCGGGCGCGTAATGCTGGCGCGTTACGACAGTGAACACCGCACCCTGACGCTGCGTGAAATCCACCGCTTCACTAACTGCCTGCAAAAAACGGACGGTTTTGACACCTGGGACATCGACAGCCTGGAAAACGACATTCGTCTGGGTCTGAAGAAAGTCTGCGATGAAGGCATTCGGATAGACAGCATCGGCATTGATACCTGGGGGGTGGATTACGTGCTGGTCGATAACGCCGGTCAGCGCGTCGGTCTGCCGGTCTCATACCGTGACAACCGCACGACGGGCATTATGGCGCAGGCGATGAAGCAGCCGGGTAAAAATGAAATTTACCGTCGTAGCGGTATTCAGTTTCTGCCTTTTAACACCTTGTATCAGTTGCGCGCGCTGGTTGAACAGCAACCAGAACTGATTCCGCAGGTGGCGCATGCCCTGCTGATCCCCGACTACTTCAGCTTTCGCCTGACCGGTGAAATGAACTGGGAATACACCAATGCCACCACCACCCAGTTAGTCAATATCAATACCGACGACTGGGATGACACGCTGCTGGCGTGGACCGGGGCAGACAAAGCCTGGTTTGGTCGCCCGACGCATCCGGGGAACGTCATTGGCCACTGGATTTGCCCGCAGAAAAATCAAATTCCGGTCGTGGCGGTTGCCAGTCACGACACAGCCAGCGCGGTCATTGCTTCGCCGCTCGCCGATAAAAACAGCGCGTATCTCTCTTCCGGCACCTGGTCGCTGATGGGGTTTGAGAGCAGCACACCGTATACCAACGATGCGGCGTTGGCGGCGAATATCACCAACGAAGGCGGCGCGGAAGGGCGCTACCGGGTACTGAAAAATATCATGGGACTATGGCTGCTCCAGCGCGTATTAAAAGAGCGCCAGATCGACGATCTGCCAACGCTTATCGCCGAAACGCAAGCGCTGCCAGCCTGCCAGTTCCTGATAAACCCGAACGACGATCGCTTTATCAACCCCGACGATATGAGTGCGGAAATTCAGGCGGCCTGTCGTGAATCAGGCCAACCTGTTCCACTGCAAAACGCCGAACTGGCGCGCTGCATCTTCGACAGCCTGGCTCTGCTGTATGCCGACATTCTGCAAGAGTTAGCAGACCTGCGTGGTGCAGCGTTTAGCCAGTTGCACATTGTTGGTGGCGGTTGCCAGAACGCGTTACTGAATCAGCTGTGCGCGGATGCCTGCGGTATTCGCGTTATGTCCGGCCCGATTGAGGCCTCCACGCTCGGCAACATCGGCATCCAGTTGATGGCGCTGGACGAGCTTAACAACGTCGATGATTTCCGTCAGGTAGTGCGCGCCAACTACGACCTGACCACCTTCATTCCCAATCCGGAAAGTGAAATTGCCCGCTACCAGGCGCAGTTTCAATCACTACGACAGACAAAGGAGCTTTGCGCATGACCACTCAACTTGAACAAGCCTGGGAACTGGCAAAACTGCGTTTCGCCGCGGTAGGTATTGATGTCGAGGCGGCCTTACGCCAGCTCGATCGTCTGCCGGTCTCCATGCACTGCTGGCAGGGCGATGACGTCGCCGGTTTCGAAAACCCGGAAGGCTCGCTCACTGGCGGAATTCAGGCTACCGGCAACTATCCGGGCAAAGCGCGCAACGCGACCGAACTGCGTGCCGATCTTGAGCAGGCGCTGAGCCTGATACCGGGACCAAAACGTCTGAACCTGCATGCGATCTATCTGGAATCTGATACGCCGGTTGCCCGCGACCAAATCAAACCGGAACACTTCAAAAACTGGGTTGAGTGGGCGAAAGCAAACCAGTTAGGGTTGGATTTCAATCCGTCCTGCTTTTCTCACCCACTGAGCGCCGACGGCTTCACGCTGGCCCACGCCGATGACCACATTCGCCAGTTCTGGATCGATCACTGCAAAGCCAGCCGTCGCGTCTCGGCGTATTTTGGCGAGCAGTTGGGTACACCGTCGGTGATGAACATCTGGATCCCGGACGGTATGAAAGATATCACCGTTGACCGTTTAGCGCCGCGCCAGCGCCTGCTGGAAGCACTGGACGAAGTGATCAGCGAGAAACTCGACCCGGCGCACCATATCGACGCCGTTGAGAGCAAGCTGTTTGGCATCGGTGCCGAAAGCTACACCGTCGGCTCCAACGAGTTCTATATGGGCTACGCCACCAGCCGCCAGACTGCGCTGTGCCTGGATGCGGGTCACTTCCATCCAACTGAAGTGATTTCCGACAAAATCTCCGCCGCCATGCTGTATGTACCGCGCCTGCTGCTGCACGTCAGTCGTCCGGTGCGCTGGGACAGCGATCACGTGGTGCTGCTGGATGATGAAACTCAGGCGATTGCCAGCGAGATCGTCCGCCACAACCTGTTTGACCGCGTACACATCGGTCTCGACTTCTTCGACGCCTCTATTAACCGCATCGCCGCGTGGGTTATCGGCACCCGCAATATGAAAAAAGCCCTGCTGCGCGCGTTGTTAGAACCAACCGAGCAACTGCGTCAGCTCGAAGCCAGCGGCGACTACACCGCACGTCTGGCGCTGCTGGAAGAGCAAAAATCACTGCCATGGCAGGCCGTTTGGGAAATGTATTGCCAGCGCCACGACACGCCAGCGGGCAGCCAGTGGCTGGACAGCGTTCGCGCTTATGAAAAAGAGATCCTGAGCAAACGTAGCTGATTGCGACACCTGATCTGTAGGCCGGATACGACGCCTCGCGTCGCCATCCGGCAGTAAATGAAACATGATTGCCGGATGGCGCTGCGCTTATCCGGCCTACGTAAGACCCGATAACGTTCGGGCAATAAACAGGAACACCGAAGATGCAAAACATTACTACTTCCTGGTTCGTCCAGGGGATGATCAAAGCCACTTCTGATGCGTGGCTAAAAGGCTGGGACGAGCGTAACGGCGGCAACCTGACGCTGCGGCTGGATGAAGCAGACATCGCGCCATTTAGCGCCGACTTTCACGAAAAACCGCGCTATATTGCGCTGAGTCAGCCTATGCCGTTGCTGGCGAATACGTCCTTTATCGTCACCGGCTCGGGTAAATTTTTCCGTAACGTTCAGCTCGATCCGGCGGCAAATTTAGGCGTAGTGAAAGTGGACAGCGACGGCGCGGGCTATCACATCCTTTGGGGCCTGACCCACGAAGCGGTACCAACCTCCGAATTGCCGGCTCACTTCCTCTCTCACTGCGAACGTATTAAAGCGACGAACGGCAAAGATCGCGTGATCATGCACTGTCACGCCACCAACCTGATCGCCCTGACCTATGTGCTGGAAAACGACACCGCGCTGATGACGCGCAAACTGTGGGAAGGCAGCACCGAGTGCCTGGTGGTGTTCCCGGATGGCGTCGGCATTTTGCCGTGGATGGTGCCGGGTACGGATGAAATCGGCCAGGCGACCGCGCAGGAAATGCAGAAGCATTCGCTTGTTCTTTGGCCGTTCCATGGCGTGTTCGGCAGCGGCCCCTCTCTCGATGAAGCATTCGGTTTGATCGACACCGCAGAGAAATCAGCAGAAGTTTTAGTCAAAATCTATTCGATGGGCGGTATGAAGCAGACCATCACGCGTGAAGAACTGGTCGCACTCGGCAAACGTTTTGGCGTGACTCCGCTGGCAAGCGCACTAGCATTATAAGGAGAATAGTGATGAGCTTTATGTTAGCACTACCCAAAATTAGCCTGCATGGCGCTGGAGCGATTGCCGATATGGTGAACCTCGTGGCGAATAAGCAATGGGGCAAAGCGCTGATCGTCACCGATGGTCAACTGGTGAAGCTGGGCCTGCTGGACAGCCTGTTTGCCGCGCTGGATGAACATCAAATGTCTTACCACCTGTTTGATGAGGTATTCCCAAACCCGACAGAAGAGCTGGTGCAGAAAGGTTTTGCGGCGTATAAGAGCGCAGAATGTGACTACATTATCGCCTTCGGCGGCGGCAGCCCGATCGATACCGCTAAAGCGGTGAAAATCCTGACCGCCAACCCGGGTCCTTCTACCGCATACTCCGGCGTGGGCAAAGTGAAAAATGCCGGCGTTCCGCTGGTCGCCATCAATACCACCGCCGGTACAGCTGCAGAAATGACCAGCAATGCGGTGATTATCGACTCTGCTCGCAAGGTTAAAGAGGTGATCATCGACCCGAACATCATCCCGGATATCGCCGTGGATGATGCCAGCGTGATGCTGGAAATCCCGGCTTCCGTTACCGCCGCAACCGGTATGGACGCCCTGACGCACGCGGTGGAAGCCTATGTTTCCGTCGGCGCGCATCCACTCACTGACGCCAACGCGCTGGAAGCGATTCGCTTAATCAATCTGTGGCTACCGAAAGCGGTTGACGATGGTCATAACCTCGAAGCCCGTGAACAAATGGCATTTGGTCAGTATCTGGCGGGTATGGCATTTAACAGCGCCGGTCTGGGTCTGGTGCATGCGCTGGCGCACCAGCCGGGCGCAACCCACAACCTGCCGCACGGCGTCTGCAATGCCATCCTGCTGCCAGTAATCGAAAACTTTAACCGCCCAAACGCCGAGGCTCGCTTTGCCCGCGTGGCGCAGGCGATGGGCGTCGATACCCGCGGCATGAGCGATAAAGCGGCAAGCATGGAAGCCATTAACGCCATTCGCGCCCTGAGCAAGCGGGTAGGTATTCCAGCCGGTTTCAGCCAGCTTGGCGTGACCAAAGAAGATATTGAAGGCTGGTTGGATAAAGCATTGGCCGATCCGTGTGCGCCATGTAACCCACGCACCGCCAGTCGCGATGAAGTCCGCGAGCTATATCTGGAGGCGTTATGATCCGCAAAGCGTTTGTGATGCAGGTGAATGCCGACGCGCACGTTGAGTACCAGCGTCGTCATAATCCCATTTGGCCTGAGCTGGAATTAGTACTGAAACAACACGGCGCCCATCACTACGCGATTTATCTTGATCAGGAGCGTAATCTGCTGTTCGCCACCGTTGAGATTGAGTCCGAGGAGCGCTGGAATGCCGTTGCCAGCACCGACGTTTGCCAGCGTTGGTGGAAACATATGCGCGACGTTATGCCAGCCAACCCGGACAACAGCCCGCTCAGCGCAGAGCTAAAAGAGGTGTTCTATCTGCAGTAAGTCGTGTGCCCGGTGGCGCAAGCTTACCGGGCACACGGTTTTATTTTTTGTAGGCCGGATAAGCGATAGCGCCATCCGGCAATTTCAATTCTGCTCAGAAACCAGAATCGCCTGGGTGTCAGGCTCCAGTGCTTTAAAGATATGCGCCCGATCGGCGGGGTAACAAATGTAGTCGCCCTCACCTAACTCTTCCGGCGCTTCCGTCAATCCCACCATCGCCTTACCTTGCGTCACGATAATATGTTCAACCGATCCCGGTGGATGCGGCTGTGAAATACGATCCGCGCCCGGTTGCGTCAGCAGCAGATAGATATCCCGCCGCGCGCCCGGTGGGCAGGCGGCCAGTAAAATGGCCTGATAGTGGGCCTGTTCCGCCACGACTTTTGTCCCTTCGCCGCGGCGAATCACCTGCGTTTTTTGCTCTTGCGGCTCCAGCAGGCGCGCAAAAGGGATATCCAACGCCACACACAGCGACCACAGCGTTTCCAGGCTAGGATTGCCATTACCCGCTTCCAACTGTGAGAGCGTCGATTTTGCAATCCCCGCGCGGCGGGCAATCTCTGCCAGTGACAAACCGGTGCGCTGACGTTCACGCACCAGGCTTTTCGCGATCATACTGATGGGCTGGGTCATTCACGACTCCATGTTTTTTATATCGAACGAATCGTTCGACTTGTAAAGCTAAATTGTTGCGTTCATTATAATGGAAATTCGTTCGATATGGCTAAAATGGTATGAAACATTATTTTTCCTGTCTCAAAGGCGACACGCTGAAAGCAATATTTCTCGTCTGTCTGGCCGTCGGCGTTGTCGGCATGTCATATGGCTCGCTGGCGATGGCCTACGGTTTCCCGCTGTGGGTACCATTTGTGCTTTCTATTACGGTGCTGGCGGGCGCATCCGAGTTTATGTTTATCGGCATCGTCGCCAGCGGCGGTAACCCACTGGCGGCTGCGGCTGCCGGTTTACTGGTGAACGCCCGACACGTACCTTTTGGCGTTACGGTGCGTGACCTGGTAGGCTCTCGTGTCGCCAGCCTCCTCGGCTGCCATATCATGAACGACGAAAGCGTGGTGTTTGGCCTGTCGCAAAAAACGCCGGAACAGCGTAAAGCCGCCTACTGGCTATGCGGTCTGGGCGTCGCCCTATTCTGGCCGATTGGCACGCTGATTGGCGCAGGTGTCGGCAAACTGCTCCCGGCCCCAGAAACCATCGGTCTGGATGCCGTTTTCCCTGCCATTTTGTTGGCCTTAGTGGTCCCGGCCTTTAAAAACCGCACCACGCTGATCCGCGCCTGCAGCGGTGCCGCGCTGTCGCTTGCCGCCATTCCCTTTGCGCCGGTGGGTTTACCGGTTCTGCTCTCACTGTTTGGCTTACTGACGAGGAAAAAATAATGGGCAACATGACGCTGTTTATCGTTGGTATCGCCATGTTATCTCTGGGAACGTATTTAATGCGTTTAGGGGGAGCGAAGCTTGGGAGCCGTTTAGCGTTTTCAGAACGCTCGCAGGCGCTGCTTTCTGATGCCGCAACGGTATTGCTGTTCTCCGTCGCGCTGGCGACTACTTTTTATGAAGGTGAACACTTTGCTGGAATGGCGCGCGTTCTTGGGGTTGGCTTCGCGGTCTTTCTCGCCTGGCGTAAAATGCCGTTGATCGTGGTAATCATTGCTGCGGCCGTGGTGACGGCGCTGTTGAGGATGGCGGGAATACACTAATAATATAACGACCCTGACGAAATATTCATCAGGGTAATCGCCTGTAGCATTGTGTGTTTTACCCCACAAAACCACGCGCTAACTCGGCCTCAAATTGTCACTGCACGCTGACATATTGCCGCTCATCTCTTCATCGTCTCACCGTTAAAATCGTATGAAACAGGTTTTAACGGAGTCTCACCATGGCAGCCCTTACAGCTAACTGCATTGACCTGAATATTCAGGGAAATAGCGTTTATTCTATCCTCAAACAGCTGGCGAATATCGCTTTTGATAACAGCTACGTCAGCGATCGTCATCAGTTTTTGCAAACGCTGCTGCTGCGCGAAAAGCTGCACTCCACCGGCTTTGGTTCGGGCATTGCCGTCCCGCACGGCAAAAGCGCCTGTGTTAAGCAGCCTTTCGTCCTGTTCGCGCGTAAATCAGAAAACGTCGACTGGAAGGCCAGCGACGGCGAAGACGTCAACTGCTGGATTTGCCTCGGCGTGCCGCAAACCGGCGAGGACGATCAGGTCAAAATCATCGGCACCCTGTGCCGCAAAATTATCCATCAGGATTTCATCAACCAGCTGAAACAGGGCGACGTCGGTCAGGTGCTTGCCCTGCTCAATCAGACCTTAACCTCATAAGGAAGCGGCTATGGAGTCATCCTTGCGTTTAGTGGCGATCACCAACTGTCCTGCGGGAATCGCCCACACCTATATGGTGGCGGAAGCGCTGGAGCAAAAAGCGCGTTCGCTTGGCCATACCATTAAAGTCGAAACCCAGGGCTCAAGCGGCGTGGAAAACCGTCTGACCAGTGAAGAGATTGCCGCCGCGGATTACGTGATTCTGGCAACAGGCCGCGGCTTAAGCGGTGAAGACCGCGCGCGCTTCACAGGGAAAAAGGTCTATGAAATCGCCATTTCTCAGGCGCTGAAAAATATCGACCAGATTTTTACGCAGTTGCCTTCACATTCGCAGCTGTTTACCGCCGATAGCGGCGTAAAGCTGGGCAAACAGGATGTGCAGCAGGGTAGCGTGATGAGTCACCTGATGGCGGGCGTCTCCGCCGCGCTGCCGTTTGTTATCGGCGGCGGTATTCTGGTCGCCATCGCCAATATGCTAGTGCAGTTCGGTTTGCCCTATACCGACATGTCAAAGGGCGCGCCGTCGTTTACCTGGATCGTCGAATCCATCGGCTATCTGGGCTTCACCTTTATGATCCCCATAATGGGCGCGTACATCGCCTGGTCTATTGCCGATAAACCGGCGTTCGCCCCGGCGTTCCTCGTGTGCTATCTGGCGAACGATAAAGGGCTACTGGGGACGCAATCCGGCGCGGGATTTCTCGGCGCGGTCGTGCTGGGGCTGGCAATCGGCTACTTCGTCTTGTGGTTTCGCAAGGTGCGCCTCGGCAAAGCGCTCCAGCCGCTGCTCGGCTCGATGCTGATCCCGTTTGTCACACTGCTGGTGTTTGGCGTACTGACTTATTACGTCATCGGCCCGGTGATGTCCGATATCATGAGCGGCCTGCTGCACTTCCTGAACACCATTCCGCCATCAATGAAAATGGGCGCAGCCTTTCTCGTCGGCGCGATGCTGGCGTTTGATATGGGCGGGCCAATCAACAAAACCGCGTGGTTCTTCTGTTTCTCGCTGCTGGAAAAACATATCTATGACTGGTACGCCATCGTCGGCGTGGTGGCGCTGATGCCGCCCGTCGCAGCAGGTATCGCTACCTATTTAGCGCCAAAACTGTTTACCCAGCAGGAGAAGGCAGCCGCCAGCAGCGCGATTGTGGTGGGGGCAACCGTCGCCACCGAACCGGCTATTCCTTACGCGCTGGCCGCGCCGCTGCCGATGATTACTGCCAATACGCTCTCCGGCGGTATTACCGGCATGCTGGTGATCGCCTTCGGAATCAAACGGCTCGCGCCGGGGTTAGGTATCTTTGATCCACTGATTGGCCTGATGTCGCCAGTGGGGTCATTTTATCTGGTGCTGGCTATCGGTCTGGCGCTGAACATTTCGTTAATTATCATCCTGAAAGGATTGTGGCTGAAACGTAAAGCCGCGCAGCAGGAGCTTGCCCATGAACATTGAGTTACTACAGCAGTTATGCGAAGCCAGCGCCGTCAGCGGCGATGAGCAGGAAGTTCGCTCCGTTCTCATTAATGCGCTGGAATCCGGCGTCGATGAAATCACCTTTGACGGCCTCGGCAGTTTTGTCGCCCGCAAAGGTGAGCGCGGGCCGAAAGTGGCCATCGTCGGGCACATGGATGAAGTCGGCTTTATGGTGACGCATATCGACGAGGGCGGTTTTATCCGCTTTACCACCATCGGCGGCTGGTGGAACCAGTCGATGCTTAACCATCGGGTCACTGTTCGCACTCGCGCGGGGGCTAAAATACCCGGCGTGATCGGCTCCGTTGCGCCACATGCCCTCACGGAGAAACAAAAACAGCAGCCGCTCTCTTTTGATGAGATGTTCATTGATATTGGCGCGAACAGCCGTGAAGAGGTAGAAAAACAGGGAGTTGCGGTCGGCGATTTCATCAGTCCGGAGGCCAATTTCGCCCGCTGGGGCGATGATAAAATCGTCGGCAAAGCGCTGGATAACCGCGTCGGCTGCGCCCTGATGGCGGAGCTATTACAGGCAGTGGATAACCCGGAGATCATCCTGTACGGCGTCGGCAGCGTGGAAGAAGAGGTCGGGCTGCGCGGGGCGCAAACCTCGGCGGAGCATATCAAACCCGACGTGGTTATCGTGCTGGATACGGCGGTGGCGGGCGACGTTCCCGGCATTGATAGCATCAAATATCCGCTGAAGCTCGGCGATGGTCCGGGGCTGATGCTGTTTGATAAGCGCTACTTTCCCAATCAGCGACTGGTTGCCGCGTTGAAAGAGAGCGCTAAGCTCAGCGGGGCTCCTTTACAGTTCTGCACCATGAAAACCGGTGCGACGGACGGCGGACGCTATAATGTGATGGGCGGCGGTCGTCCGGTGGCTGCGCTGTGCCTGCCGACCCGCTATCTGCACGCCAATAGCGGTATGATTTCGGCGAAAGATTATGACGCGCTGTTCACTCTGGTCCGCGAGCTGCTGGTCTCGCTGACGGCGGATAACGTTAAAGCCTTCACCGATTTTCGCGAGTCAATCTGATGCTCAGTGAACGCCAGTTGAAAATTGTCGATCTCCTCGAACAGCAGCCGTATTCGTTGGGCGAGTTGGCGCGGCAAACTGGCGTTTCGGGCAGAACCATCCTGCGCGATCTTGACTACCTCAATTTTACGCTCAGCGGTAAGGCCCGCATCCAGCCAGGGGGCAGTGCGGGATATCAGTTGGATATCGTCGACAGGCGCGGTTATTTTCAGCTTCTGCAACGCCATGATAATGATGACCGACTGCTGGCGATATTATTGCTGAACCCTTTTACCCCCCGCCTTCAGCTCGCCTCGACGCTGAATTTACCCGAAACCTGGGTTGCCGACAGGCTGCCGCGTCTCAAACAACGCTATGAGCGCGCCTTTTGTCTTGCCAGCCGCCCAGGCGTCGGTCATTTCATTGATGAACCGGAAGAAAAGCGCATTATCTTGCTGGCGAATCTGCTGAAAAAAGATCCGCTGTTGATTCCGCTGCCGGGTATTACCCGCGACAATATCGACAGGCTCAATGCAGCATGTGAAAACCTTAATGAATTTCCGCTCATCTCGGGAGAGTACCTGGCAAGCCTGGTGCTGGCAGTCTACGCCCTGCGTAATCAGCTCTGCGGATCATGGCCAGAATGTCGGTATGCATCACTGAAAAACGCAGTGGAACAAGGAGGTGTTTACCTGGGTGAGAACGCCTTCAGAACACTGATCGGCCTTCTGGAAATCAGACAACGACAGGCCATGACCATCTCGACCGGGACGGTGACTTCGTTATTAAAAAGTGTTCCCGGCATCGCCGCGCTGAACGTTATCGATAGCCAACTGGTTGATAATATTACCGGCCACCTGCTGAGATGCGTCTCTGCCCCAGTCTGGGTACCGGAACATCGCCAGAGCAGTATGCATAACCTGAAGTCTACCTGGCCTGCCGCCTTCGATTTAAGTCTGCGTTTTATTGCCCTGTTGCGCGAAAAACTGGATATTCCGCTGTTCGATAGCGATCTCATCGGACTTTACTTCGCCTGTGCGCTGGAGCGGCACCAAAACGAGCGTCAGCCGATCATTTTGTTATCCGACCAGAATGCTATCGCCACTGTTAACCAACAGGCCATTGAGAGAGACGTACTGAATTGTCGGGTGATCATTGCGCGAAATACGAGTGAGGTCAGCGCCATCAGTGAAGAAATCACCCCGCTGTTAATCATCAATAATAGCCACTATCTGCTTGATGAATCTCTAAAAAATACATTAACTATCAAAAACATTATCACCGCGGCGGGTACCGAGCAGATAAAACACTTCCTCGCAACGGCCTTTATACGCCAGCAGCCCGAACGATTCTTTTTACAGCAGGGCAGTTTTCATTACGCCAATACGAGTGGCGAAAGCTGGCAGAGCATCATTGGCCGGATCTGCGGCCAGCTTGTGGCACAGGGCCACATCACCGAGGACGAAGCGCTACGCATTTGCGCCCGGGAACATGAAGGTGAAAACCTGATAGTGAATCGTCTGGCGATTCCTCACTGCTGGAGTGAACAGGAGCGTCGCTTTCGTGGTTTCTTTATCACCCTCGCGCACCCTATTTTGGTGAATAACGAACCGGTCAGCCATGTGCTGATCGCCTGTGCCGCTGCCGAAGCGCGACATGAACTAAAAATCTTCAGTTATTTATCCAGCGTGTTGAGCAGCCACCCGGCAGAGATGATTGCAGGGTTGAAAGACTATAAAGCGTTTATCGCATTGCTCGGGCAGTGAATGCCGGAAATGAAAAAAGCGCCTCAAAGGCGCTCTTTCTACAGTACTGAGGTATCTTATTTCAGCAGTTCAGCGGTCATGTGCACGCGGTTACCGGTGTAAGCCTGGGTGATTTTATAATCGCTGGCGCCTGCACGTTCAGCCTGAGCGGCAATGTTTGCTTCAGCGCTTTCCAGTGTAGAACCGGTTGCGGTAACAGTCTGAGCAGCGAATGAACCAAAAGAAGTAGCCAGAGCGATAACTGCGACAAAAGTTTTGATGCTTTTCATGATATAAACCCTTTAACTTAGTTGTTTGAGTAAGGCACCGTGCCTTGATGTGATAAATAATAGGCTGATACTCGAACAACTAAAAGCGGAATGATTTGCCAGTCTTATTCAAATTATTTGAGAGATGAGATGTCACATAATCGGGAATCACAATGGCTTGCAGGCAGCCGAAGAAAAACGCAACCGACGGGAAGTTGGTTACTGCGTCAGGGTGAACCACAAAGTAAAATTCATCTTTTACATCATGGCGTTGCACGTGCGGTGTATCACGCAGACAGTGGCGTTGAAAGGGTTAAAGAGTTCTACTT
The DNA here is from genome assembly GCF_005280815.1 of Citrobacter sp. TBCS-15. Classification (NCBI taxonomy): domain Bacteria; kingdom Pseudomonadati; phylum Pseudomonadota; class Gammaproteobacteria; order Enterobacterales; family Enterobacteriaceae; genus Citrobacter; species Citrobacter sp. TBCS-15. The sequence goes on along the minus strand of NZ_SZWK01000312.1, from coordinate 42,306 downwards.
TGCCGGGGAATACTGCTTTTTGTACCTGAACTGGCTAACCAACACGCCTGCTGATTACAGTCTGCAAATGATCGCCGCTGGCGAAACCAGTGAAATACCGCTGGCGTTGCTGGATGCGCCGGAAAATCAGGATATTAAGACCCAGCTACTGGTCCAGCAGTTGATCTATAAAGAGAAAAAAGAACAAATGCTGCTGTTCAATACCCCAGAGCAACGCTACCAGTACGTACAAACACACTTCCCGGACTGGGAGTCGCAACTCACTCAGCGCGATCTCGCCAACTATATCGGCATTACTCCCGTTAGCCTGTCTCGTATTCGCCAGCGTCTTAACAAAGGTTAACGCCTTACGTTGATGCGTCGATTATTGTCCCGTCACTCTTCAATTGTTGGCGCACATTATGAACGCATTTCTCCTCTCTCAGATTCTGGCTGGCATCAGCTTTTTGCTGGATATTTCCGCTTTTCATTTTCAGCGCCGGGCTATCACCTTATCTCTGCTCACCAGTTCCACTTCCCTGTTGGCTATCCATTTCTATCTTTTGGATCAACACGCTGCGGCTGGGTTAATGATCATTGCCGCATGCCGCTACGCGACGGCCATCGTCACGTTTCACCGCTGGGCGATGTGGGGATTTATGCTGGGGTCGCTGATGTGTAGCGTTTATCTTTGGCAAAATCTGTCGAGTATTTTGCCGCTGATGGGAAGCCTGCTGATGACCTTTGCGTCGTTTCAAAAACGCAGCGGGAAATTACGCGGATACACATTGTGCGGCAGCCTGTGTTGGCTACTGAACAATGTGATTGTCGGCTCGCCCGTTGCCGTAATAATGGAACTGGCATTTTCAGGGAGTATCCTGGCCGCCTGGTGGCGTCACTTCGCGATCAGACGCTCCGGATGCGTATAGATCGTCGCCCTGCCTGGTTTGCAAAAACCCACCAGCGTCAGGTTACAGCGCTCGGCAACTTCCACAGCGAGCGTTGTCGCCGCAGAAACGGCAAACAGGATCTCCACGCCGCACATTGCCGACTTCTGCACCATCTCATAGCTGGCGCGGCTGGAGACTAATACCGCACCCTGTTGCCAGGTTTCCCCTTCGAGCGCCCGACGCCCCAGCAGTTTATCCAGCGCGACATGACGCCCAACGTCTTCATGTCCGCCCGCCAGATGACCTGCAGGCTGCACCCATGCCGCCGCGTGCGTGCAGCCTGTCAGTTGACCCACGGGTTGAAAATCATTGAGATGTCGTAAAGCGTTATCAAGATTCGCCAGATCGAATGTCTGGGTAAACGGCAGCGGCTGGACCGGCTTGCCAATATCATTGAGCTGCTCCACGCCGCAAACACCACAACCGGTGCGCCCGGCCAACGCGCGACGACGTTCCTTCAATCCCATAAAACGACGGCTGGACAGCTCAACCTGAACTTCTAATCCGTTGCAGGAAGGAACCACGTCCATCCCGTAAATATCCTGCGGGGACTCAATAATGCCTTCAGAAAGTGAAAAACCCATCGCGAAATGCTCAAGATCTTTCGGTGACGCCATCATCACCACGTGTGAAATTCCGTTATAGACCAGCGCAACAGGCACTTCTTCAGCGACTTCATCAGGCTGAGGATGTTGTAAATCCTCGCGCTTCCAGAGAGTCAATTGGCGCGATCCTGTCGTAGATGTCACATTCTTAATGTTTTCTTGAATAATCTTATTCACTTTCTTTTAACCATATTGGAACACGCGTACCAACATTGTGGTATTCTTTACAAATCCCTCCTGGACGGAGGGAAATTCACCCAATTCTGGACCTTTGCGGTCCCGTCCGCAAAGAAAAATAACAACCACTTCCCACGCGTTGGCATGGCAGAAATGCGAAGGGAACGTGACAATGTCGAAACAAGGAGCAAACCATGCAGGTCAGCAGAAGGCAGTTCTTTAAGATCTGCGCTGGCGGTATGGCAGGCACCACGGCAGCGGCACTGGGCTTTGCACCCGGCGTAGCGCTCGCGGAAACACGGCAATATAAACTGCTGCGCACCCGCGAAACCCGTAACACCTGCACCTACTGTTCCGTTGGCTGTGGACTGTTGATGTACAGCCTCGGTGACGGAGCAAAAAACGCCAAAGCATCCATCTTCCATATTGAAGGGGACCCGGATCACCCGGTGAACCGCGGCGCGCTGTGCCCGAAAGGCGCAGGTCTTGTGGACTTCATCCACTCTGAAAGCCGTTTGAAATTCCCGGAATACCGCGCACCAGGCTCAGATAAGTGGCAGCAAATTAGCTGGGATGAGGCATTCGACCGCATCGCTAAGCTGATGAAAGAAGACCGCGACGCTAACTACGTTGCACAAAACGCCGAAGGCGTAACCGTTAACCGCTGGCTTTCCACCGGGATGCTGTGTGCATCCGCTTCCAGTAACGAAACCGGCTATTTGACGCAAAAATTCTCCCGCGCGCTGGGTATGCTCGCGGTCGACAACCAAGCGCGTGTCTGACACGGACCAACGGTAGCAAGTCTTGCTCCAACATTTGGTCGCGGTGCGATGACCAACCACTGGGTCGACATTAAAAACGCCAACCTCGTTGTGGTGATGGGCGGTAACGCCGCTGAAGCTCACCCGGTCGGGTTCCGCTGGGCGATGGAAGCGAAAATTCACAACGGCGCTAAGCTGATTGTCATCGATCCTCGCTTTACGCGAACCGCAGCGGTGGCTGATTTCTATGCCCCAATTCGTTCCGGTACTGACATTGCCTTCCTGTCAGGCGTCATGCTGTACCTACTGAATAACGAAAAATTCAACCGCGAATATACCGAGGCCTATACCAACGCCAGCCTGATCGTGCGCGAGGATTTTGGCTTCGAAGATGGCCTGTTTACCGGCTACGACGCGGACAAACGCAAGTATGACAAAACCAGTTGGAACTATGAGCTGGATGAAAACGGCTTCGCCAAACGCGATGTGACTCTGCAACATCCACGCTGTGTATGGAACCTGCTCAAACAGCACGTCTCCCGCTATACACCGGAGGTCGTAGAGAATATCTGCGGTACGCCGAAGGCCGATTTCCTGAAGGTCTGTGAATACATCGCAGAAACCAGCGCGAAAGACAAAACCGCATCATTCCTGTACGCGCTGGGCTGGACGCAGCACTCCGTTGGTGCGCAGAACATCCGTACGATGGCGATGATCCAGTTGCTCCTCGGCAACATGGGCATGGCCGGCGGCGGTGTTAACGCCCTGCGTGGTCACTCCAACATTCAGGGACTGACCGACCTTGGTCTGCTGTCACAGAGTCTGCCGGGTTATCTGACGCTGCCAAGCGAAAAACAGACCGACCTGCAAACCTACCTTGCCGCCAACACGCCAAAACCATTGCTGGAAGGTCAGGTAAACTACTGGGGCAACTACCCGAAATTCTTCGTTTCGATGATGAAAGCCTTCTTTGGCGATAAAGCGACAGCAGAAAATAGCTGGGGCTTCGACTGGCTGCCGAAGTGGGATAAAGGGTACGACGTCCTGCAGTACTTCGAGATGATGAACCAGGGCAAAGTGAATGGCTATATCTGCCAGGGCTTTAACCCGGTCGCCTCATTCCCGAACAAAAACAAGGTTGTGGCTTCACTGTCCAAACTGAAGTATCTGATCACTATCGACCCGCTCAACACAGAGACCTCCACCTTCTGGCAGAACCATGGTGAGTCGAACGATGTTGATCCGTCAAAAATCCAGACCGAAGTATTCCGTCTGCCGTCCACCTGCTTCGCCGAGGAGAACGGTTCGATCGTCAACTCTGGTCGCTGGCTGCAGTGGCACTGGAAAGGCGCGGATGCCCCAGGGATTGCCGCAACCGATGGCGAAATCCTCGCCGGTATCTTCCTGCGCCTGCGCAAGATGTATGCCGAACAAGGTGGTGCAAACCCGGAACAGGTGCTGAGCATGACCTGGAACTACTCCACACCGCATGAGCCGGCTTCGGAAGAAGTGGCGATGGAGAGTAACGGTAAAGCGCTGGCTGATATTACCGACCCGGCAACCGGCGCGGTAATCGTCAAGAAAGGCCAACAGCTCAGCTCGTTCGCCCAACTGCGCGATGACGGCACGACCTCCAGCGGCTGCTGGATTTTTGCCGGTAGCTGGACGCCGGAAGGCAACATGATGGCGCGTCGCGATAACGCCGACCCGTCGGGCCTTGGCAATACGCTGGGTTGGGCCTGGGCGTGGCCGCTTAACCGCCGCATTCTTTATAACCGTGCTTCCGCAGACCCGCAGGGGAATCCGTGGGATCCGAAACGTCAGATCCTGAAATGGGATGGCGCGAAATGGAGCGGGATGGATATTCCAGACTACAGCGCCGCCGCACCGGGTACTGACGTCGGGCCGTTCATCATGCAGCCGGAAGGGATGGGACGCCTGTTTGCTATCGATAAGATGGCGGAAGGGCCGTTCCCGGAACACTACGAGCCGTTTGAAACGCCGCTCGGCACTAACCCGCTGCACCCGAACGTTATCTCTAACCCTGCCGCGCGTATCTTTAAAGGTGACGCGGAGGCGCTGGGTAAAGCGGATAAATTCCCGTATGTCGGTACAACCTATCGTCTGACCGAGCACTTCCACTACTGGACCAAGCATGCGCTGCTAAACGCTATCGCCCAGCCGGAACAGTTTGTGGAAATTGGCGAGAAGCTGGCGAATAAGCTCGGTATCTCTCATGGTGATACCGTCAAAGTCTCCTCTAACCGCGGCTATATTAAAGCCAAAGCAGTGGTGACCAAACGTATTCGCACGTTGAAGGCTAACGGTAAGGATATCGACACTATCGGTATTCCGATTCACTGGGGCTACGAAGGTGTGGCGAAAAAAGGCTTTATCGCTAACACGTTAACGCCATTCGTTGGTGATGCGAATACGCAGACGCCGGAATTTAAGTCCTTCCTCGTGAACGTGGAAAAGGTGTAACGGAGACGACCTATGGCTTATCAATCGCAAGACATCATTCGTCGATCCGCCACTAACGGTTTCACCCCCGCGCCTCAGGCGCGGGATCACCAGGAAGAGGTGGCGAAACTTATCGACGTCACTACCTGCATCGGCTGTAAAGCCTGTCAGGTGGCGTGTTCCGAGTGGAACGACATCCGTGATGAAGTGGGCAACAACGTTGGGGTGTATGACAACCCGGCTGATTTGACCGCGAAATCCTGGACGGTGATGCGCTTCTCGGAAGTGGAACAGAACGACAAACTTGAGTGGCTGATCCGTAAGGATGGCTGTATGCACTGCGCCGATCCGGGCTGCCTGAAGGCGTGCCCGGCTGAAGGCGCAATCATTCAGTATGCCAACGGTATCGTCGACTTCCAGTCCGAGCAGTGCATCGGCTGCGGCTACTGCATTGCTGGCTGTCCGTTCGATGTGCCGCGCCTCAACCCGGAAGACAACCGCGTGTACAAATGTACGCTGTGCGTCGACCGTGTGGTGGTCGGGCAAGAACCGGCCTGCGTGAAAACCTGCCCAACCGGGGCGATTCATTTCGGCACGAAAGAGTCGATGAAAACCCTGGCCGGTGAGCGCGTGGCGGAGCTGAAAACGCGTGGTTACGATAACGCGGGTCTGTACGATCCGGCAGGCGTTGGCGGTACGCACGTAATGTACGTATTGCACCATGCCGACAAGCCGAATCTGTACCACGGTCTGCCGGAGAACCCGGAAATCAGCGCCACCGTGAAGTTCTGGAAAGGCATCTGGAAACCGTTGGCAGCGGTCGGCTTCGCAGCGACGTTTGCGGCCAGTATCTTCCACTACGTCGGTGTGGGTCCAAACCGTGCGGAAGAGGAAGAAGACAATCTGCATGAAGAGAAAGACGAGGTGCGCAAATGAAACGACGTGACACCATCGTGCGCTACACGGCGCCGGAACGCATCAACCACTGGATAACCGCCTTCTGCTTTATTCTGGCGGCAGTGAGCGGGATGGGTTTTCTCTTCCCGTCTTTTAACTGGCTGATGCACATCATGGGCACGCCGCAACTGGCGCGAATTGTGCACCCGTTTGTCGGCGTGATCATGTTTGCCTCTTTTATCATCATGTTTTTCCGTTACTGGCACCACAATCTAATCAATCGGGATGATATCTTTTGGGCGAAGAATATTCGTAAGATTGTCGTCAACGAGGAAGTAGGTGACACGGGACGTTATAACTTCGGCCAGAAATGCGTATTCTGGGCGGCGATTATCTTCCTGGTGCTGTTACTGGTGAGCGGAGTGATCATCTGGCGTCCGTATTTTGCGCCTGCTTTCTCAATCCCGGTGATCCGATTCGCGTTAATGCTGCATTCATTTGCCGCAGTAGCGTTAATTGTGGTTATCATGGTGCACATTTACGCCGCCCTTTGGGTGAAAGGCACCATTACCGCGATGGTGGAAGGATGGGTTACTAAATCGTGGGCGAAGAAACATCACCCACGCTGGTACCGTGAAGTCCGCCAGAAACAGGAAAAGTCATCTGAATGAGTATTCGCATAATCCCGCAAGATGAGCTGGGTTCGAGCGAGAAACGCACGGCGGATATGATTCCGCCGTTATTGTTCCCCAGACTCAAAAATTTGTATAACCGCCGCGCTGAACGTCTGCGCGAGCTGGCCGAAAACAACCCGCTGGGCGATTATCTGCGCTTTGCCGCGCTGATCGCCCACGCACAGGAAGTGGTACTGTACGATCATCCGCTGCAGATGGATCTGACCGCTCGTATCAAAGAAGCGAACGATCAGGGCAAGCCGCCGCTGGATATCCACGTCCTGCCACGTGACAAGCACTGGCAAAAACTGCTGCAATCGTTAATTGCTGAGCTGAAGCCAGAAATGAGCGGCCCTGCACTGGCGGTGATCGAGAATCTGGAAAAAGCCTCAGAGCAGGAGCTGGAGCTGATGGCAAGCGCGCTGTTTGCCTCAGATTTTGCCTCCGTCAGTAGCGATAAAGCCCCGTTCATTTGGGCCGCTCTGTCGCTCTACTGGGCGCAGATGGCAAGTCTGATCCCCGGCAAAGCGCGCGCTGAGTACGGTGAACAGCGTCAGTTCTGCCCGGTATGTGGTTCGATGCCGGTCTCCAGCATAGTGCAAATCGGTACGACTCAGGGGCTGCGTTATTTGCATTGCAACCTGTGCGAAACCGAGTGGCACGTGGTGCGCGTGAAGTGCAGCAACTGCGAACAGAGCCGTGACTTGAACTACTGGTCGCTGGATAACGAGCAGGCGGCAATTAAAGCCGAAAGCTGCGGCGACTGCGGGACTTACCTGAAGATTCTCTACCAGGAAAAAGACCCGAAAGTCGAGGCCGTGGCCGACGACCTCGCGTCACTGATGCTGGACGCCCACATGGAGCAAGAAGGCTTTGCCCGCAGCTCCATCAACCCGTTCCTGTTCCCGGGTGAAGGGGAGTAAGTTGTAAGATCTTCCCCCGGCAAGTGAACCAGACTGCCGGGGATTATCTTAGCGCCTGAATGACATGTTTTGGATCGTTGGCAATGGCACGTAACAACGCTTTTGCTGGACCGGTCGGTGAACGACGCCCCTGCTCCCAATTTCGCAACGTATTCACGCTTACCGATATCAAATCTGCGAAACGAGTCTGTGATAATCCTGAAGACTGACGGATTTCCTTTATTTTCATGGCGTCAATATGAAAGGTACGAGAAGGCTGCCGCGTTCCTTCAGCGATCTCATTCATCTGAATCATACTTTGAGTTAATCGCTCAAATAGTGCCTTATCCATTTACCCCCCCTCATTCAACATACGCAGCAGTACTTTTTCCTGTGGAGTCAGATCATCCTTGATCCCTTTCTGATAAATCAGCAACAAACGAATTTATGATTTCCTGATTTGATGAAAGTAGATAATCCTTACACCGCCACGTTTTCCTTTCCCTCGCGCTCTCCAGCGAACCTTTCTCAGGCCCCCTGTATCTTGTATCAGATCGCCACAATCGGGCTGAATCGTAAGGAATATCTGTAGTCTACGGTATTCATCATCATCCAGTAATTTTTTGACGTCTTCAGTAAAGATTTCCGTTTCTATGAATAGCATTTTGAGTACGCCATTGGACTATATTAATAGAAATCAACTATACGTCAATGGCGTATAGTGTATTTTTCTCACAATACCGAATTCAAACCGCAGAAACCAATGACGGTATTTAATCTGCGAGCTGCTTTCCAGAATCATACCCGCCCCCTTTTTTCCCATTTTCATTCGTGAGTATCCAGGTTATAAAACTGTATATATATACAGGCAAGGAGAATAATGAATGGCACTGGAAAGCGGGATTGCGCAGTTAGTGGAGGCATTTATCGCGGCGGGACGCCCTTCTTCACGCGAGCAGAATATTGATGACCGGAGAGCAGACTACATCGCCAGTACTGCACTGGCAGGAGAAACTGAAACACGCGTACAAGTTGAAGATATTGAACTCGATGCCATGACGTTTCGCGTTGTTTCGCCGCGGGGCAGCACAGGAAATCTCCCCTGCGTTATCTATTATCACGGCGGCTGCTTTGTCAGCGGTGGTTTTGCCACCCACGATAACCAGTTAAGGCAGTTAGCTTTTTACAGCCGTTGTCGCGTGATTGCGGCGCAGTACCGACTTGCACCAGAGCACACCTTCCCGGCCGCACATAACGATGCCGAAACTGGAGCCAATACTATCTGGAAATATGCCCAGAAACTGGGGATAGATCGCGAGAACATTACGCTTGCCGGTGACAGCGCGGGTGGGCATCTGGCGCTGGTCACCGCGCTACGCCTGAAAGCCGCCCGTCAATGGCAACCTGCGCAGCTTATGTTGATCTACCCGATGCTGGACGCAACAGCCAGGTTTGCGAGCTATGACCATAATGGACAGGATTACATTATCACCCGCGACACGCTGCTGTCGGGCTACGAGATGTATATGCCGCGAACCGATCCACTGCATCCTGAAGCCAGTCCGCTCTGGCGTGAGGACTTCGCCGGTCTGCCATCCACGCACATCATTACAGCTGAATTCGACCCACTGCGAGATGAAGGCGAGGCCCTGTATCAACGGTTCCAGGAGCAGGGTGTGGAATGCACTTGCCAGTGCTATCTCGGTGTCATTCATGGCTTTTTCCAGCTCGGAGGTGTGAGCCAGGCGGCACGAAGCGCCATACGAGATGTGGCCTGGCGTGTTGTAAGTCCATCAACAGGCAAAATGACCTAAAATTCAATTTTGTTTTCAACTTGAAAACTGGATAACGTTGCGCTAAATTGTTTTCAGGTTGAAAACTTTGTAATGGAACTACATTGTGCATGTTATCAGCCGAAAACCGTTCAATGAAGCGATGCTCATGTATCCAAACCATGAGCTTGCTCTCACTGAGTTGCTGAATGTTCTGGAGAAAAAAACATTCACTCAGCCTGAAGAGATGAAGCTGTATATTCCTTCACTGGATAATTTTAAGTACAGAGATAAATGGTGGGTGATTGATGTTTCTGGTAACAGCCTGAGACTCATTTCCTACATAGATTTCAGGTTACATAAGATATTTGTGAAACATATCGTTTCCCATGCCGAATATGACAAACTGACCGCATATTATCGGGGTAATAAAGAATGAGAACTCATCGTCAGATGGATGCAACCAGCGCAAAAAAGATCGTTGATACCTTCAGCGATGCGGTAAAAAGCGTCCCACTGATGGGGGAAGACCGAAATGACAATGAGTATCGCAGGGCACTAGCGCTAGTGGAGTTTCTGGTCGACCACGACGATCTTGAAAACCCACTATTTGAATTACTCTGTGCCCGAATCAGTGAATACGAAAAACATGCGCCGCAATTCAAAGCACTCAACCAACACCTGGAGAAAACGCCCCCTGGCGTTTCAGTATTGCGAACGCTCATGGATCAATACGGTCTCAAAGCAGCAGATCTTGCCAACGAACTTGGTTCTAAATCGAACGTCAGCAACATCTTAAATGGCCGCAGAGCACTAACGGTTAATCATATTAAAGCGCTTACACAACGCTTTAAACTACCAGCGGATGCCTTCATCGAGTAGTTGGATATGTCCAGCTACTCTTCCTCATTTCCGCCCTCTTCATACGCGCCAAACGGTTTCGCGGGTAGCACAATATACGTGCCTTCAAACACGACGCCAGGCGAGTCATCGCCAAATACCTCGACCTGCATCTTCACACGCGCCTTGCGGCCTCTCGCCAGACGGTCGAGGTCACCACTCAGCGAGCCCAGGTCGGCGATGGCGGTCGGCTTCCCGGTGATTGGCCTGCTGTAGCGGATATGCGCATCGGCAAGGATAATGGTTCCCCCCAAATGACGTTCACGCAGCATCAGCCAGATCAGCCCCCAACCCGTTAATGTCGCCAGAGAAAACAGGCTCCCGGCAAACAGAGTATGGTGCGGATTCTGATTACCCGTCTCCGGCATCGTCGTAATAAATTTCTGCCCGGTATACTGTTGAATACGCACGCCCATTTTTTCACTCAAGGGAATATGTTCGTACCAGGCTTGCTGTAACTGTCCGCACCAGTCGCCGCGATGGAGAATATCGTCCAACGTCGCGATGGGCTTAATCATCAAAAAGTGGCGCACCGGCGTGGTTTGCGGTGTGGTGATCTCTCCCTGGCTCACAAACCCCAGTTTGGCGAAAAATTCGACCGCATCTTCACGGGCGCTACAGGTTACGCGCTTTACCCCTTCCTGACGCGCGACAGACTCCAGGGTCATCGCCATCAATGTTCCCAGCCCTTTCTCCTGCACGGAGGGGTCAACAGCCATAAAGCGTATGGAGGCTTCGTTATCCGCATTGATATACAGACGCCCTACCGCGACCAGATTACCCTCTTCGTCCACCACCATCTGGTGATGCGCCATTGCGTCCCAGGCATCCCGTTCGGAGCCTTTTGGCTGGTGCAACGGTTTACGCAGCATCTCCCAGCGAAACTGGTAGTAACGCTCCAACTCTTCTTCTGTTTGCGGTACTCGAAGGTGATACATAGCTGTACTCTCTCTTGTTGCCCGCGGCCACACCGGTAGCTGGTTCATACTTGTAACCAGAACGTCACGGGGCCATCATTAACCAGCGAAACCTGCATATCCGCAGCGAATCGGCCGGTTTGCGTATTCATTTCCTGTTGGCGGCAACGCTCAACAAAGTACTCATACAGTGCTTCTGCCCGATCGGGCGCGGCGCCTTTTGAAAAGCCTGGGCGCATGCCGCGCTCAGTATCTGCCGCCAACGTAAATTGCGAGACCACCAGCACGCTGCCGCCTGACTGCTGCACATTCAGGTTCATTTTGCCTTCGGCATCGCTAAAGATTCGATAGCCGAGTACGCGTTCGCACAGGCGGTTCGCTTTTTGTTCGTCATCATCCCTTTCGACACCTAACAGGACCAAAAGTCCTGGGCCAATTTCACCCGTCACCTCGCCCTCCACGGTGACGCTGGCACGGGTTACGCGCTGAATTAATGCAATCATGGTTGCTCTGCTTCTTCTTGTTCTGCGGCTTGTTTAAGTTTGCGGTATTCCCCGAGAGTGACAGTTATTTCCGCGCCTAGCAAGACGATACACCACGTCCAGTACACCCAGACAAATAAAATGGGGATCACCGCAAGAACACCGTAAATAAGCTGATAAGACGGGAACATCGTGATATAGAGCGCAAATCCTTTTTTTCCGGCCTCGAACAATACGGCGGCTACAAAGGCGCCAATAACCGCATCCCTGTTAGGTACGCGCGTGGTCGGCACGATGCTATAAAGCAGCCAGAACGAGAGCCAGGAAAGCACCAGCGGGAAAATACGCAGAATGTTATCAATCACCGTGTTGAGATCGCTGGCCCAGCGCAATGACAACAAATAAGAGCTGATCGCCAGGCTGGCCCCCGCCAGTAGAGGACCCAGCGTTAAAATCATCCAGTAAACGGCAAAAGAGTAAACTTTGGGCCGAGTGCGCTTACTGCGCCAGATAGTATTCAGCGCGTTATCAATGGAATACATCAGCAATAACGCTGTCACAATCAACCCACATGCCCCGACGGCCGTCATTTTGTTCGAGTTGGCGACAAACTGTTCGATATAACGCTGGATGACGTCTCCCGTCGCCGGGATAAAGTTCGCAAAAATAAAATGCCGTAACTGAACACTGACGTCGGAAAACATCGGAAATGCGGCGAAAAGTGCAAAAACAACAGCAATAAGCGGCACTAATGAGAGCAATGAAACGTAGGCAAGATTCCCTGCCAACGTCGTCATGTTGTCCTCATCAATGCGCTGCCATAGCAGCTTCAGCCAGGCTCGTACGGGCCGCGTATGATGCCTGGCTTGTTGCTGGACATTTTTTAGCATAACAACTTCGCGAAATAGTCTGGAATGGTCGCTTTATCGATGACCTGGATACTGGTAATACCTAACCGGTTTGCCCCTTCAATATTATCGGCGTTATCGTCAAAAAAGACCGCATCGTGCGCAGAAAAACCTTCAGCCTGCAGGACATGCTGGTAAATCCGCGCTTCCGGTTTACGCATGCCCAGATCCTGGGAAAGATAAATATGGTCCGCGGCCTGACGGATCTCGGGGTATTCATCCGGCCAAAACGTTGTGTGCAGACGGTTGGTATTCGACAAAACGACCACCCGATGCCCCTGCTCACGCAGCTTATGCATGATATCGATCACCTCAGGGCGCAAGGCGACAAAAACGGCCTGCCAACCGTGGGAGAACTGTTCGTAGCTTAGCGGCAGCGCCATCTCATGGCATAGCGCCTCCGCAAACGCTTCATCCGTTATTTCACCTCGCTCATGCTGGTGAAAAGCCTCGCCCATGCTGAAACTTTGCTTTAGCGAAGCTAGCGGTACACGGCTCAGATCGCTCCATGTGCCTAACACGCGATTGAAGTCGATATCGACAATCACATTACCCAAATCAAAGATATAGAGCATGCCCTTCTCCTTATTCGCCGTGGATGAATAACTGTAGCGGGAAAGAAGAAGTTTGACTATGCGCGAATGATGGCTGCGAATTTATCGAGCCATCATTGGGAGAATTACCCGACCTGAGCATCATCCTGTGACGGACTCACCTGCACAATTTCCACCTGCTGAGACTGGAGTAAATTATGCAATGCGGGACCAGGGTATTCATCGGTAAACAGCGCGGTCACCTGAGACACATTGCCAATCTCTACCGCGGCAGAAGCCGTGTATTTCGTATGATCCGCAGCCAACAGAATATGCCTTGAATGGGCCATCATCGTTTTCACGACGCTGGCCTCGTTGACATCAAACTCCAGCAAAGCGCCATCACTTTCGATCGCGCCGACGCTGGTCACCAGGTAATCAGCCCGAAAATCAGCGACAAATGCCGTAGCGGAAGGACCGATAATGCCACTGTTATGCGGACGTAACGTTCCACCTGGCACCATAACTTCAAAACGTGGATTGTTATAAAGAATATGTGCCACGCGCAGGCTGTTAGTGATAATGCGTAAATGATTATGGTTCAATAGCGCCCGCGCCACCTGCTCAACGGTAGTACCAATAGTAATAAACACCGTTGACCCATCAGGAATATAGTCAGCCACCGCTTCCGCGATGGCTTTTTTCTCTTCCGTCCAGGAGACTTCACGCTGCTCGAACGCCGTATTCACCACGCTGGAGGCTCTGCCCGCGCCGCCATGATGACGCGTAATTAATCCCTGCTCGCTGAGTTTACGAATATCACGACGCACGGTCTGCGTGGACACGTCCAGCAAGTTGGCAAGCTCATCAATATTCATATAACCGCGCTCGCTAATCAGCATCAGTAGTTGATCGTGTCGCGGATTACCGGTCAGTTCGGTAAGACTCATGAAATTTCCTCGAAAAACCATTGCCCTGGCATTTTATACAAAAAGTGACAGAAAAGATCGGGTTTGATCACAGTCAGGGATTCCGGCTCGTCCTCCCGGGCGCGTGCATTTTAGCGCCGCAACGCCACTGGCGAACCTGACAGCGTCTTGCGGGGTATTTCCGTTAGCCAGACTGAACGCGAGCGCGCCGTGAAAAACATCCCCGGCCCCGGTGGTGTCAACAACGTCGACGGTAAAACCAGATTGATGCTGCAAAGTATTATTTTCTATCCAGTCGCAACCTTCACGCCCTCGCGTCACATAAACATGTCCATTTGTGAGCGTTTTTGCTTTTTTCAGTCCGGCCTGCGGATCGTTTATCCCGGTCATACGCGCCAGACCCGGTTCAGAGAACGCGGCATGATCGCTTAACGCCACCAGCTCACGGATATCCTGCGGCGTTACGTCACCATCCAGTACCGTCATGACTCCCACCCGGCGTGCCAGCGTGAACGCCTGTTTGGTCCCCTCGTGCCAGCGAACATCCGCTAACACCACATCCCACTGGGAAAAATCAATCTCATTGAGCCAGCCAGCGTCATGCAGTAAATCCGGGCTGGGATAGTTAACAATAATTCGTTCCCCTTGTGCATCAACCAGAATTGCCGATTGGGAGGATTGCGCCCCCACGTAGCGTCGGGTGTAGCGTGTATTCACCCCCAGGGATTCCAGCTCCGCCAGCAGGCTATTTCCGGTGTCATCGTCGCCCACACGACCAATAAAATCCACCTGCGCGCCCAACTTCGCTGCAGCCACCGCGGCCGTTGCCGCAGGCCCGCCGCCCACTTCCGTATAACGCTTCGCCACATATTTACCTCCTTCAGTCGGTAACTCCTCCACGTAATAGATGCGATCCATCACGGCAATACCTACACAAGCAATACGAATCATGGTCATTCCTTAGGCGTTTCAAGATGGGATCATTTTAATTTCACAAAATGTTTAAAAAGTGACGGCTGTCAATTTTTTGACTATAAATTACAAATACGATCAAAAACAGACAAAAACAAGCGACCTTAAATGACAAAAAATGACATCCACGTCTCAGGAGAACGTTATGGCAGTTATAGCATTTATCGGATTAGGTCAGATGGGTTCACCCATGGCGAGCAACTTGCTGAAGCAGGGTCATCAACTCAGCGTCTTTGACGTTAACCCGGATGCCGTTCAGCGCCTGGTGGAAAAAGGAGCACAGCCTGCCAGCAGCCCGGCCCAGGCAGCAAAAGAGGCGGAATTTGTCATCACTATGCTCCCCAATGGCGATCTGGTGCGCAGCGTACTGTTCGGTGAACAGGGAATCTGCGAAAGCCTCTCCCCGCAGGCGTTGGTGATTGATATGTCCACCATTCACCCGCTGCAAACCGACAAACTAATTACCGATATGCGTGCCAAAGGCTTCAACATGATGGATTGCCCGGTTGGACGCACCTCCGATCACGCCATCGCGGGAACGCTGCTGCTGCTGGCGGGCGGAACAGCAGAACAGGTGGAACGCGCCACACCGGTGCTGATGGCGATGGGGAATGAGCTGATCAACGCAGGGGGTCCCGGCATGGGGATCCGCGTGAAGCTCATCAACAATTACATGAGTATCGCGCTGAACGCCCTCTCAGCCGAAGCTGCCGTGTTATGCGAAGCGCTCGGCCTCTCCTTCGATGTGGCTCTGAAGGTAATGAGCGGTACTCCTGCCGGAAAAGGCCATTTCACTACCTCCTGGCCGAACAAAGTGCTGAAAGGCGATCTTTCTCCCGCTTTCATGATCGATTTAGCTCACAAAGATCTTGGCATCGCGCTGGATGTCGCAAACCTTCTGCATGTGCCGATGCCGCTCGGCGCCGCCTCCCGCGAAGTTTATAACCAGGCCCGTGCCGCTGGCCGTGGCCGGGAAGACTGGACCGCAATTCTTGAGCAGGTTCGTGCGTCTGCCGGATTAAATCACCAATTTTAATAAGTAAAAGGACTGAACAATGACGAAGTACACCCTGAAAGATATCACCCGAGCTTCCGGCGGTTTTGCCATGCTGGCGGTCGATCAGCGCGAAGCCATGCGCTTAATGTTTGTCGCAGCGGGTGCAAAATCTCCGGTCTGTGACAGCGTGCTGACTGATTTTAAAGTCAATGCGGCGAAGATCCTTTCCCCCTATGCATCCGCTATTTTGGTCGATCAGCAGTTCTGCTACCGCCAGGTCGTAGAGCAAAACGCGGTCGCCAAAAGCTGCGCCATGGTTGTTGCCGCTGATGACTTTATTCCGGGTAACGGCATTCCGGTCGATAGCGTGGTGATTGATAAAAAAATTAACCCGCAGGCCGTGAAGCAAGATGGCGCCAAGGCTCTCAAACTGCTGGTGCTGTGGCGTAGCGATGAAGATGCCCAGCAACGTCTGGATATGGTCAAAGAATTCAATGAGCTATGCCATTCCAATGGTCTGTTGAGCATCATTGAGCCGGTTGTACGTCCACCGCGTCGTGGCGATAAGTTCGATCGCGAGCAGGCCATTATCGATGCCGCGAAAGAGCTGGGCGATAGCGGTGCCGATCTCTACAAGGTCGAGATGCCGCTGTATGGCAAAGGAACCCAACAGGAATTGCTCAGCGCCTCTCAGCGTCTGCATGAAAACATCAACATGCCATGGGTCATCCTCTCCTCTGGTGTGGATGAAAAACTGTTCCCACGCGCGGTCAGTGTGGCGATGACCGCTGGCGCATCCGGCTTCCTGGCCGGGCGAGCTGTCTGGTCATCAGTTATTGGCCTGCCGGACACCGAACTGATGCTGCGCGACGTTTCCGCACCGAAGTTGCAGCGTCTGGGCGATATCGTCGACGAAATGATGGCCCGCCGTTAATCGAGGATCAAAGCATGAAATGGTTTAACACCTTAAGCCACAACCGCTGGCTGGAGCAGGAAACTGACCGCATCTTTAACTTTGGTAAAAATGCTGCTGTCCCGACCGGTTTTGGCTGGCTGGGAAATAGTGGTCAGGTCAGAGCGGATATGGGTACGCATCTGTGGATCACCGCCCGCATGCTGCACGTTTACTCCGTTGCGGCATCCATGGGTCGCCCCGGCGCATATCAGTTAGTCGATCACGGAATTAAGGCGCTGAACGGCGCGCTACGCGACACACGTTACGGCGGCTGGTACGCCTGCGTAAATGACGAAGGCGTGATGGATGCCTCCAAACAGGGCTATCAGCATTTCTTCGTCTTGCTTGGTGCAGCCAGCGCGGTCACTACCGGGCATCCGCAGGCCAGACAATTGCTGGATGACGCTATCGAAGTGATTGAGAAGTACTTCTGGAGCGAAGATGAGCAGATGTGTCTGGAGTCCTGGGACGAAGCCTTCAGCCAGACGGAAGATTACCGCGGCGGCAATGCCAACATGCACGCGGTTGAAGCCTTCCTGATCGTTTATGACGTTACCCATGATCGCAAATGGCTCGATCGCGCACTGCGTA
Source organism: Citrobacter sp. TBCS-15 (assembly GCF_005280815.1). NCBI lineage: Bacteria > Pseudomonadati > Pseudomonadota > Gammaproteobacteria > Enterobacterales > Enterobacteriaceae > Citrobacter > Citrobacter sp. TBCS-15. The sequence goes on along the minus strand of NZ_SZWK01000312.1, from coordinate 24,942 downwards.
TCGCATCGGTAATTATTCACGACGTGGCTCGCAGCGGGGAGTATCGCGTCAACGAACACTTCGATTCACAGTGGAACCCAATCCGCGATTACAACAAAGAGAATCCAGCGCATCGTTTCCGTGCCTACGGCGGCACGCCGGGCCACTGGATCGAGTGGGGCCGTCTGATGCTGCATCTGCATGCCGCGCTGGAGGCCCGCTTTGAAACACCTCCCGCCTGGTTGCTGGAAGATGCCAAAGGCTTGTTCCACGCCACCATCCGTGATGCCTGGGCACCGGACGGTGCGGATGGTTTTGTCTATTCGGTGGACTGGGACGGAAAACCCATCGTGCGCGAAAGAGTGCGCTGGCCAATAGTCGAAGCAATGGGTACCGCCTATGCCTTGTATACCCTTACCGGCGACAGCCAGTACGAAGCCTGGTACCAGAAGTGGTGGGACTACTGCATCACGTATCTGATGGACTACGAGACCGGTTCATGGTGGCAAGAGCTGGACACCAATAACAAGGTGACCACCAAAGTCTGGGACGGTAAGCAGGACATTTACCACCTGCTGCACTGCCTCGTGATCCCACGTTTACCGCTGGCTCCGGGTCTTGCACCGGCAGTTGCAGCCGGTCTGCTGGATATCAACGCCAAATAAGTCACGAGGTGAGCTGTCATGCATAGCGGTGGAAAAACCCTTCATCTTCAGGCTGGTCATTACCAGGCGAAAATCGTCACGGTTGGCGCTGGGTTAGCAGAATTGACGCACTTTGGGCGTCACGTCGTTATTCCACATAAGCCGGAAGAGATGCCGCTGGCACATTTGGGAAAAGTGTTAATTCCCTGGCCAAACCGTATTGCAGACGGCTGCTATCAACATAACGGCAAGGCCTTTCAGCTTGCCGTTAACGACCCTGTTTCGCATACCGCCATTCATGGATTACTGGCCTGGCGCGACTGGCAGATTAACCAACTGTCAAACACGGAAGTGTCGCTGACGATTTTTCTACCGCCTTCTTATGGTTATCCCTTCGCGCTGTATTCAGAGGTGATTTACCGGTTGGATGCTGCCCGCGGACTGCACGTCTTTATTCGTACCCAGAATGTGGGTGACGAAATCGCACCGTATGGCGCGGGAGCACATCCCTACCTGACCTGCAATTTGCAATCCATTGATAGCTGCGAATTAACGCTCCCGGCGAGTGATGTCACCCACGGTGAATGGGATTTCACAACGCCGCGTGTTATCGCTCAGACCACTATCGATCACACGTTCAGGATCTTGCTGCCTGAGGCTGAGTGGGAGGTCAGACTGACCTGCCCAACACAAAAGATATCCACATACCTGCGCAGCCACCAGCCCTGGCTGCAGGTGTATACCGGCGAAAAATTAGCACGCCGCGGCCTGGCAGTAGAACCGATGACCTGCCCGCCCGACGCCTTTAACTCCGGCATTAGCCTGATTCATCTCGCGCCCGGAGAAACGCATCAAATGCATTTTTTAATCGGCAGTGAATAACAGATTTCCGACAAATTACCGAAATACCCTATTTTTACGGAGACGAAAATGAATTCGCTACAACAACGGTCCGCCGCATTAGAACTGACGACGTTACAAAATGGATTTACGCTGACGTACCACCAGCGCCCGATCTTACGTCACAGCGCAGAGACCCCTTGCCTGTGGATTGGCGCTGGCGTTGCCGACATTGATATGTTCCGCGGCAACTTCAGCATTAAAGACAAGCTCAACGAGAAGATTGCCCTGACCGACGCCACAGTAAGCGAGTCGCCTGAGGGCTGGCGGGTCGATTTCAGCCGCGGTAATACCATCAACGCCACGCTGCACATTTCTACCGACGAACAGGGTCGTTTGAAGCTCGACCTCCATAACGAGGAACGCAGCCATAACCGTATCTGGCTGCGTCTGGCCGCTAACCCAGACGATCATATTTACGGCTGTGGCGAACAGTTCTCTTACTTCGATTTGCGCGGTAAGCCATTCCCACTGTGGACCAGCGAACAGGGCGTGGGCCGCAACAAAAACAGCTATGTCACGTGGCAGGCCGACTGCAAAGAAAATGCCGGCGGTGACTACTACTGGACCTTCTTCCCACAACCAACCTTTGTCAGTACGCAGAAGTATTATTGCCACGTTGATAACAGCTGCTATATGAATTTCGACTTTAGCGCGCCGGAGTACCACGAACTGGCGTTGTGGGAAGACAAAACCACGCTGCGCATTGAGTGCGCCGACACCTTTATCTCTCTTTTGGAAAAACTGACCGCGCTGTTAGGCCGTCAGCCGGAGCTGCCGGACTGGATTTATGATGGCGTCACGCTGGGCATTCAGGGCGGAACAGAGGTGTGCCAGAAAAAACTGGACACCATGCGTAACGCAGGCGTGAAGGTAAACGGCATCTGGGCGCAGGACTGGTCCGGGATCCGCATGACCTCCTTTGGCAAGCGCGTGATGTGGAACTGGAAATGGAACAGCGACAACTATCCGCAGTTGGATAGTCGTATTCAGCAGTGGAAAGAAGAAGGCGTGCAGTTCCTCTCTTACATCAACCCGTACGTCGCCAGCGATAAAGATCTTTGCGCCGAAGCGGCTGCGCACGGCTATCTGGCAAAAGACGCCTCTGGCGCTGACTATCTGGTTGAGTTCGGCGAGTTTTACGGCGGCGTGGTCGATCTGACCAACTCCAAAGCCTACGCCTGGTTCAAAGAGGTCATCAAAAAGAACATGATCGAGCTGGGCTGCGGCGGCTGGATGGCCGACTTTGGCGAATACCTGCCAACCGACACTTACCTGCATAACGGCGTCAGCGCCGAAATTATGCATAACGCGTGGCCCGCACTGTGGGCGAAATGTAACTACGAAGCGCTGCAGGAGACCGGCAAGCTCGGCGAGATCCTGTTCTTTATGCGTGCGGGCTACACCGGTAGCCAGAAGTACTCCACCATGATGTGGGCGGGCGATCAGAACGTTGACTGGAGCCTCGACGACGGTCTGGCCTCCGTCGTTCCTGCCGCGCTGTCGCTGGCGATGACCGGCCACGGTCTGCACCACAGCGATATCGGCGGTTACACCACCCTGTTTGATATGAAGCGCAGCAAAGAGCTACTGCTGCGCTGGTGTGACTTTAGCGCCTTCACCCCGATGATGCGTACCCACGAAGGTAACCGTCCTGGCGATAACTGGCAGTTTGATGGCGATGAGGAAACCATTGCCCACTTTGCCCGTATGACCACCGTCTTCACCACCCTGAAACCGTATCTCAAACAGGCCGTCGCGCAAAACAGCGCCACCGGTCTGCCGGTAATGCGCCCGCTGTTCCTGCATTACGAAGACGATGCGCGCACCTACACCCTGAAGTATCAGTACCTGCTGGGACAAGATTTGCTGGTAGCGCCGGTTCACGAACAGGGACGCAGCGACTGGACGCTGTATCTGCCGGAGGATAGCTGGGTCAATGTCTGGACCGGGGAAACTTACCAGGGGGGTGAAATTACCGTGGACGCGCCGATTGGCCAGCCTCCGGTGTTTTATCGCGCGAAGAGTGAATGGGCGTCACTGTTTGCCACTTTACGCAACATCTAACACGGCTCGCCCGCGGGGCAACTCGCGGGCACATGGAGAATAATAATGAGTCAGACTTCCTCTAATCCGGCAACCCTACGCTTGCCGTTCAAAGAAAAACTCGCCTATGGGATGGGTGATTTAGGCTCCAATATCCTGTTGGACATTGGTACGCTCTATTTACTCAAGTTTTATACCGATGTCCTTGGTTTACCGGGAACTTATGGCGGTATCATTTTCCTTATCGCCAAGTTTTTTACCGCGTTTACCGATATGGGCACCGGGATTATGCTCGATTCGCGCCGCAAAATCGGCCCGAAAGGAAAATTCCGTCCATTCGTCCTTTATGCCGCATTTCCGGTTACCTTGCTGGCGATTGCCAACTTTGTCGGTACACCGTTTGAAGTCACCGGTAAAACGGTCATGGCAACGGTGCTGTTTATGCTGTACGGACTTTTCTTCAGCATGATGAACTGCTCTTACGGCGCGATGGTGCCTGCAATCACGAAAAACCCGGACGAACGCGCGTCGTTGGCTGCCTGGCGACAAGGAGGCGCAACTCTCGGCCTGCTGCTGTGCACCGTCGGCTTTGTTCCAGTGATGAACCTGATCGAAGGCAATTCACAGCTGGCTTATATTTTCGCCGCCACGCTGTTTTCGCTGTTTGGTCTGTTATTCATGTGGCTGTGCTATGCCGGGGTAAAAGAACGCTACGTGGAAGTGAAACCCGTGGATGCCGCGCAAAAACCGGGATTACTGCAATCCTTCCGCGCCATCGCCGGTAACCGCCCGCTATTTATTCTGTGTGTTGCCAACCTTTGCACGCTGGGCGCATTCAACGTCAAGCTGGCGATTCAGGTGTATTACACCCAGTACGTACTGAACGATCCGATCCTCCTTTCCTGGATGGGCTTTTTCAGCATGGGCTGTATCTTCATTGGCGTCTTCCTGATGCCTGGGATGGTCAGACGTTTTGGTAAGAAGAAGGTTTATATTGGCGGGCTGCTGATTTGGGTCGCGGGCGATCTGCTTAACTACTTCTTTGGCGGCGGCTCAGTCAGCTTTGTCGCCTTCTCCTGTCTGGCGTTCTTCGGCTCAGCCTTCGTCAACAGCCTGAACTGGGCGCTGGTTTCCGATACGGTGGAATATGGCGAATGGCGTACCGGCGTACGTTCTGAAGGCACGGTATACACTGGCTTCACCTTCTTCCGTAAAGTTTCACAGGCGCTGGCAGGCTTCTTCCCTGGCTGGATGCTGACGCAAATCGGCTACGTCCCCAACGTGGTGCAATCTGCGAGCACGGTCGAAGGTTTGCGGCAGCTGATCTTTATTTATCCGTGTGCCCTGGCAGTCATCACCATCGTCGCAATGGGCTGTTTCTACAATCTCAACGAAAAGATGTATGTCCGCATCGTTGAAGAGATAGAAGCACGTAAACAACCCGTTTGATAATAATAATGAATAGCGCCCTGCGGGGCGCTATTGAGGAGCGATTATGTCTTTTCATGATCCGCTAACGCTAAAACTGAGCCTGCGTGAAAAATTCGCCTACGGAGTGGGTGACTTCGGCTCAAATTTGATGCTGTGTATCGGCACGCTGTATCTGCTCAAATTTTATACCGATGAACTAGGGATGCCCGCATATTACGGTGGGATTATCTTTCTGGTGGCGAAGTTCTTCACCGCCTTTACCGATATGCTGACCGGTGTATTGCTGGACTCAAGGCGAAATATTGGCGCAAAAGGGAAATTCAGACCCTTTATTTTGTATGCATCATTTCCTGTCGCAGTCGTTGCCAGCGCCCAGTTTTTAGCGACTGATTTTACGCTCACGGTGAAAACCGGGCTGGCGACGGTGTTGTTTATGCTGTTCGGTCTGTTCTATAGCCTGATGAACTGCTCCTACGGCGCGATGGTGCCTGCAATCACGAAAAACCCACAGGAACGCGCTCAGCTCGCCGCCTGGCGTCAGGGTGGTGCCACCATTGGCCTGTTATTGTGTACCGTTGGTTTTATGCCAATTCAGGCGCTATTTGTCAGTTCCCCCTCATTGGGTTATCTGATTGCCGCACTGATCTTTTCGGTCTGCGGACTGTTCAGCATGTGGTGGTGCTTTAGCGGTGTGAAAGAACGCTATATCGAAATCGTGCCGGATCACCATAAGCCCAGCATTCTCAAATCGTTCTGTGCCATTTTCCGTAACCCTCCGCTGCTGGTGCTGTGTGTTGCCAACCTGTGCACACTGGCCGCATTCAACATAAAACTGGCCATCCAGGTGTATTACACCCAGTACGTGCTCAACGATATTCATCTGCTGTCGTGGATGGGTTTTTTCAGCATGGGATGCATTCTGGTCGGCGTGCTGCTGGTTCCCGCAGCCGTGAAACGCTTCGGTAAAAAGCAGGTTTATCTCGGCGGTCTGGCATTATGGGCTGTCGGTGATGTTCTGAACTTTTTCTGGGGCAGTACGTCATTTTTGTTCGTAACGTTCTCCTGTATGGCCTTCTTCGGGACAGCATTCGTCAACAGCCTGAACTGGGCGCTGGTTCCGGATACGGTTGATTATGGCGAATGGAAAACGGGGATCCGCGCGGAAGGCTCGGTGTATACGGGTTATACCTTTTCTCGCAAAATTTCCGCTGCGCTCGCAGGCTTCCTGCCAGGCATCATGCTGACGCAAATCGGTTATATTCCCAACATAACCCAGAGCGATGCGACCCTGCTTGGCCTGCGTCAGCTTATTTTTCTGTGGCCTTGCGGGCTGGCTATTATCGCTGCAATCACGATGGGTTTATTTTATAAACTCAATGAAACGCGTTTTGCTTTTATTATTGAGGAAATCAGCCAACGGAAGAAAAACAACACTCAACAGGATCCTGTTACCGCTAAAAATAATACCTCTGCTGTAAACGTATAAAAATAATTGCCGCTTATTCCATCTTAATGGATGGCGGCTTCCCTACGCTTAAAAAATGGATTTATTATGAAAAAGTTAACGACAATAATTCTCTTATCCTCTGTTGTGTCCACTTCTGTTTTTGCCGGTGCCTATGTCGAGAACCGCGAGGCATATAATCTGGCATCCGATCAGATAGAAGTGATGATGCGCGTTGGCTATAACTCCGATATGGGCGCAGGTATCATGCTCACCAACACCTACACCATGCAACGTAAGGATGAGTTAAAACACGGCTATAACGAAATAGAAGGTTGGTATCCTTTATTTAAACCAACGGATAAATTAACTATCCAGCCCGGTGGATTGATAAACGATAAGAGTACGGGTTCTGGTGGCGCGGCTTATCTGGATGTTAACTATAAATTTACCCCGTGGTTTAATCTTACCGTGCGTAACCGTTATAACCATAATAACTATAGTTCAACCGATCTAAACGGTGATCAGGATAATAACGATACCTATGAAATAGGTAATTACTGGAACTTTACCATCACCGATAAGTTTTCCTATACCTTTGAGCCGCACTATTTTATACGAGTCAATGACTTCAACAGCAGTAACGGAAAAGATCATCACTGGGAAATTACGAATACCTTTAAGTATCGTATCAATGAACACTGGTTACCCTACCTGGAATTACGCTGGTTAGATCGTAATGTGGAACCCTATCATCGCGAACAAAATCAGATTCGTGTTGGGGCAAAGTATTTCTTCTGATACTCCCGAGATAAAAAAAAGCCGCTGATAATCAGCGGCTTTTTTATGCTTACCTGAGAAAGAGCGTTAATTACTCTTCTTTCGCGCCACGCATTGCACGGCGACGATCGTTTTCAGTCAGGTGACGCTTACGAATACGGATAGAGGTTGGAGTCACTTCTACCAGTTCGTCGTCATCGATGAATTCCAGAGCCTGCTCCAGAGTCATCTTAACCGGCGGAACCAGAACCGTTGCTTCGTCAGTACCAGACGCACGCATGTTGGTCAGTTTCTTACCGGTCAGGCAGTTTACGGTCAGGTCGTTAGAGCGGCTGTGAATACCGATGATCTGGCCTTCGTAAACTTCAGCACCGTGACCCAGGAACAGCTTACCGCGGTCCTGCAGGCTGAACAGTGCGAACGCAACTGCTTTACCCTGGCCGTTGGAGATCAGTACGCCGTTCTGACGCTGACCCACATCACCCGCACGAACGTCGTCGTAGTGGCTGAAGGTGGAATACAGCAGACCGGTACCGGAGGTCATGGTCATGAATTCTGAACGGAAGCCGATCAGACCACGGCTTGGGATCACGTAGTCAAGACGTACGCGGCCTTTGCCATCTGGATTCATGTTTTTCAGATCGCCTTTACGCTCACCCAGCGCCTGCATCACAGAACCCTGATGCTGCTCTTCAACGTCCAGCGTTACGTTTTCGAACGGCTCTTGTTTACGGCCATCGATTTCGCGGAAGATAACTTTCGGACGGGAAACCGCCATTTCGAAACCTTCACGACGCATGTTTTCGATCAGAACAGACAGGTGCAGCTCACCACGACCGGATACACGGAACGCATCCGCATCTTCGGTTTCTTCAACGCGCAACGCAACGTTGTGCACCAGCTCTTTGTTCAGGCGGTCAAGGATCTGACGAGAGGTAACATATTTACCTTCTTTACCACAGAACGGAGAGGTGTTTACGCAGAAGAACATGGTTACGGTCGGTTCATCAACGGACAGAGCCGGCAGCGCTTCGACATTCTGCGGGTCGCAGATGGTGTCGGAGATGTTCAGTTCGCCCAGACCGGTAATCGCGATGATATCGCCTGCTTCGGCAATATCACTCTCGATACGTTCCAGACCCAGGTGGGTCAGAACTTTACCGACTTTACCGTTGCGGGTTTTGCCTTCGCTATCAATGATAGTGATCTGCTGGTTCGGTTTAACTTTACCGCGTTTGATGCGGCCGATACCGATAACGCCAACGTAGTTGTTGTAGTCCAGCTGAGAGATTTGCATCTGCAGCGGGCCGTCAAGGTCTACGTTCGGAGCTGGTACGCGATCAACGATGGTCTGATACAGCGGGGTCATGTCTTCTGCCATATCTTCGTGATCCAGACCTGCGATACCGTTCAGCGCGGAAGCGTAAACGATCGGGAAGTCCAGCTGCTCGTCGGTAGCGTCGAGGTTAACGAACAGGTCGAATACCTGATCAACAACCCAGTCAGGACGCGCGCCAGGACGGTCAACTTTGTTGATAACAACAATTGGCTTCAGGCCATGGGCAAAGGCTTTTTTGGTCACGAAGCGCGTCTGCGGCATCGGACCATCCATTGCATCCACCACCAGCAGCACGGAGTCGACCATGGACATTACACGTTCAACTTCACCACCGAAGTCGGCGTGCCCCGGGGTGTCAACGATGTTGATACGGTAGTCATTCCATTTGATAGCGGTGTTTTTAGCGAGGATGGTAATCCCACGCTCTTTCTCCAAATCGTTGGAGTCCATCACGCGCTCTTGGGTTTCAGCACGTGCATCGAACGTACCGGATTGTTGGAGCAGCTTGTCTACCAGGGTCGTTTTACCATGGTCTACGTGCGCGATGATGGCGATGTTACGCAAATTTTCGATCACAACTTTGCCTCAGGCATTTTAGAAATAGCGCGTTATTGTACACGGATTAATCGCAGTACAAAACAGGATCACAAACATCCTCCGCAAACAAGTATTGCAGAGTTTCTTTGTGATCACATTCACGGAGCGTTAAAAGGGGTAATCTGGGGTGCGTTGCACCAATATGGTGCTTAATGTTCACATTAAAGCACTATAATGGTGCAATACATCCTTCATGGTGCAGCCCCTTTGCACGATAGTGCGCATGATAACGCCTTTTAGGGGCAATTTAAAAGTTGGCACAGATTTCGCTTTATCTTTTTTACGGCGACACGGCCAATTTTTTGCAGAATTGAAGACTTCGTTACCACGACGACCATGACCAATCCGGGAGAGTAAGTATGTCCGCTGAACACGTTTTGACGATGCTGAACGAACACGAAGTGAAGTTTGTTGATTTGCGCTTCACTGATACCAAAGGTAAAGAACAGCACGTCACTATTCCTGCTCATCAGGTAAATGCCGAATTCTTTGAAGAAGGCAAAATGTTTGACGGCTCCTCAATCGGTGGCTGGAAAGGCATTAACGAATCAGACATGGTTCTGATGCCAGATGCGTCTACTGCACTCATCGATCCGTTCTATGAAGAGTCTACCCTGATCATCCGTTGCGATATCCTGGAACCCGGTACGCTGCAGGGCTACGACCGCGACCCGCGCTCCATCGCTAAACGCGCTGAAGAGTACCTGCGTTCTACCGGCATCGCAGATACCGTTCTGTTCGGGCCAGAGCCAGAATTCTTCCTGTTTGACGACATCCGTTTCGGCGCGTCCATTTCCGGTTCCCACGTGGCTATCGATGATATCGAAGGCGCATGGAACTCCTCCACCAAATACGAAGGTGGTAACAAAGGTCACCGTCCTGGCGTGAAAGGCGGTTACTTCCCGGTTCCTCCGGTAGATTCTTCTCAGGACATCCGTTCTACCATGTGTCTGATCATGGAAGAAATGGGCCTGGTCGTTGAAGCGCATCACCACGAAGTAGCGACTGCTGGTCAGAACGAAATCGCGACCCGCTTTAACACCATGACTAAAAAAGCGGACGAAATTCAGATCTACAAATATGTGGTTCACAACGTCGCTCACCGCTTCGGTAAAACAGCAACCTTCATGCCGAAACCAATGTTCGGCGATAACGGTTCCGGCATGCACTGCCACATGTCCCTGTCCAAGAACGGCGTAAACCTGTTCTCCGGTGACAAGTATGCGGGTCTGTCTGAGCAGGCGCTGTACTACATCGGCGGCGTTATCAAACACGCTAAAGCGATCAACGCCCTGGCGAACCCGACCACCAACTCCTACAAGCGTCTGGTCCCGGGTTACGAAGCGCCGGTCATGCTGGCTTACTCTGCCCGTAACCGTTCTGCCTCCATCCGTATTCCGGTGGTAGCTTCTCCGAAAGCGCGTCGTATCGAAGTGCGTTTCCCGGACCCGGCTGCTAACCCGTACCTGTGCTTTGCTGCGCTGCTGATGGCGGGTCTTGACGGTATTAAGAACAAGATCCACCCGGGCGAAGCGATGGACAAAAACCTGTACGACCTGCCGCCGGAAGAAGCGAAAGAGATCCCACAGGTTGCAGGTTCTCTGGAAGAAGCACTGAAAGAACTGGATCTGGACCGCGAGTTCCTGACTGCAGGCGGCGTGTTCACCCATGAAGCGATCGATGCGTACATTGCACTGCGTCGCGAAGAAGATGACCGCGTGCGCATGACGCCGCACCCGGTAGAGTTTGAGCTGTACTACAGCGTTTAATTTAACTTTTACACTCTCACATAAAAACGTGCAGAGGATGTAATAACCAATGGATTTCTTGCTACAGCAAGGCGGCAATTGAGTGAATCCCCGGGAGCTTACATAAGTAAGTGACTGGGGTGAGCGAAAACAGCCAACACAGCTGTAGGGAGAAAGACGAAGGTTTTAGTTGCCGTGGAACTTTTAGCCCATCTCTGGATGGGCTTTTTTCTCCACTAACAACCTGCTTTTTCGCGCTTTTTATCCATAAAAAGCTATAATGCACTAAAATGGTGCAACACTTTTCAGGAGACTGCTGAATGGCAACCGGCACGCTGCCCGATGCTGGGCAGATCCTCAATTCTTTAATCAATAGCATCTTACTCGTCGACGATGAGCTGTCGATACATTACGCCAACCCGGCGGCGCAACAGCTGCTCGCTCAAAGCTCCCGCAAACTGTTTGGTACACCGCTGCCCGATCTGTTGAGTTATTTCTCGTTAAACATCGGACTGCTGCGTGAGAGCCTGGAAGCCGGTCAGGGCTTTACGGATAACGAAGTGACGCTGGTGATAGACAGCCACTCACATATCCTCTCTGTGACCGCCCAGAGGCTGCCTGATGGCTTGATCCTGCTGGAGATGGCGCCAATGGATAACCAGCGCCGTCTGAGTCAGGAACAACTCCAGCATGCCCAGCAAATTGCCGCCCGCGATCTGGTACGCGGGCTGGCGCATGAAATCAAAAACCCGCTGGGCGGGTTACGCGGCGCGGCACAGCTTCTCAGTAAAGCGCTCCCGGACCCGGCGCTGACCGAATATACCAAAGTCATTATTGAGCAGGCCGACCGCCTGCGTAATCTGGTCGACCGTCTGTTAGGACCGCAACAACCGGGCATGCACGTCACGGAAAGTATTCACAAAGTGGCGGAGCGTGTAGTGGCGCTGGTTTCGATGGAAGTGCCAGAAAACGTTACGCTAATTCGTGATTACGATCCGAGTCTGCCTGAGTTATTGCACGACCCGGACCAGATAGAACAGGTTTTGCTGAATATCGTGCGCAATGCCCTGCAAGCCTTAGGGCCGGAAGGTGGCGAGATCGTACTGCGTACCCGCACTGCGTTTCAGCTCACGCTGCACGGCGTGCGTTACCGTCTGGCGGCGCGGATCGATGTTGAGGATAACGGCCCGGGTATTCCCTCTCATTTGCAGGACACGCTGTTCTACCCAATGGTCAGCGGTCGCGAGGGCGGTACCGGCCTTGGGTTATCCATCGCCCGTAATTTAATTGATCAGCATTCCGGCAAAATTGAATTTACCAGTTGGCCGGGTCATACCGAGTTCTCGGTTTACCTGCCTATCAGGAAATAAAGGTGACGTTTATGCAACGAGGAATAGTCTGGGTCGTTGATGACGATAGTTCCATCCGTTGGGTGCTAGAACGTGCGCTCGCAGGGGCTGGTCTGAGCTGTACCGCATTTGAAAGCGGTAAAGAGGTGCTGGACGCACTGGCCAGCAAAACACCGGACGTATTGTTGTCAGACATTCGCATGCCGGGTATGGATGGTCTGACGCTGTTAAAACAGATCAAACAGCGTCATCCAATGCTTCCGGTCATCATAATGACGGCGCATTCCGATCTGGATGCCGCCGTCAGCGCCTACCAGCAAGGGGCGTTTGATTATCTGCCCAAACCTTTTGATATTGACGAAGCCGTGGCGCTGGTCGAACGTGCCATCAGTCATTATCAGGAACAGCAGCAGCCGCGTAATGTACAAATCCACGGACCAACGACCGATATTATTGGCGAAGCGCCAGCGATGCAGGATGTTTTTCGCATTATTGGCCGACTTTCCCGTTCTTCAATCAGCGTATTGATTAATGGCGAGTCCGGGACCGGTAAAGAGCTGGTCGCTCACGCCCTGCACCGTCATAGCCCACGCGTCAAAGCGCCGTTTATCGCGCTGAACATGGCGGCGATCCCGAAAGATTTGATCGAGTCTGAACTGTTCGGTCATGAGAAAGGGGCGTTTACCGGGGCAAATACCATTCGTCAGGGGCGTTTTGAGCAGGCCGACGGTGGGACGCTGTTCCTCGATGAAATCGGCGATATGCCGCTGGACGTGCAAACGCGTTTACTGCGCGTATTAGCCGATGGACAGTTTTACCGGGTGGGCGGTTATGCGCCGGTGAAAGTGGATGTTCGCATCATCGCCGCCACGCACCAGAATCTGGAACTGCGCGTACAGGAAGGCAAATTCCGTGAGGATTTATTCCACCGTCTGAACGTCATTCGCGTTCATTTGCCCCCGCTGCGTGAACGTCGGGAAGACATCCCTCGCCTGGCACGTCATTTCCTGCAGGAAGCCGCCCGCGAACTGGGGGTGGAAGCCAAACAATTACATCCCGAAACCGAGGCAGCGCTTACGCGTCTGGCCTGGCCGGGCAACGTACGCCAGCTTGAAAACACCTGCCGCTGGTTAACTGTTATGGCTGCCGGACAGGAAGTATTGATTCAGGACTTGCCGGCCGAGCTTTTTGAAACCAGCGTGCCAGACGCGCCGTCCCCTATGCAGCCGGACAGTTGGGCAACGCTGTTAGCACAGTGGGCAGACCGGGCATTACGTTCCGGTCATCAAAATTTGCTTTCTGAAGCTCAACCAGAGATGGAGCGCACGCTATTGACCACCGCGCTACGTCATACCCAGGGGCATAAACAGGAAGCAGCGCGCTTGCTCGGCTGGGGCCGTAATACCTTGACGCGTAAGTTAAAAGAACTCGGAATGGAGTGACGCTCGGTCACAGTGTAAAGTTTGATAATTGAGCGCAAATTGCTGCTATTTTGCGCTTTACTGTTCCGATGAGTTAAGTATGATCGTGCCCGGCTAACGGGGGGAAGTCATCATGCTGGAATCAATGATTAATCTGCTGTCGAGCGGTGCGGTCGAAAGCCATACGCCACAAACTGCGGTTGCCGCAGTGCTGTGCGCGGCGCTGGTTGGACTGTTCAGCTGACAATGTGCCGGATGGCGCTAACGCTTATCCGGCCTACAGGTTGTCGCAACGTGTAGGCCCGGTAAGCGCAGCGCCACCCGGCAACCCGGCTAAATGACGCGTGAGAACTGCTGCATCCGCGCTTTCTGGCGCAGATAGGCATCAAAGCACATGCAAATATTCCGAATCAGCAGGCGGCCCTTAGGCGTAACCTGAATTCCCTTCTCATTCACATCCACCAGCCCATCTTTCGCCAGCGGCGCCAGCAGTTTCAGATCTTCGGCAAAATAGTCAGCAAAATTCAGATCCCATTGCTGTTCCACGGCGGCATAGTCGAGGCGGAAGTTGCAGATCAGCAGCTTAATCACATCCCGACGAATACAGTCATCGCGGGTCAGCGCAATTCCTCGCCATAACGCGTTCCCCTGCTCGTCTACCTGCTGATAATAGCGCTTCAGCTCTTTTTGGTTCTGCGCGTAGTTGTCGCCAATCATACTGATGGCCGATACGCCCATCCCCAGAAGATCGGTATCCCCCTGGGTGGTATACCCCTGGAAGTTACGATGCAGCACACCTTTGCGTTGAGCAATCGCCAGTTCGTCATCCGGGCGAGCAAAGTGATCCATGCCAATGAACTGATAACCGGTTTCGGTCAGTGAAGAGATGGTCTCCTGCAGGATATCCAACTTCTGTTGCGCGCTGGGCAGGTCGGCATCTTTGATTTTGCGCTGAGCAGCAAACAGCGTCGGCAGGTGAGCGTAGTTGAAGACGCTCAGTCGGTCTGGATTCAGCTCAGCAACGCGTTTCAGGGTGAAGGCGAAACTTTCCGGCGTCTGTTTTGGCAAACCATAAATCAGATCGATGTTCGTCGAGGTAAAACCAATCTCCCGCGCATGATTCAGCAGCGCAAAGATAAATTCTTCATCCTGCTCACGGTTAACCAGACGCTGAACTTCTTTATTGAAGTCCTGCACCCCCATGCTCAGGCGGTTAAAACCTTCAGCGCGTAAATGATCGAGCACATCCAGCTCAATTTCACGCGGATCCACTTCGATCGAGATTTCGGCGTCATCGTTAAAGTTAAAGTTGCCACGCAGCAGCGACATCAAACGGCTGATTTGCGCTTTATTCAGATACGTTGGCGTGCCACCGCCCCAGTGCAGCTGACTGACATGACGTCCGGCAAACAACGGTGCGCGATGAATAATTTCTTGTTCTAAGACATCGAGGTATTGATCGGCTTTATGCTGCTGACGCGTCACAACCTTGTTGCAGCCGCAGAAGTAACACAGTTTGTGGCAGAACGGGATGTGAACGTACAACGAGAGCGGACGCTCAGGGTAACGCGCCACAGCGTTTAAAAACGCCTCGGCGCCGTAGTCTTCAGAAAACTCCAGCGCGGTTGGGTACGAGGTATATCGTGGCCCGGAATAGTTATATTTCTGGATCAGGGCCAGGTCCCAGTCTATTAGCTGCTCTGACATGCTCACTCCTTCCGATGGCGTCTCTGGCGGGTACGGCGTACCGGCTTAACCCCTGTGCGGGTAATAAGCCGGTTGCGCAGCCACTTCTGTCGCCGCGACAACCGCTGTAGTTTAACGAATAACCACACCAGATAACATATAACCGGAAGGGTTATAAGCAGGACGGGAAGACCCACGGTGTAAAACCGTTAGTTGCCGCCTTTCAGCAGGCGCATCATATCTTCCTGCTTTTCTTCTTCTTCCTCTTCTTCCTCGTCATCGTAAGAGAGACCCAGCTTTTGCATCAGCTCATCAATGCGATCCAGCTTGGCATCAACCCAGGTTTGATCTTCCGCACTCAGGGTTTCTCCTGCTTCAAGACGCTCCAGCAGCGCATCCAGGCGCTCATCCGTTTCCAGTAAATCCAACTCAGCCTGTGGTGAAAGCATAGGTTTCTCACTCTTCGGTTTGTGCTGTTTGGTGACTTTTTCGGTCACGCCCAATGGAATGGGGGTTTTGCTGCCAATACGAGGATCTTGTTGCTTATTTTGCTTTCCGCCACCAGATGCGCCATCGCTACCGGACGCACGGCTACCCGCCGCATGGCCACGGTGTTTTTTCTGGCGCTTACGGTCGCGAGCTTCCTGGTTAATTTCTTCGCGTGTTTTACGACGCGCTTTTGCAGGACCTTTACCGCGTGGTGTAGAAGTTGGTTTCATCATGATTCGTCTTTGGCTGTTTTAATTCAGTATATATTTGCGCCGGAATCTAGCAGAAATAAAGAAAAAAGGCGACAGAGTAATCTGTCGCCTTTTTTCCTGACTCTCAACCCTTACGGGCTCTACTATCCCTGTTGGCTATCAACACACCCTGTTTTTCCCTTAGCCTGAAACATTCCGTGTTGTTTCCATTTCCTTTTACTAACGTCTCCGGACGTTTGTCTTCCTGACAATCCTGTGTCTTCGCCTCCTGGCGCTCCTGACCCTCATCCTGAGTCGTCTATCCTGTCAGCTTCCTCGCTATGGGCACTACTTTACCGTTTTGGTTTAAACGTACAAGTAACCAAGGTAACAATTTCGGATTTTAAGAATAGTGCCTAACCGTAACGCTATGATTTATTTAGGCCATGTCATTTTTTACACTGTCATCTCGTATAGATACTATCGGCAATGTCTCACAAAGTGCGAGGTTTTTACTTACACAGGCCACGCGTCGAAAAACCAGCCTTTTGCTGGTGTTCAGGTATAATCGCTGCAAAGCCTTGATTGATGGAGAGGACCTCTTTGACTAACTTGAATTATCAACAGACGCATTTTGTGATGAGTGCGCCTGATATTCGCCACTTACCTTCCGATACCGGAATCGAAGTGGCTTTTGCTGGCCGTTCCAACGCAGGCAAATCCAGTGCGCTAAATACCCTGACTAATCAAAAGAGTCTGGCGCGTACATCTAAAACACCGGGCCGTACTCAGCTCATCAACCTGTTTGAAGTCGTTGACGGCAAACGCCTGGTTGACCTGCCGGGGTATGGTTACGCCGAAGTGCCGGAAGAGATGAAGCGCAAATGGCAGCGCGCACTGGCTGAATATCTGGAAAAACGTCAAAGCCTGCAAGGTCTGGTGGTACTGATGGATATTCGTCACCCGCTTAAAGATCTGGATCAGCAGATGATCCTGTGGGCGGTAGAGAGCAACGTTCAGGTTCTGGTGCTACTGACTAAAGCAGACAAGCTGGCCAGCGGCGCGCGCAAAGCTCAACTGAATATGGTACGTGAAGCCGTGCTGGCGTTTAATGGTGATGTGCAGGTAGAAGCCTTTTCATCACTGAAAAAGCTGGGCGTGGACAAACTGCGGCAGAAGCTGGATAGCTGGTTTAGTGAACTGGCACCGGTCGAAGAGATTCAGGACGGGGAATAATCCCCCGCTATGCCGGATGGCGCCGCTGCGCGTCTTATCCGGCCTACGGCGTGAGCGAAACTTTTCTTGCGCACAATAAAAAACGCCCCAGTCATTACTGACTGGGGCGGCTAAAATATTCAGCCAAATCCGATTACGTGAAGTAAAAGGTCTGAAAGATAGAACATCTTACCTCTGTACCCTACGTGAATAACTTTACTCTTTTTTGAGCAGCTCAGAAAGCACTTTTTGTAATTTTTTTTCATTCCTTACATAGGGAATTCTAATGGACATCACAAAAAGTTCTATCTTATGTTGCTTAGTTACGAAAAAAGGCCGTTATTCAGTAAACCCTTAGTGCGCTTGATCCCAGTTTTCACCACTACCGACTTCCACTAATAACGGCACGTCAATCTGGGTCTCGTTTTCCATCAGTTGATGGATCTTTTTAGACACACTTTCCAGGTCATCTTTGTGCACTTCAAACACCAGTTCATCGTGAACTTGCATGATCATGCGCACGCGCGGTTTCTCGGTTTGCAGCCATCCGTCTACGGCTATCATAGCTCGCTTAATAATATCTGCGGCAGTACCTTGCATCGGGGCGTTGATTGCGGCGCGTTCAGCACCCGCACGACGAGCGCCATTACTGGATTTAATATCCGGCAAATAGAGGCGACGCCCTTCCAGCGTTTCAACGTAACCCTGCTCTTTTGCCTGTGCACGCGTGCGTTCCATATATTCCAGCACGCCAGGGTAGCGTTCGAAGTAGAGATCCATGTACTTCTGAGCTTCTTTGCGCGGAATATTTAACTGGCGAGCAAGACCAAAGGCGCTCATCCCGTAGATTAAACCGAAGTTGATAGCTTTCGCGCTGCGGCGTTGTTCGCTAGTTACTGAATCCAGCGGTAAGCCAAAGACTTCAGCGGCCGTTGCGCGGTGAATATCTTTCCCTTCGGCAAATGCAGTAAGCAAGCCTTTATCACGCGAGAGGTGCGCCATGATACGCAGTTCAATCTGCGAGTAGTCCGCTGAAACAATCACGTAGTCTTCCGGTGCAATAAACGCCTGGCGAATACGACGACCTTCGTCATTACGTACCGGGATGTTCTGCAGATTCGGGTCCGTTGAAGACAAGCGCCCGGTAGCGGTAACCGCCTGATGATAGGAGGTATGTACGCGCCCGGTTTTCTTGTTAATCATCAACGGAAGCTTGTCCGTATAGGTCGACTTCAGTTTTGCTAACCCACGATATTCCAGGATCACTTTCGGCAACGGGTAGTCCAGCGCCAGCTCTTCCAGTACCTCTTCCGAGGTTGATGGCGCGCCGCCAGGTGTTTTCTTCAGCGGCTTAATACCCTGCTTTTCAAACAGGATGGTTTGTAGCTGCTTGGTGGAAGAGAGGTTAAACGCTTCTCCGGCGATCTCGTGCGCTTTTTGCTCCAGCTCGTTCAAACGCAGCGTCAGCTCTTCTGAATGCTTGTGCAGAACAGCCGGATCGATTTTCACACCGTTGCGTTCAACGCGAGACAGAACCGGCACCAGCGGCATGTCGATATTTTCAAAGACGTTCAGCGGCCCTTTGTGCTGCTGCAATTCCGGCCACATTTTCAGATGTAGCTGTAGCGTGACGTCGGCATCTTCCGCGGCATAACGACCAGCTTCTTCCAGCGCTATCTGGTTAAAGGTCAGCTGGTTTTTGCCCTTTCCGGCAATCTCTTCAAAGGTAATGGTTTTATGTTTCAGCCAGCGATCGGACAGGCTGTCCATATCGTGTCGACCAGCAACACTGTTAAGAATGTAGGACTCGAGCATGGTGTCAAAGACGATGCCGCGCAGTTCGATATCGTAATTCGCCAGAATGCCGCGATCGTACTTCAGGTTTTGTCCCACTTTATGCGCGTTTTCGTCTTCCAACAGCGGCTTCAGCAGCGCCAGCGCACGGTCGCGAGTGATCTGATCGGGAGCATCCAGGTAGTCATGGGCAACAGGAACATAGGCAGCTACGCCCGGTTCAATGGCAAAAGACAGTCCAACCAGATTCGCAGAGATATTGTCCAGGCTGTCAGTTTCTGTATCAAAGGCGAAGACGGGCGCTTTTTTCAGCTTCGCGATCCACTCTTCCAGCGTCGCTTCATCCAGAATCGTCACGTAGTTATCGTACGAAAGAGCCGTCGCAGATTCATCCGGCGTAGCCTCGACGACGATTGTTTCCTGCGGTTTCGCCGCCGGCTTCGTTCCTTTCGCCTGCAGCCATTTACCGGCTTCTACGTCTGCAACCCAACGCTTAAACTCATACTGTTTAAACAGGCCAAGCAGTTCATCTGCGGCAGGCTGCTTCACTTCCAGTTGCTCGCAGGTTAACTCCAGCTCAACATCTGTTTTAATGGTCGCTAATTGATAAGAGAGGTACGCCACCTCTTTATTTTGCTCAAGCTTGCCCGCCATGGTTTTCGCACCACGGAAAGTCAGCCCCGCAATTTTGTCAGATTCGGCATAAAGGGTATCCAGCCCCCCCAAGCCCTGGAGCAGCGCCTGAGCCGTTTTTTCACCCACGCCAGGCACACCAGGAATGTTATCGGAGGAGTCGCCCATCAGCGCCAGGAAATCAATAATCAGCTCAGGTGGCACACCGTACTTATTCACCACTTCATCCGGGCCGAGGATAGTATTGGTCATGGTGTTGATCAGGGTGATGTTCGGTGTCACCAGCTGAGCCATGTCTTTATCACCGGTACTGATCAGCACCGGACGACCAACCTTTTCCGCTTCACGCGCCAGCGTACCGATAACATCATCCGCTTCCACGCCTGAAACAGCGAGTAATGGCAACCCCATCGCTTTTACCATCGCATGTAGAGGTTCAATCTGCGCGCGCAGATCGTCAGGCATTGGCGGGCGGTGTGACTTGTAATGCTCGAATAATTCATCACGGAAGGTTTTACCCTTAGCGTCAAATACCACAGCAGCATGGGTCGGCTGATATTGTAGAATCAAGCTACGCAGCATGTTGAGAACACCGTACATCGCACCAGTAGGTTCTCCTGCGCTGTTAGTCAGCGGCGGAAACGCGTGATATGCGCGATAAAGGTAAGATGAGCCATCTACAAGGATAAGTGGGTTTTCTGGGATCTGAACCATAATGTCCGTGCCTGTTTATCAGATTATGGGTAAAGGATGCCACAGACGGGATGAAAACATGAGTTTTTCGCCGTTTTTGTCGAAAAACTTTTGCAGTTCTTCTGCTTTGCTCGCAAATAAGACTGTGGATAACTTTGTGAATAAATAATTTTCAGCTCTTTAAATATAGCAAGGTAATTATTGATTCATTATATTTTTTCATATGTTTCAGTTAATTAAATAAATCTACAGCATTTTATTCCATTTTTATCGCTTGTATCCCGATGTGGATAGATATTCCTTTTTTTTCTATTCAGGGAAGATCCATCATTTGGTTCGTTTTCTGATAAAATCAGCCCCTTGCGCCTTTTTAGCGCACTGTCTATGGCTAACTTATTGAATAATTTAATTATGACAAGAATACTCGCTGCGATAACGCTGTTGCTGAGTATCGTATTGACCATATTGGTTACGATTTTTTGTTCTGTGCCAATCATCCTTGCCGGGGTGGTAAAACTCCTTTTGCCTGTTCCTGTCGTCTGGCGCAAGGTTTCCATCTTCTGTAATTTCATGATGTATTGCTGGTGTGAAGGTCTGGCTATACTGCTGCACCTCAATCCACGATTGAAGTGGGACGTCGAAGGGCTGGAAGGTCTTAGCAAAAAAAACTGGTATCTGCTCATTTGTAATCATTACAGCTGGGCCGATATCGTCGTGCTTTGCGTTCTGTTTCGTAAGCACATCCCGATGAATAAATATTTTCTCAAACAACAACTCGCCTGGGTGCCGTTTATTGGCCTGGCCTGCTGGGCGCTGGATATGCCGTTTATGAAACGTTATTCACGCGGCTACCTGCTCCGTCACCCGGAACGGCGCGGTAAAGACGTGGAAACAACGCGTCGCTCCTGCGAGAAATTTCGCGTACACCCGACAACTATCGTCAATTTTGTCGAAGGTTCACGCTTTACTAATGAGAAACGTGAGCAAACCCGCTCCCCCTATCAAAACCTGCTCCCACCTAAGGCGGCCGGTATCGCTATGGCATTGAATGTGCTGGGGGCGCAGTTTGATAAGTTGCTGAACGTCACGCTGTGCTACCCGGAAAATAGCAGCCGCCCTTTCTACGATATGCTGAGCGGCAAATTAACGCGTATTGTCGTGCGAGTGAACCTGGAGCAAATTCAAGAAGAGTTGCACGGTGATTACGTGAACGATAAAGGTTTCAAGCGTCGGTTTCAGCTATGGTTGAATACGCTCTGGAGCGAGAAAGACGCGCAAATAGATGCGATTAAAGCCACAAACAAAAAAGCCGGTCAATGACCGGCTTTCGCTTTTACTTCTGACTAACCAGGAATTTCACGGTATCCGCATACTGCTGTACAAAGATATCCATGCTGCTGGTATCCATGCCCTGCGGGTTTACCTGGTATTTACCATTCACGAACATCGCCGGAACGCCCTGCAGCTGTAAATCAGCTGCCGCTTTTTCCTGCTGCGCCACGAGTGATTTCACCACAAAGCTGTTCCATGCCGCATCGTAGTCTTCACCTTTAATACCCGCGTCGACAAACACTTTACGGATATCTGCAACAGACTGAACGGTTTGGGTTTTCTGAACCCCTTCAAACAGCGGAACAGTGACCTTATCTTCAACGCCAAGTGCCATAGCAACAGCCCAGGCCTGCGTCAGATCTTTACCCAAAGGCCCAAGAAACTCGACGTGGTATTTGGTCATCTTGGTGCCTTCCGGCAGTTTTTTCTTCACGTTATCAGACACATGAAGCACTTCTTCAAACTGATAGCAGTGCGGGCAGTAGAAGGAGAAGAACTCCAACACTTGCGGTTCACCCGCAACAGGCTTTTCCAGAGTGATGTATTGTTTGCCATCCTGGAACTGCGCCGCAGATGCGCTAAAAGCTAAAACCATACCAGCCAGCGCCAGCCATATTTTTTTCATGTTCAAGTTTCTCCGATTAATACATTGGCGTTAATTGTAAGGGGGGCTCTTGCAGAATTTTTGCCTGCTCAATAAAAGTTGCGGTCTGACGATGCCAGTAATCTTCCCCAGTTAACCACGGGAAGTTTTTTGGAAACGCAGGGTCACCCCAACGTCGGATCAGCCATGCAAGATAATAAACTAAACGCATAGCACGTAAAGGTTCGATCAGTCCGATTTCTGTCGTGTCGAACTCACTAAACTCTTCATAAGCCTCGATAATGGTTTCAAGCTGCATGCGTTGTTCAGCTTTATCGCCGTTAAGAAGCATCCATAAATCCTGAACAGCCGGGCCATTGCGGGCATCATCTAAATCGACAAACATTGGACCGTCACGCCACAGAATATTGCCGGCATGACAATCACCATGCAGGCGTAACGTGGCAAAACGCGTATGCCAGCATTCGGAAACTACTGTAATAAGTGAATCCGTTGCTTTCAGGAAGGCTGCTTTTTGCCCTGAAGGAATAAGTTGGGCCTGTTCAAACAGTTTACGCGGTTCGGTCAGATACTCTTCAAGGCCAATCGTGGGACGGAAAGCGAAATTACGCTTGCCGCCAGTCTGGTGCATACGCCCCAGATAGCGCCCAACCGCCTCCATCTGATCGATGTTATCGGCCTCAAACTGGCGTCCGCCGACGCTTGGGAAGATCGCATAATGAAAACCCTGATGGCTTAACAGTGTTTGGCCGTTCAGTACCAGCGGTGCAGCAACCGGCACTTCATCGCTCATCAGTTCCAGCGCAAACTGGTGCTCTTCCTGGATCTGATCAACGGACCAACGCTCAGGGCGATAAAACTTAACGACAAAGCGTCGACGGTCTTCGTCCTGAAACTGATAGACACGGTTTTCATAGCTGTTAAGCGGGGTTAGCCCGGAGTCCACCCGGATCCCCTGCTCAAACAGTGCATCCATGATGGTATCCGGGTGTAGCGTCTGGAAAGTAAAAGCGTTGTCGTTCATCCCATCATCCGGAAAATACTACGAATGATTCAGGATATCATTTCGCAGCGCTTTCGGTGGCGGCGATTACAAGCTTTTACTCTTTAATTACGCCACGTGCGCGGAGAAGGGCTGTTTTAAAATCTTCTTCATAATCTTTCTGAATACCTGGGATGACGGCGTCTTTCGCCGAGTCACGCATTTTCAGGTGATAGATCAGAATGTCATCAGTTAAATCCGCCAGTTCACCGTCAAAACCTGACTCTTGCGCCAGTTTCTGTAAAAATTGCATCAGGTTAAGATCAGGTTCTTTCTGCCAGGCTGGCTGGAGGAGTTCAATAACTTCATTAAGGCGTTTACATTTCATGGTTGTGCTCCTTAGGCTTAATACGGATACGTTAGCAGGGTCAATCCCACATTAAAAGAGGCGATATCAGTGATTCTGGATAGTGCAATAACAGGGGTTGTGCTGGCGGGCGGTAAGGCCAGACGGATGGGCGGAACCGATAAAGGCCTGCTTGAACTCGACGGTAAACCGCTTTGGCGACATGTGGCCGATACTCTCGCTTTGCAGGTCGATACCGTAGTCGTTAATGCCAATCGCCACCGGGATATCTACCAACAAAGCGGCCTGAAAGTTATTCCCGATACCTTGGCCGATTTCCCTGGCCCACTGGCTGGGATGCTGTCGGTATTCCTGCAGCAAGCGGGGGACTGGTTTTTGTTCTGCCCGTGCGATATGCCCTATATTCCTCACGATCTGGTCTCCCGTTTAAAAGAGCAGCGCAAAGCTGCACCAATCGTCTGGGTGCATGATGGGGAAAGAGATCACCCGACAATTGCCCTGATGCACCGCTCCTTGCAGCCCTTGCTACAGGATTATCTTCAGTCAGGTGAACGACGCGTCATGGTCTTTATGCGTCAGGCTGGCGGTCATGCCGTCGATTTCAGCGATCATAAAGATGCATTCGTAAACGTGAACACACCTGAAGAACTTGCAAAATGGCAGGAAAAATCATGATCCCATTACTTGCCATTGCGGCATGGAGCGGTACGGGAAAAACCACGCTGCTAAAGAAACTGATCCCTGAGCTGCGTGTCAGAGGTATTAGACCCGGATTGATTAAGCATACACATCACAATATGGATGTCGACAAGCCCGGTAAAGACAGCTATGAGCTGCGCAAAGCAGGGGCGGCACAAACACTGGTCGCCAGCCAGCAACGTTGGGCGTTAATGGTAGAAACACCGGAAGAACCCGAACTGGATTTAGCGTATCTGGTAAGCAGGATGGATGCTTCGACGTTAGATATGGTACTGGTCGAGGGATTTAAGCATGAACCTGTTGCGAAGATCCTGCTTTTTCGTGAGGGCTGCGGACATACTCCTGAAGAGTTGGTGATGGATGAGTTTGTTATCGCGGTTGCCAGTGATGTTCCGTTATCTGTGGATGTTCCATTATTAGATATTAATGACATACAGCAAGTTGCTGATTTCGTTACGCAATGGGCAAGACGATAACTGCTGTATGTTGATGCGCCTGATGCGCTTTGGTAAGCCGGATAAGGCGTTTACGCCACATCCGGCAGGTTTCATTTCGCACAGACGCAAAAAAGCCCATCCG
>NZ_SZWK01000313.1:0-441575 GCF_005280815.1 Citrobacter sp. TBCS-15 | reverse complement strand
GAGCACTGGCTGCGCCCACCGCCAACATACCGCTCAGAAAACGGCGGCGAGACGGGTTAAAATCATGAATATCCATACATTTTCCTTAATTTTTGTTAGATTCAGACACATCGCTGGCATGGGTCTGGAGGTATTTCAACAACGTACGTTCTTCCACCGGATTAAGTCGGTAATAGGTGGACATCGCTTTCAATCCGGCGATCCAGCCGTTGGCGGTATATCGGGTCGTAGGAGGAGTGCTATGACAGGCGCTACAGGTGGATTGCAGCATTTGATCCGAATATTCCCAGATCGGTGCAATATCGTTGATAAGCCCCTGAGCAGAGGTCCAGGCGGTCACACTCACCTGCTGCCATTGCTGGTGTGAGTCAGGATCGACCTGAGTTTGCAGCACTTTGACGTTAGCCATCAGAGAGTCATCCAGCACGGCCGAGAACACACGCTTACCCATATACTGGGTTATCACCCGCCCGCGTCCTTTGCTTTCACGCCAGCCCGTCAGTTCAAGCTGCACGTTGCTGCCCTCTTTTTGCAGCACTTTGACCTCGGTGGCAGGAAATAACAGCGCTTTACCTGCGGGGCTTCCGGCCGTTGCCGTCAGTGCTTTTTCGCTTAACGAGAACAGCATGCTCGCATTCGATAAAGACGCTCCCTGCTGCTGCAACTGCTTATAGCGATCGCGGAAACCGCTGCTCATATCGGGTTTGTGATGGGCAATACCTTTATGGCAATCAATACAGTTGCTGTCTTTTGCCGCCGCCGCGGTCATTTGCGCCGCCGCATTCGCAGATTGTTTGCCGTGATCCATCGCCTCATAGCTGTGGCAAGATTTACATGCCGCCGAATTGTTAGCGCTCATTCGCGCCCACTCTCGCTGGGCCAATTCCGCTCGTTTTGCGGCAAATTTTTCCGGGGTATCAATCGAAGGAGAGATAAAGGTGTGGTAGAGGTCGTTTAAGGCTTCCGTTTTACGAACCAGCGTCGGGACGATCCCTGGCGGAATATGACAATCCTTACACTCAGCACGCACGCCAGAAGCATTGCGAAAATGCACGCTGGTTTTATATTCCTCTCCTGATGTGCGCATCGAGTGACACGATAAACAAAATTCGGTGGTACTGGTGTAATGAACGCCTTGCCACGTTCCCCAAATTGCCAGGGCCATTGCTACTGCCCCGACGAATGCGCACCACAGTGCGTTCTTTTTTATCCACGACATGCTTGCCTCCATTTTTTTAATAGCGACACGCTAAGCGATCATAAAAATCAAAAATAGAGACAGCAAAAGCAGCTTATAGGAACAGCATCTACTCTATGAGGTGCATCAAAGCGGAAAGAAGAGAAGCTCGTAATATAGTGCGTATATATACATAAGGAATTTCTCATGCTAACACTGACTCTCGATCGAGAAAGCCGTACCCCGCTGCAATTGCAGATATTTCAATTTTATTTCCAGGCCATTCAGCGCGGTGATTTGCTTTGTGGAGATAAACTTCCCTCTATTCGCGAGCAGGCGCAGGTATTAAACGTTGCCAAAATAACGGTCGTGATGGCCTATGATAAGCTCATGGCCGCGGGATTAATTAAGAGTCGACAAGGTATCGGCTACGAGGTCATCTTCACCACACCTGTACGCACAACGCCAGCAATCGTGCCCGTCGCGCAGGGTTCCCCGCCGATGAAACCTAAAGCGGCTGGGATCCCCACCGATGTTTATGTAGAGCCTGGACGAGAGTGCTATTGTCAAATGAGCGTTCCCGATCCCAATGCTTTTCCCTGGTCAAGTTGGCGCAAATGGAATAACGCCCCCAGCATCCTCAAGGAACAATTATTTACCCGATATCATTCACCAAATGGATTATTTTCACTGCGTGAACAATTGGTCAGATATCTTAATTTATCTCGCGGTATTAATACTCGAGCAGAGAACATCATTATTACTAACGGGATTCAGGAAGGACTATCACTGCTCACTCAACTCTTTATTAACCATCATACTTTCAGTCAGCAAAAAAAGTGCCATATTGTAACCGAGTCCCCTTGTTATTCGGGTGCCTGGCATCTGTTTAATTATTACGGCGCAGACATTACGCCAATTGCCGTCGATAACCACGGACTGCAAACAGATAATTTACCGGAATATGCCACCCAGCTTTGTTATGTTACTCCAGCGCATCAGTATCCGCTGGGTAGCGTCCTGTCACTGGAGCGGCGTCAGGCATTATTAACATGGGCGCAGCGCGTCGGCGCTTACATTATTGAAGACGATTACGATGCCGTTTTTACCTATGGAGAAAATCCCCTTCCCGCGCTGAAAGCCATGGATTATCACAACCGGGTTATCTATATGGGGACATTTTCCAAAACACTGGGACCAGGAGGACGTCTTGGCTATCTGATTTGCCCTGACGAACTGCTTCCGGCCGTACAGAATATGAAAGCGCTCAACAACAACGGGAGCCAGTGGTTGTTGCAGCAATTTTTGGCCGAATTAATGCAAAATCAGGTGTTTTATACGCATATCAGCAAGCTGGCCTGCAATTATGCGGCACGTCTTACGCTATTACGCGACGGCCTGTCCGCGTTGTTTCCGGAAGGGAAAATCGCTGGTGCAACGGCAGGTCTGCACCTCTCTTTACGCATTGCCTGGTCCCCCGAAACTATCGCCAGGCTGCAACAACGCTGCCTGCTGGCCGGGATTCGTTTTGATACCCTGCCAGATATAGAGAATGGATCAGAATCCGCATGGCGTAAGGAGAACAGCGATGGAGTCATGTTTTTTGGTTTTGGTGGATTGCAGATACAGCAGATAAAAAGAGTTCTGGCAGTACTGGAACAGGCGCTATCGCAGCCTTGATGGATTACAGGGATCGAGCCTGCCGCTCAATCCCTGTTGTTCGCCTTACAGCAGATCGCGAAACTGCGTTTGTTTCAGCGCCAGCTCAACGCCACGGACTTCCGCCAGGCCTTTCAGACGACCAATCGCAGAGTAGCCCGGGTTGGTTTTCTTATGCAAATCATCAAGCATCTGGTGCCCGTGATCGGGGCGCATCGGGATTGGACGTAGATCGCCCGCCTGTTTACGACGCTGCTCTTCGCTCAGAATCGCCGCCACCACCGATACCATATCCACATCACCCTGCAAATGCGCACCTTCGTGGAAGGTTTTCGGGTTATCTTCACGGCAAGTTGAACGCAGATGCGTGAAGTGAATACGATCGCCAAAAGTTTCAATCATTTTCACCAGATCGTTATCGGCGCGTACGCCGTAGGAGCCGGTGCACATGGTGAAACCGTTATTGATGCTGTCGACGGTGTCTTTCAGCCACTGCATATCTTCAATGGTCGAAACGATGCGCGGCAGGCCGAGGATGGGACGCGGCGGATCGTCCGGGTGTACGGCCAGACGCACGCCGACTTCTTCTGCCACTGGCACTATCGCCCGCAGGAATACCGCCATGTTATTGCGCAAATCGTCTTTACTGATGCCGTCATATTCAGCAAGGCGCGCACGGAACTGATCCAGGGTATATCCCTCTTCGGCACCGGGTAGACCTGCAATAATATTGCGCGTCAGTTTTTCAATATCGGCTTCGCTCATGGCATTGAAATAGTCCAGCGCCTGGCGTTGTTCTTCCGGGGTGTAATCTGCTTCGGCCCCAGAACGTTTGAGGATATACAGCTCAAAGGCAGCAAAAGCGATCTGGTCAAAACGCAGCGCTTTGGAGCCGTCCGGCAACTGATATTCGAGGTCAGTACGCGTCCAGTCGAGGATCGGCATGAAGTTATAGCACACGGTATCGATGCCGCAGGTCGCCAGATTACGGATACTCTGCTGATAGTTAGCAATCCACGTTTGATACTGACCAGAGTGCGTTTTGATATCTTCGTGGACGGGGATACTTTCCACCACTGACCAGGTCAGCCCTTTTTCAGCAAGAATAGCCTGCCGCTTTTTAATCTCTTCTACCGGCCAGACTTCACCGTTGGCAATGTGGTGCAAGGCGGTCACAACACCCGTTGCGCCAGCCTGACGCACATCATCAAGCGATACTGGATCGTTAGGTCCGTACCAACGCCAGGTTTGTTCCATTGTTTCACCTCACAAGTTGTTATACCAAATTAAACTCACTTAATGACGACTACCATACAGGCATCTGGGCGAGGATCAACGAATCCGCGATGATTGGTTGATCCAGCTCACATTCCCCGGATAAATGAGGCACACCAATTCAATTTGCTGTCATATAACTTTATACTGCTATTGTTAATTAATGGTTAATCAGGTGTATTGAATGAAAACTATTGCCTCAGCGCCGCTCGCGAAAAATGTCATGATGCCGCAGTACGATCGCCAACAATTAAAAACGCGGATTGTGCATTTTGGTTTCGGTGCTTTTCACCGCGCCCATCAGGCATTACTGACCGACCGGGTACTGAATGCACAGGGTGGGGACTGGGGAATTTGCGAAATAAGTCTATTCAGCGGCGATAGGCTAATGAGTCAGCTTCGCGAGCAGGATCATTTATTTACCGTGTTAGAAAAAGGGGCGAATGGTAACCAACCGATTGTTATTGGCTCCGTCAAAGAATGCCTGAACGCCACGCTGGATTCACTGGCGGCCATTATCGAAAAATTCTGTGAACCTCAGGTGGCGATTGTCTCGTTAACCATTACGGAAAAAGGCTACTGCATCGATCCGGCAACAGGCTCGCTGGATCTTTCTCATCCACGCATTGTTCATGATCTACAGACTCCGGCTGAACCACACTCCGCACCCGGTATTATTGTTGAAGCGCTGCACCGCCGACGTGAACGCGGGCTGCAGCCTTTTACCGTCCTCTCCTGCGATAATATCCCGGACAATGGCCATGTGGTAAAAAACGCCGTACTGGGAATGGCGGAGAAACGCTCACTTGAGCTGGCACACTGGATCCAGGAACATGTCAGCTTCCCGGGTACCATGGTGGACAGGATTGTTCCTGCCGCTACCGAAGAGTCACTGGCTGAAATCGCCCGCGAGCTGGGAGTGGCCGATCCCTGCGCAATCAGTTGTGAGCCCTTTATCCAGTGGGTGATTGAAGACAATTTTGTGTGTGGTCGTCCGCAGTGGGAAACCGCCGGCGTACAAATGGTTGAAAACGTTCTGCCGTGGGAACAAATGAAACTGCGGATGCTGAACGGTAGTCATTCGTTTCTCGCGTATCTCGGCTATCTGGCTGGGTTTCAGCACATCAGCGACTGCATGCAGGACAGTGCATTTCGTGAAGCCGCCTACCGCCTGATGCTCAACGAACAGGCACCTACGCTGCAAATCACCGATGTTGATTTAGACCAGTATGCCGCTAACCTGCTGGAGCGCTTTGCCAACCCGGCGCTGAAGCATAAAACCTGGCAAATCGCGATGGATGGTAGCCAAAAATTACCCCAGCGTATGCTGGAAGGGATCCGCGTACATTTAGCACGGCGCAGCGAGTGGCCGCTGCTGGCGCTTGGCGTCGCAGGCTGGATGCGTTACGTGAGCGGAGTGGATGATTCAGGTGCGGCCATTGATATTCGCGATCCATTGAGCGAGAAAATCGGCGCGCTTGTGGAGCAGAGTACAGACTCAGAACGCGTCAGCGCCCTACTTTCTCTGCATGAGATTTTCGCCACCGATCTCGTACAGAATCCGCAGTTTGTTGCGGCTATTCAGCTCGCCTGGCAACGTATTGCCCAATATGGTGCGCATCAGGCTGTCATTGAGACGTTAAAAAGTTAACGATTTCTGCCATTAATCAGGACGAAGCGCGTCTTCGTCCTCTCACCCCTTCTCTTTTTCCCCGTTTTTCGCCAGGATTGTTAAATGCCATTACGGCAATTTATGATTCTGGAGTAAATGTGACTAAAACCAATCTCATCACCGGTTTTCTCGGCAGTGGCAAAACCACCTCTATTCTTCATTTATTGGCAAACAAAGATCCCGCAGAGAAGTGGGCCGTACTGGTCAATGAGTTTGGCGAAGTAGGTATTGATGGCGCCCTGTTAGCCGACAGCGGCGCATTGCTGAAAGAGATCCCCGGCGGCTGTATGTGCTGTGTTAACGGTCTGCCAATGCAGGTTGGCCTCAATACGTTGTTGCGTCAGGGAAAACCCGACCGACTACTCATTGAACCTACCGGTCTCGGACATCCCAAACAGATTCTGGATTTACTCACTGCGCCGGTTTACGAACCGTGGATCGATTTGCGCGCGACCCTTTGTATTCTTGATCCTCGCCAGCTACTGGATGAAAAAAGCGTCGCCAATGACAATTTCCGCGATCAGCTGGCTGCCGCCGATATCATCGTCGCCAACAAAGCCGACCGCGCCACAACGGAAAGCGAAAACGCCCTGCAAACCTGGTGGCAGCACTATGGCGGCAATCGTCAGTTGGTTCATGCCGATCATGGAAATATTGCTGGCCAATTACTGGATTTGCCCCGACTAAACCTGGCGCAGCTTCCCGCAAGCGCCGAGCACGCCCATAGTCATGCTGACAAAAAAGGGCTGGCGGCGTTAAGTTTGCCCGCACAACAGCGCTGGCGTCGCAGCCTGAACAGCGGTCAGGGTCATCAGGCCTGCGGCTGGATTTTTGACGCCGATACGGTGTTCGATACCATCGGCCTGCTGGAATGGTCGCGCCTTGCCCCCGTAGGGCGTGTAAAAGGAGTCATGCGTATAAAAGAGGGTCTGGTGCGCATTAACCGTCAGGGAGAGGACTGGCATATTGAGACGCAAAACGTCGCTCCGCCGGATAGCCGTATTGAACTCATCTCCGATACTGACACCGACTGGAATACGTTACAGAGCGCATTGTTGAGACTTCGTTTAGACGGTAGCGCGTAAGGTTGCCTTCGTTTTATAGCAATGGTAAACGACGATGAAAACCCGATACCCTCTTATTCTTCTGCTCAATATTGCAGGTATAGCGCTGTTTCTGTCCTGGTATATTCCCGCCGGGCACGGGTTCTGGTCCTCACTGGATACGGGCGTTTTCCGTTTCTTCAACCAGAAGCTGGTTGAAAGCCCGCTGTTCCTGTGGATTGTTGCGATCACTAATAACCGGGCATTTGATGGCTGCTCGTTGTTGGCGATGGGCGCACTGATGCTGCACTTTTGGCTGAAGGATACGACGGAAGGTCGCCGGCGTATTGTGGCTATAGGTCTGGTGATGCTGCTCACCGCAGTGGTATTAAATCAGTTGGGCCAGGCGCTTATTCCGGTTAAACGCGCCAGTCCTACGCTGATGCTGGATAATATTCATCGCGTCAGCGAACTGCTGCATATTCCAACCAAAGATGCCTCCAGAGACAGTTTTCCTGGCGATCACGGCATGATGCTGCTTATTTTTTCCGCATTTATGCTGCGTTATTTCGGAAAAGTTGCAGGTATAATCGGCCTTATTATCGCTGTGGTTTTTGCCTTTCCGCGTGTAATGATCGGCGCTCACTGGCTCACCGATATCGTGGTCGGCTCCATGACGGTTGTGCTGATTGGTTTGCCCTGGTGGCTAATGACGCCATTAAGCGATCGTCTGGTCACGCTGTTTGTGAATTATCTGCCCGGCAAAAACAAACAATTTTCAAACAAATAACGCAAAATAATTAACATCATCAGGGATACTTCTGATTCCCTGATGATGCCGACCAATATTCCATCATTCTGATTGTCATTCTCCTGTCATCTTATTCATGTTTAGAATGAATGACTTGCGTATTTTTTGCGCTAATTGTTCTTAATTTAGCCAATGCCGTTTATTCACTTTCTGTATCAATTTTTCTTATAAGAAATCACATAAAATCTCTCGCAATGACTGGGGCGATCGGGTAACCTCGAACTCGTTTTGCCTCGCGGGACAATTATTCCCTTTCTGAATAAATTTGTGCGTTCTGCCACAGATTTGACCTTAAGGAATTGTCTCATCGTGCGATGGTAATTAGTCTCGTCACGTTTGGCATTTTTTATAACGATATTTATCGTTAAGGACTTCAAGGGAAAACAAACAAAATGGTCAAATCTCAACCGATTTTGAGATATATCTTGCGGGGCATACCCGCGATAGCAGTTGCGGTTCTGCTTTCCGCATGTAGTACCACGAACACCGCCAGGAATATGCATTCTGAGACGCATGCTGTGGGCAATGGAGATAACTCTTCACTGCAAGCCTCTCAGGATGAATTTGAAAATATGGTCCGTAATATCGATGTTAAATCACGTATTATGGATCAGTATGCTGACTGGAAAGGCGTGCGTTACCGCCTTGGCGGCAGCACCAAAAAAGGTATTGACTGCTCCAGCTTCGTACAGCGTACGTTCCGTGAGCAGTTTGGTTTAGAGCTTCCGCGCTCAACCTACGAACAACAGGAAACAGGTAAATCCGTTTCGCGTACTAATCTGCGCACAGGCGATCTGGTTCTGTTCCGCGCTGGCTCCACAGGCCGTCACGTCGGTATCTATATCGGCAACAACCAGTTTGTTCATGCCTCGACCAGCAGTGGCGTTATCATTTCCAGCATGAACGAGCCTTACTGGAAAAAGCGTTACAACGAAGCTCGCCGGGTCCTGAGCCGCAGTTAATTTCGTTTGGCAGCTATCCCTTGGCTATCCTGATGAGACATATTGAAAAGCACTGCTACGGCGGTGCTTTTTTTTTGCGTTGCCTTGAGACTAAGAAAAATCTCACATGGTGAGTCATTTCAGGTTATATTCATACAGAATAAGCGGTTAAATCAGGTAAAATAAGGATCTATGTTCAGACGCTCCTCTTCATCCGGTCGGAAAATCCTGCTTTCCTGTATGATAACGGGGCTTATCGTCGCAATCCTTGTGAGTACCCTGCAATTTTTGGTCACCTGGCATAAACGAGAGGTTAAGTACGAAACGCTGCTTGCCGATATCCAGAATTATGTCAGTAGTTACTTTGCAGATCTCAAAACCACCACCGATGCGCTTCAACCCCTGCTGGAAAAGAACTGCCAGCAAGTCGCTGCAAAACTTACCTCCAGTGCGGCTTTTAACCTCAACGTTCGTGCTTTTTTGTTGGTAAAAGACGGTATTGCTTTTTGCTCCTCCGCAACAGGCGCAATGAACGCCCCCATTTTGTCGCTGATCCCCAAGCTGAATATCAACAAAGATGTTGATGTGGAAATACTTTCCGGTACGCCCATGATGCCGGATAAACCCGCGATAATGATTTGGCACCGCAATCACTCACTCCATAACAGCGGCGTATTTTCTTCACTGAATATCAACCTGGCCCCCTATCTGCTTTATACCGCCCGCGAAGATAATTTTAATGGTATTGCCGTTATTGCTGGCGACACGGCTATTTCAACATTTTCATCCCGAATTATGGACGTCTCTGCGCTACCTAACACGCCATGGCGCCAGGCGACGCTTAAAGAGGTGCCGCTGAAAATTCGTTTGTATGCGCAAGAGTGGACGTACAACGACATCTGGTACGCGATTATGTTGGGATGCATGGCCGGGATTATCACCGGGGTTCTCCTCTGGTATTACATCTTCACTATCCGGTTACGCCCTGGTAAAGATATCCTCCACGCCATCAAACATAATCAATTTTATGTGGTGTACCAGCCCGTCGTAGAGATGCAAACGCTGGAGGTAAAAGGTGTTGAGGTGTTATTACGTTGGCATCATCCATCAACGGGTGAGATCCCCCCGGATGCCTTCATTCATTACGCAGAATCGCAGAAAATGATTGTCCCGCTGACCCAACATCTCTTTAAGTTGATAGCGCAGGACGCCCCGACGCTGCAAAAAGTGTTTCCTGCTGGCGCCAAACTGGGGATTAACATCGCACCAACGCACCTGCACGGCGAGAGTTTTAAAGACGATATTCGACGGCTGCGCGCCTCACTTCCCGCGAACCATTTTCAGTTAGTGCTGGAAATCACTGAACGCGATATGCTCAATCAACACGAGGCGACCCAGCTATTTGAATGGCTACACTCTGTTGGCTTTGAAATTGCTATTGATGATTTCGGCACCGGTCATAGCGCGCTTATCTATCTGGAACGCTTCACCGTTGACTACCTGAAAATCGATCGCGGGTTTATTAACGCCATCGGCACAGAAACCCTGACCTCTCCGGTTCTGGACGCCGTGTTGACACTCTCTAAGCGTCTTAATATGCTGACGGTTGCTGAAGGGGTAGAAACACCTGAGCAAGCTCGTTGGCTGCGCGATCGTGGAGTACATTTTTTCCAGGGGTACTGGATTAGCCGACCGTTAAAGCTTGCTGATTTCGTGCGTTGGATGGCACAGCCCAATAAGCCAACGTGGTGATCGCAGTTTGCGATTCATATACTCTTACTCGCCGCCACACCCCTTATCTCTCAGGCATGATGCCCGTCGGGTTGTGACAGGAAAAGGAAAGCGCTTTTATATGATCCCTCGCCTACTGCTGCTGTTTATCGCCCTTATCGGGTTTAGCGTCCAGGCGCAATCCATCAAAGAAAGCTATGCGTTTGCCGTACTGGGCGAACCGAAGTACGCGTTTAACTTTAACCACTTTGATTACGTTAACCCGGCCGCCCCCAAAGGCGGGCAAATCACCCTCTCCGCGATTGGTACGTTCGATAACTTCAACCGCTATGCAATGCGTGGCAACCCCGGCGCGCGTACAGAAACGCTATACGATACGCTATTTACCACCTCTGACGACGAGCCTGGCAGCTATTACCCGCTCATTGCCGACAGCGCGCGCTATGCTGACGACTATTCCTGGGTAGAAATCGCTATTAATCCGCGGGCGCGTTTTCATGATGGCTCCCCCATTACCGCCAGCGATGTCGCCTTCACCTTTCACAAATTTATGACTGAAGGCGTGCCGCAGTTTCGCCTCGTCTACAAAGGCACAACGGTAAAAGCCATTGCACCGTTAACCGTGCGTATTGAATTAGCCAAACCGGGCAAAGAGGATATGCTCAGCCTGTTTTCATTACCCGTGATGCCTGAGAAATACTGGAAGGATCATAAACTCAGCGATCCCTTATCTTCCCCACCGCTTGCCAGTGGCCCGTACCGTATCACCCAGTGGAAAATGGGCCAGTATATTGTCTATTCGCGTGTCAAAGATTATTGGGCCGCGAACCTGCCCGTTAACCGCGGGCGCTGGAACTTTGATACCATCCGCTACGATTACTATCTTGATGACAACGTCGCCTTTGAAGCGTTTAAGGCCGGTGCGTTTGATCTGCGTCTGGAGAATGATGCCAAAAACTGGGCGACACGTTATACAGGCAAAAATTTCGCAAATCATTACATCATCAAAGATGAGCAGAAAAACGAATCCGCACAGGATACGCGTTGGCTGGCCTTTAATATTCAGCGTCCGGTATTCAGCGATCGACGCGTACGTGAAGCCATCACGTTGGCCTTTGACTTTGAATGGATGAATAAAGCCCTGTTCTATAACGCCTGGAGCCGGACAAACAGCTATTTTCAGAATACCGAGTATGCCGCAAAAAATTACCCCGATGCGGATGAACTGGTGATACTCGCGCCATTGAAAAAAGATCTCCCCCCTGAGGTCTTCAGCCAAATTTATCAGCCGCCGAAATCAACAGGTGATGGTTACGATCGGGACAACTTATTGAAAGCCAATACCTTACTGGAACAGGCTGGCTGGGTACTAAAGGGACAGCAGCGCGTGAACAGCACCAGCGGTAAACCCCTGAGCTTCGAACTGTTGCTCCCGGCGGGCAGTAACAGCCAGTGGGTACTGCCGTTCCAGCACAACCTGCAGCGCTTAGGCATCACCATGAACATCCGCCAGGTTGATAATTCGCAAATCACGAACCGTCTGCGCAGTCGCGACTATGACATGATGCCGAGGTTGTATCGCGCGATGCCGTGGCCGAGTTCAGACCTGCAAATTCTGTGGGCCTCTGAATACATTGACTCCAGCTACAATGCTCCCGGCGTGCAAAGCCCGGTGATTGATAAATTGATCAATCAAATCATCGCGGCACAAGGTGATAAAGCCAAACTGATCCCGCTGGGACGGGCGCTGGACAGGGTATTAACCTGGAACTACTACATGTTGCCAATGTGGTACATGGCCGAGGATCGTATCGCCTGGTGGGATAAATTTTCACATCCTACTATTCGCCCAATTTACACCATCGGCCTCGATAACTGGTGGTATGACGTCAACAAAGCGGCGAAGCTACCCGCAGCCAGACGGCAGGGAGAGTAAATGGGCGCTTATCTGATTCGACGTCTGCTACTGGTGATCCCGACGCTCTGGGCCATCATCACCATTAACTTTTTTATCGTGCAAATTGCCCCAGGCGGTCCCGTTGAGCAGGCCGTCGCCGCTATTGAGTTCGGGCAAAGTGGAGCCTTACCCGGCGCGGGCAGCGAAGGCGTTCGCGCCAGCCACGCGCAAACCGGCGTGGGTAACATCAGCGACAGCAATTATCGCGGAGGCCGCGGTCTTGACCCGGAAGTGATTGCAGAAATCACCCGCCGCTACGGGTTCGATAAGCCTATTCATGAGCGTTACTTCAAAATGCTCTGGGACTACATTCGTTTCGATTTCGGCGACAGCCTGTTCCGTAGCGCTTCGGTGCTGACGCTTATAAAAGACAGCCTACCCGTTTCCGTCACGCTGGGGCTGTGGAGCACACTCATCATCTATCTGGTGTCGATACCGCTAGGTATCCGCAAAGCGGTTCACAATGGTAGTCGATTTGATGTGTGGAGCAGTGCATTCATTATTATTGGCTATGCCATCCCGGCATTTCTGTTTGCGATTTTGCTGATCGTCTTTTTTGCCGGGGGAAGCTATTACGATCTGTTCCCGCTACGCGGGCTGGTTTCCGCTAATTTTGACGCTCTCCCCTGGTATCAAAAAATAACCGACTACCTGTGGCATATTACCCTGCCGGTGCTGGCGACGGTGGTTGGCGGGTTTGCCGCGCTGACCATGCTGACTAAAAACTCATTTCTGGATGAAGTCCGCAAACAGTATGTCGTCACCGCGCGCGCCAAAGGGGTAAGCGAGAAAAATATTCTATGGAAACATGTGTTTCGCAACGCGATGTTACTGGTGATAGCAGGTTTCCCGGCAACGTTTATCAGCATGTTTTTTACCGGCTCTCTGCTGATTGAAGTCATGTTCTCGCTTAACGGACTGGGGTTACTGGGGTATGAATCCACCGTATCACGCGACTACCCGGTGATGTTTGGCACGCTCTATATCTTCACCCTGATCGGACTGCTGCTGAATATTCTTAGTGATATCAGCTATACGCTGGTCGATCCCCGTATTGATTTTGAGGGACGCTAATGTCGCGATTAAGCCCCGTCAATCAAGCCCGCTGGGCGCGTTTTCGCCATAACCGCCGCGGCTACTGGTCGCTGTGGATTTTTCTGGTGTTGTTTGGCCTGAGCCTGTGTTCCGAACTGATTGCCAACGATAAGCCGCTGCTGGTGCGCTATGACAGCAGTTGGTATTTCCCTCTGTTCAAAAACTACAGTGAAAGCGACTTCGGCGGACCGCTGGCGACCAAAGCTGATTATCAGGATCCCTGGCTACAGCAGCGCCTGGAGAAGCAGGGCTGGATCCTGTGGGCGCCCGTACGCTTTGGCGCCACCAGCATTAACTTTGCCACCGATAAGCCCTTCCCTTCCCCACCTTCTGCACAAAACTGGCTGGGGACGGACGCCAACGGCGGCGATGTGCTGGCGCGTATCCTGTACGGCACTCGTATCTCGGTCCTGTTTGGTTTAATGCTGACTCTGTGTTCCAGCGTGATGGGCATCATGGCAGGTGCTATTCAGGGCTATTATGGCGGCAAGGTGGACCTGTGGGGACAGCGATTTATTGAGGTTTGGTCTGGTATGCCGACGCTGTTTCTAATCATTCTGCTGTCGAGCGTGGTTCAGCCAAACTTCTGGTGGCTGCTGGGCATTACCGTGCTGTTTGGCTGGATGAGTCTGGTTGGCGTGGTGCGTGCGGAATTTTTACGTACCCGAAACTTTGATTACATTCGTGCCGCGCAGGCGCTCGGCGTAAGCGATCGCAGTATTATTCTGCGTCATATGCTACCCAACGCGATGGTCGCCGCCCTGACTTTTTTACCGTTTATATTATGCGCCTCGATCACCACCCTGACCTCGCTGGATTTTCTCGGATTCGGCTTACCGCTTGGCTCGCCATCGTTGGGAGAGCTCCTGTTACAAGGTAAAAATAACCTGCAGGCGCCGTGGCTTGGGATCACTGCGTTCATCTCCGTTGCCCTGCTTTTATCGCTACTGATCTTTATTGGTGAAGCGGTACGCGACGCGTTTGATCCCAATAAGGCGATTTAAAATGACACAACCTCTGTTAGCTATTGAGAATTTATCGGTAGGTTTTCGCCAACAAGAGACCGTGCGCACCGTGGTCAACACTCTCTCATTGCGGGTTGATGCCGGGCAAACGCTGGCGCTGGTGGGCGAATCTGGCTCAGGGAAAAGTGTGACCGCGCTTTCTATTCTGCGCTTATTACCGTCCCCTCCCGCGGTTTATCTTGCCGGTGATATTCGTTTCCATGGTGAATCATTGCTTCACGCCAACGAGCAGACGCTTCGCAGCGTACGAGGGAACAAAATCGCCATGATTTTCCAGGAGCCGATGGTGTCACTAAACCCGCTTCACAACCTGGAAAAACAGCTTTACGAGGTGCTGTCGCTGCATCGGGGAATGCGTCGCGAGGCCGCCCGAGCAGAGATTCTGACCTGTCTGGACCGCGTCGGCATCCGCCAGGCGGCCAAACGTCTCGCAGATTACCCGCACCAGTTGTCCGGCGGTGAGCGCCAACGTGTGATGATTGCCATGGCGCTGCTAACGCGGCCAGAACTGCTTATTGCTGATGAACCCACCACCGCGCTGGATGTCTCCGTCCAGGCACAGATCCTGCAATTGTTACGGGAGTTACAGCGAGAGCTGAATATGGGATTACTGTTTATCACCCATAACCTAAGCATTGTGAAAAAGCTGGCCGATACCGTGGCGGTCATGCAAAACGGCCTGTGCGTAGAGCAAAATCGTGCCGCACAGCTGCTCTCTGCGCCCTCGCATCCGTACACGCAGAAATTGTTAAACAGCGAACCTTCCGGTGACCCGGTCCCCTTACCTGTAGGGCAAGCTCCCTTGCTGGAAGTGGAAAAACTCCGCGTCGCCTTCCCTGTCCGCAAAGGCATTCTGAAGCGCGTAGTAGACCATAACGTCGTGGTTAACGACGTCAGTTTTTCCCTGCGGCCCGGTGAAACGCTGGGGCTGGTCGGTGAGTCAGGTTCCGGAAAAAGCACCACCGGACTGGCGCTACTGAGGCTAATCACATCGCAGGGGAGTATTGTGTTCGATGGCCAGGCGTTGCATACCTTAAATCGTCGCCAACTGTTACCCGTACGTCACCGCATTCAGGTGGTATTTCAGGATCCTAACTCCTCGCTAAACCCACGCTTAAGCGTGCTACAAATTATTGAGGAGGGACTACGCGTTCATCAACCGACACTTACTGCCGAACAACGTGAAGCGCAGGTGAAAGCGGTAATGACAGAAGTGGGGCTGGATAGCGAAACGCGGCATCGTTATCCCGCAGAGTTTTCCGGTGGTCAACGTCAACGCATAGCCATTGCCCGGGCGTTGATTCTAAAACCTTCGCTGATCATTCTGGATGAGCCGACATCCTCACTCGACAGGACCGTACAGGCGCAAATCCTGATGTTGTTAAAGTCGTTACAGGAAAAGCATCGTCTGGCCTATATTTTTATCAGCCATGATTTGCATGTCGTACGCGCGTTATGCCATCAGGTTATTGTGCTAAGGCAGGGAGAAGTTGTGGAACAGGGGCAATGCGAGCACGTATTCAACTCGCCACAACAGGCCTATACGCGTCAGCTGCTCGCGCTAAGCTGACGCTCAAAACGGATTGTTATTTGAAAAAGGTTCTGCAATTGCTACGCCGAAATTTTTCAGTCTGCAGGTCGCAGCAAACTCATCCTGACGATTCACAAACAGGCACGGCTCCCCTTCGCATTCCAGCACGGAACAAGGAACCTCAATATCACTGAGGGCCTGGCTGAGTTTATGCATAACTGACCACGCGCTATCACCATCCGGGCTGAGCAATTTGAGCGCCACCAGGCTGTTCTCATTGCTCTGGCCGTTCTGCGGAATCGGTTCAACTTTCGAACCTGCGAAACCCACCGACCAACGATAGCACTGCGGCAGACGATGAACGATTGAGAGTTGTAATGTCATCACTTTCTTTCCCTGGAAGCACAATCACTTCACAATTATTTTACATCAATATTAACACATCATTGACAAAACGTCTTTAAACAGTTGGTAAACGTTTACACCCATGTCCATATGCTACTTTCCGAACCAGGTATTTAAATTTATTCAATGGTTCTGGCAAATTTCCGGGCTATATGTACTCGTTTCTGCGATCTAACTCAACCTTTTTAACTACAATGATGTGACTTTTTACATAAATTGATTTTACATAAAATAAACATAAGCAGGAGAATTGATAGATTTGCGGTTGATATACATCAACTCTGGAGGCCTTATGACCTCCATGTTGTGTATTAGATCACCGTTTTTTAGCGCGACTGGCGTAGAGATAGAAGAGAATAGAGCTGGTGGCGCAAAACGCTATCGACCAAATCATCGGCCAGGCCGAGTTAAAGGTCGCCAGTGACAACAGTGCCCCAACAATAGCGCCAATGCCAAAGCGGAACGTCCCCGCCAAAGATGATGCCGTTCCCGCCATATGCGGGAATTCATCCAGGATGACCGCCATCGCGTTAGATGACACCATCGACACGCAGCCGACAAATGCCGCCACGCCCACCACCAGCGCCCAAAAACCTACCCCGAACAGCGCACTGAAAACCATCCAGCCCGCCATCACAAACTGGATCCACAGCCCTGCACGGAACATATTCAATGCCCCTACCCGACGGACAAAGCGGCTGTTGATAATGGTCATCACGAACAGGAAAACAATATTCAGCGCGAAGTAGTAACCGAAATGCTGCGGTGAAACATGGTTAATCTCGATGTAGACAAAAGGCCCGGCGCTAAGGAAAGAAAACATGCCGGCAAAGCTGAACCCGCTGGCCAGCATATAGCTCAGTACGCGCTTATGACGAAACAACGAGGCAAAGTTGCCCAGAGTCGTGCGCAAGCGAAATGGCTGGCGACGCTCTACGGGCAACGTTTCTTTGATCAGCGTAAAGATCATCACTGAAGCCAGAATAGCCGCCACAGCGAGGATCCAAAAGATATAGTGCCAGCTCAGCCATACCAGCACCCAGCCGCCCACAATGGGCGCCAGCAATGGCGCTATTGTGGTGACCAACATGACGAATGACATCATGCGCGAGAACTCTTCCTTCGGATAGATGTCGCGCATCAGGGCGTTGATAACCACGCTCGCTGCCGCAGCCGCCAGACCATGGAAGAAACGCATTATGATCAGTTGATCGATAGTTTGCGCCAGCGCACAGGCAACTGCCGCCGCCGCAAATATCAGCGTTCCGCCCAGTATTACCGGTTTACGCCCAATGCTGTCTGCCATTGGACCATACAGCAACTGCCCCACCGCAAAACCTAAAATATAGGTACTGAGGGTCATCTGCGCGCTACCGGCAGGCACCCCAAACTGCTCAGAGATAACAGGCAGCGCCGGAAGATACATATCAATCGACAACGGCATCAGCATGGCTAACAAGCCAAGGATAAAGACAATGGCAATTGACGAGTTCTGCCGGGTGGTCACATTTAGCTCCTGAGATTAACGCGGGGTTAAGT
Source organism: Citrobacter sp. TBCS-15 (assembly GCF_005280815.1). Taxonomy (NCBI): domain Bacteria; kingdom Pseudomonadati; phylum Pseudomonadota; class Gammaproteobacteria; order Enterobacterales; family Enterobacteriaceae; genus Citrobacter; species Citrobacter sp. TBCS-15. The sequence goes on along the minus strand of NZ_SZWK01000313.1, from coordinate 423,714 downwards.
TAACGCTGGCAATTTCTTCTTCAGTTAATGGACGGTATTCACCTGGCTCAAGATCATCATCGAGCTTAATGGCGCCGATCCGTTCACGGTGCAGTTCTACAACGTGGTTCCCCACGGCGGCAAACATGCGTTTCACCTGATGATAGCGCCCTTCGCTGATGGTCAATCGCACCTGAGTTGGCGTAATGACTTCCAGCACGGCCGGCTTTGTCAGGTCTTTTTCGTTATGTAGTTGTACACCACGGGCAAACTGCTCGGCGGTATCATCCGCCACCGGCGATTCCAGTGTCACCAGATAGGTTTTCTCACAATGGTGACGTGGTGAAGTGATGCGATGCGACCACTGACCGTCATCGGTCATCAGCACCAGTCCGGTGGTGTCGATATCCAGACGGCCTGCCGCATGTAATTTGTGGGCGACGGGCTCATCAAGGAAATAAAGAACCGTCGGGTGATCCGGGTCATCCGTTGAACAAACATAGCCCTGAGGCTTATTCAGCATAAAATAGCGCGGGCCATTTTGTTGAATCAGGGAATTGCCGTCATATTCGACGTCATGTTCTGGCAGCAGCTTAAAGGCGCTATTTCTGACGATTTCACCGTCGACGGTAACGCGGTTAGCACGGATCTCACGCCCGGCAATAGCGCGGCTGACGCCGAGTTGCTGAGCGATAAATTTATCAAGTCGCATGAGTGTGATTTTTGCCTGTAAAAATACGAGAATCGGGTTTGCGCCCGAAAAGTGGGACTGTTATCCGCCCAGTATAGCGGTGTTACACCATCCCTCAAGGGAAATGATTCATGGCATACTATTCATTGTTACTGTTTACCTTAGTGAGCCAATGATTTTTACTCTTCGTCCGTACCAAAAAGAAGCCGTGGACGCCACGCTCAACCATTTTCGCCACCACCGCACACCGGCAGTTATCGTCCTGCCAACTGGCGCAGGCAAAAGCCTGGTGATAGCGGAACTGGCCCGCGTGGCGCGTGGTCGCGTGCTGGTACTGGCACACGTCAAAGAGCTGGTCGCGCAAAACCACGCCAAATATTGCGCGTTGGGGCTGGAGGCAGATATTTTTGCCGCCGGGCTGAAGCGTAAAGAGAGCCACGGGAAAGTGGTATTCGGCAGCGTACAGTCGGTGGCGCGCAATCTGGACGCCTTTCAGGGAGAGTTTTCCCTGCTTATCGTCGATGAATGCCACCGCATCAGTGATGATGAAGAGAGTCAGTATCAGCAAATTCTCACTCACCTGACCAACGTCAATCCCCACTTACGCCTGCTGGGGCTTACCGCCACGCCTTTTCGTCTGGGTAAAGGCTGGATTTACCACTTTCATTATCACGGAATGGTGCGCGGCGATGAAAAAGCGCTGTTTCGCGACTGCATTTATGAATTACCGCTGCGCTATATGATTAAACACGGCTATCTGACGCCGCCGGAACGCCTCGACATGCCGGTCGTGCAGTATGACTTCAGCCGTCTGCAGGCGCAGAGTAACGGCCTGTTCAGCGAGGCGGACCTTAATCGGGAATTAAAAAAGCAACAGCGAATCACGCCGCATATCATCAGCCAGATTGTCGAGTTTGCCCAGTCGCGCAAAGGGGTGATGATTTTCGCCGCCACCGTTGAACACGCCAAAGAAATTCTGGGCCTGCTGCCTGCTGACGATGCCGCGCTTATCACCGGAGATACGCCAGGCGCGGAGCGTGACGTGCTGATTGAAGAGTTCAAAGCCCAGCGTTTTCGCTTTCTGGTGAATGTGTCGGTCCTGACTACCGGCTTCGATGCCCCGCACGTCGACCTTATCGCTATTCTGCGCCCGACTGAATCAGTCAGCCTGTACCAACAAATTGTTGGTCGCGGACTGCGCCTGGCCCCAGGTAAAACCGACTGTCTGATCCTCGATTACGCGGGCAATCCCCACGATCTGTACGCCCCGGAAGTGGGCGCGCCGAAGGGAAAAAGCGACAACGTGCCGGTGCAGGTATTCTGTCCTGCCTGCGGATTTGCCAACACCTTTTGGGGCAAAACAACGGCTGACGGTACGCTGATTGAACATTTTGGCCGCCGCTGCCAGGGATGGTTTGAAGATGATGACGGCCATCGCGAACAGTGCGACTTTCGTTTCCGTTTTAAAAATTGCCCGCAGTGCAACGCGGAAAATGACATTGCTGCCCGCCGCTGTCGTGAATGCGATACGGTGCTGGTCGATCCGGATGACATGCTAAAAGCGGCGTTGAGGCTAAAAGATGCGCTGGTCCTGCGCTGTAGCGGGATGGTGTTACAAAATGGCCAGGATGAGAAAGGCGAATGGCTAAAAATCACCTATTACGATGAAGACGGAGCCGACGTCAGCGAACGTTTTCGTCTACACACTCCTGCGCAGCGTACAGCATTCGAACAACTGTTTATTCGCCCACACACCCGAACTCCCGGTATTCCCTTACGCTGGATAACCGCCACCGATATCCTCGCCCAGCAGGCGCTATTGCGCCATCCTGATTTCGTGGTTGCGCGTATGAAAGGTCAGTACTGGCAGGTGCGTGAAAAGGTCTTCGATTATGAAGGTCGCTTTCGCCGGGCACATGAATTACGCGGTTAATTGTACTTTTGATTGATGTACCAGCCGTTTGAGTATAGAATCTCGCCCGCTTTTGCATACGCAAAGCAGATCACTTACCTGTTGCTGGGTCGCCTGTAGCAGGAATTATTAAAGAGAGATTTAAATGTTTACTATCAACGCTGAAGTACGTAAAGAGCAGGGTAAGGGTGCGAGCCGCCGCCTGCGTGCCGCTAACAAGTTCCCGGCAATCATCTACGGTGGCGCAGAAGCCCCGATTGCTATCGAACTGGATCACGATGCAGTTATGAACATGCAAGCTAAAGCTGAATTCTACAGCGAAGTTCTGACCATCGTTGTTGACGGTAAAGAAGTTAAAGTTAAAGCTCAGGCTGTACAGCGTCACGCTTTCAAGCCGAAGCTGACTCACATCGACTTCGTTCGCGCGTAATCGCCTGGAAGTTGAAGAAAACCCCGCCTCGGCGGGGTTTTTTTATGGGATTCTGTTGGCGCTAAAGATAGATCACGCAGGCCGGCTAAGGCGTTTCCTCCCCCACCCGGCAAACGGTTTTATTTCCCGCCCGACGTGCGGCGCTGGAGCTGGTCGCGCAGGTTCGGCGGCGTACCTTTGATGGTTAACGTGTCCGTCGCCGGATCCCAGAAAATACGCTCGCCCAGCAGCATGGCGTCAAAATTAATGGTTAACCCACCGCCGCTGCCGGCAAATTTGGTTAACTGGCGCAGCGTACTGCGATCCGCCGGGAAGCTCTCTTCCAGCTCATACCCTTTATCAGCAGCGAATTCGCTGAAGCTGACTTCACTGACGCCGGAAAGCTCTTTAGACAGCGACTCCAGCTCAATCTCTTCACCGGCCTGTAGCTGCTCGTTGCAGTAGCTGTAGACCTGCTGACGCACATTCTGGCGCTCGGCTTTATCCAGTTGCGCCTCATTGGTGAAGTCATCGACCGCCTGCAGCAGACCGCGGTTTTGCGCTTTGGCGTTCAGACCTTCGCTGGCGCCGAGAAAGTCCATGAAGAAATCGGCGACTTTGCGCCCTACCCGCCCTTTCAGGAACGTCAGATAGCGTGTGGACTCCGGATTGGTTTCCCACTCGGTTAAATCAATACGCGCCACGATGTCCGCATGATTGATATCCAGATAGTGCGTCGGGTTGATATCCAGATTTTCATTGACGCGCATGCTGCTTAAATTGTTCAGCACGGCAACCAGCAGATACTCTACCGCCAGATAGCGGTAATGGCAGAACAGGACAATACCGCCGTCGGCAAAAGGATATTTCGCCAGCTCGTCCCGCAAACGCCCTGTCGCGGCCCGGCTAAAAGCCAGAAAATCCTCTTCGCCCTGACGCTGTAAACGCAGCGTTTGCGCCAGCTCGCTCTCTTCGCTGAACAGGCCATAGGCTTTATTCTTGGCGCTATACACCCGATGCAGTTCAGCCATCATATCGACAACGGTCGCTGTCGGTTCCAGTAATGAATCGCGCAAGACCAGCTCAAGGTTTTGCTCATCACGTTTGATAAGCTGGTGCAGGGCAATCTGGTTGATATCCAGACTCATGATAAACTCTCCTTTTAGACCGGGCGGTATTCAACCACCTGCCGGGCAGTGACGCAATAGAAGATAAAAAAGCAGAAAAAAAACTGTCCGTACGGTAATATGTTGCCCTTTCATGAACAGACTGATTTCGATTTATGCCACAAATTTCCCGCTATAGTGACGAACACGTTGAACAACTGCTGAATGAGATGCTCAACGTACTGGAAAAACATAAGGCGCCGACCGATCTTTCCCTGATGGTACTGGGAAACATGGTGACTAACCTTATCAATACAAGCATCGCACCGGCCCAGCGCCAGGCGATTGCCAACTCTTTTGCCCGCGCATTGCAGTCTTCGGTAAACGACGACCAAGCGCATTAAGAGCCTGCTCCGGGGAAACGAACAACAGTTTATGGTAACTCATCGTCAGCGCTACCGTGAGAAAGTCTCCCAGATGGTTAGCTGGGGGCACTGGTTTGCTTTGTTCAACATTCTGTTGGCCATGGTACTCGGTAGCCGTTACCTGTTTGTCGCCGACTGGCCGACTACGCTTGCAGGGCGCGTTTATTCCTACCTGAGCGTTGTCGGGCATTTTAGCTTCCTGGTGTTTGCCACCTATCTGCTGATCCTGTTTCCCCTGACGTTTATCGTCATGTCCCAGAGGCTGATGCGATTCTTATCAGCTATCCTGGCGACGGCGGGCATGACGCTGTTGTTAATCGACAGCGAAGTTTTTACCCGCTTCCACCTGCACCTCAACCCGATCGTCTGGGAACTGGTCATTAACCCTGACCAGAATGAAGCGGCGCGTGACTGGCAACTGATGTTTATCAGCGTGCCGGTTATTCTGTTAATCGAAATGCTGTTTGCGACCTGGAGCTGGCAAAAGCTGCGCAGCCTGACGCGTCGTCGCCATTTTGCGAAACCCTTAGCAGCATTCTTCTTCGTTTCCTTTATCGCCTCGCATGTGGTGTACATCTGGGCAGACGCCAATTTCTATCGCCCTATTACCATGCAACGCGCGAACCTGCCGCTCTCCTATCCGATGACGGCGCGTAAGTTTCTGGAAAAACATGGTCTGTTGGATGCGCAAGAATATCAACGCCGCCTGATCGAGCAGGGAAACCCGGAAGCGGTTTCCGTACAGTACCCGCTCAGCGACCTGCGCTACCGCGATATGGGAACCGGCCAGAACGTTCTGCTGATTACCGTAGACGGCCTGAACTACTCCCGTTTTGAAAAACAGATGCCAGCGCTGGCTGAATTCGCTGAGCAGAATATCGCCTTTACGCGTCACATGAGCACAGGCAACACCACAGATAACGGGATTTTTGGCCTGTTCTATGGCGTGTCCCCAAGCTACATGGACGGCATTTTGTCGACCCGAACGCCTGCGGCGCTGATCTCTGCACTGAACCAGCAGGGGTATCAGTTGGGGCTATTCTCCTCGGATGGCTTTACCAGCCCGCTTTATCGCCAGGCGCTACTGTCAGATTTCTCTATGCCGAGCGTGCAAACGCAGTCTGACGAGCAAACCGCAAGCCAGTGGATTAACTGGTTGGGTCGCTACGCACAGGAAGATAACCGCTGGTTCTCCTGGGTCTCCTTTAACGGAACGAACCTGGATGACAGCAACCAGAAGAACTTTGCCAAACGCTACGCCAATGCCGCTCAGGATGTGGATGCCAACATTAACCGGATCCTTAGCGCCCTGCGCGACTCCGGTAAACTGAACAACACGGTGGTGATTATTACTGCTGGTCGGGGCGTGCCGCTGACTCAGGAAGAGAACAGCTTTGCGTGGTCGCGCGGCCATCTGCAGGTTCCTCTGATTATTCACTGGCCGGGAACACCTGCTCAGCGCATCAATAGCCTGACCGATCATACAGACCTGATGACGACGCTTATGCAACGTCTGCTCCACGTCAGCACGCCAGCTAACGAGTACTCGCAGGGCCAGGATTTGTTTAATGCAACCCGCCGCCATTACTGGGTTACCGCCGCCGACGGCAGCACGCTGGCAATTACCACACCAGAGATGACGCTGGTGCTTAACAACAACGGTAATTATCAGACGTATGATTTACACGGTGAGAAGATAAAAGATCAGAAACCGCAGCTGAGCCTGCTGCTGCAAGTTCTGACGGATGAGAAGCGATTCATTGCTAACTGATTAATTATAAATCAGTTAGCAAGCCATCCTCTTGCATTCGCGGTGGAAAGCAGTAGTATTATCAGCCATAGCGTCGGCACGTAGCGCAGCCTGGTAGCGCACCGTCATGGGGTGTCGGGGGTCGGAGGTTCAAATCCTCTCGTGCCGACCAAAAATCCTCAAAAAAAACCAACCCTTGTGGTTGGTTTTTTTTATGCCTGCGATTCAATGTTCCGCACCACCACGGCTTTTAGCACAGGTTTTACTACTTACCCATGTACAAATTGGGGTAAAATTTACCCTCTCATCAGCGCGATAAACCTGGACGATTGATGCGCTGAAAACAATAATGATACTAATAAAACTCAGGAGAATAGTATGCCTGAAGCAACGCCTTTTCGGGTGCTGATTGTCGACGACCACCCACTGATGCGGCGGGGAATTAGTCAATTATTGCAACTGGATCCCGCATTTAACGTAGTGGCTGAAGCAGGTGACGGCGCAAGTGCGATCGATCTGGCAAACCGTCTGGACCTTGACGTGATCCTGTTAGATCTCAATATGAAAGGTATGAGTGGGCTGGATACCCTGAATGCGCTGCGTCGGGACGGCGTTACCGCACAAATTATCATTCTGACCGTTTCGGATGCCGCCAGCGATGTATACGCCTTAATTGACGCGGGTGCGGATGGTTATTTGCTCAAAGACAGCGATCCTGAAGTCCTGCTGGAGGCCATTCGCAGCGGAGCCAAAGGCGGTAAAGCGTTTAGTACACGCGTCAGTGAATATCTGCGCGAACGCGACCTGTTCGGCGCACAAGAAGATCCGTTCAGCATTCTCACCGAACGCGAGCTGGATGTGTTACACGAACTGGCTCAGGGGCTGTCGAATAAACAGATTGCTTCGGTATTAAATATTTCCGAACAGACGGTGAAGGTGCATATTCGCAACCTGCTGCGCAAACTCAATGTGCGCTCTCGCGTTGCTGCCACCATCCTGTTTTTGCAAACGCGCGGCATGCAATAACCAGATATTGCCCGATGGCGCTACGCTTATCGGGCCTACAAATCACGAGCATCGCAAGGCCGGATAAGACGCTTTGCGTCGCCATCCGGCCCCTTCCACTCTTACTTCTCCTGCGGCGTTAGCTGCTCCATCGCCTGTTTAATACTGCGTTCTATTACCGCCCGACGGGTATCGTTAGCGGGCAATAATTTCAGCATCATCTCCCACGCCGCAACAGCTTCGCCGAAACGCTGCTGTTCGAAAGCGTTAAAAGCATACATGCTCAATACGCGCACGTTAGCATGCTCGCCTCTTATCAGCTGGCGCAACAACTCCCCTCCCCGACGGTTATCATCAGGATCGGAAGAACGGGTCAATGCTTCCGCATAACCCAGCGCCGCATCGCTGTTGTTAGGATCCAGTCGATAGGCATTGGCATAGGCTTCAGTAGCCGTACTGGCGTTACCGAGTACCATGCCAATACGTCCGAGCATGATCCAGCCTTCGACGTTTGCGGGATCGGCCTGTAAGCGAGTGCGCAGCCCCAGCGCCAGACGCGTCATGTCTTCTTCATTCAACGGGTCGGCTTTCGGATCCAATGCCCGCTCCAGCAGCGCTGGAGCCTGAGCGGTGGCCTGCTGCCAGACCTGCACCTGTTTATAGTTCCCGGTTTGATAATAGCTCACCGCGCCGACCACCAGCGCCACCACGATGCCGGGCACAAAGAGTCCGAATCCACCGCGCTTGCCATCCGGGATAATGTCGTCAGGAAACTCTTCTTGTTTCACCCGCACGCGTCGGCGAGTACGGGCGAAAATAATCCAGCCCCCGAGACCAATCGCTACCACAGGCATCACCCACAGCAGCACGGTCAGCGGAGTTAACGGCGGATCGTAAGTGACGAAGTTGCCGTAGCGCGCCACCATGTAGTCAACAATCTCTTTCTGGCTTTTGCCTTCCTGCATCAGTTCGTACACTTTCTGCCGCAGGTCGGTGGCGATCATTGAGTTAGAGTCGGCAATACTGTTGTTCTGACATTTAGGACAACGTAGTTGCTCGGTAAGCTGGCGGAACTGCTGCTCCTGCGCTTCATCCTTAAACTGCATTACGTCGATAGTCGCAAGCGCGGATCCCGAGATAACCAGCATCAGCAGGCCCAATAAAAATCTCATTGCGCAGCCTCCTTACTGTACTTGTCCCACAACGGTTTGATCTCGCTTTCCCACACCCGGGCATTCAGATCGCCGGCATGGCGATAGCGAATAATACCTTTCCCGTCGATCAGGAACGTCTCCGGTGCGCCGTACACGCCAAGATCGAGGCCGAGCATACCGTCGCCGTCAAACAGACTTAATGAGTAAGGATTGCCCAGCTCTTTCAGCCAGACAATGGCTTTCTGACGATCGTCTTTATAGTTCAGGCCCACTACCCGCACGCCTTGCGCAGACAGTTGATTCAGATACTGATGCTCGGCGCGACAGGTCGGACACCATGTCGCCCAGACGTTCAGCAACACTGGCTTCCCCTGCGTCAGCACATCGGCCTGATAATGCTGCCCCGGGTTTTCCAGCGATTCCAGACGGAACGTCGGAACAGGTTTGCCGATCAACGCCGACTCCAGATTAGTAGGGTCGTCTCCTTGCGCGTTACGCGCTAACTGCCATAGCAGCGCCGCTGCAATGATGAGAAAAATAATAAACGGAATTAACAGTGCGTTGCGCTTCATACAGCCTCCGACGCATTTTTTTGCACCGCGACACGCGGGCGCGTGCGCTGGCGATAGCGTGGATCAAACAGGCAGAACACCCCGCCCAGCGCCATCAGCAACCCTCCGGCCCAAATCCAGCGAATAAACGGTTTGTAATACAAACGTACAGCCCATGCGCCGTTATCCAGCTCTTCACCCAGCGCAGCATACAGATCGCGCGTAAGCCCGCCGTCAATCGCCGCTTCGGTCATCATCGAACTGGTGCTGTTATAAAAGCGTTTCTCCGCATGCAGCGTGGCTTCCGGTTTACCATCACGCGTGACGCCAATAATGGCGACCCCGCCCCGGTAGTTTGGTCCGGTAATGTCTTTTACTTCACGGAAGGTGAACTGATAGTTATGGATACTGACGCTATCGCCCGCTTTCATGCGCACATCGCGTTCCACGCTGTAATTCTGGCTAAAGGCAATACCAACAATGGTAATCGCCAGCCCAACGTGACCTGATACCATCCCCCAGTAGCTTGGCGTCAGCTTTGTTCCACGAGAAATGCGCAGGTACGCTTCGGACATGGCCAGCACAAATATCCAGCACGCCATCGCCAGCCCCACCACCGTCATGGCGGCAATGCGATCCTCAAACAGCCACGGCAGCAGCAGCGACAGAATAAGCGTGGTGACAAACGCGATGATCAGTAACGTTTTCAGTTTACGTGGTCGGTCACGGCCCCAGCGCACTAATGGCCCAATGCCCAGCAGCAGCGCAAACGGCGCCATCAGCCAAGTGAACATGGTATTGAAGAACGGCTCGCCAATCGAAATGCTGCCCAACCCAAGCTGTTTGTGCACCAGCGGCAGCAGCGTACCCAATAACACCACCAGCATAGCGGCGATCAGCAGGACGTTGTTGCCCAACAGCAGCGATTCACGCGACCACAGCGCGTTGTTTACCCGCGAGCGAACCTTATGCCCACGCACTGCAAACAGCAGCAGGGAACCGCCAATCACCAGCACCATGAAGGCCAGGATAAACATTCCGCGCGACGGGTCTGAGGCGAAAGCATGCACCGAAACCAGTACGCCGGAGCGTACCAGGAAAGTACCCAACAGGCACAGCGAGAAGGCGCTGATTGACAGCAGCAGGGTCCAGGCTTTGAAGCTGGCGCGCTGTTCGGTTACCGACAGCGAGTGCATCAGGGCTGTGCCCACCAGCCATGGCATAAAGGAGGCGTTCTCAACCGGATCCCAGAACCACCAGCCGCCCCAGCCCAGCTCGTAATAGGCCCAGGCCGAACCGAGTACAATCCCCAGCGTCAGAAACACCCACGCCGCCAGCGTCCATGGACGCGAAAAGCGAGCGAAGGTGCTGTCCAGACGCCCGCTCATCAACGCGGCGATCGCAAACGCAAAAGCCACCGAGAAACCGACATACCCCATGTACAGCAACGGCGGATGGAAAATCAGTCCCGGATCCTGCAACAGCGGGTTGAGGTCGCGCCCTTCGATAGGGAAGTTGGGCAACGTGCGGGCAAACGGATTAGAGGTAAACAGGATAAACAGCAGGAAGCCGACGCTGACCATCCCCATCACCGCCAACACGCGGGCGACGATATCCAGCGGCATGCGCTGGCTGAACACTGCGACGGCGAACGTCCAGCCGCTCATCAGCAACACCCACAGCAGCAGCGAGCCTTCATGCGCGCCCCAGGTCGCCGCGACCCGATACCAGACCGGAAGTTGGGTATTGGAGTTACTGGCGACGTAGGTCACGGTAAAGTCGTTAACCACAAAGGCATTAACCAGAATCAGGAACGCCCCCATCACGCAGATAAACAAGACCCAGGCAAAGGGCCGTGCTGAGGCCATCATCCGCACGTCGCCGCGCGCCACGCCCCACAGCGGATAGACCGACAGCAGTAATGCAACGCCAAGCGCAAGGCACAACAGCGCATTGCCAATTTCAGGCATCATGACGTTTTATCCTTATAAACACTTTCCGGGCGACGGTGGTTTTCCTGCATCGCTTTTTCGACTTCCGGCGGGGTGTAGTTTTCATCATGTTTGGCAAGAACCTCTTTAGCCTGCACATGATTTCCCTTGTCCAACTCGCCCTGAACGACGACGCCCTGCCCCTCGCGGAACAGGTCCGGCAAAATGCCTTCATAGGTCACATCCACCACACCTTCGGCGTCATAGATGCTGAAATTTACTTTTAGCGATTGCGGATCGCGCTTCACGCTGCCCGGCATCACCATCCCACCCACGCGCAGACGTTGACCGACTTCAGGCATCTGCTGCGTTTCACGCTTACCGTAGAGTATCTCTCCCGGGGTGTAGAACAGATCGATATTGGAACGCAGCGCGTAGAGCACCAGCGAAATGGTCAACGCCAGACCTGCCAGTACCGCGCAGGCTATCCATAGCCGATTTTTACGTCGAATATTCACGCCGCCTCCCGTTGTACTTGCGCTGCGCGCATGCGCGCTTCCCTCGCCCGCTGCTGAGCCACACCGCGTAAAATTGCGCGATGCTGTAACGCAGAATGCAGCACCAGCACCAGTAGCGGAATAACGCTCATGGCGACAGCCAGCCAGACATACAAGGCGTAACCGCCCATCGCGAAAAAATCACTCCATGATGCAAATGCAGGGGTCATTGGCGGCCTCTTTTTAAGATCAGTTCGCTCACCCACGGGCGGCGTTTTTCCATCATCAAAATCAGGTTACGCATGCGCATTAGCGCCAGCGTGACAAACAGTAACAGGTAGCCGACGATCGCCAGACGCAGCGGCGCGCGCATTGCCGGATCGATACTCTGCTGCATACGGGTTGACCCCTGATGCAGCGTATTCCACCACTCGACCGAGTAATGAATGATCGGTAAGTTGACCACGCCAATCAGCACCAGAATACCGGCAGCGCGACCTGCCAGACGACGGTCGTCAAAGGCATGCCACAGCGCAATGGCGCCAACGTAGAGAAACAGCAGCACCAGTTCCGAGGTGAGTCGGGCATCCCAGACCCACCAGGTTCCCCACATCGGTTTGCCCCATGCGGACCCCGTCACCAACGCAATAAAGGTAAACACAGCGCCAATGGGCGCCATCGCAGCCAGCGCCAGATTGGCCATTTTCATTTGCCAGACCAGGCCGATAAACGCCGCAACAGCCATTGAGGCATAAATCCCCATCGACCAGATTGCCGCCGGAACGTGCAGATAAATGATGCGATAGCTCTGTCCCTGCTGATAATCAGCTGGCGCGAAGCCAAAGCCCCAGCCCCATCCCGTTATGAGTACCACCGCGCTGGCAATCGCCAGCCACGGAATAAACCAGCCGCAGATCTGATAGAGCCGAGGGGGCATCGCCAATTGATGAAGTGTTTTCCACATAGTTCAGTCACCAGACTCCATTAATTAATATCCGTTTTGCCGGAGTACCTTGCCCGGCCTGCAAATCCTGTCCGCATTACTGCACGCTAATCCGTAACGCCGCAGCCGTGGCAAACGGGCTTAACGTGGCGCTGCCTACCAGCAACGCCCCCAGAATCGCCATGTACCCTTCAACCGGTAGGTGCATGGAAGCCGCATCCATCGCGGCGGTCGCAAAAATCAGTAGTGGTATGGTAAGCGGGAGAACCAGCACGCTTAACAGCACGCCGCCGCGCTTTAAGCCCACCGTCAAACCCACACCCGGCGCGCCGAGAAAACCCAGCGTCGGCGTACCGAGCAGCAAGGTCAGCGCCATAATTTTCCAGCCGTACATATCCATGCCCAGCAGTAATGCCACCAGCGGCGAGAGGATTAACAGCGGCAAACCAGTTACGACCCAGTGCGCCATCACTTTCGCCAGCACGACCGCCGGAAGCGGCAGCGGCAGCAGCATCAGTTGCTCAAGGCTGCCGTCCTGTAAGTCATCACGAAACAAGCGCTCCAGCGCCAGCAATGACGCCAGCAGCGCCGCAACCCAGATGATGCCCGGCGCAATACGCGCCAGCAGCTGTGGCTCCGGCCCAATGCTCAGAGGGAACAGCGTGATAACAATCAGGAAGAACCATAAAGGATTGGCGATTTCCGCACTATGACGAAACGCAACTCGCAGTTCTAAACGGAAGATTCGCCACATCATTGCGTTGCCCTCTCGCTGGTCAGCGCAATACGTCGCACTTTACTGGTCTCAACATTAAGCGGCTGGTGGGTGGTAAGAATAACAATACCGCCCTGCTCCGTGTGCTGTGCCATACGCTGAGTCAGTCGCTCAACGCCGTTCACATCAATGGCGGTAAAGGGTTCATCGAGGATCCACAGCCGGGCGCGGGTCAGCCACAAACGGGCCAGCGCCACGCGCCGCTGTTGTCCGGCGGAGAGCTGATTCACCGGAATATCTTCGTATCCGGCAAGTCCCGCCTGCGCCAGCGCGTCCAGACACTGTGCGATATCACCGTCGTGATGGAAAAAACGCAGGTTCTCCAACGCCGAAAGCCGGGTTTTTATCCCCGGCTGATGTCCGATCCAGAGCAATTGCTGATGGTAGCTGTCCCGCACGTGATGCAGGGGTTGTTCTTGCCAGCAAACCTCCCCTGCGTCGGGACGCGCCAGCCCGGTAAGCAACCGCAGCAGAGTGGTTTTCCCCGCGCCGTTGCTGCCGGTAATTTGTACCCATTCCCCTGCGTTGACGCGAAATGACAGATCGCTGAACAGTATTCTGTCATCCCGCTCGCAAAGTAATTCTCTGGCTTCAAGCATACCTGGTTATCTACATCCTGTTAAAAGCCCGGTTTGACTTCGCGCATATCAGGCAGTTTGTGCGCTATCCCTTTATGACAGTCAATACAGGTTTGCCCGTCTTTCACGGCCTGGTCGTGCATTTTGGCCGCAACGCCTTTCTGGGCGGTTAAATCCATAAACTCGAAGTTGTGACAGTTGCGACACTCTTGCGAGTTATTGTCTTTCATACGCCGCCACTCATTTTGCGCCATCGTCAGACGATGGTCTTCAAATTTTTGCGGTGTATCTATTAACCCCAATGCTTTCGCGTACAGCTCTTTACTGGCCTTGATCTTACGGATCATTTTCGGGCCCCACTCATGCGGGACGTGGCAATCAGGGCAAGTCGCACGCACACCACTGCGGTTGTTGTAGTGTACGGTTTCCATGTATTCCTGGTACACCGTATTGCGCATTTCGTGACAGCTAATGCAGAACTCTTCCGTATTGGCCTTTTCCATACCGGTATTAAAGCCGCCCCAGAAAATAATGCCGCCCACAAAGCCGATTAACAACAGCGTGCCGAGCGCCAGACGGCTGGGGCGACGCCACCATTGCCAGACGCGCTTAATCCAGCCTGGTTTACGGTTAGAATTTTCCATAATGACCTCTTATTTCCCGTAACCTTTCGAGGGGGTGAAGGTATTTTCAACAATCGGCGCAGCGTCAGCCTGCGGGACGTGACATTGCAGACAGAAATAACGACGCGGCGCGACTTCAGCCAATACCTTGCCATCGCTGTCCATAAAGTGCGTCGGACTGATGCGCGGCGCGCCGGTAGTGCGATAGCTTTCCACACCGTGGCATTGCAGACAGCGGTTAGTATTGGTCGTCACCTGATACCCTTCAACGCTGTGCGGAACCATTGGCGGTTGATTCACATAGTTCAGCGGCATACGCTCCTGCTCTTTCGGCATGCGAATCGCCCCTTCCTGTGTCCCTGAGACTTCCGGTGACTGGCTTAGGTCCACTCCGTTTGCAGCCCAAACGGCCCCACTGACGACCAGGGCAAGCAGGGCCGTCCATTGACTCAGCTTTTTAATCAGGTCATGGCTTTTCATGATTTCGCTCCCGAACTCCATCGTGTTGTTATTGTAAAAACATCCTCAGAACAGACATCCACGCAGCGACCGCAGGCCATGCAATCGCGACTGGTTACCTGCACCGGGCTTTGCTCATCCAGCACCGGCGCACGTAGCACATGCGGTTCCGGGCAAACATGAAAACAATCCATACAGCGGTTACATCTGTTACGTTCTTTTGCCGAAACGGTTAATGCGCCTTTACTTCCCACTACGCTATACAGTGCGCCCAGTGGACAGAGATGCCCGCACCAGCCATGCTCAACGACCAGTAGATCAAATAAAAACAGTGCCAGAATCAGCAGTGCACCACTGCCAAATCCCATTACCAGACTCCGTCCGAGCAGAGAGACGGGATTTATCCATTCCCACAGCAGCGTACCGGTCAAGGCGGAACCGACCAGGATAACCACCAGCAGGACGTACCGTATATAGCGCGGCAGGGTCGCGGACTGATTCAGGTCAAACCTTCTGCGTAACCAACTGGCTAAATCGGTGACCGGGTTCATCGGACAAACCCAGCTGCAAAACAGACGCTTACCCGCAAGGGCATACAGCACCGTGATGACGACCGCCCCCGTTAACGCCACCGTTGCCGGCAGGTGTCCGCTGGCCAGGCTTTGCAGCGTAATCAGCGGATCGGTGAATGGGACGGTATCCAACAGCAGACTGCCACTGTAGTTGCCATGCAGGATCCACACGCCAAGCCACGGGCCGCTGAGGAACATCGCCAGTATCAAAAACTGACTCAAACGACGCAGCAGCAGCCAGCGATGACTCTTCCACCATCCTTTTTTTGCCTGCGCTTCACGCCCGGCATCACGTTTACGATTTGCCATTGTTCCCCTCCAGCCAACCGAAGCGGTAATGGTGTCCTAACTCCCCTTTCGCCAGCGACAGCGGCAGCACTTTTATTGCTGGCTGTTCCAGTACGCAGACTTTTTCGCATTTCCCACAGCCGGTACAGGCATCGCTGTGCACGGTCGGAATAAACCGCGCATGCTTGCCGGTACGCATATTACGGTCCAGCTCAAGGGTGATAGCCTCATCGATTTTCGGGCACTCGCGGTAACAAACATCGCAGCGTAACCCTTGGTAGTTGAGGCAGTTTTCGTGATCCAGCAGTACCGCCAGCCCCATACGCGAATCGTCAATGGATTCAATTTCCCTGTCCAACGCGCCGCTGGGGCAGACTTTGGCACACGGAATGTCCTCACACATTTCGCAAGGAATATCGCGGGCGACAAAATAGGGCGTACCTGCTGCCAGCCCGGAGGCCAGCGTCGCCAGCTTCAGCGTGTCATATGGGCATGCCTGAACGCACTGACCGCAGCGCACACAGGCGCTGGCGAATGCCTCCTCGCTCAGTGCGCCAGGCGGGCGTAACCGCACGCCGGTTGCACGTGCGGTTTGCTGTTGTAACCCCAGCGCCACGCCAACGACGGCCAGCCCGCCCGCCGCGCGAACCATATCGCGCAGAAAGCGGCGGCGGCCATTTTGGGGTTTTGCTGACCGGGACATAACGCGTTACACCTTCGCCAGTTTCACGGCGCACTTCTTGAAATCCGTCTCTTTGGAGAGCGGATCCGTCGCATCCAGCGTCAGATTATTCACCAGCTGTGCGGCATCGAAGAACGGCATGTATACCAGCCCCTGCGGCGGACGGTTACGCCCGCGCGTTTCAACAATCGAGATAACTTCACCACGGCGGGAAACCACTTTGGCTTTATCGCCACGGCGCAGATCGCGCGCTTTTGCATCCAGCGGGTGGATAAACAGCACCGCTTCCGGGAAGGCGCGGTGCAGTTCAGGCACACGACGCGTCATGCTGCCGGTATGCCAGTGCTCCAGCACACGTCCAGTGGAAAGCCACAGGTCATACTCTTTATCCGGCGCTTCAGCGGCAGGTTCAAATGGCAGCGCGAAGATAACCGCTTTACCGTCCGGCTTACCGTAGAACTTGTAGCTTTCCCCCGCTTTCACGTACGGGTCGTTGCCTTCGCTGTAGCGCCACTGAGTCTCTTTGCCCTCAACGACCGGCCAGCGTAAACCGCGCGCTTTATGGTAATCGTCAAACGGTGCGAGATCGTGTCCGTGGCCACGGCCAAACCAGGCATACTCTTCGAACAGCCCTTTTTGCAGATAGAAGCCCAGCTCGCGGGATTCATCGTTGAGCTGATCTTCAGCCAGTTCAGCGACCGGGAATTTGGTCACGGCTGGCGTGGCAAACAGCACGTCATACAACGTTTTGCCGCGCAGCTCTGGTTTCTGCGCCAGCAGTTCTTCCGGCCATACCTCTTCTGTTTTGAAGCGACGAGAAAACTGCACCAGTTGCCACAGATCCGATTTCGATTCACCCGGCGCTTTAATCTGCTGACGCCAGAACTGAGTACGGCGTTCCGCGTTACCGTAAGCCCCTTCTTTCTCTACCCACATTGCGGTCGGTAGGATCAGGTCGGCTGACAGGGCGCTGACCGTCGGGTACGGATCGGAGACGATGATGAAATTGCGCGGATCGCGCCAGCCCGGCATACGCTCTTCGTTGATGTTCGGGCCGGCCTGCATGTTGTTGGTACACATCGTCCAGTAGACATTGAGTTTGCCATCTTTCAGCGCACGGTCTTGCGCCACGGCGTGCAGCCCGATTTTTGCCGGAATAGTCCCGGTCGGGATATTCCAATGCTTCTCGCAGATATCGCGGTGTTTTTCGTTGGTGACCACCATATCCGCAGGCAGACGGTGGGAGAACGTCCCGACTTCACGCGCGGTACCGCAGGCGGAAGGCTGACCGGTCAATGAGAACGGGCCACAGCCTGGCTGAGAAATTTTACCGGTCAGCAGGTGCAGGTTATAGACCAGGTTGTTGGCCCACACGCCACGGGTATGCTGGTTAAAGCCCATCGTCCAGTAGGAGATGACCTTTTTCTTCGGATCGGCATACAGCTGCGCCAACTGTTCCAGTTGATCTTTCGGTACGCCGGTCATTTCGGCGGTTTTATCCAGCGTGTACTCAGCAACGAAGGCTTTGTAATCTTCAAAGCTCATCGGTTCAGAAGCATCGGAACCTGGATTCTTCGCCGCTTTTTCCAGCGGATGGGTTGGACGCAGGCCGTAGCCGATGTCAGTCACCCCTTTACGCAGGTTAACGTGCTTGCTGAAGAAATCCTGGTTGATCGCATTGTTTTGAATGATGTAGTTTGCGATGTAGTTGAGGATCACCAGATCGGTTTGCGGCGTGAAGACCATACCGTTATCCGCCAGCTCAAAACTACGATGCTGGAAGGTGGAGAGCACCGCGACGGTAACATTCGGATCGGACAGACGACGGTTGGTGATGCGCGACCACAGAATCGGGTGCATCTCCGCCATATTCGCGCCCCACAAGACGAAAGCATCGGCATGCTCAATATCGTCATAGCAGCCCATCGGCTCATCCATACCGAAGGTACGCATAAAACCGACCACCGCTGACGCCATACAGTGACGGGCGTTCGGGTCGATGTTATTAGAACGGAAGCCGGCTTTAAACAATTTGGCGGCAGCGTAACCTTCCCAAATCGTCCACTGACCCGAGCCGAACATGCCGATAGACTCTGGGCCTTTTTCTTTCATGGACGTTTTGAATTTCTCTTCCATCACGTCAAAGGCCTGATCCCAGCTAATCGGAGTGAATTCGCCTTCTTTGTGATACTTACCGTCCTTCATGCGCAGCATCGGCTGTGTTAAACGGTCTTTTCCGTACATGATTTTCGGCAGGAAGTAACCTTTGATGCAGTTAAGTCCACGGTTAACCGGCGCATCCGGGTCACCCTGGCATGCCACAACACGCCCTTGCTGCGTCCCGACCAATACGCCACAGCCCGTTCCGCAGAAACGGCACGGGGCTTTGTCCCATTTGATGGCTTCTTGCTGACCGACTACCGCGCGGGCTACGCCCGGCACGCTTAACCCGGCAGCCGCCGCAGCGGCCGCAACGGCGTTAGCTTTCATAAAGCTACGACGACTGAGTTTCATGGTGTTTCCTCACCTTGCTCATCCTGCTGGTGATAAACCAGCGACACCGCCAGCACGCCCGCAACGTTGCGCACTGACTCAATAGTTTTCATTAGCGTTTCACTTTGCTCTGCTTCCACCACCACAATGAGCTGGCCGCTTTCCACATCGCTAAGTGCAACTTCGCAACCCGGAAACGAACGCAACTGCGTGGCGATATCATTGATATGCTGACTTTTGGCCTGAACGACCAGGCTGCAGACCTGCCAGTTACTGTCCATGGTTGTACTCCGCATTAATGGCTGATACCGGGCAAATAGCGACACACGCGCCGCATCCGTTACAGGCCTGATTGTCGAGCTGTGGCTGATAAATACCGGACAGCGTGGGGCGAAAGGTTATGGCCATGGGTTCACAGCTATCCTGACAGCGATGACACTCAACTGACTGGTGTGCGAGACAGTTTTCCCCGATCGTAAAATTCAGATCCCATGCCCTGGTGTGGCGCGGAAGAAAAAGTGATTCGGGACAGGCCTCTGCGCAGGCATAACAAAAGCTGCACTCGCCGTGTTTGAAATTTACGCTCGGATAACCACCCTGGCCTCGCTGCAGGATGTCGGTTTCACACGCCTGGATGCAGGCGTCACAACGAAGGCAATGGGCCAGAAAGTGAGAATCTTCCTTGCTCCACGGCGGACGGATCCCTGCGTTGGCGTTACGCCAACTGCCTGTCAACATACCTCGACGGGATAAATCAACCATGACATTGTCCTTCCATAATGACGCTCTCCCCCGGCGGGTTGAACGACATAAAAAACTGCACTATTTATGAGTAGTTATTTTTAGTCGTAAGATATTTCAGGATGTGTAAGAGGAGCATACCCCGATCGGGGTAAATGCTGTTGCCGGATCAAAAGAGTGTTGAGTTGACGGGAAAAAATGCGCTTTTGCTCACATTTCAATGGGTTGTATAATGAAATACACAACGAAGAAGGCAACAAGAGAATAATCTTATAATTAAGATAGTTCTTAGAATATATCGCTACATTGATTATAAACCCCTTCCAAATACACTTTAAATATAAGTAAATCCAGATTAATAGATAACACAAATATGTTAACCTGCTCCAGGTTCGTTCATAAGACAGAAGAAAGGAAACACTGTGAACAATAAGATGAAGACAATTGTCCCTGCCGTACTTTTCGCCGCCTTTGCCAGCACCTCTGCCTGGGCTGCCAGTAACGATACCGGTGCTCAGCCGCTGGAAAAAGTCGCCCCTTATCCTAAAGCGGAAAAGGGTATGAAGCGCCAGGTTATCCAGCTTCCCCCTGAGAAAGATGAATCTACTCTGAAAGTAGAACTGCTGATCGGACAAACGCTGGAAGTTGACTGTAACCAGCACCGCCTGGGTGGAGAGCTGGACAGTAAAACGCTGGAAGGTTGGGGATACGACTACTATGTTTTCGACAAAGTCACCTCTCCGGTTTCAACCATGATGGCCTGCCCGGACGGCAAGAAAGAGAAGAAATTTATTACCGCGTATCTGGGTGATGACGGTATGCTGCGCTACAACAGCAAGCTGCCGATTGTGGTCTACACCCCGGAAAACGTGGAAGTGAAATACCGAATCTGGAAAGCGGAAGAGAATATTCAGGACGCAGTCGCGCGATAAGTGAGAATGTGCCGGATGGCGGCGTACCGCCGTATCCGACCTACAGACGCATGAACCATGCCGGATAAGCGCAGCGCTTATCCGGCATTTTATTTACAGCGCGATATCCGCCACAGCTTTCTGCTCAGGCTGCGGTTGAGCCTGAGGTTTCAACTGCGGTTTTGGCGCTTCATCGGCAACCTGCGGCTTGTCGTATTTCAGACCCAGAACTTCGCTGGTGTATTGCAGCTCTTGTTCAGTTGCTTCAACGTTTCCGTTCAGCTTAGTACCATAAGACGGAATAATCGTTTTCAGCTTCGCCTGCCACTCAGGGCTGGCGACTTTATCTTTAAACACTTTTTCCATCAGATGTAGCATGATCGGTGCCGCGGTTGATGCACCAGGCGAAGCGCCCAGCAGCGCAGCAATCGTACCTTCTTTATCGCTGACGACTTCGGTTCCCAGACGGAGAACGCCGCCCTTCTCTGCATCACTTTTAATGATCTGCACACGCTGACCCGCCTGCCATAAACGCCAGTCTTCTTTCTTCGCCTGCGGATAGTACTCTTGCAGTGCGGCAAAACGGTCGTCATCGCTCAGCATCACCTGGCTTACCAGATATTTCACTAGATCGAAGTTATCCAGGCCTACGTTGACCATCGGCATAAAGTTCGACGTCGTGGTCGAGCTGAGCAGATCCCACAACGAACCGTTTTTCAGGAACTTGGTGGAGAATGTCGCGAATGGCCCAAACAGCACGACACGTTTGCCATCCAGGATACGGGTATCGATGTGCGGTACGGACATCGGCGGCGCGCCCACAGACGCCTGACCATACACTTTCGCCAGGTGACGATTCACTACGTCCGGGTTTTCCGCCACCAGGAACTGGCCGCCAACCGGGAATCCGGCATAGCCTTTCGCTTCTGGAATGTTGGTTTCCTGCAACAGCTTCAGCGCAGCGCCACCGGCACCGATAAAGACAAACTTCGCCTTGATATCATGTTCCGCTTCGTTGTTTTTCAGATCGGCGACCGTAACGGTCCAGCTATTGTCTGCATTACGCTTAAAGCCTCGCACTTCGGTGCTCAGTTGCAGCGCAAAGTTGGGCTTTTTCTGCAACGAGGCAATCAGTTGGCGCGTGATTTCACCATAGTTAACGTCAGTACCAATCTCGGTGCGCGTTGCCGCGACTTTCTGTTTCGGATCGCGACCTTCCATGACCAGCGGTGCCCACTCTTTAATCTGCGCGTGATCTTCGGAATAACGCATACCACGGAATAAGGTGCTCTGCTGCAGTGCGGCGTAACGTGCGCGCAGGAAATTCACATTCTCGTCGCCCCAGACAAAACTCATATGCGGGACGGTAGTGATAAATGAGCGTGGTTCATGCATCACGCCATTATTAACCTGATAAGCCCAAAACTGACGGGAAATCTGGAAGGCTTCGTTGATTTCGACTGCCTTTTCAATGCTGATGCTACCGTCGGCCTTTTTAGGCGTGTAGTTCAGCTCCATCAGTGCGGAGTGGCCGGTTCCGGCGTTATTCCAGCCGTTTGAGCTTTCCTGCGCTACGCCATCCAGTCGCTCGACCATGGTCATTGACCATTGTGGCTCCAGCTCTTGTAAATAGGTTCCCAGCGTGGCGCTCATGATACCGCCGCCAATCAACAGTACATCCGTTTCCTGCTCTTCCGCCGCTTTCGCTTTTGCCGCCATCGAGACAACGTTCAGCCCTACAGCCATGGTGAAGAGCATGGCAGTCACTTTTTTCATAATGTTAATGCCTTACTTTTAGTATCGCTTTTTGCTTTTAATGCAGGTGAAAATCGAGCGGCACCAACGGTAACACTTAAGTAAAAATAATTAAATATTGTTTATAAATTATATTTTAATTTTAAAAATGTTATTAATACGTTGATGATTTATACGGTTATTGACAATCACGTCTGGAAACCTGCCCGCCAGACGCGTACTATGCTGCGCTTTGCTATTCACCGCACGGATGCCTGTCGGTCTGCTGTTATCAGGCCCTTTCTGACCTGAGAGTTACTATGTCTGCAACACACTCCTCCCCTGCGGTGACAGAACAGGGCACCCGCGCCGTACTGCGACAACCCCGCCTGCTGGTACGTGAAACACTGGCGGGGGTGGTAACCGCCCTGGCGCTGATCCCGGAAGTGATCTCTTTTTCCGTAATTGCGGGCGTCGACCCTAAAGTCAGCCTGATAGCTTCCGTCGTGTTGTGCCTGGCAATGTCTTTTTTAGGTGGTCGTCCCGCAATGGTTACCGCCGCTGCAGGATCGGTCGCGCTGGTGATTGGTCCGATGGTGCATCAACACGGCGTGCAATACATCCTGCCTGCAGTGGTGCTGGCCGGGATGATTCAGATCCTGTTTGGTGTATTGGGAATGGCGCGTCTGATGCGATTCATTCCTACAGCCGTCATGACCGGCTTTGTCAACGCCTTGGGCATTTTGATTTTCTTTGCTCAGGTCCCACATTTTTGGGGTAAAAGCCCACTAATCTGGGGACTGTTTGTCCTGACACTGCTGATTGTGCTGTGGGTTCCACGGTTTATTAAAACAATCCCCGCGCCGCTTATCGCCATCGTGCTGCTGACGGTATTTACTGTAAGCAGCGGACAACTGCTACCAACCGTCGGTGACGAAGGTTCAATGAGCGGCGGCCTGCCGGGATTAACGCAGCTACTCGTCCCACTCAACCTGCACACTCTGGCAATTATCTGGCCCTGCGCGTTGAGCATCGCTTTTGTTGGTTTGATGGAGTCATTGTTAACCGCCCGTCTGGTGGATGACCTGACGGTTACGCCGTCGAATAAGAATCGCGAGAGCGCCGGGCTGGGGATAGCCAATATTCTGGCCGGATTTTATGGTGGCATTGCCGGGTGCGCGATGATTGGTCAAACCATCGTTAACGTCGAGATGGGCAAAGGACGCAGTCGCGTTTCGACGATTGCCGCCGGACTTGTGTTGCTGCTGTTAGTCACCGCATTGAGCGAAGTCATGGCGAAAATACCCATGTCGGTGCTGGCGGGAATTATGGTGATTGTGGCGGTGAAAACCTTCAGTTGGCAGAGTATCCAGCCCGCGACACTGACGAAAATCCCCGTTACTGAAACGCTGGTTATGCTGATAACTGTCGGCGCAACGGTCACTACCGGCAACCTGGCGATTGGCGTGGTTGCCGGGGTGATGACGATGCTCATCCTGCCGCGCATCGTCAGACGCAAACCCGCGGCTACATCAGAAACAGGGTTGCCAGGCCGAGAAAAATAAAGAAACCGCCGGTATCGGTGATGGCCGTAATCATGACGCTTGAGCCGACCGCCGGGTCGCGCCCGAGCTTCACCATCGTCATGGGAATAATCACCCCCATCAACGCCGCCATCAGCAGATTAAGCATCATCGCCAGGGTCATCACGCCGCCGAGCGCCATATCATCGTACAGCCACCAGGTAATGCCGCCCATAATCCCACCCCAGACGAGGCCATTTACCAGCGCCACGCCCATCTCACGCAGGATCAAAAACGTCAGGTTTCCCGGCTGAATATTTTGTAGCGCGAGCGCGCGAACGATCATGGTGATAGTTTGATTTCCGGTATTGCCGCCGATCCCTGCTACAATCGGCATCAGCGAGGCCAGTGCCACCAGTTGCGAAATCGTATGTTCAAAGCCATCAATGACCCGCGAGGCGATAAAGGCGGTACAGAGATTAATAGCCAACCATGCCCAGCGGGTTTTTACCGCCTTGGTCACGGGAGCAAACACATCCTCTTCGGCGCTTAAGCCCCCCATTCGACGCAGATCGGTATCGGTCTCTTCGTATACCACATCAACGATCTCATCGATGGTCAAACGACCCATCAACTTACCGGCAGGATCAACCACCGCGGCACTGACCAGGTTGTCACGTTCGAACGTGCGCGCGGCGTTTTCGGCAATGTCTTCCGGGGAAAAGGTGAGCGGGTCATCTTCCATCACCTCGCTGACTTTACGCTGCACATCATTGAGCAGGATACAGGTTAGCGTCAGTTCGCCGACCAGCACCTTATTGCGATCGGTCACGAAAAGTTTATCGGTGTTCTCCGGCATCCTGCCCAGCCGCCGTAAATAGCGCTGCACCACTTCCAGCGTCACGTCCGGGCGCACGGTGATGACTTCGAACTCCATAATCGCACCGACGCGATTCTTCTCGTAGTGCAACACCTGGCGCACGCGCGCCCGCTCCTCGGCCGGTAACGTCGCCAGCAGTCGTCCCGTAAGGTTACGAGGGAGATGCTGGACCAGATAAATCTGTTCGTCGATATCAAGATATTGCAACGCATCCAGCAGCTCGCGGTCGCTCATCTCATCAATCAGGTCGTCCCAGACGTTTTCTGACGCCTCAAGCAGGACGTTACCGCGCTTTTCATTTTCGACCAGCCGCCACAGGGCGTGGCGCTCTTCAGAAGGTAATGCTTCGAGGGTATCGGCCAGATCCGGCGGCGGCAGATGCGCCACCAGCGCCCCTACCTCAGCAATATCGTCGGCTAAGGTACCGACGTCATATTGCTCAGCCAGGGTAAGCTTGCCCAACAGCGCGGAAATAATGGCTTTATCAGTGGTCAGCAACCAGATGAGGCGCGCACGCTCTTCATCACGCAGTCTGGCGCTGTTTTTGTTGAATGCGGACATTAATCATAAATCCATGATATGAAATATCATTAATCATGATGCCGATTTATGTAAATAACAATAAACGCAACCGCCGGGCGGATAAAAAACCGGCGGTTGCTGGGATTACGCAGTACGAGCGACGGCATCTCGCGAGGCGGCGTCACGCTCATCGCCCACGAGTTCACTTAACTGTCCGTTACGCATCTCCAACAGACGATCGGCGTGAATAAAATAGTGATCGTCATGGCTAATAGCGAAGATGGTTTTACCCATTTCCTGCATCAGCGGCAATAACACCTGATAGAACTCACGGCGGAAGTGCGGGTCCTGATCGGCAGCCCATTCATCCAGCAGAATAATGTCGCGCTCCTCCGCCAGCGCCAGCAGCAGCGCCACGCGTTTTTTCTGCCCTTTCGACAGCTTGAGATTGAGAATACGCCCATCGTTCAGCTCAAGCTTGTGACCCATCTTCAGATGTTCCAGCCACTTCGCCACCAGCGCCGGATCGGCCTCTTTACCTTCCGGACCGAGCAGTTTGTCGAATAGCCAGACGTCAGTAAACACGGCGGAGAACAGCTTGCGATAGTCCTCTGGTTTTTCGACAGCAACCGCTTTGCCGTCGAGCAGGATCTCGCCTGACTGCGGCTGATACAACCCGGTGAGTAACATAGCCAGTGTGGATTTCCCGCTACCATTGCCGCCAATCAGGAAGATCAGTTCCCCGCGACG
Organism: Citrobacter sp. TBCS-15; assembly: GCF_005280815.1. Lineage (NCBI taxonomy): Bacteria > Pseudomonadati > Pseudomonadota > Gammaproteobacteria > Enterobacterales > Enterobacteriaceae > Citrobacter > Citrobacter sp. TBCS-15. The sequence goes on along the minus strand of NZ_SZWK01000313.1, from coordinate 397,830 downwards.
AATAGTCAGATTTACCGGCCCGACAGAGAACGCATTATCCTGATAGTGGAAAACCACGTTACGTAATTCCAACGTTTGCCAGTCCGGAAACGCGGTTGGGCGCGGGAATTCGGCCTTAAAGGGCGCCAGTGAGAACTTATTCAGCTTGTTGAAAGCGACCTGTGCAGTGAGCAGCGTCGGCAATGCGCCAACAGCAGAAAGCAGTGGCGTACGCAGGAATAACAGCGTCAGCGAATAGGTCGCCGCCACGGCGGTATCCGCCCAGCCCAGATTGTTAGCCATCCAGAACACCAGGCCAATGGCGCCCAGCATCATAATGTTCGACCAGTTCACCGCGCTGAGGTGGAAGGTATCGGCGCGGATAATATGGTGACGATACTCTTTGGCATCCGGGACGTATAACTGATTAAAGATATGCTCGGCGCGCTCGCGGTTGAGCGTCAACTCTTTGCGCCCTTCCAACACCGTCTGGTAATCATTGTACAATTTGTCTTCTGTTTCGCGCAGGGTCGCCATATGTTTATATACCCGCGCAACCAGCACAAATCCGCCCCAGATGGTGATTGCCACCCAGATTGCCGTCACCAGCAGCATTTTGGTTGATAGCATCGCCAGATACGCCGCCGACCCGATGGTCAAGATAATCCCCTGCACCAGCTCAGGCAGACGGACAAAAGCGATGGTGATGTTGCGGATATCGCTGGTTAAACCGGCCAGCAACGAGGCGCTGCCAAGCTGTTCGATACGCTCGACGTGGGTGTCCAGAATACGCTTGATAAATTCACTACGCAGGCGGTAAACAAAGTGGTGTCCCAGCGTGGTTAACGCCAGCTGTGAGCCGAGGGTGACAACCATCAACAGCAGCAGCAGGCCAAGAAACTCCGGTAGCACCATCAACGTGGTGTCGACCGTTTCAATCAGGCGCTGGTTAATAAACGCAATCAAACCAATTCCCAACGCAGCGCTGGCGAGGCTGAGCGCCATGACGCTGATAAATGGCCAGCGATACTGCCGCCAGACAAGAAGTAAAAGTTCCATGCAAACAACCCGGACAAGTAATAACAGCCCGCAGTTTAAACATCTCTTTGCCGACAGCAATAATAATTCTTATTTTTATTCTTTTTTACCAGCCTGGCGAAACGTCAGATTGTAACGACAGTCACCGGTTAACGGATGATACCCTGTCTTAAGTGGCTGGATCCCATGATAAAACAACCGTGAGTTCCCACCCCATACCACGACATCGCCATGCTCCAGCAGTAAACGTTTTAAAGGGTCATTACGGCGCAAACCGCCAAACTGAAAGATGGCTGGTAACCCCAGCGAGACAGAAACGATAGGCGCCCGCAGGTCAGGTTCGTCTTTATCCTGATGTAATGACAGTTTCGCCCCTGGCGTGTAGCGGTTAATCAGGCAGGCATCGGGTTGAAAATCAGCATAGCCCGCTGCGGTTGACGCCAACTGGCACAGGTCCGCGAAAGTATCCGGCATCGGCGGCCAGGGCGTACCGGATAGCGGGTCAAACGGTGAATAAAGGTAGCCATGTTGATCCGTCGTCCAGCCCAAATGACCGCAGTTGGTCATCGCCACCGACATCGTGTAACCGCCGGGCGTCACCATCTGGCGAAACGGCGACTGTCTGGCGACAGCCGCGATCGCCTGCAGTAAAGACGGTGCGGACTCAAAGGCAAAACGTCGCAAAATTACCGCGCCGGATGCCAGCGGTTCTTGCCAGGGTTTCTCATCCGCAAAGAGATCAAGCATTACGTTTCCTCCCCAGTGGTTTCTCGTTGCAGTAACTGCGCTTTGCGCGCAATACCCCAGCGGTAGCCCGAAAGCGCACCATCATTGCGGATCACCCGGTGACACGGGATGACAATCGCCAGTTTGTTAGCTCCGCAGGCGCTGGCCACCGCGCGTACCGCTTTCGGTTTGCCGATGGCGCTGGCTAACTGCTGGTAGCTAACCGTCTTACCACATGGGATTGCGCGCAGCGCTTGCCACACCTGCAGCTGGAATGCGGTCCCGCGAATATCCAGCGGCAGAGACAACGACGTATTGCGCGTATTAATCACGGCGATGACTTCACGCACATGCTGCTGGAAATCGGCATCGGCTGCTTCATCCTGAGCGGCGGGAAACAGCTCATGCAGTTCCGCAACCAATGTAGCATCATCATCACCCAACAAGATCGCGCAGATACCGCGTTCGCTTTCCGCCACCAGGCAACGACCCAGGGCGCAATCTGCCAGGGTATAGCGCACAGAAACGTTGTCGCCGCCTTTGCGAAATTGCCTGGCGGTCATCCCTAGTGCCTGATCCGCTTGTCGGTAATAGCTGCTGCTGTCGGGGAATCCGGCGTTCAGAATCGCCTGGGTTACTGGTGCCCCTTTTGCCAGGGCATCGCGCAGACGACGAGCGCGCCAGGACTGCTGCCACGCTTTCGGGGTCATGCCCGTCGTGGCTTTAAACAAGCGATGTAAATGATACGGACTCATCGCCACCTGCTGCGCCAGGTCATCCAGCGTGAGAGGCGACTCCTGCTCCAGCAACTGACAGGCGTGGGCTATTTTGTCCAGCCGATGCTGCTGCGCACTATCTTTATCCGGCTGGCAGCGTTTACAGGGCCGAAACCCGGCGGCCTGCGCCTGCTCGGCATCAGCAAAGAAACTGACATTTTTGCGCAGCGCATGCCTCGCCCGACAGGACGGACGGCAGAAAATACCGGTGGTGTGGACGGCGAAAACAAACTGACCGTCGGCGTCAGCATCACGATCCACAACAGACTGCCAGCGGTCATCATCAGTTATGCGTAAACGACTTTTCATTATGGACTCCTTTGTTAAGCATAGCGCTTAGCCTCAGTGTGTCCTGATAGCCAGGTATAAAAACCCGCAATCTTGCTTTTTAATTTTTTTCGCTGAGCAGAAAGCTTTTAAACTGCGGCGACATCCAGGTTTTAAACCCTTGCCCCTCTTTCACAATCATATACACCGCCAGCCCTTCACGACGCACCACTTCTTTGGCCTTTTCCGGGCCGAGCACCATCAAACCGGTATCCCAGCCGTCAGCCTCCAGCGCCGTAGGGGCTATCACCGTCACAGACACCAGATTATGTTCGATCGGTCGACCGGTTTGCGGATCGATAACATGCGACAGGCGTTTACCGTCCAGCTCGTAATAGTTACGGTAGCTACCGGAGGTGCTGATGCCGTGCCCGTTAATGTCGACAACCGCTTGCACCGCGTTTTCACTATCGGTGGGTTTCTGGATCGCCACCCGCCATGGATGTCCTTCCGCATTCATACCACGACTGTTTAGCGCACCGCCAACGGAAACCAGATAACGGGCGATTCCCTCTTGCTCCATCAGTCGCGCCAGATGATCGGCGGCATAACCTTCACCAACGGTAGACAGATCCACATACAGATCCGGCAAGTCTTTTTGCAGGTAGTTGCGTTGCGCCTCATTCACTACCTTCAGATGTGAAAGTCCGGTTTGCGCTTTTGCGGCATCAATTTGCGCCTGAGTAGGAATGTGCACGGGTTGCTGATCCGGACCGAAACCCCACAGGTTGACCAACGGTCCCACGGTGATATCCATCGCCCCATCGGTTTTCGCGCCAATTCTCAGCGCCGACGTGACGATATCCGCCATAGCGTCATTGACCGGCCACGGCGACAGGCTTTTCGACAGATTAAAGCGCATCAGGGCAGAATCATTTTTATAGGTTGAAAGAAGCTGATCGTCAGCATCCAGCTGAGTCTGGATCTTCTCCTGCAACTCCCTGGCGCGTTTGGCATCCACGCCCACCGCGCTGACCCGCCAGAAGGTGCCCATCGTTTTACCTTCCAGAACGGTGGCGGATTGTGTGGTCTGAGCCGGTTTCGGGGCCTCATCGCACCCGACAAAAAAGATCGTCACAGCCAGTAGCGCTGCGCGATAAAAATTCATTTCCATACGTAATTATCCTCATGCGAACGGGCGCAAGAGTACACCAAAAATCGTTGTTTGTACGGCGAAAAAAAAGCATTAAAAAAGGCCCCGCAGGGCCTTTTAACAACATGAACGCAGATTAGAACTGGTAAACCAGGCCCAGTGCTACGATGTCATCGGTAGAGATACCGGCACGTTGGGTGAAGTTATTGTCATCCAGCAGGTTGATTTTGTAATCAACATAGGTGGACATGTTTTTGTTGAAGTAGTAGGTTGCGCCAACATCAACATATTTCACGATGTCCTGGTCACCATAACCATTGTTCAGGTCTTTACCTTTAGACTGCAGGTAAGCCACGGATGGACGCAGACCGAAGTCGAACTGGTACTGCGCAACGGCTTCGAAGTTCTGCGCTTTGTTAGCCCAGCCCAGGTTACCCGCACGCGTTGCGTTGTAGGTCTGGGTGTACTGTGCTGCCAGGTACACATTGTTCGCGTCGTATTTCAGACCACCAGTGTAAGTTTCAGCACGATCGCCAGTACCGAAGTTCAGCTTGTTCTGCTCGTCAGTACGTTTAGAGCTGGTGACTGCAGTACCCAGGGAGAAGCCTTCACCGATATCATAAGTGATAGATCCGCCAACGCCGTCGCCGTTCTGATTCAGTGCATCACGACCGTTGCCGGTCACACCAGTCATACCTTCACCTTCCGGGCTACCGTTTTTACCCTGGTACTGAATGGCAAAGTTCAGGCCATCAACCAGACCGAAGAAATCGGTGTTACGGTAGGTCGCGAAGCCGTTACCACGCTGCTGCATGAAGTTGTCCGCACCATAGGTGTCGCCGCCGAATTCCGGCAGAACGTCGGTCCAGGACGTTACGTCGTAAACCACGCCGTAGTTACGACCGTAGTCGAAAGAACCTGCATCAGCGAATTTCAGACCAGCAAACGCCACACGGGTCCAGGCGTTGTTTTCGTTTTCAGAGGAGTTACCCTGAATCTGGTATTCCCACTGGCCGTAACCGGTCAGTTGGTCATTAACCTGGGTTTCGCCTTTGAAGCCGATACGCATATAGGTCTTGTCACCATCATCACCTTTGTTGTCGGAGAAATAGTGCAGACCATCGACTTTACCGTACAGGTCTAATTTGTTGCCGTCTTTGTTGTAAATTTCAGCCGCATTTGCTGCGCCTGCTACCAGCAGAGCCGGTACCAGGAGGGACAGTACTTTAACTTTCATGTTATTAACCCTCTGTTATATGCCTTTATTGCTTTTTTATGCCACTGCTCACTGGCTAACCCTCATTAACCAGTCGGCAACTTCATTCTCCGCAAAAACACAGAATAATCCAACACGAATATGATACTAATACTTTAAAGATGTTTCATTTATCTATGTAGATGTTTCAAAATATTAACAAAAGGGAACTTTTTTTTAATTAAAAAAATGGAGAGAATAAGCACAAATAGTCAAGAACTATTACAAAATACATATAAATCAATTAATTAAACAAAACACAACCATAGCACTGAATGATAAAAAAAAATCTTCACTCGCAACTAAAATAGACTCGCTATCATCATTAACTTTATTTATTACCGTCATTCATTCATGAATGTCTGTTTACCCCTATTTCAACCGAATGCTCTGCGTTCGGTTTTTTTTTACTCTTCTTTACACAAAGCTGACTGTTCTGTGCTACCGATGAACAACTATCACGTCTATTAACCATCCCGTCACGTTGAGATCAGAAATAAACCTTATTATTAATTTCTTGTTATTTAATGCTAAATGTATACATTCACTACAAAATATTTGTACCCGCTATTCTTCGCTGTACATCTTTGCATCATCTGGGGTTACAGCAAAATGCGGCGCAGACAATGCAAACTCTGTCGCATGCTCCAGGTATGGCAATTCATACATTACCCTTTATACTGCCCCTTCATGTTTCGCGTCGTTTAACAGGTCATAAACACGAATGAGTCAGTCTGACACAACGGCTTCTACCCGATTCTCTCTCCTACCGGGAAATATTACCCGTTACTTCTTATTACTGATCGTGGTGCTGTTGGTGATGATGGGCGTCATGGTCCAGAGCGCCGTCAATACCTGGCTAAAGGATAAGAGCTATCAGATTGTCGATATCACCCATGCCATTCATAAAAGGGTCGATACCTGGCGATACGTGACCTGGCAAATTTATGACAATATTGCTGCCACGCCCAGCTCGCCTGGCGCAGAAGGGCTGCAGGAAACTCGCCTGAAACAAGATGTCTACTATCTTGAAAAACCTCGCAGAAAAACCGAGGCGCTGATTTTCGGCTCACATGACAGCTCTACGCTGGAGATGACCCAACGAATCTCAACCTATCTGGATACGCTGTGGGGCGCGGAAAATATTCCATGGTCAATGTATTACCTTAATGGTCAGGACAATAGCCTGATCCTTATCTCAACATTGCCGCTGAAAGATCTGACTTCCGGCTTTAAGGAATCGACGATCGGTAATATTGTCGACTCCCGGCGCGCTGAAATGCTGCAGCAGGCCAATGCGCTGGATGAGCGCGAAAGCTTCTCGTCGCTGCGCCGTCTGGTCTGGCAAAACGGACATTACTTCACGCTGCGCACGACCTTTAATCAGCCGGGACATCTGGCAACGGTTGTCGCCTTTGACCTGCCGATTAATGACCTGATCCCTGCCGGCATGCCGCTGGACAGTTTCCATCTGGTCCCTGATGCCAGTTCAACGACTGAACACGTCAATGAAAAAGAGTCGCCTGACAGCGTCAGTATTAGCTTCAACAACAGTAAAATTGAGATCTCATCGGCGCTGGACTCAACGGATATGCGGCTGGTCTGGCAGGTTCCGTTTGGCTCATTGTTACTTGATACGCTGCAAAACATTCTTCTGCCGCTGTTACTGAACATCGCGTTGCTGGCTCTGGCGCTGTTTGGTTATACCACCTTTCGTCACCTCCCTGCCCGTTCAACCGAAGTGGCGCCAAATCTTGCGGCAAATAATGAACTGCGGATCCTGCGTGCGATCAATGAAGAGATTGTTTCCCTGCTGCCGCTGGGATTACTGGTGCACGATCAAGAAGCCAACCGCACGGTAATTAGCAATAAAATTGCCGACCACCTGCTGCCGCATTTAAATCTGCAAAACATTACCAATATGGCGGAGCAGCATCAGGGCGTCATTCAGGCCACTATCAATAATGAGCTATATGAAATCAGGCTATTTCGCAGCCAGATCTCATCGCGAACGCAGATCTTTATCATTCGTGACCAGGACCGTGAAGTACTGGTTAATAAAAAGTTGAAGCAAGCGCAACGGCTGTATGAGAAAAACCAACAGGCTCGCGCAGCCTTTATGCAGAATATTGGTAATGCGCTGAAAGACCCGGCTAAAACACTGGCTGCTAATGCCGCCGCGCTCAATACCCCCGACAGCCAAAAACTGGCCAATCAGGCTGACGTTTTGGTTCGCATGGTGGATGAAATCCAGTTGGCTAACTTGCTGGAAAGCGACGCCTGGAAAGGTGAATCAACGCTGTTTTCCGTACAGGCGTTGATTGACGACGTGGTCCCGGAGGTGTTGCCGGCCATTAAGCGTAAAGGGCTGCAGCTACTGATTAAAAATCATCTTAGCGCTCATGACGAACGCCGTGGCGACCGCGATGCCCTGCGTCGTATTTTGCTGCTGCTGATTCAATATGCGGTAACCACCACGCAGATTGGTAAAATCACGCTGGAAGTCGACCAGGATGAATCGGAGGCTGAACGTCTGACCTTCCGCATTCTCGATACCGGGGAAGGCGTCACGTTACAGGAAGTTGATAACCTGCATTTTCCGTTCATTAATGACACACAAGGCGATCATTATGGCAAAGCCAACCCGTTGACGTTTTGGCTGTGCGATCAGTTAGCCCGTAAGCTGGGTGGACACCTGAACATTAAAGCGCGGGAAGAGCTTGGAACACGTTATATAGTCCATGTTAAAATGCCACTGCACGATCAACATGCTGATAGTGAAGAGCGCCTGTTAGATGACGTCTGCGTGATGGTTGATGTGACCTCTAATGACGTACGGAGCATCGTATTACGTCAACTGGAAAACTGGGGAGCAACCTGCATCACGCCCGACGAACGGTTGAATAGTCAAGAATATGATCTCTTTTTAACAGATAATCCGTCTAATCTTACTGCCTCGGGCTTGCTTTTAAGCGATGATGAGTCTGGCGTACGGAAAATTGGCCCCGGTCAGCTGCGCGTCAACTTTAATATGAGCAATGCTATGCAGGAAGCTGTCCTCGAGCTGATAGAAGAGCAGTTGGCACAAGAAGAGCTCCAGGAGCTCCCCCTCGGCGGAGATGAAAACGCCGAACTTCATGCCAGCGGTTACTATGCACTCTTTGTAGACACAGTACCGGATGATGTTAAGAGGTTGTATACTGAGGCAGCAATCAGTGATTTCGCTGCGTTAGCCCAAACGGCTCATCGCCTGAAAGGCGTGTTTGCCATGCTTAATCTGGTACCCGGCAAGCAGTTATGTGAAGCGCTGGAACATCTTATTCAAGAGAAAGATGCTCCAGGTATAGAAAAATACATCAGCGACATTGACGCATACGTCAAGAGCTTGCTGTAGCAAGGTAGCCCAATACATGAACACTATGAACGTAATTATTGCCGATGACCACCCGATTGTACTGTTCGGTATTCGTAAATCACTTGAACAGATCGAGTGGGTAAATGTTGTCGGCGAATTTGAAGACTCCACAGCACTGATCAACAATTTGCCTAAGTTAGATGCTCATGTGTTGATTACCGACCTCTCCATGCCGGGAGATAAATACGGTGATGGGATCACGTTAATTAAATACATCAAGCGCCATTTCCCGAGCCTGTCGATTATTGTTCTGACCATGAACAATAACCCGGCCATCCTGAGCGCGGTACTGGATCTCGATATTGAAGGGATTGTCCTGAAGCAAGGCGCGCCAACAGACCTGCCGAAAGCGCTGGCCGCGCTGCAAAAAGGGAAGAAATTTACTCCGGAAAGCGTTTCTCGTCTGCTGGAGAAAATCAGCGCCAGTGGCTATGGCGACAAACGTCTGTCACCGAAAGAGAGTGAAGTTCTGCGTCTGTTTGCCGAAGGTTTTCTGGTTACGGAAATTGCCAAAAAGCTCAACCGCAGTATTAAAACCATCAGCAGCCAGAAAAAATCGGCGATGATGAAACTCGGTGTGGAAAACGATATCGCACTGTTGAATTACCTCTCTTCCGTGACGCTGAGTCCTTCAGATAAAGAGTAAGTAACTGCCGATGGCACTGCGTTTATCAGACCTACGAACAACTTGTTTCGTAGGTCTGATAAGAGATCTCTTATCCCCGCGCATTCCTCACTCTTTCCGCATAGACCGTCAGAGTTTGCTTCAATACATCCAATGTCACTGGCTTGGAAAGACAGCTATCCATACCGGATTCCAGACAACGCTGCTTCTCTTCAGCCAGCGCGTTTGCCGTCACGCCCACAACCGGCAACGTTAAACCTAACTGGCGGATGCGCTGAGTCAGGCGATAACCATCCATATTTGGCATGTTGACGTCGCTCAGCACGATGTCGATATGGTTTTTACTCAGTACATTGAGCGCATCGACACCGTCATTCGCCGTTTTACACTGATATCCCAACGATCCCAGTTGATCGGCCAGTAAACGCCGGTTGATAGGATGATCGTCGACCACCAGTATCATCATGTCATCATTGGTCGCGCCGACTTTATCCGGGGCGGGGAGCGCCGTGGAGAGTTCTTCACTCCCCAGATCAACGCTGTAAATATGCGCCAGCAACGCGGGCAGTTCGTGCGGCGACGCCACGCTGTGCATCCACTCCCCTGGCCCCCTTTCCAACGGAATCCCAATATGTCGACGGCAGAAAATCACCGCGGCACGTCCTTGCCACGCCTGTTCCAGCACATCGTCGGCAACCAACAAGTCATCAGCGTCCGGGTGCTGCCCCTCATAACGCAGCACCGTCACCCCGTTACGCGTCAGACTGGATTCGACAAAGCGATACAGCGATGCGTTACGCACCGCCAGCCAGCAACGGGTACCTGCCAGTCCTTCTACGCCTTTTTTCTGCGGATACTGGGCGCCATAAAGAGGAATACGGAGCGTAAACTGGCTGCCCATTCCCGGTTCTGAATCAACGGAAATATCGCCATCCATCATGCTGATCAGTTTTTCACAGATAGCCAAACCGAGCCCGGTTCCCTGGAAATTACGCTGTACGCCAGTGCCCACCTGAAAGAAAGGATCGAACAAACGGACCACTTCTTTGGCGGGGATCCCCACCCCGGTATCACGCACACGGATACTGAGGTAATCACCGTCACACTGCACATGCAGCACAATGCAGCCGGTATCGGTAAACTTGATCGCGTTACTCAGCAGATTGGAGATCACCTGCTGTAAACGCATAGGATCGCCATTCAACGCGACGGGCACATCCGGGTCGATAAAACAGTACAATCCCAACTGCTTACGCACCACCAGCGGCAGATAGTTTGCCGTAATATGGCTCATCACTTCACGCGGTGAGAACTCGCGCGGTTCAATCTTCAACTGTTCAGATTCAATTTTCGAGAAATCGAGAATATCGCTGATAATTTTTAACAGCAGGCTGGAAGAGTTATTCATCGCCGTCACCAGGCGATCCACCCCGTTGGGTAACTCTTTGGTTTGCAACAAATCGAGGTTACCGATAATGCCATACAGCGGCGTGCGCAGCTCATGGCTCACTGTCGCAAGGAACATCGATTTGGACTGACTCGCCTGTTCCGCCGCCTGGGCCATCTCCTGCAACGACTCTTCCATTTTAACGCGCGCGCTGACGTCAACCAGGACGCAAATTGCCACGTTTTCATTGCGATAGCGCGAATGCACAAAGCTGATTTGAAGATTGGTATTGTTACTGGTCAGCACATCGACAAAATTGACCTGCTGGCCGCAGATGATTTGCGTTAACCGTTGCCGGTCTTCATGCGTCAGCATATTCAGATAGGTATGCGCCAGTTCATTACTCAGGATGTTAATGCCATCCAGCGTGCGCAAAATACAAATCCCCACCGGCGCGGAAGCCACGATTTTACGGTTAAATTGCTCGTGTTCCTCCAGGCGCTGAGCATCGCTTTCCGCAGGAATAAAAATGCGCCGCTCATACATACGCGTGAGCATAAATAATGCCGCGCCGACCAGCACATTCAGCAGGATAGCGTTCAGGATCATCATGCGGATCCGCTCCAGTACCAGATCCACCGGAACAGAGTACACAATGCTCAGCGATGACGGCGGCAGATTTTTCTTCAGCACCAGATCGCGAAAACCCGGCGTATAGCCAAACCAGGAACGCTCCTGCATCCAGCGTGGTTCAGCCTTAATATTCCCCTCAGGGCCGGTGAGCGAAATCAGCGCATGGCCATTTTCATCGAGAATGGTCACCCCCATCGGCAAACTGCCCGGCGTGAAGAAGTTCTCCATGCGAATAGGTTGTTCCACGCCCAGCAGCGCCTGCAGACGGTTGGCAAGATAAACCGGCGTCAGCGCATAGAAATAGCCCACTCCAGGACGCGGCCCCTGGCTAATCCAGAACAGGTTATTACCGTTTTCATCCTGCGGCGCATTGCGATACTTAATAATACGCTCATGCAGCGCTTTCAGGGCCTGGTCACGTTCGACGGGCATCTCACGCAGACCAAAATTCGCCATACAGAGATTATCGCTGCCGATCAGGAATACGCGATTCAAATCATAGGCTGCAGAAAAATTGTCGCGCCAGTAGCGCATAAACCACGCCAGCGACTCCAGAGAACCTCGCCAGGCATTGCCCATCACCGAACAGTCGGAGTCGGCAAACAGCGGCTCAAAGTTAGGTACGACGGTTTTGTCATCCCGCGCCCGCAGCGACATCACGCCGTTTTCCGCCGTTAAGCGATTCTCAGCAATATATTTCAGCTCTTTGATAACATCTGATGTGCGCTGGATATAACGCTGGGCCTGATCGGAGCTGAGGTTAAGCTCCTGATGGATCTCAGACTCTCTCTGGTGCAGCGCGTTCACAATGTAGAACACGGAGGCAAAAGCGATCAGACACCAGATGAGGAGCGCCAACGCTCTGAACAGGTAGCGTGAGACTTTTAGGGTTGAATGAACGGAAGCAAGGTATTTCAAAGGGGCGAAGCTCCGCCTCAGGGCATTAATAGAGTGTGGTTAAGGTAGCGGTAAATGTCCGGCGTCGCAATGCCCTCTCTTTACGGGAATATGATACACCGCGCTGAAACCATTGTCCTAACCCGTGATAATCGTCGTTTGCCTGAAAAACACTGCATGGATGTCAGAATGCGCGACCTGAGATGGCTGGCTCGTCGGTTATATCCGCGACGATTACGCAACCAAATGATCATGATGGCCATTCTGATGGTCATCATTCCGACGATATCCATAGGTTATATCGTAGAAACTGAAGGCCGTTCAGCAGTCTTATCTGAAAAAGAGAAAAAACTGTCATCAGTCATAGCCCTGCTAAACGATGCGCTGGGCGACAGCTTTAACAACTACGACAACCTGCCGCGCGAAGAGCGCATTCGGGCGCTTAATCATGAGTTAGCCCCCGTTACCGAGCGAATTACCCGGGCGTTTCCCGGCGTTGGCGCAGGGTATTACCACAAAGCGCTGGATGCCATTATCACCTACGCGCCCTCTGCGCTGTATCAGAGTAATGTAGGTATCACTATCACCGACGATCATCCGGGACGCGAAGTGATGAGTAGCAATGCGCCAGTGGTCTATTCTGGGCGACAGGTGCGCGGCGACATACTCAACTCTATGATCCCAATAGAGCGCCAGGGAGAGGTTATTGGGTATATCTGGGCCAATGAGCTAACCCAAGATATCCGCCAGCAGGCCTGGAGAATGGACGTCAGGATAATTGCCGTGCTGGTTACCGGGCTCATCTTTAGTCTGCTGCTGATCGTGCATTTTTCACGCCGACTCAGTGCGAATATCGACATTATCACTGATGGGCTTTCAACGCTGGCACAAAAAACGCCCGCCCGACTGCCTGAACTCCCCGGCGAGCTGGGACAAATCAGCCGTAGTGTTAATGCACTGGCGCAAACGCTACGGGAAACCAAAACCCTCAACGATCTGATTATTGAAAATGCCGCAGATGGTGTGATCGCCATCGACAGACAAGGTGACGTCACCACCATGAACCCGGCGGCAGAGCAGATAACTGGCTACACGCTGCATGAACTGGTCGGACAATCCTATGCTACGCTGTTTGCCAACACGCAGTTTCATAGCCCGGTACTGGATACTCTTGAGCACGGTACTGAGCACGTGGCTCAGGAGATTAGCTTTCCGGGACGTGAACGCACCATTGAGATAAGTGTTACCACCAGTCGGATCCATAATGCACACGGTGAGCTGATTGGCGCGCTGGTTATTTTCTCCGATTTAACCGCCCGGAAAGAGACCCAGCGTCGGTTGGCGCAAACCGAAAGGCTCGCCACTCTGGGTGAACTGATGGCCGGGGTCGCGCATGAAGTGAGAAACCCGCTGACCGCAATCCGTGGCTACGTCCAGATCATCCGCCAGCAAACCTCCCTGCCGGAACATCAGGAGTATTTATCTGTTGTGCTTAACGAAATTGATTCCATCAATAAAGTTATTCAACAACTGTTAGATTTTTCACGCCCGCGACAAAGCCAGTGGCAGCAGATTCAGCTCAATGCGTTGATTGAAGAGACGCTAATCCTGGTGCAAACCGCCGGCCTTCAGGCACGGATTGGTTTTACCACGGAATTAGATCCCAGCCTGCCGCCGATCGTCGCCGATCGCGAACTCCTCAAGCAGGTGATCCTCAACATTTTAATCAATGCAGTACAGGCGATCGCTGCGCGAGGCGAAATTCGCATTCGCACCTGGCAATACTCGGCCTCACAACAGGCCGTGATGATTGAAGATAATGGCAATGGTATCGATCTCGCCATCCAGAAGAAAATATTCGATCCCTTTTTTACGACAAAAGCATCAGGCACTGGTCTTGGACTGGCGCTGAGCCAGCGCATCATCAATGCGCATCAGGGGGATATCCACGTGACCAGCCAACCTGGCTGTGGGGCGATATTCACTCTGATTTTACCTCTTAACCCGCAGGGAAATCCGTCAGAATGAAAACGACATACCGTATTCTCATCGTTGATGATGAAGAAAATGTTCGCCGTATGCTTGCCACCGCATTTTCCCTGCAAGGGCATGAAACGCATTGCGCCAGCGACGGGAAAGCCGCGCTGAACCTGTTTAGCGAAATGCAGCCAGACGTCGTGCTGATGGATATTCGCATGCCGGAGATGGACGGCATCGACGCGCTGAAAGTGATGCGCGCGCAACAACCACGCATCCCCGTCATTCTGATGACCGCTTACGCCGAAGTCGAAACCGCAGTAGAAGCGCTACGTAGCGGAGCATTTGATTACGTGATTAAGCCCTTTGATCTCGACGAGCTAAGCATGGTGATTCAACGCGCATTGCAACTGCAGGAGATGAAACAGGAAATCCGCAATCTACACAAAGCGTTGAGTACCAGCTGGCAGTGGGGGCATATTCTGACCAACAGTCCGCGTATGATGGATATCTGTAAAGACACGGCGAAAATCGCCCTCTCACAGGCAAATGTCCTGATAAGCGGTGAAAGCGGCACAGGAAAAGAGCTGATCGCCCGCGCCATTCACTACAACAGCAAACGCGCCAATGGCCCATTTATCAAAGTTAACTGCGCGGCTCTGCCGGAGTCGCTGCTGGAAAGCGAGCTATTTGGTCATGAAAAAGGCGCTTTCACCGGGGCGCAGACGTTGCGTCAAGGGTTGTTCGAGCGCGCTCATCAGGGAACGTTGTTGCTTGATGAAATTGGTGAGATGCCGCTGGTGTTACAAGCCAAACTGCTGCGTATTTTGCAGGAGAGAGAGTTTGAACGCATCGGCGGGCACCAGACCATTCGCGTTGATATTCGTATCGTCGCCGCCACCAACCGCTGCCTGCAAACCATGGTGAAGGAAGGAACGTTTCGCGAAGACCTGTTTTACCGGCTCAACGTTATCCATTTGACTTTGCCTCCCTTACGCGAGCGTCGTGAAGACATTGCCTTACTCGCCAACCACTTTTTACAAAAATTCAGCACTGAAAATCAGCGCGATATCATCGAGATCGACCCGACGGCAATGTCGATGCTCACCGCCTGGCCCTGGCCAGGTAACATTCGTGAACTGTCAAACGTCATCGAACGTGCCGTCATTATGAATACTGGCGCGATAATTTTTGCCGACGATCTCCCCGACGCTTTCCGCAACCCGGTGAGCGCCACGACAGAGACAAAACCGACTCACTCCGGGGAGCGCAATCTGAAAGAAGAGATTAAGCGTGAGGAAAAACGCATTATCCTAGAAGTCCTCGACAGTCAGGACGGCAACCGCACCCGCACGGCGTTGATGCTGGGGATTAGCCGACGCGCCCTGATGTATAAATTACAAGAGTACGGCATCGACCCTTCGGGTTCCTGATACGCAAATTTGCTATGCAGAATTTTGCACACTGCGCAAAATTCTGCATAGCCCCTCGCTTTCCCTCCCCGTTAGAAATATATAAATACATTAATAAATTCAAACAACTAAAGATTAATGCGTCTTTTAAAGCATCCTGGCATTCTGCTTGCACTTCCCTGAGCGTACCCAAAATGGAGTATGCAAAAGGGAAACATAATGAAAACAAAACTGATTACCTTACAAGACGCTGCAGGCTTCTTTCGTGACGGCATGACCATCATGGTCGGTGGTTTTATGGGGGTTGGCACACCGCCTCGCCTGGTTGAAGCCCTGCTGGAATCCGGCGTCAGAGATCTGACGCTGATTGCTAACGATACTGCATTTGTCGATACCGGTATCGGGCCACTGATCGTCAATGGGCGGGTGAGCAAAGTCATTGCCTCGCACATTGGCACCAACCCGGAAACCGGTCGTCGCATGATTGCCGGCGAGATGGACGTACAGTTGGTTCCGCAAGGTACCCTGATCGAGCAAATTCGCTGCGGCGGCGCGGGTCTTGGTGGTTTTCTGACGCCTACCGGCGTTGGCACCATCGTGGAGGATGGTAAGCAGACCATCACGCTCGAGGGCAAAACCTGGCTGCTTGAACGCCCATTGCGCGCCGATTTAGCGCTTATTCGCGCCCATCGCTCTGACATGCTTGGCAACCTCACCTACCAGCTCAGCGCCCGAAACTTTAACCCTCTGATTGCTCTCGCCGCTGACATCACGCTGGTTGAACCGGATGAAATGGTTGAAACAGGCGAACTACAGCCTGACCAGATTGTTACCCCCGGCGCCGTTATCGACCATATCGTCATTCCACAGGAGAGCTAATCATGGATGCTAAACAACGTATTGCGCGCCGGGTGGCGCAAGAGCTTCGCGATGGCGATATCGTCAACTTAGGTATTGGCCTGCCAACCATGGTAGCCAACTACTTGCCTGCAGATATTCACATTACGCTGCAATCTGAGAATGGTTTTCTGGGACTGGGCCCGGTGACCACCGCGCATCCTGACCTGGTAAACGCGGGCGGCCAACCGTGCGGTATTTTGCCAGGCGCGGCGATGTTTGATAGCGCCATGTCGTTCGCGTTGATTCGCGGCGGTCACGTTGATGCCTGTGTGCTGGGTGGATTACAGGTCGATGAACAGGCAAACCTTGCCAACTGGGTGGTTCCGGGAAAAATGGTGCCTGGTATGGGTGGCGCAATGGATCTGGTGACCGGTGCGCGGAAAGTCATTATCGCCATGGAGCATTGCGCGAAAGACGGCTCAGCAAAAATCCTGCGGCAATGCACCATGCCGCTCACCGCGCAGCATGCTGTGCACATGCTGGTCACTGAACTTGCCGTATTCCGCTTTATTGACGGCAAAATGTGGCTAACTGAAATTGTCGAAGGATGTGATATCGCCACGCTGCGTGAAAAAACCGAAGCGCAGTTTGCTATTGCCGACGATCTGCTCATTCTGCGAGGTGACGCATGATTGGCCGCATCGCTCGCTTTATGACACGGGTGGTCAGCCGCTGGCTGCCCGACCCGCTGATTTTCGCCATGTTGCTAACATTGCTGACCTTCGGCATCGCGCTATGGTTAACGCCACAGACGCCCATCAGCATGGTGAAATTCTGGGGTGACGGTTTCTGGAACCTGCTGGCGTTTGGTATGCAGATGGCGCTAATCATCGTGACCGGCCATGCGTTAGCCAGTTCCGGGCCGGTGAAAAGCCTGCTGCGTACGGCGGCATCCGCTGCCAAAACCCCCGCCCAGGGCGTAATGCTGGTCACTTTTTTTGGTTCGGTTGCCTGCGTTATCAACTGGGGATTCGGTCTGGTGGTCGGGGCGATGTTCGCCCGCGAAGTCGCTCGTCGGGTACCGGGTTCCGATTATCCGTTACTGATTGCCTGCGCCTACATCGGCTTCCTGACCTGGGGCGGTGGTTTTTCCGGCTCAATGCCTTTGTTGGCGGCAACGCCTGGCAACCCGGTCGAGCACGTAGCGGGGTTAATTCCTGTCGCGGATACCCTGTTCACCGGCTTCAATATCTTCATCACCGTGGCGCTGATTGTGGTAATGCCGTTCATCACGCGCATGATGACGCCAAAACCTGCAGATGTGGTGAGCATCGATCCGAAACTATTACTGGAAGAAGCTGATTTTCAGAAGACGCTGCCGCCAGACGCGCCGCCATCGGAAAAACTGGAAGAAAGCCGTATTCTGGCACTGATCATCGGTGCATTAGGTATTGCCTATCTGGGCATCTACTTTGCCGAGAAAGGTTTCAACATCACCATCAATACCGTCAACCTGATGTTTATGATTGCCGGTCTGCTGCTGCATAAAACACCGATGGCCTATATGCGTGCCGTCAGCGCTGCCACACGTAGCACCGCCGGGATTCTGGTGCAATTCCCCTTCTACGCCGGTATTCAGTTGATGATGGAGCACTCCGGTCTCGGCGGGCTTATTACCGAGTTTTTCATTAACGTCGCCAACAAAGATACCTTCCCGCTGATGACCTTCTTCAGTTCAGCGCTGATTAACTTTGCCGTGCCGTCCGGCGGCGGCCATTGGGTTATTCAGGGACCGTTCGTCATGCCTGCGGCGCAGGCGCTGGGTGCCGATCTTGGCAAATCAGTGATGGCCATCGCCTACGGGGAGCAGTGGATGAACATGGCACAACCATTCTGGGCGCTACCGGCTCTGGCCATCGCCGGGCTGGGCGTGCGCGACATTATGGGGTACTGCATCACCGCCCTGCTCTTCTCCGGCGTCATTTTTGTTATTGGATTGACCCTGTTCTGACGGCAACAACTTATTAAAAGGAACTGAAAAATGAAAAACTGTGTCATCGTCAGCGCGGCACGTACCGCAATCGGCAGTTTTAACGGCGCACTGGCAACAACGGGTGCCGTCGAGCTTGGAGCCACCGTCATTAGAGCCGCCCTTGAGCGTGCTCACCTTGACCCTCAACGCGTGGACGAGGTGATTATGGGCAACGTGTTGCAGTCAGGACTCGGACAAAATCCGGCGCGTCAGGCATTGTTAAAAAGCGGCCTGTCCGACACCGTTTGCGGCTTTACCGTCAACAAAGTGTGCGGCTCGGGCCTGAAAAGCGTAGCGCTTGCCGCCCTCGCAATTAAGGCAGGACAAGCTCAGGCGATCGTGGCGGGAGGGATGGAAAACATGAGCCAGGCCCCCTACCTGTTAGACGCAAAGGCCCGCTGGGGATATCGTCTTGGTGATGGGCAATTGTCAGACGTTATTCTGCGCGACGGCCTGATCTGCGCCGAGCATGGGTACCACATGGGGATCACCGCAGAAAATGTCGCCAAAGAGTACGGCATCAGCCGCGAAATGCAGGATGAACTGGCACTGCAGTCGCAGCGTAAAGCCGTGGCTGCCATCGCGTCCGGCGCATTCGAGGCTGAAATCGTGCCCGTCAGCGTGTCGTCCCGTAAAAAAACCATCATCTTTGAGCGCGACGAGTTCCCCAAAGCTGACTCAACGGCGGAAGGGCTCGCCGCCTTACGCCCGGCCTTTGATAAAACAGGAACCGTCACCGCAGGCAACGCTTCGGGGATCAACGACGGTGCGGCGGCATTAGTGGTAATGGAAGAGTCTGCGGCGCTGGCGGCAGGGCTAAAACCACTGGCACGGATCAAAGCCTGGGCCAGCGGTGGCGTGGCACCGGCGATGATGGGGATGGGGCCGGTTCCGGCCACGCAAAAAGCGCTACAGCTGAGCGGGCTGCAGCTGTCCGATATCGATCTTATCGAAGCCAACGAGGCATTTGCCGCGCAGTTTCTTGCCGTCGGCAAAACGCTGGGGTTCGATCCGCAAAAGGTTAACGTCAACGGCGGGGCTATTGCGCTGGGACATCCTATTGGCGCCAGCGGCGCACGAATTCTGGTTACGCTGCTGCATGCGCTACAGGCACGCGATCAAACGCTTGGGCTTGCCACGCTGTGCATCGGCGGCGGTCAGGGAATCGCAATGATTGTGGAACGCATGAATTAAAAAAAGGGCCGGATTTCTCCGGCCCTTTTCATAACATCTCAATTACTCGTCAGCGTCATCCGCTGCATCATCATCAGTTTCTGCTTCAGGCGCGATATCATCGTCGCCCTCAGCGGCACTTCCGTCGATGGAGTCGAGTTCTTCATCATCAACCGGCTCAGCAACGCGTTGCAGACCCACGACGTTTTCATCTTCCGCAGTACGGATGAGGATCACGCCCTGGGTATTACGCCCTACTACGCTGATTTCCGACACGCGAGTACGCACCAGCGTACCTGCATCGGTGATCATCATGATCTGGTCGGTATCTTCAACCTGCACCGCGCCAACAACAGAGCCGTTGCGCTCGGTCACTTTGATGGAGATAACGCCCTGAGTCGCACGAGACTTGGTCGGATACTCTTCTGCCGCGGTACGCTTACCGTAGCCGTTTTGCGTTACGGTCAGGATAGCGCCTTCGCCGCGCGGAATAATCAGAGAAACGACTTTGTCTTCGCCTGCCAGTTTGATACCGCGTACGCCGGTCGCGGTACGCCCCATCGCACGAACGGCATCTTCTTTAAAGCGCACCACTTTACCCGCGGCAGAGAACAGCATAACTTCGTCACTACCGGACGTCAGGTCAACGCCAATCAGTTCGTCGCCTTCGTTCAGGTTAACCGCAATGATACCGGCGGAACGCGGACGGCTGAACTCAGTCAGCGCGGTTTTCTTCACCGTACCGCTGGCGGTCGCCATGAAGACGTTCACACCTTCTTCGTACTCGCGTACCGGCAGAATAGCGGTGATACGTTCGTTCGCTTCCAACGGCAGCAGGTTGACGATTGGACGTCCACGCGCGCCACGGCTGGCTTCCGGCAACTGATAAACCTTCATCCAGTACAAACGACCACGGCTGGAGAAGCAGAGGATCGTGTCATGGGTGTTAGCCACCAGCAGGCGGTCAATAAAGTCTTCTTCTTTAATACGTGCTGCTGATTTGCCTTTACCGCCACGACGCTGTGCTTCGTAATCGGTTAACGGCTGATATTTCACGTAGCCCTGATGAGACAAGGTTACGACAACATCTTCCTGGCTAATCAGATCTTCGATGTTGATGTCAGCACTGTTCGCGGTGATTTCGGTACGACGTTCGTCGCCGAACTGCTCGCGAATCAGCTCCATCTCTTCACGGATAACTTCCATCAGACGATCTGCGCTGCCCAGAATGTGCAGCAGTTCAGCGATCTGCTCCAGCAGCTCTTTGTATTCGTCGAGCAGTTTTTCATGCTCAAGGCCAGTCAGTTTCTGCAAACGCAGATCCAGAATCGCCTGGGCCTGCTGTTCAGTCAGGTAGTACTGACCGTCACGCACACCAAATTCCGGCTCCAGCCATTCAGGACGCGCGGCGTCATCACCGGCACGTTCCAGCATGGCGGACACGTTGCCCAGTTCCCACGAACGCGCAACCAACGCAGCTTTCGCTTCTGCCGGGGTCGGCGCGCGGCGGATCAGTTCGATGATGGGGTCAATGTTCGCCAGCGCAATCGCCAGCGCTTCAAGGATATGCGCGCGGTCGCGGGCTTTACGCAGTTCAAAGATAGTACGGCGCGTTACGACTTCACGACGGTGACGTACAAACGCGGCAATAATATCTTTCAGGTTCATGATCTTCGGCTGACCATGGTGCAGCGCAACCATGTTGATACCGAAAGAAACCTGCAGTTGGGTCTGGGAGTAAAGGTTGTTCAGAACCACTTCCCCGACCGCATCGCGTTTCACTTCAATCACGATGCGCATACCGTCTTTATCTGACTCGTCACGCAGCGCGCTGATGCCTTCAACACGTTTGTCTTTTACCAGCTCGGCGATTTTCTCGATCAGGCGCGCTTTGTTCACCTGATACGGAATTTCATGGACGATGATGGTTTCACGGCCGGTTTTGGCGTCAGCTTCGACTTCCGCGCGGGCGCGAATGTACACTTTGCCACGACCAGTACGGTAGGCTTCTTCGATACCACGACGACCGTTAATGATCGCGGCGGTCGGGAAGTCCGGACCCGGAATATGTTCCATCAGCCCTTCAATGCTGATGTCTTCATCGTCAATGTATGCCAGACAGCCGTTGATCACTTCCGTCAGGTTGTGCGGCGGAATGTTGGTTGCCATACCTACCGCGATACCGGACGAACCGTTCACCAGCAGGTTAGGAATTTTGGTCGGCATGACGTCAGGAATTTGTTCGGTGCCGTCGTAGTTATCGACGAAATCAACCGTTTCTTTTTCCAGGTCAGCCATCAGCTCATGGGCGATTTTCGACATACGGATTTCCGTATAACGCATCGCCGCTGCGGAGTCGCCATCGACAGAACCAAAGTTACCCTGACCATCTACCAGCATGTAACGCAAGGAGAATGGCTGCGCCATACGAACAATGGTGTCGTAAACGGCGGTATCACCATGAGGGTGGTATTTACCGATTACGTCACCAACGACACGGGCAGATTTTTTATAGGCTTTATTCCAGTCGTTGCCCAATACGTTCATGGCGTAAAGTACGCGACGGTGAACCGGTTTCAGGCCATCTCGGACGTCTGGCAGCGCACGGCCAACAATGACCGACATCGCATAATCCAGATATGAGCTCTTCAGCTCTTCCTCAATGTTGACCGGTGTAATTTCTCTCGCAAGGTCGCTCATCTAACCGCTATCCCTCTACTGTATCCCGGATTCAAAGGTCGCAAATTATAACACATTCGCACAGATTCAGGTAAATGGATTCCCCCTGACAGAGGCTTTATTCATCCCGTCAGGCTGATATACTCATTTGCATCGCAAATTTAGGAGTAGAAGCCCCAATGAATGCCGAAAAACCCCCGGTAAGCCACAACGTTGACCATGAAGAAATTGCCAAGTTTGAAGCAGTCGCGTCACGCTGGTGGGACCTTGAGGGTGAATTTAAGCCACTGCACCGCATTAACCCGCTGCGTCTGGGCTACATCACGGAGCGCTCAGGCGGCCTGTTTGGTAAAAAGGTACTCGACGTAGGCTGCGGCGGCGGCATTCTGGCAGAAAGTATGGCGCGCGAAGGCGCAACCGTCACGGGCCTGGATATGGGCTTTGAACCGTTACAGGTAGCAAAACTGCATGCGCTGGAGAGCGGTATCCAGGTCGAGTACGTCCAGGAAACCGTCGAAGAGCACGCGGAAAAACATGCGCACCAGTATGACGTGGTGACCTGCATGGAAATGCTGGAGCACGTGCCGGACCCGCAGTCGGTGGTCAGCGCCTGCGCCAGGCTGGTTAAACCGGGCGGCGAAGTGTTTTTCTCCACGCTTAACCGCAACGGCAAATCCTGGCTGATGGCCGTGGTCGGAGCGGAATATATTTTGCGCATGGTGCCGAAAGGCACGCATGATGTGAAAAAATTTATTAAGCCTGCAGAGTTATTACAGTGGGTAGATCAGACCGTGCTGAAAGAGCGTCATATGACCGGCTTGCATTACAACCCAATCACCAACAGCTTTAAACTCGGTCCGGGCGTTGATGTGAACTATATGGTCCATACCACCGCCAGTGTTGATTAACCACTTTCTGTAGGCCGGATAAGGCGTCTAACGCCGCCATCCGGTATGCTGACAGGAACAGGGCCTGATGGCGCTTCGCTTATCGGGCCTACAAATCCTGTGCCAGATCATAAGAACTTTCTTCGCCTTAGATGAAGAAATCAGCACTCGATCAAATTTTCTATTTTTTTTCTCAATTATTGACATCCCCGCCAGGCCTTATAAGACGCGCACTTAGCGATTCTTACCCTTTTGCAACCTCAATTTAACGTCAAAATCAACTCTTGTGCTGAAAAGAATCCCTACTAGAATACTCACCATATAGCGTCTATTTTATCAAACAACCCCTACATATAGTATTTATCCACAGACTTAGTCACAACATGACTCTGTGGATAATATGGGGGATATTTTTTCTTTCACGGACAGGTAAAAAACCACATGAATCAGAGTCTGCTGGTGACAAAGCGTGATGGTAGTACAGAGCGCATCAATCTCGACAAAATCCACCGAGTTCTGGATTGGGCGGCAGAAGGACTGAATAACGTATCGATTTCTCAGGTCGAGCTGCGCTCTCATATTCAGTTTTATGACGGTATCAAAACTTCCGATATCCATGAGACGATCATCAAAGCAGCCGCCGACCTGATCTCCCGCGAGGCGCCGGATTATCAGTACCTGGCTGCCCGCCTGGCTATTTTCCACCTGCGCAAAAAAGCCTACGGCGAGTTTGAACCGCCTGCACTTTACGACCATGTCGTGAAAATGGTTGAAATGGGCAAATACGACAATCATCTGCTGGAAGACTACACGGAAGAAGAGTTCAAGCAGATGGACTCGTTCATCGTACACGACCGTGATATGACCTTCTCCTACGCTGCGGTGAAGCAGTTAGAAGGTAAATATCTGGTGCAAAACCGTGTCACCGGTGAGATTTATGAAAGCGCGCAGTTCCTCTACATTCTGGTAGCGGCCTGCCTGTTCTCTAACTATCCACGTGAAACGCGTCTGCAATATGTAAAACGTTTCTACGATGCCGTTTCAACATTCAAAATTTCTCTGCCGACGCCAATTATGTCCGGCGTGCGTACCCCAACCCGTCAGTTCAGCTCCTGCGTACTGATCGAGTGCGGCGACAGTCTGGATTCCATCAACGCCACCTCCAGCGCTATCGTGAAATACGTTTCTCAGCGCGCCGGTATCGGTATCAACGCCGGCCGCATCCGTGCGCTGGGCAGCCCGATTCGCGGCGGTGAAGCGTTCCACACTGGATGTATTCCGTTTTACAAGCACTTCCAGACCGCGGTGAAATCCTGCTCGCAAGGCGGCGTGCGCGGCGGTGCGGCCACCCTGTTCTACCCAATGTGGCATCTGGAAGTCGAAAGCCTGCTGGTGTTGAAAAACAACCGTGGCGTTGAAGGCAACCGCGTGCGTCATATGGACTACGGCGTACAAATCAACAAGCTGATGTACACCCGTCTGCTGAAAGGCGGCGACATTACCCTGTTCAGCCCGTCCGACGTGCCGGGGCTGTACGACGCGTTCTTCGCCGATCAGGACGAGTTCGAACGTCTGTACACCCAATATGAAAACGACGACAGCATCCGTAAACAGCGCGTGAAAGCGGTCGAACTGTTCTCCCTGATGATGCAGGAACGTGCCTCTACAGGCCGTATCTATATCCAGAACGTGGACCACTGCAACACCCACAGCCCGTTCGATCCGGTAGTCGCTCCGGTGCGCCAGTCCAACCTGTGTCTGGAAATCGCCCTGCCGACCAAACCGCTGACCGACGTTAACGACGAAAACGGCGAAATCGCGCTGTGTACGCTGTCCGCTTTCAACCTCGGTGCGATTAAGAGTCTGGACGAGCTGGAAGAACTGGCCGTACTGGCGGTGCGCGCGCTGGATGCGTTGCTGGATTATCAGGATTATCCAATCCCGGCCGCCAAACGCGGCGCGATGGGCCGTCGTACGCTGGGTATTGGCGTCATCAACTACGCCTACTGGCTGGCGAAAAACGGTAAGCGTTATTCTGACGGTAGCGCCAATAACCTGACCCACAAAACCTTCGAAGCCATTCAGTATTACCTGCTGAAAGCTTCTAACGAGCTGGCAAAAGAGCAAGGCGCGTGCCCGTGGTTTAACGAAACAACTTACTCCCAGGGTATCTTGCCGATCGATACCTATAAGAAAGACCTTGATGCTATCTCTGACGAGCCGCTGCACCTGGACTGGGAAGCGTTGCGTGAGTCCATCAAAACTCACGGCCTGCGTAACTCCACGCTGTCTGCGCTGATGCCATCGGAAACCTCTTCGCAGATCTCTAACGCGACTAACGGTATTGAACCACCGCGCGGCTACGTGAGCATCAAAGCGTCTAAAGATGGGATTCTGCGTCAGGTCGTGCCGGACTACGAACACCTGCACGACGCCTACGAACTGCTGTGGGAAATGCCGAACAACGACGGCTATCTGCAACTGGTAGGTATCATGCAGAAGTTTATCGACCAGTCGATTTCTGCCAACACCAACTATGATCCGACGCGTTTCCCATCAGGAAAAGTGCCGATGCAGCAGTTGCTGAAAGACCTGCTCACCGCCTACAAATTTGGCGTCAAAACGCTGTATTATCAGAACACCCGCGATGGTGCGGAAGATACTCAGGACGATCTGGTACCGTCCATTCAGGACGATGGCTGCGAAAGCGGCGCATGTAAGATCTGATGAATGTTGCCGGGTAGCGCTACGCTTACCCGGCCTACGATTGCACGGTTTGTAGGCCGGATAAGGTGTTTATACCGCATCCGGCGCTCATCCCACAAAGGATTCACATCAATGGCATACACCACTTTTTCACAGACGAAAAATGATCAGCTTCTGGAACCGATGTTCTTCGGCCAGCCGGTGAACGTCGCCCGCTACGATCAGCAAAAATATGACATCTTCGAAAAACTGATCGAAAAGCAGCTCTCTTTCTTCTGGCGTCCGGAAGAGGTCGATGTTTCCCGCGATCGCATCGACTTCCAGGCGCTGCCGGAGCATGAAAAGCATATCTTCATCAGCAACCTGAAGTATCAGACGTTACTGGACTCCATTCAGGGTCGTAGCCCGAACGTCGCGCTGCTGCCGTTAATCTCGATTCCTGAACTGGAAACCTGGGTCGAAACGTGGGCGTTTTCTGAAACTATCCACTCGCGCTCTTACACCCATATTATCCGTAACATCGTGAACGATCCGGCGGTGGTGTTTGATGATATCGTTACCAACGAGCAGATCCAGAAGCGCGCGGAAGGCATTTCCAGCTACTATGACGAATTGATCGAGATGACCAGCTATTGGCATCTGCTAGGGGAAGGCACCCATACCGTTAATGGCAAAACGGTTGTCGTGAACCTGCGTGAGCTGAAGAAAAAGCTGTACCTGTGTCTGATGAGCGTGAACGCGCTGGAAGCCATTCGCTTCTACGTGAGCTTCGCCTGCTCCTTCGCCTTCGCCGAACGTGAACTGATGGAAGGCAATGCGAAAATTATTCGTCTGATCGCCCGCGACGAAGCCCTGCACCTGACCGGTACGCAGCACATGCTGAACCTGCTGCGCAGCGGTGTAGACGACCCAGAGATGGCGGAAATCGCAGAAGAGTGTAAGCAAGAGTGCTACGACCTGTTCGTGCAGGCCGCGCTGCAAGAGAAAGAGTGGGCGGACTATCTGTTCCGTGACGGTTCGATGATCGGCCTGAACAAAGATATTCTGTGCCAGTACGTTGAGTACATCACCAACATTCGTATGCAGGCTGTTGGGCTGGATCTGCCGTTCCAGACGCGCTCTAACCCGATCCCGTGGATCAACACCTGGCTGGTGTCCGATAACGTACAGGTTGCGCCGCAGGAAGTGGAAGTCAGCTCCTATCTGGTCGGCCAGATCGATTCCGAAGTTGATACCGACGATCTGAGTAACTTCCAACTCTGATGAGCCGCGTTACTCTGCGCATCTCTGGCACACAGCTGCTGTGCCAGGATGAACACCCTTCCCTGCTGGTCGCACTCGAATCGCACAATGTTGAAGTCGAATACCAGTGTCGTGAGGGTTACTGCGGTTCCTGCCGTACCCGCCTGGTAGCGGGACAGGTGGACTGGATTGCAGAACCTCTGGCCTTTATTCAGCCGGGAGAAATATTGCCCTGCTGTTGCCGGGCAAAAGGCGATATTGAACTTGAGCTGTAACGGTTAGTGCACTTCATGTGCGCTAACCAGCGGCATCGCCCCGCGGCGTTTCATCTGCGCGATATACAGCGCCCCGGCTAAAACCACCAGCAGCGCCCCTACCAGATAAATCGCCCGATAGCCCACGCCCTCGACCATCATCCCCATAATGAACGCGCCAATCGCCATTCCCGCATCCATCGCATTAAAGAATAGCGAATTGGCGATGCCAATTTTATGCGGCTCCACCGAGCTAATAATTTGTGTCTGGAATACCGGCGTGACCGAACCGTAACCAATGCCGATTAATCCCCCGGCAATAATCATCATGATGCTGCCGTTGGTGTAGCCAAGCGCCACCAGTCCCACTGTAAAGGCCAGCAAACACGGATATACCACGTATTTCGGCCCTTTTTTATCACAAATGTTGCCGGTAAAGGTTCGACAGATCATCAGGCAAATAGCGTAGCACAACAGGAAATTACTGGCGGCGGCCATCAGATCCAACTCGCGCGCATACAGCGCGAGGAAAGCAGAAACGCCCGCATAGGAGAAGGTCATGAAAAACGTCACCATCGCGAAAGGCAGCGCGGCACGGTCAAACATTGCCGCAAATCCCAGCTTCGGTTTTGAGCCGTCGGCATGACGGATGACCGGCGGTACGGCGACGATCAATGACAGGATAATACCCAGCGCGGCAACCGCGCTACACAGCCAGAAAGCGGTGGTAAAAGCGCCCCAGCGTGCCATATTCAGCCCCACCCAGGGCCCCACAACCATTGCCAGTCCCATGGCCAACGAGAAAAAACTGATGCCCTCCCCACGTCGGGAGGCCGGTATCAGCCGCGCGGAAATCGTTCCTTTTACCGTGGTAATGACGCCAAACGTCACCCCATGAAGCACCCGAATAAACAGCAGCGATTCAATTGAGTGGCAAACAGGATACAGCGCAGTGACAACCAAAAAGGCCAGAGAAGAGAGCACCAGAATCGTTTTATTCGAATATTTTCCCACCCATTGCCCGGCGAACGGACGCACAACAATTGCGGCACCTAAAAAGAAGGTGACCAATAAGCCGGCTTTATCCGGCGTGGCGTGCAGGCGATCCGAAATATAGATCGGTAATAACGTAAGCAGGACATAAAACACAAAGAATATAATGAAGCTAATTATCGTGATTGCCCAAAAATCCTTCGTCCACAGTTTTTCTTTCATATTCGACAACCTGTCCAGACGGCGCACGCAGGCAACGCTCAGCTCAACTGAGCAACGGAGAGGTGCGTCAAAATGTGATTTATACGGTAGACCGCAAGTGTAAACAGGTTCATCATATTAGAGAAATTAATCGTTTTAATATTGTTAATTAGAGGGAACTAATGACATTAACCCAAATCCACGCCCTGCTTGCGGTGCTTGAATGCGGCGGTTTTACCGAAGCCAGTAAGCGGCTGTATATGACCCAATCCGCTGTAAGCCAGGCAATTTCGGCGCTTGAAGAAGAGCTGGGAGTCGAATGTCTTATCCGCGAGCGCCGCAAAGACATTCAGCTCACCCCCGTTGGAAGACGGATCGTACCGCACCTGCGCATGATCGTTTCAGAAACCAACGCGGTGAAAGAGATTGCCGAGCAGGAGCGAAAAAACCCAGCCCGAACCCTGCGCATCGGCTGCTTTCCCAGCGCCTGCGCCTGCATTTTACCGGGCATTATCCACCACTTCGAGCAGCACCATCCGCACATCAAAATCATTCCCTTCGAAGAGAACAGCACGGCGATCGTGGATTCCCTGCGCAGCGGGGATATTGATGCTGGATTTGTGCATTTTCCGGTGACTGGCATGTACTGCGTACCGATCTATCGCGACAAATTTACCGTCGTGGTTCCCGAAAACCATCCTCTGGCAGCCAATACCGCGGTTACGGTTGAACAGTTGGTGGGAGAACCGCTGATTATCAGTAAAGGGCGCTATGAATTAAGCATCATGACGCTATTTAAAGAGAAAGGTATCGAGCCGGTTATTAAATACGAATTTAACCATCCGGATACCGCGATGAGCTTTATTCGGCAGGGGCTGGGTATTGCATTATTACCGGAATTGACGCTGAAAGCCGCTGGCGGGGAGATTCGCTCGGTGGCGCTGGAGCCGACGTTCTATCGACAGATATCGTTACTGGCAAAAGAGCCGCCGGTGGACGGCAGCCCTTTATTTCTCCTGCAGGCTTGTATGGAAACGTTGACAGCAGACGGCCTTATCTAACAGTTACTAACGTTATCCAATAAGGCCTGTGACCGGAGGTGCATCACAGGCCTTGTGCCATTACTCTTTATTCAGGAATTTCACTGCTTTGTCGGGGAAGTCGGTGAACAACCCGTCAACGCCCGCCTTGTTATACAGAATGTCATACAGCTGGTTTACGTCAGTAGTGTAATCCGGTAGCTGATCGGCACGAACCGTATAAGGATGCACCACCATCTTGTTCTGATGCGCGTCCTGAACCATACCAGTTAACGAGATATTGCCTTTTTTCGACTTCTCATCAACCAGCATGTGGTAGTCCGGCCCAATGCCGTCCGCATACTGCGCCACCTGTTTCATGGCACCCGGTTTGAACATCCAATCGTAGTTGTAATTAACCCAACTACCGTCCGGCTTTTTCTCCTGGGTTTCATTCCAGTCAGTGTACGCAATTAACTGCACCAGATTGAGATCCATCCCCATCTTTGGTTCCAGTTCATTTTTAATGCGCTTTAACTCCGCGACATCAAAACACTGCAGATAAACCTTGTCGTTTTTGCTGGTATACCCGTACTTTTTCAGCACTTCCAGCGTTTTCGCTGCGATGTCCTTCCCTTCCTGGTGATGGAACCACGGCGCTTTCATTTCCGGATAAATACCGATGTTTTTACCAGTTGAGTGATTCAGTCCCTGAACGAACTCAATCTCTTCTTCGAAGGTGTGCACGCGGAAATCAGATTTACCCATTGGGAAGCGCCCAGGGTAGGTCTGTACCTTTTTGCCATTTTCGATATCAAAGCCTTCGGTAAATTTCAGCGATTTGATCTCATCCAGAGTAAAGTCGATAGCGTAATAACGTCCATCTTTACGCGCACGATCCGGAAAACGCTCAGCGACATCGGTGACGCGGTCCAGATAGTGGTCATGCAGGACGACCAGATGGTCATCCTTGGTCATCACCAAATCCTGCTCCAGATAATCCGCGCCCTGAGCATAGGCCATCGCTTTCGCGGGCAGCGTATGCTCAGGTAAATAACCGCTTGCCCCACGGTGCGCAATAACGATTTTATCGGCGGCGACCGCCGCGCTGCTAACAACCATACCAGCCAGCATCAGCGCCACGCTGAGACTTTTCAATGTGGTTTTCATAAATTAGCCCCCGTTACGTTTCTGCAGCATTTCTTCGTGATGACGTTTTTCGCCAATCATGACGACCACCAGCAGAATCACCGCCAGCACGCTACCGCCAATCATCACCATAAAGCCGCCGTCCCAGCCGAAGAAGTCAACGGTGTAGCCGACAATGGCGCTCGCCGCCACAGAACCGCCGAGATAACCGAACAGCCCGGTAAAGCCTGCCGCCGTGCCCGCCGCTTTTTTCGGCGCCAGTTCCAGCGCGTGCAGACCAATCAACATGACCGGGCCGTAGATCAGGAAGCCGATGATAATCATACAAGCCATATCAACGTTCGGGTTCCCTGCCGGGTTCATCCAGTAAACGATGGTCGCGATAGTCACCAGCGTCATAAAGAACACGCCGGTCGCGCCACGGTTGCCGCGGAAGACTTTATCCGACATCCAACCACACAGCAGCGTGCCCGGAATACCCGCGTATTCATACAGGAAGTAAGCCCAGGATGATTTATCGAGTGCGAAATGCTTCACTTCTTTCAGGTAGGTCGGTGACCAGTCCAGGATGCCGTAGCGCAGCAGATAAACAAACACGTTAGCGATAGCGATGTACCACAACAGTTTGTTTGGCAGTACATACTGCATGAAGATCTGCTTCGCAGTCAGCTCTTCTTCCGCTTTCTCGTTGTAATCGTCCGGATAGTCGTTCTTATACTCTTCGATAGGCGGCAGGCCGCAGGACTGCGGCGTATCACGCATCATCGCAAAGGCGAACAGCGCAACCACAATCGCACCGAAAGCAGGCATATACAGCGCCGCTTTCCAGTCATTGAACCAGGCCATACCGAGCAGGAACAGCAGAGGAGGCAGACCGCCGCCCACGTTGTGCGCACAGTTCCAGACGGAAACAATACCGCCACGTTCTTTCTGCGACCACCAGTGCACCATGGTACGGCCACACGGCGGCCACCCCATCCCCTGGAACCATCCGCAGAGGAACAGCAGCACAAACATAATCGCAATGCTCGATGTCGCCCACGGCACAAAGCCCATAAACAACATCACTGCGGCAGCCAGAATCAAACCTGCTGGCAGGAAAACGCGCGGATTCGAGCGATCCGAAACGGACCCCATGATGAATTTCGAAAATCCGTAAGCGATGGAGATACCAGATAAGGCAAAACCCAGATCGCCGCGAGAGAAACCCTGCTCAACCAGATATGGCATCGCCAGGGCGAAGTTCTTACGTACCAGATAGTACGCGGCATAACCAAAGAAAATCCCTAGGAAAATCTGCCAACGCAATCGACGATATGTCGGATCGATCTCCGTAGCAGGCAAACGCGCCTTATGTGGCGCTGGTTTAAAAATACTCAACATAGTGTAGCCTCCGTGGCCGTCTTTCATTCGAAGTAAACACTGCAGTTCGTCATTACTACCCTACCGCTTCCAGTGTGGCCGCGATGTTAAGGAAAGATACCTAACAAAAATGTGAAACGCAGCACATATTGTTACAGATTTATGACAAATGTTCATAAAGGCGCACGGAATCACGTTTCATTTTCGAATAATGAGCGATTATGCGCGAAATCAAACAATCCATGTTTTTTATGTGGCTAAATGATAAAAAACGAACTGTGAGGAAAAACAATGAAAACTCGCGACTCGCAAACAAGTGACGTGATTATCATTGGTGGAGGAGCAACAGGTGCAGGGATCGCACGCGACTGTGCGCTGCGCGGGTTGCGCGTCATCTTAGTGGAACGCCACGATATCGCCACGGGCGCGACCGGACGTAACCACGGCCTGCTGCATAGCGGTGCGCGCTACGCCGTCACCGACGCTGAATCTGCCCGTGAGTGCATCAGCGAAAACCAAATTCTGAAACGTATCGCCCGTCATTGCGTTGAGCCGACGGACGGTCTGTTTATTACCCTGCCGGAGGATGAGCTCTCCTTCCAGGCTACCTTTATTCGCGCCTGTGAAGAGGCCGGTATTCGCGCAGAAGCGATTGACCCTAAGCAGGCGCGCATTATCGAACCTTCCGTCAACCCACAGTTGATTGGCGCAGTTAAAGTGCCGGACGGTACGGTCGATCCCTTCCGCTTAACCGCCGCCAACATGCTGGATGCGCGTGAGCATGGCGCGGTTATCTTAACGGCCCATGAAGTGACGGGGCTGATTCGCGAAGGGGCAACGGTTTGCGGCGTTAACGTTCGCAATCATCTGACGGGTGAGATGCAGTCCCTGCATGCGCCGGTGGTGGTGAATGCCGCCGGGATCTGGGGCCAGCGCATTGCAGAATATGCCGATCTGAGTATCCGGATGTTCCCGGCCAAAGGTTCGCTGCTGATTATGGATCATCGTATAAACCAGCATGTCATTAATCGCTGCCGTAAACCTTCTGACGCCGATATTCTGGTGCCTGGTGATACCATTTCGCTCATTGGTACCACCTCGCAGCACATTGATTACGACGATATTGACAGCAACCGCGTCACCGCAGAAGAGGTCGATATTCTGCTGCGCGAAGGCGAGAAACTGGCGCCGATTATGGCGAAAACACGCATTTTACGTGCCTACTCAGGTGTGCGACCGCTGGTCGCCAGCGACGACGATCCAAGCGGTCGTAACGTCAGCCGCGGTATTGTGCTGTTCGATCACGCTGAACGTGACGGACTGGATGGGTTTATCACCATTACCGGCGGTAAGCTGATGACCTACCGTCTGATGGCGGAATGGGCCACCGATGCCGTTTGCCGCAAGCTGGGCAATTCTCAACCTTGCACCACGGCAGACACCGCGCTGCCAGGCTCGCAGGAATCCACCGAGCACACGCTGAAACGCGTAATTTCATTGCCTGCGCCGTTGCGCGGTTCGGCGGTCTACCGTCACGGCGATCGCACCCCGGCGTGGCTTAGCGAAGGTCGTCAGCACCGTAGCCTGGTCTGTGAATGTGAAGCGGTCACCGCGGGCGAAGTGCAATACGCCGTCGAGAATTTAACCGTCAACAACCTGCTCGATTTACGTCGCCGTACCCGCGTTGGTATGGGGACCTGCCAGGGCGAATTGTGCGCCTGCCGCGCCGCAGGTTTACTGCAACGTTTTAATGTCACCACTGCTGCGCAATCTATCACCCAGCTTTCCGATTTCCTCAATGAGCGCTGGAAAGGCGTGCAGCCTATCGCCTGGGGAGATGCGCTGCGCGAAAGCGAATTCACGCGCTGGGTCTATCAGGGATTGTGCGGTCTGGAAAAGGAGCACCAGGATGAAATTTGATACCGTCATTATCGGCGGCGGCCTGGCCGGACTGCTGTGCGGCCTGCAGCTGCAAAAAAGCGGGTTGCGCTGTACGATTGTCACGCGCGGCCAAAGCGCCTTGCATTTTTCCTCCGGCTCACTGGATTTGCTCAGCAACTTACCCGATGGTCAACCGGTGGTAGAGATAGAAGCAGGTCTGAATGCGCTGCGTACTCAGGTGCCCACGCATCCGTATAGCACCATCGGAACACAGAACGTCCTGGAGCTGGCCCAGCAGGCGCAGGATCTACTGGATGAATGCGGAACGCATTTGCAGGGCAAGGTACGCCAGTCACATCAACGCGTAACCCCGTTGGGAACTCTGCGCTCAACCTGGTTAAGTTCCCCAGAAGTTCCGGTGTGGCCACTGTCCGCACAGCGTATCTGCGTTGTCGGTATCAGCGGTTTACTGGATTTTCAGGCGCATCTCGCCGCGGCCTCACTGCGCCAGCGTAATCTCAGCGTCGAGACAGCCGAAATCGATCTGCCCGAGCTGGATGTCCTGCGTGACAACCCGACCGAGTTTCGCGCCGTCAATATTGCGCGCCTGCTGGACAACGAAGATAAATGGTCGCTGCTCTATGATGCTTTACTGCCACAGGCAAAAACCTGCGACATGATCATTATGCCAGCCTGTTTCGGCCTGGTGGATGAGCGCCTCTGGCACTGGCTTAACGAGCGCCTTCCCTGCTCGTTAACGTTGCTACCAACTCTACCGCCTTCAGTAATGGGTATGCGTCTGCACAACAAATTACAACGCCAGTTTGTGCGCCAGGGCGGCGTCTGGATGCCGGGTGATGAAGTGAAGAAAATCACCTGTCAGGACGGCGTAGTCAGTGAAATCTGGACCCGTAACCATGCCGATATCCCGTTGCGTCCACGCTTCGCCGTGCTCGCCAGCGGCAGCTTTTTCAGCAGCGGACTGATCGCCACGAGAGAGGCCATCCACGAACCGATCCTCGGGCTGGATGTACAGCAAACCACCACCCGCGCCGAGTGGTATCAACGCGACGTCTTCGATCCGCAACCGTGGCAAAAGTTTGGCGTCACAACCGACGCTACGCTGCGCCCGTCACTGGCGGGTAAAACGGTAGAAAATATGTATGCCATCGGTTCTGTTCTCGGTGGTTTCGACCCTATTGCCGAGGGTTGCGGAGGCGGCGTATGCGCAGTCAGTGCCTTACACGCCGCACATGACATTGCGAAACGTGCAGGAGGACAGCAATGAGCGACACACGTTTTGAAAGTTGTATCAAATGCACGGTGTGCACCACCGCCTGCCCGGTAAGCCGCGTCAATCCGGGCTACCCTGGCCCAAAACAGGCCGGACCGGACGGCGAGCGTCTGCGCCTGAAAGATGGCGCGTTATACGACGACGCGCTGAAATACTGCATCAACTGTAAGCGCTGCGAAGTGGCGTGTCCGTCAGATGTGAAAATTGGCGATATCATCCAGCGTGCGCGCGCCAAATATGACACTACGCGTCCATCGCTGCGTAATTTTGTTTTAAGCCATACGGATTTAATGGGAAGTGTATCCACCCCGTTCGCGCCGATAGTGAATACCGCCACCTCGCTGAAACCGATACGCCAGTTGCTGGACTACGCGCTGAAAATCGACCATCGCCGTACGCTGCCGAAATACTCCTTTGGTACGTTCCGCCGCTGGTATCGCAGCGTTGCTGCCCAGCAGGCACAGTATCCGGAGCAGGTCGCCTTTTTCCACGGCTGTTTTGTTAATTACAACCATCCGCAACTCGGCAAAGACCTGATCAAGGTCCTGAACGCCATGGGAACCGGCGTTCAGCTGCTGAGCAAAGAAAAATGCTGCGGCGTACCGCTGATCGCCAACGGTTTTACCGATAAAGCCCGCAAGCAGGCGGTGAGCAACGTGGCCTCGCTCAGGGAAGCGATTGACGGGAAAGGCATTCCGGTGATCGCCACCTCATCAACCTGTACCTTTGCACTCCGCGATGAGTACCCGGAAGTGCTGGACGTCGACAACACGGGCCTGCGCGAACATATTGAGCTGGCGACCCGCTGGCTGTGGCGCAAGCTGGATGAAGGCAAAACGTTGCCGCTGAAGACGCTGCCGCTGAAAGTGGTCTATCACACGCCTTGCCATATGGAGAAAATGGGCTGGACGCTCTACACGCTGGAGCTGCTGCGCCAAATTCCGGGACTGGAGCTGACGGTGTTAGATTCTCAGTGTTGCGGAATCGCCGGGACATACGGCTTTAAAAAGGAAAACTACCCGACATCACAATCGATTGGCGCACCGTTATTCCGCCAAATTGAAGAAAGCGGTGCCGATATCGTTGTCACCGACTGTGAAACCTGTAAATGGCAGATAGAGATGTCTACAAGCAAACGCTGCGAACATCCTATCACCCTGCTTGCCAAAGCATTGGGTTAACTCTGTTGCCCGGTGGCGTTTGTTACCGGGCATTTTTGCGTACTCTGTTCCGCTTAATTGAATACGTTGCAATCGGCCGTATTTATCTCTGATTCACCCGCGCAAATAGCCAAATCCTCCCATGCAGCCCTTGTTAAAAGTAGGTACCGTCATGCCAACTTCCCCTTCAGGTGACGGACTACCATGGATAAATCAACCACCTCTACACCGCATGATGCAGCGTGATTTGATGGGGCTGGTGGACCGTCAGGTCTCGCTTTTAGTTACAAGCACCGCTAATGACAGCCAGTTGCAAACGCTATTTAATTACCTGCTACGATACGGCAATGTTTCTCACGTCAGCGCATTTATCCATGAGGTTGCCGAACGTTCCACCCATCACAAGGAGAGGTTGATGACAATCGCAGAGAGGCTAAGACAAGAAGGCCACCACCATGGCCTACAAGAAGGGATACAGCAAGGATTAGAACAGGGAGTGCAAAAAGGTACGCAAGAAGAAGCCTTACGTATCGCTCGCATGATGCTGGAAAATGGAATTGATCATAATTTGGTTCAGTTAATTACCGGGCTATTGCCTGGCGATGTTACAGAGTGAGTCAGGTTGGGAAGGTTTGTAGCCTTCCCAATCAATGCTTAAATCGTCAGCGATTCAACCACTTCAATCCAGCCGTGTTCGCTGGCAATATCCTGGCCGTTTAGCCAACGACGCAGCATATTGAGCGCCATCATCGCGCACACTTCCTGGCGAATCGGCAAGCTGTAGCGATTAGCGTTCAACCGTACGCGTAAGGCATGCGTCCCGTTAGGCGTGGCCAACGCAAAGTTAATATGTTCGTTTTCGAAAGCCGATATCGCCAGTGCCAGCCCGGCATAGTGTTTGCCGCGTCGCTCGGTAATCCAGTGCGCCGTTTGCGCCAGCGTTTCTTCC
This sequence comes from Citrobacter sp. TBCS-15, assembly GCF_005280815.1. Taxonomy (NCBI): domain Bacteria; kingdom Pseudomonadati; phylum Pseudomonadota; class Gammaproteobacteria; order Enterobacterales; family Enterobacteriaceae; genus Citrobacter; species Citrobacter sp. TBCS-15. Next base: position 360,469 of record NZ_SZWK01000313.1, on the reverse strand, counting down.
TGGGGAGGAACCACTTCACTTGCCAACAAAGGAGCATTTGCACGCGAAAGCTGTAGCGCCACCAAGCCACCGGTGAACTGTTCGCTCAGCGTCAGACTGTATTGCCGCTCCTGCAACGTGCGGGCGATTTGCGCAGGCAAACCTTCCGTACCTTCGAAAATCATATTCTGCCCGGCAACCCGCTTCACCTCAGGCCACAGCGCCAGCATGGCGTCTCGTTGGGAATCCGGCCCGGTCAGCTTCAGCTCAATAATCGGCATCGACGAGCGGTAGCCCATTGTTACTCCCGGCGGCAAAGGCAGCGGATCCAGACTCTGCGCCAGGTCACTTTCAGAACGGCCAAAGGTGGTTAATCGCAGGCAGAGAGGTGGTTGAGGCAGAGAAAAACGCTCACGCAAACGCGGCAGAATCTCATGCTCAACCATGACTTTAAATTCCGATGGCACGCCAGGCGTAAAGAACATCAGGCAACGGTTTAGCTTCACTGCGAATCCGCACGCGGTGCCGACAGGATTATTGATAAATTCAGCGCTGGCAGGAAGCTCAGCCTGTTTTCGGTTGCTCGGCGCCATCACGCGGCCACGGTCGCGGAAATAACGCTCCATCTCGGCCAGCCATGCTTCATGCAGTACCAGCCCTTCGCCTTTCGCCGTTGCCGCCGCCTGCGCGCTTAAATCATCGCTGGTTGGCCCCAGACCGCCATTAACGATCAGCACATCGGCGTGTTCGCTACGTTCACGTAGAATAGCGACCAAATCGTCAAGATTGTCCCCTACCGTATTGCGGCGGGTTAACGGTAATCCCTGATTAAAGAAAAAATCAGCCAGCCAGGCGGCATTGGTGTCGACGATTTGTCCGTGCAACACTTCATCCCCGGTGGATAGCATCTCCACGTTTAACATCGTGTTCTCCTGCTTTTATGATGAAAACACTATAGCGCATGGAGAGGGGAAGGCGCGACTGAACGCCGCGCCAGAAATATCAGAAGCTGGCGTTAACCCCAACGTACGGACCATCAGCAATCGCGTTATCGCGGTTGCCATCTTTACCCGCCAGGTTCAGGTAGCGATAACCGGCTTCAATGCTCAGCGGGCGCATAATTGTCAGACGCGCACCGGCATTGGCTTCTTCATAACTGTCGATACCGCTGGAAAGCGAATCAGGAGAGTAATAGTACTCACCAAACAGGCGGAAGCTATCGCCAATCGGCCACTGCAGACCGCCACCAACTGCCGCCGCGTAGCCTTCATCACCATCATTAGGATTAGTATAAATACCTTTTCCTCCAACGGTTGCCAGCAACGGACCAAGCGGAATATTCAGACCCAGTCCCAGACCGGCTGCATCGCCGTCGTCATCGTTATGCATCCAGTTACCGCTGACCGCCAGTCCGGTAGACTCAGTTCCCATACCAAACCCAAGGTTGGTGTAATCTTCGCCCGCCTGGCCACTAATGCTAATTGCGCTCGCCGACGCGGAAACAAACAGCATTCCGGCAAAACCCAACATTAAACTTTTTTTCATTTTCTATCCTTTCCAGCAAGAATCAAAACATAGCCCCAAAACCGAGGAATTGTACTGCCAGATGACAAGGAATCAATGAGCTAAAAAAGCGATGCAATGGCATATTGTAACCAAATACTACTTGCAAGTTTGAGTTAAGGTTAAATTCTGCGGCTAATTGCAGAATCGAACGTAGCTACCCCTCGTTTTCAACAAACATCCCTTTCTCCTCAGTTAAAGAAGGGTTAATCGTCACGGAAGCGTTTTTTCTGCCGCCAGCAAAAGGTAAGATGGGCACACGATGGAATTCTCAGTATTCCCCTACAAGGATCCGACTTATGCGCCAAAGAACGATTGTTTGTCCATTAATACAAAATAATGGCTGTTATTTACTGTGCAAAATGGCTGATGACCGTGGCGTGTTCCCCGGCCAGTGGGCGCTTTCTGGCGGCGGTGTTGAAGCGGGCGAACGCATCGAAGAAGCATTGCGTCGGGAAGTGAGGGAAGAACTGGGCGAACAGCTCGTGTTATCAGAAATTACCCCATGGACCTTCAGTGATGATATTCGCACCAAAACCTATGCCGATGGCAGCCAGGAAGAGATTTACATGATCTATCTTATCTTTGATTGTGTCGCGGAGAATCGTGAAGTGAACATTAACGAAGAGTTTCAGGCGTTCGCCTGGGTTAAACCGGAAGATCTTGGCACGTACGACTTAAATGTCGCCACGCGTAAGACGTTAACCCTGAAAGGATTACTCTAAGTTATCATTCTAATAGTGGCATAAAATAAACCCTCTGAATTGCGGCATTGCATTGACCTGTCTACGGTAAACAGCAATGCCGTTTACGCCACGCAATTTCTGTAAAATTCATTTGATTTCAAAACAATAAATTAAAAACACCGTTATTTTCCTTTATATCTCGAACCTTAAACTCTTAAGGATAAATTAACCTTCAGTCATTAACCTTTGAAGCCTGATAAATAATTAACGACGCCCCTGTTTATCGCTAAAAATAAAACGTCGGTGCGTTAAATGGCTTGAAGGAATAATGATGTCTGACTTTTTGCCTTTCTCTCGCCCGGCTATGGGAGCTGAAGAGCTTGCCGCAGTGAAGGCGGTTCTGGATTCTGGCTGGATAACCACCGGCCCGCAAAATCAACAGTTGGAAGAAGCCTTCTGCCAGCTCACGGGAAATAAGCATGCCGTTGCCGTCTGCTCCGCCACTGCTGGAATGCACATCACGCTGATGGCGCTGGGCATCGGTGCGGGCGATGAGGTCATCACGCCATCGATGACGTGGGTTTCTACCCTCAATATGATTGTCCTGCTGGGTGCCACACCAATCATGGTCGATGTTGATCGCGATACGCTCATGGTCACACCGGAGCAGATTGAAGCGGCCATCACGCCACGAACCAAAGCGATTATTCCGGTACATTACGCTGGCGCCCCTGCTGACCTTGACGCGATTTATGCCATTGGCGAACGCTATGGCATTCCGATCATCGAAGATGCGGCGCACGCCGTAGGGACGTTATATAAGGGTCGTCATGTTGGCGCGCGCGGCACCGCTATTTTCTCGTTTCATGCCATCAAAAATATCACCTGTGCGGAGGGTGGGCTGATTGTTACCGATGACGGCCAGCTTGCCCAGCGGCTTCGCAGTCTGAAGTTTCACGGCCTGGGCGTTGATGCTTTCGATCGACAAACCTACGGCCGTGCACCGCAGGCCGAAGTGTTGGCGCCAGGATACAAATACAACCTCACAGATATCAATGCCGCCATCGCGCTGGTACAGCTGAAGAAGCTGGAACAACTGAACTCGCGCCGCGCACAAATTGCCCAGGAATATCAACAGGCGCTGGCCGATACGCCATTTCAACCGTTGAGCCTGCCCCAGTGGTCCCACGTTCACGCCTGGCACCTGTTTATCATTCGTGTTGACGAAGCGCGCTGCGGCCTGAACAGAGATGCCTTAATGGAAGCGCTGAAGGCCAGAAATATCGGCACCGGTCTGCATTTTCGTGCAGCCCATACGCAAAAATATTACCGCGAACGCTTCACCACGCTTTCGCTGCCAAATACAGAATGGAATAGCGCACGCATCTGCTCGCTGCCATTGTTCCCCGATATGACCGCCACCGACACCCAGCGGGTCATTACGGCGCTTCGCGAGATTGCAGGACAATAACTATGTTTGAAGCCACACCGATCAAGAAAGTCTCAGTGGTCATTCCTGTTTTTAACGAACAGGAAAGCCTGCCAGAATTAATCAGACGCACCAGCGCCGCCTGCGAAAAATTGGGCAAAGATTATGAAATCTTGCTGATCGATGACGGCAGCAGCGACCGTTCCGCGCAACTGATGATGGACGCTTCACAGGCACCGAACAGCCATATCGTTTCTATTCTGCTGAACCGCAATTACGGCCAGCACTCGGCAATTATGGCCGGTTTCAGCCATGTCACCGGTGACTTGATCATCACGCTGGATGCCGATTTGCAAAACCCGCCGGAAGAGATCCCCCGGCTGGTTGCCACCGCAGATGAAGGTTTCGATGTGGTCGGAACGGTACGCCAGAACCGACAGGACAGCGTATTTCGTAAAACCGCCTCGCGTATGATCAACCACCTGATTCAGCGCACTACCGGTAAAGCGATGGGCGACTACGGCTGCATGCTACGCGCCTATCGTCGCCATATTGTCGATGCCATGCTGCATTGCCAGGAACGCAGCACCTTTATTCCGATTCTGGCCAACATTTTTGCCCGTCGCGCCACGGAGATCCCGGTGCACCATGCAGAGCGTGAATTTGGTGACTCTAAATACAGCTTCATGCGTCTGATCAACCTGATGTATGACCTGGTGACCTGTCTGACCACCACGCCGTTACGTATGTTGAGCCTGCTCGGCAGCGTGATTGCCGCCACGGGCTTTACGCTGTCCGTTCTGCTTGTTGTGTTACGCCTGACGCTCGGCCCGCAGTGGGCCGCGGAAGGGGTATTCATGCTGTTTGCCGTCCTGTTTACCTTTATCGGCGCACAGTTCATTGGCATGGGTTTACTCGGCGAATATATCGGTCGCATCTATAACGATGTCCGCGCCCGCCCCCGCTATTTTGTTCAACACGTTATCCGCCCACAAACCACGCAGTCAACCGAGGAAAACCGCGCATGAAAGCCGTCGTATTTGCCTATCACGATATGGGATGTCAGGGTGTCCAGGCCTTGTTGGATGCAGGTTATGAAATCGCCGCAATTTTTACGCACACCGACAACCCGGGTGAAAAAGCGTTTTTTGGCTCTGTTTCCCGCCTCGCCGCCAGCGCCGGTATTCCGGTTTACGCCCCGGACGAGGTTAATCATCCTTTGTGGATCGAGCGCATTAGCCAACTGGCACCCGATGTTATCTTCTCGTTCTACTATCGCCATTTACTGAGTGAGGAGATCCTCAGTCTTGCGCCTAAGGGGGCATTTAATCTGCACGGCTCGCTGCTGCCAAAATACCGCGGCCGCGCGCCGCTGAACTGGGTATTGGTCAATGGCGAAACCGAAACCGGCGTCACGCTTCATCGCATGGTCAAACGTGCAGACGCTGGCGCTATTATCGCCCAGCAGTCTGTCGCTATCTCTTCGGATGATGTGGCGTTAACGCTGCACCATAAATTGTGCCAGGCTGCGCGTCACCTGCTGGAACAGGCGCTGCCCGCGATTAAAGCGGGTGATTACGCAGAACGCCCGCAACAGGAAGCAGAGGCTACCTGTTTTGGCCGCCGCACGCCGGAAGATAGCTTCCTGGACTGGAACAAACCTGCCGCAGAGCTGCATAACCAGGTCCGCGCCGTCAGCGATCCGTGGCCGGGTGCATTTAGCTATGTTGGCACGCAAAAGTTCACCGTCTGGTCGTCGCGTGTTTGCACAAATGACCTTGCAGCCCAATCGGGCACCGTCATCTCCGTGTCGCCTTTGCTGATCGCCTGTGCCGATGGCGCACTGGAGATTATTACCGGACAAGCTGGCGATGGTATTGCGATGCAAGGCTCACAGCTGGCGCAGGTTCTGGGCCTGGTACCCGGTTCTCGTCTGAACAGCCAGTCCGTTACCACCAGCAAACGTCGTACTCGCGTGCTGATCCTTGGCGTTAACGGCTTCATTGGTAACCACCTGACCGAGCGCCTGCTGCAAGAAGACAATTACGAAGTATATGGACTCGATATTGGCAGCGACGCAATTGGGCGTTTCCTGCAACATCCGCGTTTCCATTTCGTCGAAGGCGACATTAGCATTCACTCCGAATGGATTGAATATCATGTGAAAAAATGCGACGTCGTATTGCCGCTGGTGGCGATCGCCACGCCAATCGAATATACCCGCAACCCACTGCGCGTGTTTGAACTCGATTTTGAAGAGAACCTGAAAATCATTCGCTACTGCGTGAAGTACCGTAAGCGCATCATTTTCCCGTCAACCTCCGAAGTCTACGGCATGTGTACCGATAAAGTCTTCGATGAGGACAGCTCGAATCTGATCGTCGGCCCGGTGAATAAACCACGTTGGATCTACTCCGTTTCCAAGCAGTTGCTGGACCGCGTAATCTGGGCATACGGCGAAAAAGAGGGGTTGCGCTTCACCCTGTTCCGTCCGTTTAACTGGATGGGACCGCGTCTGGACAGTCTTAACGCCGCGCGTATCGGCAGCTCACGCGCCATCACCCAATTGATTCTCAATCTGGTGGAAGGCTCACCGATTAAGCTGATTGAAGGCGGCAAGCAAAAGCGCTGTTTTACCGATATTCGCGATGGTATCGAAGCCCTGTACCGCATTATTGAAAATGAAGGCGGACGCTGTGACGGCGAGATTATCAACATCGGTAACCCGGAAAACGAAGCGAGTATTCAGGAACTGGCAGAAATGCTGCTAACCTGCTTTGAAAAACATCCATTACGTCAGCATTTTCCGCCGTTTGCCGGTTTCCGCGACGTCGAAAGCAGCACCTACTATGGTAAAGGTTATCAGGACGTTGAGCACCGTAAGCCCAATATTCGCAACGCAAAACGTTGCCTGAACTGGGAACCCACCATTGAGATGCAGGAAACGGTAGAAGAGACGCTGGACTTCTTCTTACGCAGTGTGGATATCACGGAACACACATCATGACCAAAGTTGGCTTGCGCATTGATGTCGACACATTCAGGGGGACACGCGAAGGCGTGCCCCGCCTGCTGGAGACATTGAACCGACATAACGTTCGGGCAAGTTTTTTCTTTAGCATGGGACCTGACAACATGGGACGCCATCTCTGGCGTCTGGTGAAGCCACAATTTCTGTGGAAGATGCTGCGCTCAAACGCAGCATCGCTCTACGGGTGGGATATTTTGCTGGCGGGTACAGCATGGCCGGGAAAAGAGATCGGCCAGGCCAATGCGGCCATTATTGCGCAAACCGCCCTGCTTCATGAAACCGGTTTGCATGCCTGGGATCACCATGCCTGGCAGGCGCGAAGCGGAAACTGGAATGACAAAGAGCTAATTGATGATATTTCACGTGGCATTACCGCCCTTGAAGCTATCATCAATCAGCCCGTTACCTGCTCCGCCGTTGCCGGATGGCGTGCCGACGACCGCGTCGTCCATGCCAAAGAAACGTTCCATCTGCGCTATAACAGCGACTGTCGGGGAACGTCGTTATTCCGTCCTGTGCTGGCATCCGGGAAAACAGGTACGCCGCAAATTCCTGTCACATTACCCACATGGGATGAAGTGGTGGGTCAGGAGGTTCAGGCGGTGGACTTTAACGCTTATATTCTCTCCCACATCCAGATGAGCAGAGAGACACCGGTGTACACCATTCATGCAGAAGTGGAAGGTATTGCCTTTCAGCAGAATTTTGACGAACTGCTCACTCGTGCTGCCGACATGGGGATTACGTTTTGCCCGCTCGGGGATCTGCTACCGGACGATATCAGTACGCTGCCAACCGGGCGGATCGTGCGTGGGAAAATTCCCGGCAGAGAGGGATGGCTCGGCTGTCAGCAACCCGTGGATATGACACAATGAAATCGGTACGTAACGCCCTGGCATTTATCGCTTTTATCGCGCTGTATTTTATTTTACCTATTAATAGTCGTCTGCTGTGGCAGCCTGATGAAACGCGCTATGCCGAAATCAGTCGGGAGACGCTGACCTCTGGCGACTGGATCGTTCCGCACTTTTTAGGGCTGCGTTATTTTGAAAAACCGATTGCCGGATACTGGTTGAACAGCATCGGGCAATGGCTGTTTGGCGCCAATAATTTTGGCGTCAGAGCGGGGGCGATTTTTGCCACCTTGCTGACGGCGCTGCTGGTAGCCTGGCTTGCCATGCGGATGTGGCAGGATAAGCGTACCGCCGTACTCTCTTCAGTTATCTTTTTAACCTTTTTTTCGGTCTATAGCATCGGTACCTACGCGGTACTCGATCCTATGATCGCACTCTGGCTGATGGCGGGCATGTGCTGCTTTTGGGAGGGGATGCAGGCCACTACCAGAACACGCAAAATCGTTGCCTTTCTGCTGTTAGGGCTAACCTGCGGCATGGGCGTAATGACCAAGGGTTTCCTGGCGCTTGCCGTTCCTGTGCTCAGCGTACTGCCGTGGGTTTTCGTGCAAAAACGCTGGAAAGACCTGATCGTCTACGGCCTGCTGGCAGTCGTCGGCTGCGTCGTGATTGTGCTGCCGTGGGGTGTAGCGATTGCTCAGCGTGAGCCGGACTTCTGGCATTACTTCTTCTGGGTCGAACACATTCAACGCTTCGCCCAGGATGATGCCCAACATAAGGCCCCTGTCTGGTACTACATTCCCGTGCTTTTGGCTGGCGCGTTACCGTGGCTCGGGCTGCTTCCCGGCGCACTGCGTACGGGCTGGCGGGAACGAGATGTTCCGCGCAGCACACTATACCTGCTAAGCTGGATTATCATGCCGATCCTGTTTTTCAGCATCGCAAAAGGAAAACTGCCGACCTATATTCTTTCCTGCTTCGCGCCGCTGGCGATATTAACGGCGCGTTTTGGCCTGCAGGCTGCGCAAAAAGGTTCAGCCGCGCTGCGTGTGAATGGCTGGATCAACGTTCTGTTTGGTGTGGTAGGCATTATCGCCACGTTTATTGTTTCCACGCTGGGACCGTTGAAAATGCCTATCTGGTCGCATATCGAAACCTATAAGGTTTTTTGTGCATGGGGTATTTTTCTCATCTGGACGCTCTTTGGCTGGTATACGTTAAATAACCGCGAGAAGAACTGGCAATTTGCCGCGTTTTGCCCATTAGGACTGGCGCTGTTGTTTGGCTTCTCCATTCCCGATCGGGTCATGGAATCTAAACAACCGCAGTTTTTTGTCGAGATGACCAAAGAGTCGCTGGAATCCAGCCGCTATATTCTCACCGACAGCGTTGGCGTCGCTGCGGGGCTGGCCTGGAGCCTGAAGCGTGACGACATCATGCTATACGGACAAACAGGCGAGTTGAAATACGGCCTCAGCTATCCGGATGCCCAAGGGCGCTTTGTCAGTCGGACGGACTTTGTCGACTGGTTAGCCCAACACCGTCAGCAAGGAAATATTACCCTCGTGCTCTCGATTGATAAGAATGAAGATATTAATCAACTAGCCATTCCTCCCGCTGATTATATCGATAATCAGGGGCGTCTGGTCCTGATTCAGTATCGGCCGAAATGATCTGGATAGTATTAATTTTCGCCAGCCTGCTCAGCGTATGCGGACAGTTATGCCAGAAGCAAGCAACGCGTCCGGTACCTTCAGGCAGGCGAAAACGCCATATTACGCAATGGATTGGGCTGGCCCTGGCAAGCCTCGGCCTGGCTATGCTGCTCTGGCTGGTGGTGTTGCAGAATATCCCTGTTGGCATCGCCTATCCCATGCTGAGCCTGAATTTTGTCTGGGTGACGCTGGCCGCCTGGAAAATCTGGCGCGAACCGGTCGCAACGCGCCACTGGCTGGGTGTGGGGCTGATAATCGCCGGCATATTCATTCTTGGGAGCGCGGTGTAATGGGCATTTTTTGGGGATTATGTAGCGTTATTATCACCTCGGCTGCCCAACTGAGTCTCGGCTTTGCGATGGATAACCTGCCGCCGATGCTGCAACCGTTGAAATTTCTATCCGCCGTATTCGCCCTCAACGCTGGCGCATTGGCTCTTTTTAGTGGGCTGGCGGGATATTTACTGTCGGTAATTTGCTGGCATAAGGCCCTGCACCAGCTCGCCCTGAGCAAGGCTTATGCCTTGCTCAGCCTCAGCTATGTTCTGGTTTGGGTCGCATCAATGATTCTGCCCGGCTGGCAGGGAACATTTTCAGTGAAGGCGCTGGTTGGGGTACTGTGCATCATGGCGGGTTTAATGACGATTTTTCTGCCTGCTGACAAGCACCGGCGCTGAGCTCATTTATCTGCCGACAGTCGTAACAGGCGCTCCCATTCGTCACAAATGTACTGTCTGGCATCGATTATTTTAATCACACGGGATGCATCACGATTAACACAATACTGTGCGTCTTTCAGCGGTGAAAGGAGATCCCCGGGCTTAACCCGTTCGGAAGATTGCGCCTCAGCAAGCATCTTAAGCGAACCACCGCTATCGCAAAGTACGATATAGAGCCTCCCTGCTTTCTTGTGACAGCAAGACTTCTTCACATGCCATTCCATAGCGCACCTTTTGTTAATGAATTTCACATCAGGTTACACTTTAGCTGATAAACAAAACGACAATAGCGACGGAATGGCAAAAATGAGAAATGTAATTAATATTTTCTTAATGTTAATGATGAAGCACTTACCCAATCCGCCAACGCGCGACGAGATATTTTAATCCCTCCGGCTTTCAGTTCAGGTGGCAACGTCAGCCAACATACCGGTTGCTGAAAACGGGCCAGCTTATCTTTAACCCACTCTGCAAGATTGGCATCACCAGCGTTGGTGTCATACTCAACGACCGCCACCGGACGATGACCAAACTCTTTATCTTCTAACGGGACAATAAAGGCCTGCAGAACCTGCGGATGCGCTGCAATCACGCGTTCCACTTCTTCTGGCTGTATGCCTTCCCCACCGCTAAAAAACAGATTGTCCATGCGACCGATAATGGTTAACTTGCCGTCCTTTAACACCCCACGATCGCGGGTAGCAAACCACCCTTCCGCGTTCACTAAAGGAATAAGCTGTCCGTTACGCCAGTAACCTTGCGCCATGCTGGCCGCACGCAGCCAGACTTCGTCATCCACGATTCTGACTTCTCTGCCCGCTAAGGCTGAACCGACATCAGCCAGACCATCCGCCTCTTTCGCACAAACGGTGGAAGCGAATTCCGTCAGTCCATAACCGCACCAGCAGCGAATCCCCTGATCGCGCGCCTGCTCCGTCAACTCAACAGGAATAGCTGCGCCGCCCAGCAGCACCGCTTTGAGCGTGACCGGCGTTTTATTGACCAACAAGCGCCACAACTGTGTGGGGACCAACGAGGCATGGGTGCAGCCGACCAGCATTTGCTCCAGCGGCTGCTTGTCGCGCACGGTCATTCGCGCCCCGGCAAACAACCAGCGCCATAAAATACCCTGGCCGGAAACATGAAACAGCGGCAATGAAAGCAGCCAGTCATCTTCAGCGCCAAACGGCATTAATGACAGCACGCCCTGCGCGCTTGCCAGATGTGCCTGACAGGTGTGAACCGCCGCTTTCGGCAATCCGGTGGAACCTGAGGTTAACGTCATTGTGCTCAAGCGCTGAGGCGACCACGCGGCGGCATGTGCGCCTGGCAGCGCCTGCATCTGCAACGGTTCCAGCCCGGGAAACGCGTTAGCGGCCTCCAGATCCAGGGCAAAACGTAGCGTTAAGTCCGGGACCAGCACATCAAGCAGCGATTGAGGCAACTGCGGGTTCACAGGTAAAACCCGCGCCCCACATTGCAGCAATGCCAGCCAGGTCAGTAAAGAACGCGGATGATTCCATGCGCGGAGCAGGACGCCATCGCCCTCTTTCACGCCCTGAGCGGCAAAGCCGCTGGCCAGATGATCGACGCGGGTACAGAGCTCACTCCAGCTTAATACTTCATCGTTGAGGCGCAGCGCTGGCGCCTGCGCACGAACCTGCCGCCAGTCGCGCCAGGGCCAGTCAGTGCCCGCTAAGCTTGCGCTAGCGGGCGTTTCCCATGAAGTCATAGCAGGCGTTCCAGCGCATCAACGGCAATACACGGCAACGCGCTACCCGGCCAGGTGCGTACCTGCTGGCACTGCATCAGACTCAGCGTGTCCAGACCCGGAATGGTCTGCGGCGTCAGCCAGGCGGCAATTCTCGCCAGTTGGGTTAAACCAAGACTCGACTCAATAGATGAACTGATAACGGCGGTGAGACCAAGCGCATGCGCCGCCGCAACCTGTTCACGCACTTTGTCGAGACTACCGGTCAGAGTAGGTTTGATAACCACAGCCTTGACGCCCTCTTCGGCTTCAAAGGTGAAATCCGCTTCGCGCAGACTTTCGTCCCAGGCGATAGCGATGCCGGTTTCACGTGCGAATGCGCGTGAGTCATCGCGCGTTTTACATGGTTCTTCAAGGAAGGCAATGCGTCCGCGATACTCTGGATTGACGTATTTCGCGAACTGTTGGGCTTTCAACGGCGTCCAGGCGCGGTTGGCGTCGAGTCGCAGATGCAGCTCCGGAATCGCCTCGAGCAGCAGATTGGCTACCATTCCGTCACGAACCGCTTCATACAGCCCAACCTTGATCTTGGCAACTTTTTCGCCCGGCATATCCGCCAGTTGCAGCACCAAATCGTCAGGATCGCCCGTACACAGAGGCGCAGCACGATAGTCTGCTGCCTCCGGCAGAGCGTCAGCCAGTTCGGCCAGCGCACAGCTTGCGCCAAAAGCGACAGAAGGCAGCTGTGGTAAAGAATCATCCCCTTGCAGCCAGCCTTGCACCCAGGACAGCAGTTCGGTTTGCGCCTCTTCCCAGCTTTCCTGACTGAAGCCCGGCAGCGGGGAGATCTCTCCCCACCCTTCATGCTCGCCGTCACGCAGACAAACATACAACCCGTCACGCGTTTTTAACCGCCTGTCGCGCAGAATCACCCCCGCGTCCATGGGGATCTGCCAGCGGTATACCTGCGCGCTACGCATTACGGATTCCGTTTGAATTTGCTGAAATCAGGCTGACGTTTCTGGTTAAAGGCGTTACGACCTTCCTGACCTTCTTCCGTCATGTAGAACAGCATGGTGGCGTTACCGGCCAGTTCTTGCAGACCTGCCTGTCCATCGCAGTCGGCGTTCAGTGCCGCTTTCAGGCAACGCAGCGCCATCGGGCTGTTTTGCAGCATCTCACGGCACCAGCGTACGGTCTCTTTCTCCAGATCCGCCAGCGGAACCACGGTGTTGACCAGGCCCATGTCCAGCGCCTGCTGCGCATCGTACTGACGGCACAGGAACCAGATTTCACGCGCTTTTTTCTGACCCACGATACGGGCCATATAAGAGGCACCCCAACCACCGTCGAAGGAACCCACTTTCGGGCCGGTCTGACCAAAGATGGCGTTTTCCGCCGCAATGGTCAGGTCACACATCATGTGCAGCACGTGGCCGCCGCCGATGGAGTACCCTGCTACCATCGCCACGACCGGTTTCGGACAGGTACGAATCTGACGCTGGAAGTCCAGCACGTTCAGGTGATGCACACCGGAGTCATCCTGGTATCCGCCGTAATCGCCACGCACTTTCTGATCGCCGCCTGAGCAAAACGCTTTGTCACCCGCACCGGTCAGAATGATCACACCGATGTTGTCGTCATAGCGGGCATCCGCCAGCGCCTGGATCATCTCTTTTACGGTAACAGGACGGAAAGCATTGCGTACCTGTGGACGATTAATGGTGATTTTGGCGATACCGTCGGTGGATTTCTCGTAGAGAATGTCGGTATAGCCTGCAGAGCAATCGTGCCATTCTACCGGTGCGTAAAGCATTGTTTCATCAGGATAGATCATAAAATGTCCTATAGTCAGCGACGTAGAATCTGAGCCAGACAGTCCACCACGCCAGCGGGATTGTCCCGATGCGCGTTGTGTCCGGCATTACGAATCACATGGTTTGGTACTGACATTTCCGTCGCCAGCGCGCGGAATTTATCGTCACGTTCACCACATAAATAATAAAACGGAAATGTGCGCGCAGTGAGTTGCGCACGTAAATCAGGTTGTACGGCAAGCGAGGTGGCCTCCAGCATCGCCGCCAGCGTATGCCCGTTATTCTGGCTACGCAGATCGACCAGCGCCTCTCTTTGCGCCGCATTCAGCGAGGAAAATACCGGCTGTTGATACCAGTCATAAAATACCTCACGCAGAGGCTCTGCGCGAAAACGCGCGGCCCAGCGGCCATCTGAAAGACGACGTTGAACGCGCGCCTCCTCGCTTTGCAAGCCAGGATGGCCACCTTCTACGACCAGACCGCAAAGTCCGGGCATCTCCTGACAGGCCGCCATCATCGCGACTCTGCCGCCAAGAGAGTATCCCACCAGCCAGTAGCTAGGTATGTTGTAACTAAGCAAGGTGTTACGCAATAACGCACAAACATCATTGAACCCGCTCACCTTGATCTCGGCGGAACCGCCGTGTCCCGGCAGGTCGATATATAGCCGTGAATAATCCTGAAACGCTTCGCCGACCGTGTGCCATTCCCGACAGTCGCCGGAGAACCCGTGCAGGAAAACCAGCCAGGGTGATCCACTCTGGCTAACGGTCGCCTGGGCGTGCAGGATCATAGATGGCTTACCTGCGCCAGCAGTTGCTGCAGGGTTTGCGCCCCGTCAGTTTCGTTCACCACCAGCTCAATAACCGTTGCCGCAGGAGTACGCCAGGCATTTGTCAACGCGTTCTCCAGTTGCTCCCAGTTTTCTGGGCGCTGATATTTAAGGTTAAACATGGCTGCGGCATGCTCAAAGTGCACGTTCTGCGGCATCAGATAGAACCGTTCACGTTCACTTGCCGGCGTCGGTAGCAGGGAAAATATCTGCCCACCGTTATTATTGACCACTATCAGGACAAACGGCGCGGAAACCTGACGCAATAACGCCAGCGCATTGAGATCATACAGTGCAGATAAATCGCCGACGATAGCCAACGTTGATTTTGCGCTGGCGCGCTGTACGCCCGCCGCCGTTGACAGCAGACCGTCAATGCCGCTCGCGCCACGGTTGCTATAGACCGGGAAACCAGCCGGAAGCTGCGACAGTGCATCAATCAGGCGCACCACCAGACTGTTACCCACGAACAGTTGCCCTTGTTCGGGCAGATATTCGTGAATACGATGGGCTAATTGCGCTTCACCAAACACGTTGCGACGGGCTTCCACCGCCTGCCATGCCAGTTGCGCCAGGCGCGGGATTTCCACGCACCAGGGTTGGCGTTTTTCCGCCGGATGCAGATCCAGCCAGTCACCAACCTTCGCCACCAGCCTGCGTCCACGATGATGCGCCGGATCGAGGCGACCTTCGATATTATCGACAATCCAGTATTCCTGCGGATCGCAACTGGCCTGCCATTGCAGGAGTCGTTTTCCGGTCAGGCTACTGCCAAGCTGCACCACTATCTGCGCCTGCTGTAACTCAGTCACCGCCTTCGCATTCCCCAACCACAGGTCAGCACACGGCAGGGGTTGTCCGGTTTGCGACAACACATCGCCAATCAGCGGCCAGCCAAGCATCTGCGCCCATTGCGCAACTTTCTTGCCCTCTTCCGCGCTCATACGGCCTGCAATGACTACGCCGCGCTTTTGTCGCCAGAAAAACCAGTCACGTTGTTTGTCGCTTTCCAGCCGACGCGCTTCACGTAGCCAGGGTTTATCATCCTGCCACCAGTCGCCGAGGCGCTGCTGCCAGGCGATCCCCGTTTCGTCCATGTCGCCATACAGCGGTTCGGCAAACGGACAATTAATATGAACCGCTCCGCTATGCAGCGCGGCCAGGGCATTATCAATGGTGGACACCAGCCAGCTTGCCGGAATGTCCTGAGTTGGACGCGGTAAGGAGAGCGTTTGCGACGGATGAGAAGCAAACATGCCGGCCTGACGAATCGCCTGATTAGCGCCACAGTCGATAAGTTCTGGCGGTCGGTCAGCCGTGAGTAAAATCAGTTTTTCACCGGTCAGGCCCGCTTCAATCAATGCGGGATACAGGTTCGCCACCGCCGTACCGGACGTGACAATCACGGCGACAGGCTGGCGACTCACTTTTGCCAGACCTAAGGCCAGATGCCCAAGACCACGCTCATCAAAATGGGTATGGTGGATGAAAGCAGGATTTTCCGCGGCTGCCAGCGTCAACGGTGTAGAACGAGAGCCAGGGGCAATGCAGATATGCCTGACGCCGTGGCGAGTGAGTGCTTCCAGTATGACCGCCGCCCAGCGTCGGTTAAATGCGCTTACTGACATGAGATTGTCCGGTATCAATATTGCGACACAGTATAAAGAATCGAATAAATGGATTTTTGATATGAGTCGGTAATATACAACTCATTACCCTTCCATCTGTAATAAAGTGCGCAGTCCTGCCGCTTTATTGTCTATTTCTTGCCATTCTTGCTCAGGATCTGAACCACGTACAATCCCCGCGCCGGCATACAGGCGGACCACGTTGGCGTTAATTTTCGCCGAACGCAATGATACGCAGAATTCACTTTGGCGCAGAGAAAGATAACCCGCAGAGCCGGCATACCACTCGCGTTCAAAGGGTTCATTTTGCTGGATGAATTCGCGCGCCAGCTCACGCGGAATGCCTGCAACGGCCGCCGTAGGCTGGAGTTGCATCAGGCAAAGCGTATCGTCGGCCTGATTCAGTTCCGTCCAGATACAACGGCGTAGATGCTGCACCTTACGCAGTCTGAGCACCTGCGGGGGGAGCACATCAAGGGTTTGCGTACAGCCTTGCAGCCGCTGGCAAATATCTTCGACCACCAGCATATTCTCGCGCTGGTTTTTATCATCTTTCATCAACCAGTCGCCTAACTGCCAGGCGCGATGATCCTCAGCGTGGTTGGCAACGGTTCCGGCCAGCGCTTCGGTGCGCAGCGCCGTATCACGCCGCCGATACAAACGTTCAGGGGAAGAACCAAGAAAAGCGGAGTCGGCAGAGAATGCCATAAAGAAATGGTAGCAGTTGAGGTTCAGGCGACGGCTGGAAGCCATCACCGCAGCGGCATTCACCGACTGTGAAAACTGTAAATCTGTCGCTCGCGCCAGCACAACTTTGTCGAGTTCTTCGCCATTGATGGTGTGCGTGGCAAGTTTTATCAGGTCTGTCCAGCCGGCCTTATCTGGCCAGTGTTGTTCTCCCGTCAAACTCAAACGCAACGCGGGCAACGGCTTAACGTTGGCCAGCGTGGAAATAAATTCGACCGCGCGTACGGCGTCTTCACGCAGCGAAACATCGCTGTACAGGTGTAGCCGTAAGCTTGCCACCCCGGCGCAGCGTCGCCATTCCAGTCGCGGTAACAACAAATTGCCGTGCCGGGGCTCGAACGCATTAAGGCCCCAGATACGCAGGTCAGGTTGGTTGTCGTGCTGACGTAAAAACTGTTGAGCGGATGCCAGCGAGGAAAACGTGGCAACGGCACCCAGCACAGCGGCTTCTTCGTCGCCGTTACGCTGCTGCCAGTAAAACTGGGGCCAGACGGGTTGACTGGCCAGCCATCCTAAAGCGTCAAACGCATCGTTCAGAGGGAAAGGTATGTCGTAAATACGAATTCCAGGTGCTGCCGGTATCTCTTGCGACAAATGACGCATCAGACCTTCCAGCGCAGTAGTGATTGATTGCACGCGGACCTCTCCCTGTTAAAAACCTCTTATTATACGGGGTACTGAACAGAAAAAGCAGTACCCCCAGTTAGGGAGTACGAACAAATGCGCTGACGGAGCGGAATTTATCGCCGTGCTAACAACAATCCCATCACTAAACCGACCGTGGCGCCAACGCCGATTCCACGCCAGGGTTTTTCATGCACATAGTCATCTGCACGGCAAACGGCCTTTTTCGCGCGGAAATAATAATTGTCAGAGGCATGGCTGACGCGATTTCTCACCTCTTCTAACGCCCGCTCTGCCCGCGCTTTTAACTCAAGATATTTTTGATCGGCCGGATCGCCGGAAGAACGCAGCACCTCTTCCAGCGTTTCGCTCAAGAGCTCCAGATCATCATCGATACGTGATTCATAAGATTGAAAAGACATTGTATTCTCCCTTTCTATTGACGTATCCGCTAACTATAGACAACCTGGACCGTTTGCGCCTGTTTATGCCTGATGTGCTTCTCGCGCCATCCCGATGTGCGGAATCCCGTCTTCGTCATAAATATCCGTCACCGGTATAAAACCAAAGCGCGCATAAAACGATTGCAGATGCGCCTGCGCCCCCAGATACAGCGCCTTGTGCGGCCAGTGTTGCGCACAGGATGCCAGCGTCTGGGTCATCAGCTGTTGCCCAAGTTTTGCGCCGCGTAGCGCTTCGCTGACAATCACCCGGCCAATGACCACCGGCTCCAGATCGTCATCGCTTTTCAGAATCCTCGCATACGCCACCAACTCATCATTGTGCCAGCCCAGAATGTGCCGATTTTCTCCAACCAGATCGTCGCCATCCACATCCTGATATGGACACTGTTGTTCAACAACAAACACCGCGCAGCGAAGCTGAAGAATGGCATACAGTTCTTGTGTACTCAGCTTTGCATGGTGGAGATCTTGCCAGTGAATCATTGTCTGCCCCTTTGTTGTGATAACCTGAACACCCTGCCTTATTGATGGCGAAAAGTGTAACGCAAAGATGGAATTACTATTTTTAGGCACGTCAGCGGGAGTTCCTACCCGCTCACGCAATGTAACGGCAATTTTACTCAATCTGCAACACCCGACTCAGCCGGGGCTGTGGCTTTTTGATTGCGGCGAAGGAACACAGCATCAGATGCTCGCCACGCCGTTCAATCCGGGAAAACTCGACCGTATTTTTATCAGCCACCTGCATGGCGACCACCTGTTTGGTTTACCTGGTCTGCTATGCAGTCGTTCGATGGCCGGGAACGTGAAGCCACTGACGCTTTACGGACCAAAAGGATTACGGGAATTTACCGAAACCGCATTGCGTCTGAGCGGTTCATGGACTGATTATCCTCTGGATATTGTGGAAATCACCGCAGGTGAAATCGTGGATGACGGCCTGCGTAAGGTAACGGCATATCCACTAGAACATCCTCTGGAATGCTATGGTTTTCGCATTGAAGAGCACGACAAACCCGGTGCACTTGACGCCAGTGCTCTAAAGGCGGCTGGTGTTAAATCCGGCCCGTGGTTTCAGGATTTGAAAGCCGGGAAAACCATCGTACTGGAAGATGGTCGCGCGATTAACGGTGCCGACTTTCTTGCCCCGGCTACCAGGGGAAAATCGGTGGCTATTTTCGGCGATACAGGCCCGTGCGCAAGCGCCCTCGAACTGGCAAAAGGCGTGGATGTGATGGTGCATGAAACTACGCTGGACTCGTCAATGGAGGAGAAGGCCAATAGTCGTGGACACAGCTCAACCCGACAAGCCGCGCTTCTGGCGCTTGAAGCAAGTGTCGGACGCTTGATCATGACCCACGTTAGCTCACGCTACGATGAAAAAGGCTGTCAGCGATTACTCGAAGAGTGCAGAACGCTGTTCCCGGCAACAGAACTGGCTCACGATTTCGCCATTTTCACCGTTTAATGCTCTATTTTTTCGCCTCAGTGCCGATAACAGTGAAAAGGCTGGCTTTCACACTGAGGACAGGATGAACAATTTCCAGAAAGATATTGATGACAGGACCAACCTAACCCTGTCTAACCGTTTTGAACTGCTACTGTTTCGCCTCGGCAAATCTGTTGAGGAGCAGAAATCAGAGCTGTTTGGCATCAACGTATTTAAACTACGTGAAATCGTGCCGATGCCGACGTTTACGCGTCCGGCGGGAATGAAAGCTCCGCTGTTAGGTATGGTGAACATTCGCGATCAAGTGATTCCGGTGATTGACCTGCCGGCGGTGGCGGGCTGTAAACCCGAGACCGGACTCAACATCCTGCTCATTACAGAATACGCCCGCAGCGTACAGGCGTTTGCGGTGGAATCAGTGGAAAACATTATGCGTCTGGACTGGCAACAGGTGCATACCGCCGAGAAAGCCGTCAACGGCCGCTACATCACCAGTATCGCCTGCCTGGATGACGATAAAGAGACCAACAACCTGGCGCTTGTGCTCGACGTTGAGCAAATCCTTTACGACATCGTACCGTCCAATCACGATTTACGCGCGACAGACCTGAAAACCAGTAAATTCAACATCACGCCGGGTGCGGTGGCGATTGTAGCAGAAGATTCGAAAGTCGCGCGCGCGATGCTGGAGAAAGGGCTTAATGCCATGGAAATCCCGCATCAGATGCATGTGACAGGTAAGGATGCATGGGAAAAAATCCAGCAGCTTTCCGCAGAAGCGCAGGCGGAAGGCAAGCCAATCACCGAGAAGATAGCCCTGGTGCTCACCGACCTGGAAATGCCGGAGATGGACGGTTTTACGCTTACCCGTAAGATCAAGACCGACGAACGCCTGAAGAAAATCCCGGTCGTTATCCACTCCTCGCTTTCCGGTAGTGCCAATGAAGATCACGTTCGCCGGGTTAAAGCTGATGGCTACGTGGCAAAATTTGAGGTCAATGAACTCTCTTCTGTGATTCAGGAAGTCATGGAGCGCGCAGCGAAAGACATTAGCGGTCCGCTGGTGAGCCGTCAGCTTTCGGCCTGACGCCCAACCATCCCCCCTTACTCTGCGGTTCTCCAACGAGTAAGGGAGTCGTTCCCCCACAAAAATAATCTCCTTACCATACCCTCCCTTTAATTATCATTAAAAATTGCCGCTTTTAGATATCAGCCGTTGAGTCAAAAAATAGCCTCAACAATTATCCTACATGATTTTCACATTTCTAAGCAGGCAGTGACGTGGATAAACACCGTTTCATAAAAGATCTCCAAAAACATGCAAAATCCCTGGCCAAATACAAGCTTAATTTAGACATCGACAATATCAAGAATACTTTAATCGCAGGCCAGCAACATATAGAGGAGAATGAACAATCTGTCACCTTAATCAATAACCTCATACCGCTCACGACAAGAGATATCACCGAAAAAGACGTAGACATTATTCTTCCTATAATTTCAGAATACTGGATGACGCTCCTGCGCTCCGCGCAATATAAGATTTTCTTTTATGGCACCCATAGTCATTATCTCAGTTTTAGTACCATTATCGCGGATCGTTTTCAGTCACAACTTGTACATCTGGACATCACCGCTGACGTTGAACACTGTATCCAGGCCATCAATCATCCGTCACCCGATAATGCAACTAAAATTCTCATCTATGATGATGAAGGAAGCCATATTTTAAGAAGAAAATTCGACTGCGCGAATGTCTTCTCTTACATCTACTATAGTCCTCTACGTGTGACTTGTGGGACTAACAAAAAATATGCCATGTATCTGGAACATGAATACAAAAAATACAATACACAGATTATTGATAATGTCGTTACCGGGTCATCTTATGCCTGGTGGGGTGTACCAACACAATTGACTACCTGTACAGCCAATATGTCCGTTAAAAGTGGTGATACTGCCTTTGCCCTGGCTATCACTGAACATCTGTCTCAGAGTGGCAAGTTAAAAAACCATATTCATATCACGAGTTTTTTTGATTTACACCATGAATTGGCCAGAAGTAAAGGCAGCTTTAACAGTGGTGTATTTAAGGAGCTTAAATTTTTCGCCAAAAAAAATAATATCCCATACATTCAATATGATGAAGAAATTTTCACCAGCAATCATGATGAGATATACCAACCAGCGTCAATTAGCAGTAGCATTGAAAAAAACCTGTTAAGTTTATTTATATCTGAAGCAAAGTTGATAGCCGCAATAACAGACATTGTTAACCATAAATATCTCAACTTTGACTTTCATATGTTAATTGATGAGCAAAGAAATGAAAGTTTAATGTGCGAAGAAGAAATGGATAAACTCAGCATACAGCGCGGCAGCAATCACTCCAAACTTTTTCGTCATAAGGAATCATTGAGTTCGAATTCTCGTAATATTGAGAAAATGGTCCGCAATGCTGAGAAGAATAAATACGCTATGTATATAGTATTTCCCCCTCAGCCACAGAAATATATAGAAAACATTGCTAAAGAAATGGTCAATGAGGCTTTTTCATTTTACCAACAAATTACATTAAATAAGGGAAATATTGTACTTATCGATATGAGTGGTGACCCGGACTTTACTCGTCACGACTTTCAGGATGGCGACCACTTAAACTTTAATGGTGCGATTAAATTTATACAGAAACTTCATGCCTATGGCATCACAATATAGATAAAAAAAGAGTCTGGACATTGCCCAGACTCTTTTTTGTTTACAGCATGATGTATTACATCAGCGGCGTCGCTAACTGCACAATGCTGATCAGCGGTTGCGGATAGATACCCAATACCAGCACCAACAGAGCAGAAATCAGCACCACGATCCCGCCCGCGCTGTACTGCCAGTTAGACGGCGCATCGCGGTTCAGCTGTTGCGGTGCGCTCAGGTACAGGCTCACGGCAACACGCAGGTAGTAGTACAAACCAATTGCGGAACCGACCACCACGGCAGCAACCAGCCACCACAGGTTAGCCTGCACACCGACCGCCAGCACGTAGAACTTACCAATAAAGCCCAGCGTCATCGGGATACCCGCCAGAGACAGCATCATTACCGTCATCACTGCCGCGAGGATCGGACGATGCCAGAACAGACCACGGTAGGAGAACAGAGAATCGGCATCCGGGCCGCGGTACGGGCTGGACATCAGGCTGACCACACCGAACGCGCCGAGGCTGCTGAACAGATAACCGGCCAGGTAAACGCCAACCGCTTCCATCGACATTTCGCCACTCTGCAGGGCAATCAACGCCACCAACAGATAGCCGAGGTGAGAGATGGAGGAGTAACCGAGCAGACGCTTGATGTTGGTCTGGCTCAGCGCCATCAGGTTACCGAAGATGATGGAGGCAAAGGCAATCACACCCAGCACGGTACGTACCGCTTCGCTGTCGCCAACCGGTGCGTACAGGAACAGACGCATCACCACGCCGAAGATAGCGATTTTGCTCGCCGTCGCCAGGAAGGTGGAAACCGGAGCCGGAGCGCCCTGGTATACGTCTGGCGTCCACAGGTGGAACGGAACCAGCGAGAGTTTAAAGCCGAGGCCAACAATCATCAGACCGAAGCCCGCCAGCAGCAGCGGTTCGTGCAGCATGCCGTCGCCAAGGCTTTTACCGAGCGCAACAAACGACAGGTTGCCAGACTGCGCGTACACCAGCGCCATACCGAACAGCAGGAAGGAAGACGCTGCGGCAGACAGAATGGTGTATTTGATACTGGCTTCCAGCGAACGTTTCTGACGGAACGCATAGCCAACCAGACCAAACAGAGGCAGAGAAATAAGTTCGATACCGAGGAACAGCGCCGCCAGATGGTTAGCATTTGCCAGCAGAATACCGCCAAGCGCGGCAATCAACACCAGCAGGTAAAACTCTTCCCGGTTGTCGTCGTAGCCTTCCAGCCACGGGTAAGCAAAGGTACAGGTGGCAAGACTCGCCAGCAGCACCAGCCCGGTGTAGAGCATGGCGAAACCGTCAACCCGCATCAGCGGGGTGACGTCCATGGCGCCCGCCTGGCCAACAAACCAGAGCGAAACCAGCGCGGCGTTAAGCCCAATGACCGACAGCGTGGCATTGAGGAAGTGATTGCGTCGCCACGCAATGGAGAGCATCACAACCACCACCGTCAAGCCGACGATCAGCAGCGGTAGCAGCGCAATCAGGTGTTGTGGAGTTATTGTCATGGCGATTTACGGCCTTGTAGTAGTAACGGAATTAACAAACCACTGCTGGATGTTGCTCATCGCAGAATGCGAGGTATCCAGAATCGGCTGCGGATAGAAGCCAAGCAGTACCAGAAGCACGACCAGCAACAGGATGATAAACAGCTCACGCAGCGACATCCCTGGCAGTTCTACGCTGGCAATCTGGCTCTTCGCCTTACCAAAGTAAGCGCGATGCAGCATCGCCAGCGAGTATACAGAGGCAAACACCAGACCAAAGGTCGAGATCACGGTAATGACCGGAACCACCTGGTAGCTGCCGAACAGAATCATAAATTCGCCAACGAAGTTACCTGTACCCGGCATACCCAGCGTACATACTGCGAAGAACATGGACAGCGCAGGCAACCATTTCATTTTGCCCCACAGACCACCCATCATACGCATGTCACGCGTGTGCAGACGTTCGTACAGCTGACCACACAGGATGAACAGACCGGCTGCGGACAGACCGTGCGCGATCATCTGGATAACCGCGCCCTGGTAAGCCAGTTGGCTGCCGGTATAAATAGCAATCAGCACGAAGCCCATGTGGGATACGGAGGTGTAGGCAATCAGACGTTTGATGTCGTACTGATTAAAGGCCATCCACGCGCCGTAGAAGATACCGATTACGCCAAGCCACATGGCGATAGGCGCAAACTCCGCCGACGCGTTCGGGAACAGCGGCAGAGAGAAACGCAGCAGACCGTAGGCTGCGGTTTTCAGCAGGATCCCCGCCAGGTCAACGGAACCCGCGGTCGGTGCCTGGGAGTGCGCATCCGGCAACCAGCCGTGCAGCGGAACCACCGGCATTTTCACCGCGAAGGCGATGAAGAAGCCGAGCATCAGCAGATATTCCACGCCGTGGGACATCGGGGTATTCAGCAGATCTTCATAATTGAAGGTCCACACGCCGGTCGCTTTATAGTGCACAAACACCAGCGCCAGGATGGCAATCAACATCACCAGACCACTCGCCTGGGTGTAAATGAAGAACTTGGTTGCCGCCGTGATACGCGTTTTACCGTCAGAAGCTTTATGCCCCCACAGCGCGATCAGGAAGTACATCGGCACCAGCATCATTTCCCAGAAGAAGAAGAACAGGAACATGTCGATGGCCAGGAACACGCCGATCACGCCGCCTAAGATCCACATCAGGTTCAGGTGGAAGAAGCCCTGGTATTTTTCGATTTCATTCCAGGAGCAAAGGACCGCCAGAACACCGAGCAGACCGGTCAGCACTACCATTAGCAGCGACAAGCCGTCGATTGCTAAATGGATAGAGATGCCAAAACGTGGGATCCACGGCAGGACAAACTCAGACTGCCACTGCGGAATACCCGCGGATTGCGTCAGTGAATAGCCGCCCTGCAACCACAGTTGCAGGCCAAGCGCCAGCGTCAGTCCCATGGTAATCAGCGCGATCCAACGCGGCACCTTCACGCCAAAGCGTTCGGTCTGCCAGCACAGGAAGCCACCGATAAAGGGAATCAATATTAGCCAGGGTAGTAACATGGCGATTTTTATTCCTTTTTAAGGCCTCTGACAGAGGCCTGATTTTCAACGAATTTGGATAAAATTCACTTTACGATCAACGCAGTACCATCAACAGTGCCAGCACAACGACAGCGCCAATGCTCATTGATGCCACATACCAGCGCAGATAACCGTTCTCGCTTAACAGCAGGCCTTTACCTGCAAAGCGGGAAAGGACAGCCGGAATATTCATCATTGAGTTCAGCGGGTCGCGCTTCAGCAGCCAGGCAATGCCCAGGAACGGCTTAACGAACACTTTGTCGTACAGCCAGTCGAAGCCCCAGGCGTTATACCACCAGGTACCCAGCAGGCGGCCCGGCGCACTGTTGGCAATCGACGTAACAAGCGTACGTTTACCCAGCCACAGCCACGCTGCGATCAGGATGCCCGCAATCGCTACGATGCCGGAGGTAATTTCCAGCGTCATGACGCGACCATGCTCAAGTTCGGTCGTTGCAGGCAATACTCCCTGCAGCGGCGGCACAATCAGCGCGCCAACAAAGGTAGACAGGATCATCAGCACAATCAGCGGCAGATGATGGGTAATCCCCTTCCCGGCGTGAGCGTGAATTTGTTCTTTACCGTGGAACACGATGAAAATCATACGGAAGGTGTACAGCGAGGTCATAAACGCACCGACCAGACCTGCAACCATCAGATTAATATGACCGTTCGCCATCGCACCGGCCAGAATCTCATCCTTACTGAAGAAGCCCGCGGTAATCAACGGCAGAGCCGACAGCGCCGCGCCACCAATCAGGAAGCAGACATACACCAGCGGAATCGACTTACGCAGGCCGCCCATCTTGAAGATGTTCTGTTCGTGGTGGCAAGCCAGGATAACCGAGCCGGATGCCAGGAACAGCAGCGCTTTAAAGAAGGCGTGCGTCATCAGGTGGAAAATCGCCGCATCCCATGCCTGAACGCCAAGCGCCAGGAACATGTAGCCAATCTGGCTCATGGTGGAGTAAGCGAGAACGCGTTTGATGTCGGTCTGTACCAGCGCGGCAAAACCCGCCAGCACCAGCGTGATCGCACCGATAATCCCCACCAGATGCAGGATTTCCGGGGTCATCAGGAACAGACCATGGGTACGTGCAATCAGGTAGACACCAGCGGTAACCATCGTCGCGGCGTGGATCAGCGCGGAGACAGGCGTCGGGCCGGCCATCGCGTCAGCAAGCCAGGTCTGCAACGGCAGCTGCGCGGATTTACCCACCGCACCACCCAGCAGCATCAGGGTTGCCCACATCAGCATGTTATTACCCGCTTCAAAGTGCGCAGGCGCCAGTTCGACCATTTCGCGGAAGTTCAGCGTGCCCAGCTCGTTGTAGAGGATGAACAGCGCGAAGGCGAGGAACACATCACCGACACGGGTCACCACGAAGGCTTTCATTGCCGCAGCGCCATTCTTCGGATCGGTGTAATAGAAACCGATCAGCAGATAGGAGCACAGGCCCACGCCTTCCCAACCGAGGTACATCAGCAGCAGGTTATCCGCCAGTACCAGAACCACCATGCTGGCGATAAACAGGTTGGTGTAAGCGAAGAAACGAGAGTAGCCCTCTTCCCCACGCATATACCAGGAGGCGAACATATGGATCAGGAAACCGACGCCGGTCACCACGCTGAGCATAGTCAGCGACAGGCCGTCCAGCACCAGGTTGAAGCCGATGTTGAAGTCACCGACAGACATCCACGTCCACAGCGGCTGACTGTAGGCTTGTTGACCATTAGCAAAGAAGTCAACGCCAACAAACGCCGTCACCAGCGCAGCCAGGCCAATAGAGCCAACGCCCACGGTAGCGGACAGATTTTCTGACCAACGACCGCGAGAGAACGCCAGTAATACAAAGCCAATAAATGGCAGAATAATGGTTAAGGCAAGCATGTTCATCCACGCATCTCACTTACTGAATCGATGTTCAGGTTCTGGCGACGGCGATGAAGTTGCAGCAACAGTGCAAGTCCAATGCTCGCTTCCGCAGCCGCAAGGCTGATGGCGAGAATGTACATCACCTGACCATCGGTCTGGCCCCAGTAGCTTCCGGCGACCACAAAGGCCAACGCGGAGGCGTTAATCATGATTTCCAGCCCAATCAGCATAAACAGCAGATTGCGGCGGATAACCAGACCTGTTAAGCCCAGCACGAATAAGACAGCCGCGAGGATCAGTCCATGTTGTAAGGGGATCATGCGTGCTCCTCCGTTTTTCTTTTCGCACGGTCATCGGTGCGATTGCTCAGCACTTCACCTGAACGCTCTTCGCGACCCACGTGGAAGGCCACAACCAGGCCCGCCAGCAGCAGCATCGAAGCCAGTTCGACCGCCAGTACATACGGTCCGAACAGGGAAATACCGACCGCTTTCGCGCTAATTGGCGTACCGTCGATGCCCTGATCGTTAACGCCAAGAATGGCGTACACAATCACGACCAGCATGATGGCCGACAGAATCGCCGGACCAATCCACACCTGCGGTTTCAGCCACTGGCGTTCTTGTTCGATTTCAGAGCCACCGAGGTTGAGCATCATGACCACGAACACGAACAGCACCATGATGGCACCCGCGTAGACGATAATTTCCAGCGCACCGGCGAAATAAGCGCCTAACGAGAAGAACACCCCAGAAATCGCCAGCAGCGAAATAATCAGATACAGCAGCGCGTGTACCGGATTGGTGTGGGTGATCACCCGCAAGGTTGCGAGAATGGCTATCAGGCCACAGATATAAAAAGCGAACTCCATTGCCCCTCTCCTTACGGTAACAGGCTCTTGACGTCGATAGGCTTAGCTTCGTTCTCTGCTTCGCCCTTATCTTTGCCGTCGATTGCCATACCTGCCATCCGGTAGAAGTTATATTCCGGGTATTTGCCCGGACCGGAGATCAGCAGATCCTCTTTCTCGTAAACCAGGTCCTGGCGCTTGTACTCACCCAGCTCGAAATCTGGAGTCAGCTGAATAGCCGTTGTCGGACAGGCTTCTTCGCACAGGCCGCAGAAAATGCAGCGTGAGAAGTTAATGCGGAAAAACTCCGGATACCAGCGGCCGTCTTTGGTCTCTGCTTTTTGCAGAGAGATACAGCCTACCGGACATGCTACCGCGCACAGGTTACAGGCAACGCAGCGCTCTTCACCGTCCGGGTCGCGGGTCAGAACGATACGACCACGAAAACGGGGCGGGAGATAGACCGGCTCTTCCGGGTACATCTGCGTTTCACGTTTCGCGAACGCATGCAGGCCGATCATCCAGATACTGCGTACCTGGGTGCCGAAACCTACGAACAATTCTTTTAAGGTCATGGTCTTTGTGTCCCTTATTGCGCCTGCCACAGAATGACAGCCGCCGTTACCAACAAGTTGACGAGCGTCAGCGGCAGACAGACTTTCCAGCCGAAGGACATTACCTGGTCATAACGAGGACGCGGTAACGACGCACGAATCAAAATGAACATCATCATGAAGAACGCGGTTTTCAGCGCGAACCAGACGAATGGCGGTAAGAACGGGCCATGCCAGCCACCGAAGAACAAGGTAACCATCAGTGCAGAAATGGTGACGATACCGATGTACTCGCCCACGAAGAACAGACCGAATTTCATGCCGGAATATTCAATGTGGTAACCGTCGGCCAGTTCCTGCTCGGCTTCTGGCTGGTCAAACGGGTGACGGTGACATACCGCCACGCCCGCGATGGCAAAGGTGACAAAACCAAAGAACTGCGGAATAACGTTCCAGATATCAGCCTGGTTATTGACGATGTCGGTCATATTGAATGAACCGGCTTGCGCCACCACGCCCATCAGGGACAGCCCAAGGAACACTTCATAGCTCAGCGTCTGCGCAGAAGCACGCATCGCACCAAGCAGGGAGTATTTGTTGTTACTGGACCAGCCAGCGAACAGCACCGCGTATACCGCGAGGCCCGCCATCATCAGGAAGAACAGGATGCCGATGTTCAGGTCAGCAACGACCCAGTTTGGACTCACCGGCACGATGGCGAAAGCCAGCAGCAGCGAGGTAAAGGCGATCATCGGTGCCAGGGTAAAGATGACGCGATCCGAGAATTTCGGGATCCAGTCTTCTTTAAAGAACATCTTGATCATGTCCGCAACCAGCTGGAGCGAACCGCCCCAGCCAACACGGTTCGGTCCGTAACGGTTCTGGAACAGACCCAGCAGA
The DNA here is from genome assembly GCF_005280815.1 of Citrobacter sp. TBCS-15. Classification (NCBI taxonomy): domain Bacteria; kingdom Pseudomonadati; phylum Pseudomonadota; class Gammaproteobacteria; order Enterobacterales; family Enterobacteriaceae; genus Citrobacter; species Citrobacter sp. TBCS-15. The sequence continues at coordinate 331,253 of NZ_SZWK01000313.1, read as the reverse complement.
CGACGTTCGCCAAAGCTCATGAATGCCCCGCAGGTGACCACCACCAGCAGAATCACCACCGCTTTGAGAATGCTCAGCAGGATCTCAATCAGATCGGGTGTAATCCAACTCATTGTTGTGCCTCCTGCAGATCCTCAAGACGCGCGCCTGCCAGAACCGGCGCGATGCCAGGCATACCCATCGGTAAACCAACCTGCCCTGCCGTTAATCCTTCAGCGATTTCAACCGGCAGCGTGACCGTATTGCCATCGTAGCTGAAAGAAACACGGGTACCGGCATTAACACCCAACTTCGCGGCGTCTGCCGGGTTAAGTTTGATGTACGGCTGTGGCATACGGGTCTGGAAGACCGGCGCACGCTGAGACAATTCGTCACTACCAAACAGATGGTAGTACGGCGCGATACGCCACTGACCATCCTGAGCCTCGAAGCTCGCCGGAACGGTAGTGAAGTAATCCATACCATCCGCAGAAGCTTCGATCAGACGCACGCCCGGATCGCCATGACGCAGTTTCCCGCCCACTTCATCCTGGAACTTGTTCCACGCCTGTGGGGAGTTCCAGCCCGGAGCCCAGGCAAACGGAATTTGTGAACGCGGCGCAGACGGTTGGTTGTTCCCTTCCATCGAGAAGGCGAACATGGTGTCTTTATCCTGCGGCTGACGTGGTTCATGGACGCTAATGTTAGCGCGCATTGCGGTACGACCGCTGTAGCGGTGCGGCTCGCGCGCCAGTTTCTGTCCACGGATACGGAAGCTTGCATCCGGCGCGGCATCTTTAATACCAGCCAGTTGCGGCAACTTCTCAACAACCGCGTCGATAACGTGGTCGAGTTGCGTCCAGTCCACTTCCCGGCTCTGTACGGTGCTGTGCAGCGAGTGCAGCCAGCGCCAGCTTTCCAGCATCACGGTGTTGCTGTCATAGTAGGACGGGTCATAGACCTGGAAGAAGCGCTGCGCGCGGCCTTCGTTGTTAATCACCGTCCCATCGCTTTCGGCAAAGCTCGCGGCGGAAAGCACCAGATGGGCGTTTTCCATAATTGCCGTACGCTGATGGTCAACAACCAGTACCAACGGCGCTTTCGCCAGCGCGGCGTTCACACGCGTAGCTGAAGCATGGCGATGCAGGTCATTTTCCAGCACCACAACGGCGTCAGCACGACCTGTTTCCAGCTCGGTCAGCGCATCGTCAAGGGAACCACCGCCAATCATACCCAGGCCCATGCTGTTAACAGAGCGAGCAATCATGGTGATGCCGACGTCAGCGCCACGACCTTTCAGCGCCTTCGCCACGTTGGCAGCCGCCTGAATCACCTCGGCGCTACCGGCGTTGGTACCGGAAATAATCAGTGGTTTCTTCGCTCCGGCCAAGGCCTGAACGATAACGTCAATTTTGTTCTGCAGGTCACGATCGATACCGTCAACCGCCGGGGCGTTGTTATCCAGCGCGTGGGCGATAGCGAAACCTAAACGCGCCTGATCTTCAACCGGCGCACGGTAGGTCCATGCGGCGATATCATCCAGACGGGTGTTATCGACGTTGGTGACGAACAGCGGATGCTTGGCGCGCTGGCCGATGTTCAGGATGGCCGCAATCTGCCAGTCGGCCACTTTCTGCGCCGCCGCCATTTCGCGTGCTTTACCTTTCACCGCCTGACGCACTGCCAGCGCAACGCGCGCGCCGGTCTGGGTGACATCTTCGCCCAGCACCAGAACCGCATCGTAGGATTCGATTTCGCGCAGTGCCGGGGTATGAATACCGCCGTCACGCAGAACGCTCAGCGCCAGTTGCAGACGTTCCTGCTCACCCTGGGCGATACCGGTATAGAAGTTATCCGCCCCGACCAGTTCACGCAGTGCGAAGTTGCTTTCAACGCTGGCACGCGGGGAGCCGATACCAATCACTTTCTTCGACTGGCGCAAAATATCTGCCGCGCCCTGCATCGCCTGTTCGGCGTTGAGCGTGATCAGGTCATCGCCACGACGCTGTACCGGCTGACGCGGACGGTCTTTCAGGTTCACGTAACCATAGCCAAAACGACCACGGTCGCAGAGGAAGTAGTGGTTAACGGTACCGTTGTAACGGTTTTCGATACGACGCAGTTCACCATAGCGTTCGCCCGGGCTGGTGTTACAGCCAATGGAACACTGCTGGCAGATGCTCGGCGCAAACTGCATGTCCCACTTACGGTTGTAGCGCTCGGAGTGCGTTTTATCGGTGAACACGCCGGTCGGGCAAATCTCGACCAGGTTACCGGAGAATTCGCTTTCCAGCGTACCGTCTTCCGGGCGACCGAAGTAGACGTTGTCATGCGCGCCATACACGCCCAGATCCGCGCCATCGGCGTAATCTTTGTAGTAACGTACGCAGCGATAGCAGGCGATGCAGCGGTTCATTTCGTGAGAGATGAACGGCCCCAGGTCCTGGTTGCGGTGCGTACGCTTCGTGAAGCGATAGCGACGGAAGCTATGACCGGTCATGACGGTCATATCCTGCAGGTGGCAGTTACCGCCCTCTTCGCAGACCGGACAGTCGTGCGGGTGGTTAGTCATCAACCACTCCACAACGCTTTCGCGGAACTGTTTCGCTTCTTCGTCATCAATAGAAATAAAGGTGCCTTCGGTGGCTGGTGTCATACAAGACATCACCAGGCGACCACGCGTATCTTCCGCGTTTTGATATTGCTTCACCGCACACTGGCGGCAAGCACCGACGCTGCCCAGCGCCGGGTGCCAGCAAAAGTACGGAATATCAAGGCCAAGAGACAGACAAGCTTCCAGCAGGTTGTCCGCTCCGTTGACCTCATATTCTTTGCCGTCTACATGAATCGTAGCCATAGTCAGCATGCTTCCAGTTGGCTTAGTCAGGGACTAAGCGTTAATCGAATTACTTATCGCGATGCAGGGGTAACCTGCAATTACCAGCGCTCTTTCAGCAGGTTCGGCTGAATACCACCAATAGCGTGGGTATTGCTGAAGGTCTGCTTGATGCCAGCTTCGAATTCTTCGCGGAAATATTTAATGGCGCTCTGTAACGGCTCCACCGCGCCCGGTGCGTGTGCACAGAAGGTTTTACCCGGGCCGAGGAAACGACACAGTTGCTCAAGTGTCTCGATATCCCCAGGCTGGCCTTCGCCACGCTCCAGCGCACGCAGAATTTTCACGCTCCACGGCAGACCGTCACGGCACGGCGTACACCAGCCGCAGGACTCACGGGCGAAGAACTCTTCGAGGTTACGCACCAGCGGTACCATGCCAATCTCGTGATCGACAGCCATTGCCAGCGCGGTGCCCAGACGGCTGCCTGCTTTACCAATGCTTTCGAATTCCATCGGCAGATCGAGGTGTGCTTCGGTCAGGAAGTCAGTCCCCGCGCCGCCAGGCTGCCAGGCTTTGAACTTCAGACCATCGCGCATGCCGCCTGCGTAATCTTCGAGGATCTCACGCGCGGTAGTACCGAAAGGCAGTTCCCACAGGCCAGGGTTCTTCACGCGACCGGAGAAGCCCATCAGCTTGGTGCCCGCATCTTTGCTCTTCGAGATGTTCTGGTACCACTCCACGCCGTTGGCGAGGATGGCCGGTACGTTACACAGCGTTTCGACGTTGTTTACGCAGGTCGGCTTACCCCATGCGCCAGAGCTTGCCGGGAACGGCGGCTTGGAGCGCGGGTTAGCACGACGACCTTCGAGAGAGTTAATCAGCGCAGTTTCTTCACCGCAGATGTAACGCCCTGCCCCGGTGTGGACAAACAGTTCGAAATCGAAACCCGTGCCCATGATGTTTTTGCCAAGCAGACCGGCTTCGGTTGCTTCAGCGATCGCGCGGCGCAGATGCACAGCCGCCTCGATATATTCACCGCGCAGGAAGATGTAACCACGGTATGCTTTCAGCGCAAACGCGGAAATCAGCATGCCTTCCACCAGCAGGTGCGGCAGCTGTTCCATCAGCAGACGGTCTTTATAGGTACCCGGTTCCATTTCATCGGCGTTACACAGCAGGTAACGGATGTTCATGGATTCGTCTTTCGGCATCAGGCTCCACTTCAAGCCGGTAGAAAAGCCTGCGCCGCCGCGCCCTTTCAGGCCAGCGTCTTTTACCTGATTGACGATTTCGTCCGGCGACAAGCCGGTCAGGGCCTTACGCGCACCTTCGTAACCGTTTTTGCTACGGTACTCGTCCAGCCAGACCGGCTGTTTGTCATCACGCAGACGCCAGGTCAGCGGATGTGTTTCGGGAGTACGGATAATGTCTTTCATTTATACCGCTCCAGCAGTTCAGGAATGCCTTCCGGGGTCAGGTGAGCATGAGTGTCGTCATCGATCATCATGTTCGGCCCTTTATCACAGTTCCCCAGGCAGCAGGTCGGCAGCAGCGTAAAGCGACCATCAAAAGTCGTCTGCCCCGGCTTGATGTTGAGTTTTTTCTCCAGCGCAGCCTGGATCCCCTGATAACCATTGATATGGCACACCACGCTGTCGCAATAGCGGATCACGTGGCGACCTACCGGCTGGCGGAAGATCTGGCTGTAGAACGTGGCAACACCTTCTACGTCGCTCGCCGGGATACCCAGCACATCCGCGATCGCATAGATCGCGCCATCCGGCACCCAGCCACGCTGCTTCTGAACGATCTTCAGCGCTTCAATGGACGCCGCACGGGGGTCTTCGTAGTGGTGCTTCTCGTGCTCAATCGCTTCACGCTCAGCCGCACTCAGCTCAAAAGCCTCGGTTTGTGGTTGTTGATTCTCGTGCATAATTAGCGGTCCACATCTGACATAACAAAATCAATACTACCCAGATGGACGATAAGGTCGGACACCAGGCTGCCACGTACCGCTACCGGGATCTGCTGCAGGTGCGCATAGCTCGGGGTACGGATACGAGTACGATAACTCATGGTGCTGCCATCGCTGGTCAGGTAGTAACTGTTGATACCCTTGGTCGCTTCCACCATCTGGAAGGACTCGTTTGCCGGCATAACCGGTCCCCACGAAACCTGCAGGAAGTGGGTGATCAGGGTTTCGATATGTTGCAGCGTGCGCTCTTTCGGCGGCGGCGTCGTCAGCGGGTGATCCGCTTTGAACGGGCCTTCCGGCATGTTGTTGAGGCACTGCTCAAGGATGCGCAGACTCTGGCGCAGCTCTTCAACTTTCAGCATTACGCGGGTATAGCAGTCGGATACGCCGCCGCCAACCGGAACTTCAAAGTCAAAGTTTTCGTAGCCAGAGTATGGACGGGCTTTACGCACGTCGAAATCAATACCGGTCGCACGCAGCGCAGCACCGGTACAACCCCAGTCCAGCGCTTCTTTCTTGCCATAGGCGGCAACGCCCTGGGAACGACCTTTCAGGATGGTGTTACGCAGTGCGGCTTTCTCGTAGGAATCCAGACGTTTTGGCATCCAGTCGAGGAAGTCACGCAGCAGCTTGTCCCAACCGCGCGGCAGATCGTGTGCGACACCGCCGATACGGAACCAGGCCGGGTGCATACGGTAACCGGTGATCGCTTCCACCACGTCATAAATTTTCTGACGGTCGGTAAAGGCGAAGAAGACCGGCGTCATCGCGCCGACGTCCTGAATGAACGTGGAGATGTACAGCAGGTGGCTGTTGATACGGAACAGTTCAGACAGCATCACGCGAATCACGTTGACGCGATCCGGCGTGGTGATGCCCGCCAGTTTCTCAACCGCCAGTACGTAAGGCATTTCGTTGACGCAGCCGCCGAGGTATTCGATACGGTCAGTGTAAGGAATGTAGCTGTGCCAGGACTGACGTTCACCCATCTTTTCAGCGCCACGGTGGTGGTAGCCGATGTCAGGTACACAGTCGACGATTTCTTCGCCATCAAGCTGCAGCACAATACGGAACGCACCGTGAGAAGACGGGTGGTTAGGACCGAGGTTGAGGAACATAAAGTCCTCGTTTTCGGTGCTACGTTTCATGCCCCAGTCTTCGGGTTTGAAGGTCAGAGACTCCATCTCCAGATCCTGTTTGGCTTTGGTCAGCTCAAACGGATCGAATTCGGTCGCACGCGCCGGGTAGTCTTTACGCAGCGGGTGACCTTGCCAGGTATGCGGCATCAGCAGACGCGTCAGGTGCGGGTGACCTTCGATATCAATGCCAAACATTTCCCAGGTTTCACGCTCATACCAGTTGGCGTTCGGGAACAGTTTGGTAAACGTCGGTACACGCAGATCGTTTTCAGACAAAGCCACCTTGAGCATGATATCGCGATTGCGTTCAATGGAAATCAGGTGATAGAAAACGGAAAAATCCGCGGCAGGTAACCCTTCGCGGTGCGTACGCAGACGTTCGTCCATGCCGTGTAAGTCAAACAGCATGACGTAAGGTTTCGGCAGTTTCTTTAAGAAATCGCCAACTTCCAGTAATTGTTCACGCTTGACCCAAACAACGGGTACCCCGGTGCGAGTCGCCTGAACGGTAAAGGCATCCGGCCCAAAACGGTTGCGCAGTTCGCCAATGACTGGGTCATCAAGGTGATCCCGTGTTTGCCATACAGCGTCTTGCGCGGTTAAGTCGGTCATATTGTTCACCATTGCAAATGGTCCGTGGTAGTCGGCAGTGCTTCGCGCTATTTATGTAGTGATAAGCGAAGGAAGGGCTGCTGCCGACAGGCGCAAATTAAATCTCGTCTGGTGTACGAAGATTCGTTACAGCAATACGTTCGCCGCGTTTACGCTCGCGTTCTGACTGCATATTGGCGCGATAAACGCCCTGATCGCCAACCACCCAGGAGAGTGGACGGCGTTCTTTGCCAATGGAATCCTGCAGCAGCATCAGAGCCTGCATATACGCTTCCGGACGCGGCGGACATCCCGGGATGTACACATCAACCGGAATAAATTTATCAACGCCCTGCACCACAGAATAGATGTCGTACATACCGCCGGAGTTGGCGCATGCGCCCATGGAAATAACCCATTTTGGTTCCAGCATCTGATCGTAGAGGCGCTGAATAACAGGAGCCATTTTGGTAAAGCAGGTTCCAGCCACGACCATCAGGTCAGCCTGACGCGGCGAGGCACGCAGTACTTCCGCACCAAAACGGGCCACATCGTGCACGGCGGTAAACGAGGTCACCATCTCAACGTAGCAGCAGGAAAGGCCAAAGTTATATGGCCAAATTGAGTTTTTACGGCCCCAGTTAACCATGTCATGGAGCTTACCCATGAACACATTTTTATTAACTTCTTGCTCCAGGGGGTCGGTTACGATCTCCTGTTTTTGCAGGGGGTAACGGTCGTTCTCACCGTTAGGATCTATGCGGGTGAGCGTATAATCCATCTTAATGCCTCGCGGTTAGCGTTGACGATTAGCGATACTGTTCGTTTCCGGGTTCATACGCTCGCGGCGTGAACGCGCGGGCGTCCAGTCCAGCGCGCCAATACGCACCAGATAAACCAGACCAGCCAGTAACACAAAAATAAAAATTGCAGCTTCCACAAAGCCAATCCAACCGCTTTCACGGATAGATGTTGACCATGCGAACAGATACAGCGCTTCAACGTCGAAGATAACGAAGAACATGGCTACCAGATAAAACTTGGCAGACAGGCGCAAGCGGGCGGTGCCGACCGAGTCGATACCTGATTCAAACGGCACGTTTTTAGATCTCGCGCGCGCGCGACCACCTAAAAACCAGCCGCCGACGAGCATCAGGCAGCACAGGCCAATGGCGACAATAAGAAAGATAGCGAATGCCCAGTGATGAGCGATGATTTCAGTGGATGTTGACATACTCATTGCTTACTCATCAAAAGTAGCGCCAAATTCTCTGCTCTTTTCGGCAGATGAACGCCACATCGATTCATGGGGAGGAATAAAAAAAACCTTACAATCACTGTAGAAAACCATTTTATACAGCCAATTGATGGGGTTTTTTACTCCTTTCTATAACCTTTTGTCAACTTTAACAAAAGTTTCCTCACATTATTTTACACTGTTCCAACCTCATTAACATAAAGTGCTGTTTAGACCCATTTCGATCGCATCATCGGTCTTTTTTAATGTTGTTGAATCGTGTCCGTAGTGAAGTAAAAAAGATAATACACGTCTATTTTGACAGGAATTCACACTAATGCCTCCCCCTAAATGGGAGTATTTTCTTGATCTGTGACACGCTTTTGTTAATTCACCATAAAAAACAGCAACAATTTCTCTAGTTTTTTAACATGGAAACAATTAACACTTCTGCTGATTATTTTTCACCCTATTTGCAGGCTGTTTTTTTAGCCGCTGATTTTGTTAAGTTTTAGTATAGCAAATGACATAAACCAACGTTATTTGCATAAAAAAAGAGCCGCTGGATGTTTTTTCATCATTAGCGGCTCTTTTTTTACACTTACATTTTAAAACGTTTTTTGTGACGCGTTACTCGAAGTCCCCTTCAACAAGGAGCGAATCATCTCCCCCTTCGGGGGTAAACTGATTGTATTGCCAAGGATTTTGATAAGTCTGCATCGAGTTAAAGATAACCTGAGCTAAATCATTTTGCGTAGCCGGATCGCAGCACAACAGATACTCGGTATCAGGCAGTGGCGGTAATCCGTCCGCCGCGCCCAGTACGCGTAAATCAGGACTCATCATTTCAACGGGACGCGCAGTAACGCCCAGACCGGCTTTGACCGCAGCACGAACCGCAGGCAATGTTGAAGCAACATACGCTAAGCGCCACGGGATCTGTGCAGCATTCAGCGTTGCCAACACCATATCGCGGAACGGGCTCGGATCGTCCAGCAGAACCAACGGAACCGGCTCACCTTTTTGCAGGATATATTCAGCTGCACAATACCAGTGCGTCGGTGAAGTGCGCAGATTCAGGCATTCAAAATCGCCCGGACGGTTAGTCGTTACCACCAAATCCACTTCTTGCGACTTCAGCATATCCACCATATAGGCGTTGCGCTTGACCCTCACATCCAATGCAAGCTTCGGATAAACCGAACTTATACGGTTGAGCAGGAAAGGCAGTATAGTATCGGCAGATTCATCAGAAGCTCCGATAGTTAACACTCCCTGAAGATTGTTAAACATTAATGATGAGCATGCCTCATCATTAAAACGCAAGATTTTTCTGGCGTAACCCAACAGCTGTATACCATGTTCGGTCAGCAGTTTGTTGCGTCCATGGCGCGCGAACAACTCTTTCCCCACGAGTTGCTCAAGACGCTGCATTTGCTGACTCACCGCAGACTGAGTGCGACATACCGCAGCTGCCGCAGCCGCGAAGGTATTCAGGTCGGCAACAGCAACGAAGGTTCTCAGCAGATCGAGGTCGAGGTTAATTATCGGACGATTTGCATTTATCATAGTTTTTCACTTACTCGCGGGTCATACCGTGTTAATGCTGTGCATTCAGAATCAAACAACTCCATTTGTTATCTGCCTGCCTTCCTTGCAGTTTCGCTTAGTGTAACCAAGTGAAAATAAGGATGTATTTGGTTTAACAAACGAAACAATTCTCTTTCTACGCTATATAATAACCGTGACACTCATCGGAATATAGCAACGAGAAAGGGCCATATTTTTAGCTGCTGGATGATTCTGACTAATGGAAAACATGTAAATTTTGTAAATTTAAAAAAAGTTAACGAACAATAATTTACACATTAAAAACTAACTTTTCAGTATGTTAGGAACAACCAACAAACATTTGAATTATCGTAAAATTCTTACTACGCACCATTTCATGAGACTTATCTTAACCTAAAACCACTATATTTATAAGTGTTATCGCGAATAATTCGAGGCAACAAGGCGTTATGTCAGAACTGAGGTTTTCGTATTATTAGTCCATTCAAATTAATGCGATTTAAATATTAAATAATAATTAATTAAGAATCCCTCAATTCATTAATTATGCTTAACAATGAATTCACACCGTACCACGCGCGGATCAGGCCGATAACAGCCCTCGCAGATAAAACCTCAGTATTTTCGAATGACGTCATACAGCTTAAGTGTCGGTTACCTTTTGCTTTCCAGACTTAAGTTTTTTTGACCAGACAAACCACCACATCAAAACCGAATACATAAAATATAAAACTAATAAAATACATTTTATTAGTTTATTATCCTAATATTTTGGATGTATTTAGATATTAACAGTCAATTATAACTTCATGGATTTTCAAAATCTTCTACTAAAGACCCTTCAAAACTTACCGTCGTGGGAGTACATTGTGCTGGGCTGACTTCCATGGCAGGGAGTGGCATTCACAGCTAAAAAGGTCAACGTTCATGTCCCCCATTGAAAAATCCAGCAAATTAGAAAACGTCTGTTATGACATTCGCGGCCCGGTTCTGAAGGAAGCAAAGCGCCTGGAAGAAGAAGGCAATAAAGTTCTGAAACTGAACATCGGCAACCCGGCGCCATTCGGGTTTGAAGCGCCAGATGAAATTCTGGTTGATGTGATCCGCAATTTGCCAACAGCGCAAGGATATTGCGACTCAAAAGGTCTCTATTCAGCCCGTAAAGCGATCATGCAGCATTATCAGGCCCGTGGGATGCGCGATGTGACCGTGGAAGATATCTATATCGGCAATGGCGTTTCCGAATTGATTGTGCAAGCCATGCAGGCATTGCTGAACAGTGGGGACGAGATGCTCGTTCCGGCACCTGATTACCCGCTGTGGACGGCGGCGGTATCGCTCTCCGGCGGTAATGCCGTGCACTACCTGTGTGACGAATCATCTGACTGGTTCCCGGACCTGGACGACATTCGCGCAAAAATTACCCCGCGCACGCGTGGGATCGTCATCATTAACCCCAACAACCCAACCGGCGCTGTTTACTCCAAAGAGCTGCTGATGGAGATTGTTGAAATTGCTCGCCAGAACAATCTCATCATTTTTGCGGACGAGATTTACGACAAAATTCTCTACGATGACGCTGAACACCACTCGATCGCCGCAATGGCGCCGGACCTGCTGACTATTACCTTCAACGGCCTGTCAAAAACCTATCGCGTTGCCGGTTTCCGTCAGGGCTGGATGGTGCTGAACGGGCCGAAGAAACATGCCAAGGGGTACATCGAAGGTCTTGAGATGCTGGCCTCTATGCGCTTATGTGCTAACGTTCCGGCGCAACATGCGATTCAGACCGCGCTGGGCGGATACCAGAGCATCAGTGAATTTATCATGCCTGGCGGGCGCCTGTATGAACAACGCAACCGCGCCTGGGAGTTACTCAATGATATTCCCGGCGTCTCCTGCGTGAAACCACGCGGCGCGCTGTATATGTTCCCGAAAATCGACGCTAAACGCTTCAACATTCATGACGACCAGAAAATGGTGCTCGACTTCCTGTTGCAGGAAAAAGTGCTGCTGGTTCAGGGGACGGCGTTCAACTGGCCGTGGCCGGATCATTTCCGCATCGTCACGCTCCCGCGCATTGACGATATCGAAATGTCGCTGAGTAAATTTGAGCGCTTCCTGTCAGGGTATCACCAGCTGTAATAAAACACGGGCTGTTGGATCAGTATGACGAGTATTTGCATCTGACAGCCTTCTCTGCGCACAATGACTCTTAGGTTGCCATCATATAAGGGTCGTTATGAAGCAGAGCCATTTTTTTGCCCACCTCTCCCGTCTGAAGCTCATTAACCGCTGGCCGCTGATGCGCAACGTGCGCACCGAAAATGTGTCCGAGCATAGTTTGCAAGTTGCCATGGTCGCTCATGCGCTGGCCGCGATCAAAAACCGTAAATTTGGTGGTCAGCTTAATGCAGAGCGCATTGCCCTGTTGGCAATGTACCATGACGCTTCAGAGGTGCTGACCGGTGACCTCCCTACCCCGGTAAAATACTTCAACTCACAAATAGCCCAGGAATATAAAGCGATAGAGAAAATTGCCCAGCAAAAGCTGGTCGATATGGTGCCCGACGAGCTGCGCGATATTTTTGCTCCGCTGATTGATGAACATGCTTACAGCGAAGAAGAGAAATCTATCGTCAAACAAGCCGATGCGCTGTGCGCCTATCTGAAGTGTCTGGAGGAACTTTCGGCGGGCAATAATGAGTTCCTATTGGCGAAAACGCGGCTGGAAAAAACGCTGGAGTCGCGGCGCAGCGAAGAGATGGACTATTTTATGGAGGTGTTTGTCCCGAGCTTTCACCTCTCATTAGATGAGATCAGCCAGGATTCACCGCTTTAAACGATTTTGCCGGATGGCGACGTCAACGTCTTATCCGGCACATAAAAATCAAAACGGGAACAGCATCGGGATCATCACCACGCACACCGCCATCACGATCACCGTAAACGGCACGCCAATTTTCACGAAATCGCTAAAGCTATAGTTACCCGGTCCCAGCACCAGCGTGTTTACCGGCGAAGAGACCGGTGTCATAAAGGCTGCGGATGCCGCCATTGCAATCACCATCGCAAAAGGATACGGCGAAACCCCCATCGACTTTGCCGCCGCCAGGGCGATTGGCGCCATGAGTACCGCCGTTGCAGTGTTAGAGATAAATAACCCAATGCTCGCGCACAGGACGAACAGGCAGCCCAGCATCATGTACGGGCCATACCCGCCGCCGACGTCCATCAGTCCTTTTACCACCAGATCGACACCGCCAGTTTTTTGTAGTGCCAATGCGAAGGGCATCATCCCGACGATCAAAATAATGCTTGGCCAGTGAATCGCTTTATAGGCGCTTTCGGCATCGATACAGCGGAATTTCCCCATCAGCAGGCAGGCGATAATTGCGGCAACCGTATTAGGAATTTCATCGGTGAGCATCAGGGCGACCATCAGCACCAGGCAGAAAATGGCATGCGGCGCCTGGCTGTGCGCCGGGGAAGCTTCACTGACCTCAGCTGGCATGTTCAACACCACGAAGTCGCGCCCTTTTTGTCCCAGCAGTGTGATGAGCTTCCAGTTACCCACCACCAGAATGATATCCCCCATCAGCAACGGTTCATCCACCACCGCGCCTGCCAGCGCCGTACCATCGCGTTTCAGGCCGACCACATTCAGACCGTAACGCGTACGAAAGGCTATCTCCCGTACCGTTTTGCCAATCAGTTCCGATTCTGGGATCAGTGAGATCTCGGCCATGCCCACATCCAACGCCTGCTCGGAGAAGTATTCCCCGCGCAGCACCATCGGCTCCAGCAGTTGCTCACTGCAAAATTCTCGCAGATCGACATCCGCTGCAGACATATCAATCAGCAGCACGTCACGGGCGCGAAACTCAGAAACCCCGTTAACGTCAACAATCACGCGACGAAAGCGCCGCCAGCGCTCCACGCCAATCACGTTTGCTCCGTAACGCTCACGCAGTTTCAGGTCGTCCAGACGCTGGCCAATCATCGGTGAACCAGGGCGAATAGCCAGACGGCGGGCACGCCCTGTAAGGCGATACTCTTTGATTAAATCGCGAAAAGTCCGGCGTTTCCAACCGTCTCCTGGCTGCCCGGAGTCTTCGCCCTTCAGCATAAAGCGCATCAGCAGCATATAAATTATGCCAAGCACCAGAACCACCAGCCCCAGCGGAGTGACGCTAAAAAAGCTGAAACCGTTAAGTCCTTCGCGTAGCAACTCACTGTTGACGACCAGGTTTGGCGGTGTCGCCACCAGCGTCATCATGCCGCTTATCAATCCGGCAAAGCTCAGCGGCATCATCAGACGTGAGGGAGAAATTTGCATGCGCATGGAAACGCTTAAGACAACCGGTATAAAGATAGCAACCACGCCGGTCGAACTCATAAACGCACCGAGCCCGGCCACGGTTATCATCAGCAACACCAGCATTTTGACTTCACTGCTGCCGGCGACCTTCACCAGCCAGGCCCCCATCACCGTCGCCACCCCGGTACGCACCAGACCGTCGCCGATAATAAATAAAGCCGCGATCAAAATAACGTTAGGATCGCTGAACCCGGAAAAAGCTTCTGTGATGCTCAATGTTCCACTCAGAACAAAGGCAATAATGACCAGCAAAGCGATCGCGTCCATACGCACTCTGCCAGTTGCAAACAAGACGACGGCAATCGCCAGCAATGAGAGAACCCATATCAATTCACCGTTCACAACATATCCTTGTTAAATGAGATGGATGGACCGATTCTGCCATAAAAAAGCCCCAACAATCTGGGGCTAAATCATGATCAGGTATTTCTTACAACGACCACATTTCCGTTGGGCTGTTTGGTCACAGAAATCTGTTCCAGACTGGTCAGCGAAAAATCGACCTCATCCAGACGCGGCGTGTCCGCTGGCGCATTTACCGCTATTACATGGCACCCTGCCGCCAGTCCCGAGAGCACCCCTGCGGGCGCATCCTCGACTACCGCGCATTCCTGTGGCGCCAGGCCCAGTAACTGAGCGCCTAACAGATAGGCGTCAGGCTCTGGTTTACCTCTTTTTACCCGTTCGGCAGTGACAAACACCTCAGGAGCAGGAAGTCCTGCGACACGATGGCGCGCCCGTGCGACCGGCATTGATCCTGAAGTCACAATCGCCCATGGAATGCCCGCTTTGTTGAGATGGTTGAGCAAGTCAACCGCCCCTGGCAGCGCGGTGATCCCCGCGGTTTCCGTCGCTTCGATCTGCTCCAGGCGGGTGAACTCCGCAGCGATCTCCGCCTCGGACTTGCCCACCATAAAGTGTCGCAGGGAGGTAATGGCCTGCTTACCATGAATAAAGCCGAGCACCTCGGCGTGATCGAGGCCAAAACGATCGGCCCAGTTGCACCACGCGCGTTCTACTGCGGGTAAGGAATCGACCAGCGTTCCATCCAGATCAAACAGAAAACCTTTGCACTGCACGCTCGCCCCCTCAGGCATTAATGATTTGGTTAATTTCATTCGCGCTCAGGTGATACTGGCGCGGGCAAGAGTGCCAGATATTCAGCATACGCTGATATTTTTCCCACATCGGGGTCTGGGCGTTGAAACCATGCGTACCCGCATCGAAGTGGGTATAACGCCCTTCCACATTGACCATAAAACGAACGTACCCGAGGAAACGGGCTTCCGTTGCGGCGTCAAAACCGAGGAAGGTCACGCGGCGCTCATCAATAGACTGCGCGTCTTTTAGATTGGTCCAGGAGACATGTAATGCGTGATACATCTCCATAATATCGATAATCGTACGACAGGTTTCTTCCGTCAGCTCACCAAACTCACGATCCAACTCACGCATCTGCAAGCCGTAACCGCGTTCAATAATCGTCTGCAAACGACGATAACGCTCGGCGTTAGTGGGATCGAGCATAGTCATCATTTTGTACTGGTTAGACAAAATCAGACGTTGAGCGTTGGTCATTTCCATTTGGGACTCCTGTATCACTGCTACTACGATGAAAAAAAGAAGGCATCTTGTGCCTTCTTTTATATGCGTAATCAGGGGTCAATTACAAATCATCGAGGAAAGTTTTATCCAGTTGTTTGAAGGCGCGCTTAAGCGTGTCAGCCAGCGCCTGATAATCAGGCTTTCCTTCTACCGGAGCGAGCGCCTGTCCGGCCTCTTGCAATTTACCCCGAACTTCGTAGAACCAGTTGAGTATTGAAGGCGGCAGCGGTGTGACGGAACGCTTACCCAGCCACCACATGCCCTGCATCGGCAGGCTGAGTGCAAACAGCGCTGTCGCCACGGCCGGTCCCAACTGCCCGCCTAAAGCAATTTGCCAGCATAAGGTGAAAACAGCGATGGGCGGCATAAAACGGATTGCGTAACGCGTCATGCGGATCACGCGGTTCTCAACAAACACGGGCGCGAGGCGCTTTTCCATCGGCCACGTCTTCGCATAGTGCTGCCCCCGGCGAAACAAACTAAAAAAATTGACGGAACGATTATCCGGTGTCGACATGGCGGTTACCTCAACTTCACATATAAAAATTAAAAAATTTGTGCAAAACAACAACTACAAGGGACATCGTTCAAAACATTTTGTCTTTGATACCCACATTCAGGTATCCTGTGCCGGCCTGTAAGGCCTTTAGTCCAAAATCATTGAGTCGTCAAATTGGCATACAGTATGCCACTGGCTGAAAAATACGCAAAATGACATAGACTCAAAGGTATTTATTCCATCGTGCCCAAAAAGACTCTGGCGCATGATGTTAATCATAAACGTCGGTGTCATCATGCGCTACGCTCTATGACTCCCTGACGTTTTTTTAGCCACGTATCATAAATAGGTACTTCCATGTCGAGTAAGTTAGTACTGGTTCTGAACTGCGGTAGCTCCTCACTGAAATTTGCCATCATCGATGCAGTAAACGGTGAAGAATACCTCTCTGGTTTAGCCGAATGTTTCCATCTCCCAGAAGCACGCATCAAGTGGAAAATGGACGGCGGTAAACAAGAAGCGGCTTTAGGTGCAGGCGCCGCTCACAGTGAAGCGCTGAACTTTATCGTTAACACTATTCTGGCACAAAAACCAGAATTGTCTGCGCAATTGACCGCTATCGGTCACCGTATCGTACACGGCGGCGAGAAGTATACCAGCTCTGTGGTTATCGATGATTCTGTTATCCAGGGCATCAAAGATTCTGCCTCTTTCGCACCGCTGCATAACCCTGCTCACCTGATCGGTATCGCAGAAGCGCTGAAATCCTTCCCAAGCCTGAAAGACAAAAACGTGGCTGTATTCGACACCGCGTTCCATCAGACTATGCCGGAAGAGTCTTACCTCTATGCTCTGCCGTACAGCCTGTACAAAGAACACGGCGTTCGTCGTTACGGCGCGCACGGTACCAGCCACTTCTTTGTTACTCAGGAAGCGGCAAAAATGCTGAACAAACCGGTTGATGAACTGAACATCATCACTTGCCACCTGGGCAACGGCGGTTCTGTATCTGCTATCCGTAACGGTAAATGTGTTGATACCTCCATGGGTCTGACCCCACTGGAAGGTCTGGTGATGGGTACGCGTTCCGGTGACATCGACCCGGCGATCATCTTCCACCTGCACGACACCCTGGGCATGAGCGTTGACCAGATCAACAAAATGCTGACCAAAGAGTCCGGCCTGCTGGGTCTGACCGAAGTCACCAGCGACTGCCGTTATGTTGAAGATAACTACGCAACCAAAGAAGACGCTAAACGTGCAATGGACGTTTACTGCCACCGTCTGGCGAAGTACATCGGTTCTTACACTGCGCTGATGGATGGTCGTCTGGATGCGGTTGTCTTCACCGGTGGTATCGGTGAAAACGCAGCGATGGTTCGTGAACTGTCTCTGGGCAAACTGGGCGTTCTGGGCTTTGAAGTTGACCACGAACGTAACCTGGCCGCACGTTTCGGCAAATCTGGTTTCATCAACAAAGAAGGTACCCGTCCTGCGGTGGTTATCCCAACCAACGAAGAACTGGTTATCGCGCAAGACGCGAGCCGTCTGACTGCCTGATTTCACACCGCCAGCCTAGCTGGCGGTGCTGTTTTGTAACCCGCCTGAAATGGGCGGTAACGAAAGAGGATAAACCGTGTCCCGTATTATTATGCTGATCCCTACCGGAACCAGCGTCGGCCTGACCAGCGTCAGCCTCGGCGTGATCCGCGCTATGGAACGCAAAGGCGTTCGTCTGAGCGTCTTTAAGCCAATCGCTCAGCCTCGTGCCGGTGGCGATGCGCCAGACCAGACTACTACTATCGTTCGTGCGAACTCTAACCTGCCAGCTGCTGAGCCGCTGAAGATGAGCCACGTTGAATCTCTGCTGTCCAGTAATCAGAAAGATGTGCTGATGGAAGAGATCATCGCGAATTACCACGCGAACACCAAAGATGCTGAAGTCGTACTGGTTGAAGGCCTGGTCCCAACCCGTAAACATCAGTTCGCGCAGTCTCTGAACTACGAAATCGCGAAAACGCTGAACGCGGAAATCGTCTTCGTGATGTCTCAGGGCACCGATACTCCGGAACAGCTGAACGAGCGTATTGAACTGACTCGCAGCAGCTTCGGCGGCGCGAAAAACACCAACATCACTGGCGTTATCGTTAACAAACTGAACGCGCCGGTTGATGACCAGGGCCGTACTCGCCCGGATCTGTCCGAGATTTTCGACGACTCTTCCAAAGCGCAGGTGATCAAAGTTGATCCGGCTAAACTGCAAGAATCCAGCCCGCTGCCGGTTCTGGGCGCGGTGCCATGGAGCTTCGATCTGATCGCTACCCGTGCAATCGATATGGCGCGTCACCTGAACGCCACCATCGTTAACGAAGGCGATATCAACACCCGCCGCGTGAAGTCTGTGACTTTCTGCGCACGCAGCATTCCGCACATGCTGGAGCACTTCCGCGCAGGTTCTCTGCTGGTGACTTCTGCCGACCGTCCTGACGTGCTGGTTGCAGCATGTCTGGCAGCTATGAACGGCGTAGAAATCGGTGCTCTGCTGCTGACTGGCGGCTACGAAATGGACGCGCGCATCAACAAACTGTGCGAACGTGCATTCGCTACCGGCCTGCCGGTATTCATGGTGAACACCAATACCTGGCAGACCTCTCTGAGCCTGCAGAGCTTCAACCTGGAAGTTCCGGTTGACGATCACGAGCGCATCGAAAAAGTTCAGGAATACGTTGCTAACTACATCAACGCTGACTGGATTGAATCTCTGACCGCGACCTCTGAGCGCAGCCGTCGCCTGTCTCCACCGGCGTTCCGTTATCAGCTGACCGAGCTGGCGCGTAAAGCAGGCAAACGTGTTGTTCTGCCGGAAGGCGACGAACCGCGCACCGTTAAAGCGGCTGCTATCTGTGCTGAACGCGGTATCGCTACCTGCGTTCTGTTGGGTAACCCGGACGAGATCACCCGCGTTGCGGCCTCTCAGGGCGTTGAGCTGGGCGCTGGCGTAGAAATCGTTGACCCGGATGTGGTTCGCGAAAGCTACGTTGCTCGCCTGGTTGAGCTGCGTAAGAACAAAGGCATGACCGAAACCGTTGCCCGCGAACAGCTGGAAGACAACGTGGTTCTCGGTACCCTGATGCTGGAGCAGGACGACGTTGACGGTCTGGTTTCTGGTGCCGTTCACACCACCGCAAACACCATTCGTCCACCGCTGCAGTTGATCAAAACTGCGCCGGGTAGCTCTCTGGTGTCTTCCGTGTTCTTCATGCTGCTGCCGGAACAGGTTTACGTTTACGGTGACTGTGCGATCAACCCGGATCCAACTGCTGAACAGTTGGCAGAAATCGCCATTCAGTCCGCTGAATCCGCCATCGCCTTCGGTATCGAACCGCGCGTTGCGATGCTCTCCTACTCCACCGGTACCTCTGGTGCAGGTAGCGACGTAGAGAAAGTTCGCGAAGCGACTCGTCTGGCGCAGGAAAAACGTCCTGACCTGATGATCGACGGTCCGTTGCAGTACGACGCCGCAGTTATGGCTGACGTAGCGAAATCCAAAGCGCCGAACTCGCCGGTTGCAGGTCGCGCTACCGTGTTCATCTTCCCGGATCTGAACACCGGTAACACCACCTACAAAGCGGTACAGCGTTCTGCCGACCTGATCTCCATCGGGCCAATGCTGCAGGGTATGCGCAAGCCGGTAAACGACCTGTCCCGTGGCGCGCTGGTAGACGATATCGTCTATACCATCGCCCTGACCGCGATCCAGTCTTCCCAGCAGCAGTAATTTGCTGCAGTGTGCCGGATCTCTTATCCGGTAACGCTTCTGCTTATCAAACCGGAAATAGCTGATATTTCCGGTTTTTTTATATCCGTTTTTTTCTTTTGTAAATTCTGAAACATTTGCCTGGATGCGCTGCATCAATGAATAACTATTCTTCTGTTTGCATACTTACTCTCTTTTGCATTGCAACAGGGATAGTCTTTCATGTCAGCAGTCACAGAATCACAGCCAGCCAAAAAATGGGCGATGCCCGATACGCTGGTGATTATTTTTTTCGTCGCCATTTTAACCAGCCTGGCGACATGGGTAGTTCCGGTCGGGATGTTCGACAGCCAGGAAGTGCAGTATCAGGTTGATGGGCAAACCAAAACCCGTAAAGTTGTTGACCCCCACTCTTTTCGTATTCTGACCAACGACGCGGGTGAAGAGCAGTATCACCGGGTGCAGTTTTTCACCACCGGAGATGAACGCCCCGGCCTGATGAATTTTCCGTTTGAAGGGTTAACCTCCGGCTCTAAGTTCGGCACGGCGGTTGGTATCATCATGTTTATGCTGGTGATTGGCGGCGCATTTGGCATCGTTATGCGTACCGGAACCATTGATAATGGCATTCTGGCGCTCATTCGTCATACGCGGGGTAACGAAGTTCTGTTTATCCCGGTGCTGTTTATTCTCTTCTCATTAGGCGGCGCGGTGTTTGGCATGGGCGAAGAGGCGGTTGCTTTTGCCATTATCATTGCGCCTTTGATGGTACGCTTAGGTTACGACAGTATCACCACCGTGCTGGTCACCTATATCGCTACCCAAATTGGTTTTGCCAGTTCATGGATGAACCCGTTCTGCGTGGTGGTCGCGCAGGGTATTGCAGGTGTCCCGGTGCTCTCTGGTTCCGGTCTGCGTATCGTAGTATGGGTCGTTGCGACCCTGATAGGGTTGACCTTCACCCTGGCCTACGCAGCGCGCATCAAAAAAAATCCGCTTCTCTCCCGGGTACATGAGTCCGACCGCTTCTTTCGTGAGCAGCAGGACGAGGTTGTAGAACGACGCTTCACGCTGGGCGACTGGCTGGTATTGCTGGTACTGACCGCGGTGATGATTTGGGTCGTCTGGGGCGTTATCGTCAACGCGTGGTTTATTCCTGAGATCGCCAGCCAGTTCTTCACGATGGGACTGGTGATTGGCATCATCGGTGTGGTGTTCCGTCTCAACGGTATGACGGTCAACGTCATGGCATCTTCCTTCACTGAAGGTGCGCGAATGATGATTGCTCCCGCCCTGCTGGTCGGTTTCGCCAAGGGCATATTACTGCTGGTCGGTAACGGAGAGGCGGGCGAAGCCAGCGTATTAAATACCCTGCTGCACAGTATTGCCAACGGTATCAGCGGGCTGGATAACGCTATCGCTGCATGGTTTATGCTGCTGTTCCAGGCGGTATTTAATTTCTTCGTTACGTCCGGCTCTGGCCAGGCTGCATTGACCATGCCGCTATTAGCGCCGCTGGGCGATCTGGTTGGCGTAAACCGTCAGGTCACCGTACTGGCCTTCCAGTTTGGCGACGGATTCAGCCACATTATCTATCCGACGTCGGCATCATTGATGGCAACGTTAGGCGTTTGTCGGGTGGATTTTCGTAACTGGCTGAAAGTAGGTGCCACGCTGTTAGGCCTGCTGTTTATTATGTCCAGCGTGGTGGTGATTGGTGCGCAGATAATGGGTTACCATTAAAAAATGATTGCCCGGCCTACATGATTTCTCGACGCTGTAGGCCGGATGAGCAGACGTTACTCGGCTTCTTCCTGCTTTTCGGCTTTTGCCCCTTCATTCTTGGCGTTGCGGGTCATCCACAGCGCCAGCGCTTTCAGAGAGTCCGGCGTAAATTCGTCGCAGCGTGCGGTAATTTCTTCCGGCGTAAGCCAGCAAACTTCACTGACCTCTTCTTCCTGTAACGCGAACGGTCCGTGGGACACACAGCTAAACAGCCCACCCCAGACGCGACAATTCTGGTCTTCAAAATAAAACTGACCGTGCTCGGCAAACGGCACGCCCGCAATCCCCAACTCCTCTTCCGCTTCACGGCGCGCTGAGTCCAGTAGCTGCTCGTCAGCCTGAACAACACCGCCAGCGGTGGCATCCAGCATGCCGGGCAAAAAGTCTTTTGTCTCAGTCCTACGCTGAACCAGAATTTTGCCCATACCATCGTGCACCACGATATACGTCGCACGATGGCGTAAGCGCTGCGCCCGCATTTGTTCCCGGCTGGACTGTGCGATGACTTCGTTGTCTTCGTTCACAATATCCACCCATTCCGTACTTGCCAAATGACGCTGTTCCACCATCAGGAAACCTTCTTTTTTCTGGCGCTCTTACGGCGCGTTTATGTTTGTGGGGTAAATTACGGATTAATCTCGATCTGCGCAATAACACTTTGATCATTGAGTGCCATGACGCTGAGAACATTATCATCCAGAATCCCGTAGCTTGCCGCAAAGCCTCCTTTCGGGATGCTTACCGAGCCGGGGTTAAAGTGATAGACATCCCCTTGCAACTCGGCAACCGGCAGATGCGTATGGCCATAAACCAGTACATCTCCCGCGCTGAGCGCTGGCATATTTTGCGGGCCAAAAAGATGCCCGTGCGTCAAAAAGAGTCGCTGGTTTTCTGTCAGAATTTGCTGCCACGGCGCGGTTATCGGAAAATGCAGGAGCATCTGATCCACTTCGCTGTCGCAATTGCCACGCACCGCAATAATCCGCGCTGCCAGTTCATTCAACCGCTCTGCAACCTGCGCGGGCGCATAGCCTTCCGGCAACGCATTACGCGGTCCGTGATTTAAAACATCACCCAATATCACCAGCCATTGCGCTCCGCTTGCGGTAAACAGTTCGAGTACGCGTTCCGTGGCTGGCAACGAACCATGAATGTCCGATGCGAACATCAGTTTCATCACTCACTCCTCGTTGAAAAGTACCTTGTAATGATACTGGATTACGCTTCGATGGTCAGCAGGAACGCTTCGCTGAAAGCGCGATAAAACGCTGAACGGAAGCGCGCTGCCACTGGAAGGTGGCATATTCCGCAAGCGCTTCTGGCACCTCATCGCCGTTAAGGACCAGACGATTAAGCATTAGCGCTAAATCGCAATCAGCGATACACCATTCGCCAAATAAATTTTGTTTACCGTGGCTCAGTAAACTGCTCGCAGTGGCGAACAATTTTTCTGCACTGGCTTTTCCGGCTTCGCTCAACGCCGCTTTTTTCACGCCAGCAAAAACTACATCCGTTGAACGTTCTTCACGAATAGGCATCAGATCGCTGCGGATCCACGCCTGCACCTGGCGAGCCCGCGCGCGCTTTTGCACATCGTGTGGGTAGATGCGCTCCCACTGCGGCGGGGCAAAGCTCTCTTCCAGAAACTCAGTAATTGCTGATGATTCGCTCAGCTCGAAATCGTCAATCTCCAGGACCGGCACGCGGCGCGTCAACGCATAACCTTGCCATGAAGGTTGCAAGTGTTCACCGCTGTTGAGATCAACAGTTTTCAGCGTAAAAGGTAGTCCTTTCTCTTGCAGAGCGACATAAACAGACAGCACGTAAGGGGAGAAAAAATTGGCATCTGACCACAGCGTAATTGCAGGTTTGCTCATAACGTCCTCTGAAGTGTATTGGCTTGCCTTCAAAATATAGAGTCTTTCTCTCGCTGTCACTTGATGAAAACTCACGCACGCTAACAGCCTCTATACTTGTAATGACCCGGTTCATGACAAAACGGACGCTGAAAATGATCGATCTCTATTACACGCCATCGCCAAACGGTCACAAAATCACGCTGTTTCTTGAAGAGACGCAGCTGCAATACCGTCTGATTCATGTTGATATCAACAAAGGTAGCCAGTTTCGTCCTGATTTTCTGCAGATCTCGCCGAACAATAAAATCCCGGCCATTATCGACAATGCACCGCAGGACGGCGGAAGCCCGATCAGCCTGTTTGAGTCCGGAGAAATTTTACTCTATCTGGCGGAAAAGAGCGGCAAGCTGCTGAGCGGTGAGTTACGTGAGCGCCACACCACGTTGCAATGGCTGTTCTGGCAGGTCAGCGGCCTGGGGCCCATGCTCGGTCAGAATCACCATTTCAGTCATTACGCCCCGCAGACGATCCCCTACGCCATTGAAAGATACCAGGTTGAAACTCAGCGCCTGTACAACGTGATGAATAAACGTCTGGAAACCTCCCCCTGGCTGGGGGGCGATCACTACAGCATTGCTGACATAGCCTGCTGGCCATGGATTCATGCCCACCAGCGTCAGCGTATCGACCTCGACAATTACCCGGCGGTTAATAACTGGCATGAGCGCATCCGTACGCGGCCTGCCACGGAACGCGCCATGCAGCAAGCGCAGAGTGAGAAGCGGTAACACGGTTCGATTCTCGTGTATCATGAATAGGTTCATACATGGAGGAAACCTGCAATGTCACAACCTGACGCTATTATTCGTATAAAAAACCTTCGTCTGCGCACCTTTATCGGCATCAAAGAAGAGGAGATCCTTAACCGCCAGGATATCGTCATCAACATTGCCATTCATTATCCGGCAGACAAAGCCCGTATCAGCGAAGACATCAACGACGCGCTGAATTATCGCACTATCACCAAAAGCATCATTGCGCACGTGGAGAGTAACCGCTTCTCACTATTAGAAAAATTAACTCAAGATGTGCTCGATATCGCACGCGAACATCACTGGGTCACTTATGCTGAAGTAGAGATCGATAAACTTCACGCATTGCGTTACGCCGACTCAGTATCCATGACGCTGAGCTGGCAGCGCTAAACGTAACCCGGGAGGCGACATGCAGATTCTGATTACCGGCGGTACTGGCATGATTGGACGTCATCTGATCCCCCGCCTGTTCGAACTGGGGCATCAGATAACCGTAGTGACACGTAACCCTGATAAGGCGCGTCAGATTCTCGACTCTCGGGTCACGTTATGGAAGGGGCTGGCAGAACAGCAAAATCTCGATGGCATTGATGCCGTGATTAACCTTGCCGGAGAGCCTATTGCAGATAAGCGCTGGAGCGCTGAGCAAAAAGAGCGCCTGTGCCAGAGTCGTTGGGGAATCACGCAGAAACTGGTCGATTTAATCAACGCCAGCGAGACGCCGCCCGCGGTGTTAATATCCGGTTCCGCTACCGGTTACTACGGCGATCTGGGCGAAGTTGTGGTCACGGAAGAAGAGCCGCCGCATAACGAATTTACCCATAAACTGTGCGCCCGTTGGGAGCAAATTGCCAGCACAGCGCAAAGTGACAAAACCCGCGTGTGTATGTTGCGTACCGGCGTGGTATTGGCCTCTGCTGGCGGGATTCTGGGGAAAATGGTCCCGCCATTTCGTCTTGGTTTAGGCGGCCCGATGGGTAACGGACGCCAGTATCTGGCCTGGATCCATATTGATGATATGGTCAACGGCATTATCTGGCTGCTGGATAACGATCTGCGTGGCCCCTTCAATATGGTTTCACCGTACCCGGTACACAATGAGCAGTTTGCCCACGCGCTGGGCCATGCCTTAAACCGCCCAGCCATTCTGCGCGTTCCCGCTGGCGTAATACGTCTACTGATGGGCGAGTCTTCCGTGCTGGTTCTCGGCGGACAGCGGGCGTTACCCAAACGTCTGGAAGCGTCCGGTTTCGCGTTTCGCTGGTACGATTTAGAAGAGGCGCTAGCGGATGTTATCCAATAGTTACTAAGCGCTATTCACATTCGCCGTTGCGATGGTAAGGTTATAGATCTGACTTCCGCAATGGCGACGTTATGGCAAAAAT
The DNA here is from genome assembly GCF_005280815.1 of Citrobacter sp. TBCS-15. Lineage (NCBI taxonomy): Bacteria > Pseudomonadati > Pseudomonadota > Gammaproteobacteria > Enterobacterales > Enterobacteriaceae > Citrobacter > Citrobacter sp. TBCS-15. The sequence continues at coordinate 305,835 of NZ_SZWK01000313.1, read as the reverse complement.
ATCGACTCCCCGTCTTACCCTCTCTTTGTTTCAATTTTCTGACTGGTCATTTTTCCAGAGACTACGTGAAAGCCCTGAAGTCATGCGCTATATGGGCGATATCGCCCCGGCGAAGGATACGCGTCTGTTATTCGCCAGACGCCTTGCCGCACAGCACACATTTGTTATTCGCGAGCATAACAACCCGACGCCGCTCGGCGATATTGGTCTGCAAATAAGTCATCTTTATCCGCAGGAGGCCGACCTCGGTTACGCCATCATGCCACATGCGCAAGGGAAAGGTATTGCCAGCGAAGCCGTGCGCGCGGTGTGCCAGTATGCCTTTGAACATGCTGGCGTCACGGCGATAAATGCTTACGTGCTGGCTGAGAATAAGGGTTCGATACGTGTTCTGGAAAAGACAGGCTTTGTACGAACGCAGGTGCTGGAAAAAGCGTATGAGATTAATGGGATCGCGCACGACGACTGGGTTTATCGCCTGGAGTGCGATGCGTTAAAGCGGTAGGCCCGGAAAGCATGGCGCCTCCGGGCAACTGAATTACTTCAGCGATCCTTTGAGGAACTGCTGCAAGCGTGGGCTTTGCGGGTTGCCGAATACCTGCTCCGGGTCACCCTCTTCTTCGATTTTCCCCTGATGCAGAAAAATCACGTGCGTGGAGACATTTCGGGCAAACCCCATTTCATGGGTCACGACCACCATGGTTTTCCCCTCTTCGGCCAGTTGCTGCATAATGCGTAGTACCTCGCCGACCAGCTCTGGGTCAAGCGCCGAGGTGGGTTCATCAAACAGCAACACCTCCGGTTCCATCGCCAGCGCACGCGCAATAGAAACGCGCTGCTGCTGACCACCAGACAAATGCACCGGATATTTGCCCTGCGCTCGCTCATCAATACCCACTTTAGCCAGATACTTCACCGCGCGTGCGCGGGCTTCCTGCTTGCTCAGTCCCAGTACCTGAATCGGCGCTTCCATGACGTTTTCCAGCACCGTCATGTGGCTCCACAGATTAAAGTGCTGAAAGACCATGGTTAGTCTTGTGCGCAGCAAACGCAGCTGATTTTTGTCCGCAACCTTGAGCTGGCCATCTTTGTCACGCACCAGACCAATGTTCTGCCCACTGACGACAATGGAACCAGCACTCGGTTTTTCAAGAAAGTTAATGCAGCGCAGAAAGGTACTTTTACCGGAACCTGACGAGCCGATAATACTGATAACATCACCCGCATTAGCCTGCAGAGATACCCCTTTCAGCACTTCATGTTCGCCGTAGTGCTTATGTAAATCGATAACGTTTAATTTATTCTCAGACATCGTGTTACTCGAATTATTTAGAGGATACATGCTGCAACCAGCGTTTTTCCGCTTTACGGAACAGACTGATCAGGACATACGAAATAATCAAATACAGCACCGCGGCAATACCGAAAGCGGTAAACGGTTGATACGTTGCCGAGTTGATATCGCGGGCGATTTTCAACAAATCAGGCACCGTGGCGGTAAACGCCAGCGCCGTGGAATGCAGCATTAAAATCACTTCATTGCTGTATGCCGGCAACGCAATACGCAGCGCGGAAGGCAAAATTATGCAGCGATACAGTTTGAATGACGAGAAACCGTAAGCGCGCGCGGCTTCAATCTCACCGTGCGGCACGGAACGAATCGCCCCGGCGAAAATCTCCGTGGTATAGGCGCAGGTATTCAGCGTCAGCGCCAGTACGGTGCAATTCAACCCGCTTCGGAAAAACGCGTTGAGGAAGTCCGTTCCTTTGACTATCTCCAGCGTATACATCCCGGAATAAAACACCAGTAGCTGTACATACAACGGTGTCCCACGAAAAATATAGGTGAATAACCAGATGGGAAACTGAATAAATTTATTACTGGAAACGCGACCAATCGCCAAAAACAGCGCCAGTATCCCGCCCATCACCACCGACGAAATCAGAAGCCACAGGGTGATAGCCACGCCAGTAAAACGGTATCCGTCGGTCCACAGCAGGGACTTCCAGTATTCCTGAATAATCTCAATCACAGGTCAGCCCTCTTCACACCCACGGAGTAGCGGCGCTCAAGGTACAGCAGCACACCATTAGAAACTGTGGTAAACACCAGATAGATGACCCCGCACACGACGGCAAAATAGAACGGCTCCCAGGTACTTTTCCCGGCAAGCTGAGTCGCTTTCACCACATCTTCCAGACCGAGCAGCGATACCAACGCAGTGGCTTTGAGAATAACCTGCCAGTTATTACCAATTCCCGGTAAGGCATAGCGCATCATTGCCGGGAACATAATGCGGCGAAAAATTTGTGAACTGGTAAAGCCGAATGCCGTCGCGGCTTCAATATGGCCTTTGGGCACAGCCATAAACGCGCCGCGGAACGTTTCCGTAAAGTAGGCCCCGTAGATAAATCCGAGCGTGATTATCCCCGCTACCATCGGATCGATATCAATCTGGCTGACCCCCATTGCATCGGTAATGGTATTCAGCGCGATTTGTAATCCATAGAAGATTAGCAACATTAAGACCAGATCGGGCACGCCGCGGATAAGCGTGGTGTACGCTTCGAAAATAAGCCCCAACGCCCGGCTTTGCGACAGTTTTGCTGCCGCGCCGACAAGACCTATCAGAACCGCCAGCACCACTGAGCTGAGAGCCAGCTCAAGCGTAACAATTGCGCCCTGTAAAATAACACCTGAAAAGCCATACAACATGCTGCCTGTCCTGTCGTGTGTGGTGGAGTAATAAGCCTCTTTTGATTTCAGACTTACCGTTAAATGCCGGATGGCGGCTTTGCCTTATCCGGCCTACAAATCAACGTAGGCCGGATGAGCGCAGCGCCATCAGGCATAAATTCAACGCGTCAAAAATCTACGGGCTTTATCAGCACCTGCGGTGATTAACCGCCGTAAACATCAAAATCGAAGTACTTCTTAGCCAGCTTCTCGTAAGTGCCGTCGGCGCGCATCTCAGCAAAGGCTTTATTCAGTGCTTCGCGCAGTTCGTTATCGTCTTTACGCAGTCCCATACCGGTACCCACGCCAAACAATTTCTCGTCTTTCACAGACGGGCCGCCGAATTTGTAATCTTTACCAACTGGCTGTTTCAGGAAGCCTTCGCTGGCAGCAACTTCATCCTGGAATGCGGCGTCAATACGCCCGGCTGTCAGGTCAGAATAGATGTTGTCTTGTCCCTGATAGGAGACAATTTCAATGCCTTTTGGCGCCCAGTGTTCATTGCCGAACGTTTCCTGAGTGGTACCCTGCAGCACGCCGACACGTTTGCCTTTCAGCGACTCAATGGTCGGCTGAATAGCAGAATCCTTAGCGACAACCAGACGCGAGTCAGCTGCATAAAGCTTGTCGGTAAACGCGATTTCCTGCTGACGTTTTTCAGTAATGGAAAGCGAGGACATAATCGCATCGATTTTCTTCGCTTTTAGCGAAGGGATCAGCGCATCCAGCGGGTTTTCCACGAAGGTACATTGTGTATTAATACGTTTGCATAGCTCTTTAGCCAGATCGATATCAAAACCGACTAATTCACCCTGCGCATTTTTCGATTCGAACGGCGCATAAGTAGGATCGGTGCCGATACGAATTTTTTGCGGAATGGCTGCAAATGCTGCGGTAGCACTGGAGAAAGCCAGGACCAAAGAAAGAGACAACACCAGTTTTTTCATAACTATCCTCAACAGACTGTCTTTTATAGGGGATCTTTACAGGACCAGGTGCAGTTATCGTGCCATTAATCAGGCCGACAAGGCAAAGCATTCTACCTTGTCGGCGGTATTTATTTGCATGAAAAGCGCTTAAGTATGCACTCATGCTTATTAAGTCAGCGATAAAGGCACCAAAACAGTGCACTGAATTTATAATGCACCGTAATGGTTACCCGCAATGGTGCAGCCAACGCCCCCACGTCGATGAATTAATCGCCGTAGACATTAAAGTTAAAATACTTGCTCGCCATTTTGTCGTAGGTGCCGTCTTTGCGCAGTTCACCCAGCGCTTTATCGAAAGCCGCTTTCAGCTCCGCATCATCTTTGCGCAAGCCAATCCCGGTTCCGTCGCCAAAGTATTTTTTATCTTTAACTGAAGGACCGGCAAAAGCGTAGTCTTTACCTGCCGGTTGTTTCAGGAAACCTTCGCTGGCCGCGACTTCATCCTGCAATGCCGCATCCAGACGTCCCGCCGTCAGGTCAGAATAGATCAGGTCCTGGTTCGCGTAGGCCACCACATCCACGCCTTTGCTGCGCCAGTTATCATTGGCATAGGCTTCCTGAGTAGAGCCTTGTAGTACGCCTACGTGTTTACCTTTGAGGGAGTCCAGAGTCGGTTGAATCGGCGAACCTTTCGCGGCGATCAAACGAGAATCTGCGGCGTAAAGCTTGTCTGAGAAGGCAATCTCTTGCTGACGCTTCTCGGTGATGGAAAGCGAGGAGATGATGGCATCAATTTTTTTCGCTTTCAGCGACGGGATCAGTGCATCAAAGTCGCTGGCAACCCAGGTACATTTGATCTGCATGCGCTTACACATCTCATTTCCCAGATCGATATCAAAACCGACGAAATCGCCTTTGGCATCTTTAGAGGAAAAAGGTGCATACGTGGTATCTGTACCAATACGAACTGTCTGCGGAAGTGCTGCGTAGCTGGCCGCGGTTGCGGAAAGTCCTACCAGCAAAGACAAAGCAAGAACCGTCTTCTTCATACATAACCCTCAAGTGGCGTAATTTTATTATGTTTTACGTTGTGTTGTGTGTTTGCAGACTTTTTCATGCAGGTCTTATGCCATTTTCGCGTCGTTGAGGATATTCGACGTTAAATATGTTAATAAAACGTTGCAATATTGTCCTGATTTTGAAGATAGCAGGTCTGACGGTTGAAACGCAGCGTTTCGTTGAGTTTTGACGAATTAAATGTTGAGGATATGATCGCGGTTACAAAATTGCCCTGAAACAGGGCAACGGATGTTTCTTTGCACCCTGATGGAACGGCTTACGCCCCTTGCCAGCGGGTGAAGAGGTCATGAGGAAGGGAGATATCAAACTGGTCAAGGACACGATTAACTGTTTGATTAATCACGTCATCGAGGGTTTGCGGGCGATGATAAAACGCCGGCACCGGTGGCATAATCACCGCCCCAATTTCTGCCGCCTGCGTCATTAGCCGCAGATGCCCCAGATGCAGCGGCGTTTCGCGCACGCACAGCACCAGCGGACGACGCTCTTTCAGGACCACGTCAGCCGCACGGGTGAGCAGCCCATCGGTATAGCTATGAACGATGCCAGAAAGCGTTTTAATTGAACAGGGCAGGATGACCATCCCAGCGGTCTGAAAAGAGCCAGAGGAAATACTGGCGGCGATATCGCGCGTATCGTGAGTCACATTCGCCAGCACCTGCACGTCGCGTACAGAGAGGTCCGTTTCCAGCGCCAGCGTCTGCCGGGCAGCGGCGCTCATCACCAGATGGGTTTCCACATCAGTAACGTCACGCAAAACCTGCAGCAGGCGCACGCCGTAAATTGCGCCACTTGCGCCAGAAATACCAATGATGAGTCGTTTCATGTTTAATCGCCCTTGCTTGCTTCAGGGCCGACTTTGCAGGAATTTATGGGGAGTTGCAAGCAAGGGTGCGGATTGCGCCCTTGCTTGCGAGCAAACATTAACCTTCGTTATGCATCTCAAGGTTTTCCGCTTCATTCTGACGCAATATCGCTTTGGCATCGTCATTACGCAGGGAGTCGAGGAAATCGAGATATTGCTGGTCGACGTCTTTAGTAACGTACACGCCGTTAAACACTGAACATTCAAACTGCTGAATATCCGGGTTCTCAGCGCGAACGGCTTCAATCAGATCGTTCAGGTCCTGGAAGATAAGCCCGTCTGCGCCGATTATCTGACGAATCTCGTCCACTTCGCGACCGTGGGCAATCAGCTCCGTCGCCGTCGGCATATCGATACCATACACGTTCGGGAAGCGAATTTCCGGTGCGGCAGAGGCCAGATACACCTTCTTCGCCCCGGCTTCACGCGCCATCTCGATAATCTGTTCTGAGGTGGTGCCACGTACGATAGAGTCATCCACCAGCAGCACGTTCTTATCACGGAACTCCGCACGGTTGGCGTTCAGTTTACGTCGCACGGATTTACGGCGCAGATGCTGGCCCGGCATGATAAAGGTACGCCCCACGTAGCGGTTTTTCACAAACCCCTGACGGTACGGCTTGCCGAGAATACGGGCGATTTCCAGCGCGATATCACAAGAGGTTTCCGGAATCGGGATCACCACGTCGATATCCAGATCCTCCCACTCGCGGGCAATTTTTTCGCCGAGCTTAGTTCCCATATTCACACGGGCGCTGTAGACGGAAATCTTGTCGATAAAGGAGTCAGGACGCGCAAAGTAAACGTATTCGAACAGGCACGGATTGCTGACCGGGTTATCGGCGCACTGGCGGGTAAACAGCTGGCCTTTTTCGGTGATGTACACCGCTTCGCCAGGTGCTACGTCGCGCAGAAATTCAAAGCCCAGCGTATCCAGCGCCACGCTCTCGGAAGCCACCATATACTCGGTGCGACCGTCGCCAATATCGCGTTTGCCCAGTACCAGCGGGCGAATACCGTTAGGATCGCGGAAGGCAACCATACCGTGGCCGATAATCATCGCCACGCAGGCGTAGGCGCCACGGATCTGGCGGTTAGTTGCCGCAATGGCCGCAAAAATATTGTCTGCTTCCAGCGGGTAATGGCGGAAGTTATCCAGCTCGCTGGCGAAAATATTCAGCAGGATTTCAGAATCTGAAGTGGTGTTGATATGACGGCGCTTTTCTTCAAACAGCTTTTTACGCAACTCATGCGCGTTAGTCAGGTTGCCGTTGTGGGCAAGCGTGATGCCATACGGTGAGTTGACGTAAAAAGGTTGAGCTTCGGAGGCGCTGGAGCTGCCAGCCGTTGGGTAACGCACATGACCGATGCCCATATTGCCCTGCAAACGCTGCATATGGCGCGCTTCAAAAATATCGCTCACCATTCCGTTTGCTTTACGCAAGCGGAAGCAGTTGTTGGCATCAATAGTGATGATGCCCGCAGCATCCTGACCACGATGCTGGAGCACCGTTAACGCGTCATAAATCGACTGGTTTACCGGCATAACACCGGCGATACCGACAATACCGCACATACGTCTTTTCCTCGTTCAGCAACGACCCAAAGTTTATACTTTGGGCAAGAAACTTGACGAGCTTTGCAGATAGTCAAAGAACCATCTGATGATGAAACTGAACTGCGGGATCAGCTGCGACTTACTCCAGTCTTCACTTTTCGACAGACCGGTAAACGTATCGAGAAAGAACAGTATGGCGGCGACGATCAGCGCTCCTCGCAGAGCACCGAAGCAAATCCCCAACACCCTGTCGGTACCCGACAGACCTGTTTTCTCTACCAGTTGGCCTATCACAAAGTTAACGATAGCGCCGACGATAAGTGTCGCGATGAACAGTATCGCGATAGCAATCCCATTTCGAACCAGTTCGTCTTCAAAGCCCGTAAACCAGACAGACAGGTAAGTGTAGTAATGGCTGGCGACAAAGAAAGCACAACCCCAAGTCACCAACGATAATGCTTCACGAACAAAGCCACGGATCAGGCTAACCAGACAGGAAAAACCAATCACCGCGATAATGGCGTAATCAATCCAGACCATAAGTGTCCCACGATTTTACGCCCTGTCGTCCTGTTCGGGGCGCATTCTAACAGAAAAAGAAAACGTTTGCGTAGGGATTTCCTTTCCACGCGTAAATAAAAATGGCGCTGAAAAAATCTTCAACGCCATACGGTTTTATGCCTCTTCGGACACTGCCGGATAGCGGTGAAAACACCGTATCCGGCCGACATGAGACGGCCCCTTAATTAGGGGTATACCCCATCACAACCCCACTCAGACCAGAGATCTTCTGCAGCTCGCCCAGCGAGTTCTTCAGCTTATCTCTGGAGGCGTCAGGCCCTACGAGAATGCGGGTTATTTTACCCTGTACCGGCGTTGACGGGGAAGTATATACCCGGAAGCCCGCGCCACGAAGTTTACCCACGATCTCATTGACCTTATCCGCATTTTTCAGCGCGCCGAGCTGCACAACATACGCTTTGCCGGTCGGGGCTGGCGCTTCTTCCGCGACCGGTTTCGGTGCTGGAGCAGGCGCAGGGGTTGGTGCCGGTGTGGCTGCAACGGGTTGCGGCTTCGGTTTAGGTTTCGGCGGTTCAACAGGTGCGGGGACAGGATCTAACTCCGCGCTGTTTGCCGTTGCCATGCGCGATGGGTCCAGCGATGGCGCAGCGGCATCGCCCGCGCGCACCTCTTCTGCCGCCCCTTCAGGCGGTTGCGTCGGCAGCGCCTGCGTTGCCGCAGGCATCATGTCCGGTTCGTCGCGATCGCCCGGTTTGGGCACCAGAGGGATCGCAGCAAACTCATCCTGATAATGTTTTTTTTGCCCGTCAAGCAGCCCGGGGAGCACAATCACCCCAAGCGCGACCAGCACAATTGTGCCAACTAATCGATTCTGAAACTTACTCGCCACCGCTTCTCCCCACGTCTATCACTTCCATGACATGTGCGACAGTGTGAAACGATCCACACACCAACACGGTATCTTCTGGCTTCGCCTCGGCCAGTGCCGCAGACCATGCCTGCGCCACGCTGTCATAGGCTTCACCTTTGCCCAGATGTTCTAACAGCTGTTCTGCCGTTGCGCCACGCGGCCCTTCCAGTGGCGCGCAGTACCAGGCATCGACCACGCTTTTTAACCAGGCCAACGTACCGGCAATATCTTTATCATGTAGCATACCGATAACTGCAAGTACACGCCCGCTTTTCACTAACTTTTTCAGACGTCCGGTCAGATATTCCGCCGCATGCGGGTTATGGGCAACATCAAAAATCACCCGCGGCGACTCGCTCACAATCTGGAAGCGCCCCGGTAAAATCGCCTGTTTGATTCCGTCACGAATCGCCTGCTCGCTGACGTCAAGACCACTGGAACGCAGCGCAGCCAGTGCGGTCGCGGCGTTCGGTTGTGGAACCTGTGGCAATGGCAGATGCGCCAACGTGCCGTGAGCGTCCGTAAAGGACCAGTCGTTCTCCGTTACCGTATAGCGCCAGTCCACACCACAGCGTTGCAAAATCGCCCCGCACTCTTGCGCCACATCCGCAATAGTGTATGGCATTTCCGGTTCGCCAACGATGGCCGGTTTCTCTGCGCGGAAAATCCCCGCTTTCTCACGACCAATGCTCTCGCGATCCGGGCCCAGCCAGTCAGTATGATCAAGCGCAATACTGGTGACGACCGCAACATCGGCATCGACGATATTCGTCGCGTCAAGGCGACCGCCTAACCCCACTTCCAGAATGACGACGTCCAACTGAGCCTGTTTAAACAACCAAAGCGCCGATAGCGTACCGTATTCAAAGTAGGTCAGGGAAATATCGCCACGTGCGTCTTCAATCTCAGCAAACGAGGCGGTATGCGCGGATTCCGGCAGTTCACGCCCCTGCACGCGCACGCGTTCCGTGTAACGCACCAGATGCGGCGAACTATATACTCCGACTTTATAACCTGCTGCGGTCAGCACCGATTCCAGCGTACGGCAGGTCGTGCCTTTTCCGTTGGTTCCCGCCACCGTAAAGACAAATGATGCGGGTTTCAACACGCCCAGTTTGCGCGCCACCAGGCTTACGCGTTCGAGGCCCAGATCGATGGTTTTACTGTGCAGGTTTTCCAGATAAGAAAGCCACGACGCCAGAGGCGACGCGGCTTGAGGAATACGTTTATTGTCCATGATGCCTGTAGATTCTTTACGTTGAGAAAAGCAAAAGGCAGCGCCAACTGGCCCTGCCCTTTTGTACTCGTCGTCTTTCAAGCTGCAGGCTTGTTGGCTGCTCTCGTTCACCCGAATCACTTGCCTGTGCAAGCTCATCGGGATGAACTCTCTTGCCGCCTACCTGCAACTCGAAATCCATAGAGTAAATTATCAGGACTCTGATCCCTGATCGGGTACCGGAGGTACCACCTCGCCTTCACGCGGCTCATCCGGATTCGGCGCCGGAAGATTCATCAGCTTCGCCAGAATGCTTGCCAGTTTCAGGCGCATTTCCGGACGGCGGACGATCATATCGATAGCGCCTTTTTCAATCAGGAACTCGCTGCGCTGGAATCCCGGCGGCAGTTTCTCACGTACGGTTTGCTCGATAACACGCGGACCCGCAAAGCCGATCAACGCTTTCGGTTCGGCAATGTTGAGATCCCCCAGCATCGCGAAGCTTGCGGAAACACCGCCCATCGTTGGGTCGGTCAGTACAGAAATGTACGGTAAACCGCGTTCCTGCATTTTCGCCAGCGCAGCAGAGGTTTTCGCCATCTGCATCAGAGACATCAGCGCTTCCTGCATACGCGCCCCGCCAGAAGCGGAGAAGCAGATTAGCGGACAGTTGTCTTCCAGCGCCTGCTCAACGGCACGGACGAAACGCGCACCGACGACAGAACCCATGGAGCCGCCCATAAACGCGAACTCGAATGCAGCCGCAACGACCGGCATACCGTGAAGCGTGCCTTTCATCACCACCAGCGCATCTTTCTCGCCGGTTTCTTTCTGTGCTGAGGCCAGTCTGTCTTTGTACTTTTTGGAGTCACGAAACTTCAGCACGTCTTTCGGCTCAAGTTCGCTACCCAGTTCCACAAGAGTACCTTCATCTAACAGGCTATGCAGGCGATTGCGCGCCGACATGCGCATATGATGGTCACACTTCGGACAGACCTCAAGATTACGTTCCAGCTCAGCACGGTATAAAACCTGACCGCAGCTATCACACTTGGTCCACACCCCTTCAGGAATGCTTGCCTTGCGGGTGGGAGTAATGTTGCTTTTAATTCGTTCAATCCAGCTCATTGGTGACCTTTCTGCCTGAACCCTAGTCAGCTTTGTTATAAGGGGCGCATAATGCCATTTTTGCCCCTAACAGACCATGAATGTTGCACATTAAAACATAACAGCCCGAAACTTTGGATAAAAAAGTGGTCGAACCGCTGAGTTACTTTCTATTTTGCAGCCCGTGACGCAGCCCGTTTATGACGAATTACTTCAATCACACCCGGCAATACGGAAAGGACGATAATCGCCACAATCAATAATTTCAGGTTTTCCTGAACGATGGGCAGATCGCCAAACAGATAGCCTGCATAGGTGAACAGCAATACCCACAGCAGTGCGCCTACAACGTTATACATCGCAAAGTGGCGGTAGGACATGTGTCCCATACCGGCAACAAATGGCGCAAATGTCCGCACGATAGGCACGAAACGCGCCAGGATAATCGTTTTTCCGCCATGACGCTCGTAGAACGCATGGGTTTTATCCAGGTAGCTGCGACGAAAAATTTTGGAGTTCGGGTTACTAAAGAGTTTTTCACCGAACAACCGGCCAATCGTATAGTTCACCGCATCGCCGACAATCGCAGCTACAATCATCAACGCCACCATCAGATGAACATTGAGATCGTTAGTTGGCAGCGCAGAAAGCGCGCCAGCAACAAACAGCAGTGAGTCCCCCGGCAGGAACGGCGTCACTACCAGCCCGGTTTCACAGAACAGGATCAGAAACAGAATCGCGTATACCCAGATACCGTATTCCGCGACCAGCTCTGCCAGGTGCACATCAATGTGCAGAATAAAATCGATAAGAAAGTAAATCAGGTCCATAGTTTTGCCTTTATACGACTCAAATTAGTCCGCCAGAAATAGCGGGCCCATTGGCGGTTTTGGCAGGTCGAACCGGTCAGGGTAATCTACCGCGACCAAATACAGTCCTTCCGCTTTCGCCGTTGCCGCTGCCAGCGTTCTGTCCTTCGCTGCTAACAGTTCTGCTATCCAGCTCTCCGGCTGGTTGTTGGCGCCTACTTCCATCAGGCTGCCGACAATATTCCTGACCATATGATGTACAAAGGCATTCGCTTTAATATCCACCACCACATATGCACCAAAACGTTCAACGTTAATGTGCATCACGTTACGCCACGGTGTGCGTGACTGGCACTGCACCGCACGAAACGAGGTAAAATCATTTTCGCCGATCAGACACTGGGCTGCACGATGCATACGTTCAGCATCCAGCGGCTCATAGTAATGGGTTACCCCTTTGCCCAAAACCGCAGGGCGCAACCGATGATTGTAGATGATGTAGCGATAACGGCGAGCCGTGGCGCTAAATCGGGCATGAAAATCATCAGGTACAGCTTTCACCCAGCGCACGGCGATGTCACCAGGTAAATTCGCATTTACGCCCAACGTCCAGGCGGCGTCTTTACGCACAGCGTGCGTTTCAAAATGCACGACCTGTCCTGTGCCATGAACGCCCGCATCCGTGCGCCCCGCACAAAAGACATTGATACGCTCATTCGCGACCTGAGAAAGCGCTTTTTCCAGCTTTTCCTGAACGCTACGCACTTCGTTCTGGCGCTGCCAGCCATAATATTTGCTGCCGTCATACTCAATGCCCAGCGCAATTTTATGGGTTAGCGGCTGTTGCAGGTCCGACATTAGTACAGATACTCCTGCACCAGTTTCTCCGCAATTTTCACCGCCATCAACGCGCCGCCAAAACGCACGTTGTCTGCCACGGACCAGAACTGAACCTGCTCCGGCATACCGTAATCGTTATGTACACAGCCGATGGAAAGATGTGGCGTACCTGACGCATCGCCAACCTGAGTCGGGAAATCGGTCTCTTCCGACAACGCCACGTCTTCAGCGCGAGAAAACGCATCGCGCGCTTCTTCCGCAGCTAATGGACGCAGAGCTTCAAAATTCACCATCTGCGCGTGACCGTAGAATACCGGTGACTGTACGATGCTAGCGGAGATAAGCAGACCGTCATCCTGCATAATTTTGCGCACTTCATCAACGATACGACGTTCTTCACGCACGCTACCTTCGCGATCTGGCAGCAGCGGCAGCATATTGAATGCCAGCTGGCGACCAAAGAAATCGTCTTCGTCAATCGGGATACCATTGAGCAGTTTCGCACTTTGCCCTGCCAACGCATCCACCGCTTTTTTACCGTGCGCAGAGGCCGACAGAATATTGGTCACCGTAATACGTGAAAGACCACCGTCATCAATCAGCGGTTTCAGCGCAGACAACAGTTGACTGGTCAGGCTATTAGGGACCGCAATCACATTGCGGTTGCGGTAATCTGCCAGCACGAACGGGTTAACGTCCGGAACCACCAGCGGAACGTCAGGCTCAAGTGCGAACAAACCACTGCTGTCGATAACCAGGCAACCGGCATTGGTTGCTTCTTCCACCCATGCAGCGGTGGCCTCAGCGCCCGCAACAAAAAATGCCAGTTGTGCCTGGGTCCAGTCAAAGTCTGCAACATCCTGAACAATGACCGATTTACCGTTAAAACGCAGGTGCTCACCAGCGCTTTCGTTACGCGCCAGCGCAAAAATTTCACCGACCGGGAACTGGCGTTCAGCCAGCGTATCGAGCAGGGCTTCGCCTACGGCGCCCGTTGCGCCCAGAATGGCAATGTTCCAGCCTTCAGACATGGTGATTTACTCCAGAAATACATAAGCGTCCCTGTCGCATTATTCGACAGGGAGCATTAAGAAGACATTAATGTGCCGGGTGATGAACAGCGTTAAAACCCAGCTTACACAGCAAGGTGGCTGCCGTCTCGTCGTCACACATCACGTATAAAGACGACCATTCACGGCGCTCAAGATAATTTTTACGCAGTTTATCAAATTCACCCGGAATTCCAGCGACTTTACGCAGCGGCGCATCATCGCGGCGCACATCATACACTAAATGCGCCAACCTTTTCAGCGTTGGCTGATCTAACGGGCCATGCAACGTGATACGACCGAATTCCGGCGCAGGTAACAGGGTGTTCAGCGCCACGTGCTGCTCGCGACCAATAAACTTGCTATAGGCCTCAAAGACCTGCGTGGTCCCACGAGCCTTTCCTTCCAGGGTATATCCGGCAATGTGCGCGGTGCCAATATCGGCTTTCTCCAGCAACGCCACATTGAGATCCGGCTCGCCTTCCCAGACATCCAGCACCACGCTCAGCGCCTGCCCGGCGTTAAGCCGGTTCAGTAATGCCGTATTGTCGATAACCGGCCCACGGCAGGCGTTGATCAGAATAGTGCCGGGCTTCAGTCGACTCATCAGCGCGTCATCCGCCAGGTGCAGTGTCTTATACGGGCCGTCTTTAAATAGCGGCGTATGGAACGTCAGCACATCGGCCTGCTGTACCAGTTCGTCCAGCGAGCGGAAATCGCCCTCGTCACCGCGATCGGCTCTTGGCGGATCGCACAGCAAAGTACGGATCCCCAGCGCTTCCAGTCGCGCCTGCAAACGTCCACCTACGTTGCCAACACCGACGATACCCACGGTACGATCGCGTAACGCAAAACCGTCGCGTTCCGCCAGCATCAACAACGCTGAAAAAACATATTCTACGACCGCAATCGCATTACATCCGGGCGCTGCGGAAAAACCGATTCCCGACTGCGCAAGCCAGGCTTCATCCACATGGTCCGTGCCTGCGGTTGCCGTACCGACAAATTTAACCGGTTTTCCGCTGAGCAGTGATTCATTGACTTTCGTCACCGAGCGCACCATTAAAGCATCCGCATCATCCAGTTCAGCAACGGGAATCGGACGACCAGGAACCGCTTTGACCTCCCCCAAACGACTGAACAGTTCGCGGGCATAGGGCATATTTTCATCAACGAGGATTTTCACGTCTTTCGCACCTGTTTGAGAACGAGAGTTAACCGGGCAAGTGTGCCATAATCTCGCCGCCAGGCATACTGCGAGACCTGGTCAGCACAGATTTAAGGAACAGAGACGATGCAGCCCATTTCAGGTACGCCCGCTCGCCCTCCCGGCGAAGGCCAAAATGTCCCCTCCGTTGCAGGTGAGCAACCGTTATCCACGTTACAACGTACCGTGCTGGAACGGCTGATTACCCGTTTGATTTCGCTCACCCAACAGCAAAGCGCTGAGGTGTGGGCTGGAATGAAACACGATCTGGGCGTAAAAAGTGACACACCGTTGCAGTCACGTCACTTTCCTGCCGCAGAGCAAAACCTGAACCAGCGGCTGGAAGTCGCACAGCAGAACCATGCTAATCGTCAGGTACTGTCGCAGCTTACTGAACTGTTAAGTCAGGGAAATAACCGTCAGGCGGTGAGTGATTTTATTCGCCAGCAGTATGGGCAGACGGCGCTTAGCCAACTCACGCCGGAACAATTGAAGAACGTGCTGACACTGTTGCAACAAGGTCAGCTTTCAATACCGCAGCCGCAGCAGCGTCCGGCTACCGATCGCCCGTTATTACCCGCAGAGCACAATACGCTGAACCAGTTAGTTACCAAACTGGCGGCGGCCACGGGAGAATCCGGTAAGATGATCTGGCAATCTATGCTGGAGCTATCTGGGGTAAAAAGCGGAGAGCTAATCCCCGCCAAACAATTTACGCATCTGGTCACCTGGCTGCAGGCGCGCCAGACGCTCAGTCTGCAAAGTGCTCCGACGCTACAAACGCTGCAGGCGGCGCTGAAGCTGCCGTTAGAGCCCAATGAGCTGACGGCAATCAAAGAGTACGCGCAGCAGACATATCAGATCCAACCACAATCGATTCTGACCACAGTTCAGGTGCTGGACTTGTTGAATCAAATCTTCCTGCGCCGCGTGGAACGTGACCGGGAGCAGGAATTAAACGATCCGCGCCATCCCCAACCCATTTACAGCCCGTTCGCGCCGATGATTGAAACGGTTAAATCACTGTCGGCACGACCGGGACTAATATTTATTGCCTTGATGATTGCGTTAGCCATTTTCTGGCTGGTCGCTTAGCCTTTTCGCAGAGTCAGCAACGTCACAACAATCCCCACCACGGCGGATATCGCCCCGGCAAGGAATACCGAGGGATAACCGTACGCGGTGGCCAGCACACCGGCGACAGGGCCGCTTACGCCGTAGGAGATATCCTGAAATGCGGCGTAACCGCCTAACGCCGTACCACGAACCTGTGCTGGCACGCGCTTCACAACCTCAACGCCCAATGCCGGGAAGATAAGCGAACACCCGGCCCCGGTTAATGCCGCCCCGAGCAGAGCAACCCAGGCAGAGGGAGCCTGCCACAGCAGGATCAGGCCCGCAGTTTCAACCAGCAATGAAACAACGGCGACCTTCACGCCGCCGAACCGGTCCGGCATCCAGCCAAACAGAATGCGCATCAGCACAAATGCCCCGCCAAACGCGGTCAGGGTGAATCCCGCCATCGTCCAGCCATTGCTGACAAAATAGAGCGAAATAAACGTACCGATGACGGCAAAACCCACGCCCTGCAATGCCAGACCCAGGCCCGGTTTCCAGATAAGCCCGACCACGCTCCACAGTGAAGGTCGTTCCCCGGCATGCGCAGGCACTTTACGAACGGTGCCGTTGAATGCCCAGGCCAGCAGCGGTAATACCATAGTGGTTCCCGCCAGCGCCGCGAAGCCAAAGTGGCTATGGATCAGCAAGCCCAACGGCGCACCGGCAGCCAGCGCACCGTAAATCGCCATCCCGTTCCACGACATTACTTTACCGGATCGCGTTGGGCCAACCAGCCCCAGTCCCCAGGTCAGGGTTCCGGTGAGCAGTTGGCTTTCGCCAAAGCCGAGGATCAAACGCCCGACGATTAACAACGCAAATTTCACAGGGACAGAGACAGGCAATAGCGCGGCTAAAAGCCACGCCGCCCCCGCCAGCGCACAGGCAAACATCCCCTGTAGCGCCGAACGTTTAGCGCCATATTGATCGGCTAAGCGCCCGGCGTAGCCGCGGGTTAAGACCGTTGCCAAAAACTGTACGCCTACGGCGATACCAACCATGGTGTTGCCATAGCCCAGCTCGTGGTGCACAAACAGAGGAATGACGGGCAAAGGCAGACCGACCGTCATGTAGGTCAGAAAAACCGCAAAAGCGATACGAAACAGCGAAAAGTTCGCCGACGGTGTTTTTTCTTGTTGGGTTACTGCTGTCATGCGTTACTCCAAAATGCAGAGTAAGGCGAGGAATGCCCACGCCCCCTCTACCTGACTTTCAGGATTAAGGTGCGTTGGATAACGTTAAACGCTTACGCATTATCAAGAGGATAATGTTGAAGCTGGAGTCTGCCTGTGAGGGGCTAAACTTGTCAACCTCGAAATCACCGAAGGCATCCACAAAACAGAGGGTTATATTATTGAAGAAAAGCACTAACAATGAGGAAATAGTTTTCAATCAGGGGGACACTCAACGATCTTTTTTGCCGGAATATATTTTTAGGGAGACAGTAATGAAAGCATTTTCGCTTATTGCTCTCATCCTGATGCTTTGCGGCTGCTATGCGCCTCATCAAGACAGCACACAGGCTGTAAAACAATTCTATCTCGCGTGGATGTCCGCCTACACACAAGATCGAGATACGTCCGCGCTCATGCAACTTTATGTGGCGAAAGACGTTATCGACCGTCTGGCGCTGATTGACAGCCTTTACGAGCAGGAAATAATAAATTCTGACTATTTTATGTACGTGCAGGATTACGACCCTGAATGGATCCCGCGGCTACGGGTTGGAGCGGCTCAGCCCTTTCTCGGTGGTGAAAAGGTGGAAGTACAATTAGGTGGGCCGGCAGGCGAAGCCCCCATGCAACTGGAAGTGTATACGCGTTGGGAAGAAGGTCGCTGGAAAATTTATCGCGTGCGGGATCTGGATAATCAATTTGAACAGCCAATCTACAGCACTGGTGATATCACACGAGCCAAAGCCTGGTCGGCGGAAATCGCGCCGGAGTACGAAAAAATGAATAAATAAAAAAGGGAGCCATCGGGCTCCCTTCTACATCATCTTGCAGACTTACGCTTTCAGCTTACGCATGACCAGCGTCGCGTTAGTGCCGCCAAAGCCGAAGCTGTTGGACATCACGGTGGTCAGCGCCTGCTCAGTCGGTTTGGTCACGATGTTCAGACCTTCCGCCTGCTCGTCCAGCTCTTCAATGTTGATGCTCGGCGCGATAAAGCCGTGTTCCAGCATCAGCAGAGAGTAGATAGCTTCCTGCACGCCAGCCGCGCCCAGTGAGTGACCAGTCATCGCTTTGGTTGCAGAAATTGCCGGGCTGTTGTCGCCAAACACTTCACGGATTGCGCCCAGCTCTTTCACGTCGCCTACCGGAGTAGAAGTACCGTGAGAGTTCAGGTAGTCGATCGGGGTGTCTACACCGTGCATCGCCATCTGCATGCAACGTACTGCGCCTTCGCCAGACGGGGCAACCATGTCTGCGCCATCAGAGGTAGCGCCGTAACCGACGATTTCTGCGTAGATATGTGCGCCACGAGCCAGAGCGTGTTCCAGCTCTTCGACCACGACCATACCGCCGCCGCCTGCGATAACAAAACCGTCGCGGTTTGCATCATAGGTACGGGAAGCTTTAGACGGATCGTCGTTATATTTGGTAGACAGCGCGCCCATGGCGTCGAATTCACACGCCATTTCCCAGCACAGCTCTTCGCCGCCGCCAGCAAACACGATGTCTTGTTTACCCAGTTGAATTTGTTCTACTGCGTTGCCGATGCAGTGCGCAGATGTCGCACAGGCAGAGCTGATGGAGTAGTTTACGCCGTGAATTTTGAATGGCGTTGCGAGGCAGGCAGAAACGCCGGACGCCATCGCTTTGGTGACCACATACGGGCCAACCGCTTTCAGACCACGCGGGCTACGCATTGCGTCAGCGCCGAACACCTGAAAACGCGGGGAACCGCCGCCGGAACCTGCAATCAGGCCAACGCGCGGGTTATTCTGGTAATCTTCTGCAGCAAGACCGGCATCCGCCACAGCCTGCTCCATGGAAAGGAATGCATAGATGGATGCGTCGCTCATGAAGCGCACTACTTTGCGGTCAATGAGGCCAGTGGTATCCAGTTTTACGTTGCCCCATACGTGGCTACGCATGCCGGAGTCCTTCAGCTCCTGAGAGAAAGTGATCCCTGAACGTCCTTCACGCAGAGATGCCAGGACTTCCTGCTGGTTATTACCGATGCTGGAAACGATGCCCAAGCCAGTAATCACTGCACGTTTCATTCAATACCTCTGTAAGTCGCACTATTTTAAAGTTTCGAGTGGCACAATAGCGTACACTTGTACGCCGAACAAGTCCGATCAGCCATTTAATGTGGAAATTTGCGCAGCCAGGCACTCATCGTTAAGATCGGGGCACAGCCTGCCAGACGAGTAACTTACGTGAAACAATACGCTATACAACCTGCCAACCTTGAATTCAACGCTGAGGGTACACCTGTTTCCCGAGATTTTGACGATGTCTATTTTTCCAATGATAACGGGCTGGAAGAGACACGTTACGTCTTCCTCGGCGGGAATCATCTCGCACAGCGATTCCCTGTGCATTCACGTCCCCTTTTCGTGGTGGCGGAAAGTGGGTTTGGCACCGGGCTTAATTTCCTGACTCTCTGGCAAGCATTTGCTGATTTTCGTGATACGCACCCTGACGCTACCCTGAAAAGATTACATTTCATCAGTTTTGAAAAATATCCGCTGACGCGTGAAGATCTAACCTTAGCCCATCAGCACTGGCCGGAGCTTGCCCCGTGGGCCACGGCGTTACAGGCGCAGTGGCCGCTGCCGCTGGCGGGATGCCATCGTCTGCTTCTTGATGATGGGCGCGTCACGCTGGATTTGTGGTTTGGCGATATTAACGAACTGACCAGCAAACTCGATGATTCCCTGAATCAAAAAGTGGACGCCTGGTTCCTGGACGGTTTCGCCCCGGCGAAGAATCCGGACATGTGGACGCCAACGCTGTTTAACGCGATGGCCCGACTGGCTCGCCCCGGCGGCACGCTGGCTACCTTCACATCGGCAGGCTTTGTGCGACGGGGGTTGCAGGCAGCCGGATTTACGATGCAAAAGCGCAAAGGCTTTGGCCGCAAACGCGAAATGCTTTGTGGCGTTATGGAACAGACTCTGGCACTCCCTTCATCGGCTCCGTGGTTCACGCGCACGGGCACAGATAAGCGCGAAGCCGCTATTATTGGCGGAGGCATCGCCAGCGCATTGCTGTCGCTGGCGCTACTGCGCCGCGGCTGGCAGGTCACGCTCTATTGCGCGGACGATAAACCTGCCGGGGGCGCATCCGGTAATCGCCAGGGCGCACTCTATCCGTTACTCAGCAAGCATGACGCGGCCATTAATCTCTTTTTCCCCACCGCGTTTACCTTCGCCCGCCGCCTGTATGGTGCCCTTCCGGTAGAGTTCGCGCATGACTGGTGCGGCGTGACGCAGCTCGCATGGGATGAAAAAAGTCAGCAGAAAATCACTCAAATGCTGTCTCTTGAACTGCCCGATGCGCTTGCCGTCGGCGTTGACGCAGAGCAAGTTTTACAGACCACCGACGTCGAAACCGGGTGCGGCGGGATTCAGTATCCTGCCGGTGGATGGCTGTGCCCGGCGCAGTTAACCGCTGCCGTACTGGACTATGCCACAACCCTGGGATTACGCACCCGCTACCAACATACTCTGGCCTCACTTTCACGCCAGACAGCAGGCTGGCAATTGCAGTTTGCCTGTGGAGAAACCGCCACTCACGCAGCGGTGGTTCTGGCTAACGGCCATCGCATTAACAGCTTTGAGCAGACGCAGACGTTACCGGTCTATTCCGTTGGCGGCCAGGTGAGTCATATCCCCACCACGCCCGCGCTGTCAGCGCTACGCCAGGTGTTGTGCTACGACGGTTACCTCACGCCGCATAACCCGCAAAACCAGCAACACTGCATTGGCGCCAGCTATCACCGTGGGAGTGAAGAGACTGAGTATCGCGAGGAGGACCAGCAGCAAAATCGTCAGCGCTTAATCGACTGCTTCCCGCACGCCACATGGGCAAAAGAGGTGGACGTCAGTGCGCATGCCGCCCGCTGTGGGGTCCGCTGTGCCACGCGCGATCACATGCCGATGGTGGGGAATGTCGCGGACTATGACGCCACGCTCAGCCAGTACGCCACGCTTGCCGAAGACAAAGAGCACGCGGTGAACGCCCCAGTTTATGCTGATTTATTTATGCTGGGGGCATTGGGGTCACGCGGGTTGTGTTCAGCCCCACTGTGTGCAGAAATTCTGGCCTCGCAAATGAGCGATGAACCTATTCCTATGGATGCCAATACGCTGGCGGCACTGAACCCGAATCGGTTGTGGGTCAGGAAGTTATTGAAGGGAAAAGCGGTGAAATAAGATACCCTCTCATCATTGCCTGATGCGCTACGCTTATCAGGCCTACAAACTGAACCCGAATCGTCAGTCCACGTAGGCCGGATAAGACGCCTTAACGTCGCCATCCGGCACAATCCACTGCAATTATTGTTTTGTCGCCTTCTGGAACAGCATGTCCCACATCTCTTTCACTAACGCCTGATCACGCGGCGAAAGTTCGCCTGCGCTAATCGCTTTTTCCAGGCTGCTGGTCACATTGGCGTACAATGCCTCAGCGGAATGGTCCTCGCCAGCATCCAGCTCTGCTACGGCCAGCGTCAGGTGCCCACGCAAATAGCCACTGGCAAACAACTCATCATCGCTGGCGTGCTCTACCATATCGTCGATTAATGCCAGAATGCGTGATTCAAACTCCGCGATCATCTTCTTTCCTCATTGTAAACGTGGCGGCGGCTTCAGTTGAGCGCTTCGGGCCACGGGAATTGTTCCGCCTTAAGTTCAGGCGTGTGATAATAATTCTGTAACGCGTTAATAAAGCGCGCTGGACGCTCCGGGATCCCCTTTTCCAGATACTCCATCACCTGGGCATGCACACGACGCTGGAATACCACGCGATCCGGTTCAAAGTCTCCGTTCAGATTGTCGCAACTGACGTTAAACGGATAGCCCGCCGCCATGCAGAACAGCCAGTCAAACGCCTGCGGCTTCACTTCCACATCTTCAAACTGGCATTGCGTGTTCGCGTCGCGTCCGTCCGGGCAGTACCAGTAACCAAAGTCAATCAGCTCACGACGCGCTTTACCCGCAATACACCAGTGCGAAATTTCATGTAAGGCGCTGGCGTAATAACCATGCGCAAAAACGATACGGTGATACGGTACTTCCGCATCAGCAGGAAGATAGATCGGTTCGTCATCGCCTTTAATCAGACGGGTATTAAATTCATCGGCAAAGCAGCCGTTAAAAATCTCAATTAACTGTTCGTAGTGATGGGTGTTATTCATTAGTTCATCCCCAGCCAGTGGAGAATCTCCTGTCCATGATTATCGTAAAGTAGCTTGGCGCTCATTACGGCGGAGACAATAACGATCATAGGCCGAATGAGTTTTTGTCCTTTGCTGAGCACCAGTCGCGATCCCATCCGTGCGCCAATAAACTGGCCAATGAGCATCACAAACCCGGTCGCCCAAATCACTTTGCCGCCGAGGGCAAACAGCAACAACCCACCGATATTCGAGGTGGCATTTAATACTTTGGCGTGGGCCGTCGATTTCGCCAGGTTATATCCGCACAGCATGACAAAAGCCAGCGCGTAGAACGATCCCGCTGCCGGACCAAAAAAGCCATCGTAAAAACCAACGCAGCCTCCGGCCACCAGCGCGAAAGGCAAACCGTGCAGTCGACGCTGCCGGTCTTCTTCGCCCACTCTGGGCATCAACAGAAAGTAGAGGCCAATACAGATAACCAGCACCGGCAGGATCTGGCGTAATATGTCGGACTGCACATGCTGGACCAACAATGCGCCGCTCATTGAACCGACAAAGGTCATGAAGATGTTGAGCTTCTGATCCGCCAGATTAACCACGCCCCGGCGAATAAAATAGATCGAGGAAGAGATAGATCCCCCGCAGGCCTGCAGCTTATTGGTGGCCAGTGCTTGCGCGGGCGGCATTCCGGCAGCCATCAATGCCGGGATGGTGAGTAAACCGCCGCCCCCGGCCAGAGAGTCAATAAAACCTGCCAGCATTGCCACAAAAAAAAGCACACCCAACAGCAGTGGCGACACCATAAACAGAGAGACAAAATGATCCATTAGAGTACATGCTCATCCAGTAGCGCCTGGCAGGAAGGCGGCAACGGCGGCGGTGTCTTCTTCTCAGGCTTGGTGGTTCCAGGTTTAGGAGGTTCGAACCAGCTTTGCAGCTCTGCGCCACAGCCGTCACCCGGTGGGGGCAAAGGTTGATCTTCGCACTCCAGGCTGTCAGCAGGACAACGTAATCGTACGTGCATATGCGCACGATGCTGGAACCACGGTCGCACTTTACGCAACCAGTCCCTGTCGGTCCCTGCATCCAGACACAGCTGCTGCTTAATCGCCGGATTCACAAAAATACGCGTGACTTCATTATCTTTTGCCGCCAGCCTAATCAGGCTGAAAATCTCCGGCTTCCACAGCGACGGCACGACATGTTTGCCATCGCGTGAGACCAGATCTAACGCCTGAGGACGCAGCAGTTGTGACTGGGTCCAGCGCGTTTTCGGCAACTGCAGGAAAATATCCACATCCAGCCCCGTCTGGTGGCTGGCGTGACCGCCATTGAACCGCCCACCGGCCGGCATGCCCATATCGCCAATTAACACCGTGCCCAGCCCCAGATTATTCGCCTGATTACTCAGACGCTGGATAAACATCACCAGGTCCGGATGACCAAAGTAACGACGCTGATCGGTGCGCATCACCTGATAGTGCTCAGACTGTACAGGCAGCGTATCTGCACCAACAATGCAGCCATTGGAGAACGCGCCGATAGACTGCGCGCTACCTGCAACCGGATGGGTAATTTTCTGCCAGGGCGTCGCCGCCAGACAGGCGGTACTGGCAAAGAGAGTCAGCGCCACAAGTGCCGTTTTTTTCATCTTTTACCAGCGTGGAATATCGGTCTTCACGTCCGCGTTTTGCGCCCGCTGACGCAGCAGGTGATCCATCAATACGATCGCCAGCATCGCTTCGGCGATCGGCACAGCGCGGATCCCAACGCATGGATCGTGACGACCTTTAGTGATCATGTCGACTTCTTCACCGAAGCGGTTAATGGTACGACCTGGAACGGTAATACTGGACGTCGGTTTCAGCGCCATATGTGCAACAATTTGCTGCCCGCTGCTGATCCCGCCCAGAATGCCGCCCGCATGGTTACTCTGGAAACCGTCTTTGGTGATTTCATCACGGTTTTGGCTGCCGCGCAGCGCGACAACGTCAAACCCATCACCAATCTCTACGCCCTTAACGGCGTTAATGCTCATCAGCGCATGGGCAATGTCGGCATCCAGGCGGTCAAATACAGGTTCACCGAGACCCGCAGGTACGCCGCTTGCCACTACGGTGACCTTCGCTCCGATGGAGTCGCCCTCTTTTTTCAGGCCGCGCATCAGTTCATCGAGCGCCTCGATTTTATCCGGATCCGGGCAAAAGAACGGGTTAAGCTCCACCTGAGACCAGTCTTTAATCTCCAGCGGGATATCGCCCATCTGCGTCAGACAGCCGCGAATTTCAACGCCGAATTTTTCCGCCAGATATTTTTTGGCAATCGCCCCGGCCGCCACGCGCATCGCTGTTTCACGTGCGGATGAGCGTCCACCTCCACGATAGTCGCGCAGACCGTATTTTTGCTCATAGGTATAGTCGGCGTGACCAGGACGAAAAACATCCTTAATCGCGCTGTAATCCTGTGAACGCTGATCGGTATTTTCGATCAGCAGACCAATGCTGGTACCGGTGGTCACGCCTTCGAACACACCAGAGAGGATTTTCACCTGATCCGGTTCACGGCGCTGCGTAGTGTAACGCGACGTCCCCGGGCGACGTCTGTCGAGATCGTGCTGCAGGTCAGCTTCTGTCAGAGAAATGCCCGGCGGAACACCATCGACAATACAACCGAGCGCCAGCCCGTGTGATTCGCCGAATGTGGTTACGCGAAAGAGTTGCCCAATTGTGTTTCCTGCCATCACGGCTCCGTTATGAGTGTTGTGTTTGTGCGCGTGTATTTAGTCTTTATAAATGCTGAAATGCTCGCGAGCAGCAACTAACTGTTCTTTGGTCAGCATGAATACACCGTCACCGCCGTTGTCAAACTCCAGCCAGGTGAACGGTACATCCGGGTATTGCTCTATCAGATGTACCATGCTGTTTCCGACTTCACAAATCAGAATACCGTTATCTGCCAGGTAATCTGGAGCGTTCCCCAGAATGCGGCGAGTCAGTTTCAGCCCATCGCTACCTGACGCCAGACCCAGCTCAGGTTCATGACGATATTCGTTTGGCAGATCGGACATATCTTCCGCATCGACATACGGCGGGTTGGTCACAATCAGGTCATACTGCACTTTCAGCAGATCGCGGAACAGATCGGAGCGGATCGGCGTCACGTGATGGATCAGACCATGTTCCTCAATATTGTGTTCGGTCACGGCCAGCGCGTCAGTGGAAATATCCACCGCATCCACTTCGGCTTCCGGGAAAGCATACGCGCAGGCAATAGCGATGCAGCCGCTGCCGGTACACATATCAAGGATATGCTGCGGCTGCTCATTGATGAGGCCCGCAAAACGATTATTGATCAGTTCGCCAATCGGTGAGCGTGGAACCAGCACGCGTTCATCAACATAAAACTCATGCCCGCAGAACCAGGCTTTATTGGTCAGATAAGCAACCGGGATACGCTCGTTGACGCGGCGAATCACGCGTTCAACAATACGATGGCGCTCACTGGAGGTCAGACGCGCAGTGCGCATATCTTCAGGTATATCCAGCGGTAAATAGAGCGACGGCAGCACCAGCTGTACGGCCTCGTCCCATGGGTTATCCGTGCCATGGCCATACCAGATGTTCGCCGCGCTAAAACGGCTGACCGCCCAACGCAACATGTCCTGAATGGTATGCAGTTCACTCACTGCTTCATCGACGAAAATTTTATCCACGTATTCCTCCAGGGCATGCTCGTATTAATTTCGGCGGCTAGTTTGCCACGAAGACGGCGATAAATCAGCATCCACACCGGGCCTGAACGCGAAAATTGCGTTTTAAGCGATCGGATGCCCGTCGAGTCGGGTTAAACTAACGGAAAATAAAAGATGAGACTCTCGAATGAAAAAGAAAACATCGCTCAGCGAGGAGGATCAGACGCTGTTTCGCCAGCTGATGACCGGCACGCGTAAAATTAAGCAAGACACTATTGTTCACCGACCGCTACGTAAAAAAATCACCGAGGTCCCGGTTAAAAGGCTGTTGCAGGAACAGGCTGATGCCAGCCACTATTTTTCTGACGAATTTCAGCCGTTGCTGAACACGGACGGCCCGGTGAGATATCTGCGTGCTGACGTCAGCCATTTCGAACTGAAGAAAATGCGTCGTGGCGACTACTCCCCGGAGCTATTTCTCGATTTGCACGGACTGACCCAGCAACAGGCCAAACAGGAATTAGGCGCGCTAATCGCCGCCTGTCGTCGTGAGCACGTATTTTGCGCCTGCGTTATGCATGGCCACGGAAAGCATATTCTTAAACAGCAAACGCCTCTCTGGCTGGCACAGCATCCGCACGTGATGGCCTTTCATCAGGCGCCGAAAGAGTATGGGGGCGACGCCGCGCTGCTGGTGCTGATTGAAGTGGAAGAGTGGCTGCCGCCAGAACTTCCCTGATGCAGAAAAACAGAAAGAGCCGCGTTTGCGGCTCTTTTATTTTCCGGATGGTGGTTGTGCCTTATCCGGCCTACTTATATCGCTTTCGCCATTTTGAGGTTACACGGGCTCATCTGCCAGTTGAAAACCCCTTTTCCGCTTTCATCAAGCGTTACGCTGGCAATCGCTGACGTGGTAAACATCGGCGGAGTTTCGCCTGGGCAAAGCTCAGACACCAGATACCCCACTAAAGGCAAGTGAGAGATCACCAGCGCCGTGGCGATACCTTCATTGGCCAGAGCCTGTAAATAGGCGCTGACCAGACCGACATCGCCGCAGGGAGTCAGCTCCGGCAAAACATCCACGTCGGTTGGCAGGTTCATGCATTCCCCCACCACATCCAGCGTTTGTTCGGCTCGCAGGAACGGGCTCACCAGAACGCGTTCGATATCCACTTTTTGACCTTTCAGCCAGTTCGCCATCAGGCGAGATTCGTCACAACCACAAGAGGTTAAAGGACGAACCGAATCACTGGCGGCATCGAGGGCCGCGTCGCCGTGACGCATGATAAAAACTTGCATATTGCACCGCTTTTGTTAACCAGAATCACCAACACCAGTTAGTCACAGCCCCTATTGACCGTGGTAACGATATGGTGGCCGGCATTGTGCCTTATCCATTCACCGAATGAAACGCTGTTTTTTACCTCAACGGCGTAAGTATAGTCAATCTCTGTTTACATTTTGAGCATGGGCCATACATTCAGTGCGGATTCATCCTACCTTTGACCTCATGAATTCAGGTCAGTTTCCCTACTATTCCAGAATCTTTCACCACGTTCCGCCATCAGCAATAATTGCTCACACGGTGTAAACCGCGAGCCATATTGTGTTGATAGCCGTTGCAGAGCCGCAACTACTTCACCCGCGCCGAGGGAATCCATATACCGGAACGGGCCGCCGAGGAATGGCGGAAAACCAATACCAAATACAGCACCGATGTCGCCATCACGCGCGCTGCGGACGACCTTCTCGTCGAAGCAGCGTGCTGCTTCATTGAGCATTAACATGATGCACCGCTCAGCAATTTGCGTGGCGGGGAGTCGGGCCTGGCCCTGAGCGCCAATAAGCGTATAAATTGCAGGGTCGACCTGTTTTTTGCTTTTACGCCCTTTCGCCCCATAAAGATAGAAACCACGACCATTTTTTCTACCTTTGCGATCGTCATTCAAAATTGAAGCAACAACATTTGCAGGCGCGCTAAAACGTTCTCCATACGCGGCCTCAAGCACAGGTATAATTTTAGTGCCCGTATCAATTCCGACCTCATCCAAAAGTTGGATTGGCCCAACCGGAAAACCAAACTTAACCAGCGCGGCGTCAATGGCTTCAACCCGCTCGCCTTCGGTTAACAGGCGTATAGCTTCATTGATGTAAGGCGCTAAAATGCGGTTAACGTAAAACCCGGCCTTATCTCTGACGACTATCGGTGTTTTACCCTGTTTTTTCGCCAACTTGACGGTTGTTGCAATAGTTTGCTCAGAGGTCGTTGCATGCGGAATGACCTCAACCAGCGGCATTTTTTCAACCGGGCTAAAAAAGTGCAAACCAATCACTTGTTCAGGTCTGGCAGCCTTAGCCGCAATATCACTAATCGGTAAAGATGAGGTATTGGAAGCAAAAATAGTGTGAGGTGCGCAATTTTGTTCAACTTCTGCCACCATCTGTTGTTTTAACGCCAGATCTTCGAACACGGCTTCAATAACCAGATCGCGATGCGCAAAACCGCGATAATCGGTGGATCCCGAGATTAACGCCAGCTGTTTATCGCGCTCGCTGGCTTTGATAAGACGGCGACGAACCTTCGTTTCAAGCTGATCCCAACTGTACTTCAGCGCGTGGTTGATTCCCTTAGCACTAATATCTTTGATACGGACTGGCAAGCCACCTTTACAGGCCGTCACATAGGCGATACCACCGCCCATCAGACCGCCACCCAGAATACCGACGCTGCTTAGCGGCCCCGCCTTTGCATCACTACCAGGATCCTTTTTCACGTTGGTATTGGCAAAAAAGACGTGCCGCAGCGCCTGAGACTGAGGGGTCATCGCCAGCTCCCCAAATGCGCGGGCTTCTGCGTCATAACCGCTACTGCTTCCTTGTGCAAGGCCGGTTTCAATGACCTCAAGGATACGTTCCGTCGCGGGATAATTTCCCTGCGTTTTTTGCGCCGTCTTTTTACTGGCCATACGGAATAGCAGCGCTCGTCCCAGCGGTCCCGCTAACACCCGCTCACGTACGGGCAGGTCCCGGTGTGAAGAACTGTCTTTTTTAGCCAGTTCAACGGCAGCTTCCAGTAAAATAGACTGCGGCACGACCTCATCCACCAGACCCACTTTAAGTGCCTGTTTTGCGCGCAATTGTTTCCCTGTGAGGATCATATCCAGCGCAGTACTGACGCCAATAAGGCGTGGTAAGCGTTGCGTACCGCCGGAGCCGGGCAACAGGCCAAGCTGGACTTCCGGCAAACCCAGTACGGTTTTAGCATCATCCGTACAAATACGGTTATGGCAGGCCAACGCCATCTCCAGGCCACCGCCCAGACAAGCGCCATGAATCGCGGCGATAACCGGGATCGGTAACGCGTGAATTTCTGCCATAATCTGCTGGCCCTGGCGGGCCAGCGTTTCGGCTTCCTGCGCGCTGCGACAGCTACCAATCATGTTGATATCAGCTCCGGCGATGAAGTTATCGGGTTTCGCTGAAATGAACACCACACCGCGCAGCGCTTTGTTGTCGCGAATTTGTTTCAGGATGGCCCGAACCTGAGAAGCAAACTCCGCTTTCAGGGTATTCATTTTCTCTCCGGGTACATCAATGGTGACAACAGCGACGTTATCCAAACGCACATTAAGCGTAAAAGCCGATGTCATTTCCATTATTCCGCCTCCAGAACCATTGCCGCACCCAGACCACCTGCCGCACAGGCGGTCACTAAGCCAAAACCGCCGCCACGGCGGCGTAATTCATTGAGGGTTTGCGTAATCATTCGCGCACCAGTAGCGGCGAAGGGGTGTCCATAGGCAATCGATCCGCCCAGCACGTTAAATTTACTGTCATCAACCTCGCCAGTGGCATGTGCCCTCCCCAACACTTCGCGGGCAAAACGTTCGCTGCCCAGCAACTGAAGATTCGCCAGCGTTTGTGCGGCAAAGGCTTCATGCATATCGATCAAGGTTAAATCCGCCATCGTCAGTCCAGCTCGCTCCAGCGCAAGCGGCGTTGACCACGCCGGCCCCAGCAGCATGTCCTGCCAGACATCAATTGCGGTGAAAGCATAGCTGCGTAAATACCCCAGCGGCACCAGCCCCAGCTCTTTCGCTCGCGACTCTGTCATCAATATCACGGCGGCTGCGCCGTCCGTCAGCGGGGTACTGTTCGCCGCAGTCACTGTACCGTGCTTTCGGTCAAATGCCGGACGCAGTTTGGCGTAATCGGCCAGCGTAGAGTTGCCGCGAATGTTGTTATCTTCGGAAAGAGGGTCTTTAAACGGTGGCGCGTAGGTGGTCATCACCTCATCGGCGAGCTTTCCTTCAGCCCATGCCTGAGCGGCACGTTGGTGCGAACGATGCGCCAGGGCATCCTGCTGCTCGCGAGTAATGCCATAGGTTTTCGCCATCTGCTCGGCCGTATCCCCCATGCGCAAGCCGGTGGAATATTCAGCGACGGCTGGCGGCACAGGCATCAGGTCACGTAAACGCAGCCGGGAAAACAGTTTCAGGCGTTGCCCTGTCGTGCGGGCTTTATTGACATCCACCAGCACACGCGCCAGTTTTTTGCTGACGCCAATCGGCAGGACTGACGACGAGTCCGCCCCGCCGGCAATTCCGGCGCGAATCGTTCCCGCCATCAGGCTTTCCGCGACATTCGCTACTGCCTGGAAACTGGTGGCGCAGGCTCGGCTTACGCTGTAGGCGTCCGTGTGCACATTCATACCGGTTCCCAGCACGATTTCACGAGCAATATTGGGGGCTTCAGGCATTTGTACCACCTGGCCAAAGACCAGTTGCTCAATCACATCAGCGGGTATTTCGCTACGCGCCAGCAGTTCGCCAACAACCATTTTCCCCAAATCTACGGCGGGAATGCCATGAAATGCGGTTGCCTGACGGGCAAATGGCGTACGCAATCCGCTTACAATGGCGATGCGATCGCCCTGGCGGGTAACCAGCGGTAAAGCCTGACTCATAACACTCCCCTGTAAAAAATAAAAATAAGTGGTCTGACCTGATCACAGTCTTAACCAATTTTTTACATTTAGCCAAGCGGAGAGAAAAGAAAGTGGGAGCTAAGACACAGTGAATAATCACTGACTGTTACGAAAATGCCCTTGCCACCAGGTAGCAAGGGCATAAATAGAAGGGATTAACGCAGGCCCAGCTGGAAAATCAGCGTTTCTGCTTCACAAGCAAAAACAAAGTCAATATCCAGACGCACACCATCTGACTCTTCAGTAAAAGTAGAGGTGATTTGGCAAGGCTCAGATTCCACGCCACGCGCCTTTTCAGTCAGAGCGGCCAGCGTTTCTTCTGCCTCTGCGCGATTCGCGAACACACGGCTGTATGACGCGGTGCAATCGGAGTTGTCCATGATGGTGCCAACATCCATACAGCAGCAAACCGGGGTTTCATCAGCACTGCATTTACTCATTGTAGATTTCCTCTGTATTCGCACCTGAGGTGCCAGATAAACGATGGGGATATTTTACGCTCCCCTCTTTCGCCTCTCCAGTCGTTAATTGTATGAAATGCGATAAGTGACCGAAATCACACTTAAAAATGATCTAAAACAAAAATCACCCAAACAGGTGAGTGCGCATACCCGCAATTTTGCCAGCTGGATCGCGTTTCCGAGATCAGAATTGAAAATATTTATAAACATACTTGCAACATTTCAGCTGGTCAGACCTATACTCTCGGCACTGGTCTGATTTCTATGTCGTACCTCAGACCCTACACTTCGCGCTCCTGTTACGGTATGTAACATTGTTTGTATAAAAATAAATCTATGAGGTTATGGTCATGAGCCAGAAAACCCTGTTTACAAAGTCTGCTCTCGCAGTCGCAGTGGCAATTATCTCCACACAGGCCTGGTCTGCAGGCTTTCAGTTAAACGAATTTTCTTCCTCTGGCCTTGGCCGGGCATATTCGGGTGAAGGCGCTATTGCAGATGATGCAGGTAACGCCAGTCGTAACCCGGCACTGATTATGATGTTTGATCGCCCCACTTTTTCTGCGGGTGCAGTGTATATCGATCCAGACGTTAATATTTCCGGTAAATCGCCATTCACCGGACGTAGCACCGACGCAGATAACATCGCCCCGACGGCGTGGGTTCCTAACGCTCACTTCGTGATGCCTATCAACGAACAGTTTGGTTGGGGTGCATCTGTCACCTCTAACTATGGCCTGGCGACCGAGTTTAATGACAGCTATATCGTCGGTGAATACGGTGGGAAGACTGACCTTAAAACGGTCAACCTTAACCTGAGCGGTGCCTACCGTCTGAATGACAGCTGGAGCTTTGGTGTTGGTTTTAATGCCGTTTACGCCGATGCAAAAATTGAACGTTATTCTGGTGAGCAGACGGCTGCATTACCGAAAGTCAGCAACAAAATTGCCAGCCTGAAGGGTGACGAATGGGGCTACGGCTGGAACGCCGGTATTTTGTACGAGCTGGATAAAAATAACCGTTACGGCTTGACGTACCGCTCTGAAGTTAAAATCGACTTCGATGGCGATTACAAAAGCGGTATTCGCACCCAGGTCAATGGGTTACCTGGCGCAGGCACCGTGTTCCCATGGGGAACAACCAATGCCACCGTCCCAGGTTCTTTGACGCTGAATCTGCCGGAAATGTGGGAACTGTCGGGCTATAACCGCATCGCTCCGCAATGGGCTATTCACTACAGCATGGCTTATACCAGTTGGAGCCAGTTCCAGGAGCTGAAAGCCACCGGCACCAACGGCCAGACACTGTTCTATAAAGAAGAAGGCTTCAAGGATTCTTACCGCATCGCTCTGGGCACAACCTACTATATGGATAAAAGCTGGACCTTCCGTACCGGTATCGCCTATGACGACAGCCCGGTTCCTGCGAGCAAGCGTTCCATCTCCATTCCAGACCAGGACCGCCTGTGGCTGAGCGCGGGTACGACTTACGCATTCAATGATGACGCATCTATTGATGTCGGTGTTTCTTATATGCACGGACAGAAAGTGACCGTCAAAGAAGGCCCGTATACTTTCGATTCTGAAGGTAAAGCCTGGCTGTTCGGTACCAACTTCAACTACGCGTTCTGATTTCCTTCCGACATAAAAAAGGTGAGTTTTTTTAGCTCACCTTTTTATTTGCACCAATTCCTTACTCGGAATCGATATCTTTTAAATCATCCTGAATGGCTTTCGCGTTCGGGTTTTCTTCTGGTTTAAGTTTCCCGCCGTTCGCGATGAAGTCATGACGCTGGAAGTAGGCTTCACGTACCATGATGTAAGGGTCGGAAGACTGACGCAGCAGACCGTCGGAATCAAGCAGCTGTGCGCGGGTTTCAATCCCTTCAACGGTCCATTTACCTATCGACAACGGCCAGGTCAGCCAGGACAATACCGGATACAGCGTATCCACCATATCGCCACCATCATCGCGCAACGTGAAGCTACCGTAGAACGGAAGCTGCATATACGGTCCGTAACCCACGTCATAGTGGCCTAACGTACTGCCAAAGCGGTGTGGTTCAACGCGCTGTAGCTTCGGATTCGCCATACCCGCCACATCGATAAATCCGCCCATCCCCAACAGGGTGTTCAGGAAGAAACGGGTAAAATGTACCATCCCCTGATAAGGATCGCCTTGCAGGAAATAGTTGACCATGACGGCCGGCTCTTCAAGGTTGCCCGTAAAGTTGCTTAAACCATTACGCGCCGGCTGCGGGACATAATCACGCCAGGCTACTGCTACCGGGCGAACAACATAGGGATCTAAAACATTAAAGTTAAAGTTGTACATGGTGCGGTTGAACCCTTCAAATGGATCCGAACGCCCCTGCTGTTCAGTACCGGAGCTCGCACACCCCACCAAAAGTGTGGTTCCCAGCGCAAGCGCCGACAGGCGAAGCTTCATAAGTGTCTCCCTGTGTAATATGGCTATCGCTGATTGCCATCCATGACGGAACGATGACGTATCCGCCTGTTAAGATGTGAGCGATTGTAACAGCACGTCAAACGATGTCTATATACCCGGTCTTACTGATTTGATCATAGCCTGGTAATGCACACTACGCGGCGGTTCTATTTTAGCTAACCCGATAAAAACAAACGTTACCATTTTTGCTATCTCAGACTTTGTCCCGCTGATTTTCGGATAAAAACCGCTACGCTTTAGCAATACGTGCTTATTCAGGATTCGGCTATGAATGATATTGAGAAAGAAAAAATCAATCGGCACAGCGACGAAATCCAGGTCGAAAGTGATGAAAAGCTAGAAGGTAAAAAGATAGAGGTCGATGAGGACAGACTCCCCTCCCGGGCGATGGCGATCCATGAACATATCCGCCAGGATGGGGAGAAAGAGATGGAACGTGATGCGATGGCGCTGCTGTGGTCGGCCATCGCTGCCGGGCTGTCGATGGGCGCCTCGTTACTGGCGAAAGGGATTTTTCACGTACAGTTAGAAGGCGTGCCAGGCGGATTCTTACTTGAGAACCTGGGTTATACCTTCGGGTTTATCATCGTCATCATGGCCCGCCAACAGCTTTTTACCGAAAATACCGTCACTGCCGTACTGCCCGTTATGCAAAACCCCACCCTCGGCAATTTTGGCCTGCTAATGCGCCTGTGGGGGGTAGTTTTACTGGGCAATATTATCGGCACCGGCATTGCGGCATGGGCCTTTGAATATATGCCGATTTTTGATGAAGAGACCCGCGATGCCTTTGTCAAAATCGGTATGGACGTAATGAAAAACAGCCCAACAGAGATGTTTTCTAACGCGATTATTTCTGGCTGGCTGATTGCCACAATGGTCTGGATGTTTCCTGCGGCCGGTGCGGCGAAGATTGTGGTCATTATTCTGATGACCTGGTTGATTGCGCTAGGCGATACTACGCATATCGTCGTCGGTTCAGTGGAAATTCTCTATCTGGTCTTTAATGGTACGCTGCACTGGGGTGATTTCTTCTGGCCCTTTGCGTTACCGACACTCGCCGGAAATATCTGCGGCGGTACGTTTATTTTTGCGCTGATGAGCCACGCGCAGATTCGCAATGATATGAGCAACAAACGCAAGGAAGAAGCCAGGCAGCAAGCCAAACGCGACGAGCAAAAGCAGAAAAACCAGAAAAAACAGGCTTGAATGGTGACTGTTTGAGCAGTCAGGCGGCTTGAGACTTACCGTTGAGGGTAAAAAACGCTATACTCGTGCCGCTTTGTCCCCTTAGTTAAATGGATATAACGAGCCCCTCCTAAGGGCTAGTTGCAGGTTCGATTCCTGCAGGGGACACCATTTCTTCATTACCCGCCATTTCCTCTCATTACCAAAATCCCTGATATTGCTGTCACACAAACAATTCTACGTTACCGCACATTGCCCAACATGAATTGACTACGCCAAACTTTTGCGGGCATATTGTGGGCATACTGAAAAATGACCACGGATTCATGCCCACATGCTTACGGTAAAGCAAATCGACGCAGCAAAGCCTGCGGAAATATCATATCGCCTGGCAGATGCCGGAGGACTATTCCTGTTCGTTCCCCCATCAGGGAAAAAGGTGTGGCGCATGCGGTACCGGTTCGACGGGAAAGAAAAGACGCTGGTTATCGGGCCGTACCCTCAAATATCTCTCACAGAGGCCAGGTCAAAACAGTCAGAAGCAAAAATGAAGTTGCTGGCAGGTGTCGATCCGGCAGAACAAAAGCAAGCCATTAAGAAGAAAGAGAAAGAAGCTGTAGCTGATTCGTTCGGTGACATTTTCCGAGAATGGCATGCTCACAAATCAAAGGTGTGGTCGAAAGGATATGCTGACGAGATGATGAGCATGTTCACGGATGACATATTGCCGATCATCGGTCACTTACGCATGGAGGAAGTCGAGCCAATGACTCTGCTGAAGGTCATCCGGCTGTTCGAGGACAGGGGCGCAATGGAACGAGCTGATAAAGCGAGGCGCAGATGCGGTGAGGTTTTCAGTTATGCGATAGTAACCGGCAGGGCTAAATACAATCCATCCCCAGACCTTGCAGGGGCCATGAAAGGATATCGCAAGAACAACTACCCTTTCCTTCCCATGCATCGCATACATGAATTCCAGCGTGCATTGAACGCGTACGGTGGCTGGATAGTAATGAAGATAGCAGCGCAGGTACTGCACTATACAGCTATGAGAACCGTCGAGATGAGATCGATGGTATGGTCAGGAATAGATTATGAGAACAGGATAATCAGTATCGACCCGTCGGTAATGAAAGGAAGGAAGCTTCATATCGTCCCTATGTCAGATCAGGTCGTTGAGCTATTTAAAGTATTGCAGCACATAACCGGCCAGTATTCTCTTTGCTTCCCCGGCAGAAACGACAGGAAGAAGCCAATCAGTGAGAATGCTGTTCTTGGCGTGATTCGCAGCATTGGCTATGAGGGACAAACAAGTGGTCACGGGTTCAGGCACCAGTTCAGTACTGTGCTGAATGAGAAACACTGGAATAGCGACGCAATAGAGATGCAACTGGCGCACGTAAGTGGCGGAACCCGATCAGTGTACAACCACGCAGCTTATCTTGATACACGCCGGGAGATGATGCAGTGGTGGGCTGACTGGCTGGATGAGAAGGTGTCGTAGGGACTCAGAAGAAATCCTATTCTGTCGAAAAACTTATACATCAATGATAGTATCTTTAAAACATTTCAGCTAATTAGAAAATTTTGGTGACGAATGAACGGTAGAATTATTTGGCTAGATAATGTACGTGCGGTCGCATGCGTACTTGTTGTTGTGCTACATACGGTAACGTTGTACGCCATCGCGTTCGATAAAAGCGGGGTACAATGGAATATAGCTAACATAATTGATTCGTTTTCTAGGATTTGCGTGCCTTTGTTTTTCATGATTTCAGGATTTATATTCATGCAGAACAAGGACATAAAAACCAAAAACATATTAAAGGTTTTGGCAAATCTAATTTTATATACGCTTATTGCAGCAATTTATTTAGTTGTTTTTAAATCGAAATCATTAGAATCTGTTTTATCACCTGGTATATTCTTCAATTCCTTTGAGAAACCATTATTTTATCATCTTTGGTTCTTCTATAAATTATTGATTTGTTATTTTATATTCTCGCTAATATCCATTAAGTCAATTAGTTCTATAAAGTTCTTGTTGATTGCCCTGGTGATATTCACTGTCTTTAACCCTACAACATCAAACTTTACCTCACAGTTTTTTGGTGTTAGTTATGGCGGGATACTGACAATAAACGATCAATTGATTTTCTATATACTGTATGGCGCGTTTGGGGCATCTATTGGCACTATGGATATAAAACCGAATCGGGCATATTTATATCTTTCTCTATTTATATTGTTCTCATTACTGACGGCAGCCTTCACATACTCAATTTCTGCTGCAAATGGTAGATATAACAGCTCATACTATTCTTACACGGCACTATTTGTAATGTTAGCGTCAGTGTTTTTGTTTTCTTTCATTAAGTCAAAAGGTAATGAGTTTAATGTTTTTGGGCCTGCAACAAAATACATAGCAACAGCATCACTACCAATATATGGGATACACGCATTCATTCTCGAATGGCTCCTTGATGCGCGCATTGATCAATACATATCACCATTTGGTTTCCCCATCACTTTTATTATAGTATTTGTGCCAAGTTTGGCTTTTGGTATGCTGCTGGCCAAAGTAGATAGAAAGCATATATTCTCATAAATTAAAGCCCATAAATTCTTTCATCATAAACACATAAGCCCCGTAATGGGCTTATGTGTTCCAGCAAATAATGTTCCTCGCGTCAACTGGGGATAAACCGCAATACTTTATATGTCAGACATTTACTCATCAAACACCTGTTAATGTTATTGGCGCTGCATAAATTCCAGTAGGTACCGCACCGGCATAGTAACCTAGCGTAGATGTCCCTCCCAGGTGAAATATATCACCATATAAACCGTACGACTTTCTCACTACTCCATCAAACTCGAAGCAAATTCCTGAAGCATTATCTGCTTTACGCCATGTGTTTCCATGCGATGTAACCGATATGCCGGTAACCCCCGCAGTTTGCGATGTGCCGCCGGTGGTTACCCACCGTGTAACGTGATCCATATAAATAAGACAATTTTCAAAGTTTAGTGAGCACCACCCAATAACATTGAACATAACAGTATTTTTCGTATCAGATGTTTCAAAATACGTTCCTTTGAACGACATACCGGCGGATTCACGAACAGTTGTGGGGGTGTTAAAACCTTCTATTGAACCACCAATAAAGACTGCGTTTTTGATCGAAAAATTATTCTCTACAATCTTATTTACATATGCTCGAGAGTTTATGTGCTTGGTGTTGAATGTTGGCTCACCAGCAGCAGATGAAGCGCGCCACATACAAAAGCAGTATTGCTGAACGCAGTTTGTATATGTAGTGTAGTAATCCCCTCTAGAAACAGAATCCCACGGATTAGAGTCAAATGGATATTTAAACAACACCACCGTAACGTTTTCCGGCTTGATATATTTACCATGTCGAATTCCTGATGTATTTAAATATGCTGATTCAACAGGAAGAGCGACACTTAAATTCATTCCTGTTGTTGAGTATCCTCGACCATAAAGAAGGAAAGTTGATGGAACAGCGCCCTCTCCGCATCTGAATGCTTCTCCGGAATCAGCGTCATAAAAAACAGCTGAAGTAACTGTATTTATTAGTGATGGGTCAACTCCAACATGTACGCCTTGAAAATTTGTTGGATTAAAAATTTCAGAATAAATAGATGTAATCTGTTTAAAAGAGCCGAATGTTTGCTTATTAGGTATCTGTACGAAACTTGTGGTTCTGTGTCTGCGATGCCACCGCCATAAACCACCACGACCAGCAACGTCAGCCGTCTTCTGGAATTCGATAGTGCTGTCGTAAGTGTCGCCTGGGTTCCATGAAACAGCACCGAAGAATTCAGCTAGAAGACAATCATAATCTTTTACGCGTAGCCAGCATCCTGACCCTGATGCTGACGCTGTAAACCATGAATTTTTACCCGCATCATCCCATGTTGCGGGAAATTCCTTGTCTGGATCAATGACAGTTCCTCCGTTATGCGAAGTTTTTGGAGTGGATGAAGACCATTTAAAAGTACCACCACCAACACCACCATCAAGATAGATAATAGACCCAACATGAAAACCTAACACCGTAACAATTGCCGTTTCATCAGTATTTAAAGCAACGAGATCGCTAATTGACCCGGCAATTTTTCGAGTCTTAATAATATTTATCTCTTCCTGAACAGTGTTGCCTGATTCAGATCCAATAATTCCTGCACCAGTTTGCTGTGCCAGCTCCCCTCTCAGAGTAGCATCACCTACTGACAACCAAGCTCCAACGCCAATACCTCCTGATGAATCTGGAGTTGAACCTGATGGCACGTATTTTGGCAATGCTCCATCCCAGCGATAATACGCACCAGTAGACTTAAGACGTAAAACCTGGTTAGGCAGAGTTAGCGTATTTCCATCTTCGAAACTATCCAAAGTGACATAGCCAAACGCGGCAATAGCCTGTTGAGCAAGCCAGCGAATTCCTTCAATGGTGTAGTGATCCTGACCAAAGCGGTCGGTATATTGCTTAGCCATCGACGTCACGAATTCGTCAATTTTCCCGGCATTGAATTTCAGGTCGCGTGGCGATTCACTCGGTACTGGCTGATTAGTAGGTTGAGTAGCCATATTTATTCCATAAAAAAACCCGGCACATAGGCCGGGTCTGGTTTGTCGGGAGGTTCTTATTGGTAGATAGCGTCGCTGTATTCCGCTACGGTCAGAGATACCGTGTTATCTGTGTTGGGTTTTATGCTGCTAACAGTCCATAACTGGCTGTCCAGTTCTTCCACTGTAGCTATGAGATATCGAGATGGAAGTTGCACAGTATCTCCATTCCAGATATTGAGCTGGATGTCAGGTATTGCTGAGGTGAAGCCGTATTTCGTATCGCTTCTTGCAGATGCCAAATAGCGAGGGGTTGGTTTACCCTGGCTATCGGTGACAAGAACATACATTGAGCCGGAAAACGTAATAGGCTCACTGGTGTCAAAGTCATTACCAGTTCGCCCGGTGATGTATCCCTGTTGCTGGTTGCTGTCGTAGATGTCCGACATCTGAATGACGCTTCCAACCTGGATAATCCCGTCCTCGAACACCTTGGCGTTCATCTTCACCCGTGAGTAAATAAGACGCTTCGTTTCGCGCAGCGCACGTTCCCGCGCCTGATACTCGTTCCGAAAGCCGACTATCTCAAGCTTGTTCGGGTTCTCCGCTTCCTGTTCGACGACAGAGCCGTTCAGCACGCGGTAATTGATGTATGTCTTATTGTTTGT
Source organism: Citrobacter sp. TBCS-15 (assembly GCF_005280815.1). NCBI lineage: Bacteria > Pseudomonadati > Pseudomonadota > Gammaproteobacteria > Enterobacterales > Enterobacteriaceae > Citrobacter > Citrobacter sp. TBCS-15. The sequence continues at coordinate 265,475 of NZ_SZWK01000313.1, read as the reverse complement.
GGTTGGGTGAACATAGGACACTTGCACGCCGTCATAACCGCCTGGTAGCGTGGCCTCGTATGTCATTTTGTACTCGTCGGTCTTCATGTTAGCCCGGTTAAATACGGCTGCCGGGTAATAAACCTTCTGATCGCGGGTGAACGTCAGTACACCGTCATCCCAGTACGCCATGACAGACGCCGCATTGCATATCGCCTGCACCCTGTCGCCAAGAGAGTCGTTTTCATCATCGAAGGTGTAATCGAAGTATCCTAGTCGCTCATCAGTCAGGCTCTCAGCGATGGAATACAGCCCGTACAGGTCAATGCTGTTTTCCGGTTGTTTCCCCATTACAAGCCACGTATGAGCCACAGCATCAGCAAATGAACGCGACGGACGCAATGTGTAATCGACGGTCTGTCTCATCAGGTCGTAACTGATAGTCTGACGAGTTACCAAAGCGTTATATTTTCGGTCACGGCTTCCCAGTGCGTTCTCTGTTGCCCGCACCTTGACGCGAACCAGAGTATCGGTCGGATGAACTACGTTGCTTCGGATGTTGACAGCGTGTATTTCCTCAACCTTAAGAATTGACGCATCATTGGAGTTGTTTGTCCGCTGGAAGTTGATGGCGTATTTACCAAACCCTCCTGCTGGAATTATTTTATCGGTCCGATAAAACACTTCGCTGGTCGACTTATGTGGTGTTCCCTGATGATAGGTAAAGGTCTGTTGTGTGCCGGGGATCTGATTGTAATCGTCGTCGATTTTCCAGATTGTCACCGTCCAGTCAGTCCAGTTACCGCCACCAAGTGATGACTGTGTATGCAACCAAAGCTCTGTTGACTCAACCGGCGAGAAGAAAGGCCCAACAACAAGAGCCTCATTATCGTTTAGAATGAATTTCGTCGTGTTAATAGTGGCTGTAGATGGAACGGTAGGCGGCCCCTGCAAATCTGTCATGGTGAATGTGTACCACTGAACAGGATTAATAACGGCGCCATCATTAGTCTGCACTGCGGAAATTAACGTTCCTGAGAACACCACATCCTCAGTAACACTACCGGATGCCGTATTATACGTGACATTAATGGTGAATGTGACGGAGTGTGGTAGCACGAGCCCCATGAAGTAGTCGAACTCAGCCTGCTTGACGATTTTCATCGCTATCTGTCCGCCAGCATAATCCCCACTTACTACGGTATTGGCAGTTGCCGATTCTACCGGGAAATTGTCGCTTTCGTTTGGCCCTGGCATCTCCTGCCCGTCGACATCGTCGAACGAATAGCCCTCGTTAATAGTCGGTATTACCTCACCAGGCTGATAAAACTGGTATTCGGCACCGGCCATCGATCCGAGACTCGACTCGGAGTAACGCACAGACTCATAGTCATACTTACCGATACCGATACACATCCACTCAGTGACGTATTTCAGGCCGCCGTCGTTCTCACTCTGCCGCACATATTCAAACATCGATTCCTGAATCAAGTCGGGAAACGATCTGACCTGACCATAAATGTCAGGCTTCGCTTTGTATACCCTGGCGGTATTTGTCTGCCCGGTCAGGCTGTTATTCGGTGAGTCGACGGTGTTGCCGCCGTTGTTAGCAATTGCAGGCTTCGGAGCCAGGAAGGAAAACACAGCCCCAACAACTTTGAAGATCGGGCTCAGGATATCGCTGACGATGCTTTTTGGCTGGTCGAAAATCTGGATGGTGTCCAGTTCGCTCAGTTCAAATGCCAGCTCATCATCATCACTTAACCTCACGCCGTTGCGGACGATCAGCAGATCACTGTGAAAGGTGGCATCATTGGCCGCCAGCCAGTCATAAAAAAGGGTGCCGTTAGGCACCCTGCAACGCAGCTTAGGCGTTCCTGGAAAATTCGATATTTCAACCAGCGCCATATTCGAAAAACTCCACTTTAGTGAATGCCCGCTGAATAACCAGTAACGAGTCCATGCGCACGCTGCCGTTCTCGCCCCTCGAGTGCAGCGCCTGCCGGTTAAGCACCAGGCCAACGTGCGCCGGTTGCGCGCCGCGGTATCCGACAAATATCCCGCCTTCGACAGGTTTATCGGTCTGGCACCAGAAAACGACGTCGCCCTGATAGCAGGTGAAGAAGTCAGCTCCGGCTTCGTAGTCCGGAGTCTGGTGCAGCTCAATGCCGAGAACGTGACGGTAATACAACACCACCAGTCCCCAGCAATCCACCCTATCGAACGAGCAGGCCCGGTTAGCCCACGGCACGCCGATCACCTTGCTGATGAAATCAGAGGTACTGCAGTCCGGTGTATTCCTGCGGATCATAAAGTCGGCCTATATTGTTGTTCAGCGGGTTAGTGACAGAAAGCGTCACTGAAGCGGCATCGGCGTCAATATCGACCGTCTTGACGTATAACTGCCACGACTTAATCGGCACTGACACGTCACCGCTGTCGAATATTTGCCGGGTGGCAGTGATGGCCGTCAGTCGCGCCGCACCATTCCACTGCTTCATCAGCGTTTTGATATCAGACGATAGTCGCCCTAACTTCACAGTAGCGTCGATCACCGGCGTGCCGCTCTGCTGGCTCTCTTCAATTTCAAAGCGCGCTGGTGTGTACGTCTGTCCGCCAAGCGTCTTCGGGAAGAACTGCTTGTCGACCATGCGAACGTAGCCAAAGGATGGATGGTAGAAAGTAATGGTGTCGTACAGTCCGCGCGTCGGGCGCTGCTGTTTGTATTCCCTGAAGCTCGGCATTACGGCACCCTCGGTAGTGATTCCGGGTCGCGTCCGTCCGGATAACCCGTAACCACGATGTCCAGCCACGAATCCCACGGCGGCGGAAGCTCAACAATGATGTCGTCGAACTCGTCGTCGGAGTTGTAGAGGTGGTTAGCAATAACCGTCCCAGTCCATGTAACAACGCCGTTTGTGATGTTTGTCTGAACAGGCATCTGCGTGAAGTGGAGTTCCTGCAGCTGTAACCCACTGCCGCCGAGATTCACCATCATACGGAACCAATTTAGCCCACGGTTTAGGTAGTTAGGACTGCGCAGCCACTGCTGGAATGCGCGCTCCTCTGCCGAAGTAAAGATCCATGTCAGTGACCAGGTCACTTTTAGATCATCGGTCTGGTTCTGAAAGATAGCCGGGCCGACCGCTGGCTGATCGGTCTGGAACCCGGTATCGAGCGTCATATTTTTGCTGGCCTTCTGCGCCAGCGGAAGCCAGTCGGGATAGTCGATAATTGGCATCAGCCCTGCCCCCTTGGCGTGCGTTTAACGTTCATATTGCTGGTTATGGCGCTGCTTGCAGGACCACCGTTATTCATGTCAGCGATAAATGCCTCAAGCGTCCATGAACCATCACCGTTCTGCTTTGCCTGAGCATCAACAGAAGCGGATGAATAGTTGTAGATGTTGAGAACAGGAGCTCCACCACCACCGCCAGAAGTCATATCCTTGTTGCTGATAACCCTGCCGTTGTCACCCGGTATCATGTACTGCTTACCGGTGCTGGCCTGGTAAATCTCAGGCATGCCGCCTTCGCCTACCTGATACATCCCGCCAGCACTAACCGGTCCACCATTTTTGCGCTTGCCAAGCAAGTTCGCGCCAATAACGCCAGCCACCGCGCCGAGACCGATAGCCGCCGCCGTACCCATTGAGGCAATGGAGGACAGGATAGCCGCCGGAGTCCACGCCGCAGCTGTTGTCGCTGCAGCTGCTGTGCTTGTCGCCGTCTGTGTGGCTACTGCTGCCGTCTGCACTGCCGTCACCGTGCCGATAGCCGCTGTTTGTGCCGCCTGTCCCATGATGGCTGATTTAACCCACTCGATACCCATCTGGACGAACGAGTTAATGACGCTATTCAGGACTGTCATGCCAATACTGCGCATTGCATCGCTGGCAGACATGCTGCCGGTGATAATCCCGGTAAGCGCATTACTGGCGACTGATCCGAGAGAGTTGAAAGCTGCAGCCGCTGCCTGCGTGGCCGCGTTCTGCTGGGCCCACTCTTCCCACATCGCCGCGTTACGCTGCTCCCGGTATTGCTGTTCGATAGCAGCTCGCGCCGCCTCAGCCTCTCCAATCTTCTGCGGATAAAGCTGGGCATACTGTTGGATATCAGCGATGTCTTTCTGGTACTGGCTATCCAGTCCGGCAGTTTTGCTGGTTTTACCCTGGATGGTGCTGAACTTATTGGCAGCCTCTGTGCGCTCACGTTCAGCCTTTGCCTGCTCACGCAGTGCGTTGGCATTATCCCATGCTTTCCCAGCAAGTTGCCCGGCAAGCATGAGTTGCTCCTGCGTGGCGGTATTACCGAGAGACTGCTGCGCATTAAGCACAGCCTGCGCTCGCGATAATTCACCAACGCTGCCTGCTGACAGCTCGGCTTTCTGCCTCAACTCGTCCAGTTTTTGGTTAACAGATTCTTGGGCTTTTGCGTATTGCTCTGCCTCTTTCTGCGCTGCAGACTTTCCTCCTTTAGATTTGCTGCCAGTAGCGGAACCAGTGGTTTTAATCTCTATCGGCTTCGTATTCGCCGCTGTCTGTGACGCCTTGGAAACAGCAGCCAGATCGCCAACCAGCATGGCGGCTTTATTGCTTAGCCCTGCCAGCGCTTTGTTTTGCGCCTCCCATCCATCAAGCCCAAGCCATGACCAGGTACGCGCCCGGCGCGTGAACATTTCTGCCGTACTGTTCAGATCCGATATCTGAGCATCTGCAGACGCCGCTTTACCCACCAGCCTGTCGAGCGCAGCAGTCATAGAGTCGATTATTGCCACCAGACCACTACTGGCACCAGTCGCCTGGTTAACAGAGTCGATCATTGACAGGAACGAGTTGGTCAGTGCGGTGTTGGCCTGTGACAATGTGCGAGGTAGTTTCTCAAACTCAGCATTCACTGAACCGGTTTGCTTCTGAATAGCGTTGAGTGCATCTTCTGCCGTCAGTTTCCCGTCCAGCATCAACTGGCGAAGCTCTCCAATGCTAACTCCCATCCCGGCAGCAATCTGGCGCGCCAGCTCCGGCATTTGCTCAAGGATGGAGTTGAATTCCTCCGCCCGGACAGTGCCGGATGAAATTGACTGGCCGAACTGACGAAGAGCATTCGCCATTTCTTCGGAAGAGGATCCGCCGATGCGCCCGATTTTCTGAAGTGTCTCGGTGAGCTGAATAATCTGACCGTTCGTCGCTCCGGTATCGCGCAACGCTGTGCTTAGGGTTTCCCACAGTTTTGCGGTGTCCTGCAGCGACCCGCCCGTTGCCGAGCTTATGCGCATCAAACCCTGCATTGTCTGGGTGGCGGCCGCGGCGCTGCCGGTTAACCTTTCGATCCTGGACTGCATTTGAGACATGGCGTCAGCCGCTTCAAGGAAGCGCTTACCATAATCAACTACCTGAGATACGGCGATCGCGGAAGCTATTGCAGACAGCCCTGTCTTTAATCCAACAGAAGATTTTGCTGTCTGATTTTGCGCTTGCTTGAGGTCGTATAATTTACCTGCAAGCTCGCCAATTTCTTTTCGCTGAGCCGCAGTAGCAGATGATCCAGCCTGGAGCCTGGCCGATAGCATTGCTGCACTTCTCGCGCCATTTTTCTGCTCTTCATTGAGAACAGCGATCTGCTGCGTAAGGCTCAAAGAAATTGAGCGCAATCTTGCCGCGTCATTGGCCTGTTGCGCCGCCTGTTTGGCTGCTTCAGACGATGCTTTTGCTGACGCATTTTGAGCTGATTTAAGGTCATAGAGCTGGCCGGCAAGCTGAGAAATACGCGCCTTTTGCTCGTCAGTTGCCCCATTCCCCGCTTTCATTTGGGCGGACAGAATAGCGGCGCTGCGAGATCCCTCAATCATCTCAGCATTCAGGACGGACAACTCACCTTCAAGGGATGAGATCGCCGATTCTGATGCTCTGAAAGCAGCGGCACTATCGCTATTTGCTTTTGCAGCATCGATAGCGGCCTGCTTTACGTCAAAAAGTTTTACCGCAAGGTTACCAATCTCCCTGCTCTGCGCCTCTGACGCATCACCTGACGCTGCAATTTGAGCTGCGAGGGCTGCAGCGCTGCGGGCACCATTTTTATTTGCCTCTTCAAGAACTGCTATTTCATTACCAAGCCGCTCCATGATTTTGGCTGCATTGCTCGCATCATCCGCAGCCCTTGCAATCGACTTGCCAGATTTATCAGCAGATTTTTCAAGCCCGGAAAAGTTATCGGCGGCTTTACCTGCGCCATCACCCATTCCGTCAAGTGACTCAATGGCTTGTCGGCCAGCCTGAAGTAATGGGGCTATATCAGCGCTTACTGTATAGACGATGCTACCGGCGTCTTTCTCACCTGCCATGTCATTCTCCGGTTATTGCTTTGCTTTTGCCCTGCGCGCAGCCTGTTTAGCCAGGTATTCGTCGGCGATGCTGTCGTACTCATCGCGTGTGAAACCTTTTTGATCGGGATATTTCGCCGCCAGCAGCATCTGAAATTCGGTCATCGTTAACTGCGAGGCTTCGGCGCGGTTCATGCCAAAGTGGCTACGTGCCGCACTGATGTAGTCGAAGGCCTTAAACTCTGTAGTGCGCTCACCAGTCTCATGGCGCTGCAGCTGGCGAACCTTTGCCTTTCCGACGACACCGTGCTGCATGAGATGCTGAGCCAGTACGATGATGTCGTTCTTCGGCATCTGGCCCGGGCGGTAGACGACGCAGTGCCGCCACCCTTTCCACTCGCCGATCATTGGCGTCAGATCGCTCTCACAGCACGCCTGTAAAACATGCATACACGTTGATAAAAGCTTTTCAGCAGCTCGGTTGAATGATGGTGACAGCCATTCAGGAAAACGCCCCAGCGTGCCTGCGCACACCTCAATGAGCTGAGCGACATCATTGCCGTGTATGGTGGCGTACGCCTGCACAATCTCTTCAGGAGTGCCGATCCTCGTCATAGCCTCGAATGAAGGACGCAGCAGGTAATCTTTCCCGCCATCACGGCTGTCGCTGATGGAGATTTCGCCAATATCGGTTAAAGCGGTCATAGGCATTCCAGTAAACGGTCATTATCAAGGGCAGCACGCCGCCCTTTGGAATGTCCGTTAGGTAACGGTAACCGTATGTACGGCCACAAAGTTGCCGTCTTCGGTGTTGATGATGATCTGCGCGCTGCCGGTGGCGACACGCGTCACGGTAACGGTGTTGCCAGAGGCGGTGGCCGTTGCTTTGGTCGCATCGGTAGTCGCTACAGTGAAGTCTTTGTTGGTTGCGCCGGTTGGTGCGATATTCACCGTGAAGGTGCTGGTACCACCCGCAGTTCCGGTGCTGGTAGTCGGGGTTACCGTCACGCCAGTCACAGCGACCGCGGTGATTTCGTTCACTTCGATGGTGCTCGCGTCGCCGACTTTGAACTCAGTCGAGAAAGTGACGATGTCGTTGGTACCGCCGTCTGAGCTCAGCGCCGTGATGTTCATGTAGCCGATGAATTCAACCGGGCCATATTCCATTCGCACCCAGATACCCGTTTGACGCTTGGCAGCAAGCTCGTCAGCAAAGTACTTAATGAATTTTCCGACGCCGTACTGATCCAGCTTGTCCTTCTTGCGTACTTCACCTTCAAAACTGAAAGTAAGATCACTGTTGGTGATGATGGTCTCGACATAGCCGCCGCCGTCATCCGCATCAGAGGTAACCGAGTTCGGGTTGAAGTCGAAGCCTTTCGACGTACCAGCAGCCAGCGCCTTCCACTCAGATTCAAGTGGCTTGACGTCCGGGCAGCCATCGGCGACTTCCAGCACGACCGCACCGCCGAACAGGCGCTCGTTCGAGTTCTGGCAATTAGCCATGTGAAACTCCTCTTTGACGTATAAAAGAAAACCCGCCGAAGCGGGTTATTTGGTTGGGAATGGCTAGTCGCCAAACGTGCAGGCAAATTGCAATCGGAAGACTATTCGCCCTTCTTCTGTGAGCACCGGCGCGGGAATTGCGCCCATGTTCTGGATGTAGCCGACGCACTCGTCAACCATGGGGTTTGCCTGAACGTAATCGACGATGCGCTGCACAGCGTTGAGCGCGTCTTTGCGCTTATCTTTCGCGCCGACAACGTCGACCAGGACGTGATACTCAGAGCCGAGGTCCGTGCGGATATTCGAGCCTCCGTTAGGCCTGAACACCATGATCGCCTTCGAAAGGTCTCCCGGGTCGTCATACATCAACTGCTGCACCGTGAAACCGGTAGTTAGCCCGGCGTCGCCGAACATGTTGCGCACCCGCTCGTGCATCATGGGTGTCATAGCGAAAGCTCCTTGCGCATCACCGCATCAACGTTATCGCGCTCGTCATTTGCGCCTTTGGTCAGAAATTGCGGCTCACCATGCGGATCCCAGTAGTTGCCCTTTTCGGTACCGCCGCCGAACTGCTGCCCGGAACGGGTCGTGCCGAAATGAGCGCGCGGCTGGCCTTTCAGCTTGCCTGAGGCTTCGTGCACGTATGCGGCATAGTTGGCTGAGTAACCGATGCGCCCGGTGATGAGAACCCCGCCAGCGTCGATTTCTCGGAACTGGCTGTTAATCAGCGTAGAGGTGTCGATCGGGGTGTAATAGGCCGCCCTGTCACCGATGAGAATCATCGCCGACTGCAACGCGCGAATGACTTTGCGCCCCTTGACGTCGTTGATGACATCGTTCAGGTGCTTCTTCGCCTGGCTGATGCCTTTCACTTTGATGCCCATGGCTACACTCCCGTAAGGATGGCGTAATCATCCGCCAGCCGCTCGAACGTGTCGGCGTAGCGGATAACCTGCCGCACCTCGTCGGCACCGGCCACAACAGGGTCCGCTTCGGTCGATACGCCAATCAGCAGGTAATCACCCGCGGCCGCCAGCGCGAACTCGCTCCAGACGGTGTTCTTCACGACGATTTCGGAGCCCAGACTGGCTAACTTCTTGCTGAGCCCGCCCTCGTAATCACAGAGGATTTGCTCAGGCTCGGCATAGCCCAGCGAATCGCCGTATTCGTCATTGCCTTCCAGTTTGCGCCAGATGGTCGCCGTGGCAGTGTATGACCAGTTAGCTACCGATGACATCAGCCCTCCTTCCGGCGCAGAACAACCGTCACGTGTCCACCATGGCCTTTAAGCCGCTCACTGCGGTTAATGGTAGTTGGTGGTATGAACGAGCTCATGACGCCCTCGCCAACACGATAAATCCTGCTGTTTTTCAGTAATCCACCTAGTTTCATTCCTTCCACCTCAGCACCTTCGCACCAGTAGCCCGGATGCGCGGGCAGTTAATGAACCACTCGCCATCTGATTTAACGTAGCCGGTAGTCTCCCGCCCGGTGTCGGTCATCACCCATACGCGGGTGAACGAGCGCGGCAGCCAGTGCTTAACAGATTTGTACGTCATGACTCTGCACCAACCACTGTGAAACCGGTAAGCTGTCCGTCATCGTCATACATGGCTGCTGCGTAGCCTGTTCCGGGCTTAGCCATGGCATTCACGAACCCGACCAGCCCCATGGTGATAACTCCATCTCGAGACTGAGAGCAAACGAATGGAATATCGCTACCGAGGAACGCGTCGTTGCATACCACCCGGTGATTGATCAGGTCAGCAGTAGCCACACGGTCAGTAGCGAATAACTGGTTCAGCAGCTCGGCAATTTGTCTTGCTTCCAACATGTTATTTACTCCCATTACACATGCAGCCGCCCTTCCCGATCCAGATACCAGCGAATGCCGGGGCGGCGGTAGGGTCAGAAGGAATTAGGGAAGTGGCGCAGCCGTACTTATCCAGCCCACGCAACAGATTCACTGACGCTTTCCAGCGGTCCGTGAACGACTGATACCGGAACGAGCGAGACGCTCCGCTTGGAGCCGTCTGGCTGGAGATATATTTATCCCCCTGCCCGAGACCCATAAGCGCCAGCAGATAGAGCTGAATCAGCAGCGCGGTCGATGCAGGATAATGCGCATCGAGACACTCCTGAATGCTGTTAGCCTGGTCTACGAGAGCCTGAAGAACAAAATCGGGAATGGTAATTCCCTGGCTCTCCAGATACTCCTTCGCCTGTTCGAGAGTTACCATTATCGACTCCGTGAAATACCCCGCCGGAGCGGGGCATAAAAAAACCGCCTTAGCGGCGGCTGTTATTCAGCAGGGAAAAGCTTTTCGAGTTCGCCATCAGGCAACAACTCACTGAGCTTTTCAGCACCCAGGTTGCCTTTAAACTCAATACCCAGCTCAGTAAGGCGGCCCTGAATAATCTCTTTGCGAGATTTCTCACCGGTACCGGCATCAGGCGTAGACGGGGTAAGTTCTCCGCCTGCCTCACCATTCATGAGACGGACGTTAGAATTCAGCGCAGGGTGAAGCTCTTTCAACTCCACCACGTCGCCAACCTTTACGCCGAACCACGGGCGCACAACTTCGTATTTAGCCATGTTGTTCCCTTACGCAAGGTTAGCGCCGTAGACAACTCCAGACAGGCCCTGATCGTCTGCGGTGATTTGCAGACCTTCAGCAGACATAATCTGGAAGTTGTAGTTAACGTTAGGCAGTGGACGCGGCAGCGGAACAACGCCTACAGCCATACCCACTAGTGGAGAGATCACGTCACGGCGACGAACGTACGCGATAAACTCGTTACCGGTCAGCGCGAAGCTCATGCGGATTTCTTTCACCGGCGCGAACGGCAGGACAGCCTGCAACACAGTGCCGCTTACAACGCCGTTAACCACGTACGGCTGCGCCAGGTTTGCCCAGATTTCTGGAGAAACCCACATCACATCGTATGAGGCGACTTTGTTAGTGCGCGCGGTGGTGCCGAATGCGCCTTTACCGAAGAATGCAAAGATCGCGGTCATGTCAGCGGTGGTCAGGTCGATGTTCGCACCACCAGCACCAGACCCGAGGTTAATCTTCTTGGTGTTGCGGTGGTTCTTGATGCCCTGCGCCGGGTAGGACTGAACCTGAATTTTTGAATCGCCGTTCAGGTAGTAGTTGACGCGTTTCTGGTTGAACTTGCGCATCTTCGCCATCTGGGAGTCCAGCACCAGGTCAATGCCAACAGAGTTCAGGCCAGCAGCATGACGCCAGTTTACACCGTAACCAGCAGTGAACACCGGAATCGGGTCGCCATCGCTCGCGTAGTCAGTGTGGTCGAATGAGAACGGCGCCTGCCCATCGATGCTTACCGACACGTCATCAGCAATGTCGCCAACTACGTTATACAACTTGGCGGTTTTACCGACCGGCAGCACCGTCTGAACGCCGATCAGGTCGTTCACGATTTCCATGCCGACTTCCTGATCGCGCAACTGCAGCACCTGGTTGTCAATCTCAGCCCAGAAGTCACGGGAGAAACCGCCAACGGCGTTACAGGCCAGCATATCAGGCGTCATGATTGCGCGGTTAGCTGCAATGATGGAATCGTTCTGGAGGTTCCACATGTTGCGGTTTGCCCACAGTTCGCTCCAGTGCCCGCTGAGGCGGGAGTTAGTCGCCAGCGTCTCTTTAGAGAAGTACATATGTGTTTGTCCTTTTGTTACGCGCCAGCTGCGGCGACAGTGCCAACGCGCATGCGCACGCGAATGAAGTCGGTAGTGCTGGCTGCGATGGTGTATTCATCCTGGCTGTAGCCGATCACTGAATCAGTGTCTGAGGTAGCAAGGGTGAACTGACCAGACGTTCCCAGCTTGATCGGGCTGTCTTTCTTATAAGCGCCAGGCGCACACAGCAGCGCCAACTCACGCCCTTCCTCGACGTAGTTACCGACAGCAGAATCACCGGCAGGGATTGATTCGGTGATGGTTAATCCCTGGTGATAACCAACATCGATGATGTACAGGCGGCCGGTTAGCGCAGTGGCCTGGGCGAATTTATCGGATGAGTTGATGGTTGCGGCGGTTCCCGGAAGCAGCGCTGCAGCCGTGGTTCGGGTTTCGGTCTTGTACAGAGACTGACCGTCGATATTAACGCGACGATAACGAGGCATTATTCCGGCTCCTTATTTGAAGTATTCGGCAGCAGAAGGCGCGCCGGTTTCTTTGTGCTGCTGTGCATTGTTGGTGCCCAGCGGAGCAGCTTCGCCCAGTGACTTAAACATCGCGTCCAGGGGCTCTCCTGAAAGCGCATTCGCGACGATATCGCCATGCACCTTAGCTACCGCCTCACGCTTGGCTTTCTCTTCAGCACGCGAATTGGCGGTCAGGGTTTCCGCGAGTTGATTCTGATTGGCCTGCAGCGCATCAACCTTTTCCGCGAGAGGCTTGATAGCCGCTTCAGTATTGGTCGCAACAGCCTGGCCGATCATGCTGCCGATTTGTTCCAGTTCTTCTTTGGTTAAAGGCATGTCGCCCTCCGTTTTGTGGTTTGGTGCAGGCTGTTCCTGCGGTGTGAATAGAGCTTTGAATTTGTTGGCCACGACGGCCACCCACGATTCCTGACGCGTCACTGCGGTTCCGGTATCGTCGATAGTGATCTTTTCGCCATCGGCGGAATAACCGTAAACCTGAGCATCACCGCCATTTCGCACGATAACCACCTGCGAGTCAGTGAAGTCAGCAACCCAGGCGTATTCATCCGCGCCCGCCGCAAACTTCGCTTTGGCCGCCCGATCGAGACGCTGCTCTCGCTCCCGGTAGGATTCACCCACCAGCGCGCCAGAGTTCGCCTTAAGAGGCTGAGCCAGATCGGCGTTAACCATCAGGCCAACACCTTGCTCCGGAGTAGCCGCTCCAACTTCGTGCAGCAGGATCGCGTCATGGTCCATGCCGTGGATATCAGCTACCCACTCAGCACCCGTTGCGCGCTGCTGATCGTTCGGTTCAAGCTGGTCGAGGAATGCGGCAACACTGGTATGAATCGGCGGAACGTCTTCGCCGCGCTCAATGGCAGCAACGCGATCAAGTAGCTCTCTGCCACCTTCCGACTCGCTTGCACGGGCCACATCAACCCACTTTTCGAGGTATATGCGATTACCGGACTTCTTAACGTTGCGGTTCCATGCGCCGATATGGCCTGCGTTAATCCCCTCTGGGGAGAAAGCAGATACGAACTGACCGTTAACCTGAGGATGCCCAAGCGGTGCCAGGGTGCCCTCCAGCCCCTTATAGTGGGCGTCGATTTGCTCTTGCGTGTACAGCCCGCCATTCATGACGACGTTCGCCGGAAGTGTGTAACTCGGCAGCACCAGATGCTCGCGACCGTTGTATGTTTCGCGCCGGATAGACTGGCTGTTCACCTTCGTGGTGATGTTGACCTGCATAGGCATAGTTATTTCTCCGCCCAGGCGTAACCACGCGCCTGCATCGATTTATATTCCTGTTTGAGTTTCGTGATGGTGTCCGGGTATTCCGGCTTACCGTCCGCATCCACCAGCACCGACTGCTGGCTGCATTTGCAGTTGATGGAGTTCCCATCCTTGCTGTACCAGTCACGAACCTCTTCATTGGTGTAGAGATTGGCGTGGCGCACTGCGTGGGTATGTCGGGTTGTCGGTGACAGTGCCGAGATATGAACCAGAAGGGTTTTAAGGCCGTAAAGGTCATTAGCCTCCTGGTCTTCATCCCACTTAGCCCGGCGCAGCGCGGTAGTCACTTCAGTGCGCGCTATTCTGTTCGCCCTGCGTTTCTCAATACCGGTCTGGTCTGTCAGGTTTCGGGCAATATCCAGCGGGTTAAGCCCTCGCCCTACTCCATCAGTAAGCACGCGCGCCATATCGCGCTTAACATCAGCAGTAAGCCCCTTCATTTCCTCAAACACACGGGCATGCACCAACGCCATGCGTTGCTGATACGGGTCGCTTGCGAGGATGGATGCTAACGACTCACGACCAGCGGCGTAAACCGGCGACTGCTGGCTGAGGTTGTAGAACGACTGCCCGGTCCCTTTCTCCGAAGCCAGATCGATGTACTCATAAAACCACAGGTCGTAATCGCCACCTTCAAGCAGCACCTGATCAACCAGGTAACTGGCATCGTTCAGGATGATGGATAGCAACGTTGGGTTTAGCTGGTATTCGTATCTGGCGTTTACTGCGAGGGAGGAAGGTATTTTGTCGAGTGCTGATTTGTACGCTTTGCCAATTTTATTCATCCGCCTGGCGAAGTCTTTCATTGCCCGGCGTTCCAGCGAATCGGCTCCGGTCGGATCCTGATAGTTACGCGGTAGAATCGGTGGCTTCGTCTTCTTCGTTGCCATCCTCTTCTCCTAACGGCTCTTCGTCGTCATTATCATAACCAGCAGCTGTACGAATCTCTTCACGGCTGAATGCTGGTTCGTCACCGCTGCCCTGCATGGTCTGGTTAATCTCTCCCATGGTCTTAGCGTTGGTGAGTTTCTCAGTACTGGTCTGTTCGTTAAGGTCATCCCAGATAACAGCCTTCTGGCTGACTGAGTCTACGATTTGCAGATCGATAAGCTTGTCGCAGAAGTCCTCTATTTCGAAAGAGAGGTCTACGCGTCGCGACTGACAACGAGCATTAAAGTATTTCTGGTCTTCGGTGCTGGAGCGCTCGGCCTGCTGATTACCAACCAGAATGCGCGTCGGGATATCAACTCCTGCGGCGGCTGTTTGCAGGTTTACGTTATAGGTCGCTGACGGATCCGCTACAGCAGTGACCAGTGGCGTGACTGTGGCCCCTTGGGTTGTCATCAGAACATCGTTACCACGGTTCATTTCCCCGGCAACTTCGTTAAACTTATCCTGCAACTCGTCAATGCTCACGCCATAAAGAGACGCGAGATTGTTGAAGTCGATTTCCTTCTCAAAGTTGACATTAAGCTGGCGAGCGGCGTTCTTCAGGAATGACTCCCCAGACCCGCCCTCTACTTTCTCCAGACTCACAAAGGCGTTATATGCTGGCTCAAGAAAGCCAATAGCATCGTCAGAGTAATCACCAAGGATGAAAACGCGATCGGGGTGGATATTGACGCGGCGACTTGAACCATTCGGCAAGCGTTCGGCGTACTGCCACATCTTCGGTTGTCCGTACGTCTTCGAGTTCAGGCCGGTATCCCACTCGCTCACCGTGAGCGATCCAGCCCATGCCACAGATAATTTCTGAAGTCCTCGCCCCTTTGTAACCGGAAGGTTCCAGTCTTTTTCGTCGCGTACGTGCAGAAGGATGCCTGCATAACGTCCGACAAGACGGCGGCGATCCGCCTCAGAGAATGAGCGCCAAAACCGGTTGTTGAATACCTGCTTGGACTTTTTCTCCCATGCTGTTTCGTCTTCGCTCTCGTCGTTATCGTCACCTTCGATAATTTCCGGGTTGGTCTGCCAGCACTTGCCCACCAACTTCTCTACCGCTCCGTGGGCTATGCCACCGCGCCGATACAGGGAATAAAGGTTTTCGTAGGTAATCTGCTCAGGGAAGCCATACTCACACCATGCGGAATGGCGCTTATTGTCCAGCCCCATCGTCGGTGCCATCAGCCCCATACGGGCGCGCGCCATCCGCGCATCGTTCAACGCATGGTTGACGGCGAGAGTTAATTTGTCAGTCATTGTTTGTCCGTTGGTGGGGTTAAGGCATGAAAAAGGCCACCGAAGTGGCCTGAACTTATTGGTAGCTTTTCAACTTTATCGTATCGCCCTTAAATTGCTTCTGAAGCGCCTCTAGCAGAGCTGATTCCGTCTTCCCATTAGCAAGAACATCGTTTAGCTTTACCTGATTGCCAACCGTTGAACCCTTCGCGATACGCTGGAAAATGACGTTTTTAAAATGATGCTGCATAACTATCTCCATGTAAGTACATCATTAAGAAATAACGTCAATTCTTGGTGAATCTTTAATTTTTAACGCAACCTTTTGGGGATCATCATCCCTGCCATCTGGCCCTTGCGCTTAATGTGCCCGTCAAGGCTGTAGCGAATGCCGTCCCAGCAGTGTTCATAGCCATCGGCGAGCTTCGGCAACACCTCGCCGGTGATGCGGTCCGTTTTGTACGACCACATGCGGGCCTCGCGCGCCACGTTCTTGCAGCGGGGATGGATAATGATTTCGTCGAATCCGCGAAGGTGTGCGATCCCGTCCTCAACGCTTCCTTGCCATTTCTCAGCGGCTGAGATGTTGAAGCCCTGCCGCTTGAGATAGCTGATTGTCTCAGGGCGCGCGGAGTCGGCCTTGATGGGCCAGTCTCGCGCGCCTGGAATCGTATCGTAGAGCTCTGGCATGTGGTCGAGCTCTGTCTGCTGACCGTATGCCTCATATTCGATGTACAGCCGGTTATGCAGGATGAACGAACGCACCAGCGTGTTAGGGTCTTTGGCGAAACCGAAGTCGGCACCGAAGAACAGGCGCTCAGCTTCTTTCCAGAGGTTTTCCGAGAACTCAGCGATCCGGTATTTACCGGCCAACACCTGCTTATCAGAGTTTTCGAGGTAAGCACCTTCCCAAACCCACGAGTATGTTGCCGGGTCAAGACGGCGCTGATCGTTTTGTCGCTCACCTTCCAGCACGTCGGGGAACCACGGGTTATCCGTGTAGTTCATTTCAACGGTGATGCAGTCGTCACCAGCCTCTTTGCGGAATCGCTTGTCCGTGGCGCTACCGTCGCGCTCCGGGTTCCACGTCACCCAAATTTCTGAGCCTTCTTCACGAACTGTCGGGCTCAGCTTCTGCCAGGCTATTTCGCTGACTGATTCAGCCTCATCTACCCAGCAAAGCAGGATGCGCGCTTTCGACTTGATGCTGTCGAGGTTATGCCGGAGACCGCAGAACACGTAGTTAACGCTCTTGTCGATGGTGCGGATGTACTTCTCGCCGATATCAAAGTTGGAAGCCAGCCACGGTACAGACAGGATCGCCTGTTTCACCTCCTGCATACTCGACTCTTCCAGAGAGTTCATGAACTCACGCGCGCAGAGCACCACCCCGCTTTCACCGTTCATCATCGACTGATACGCCTTTACGGCAGTCATTAGCGCAAATGTGCGAGTCTTCGCGCTGCCACGTCCACCGTGAGAGCATCGGTAACGCTTATTCACGGCAGTGAACAGTGGCGCAAGCTTTGCGGGGATCGGCAGTTGAACGGCGTTACTCATGCTTTCGGCTCAACGGGTAATAACTGGATGATGGTCGGCTGCGGCGTCATGCTGCCATCAGGGCTTGTGTGCTCGACTTTTTGGCGATTGGTGTAGGCATCGCCCATTTCTTTGGCGGCCTGCTCGATAAACTGCGAGGTCATGCCGTAGTTCTTCATCTTTTCAGCATTGGTCGCCATTCGGTCGAGGACACGCAACCGGTACGCTTTATTTGCGATCGGGATGTCGGCGATCTCATTCTGGAATCGTTTACGGGTGGTGTTGAACAGGTCAATCCACTTCTGGCTCAACTTGGCCGCCATTGCGTTGCCGGGCGTATATTGCGACACCTGCTGGCGTGAGACATCGATGCCATATTCAGCCTTTACAAGCTCAATGACTTTAACCGGGGTCTCGTAGCAGGCGAGCGATTGAACGATGAAGGCTTTAACCTCTGTCGATAATGCTGCCATCGGTTACCTCCATGACAATCTGAATAAAGCGTTACGCCAGCTTTAGCATGCACGTCCCGCATGATCTGGCTATATCGATGTGAGCCACTTCTGCTGGCGCATTGGCCGCATCAACGAGCTCCTGTACTTCTTTGCTGGCACCGTATCGACGTACGACACCAGTGAATTCTTCGACGTCGTGGCCGCGCAGTGTGAGCACTGGCTGCCCGGTCTCTTTGTTGAACTTAGGCGCGCCGAAATCATCGGTGGCCTGGGCGATATGGTAAAGCTCATGCTCTACCAGTGCGCAGAACTCGAGGTCACTGCACTGCGAGCAGTAATCGGCTGCCAGCGTGATGATGAACTTCGGGATGCGCCCGAACCATTCATGCATCTGCTGTTCCATTCTGGCTTTCTGCCAACCACCGGAGCGGAGCATTACCTGCTCGGCTTGGCCGAGGACATACCGCCCTTTCTTAGCGAACGAATCGGACGCCCACATGAAGCAGAGGTCAGCCTCTAACAGGTGTTCGTGGTCAGGGTTATGGATGCTTCCGGCATCGCTGATGATTTGCCGGTTTATCCACTCATGCACTTCGTTAGCTGGGATCAGCCTAGTGTATGGCTGCCAGTTGTCGGATTCGATGAAGTTAACTGGCGGGTATGGCCTGCGCTCGTCATCGTTAGCCATGGGTTACTCCGTTGCTTGTTCGGTCTGCTCTGCTGGTACCGGCGTGAACTCCACGCGCTTTACATCGGCCGGAGCGAAGTAAAGCCACTGGCCTGTCTCCGTCGCCAGCGGCACAAAACCGTTAACCAGCTCAGGCTGACGTCGTGACATCTTGCCCGTGAAGGTTTCGCCTGTTTGGGTGGTTAGCGTGATTTGGTAGATGTCGGACATGATTACCTCTTTGTCTTGTCGCAGCTGTTGCCCTGCTTCTCAGAAGTGCTTAGCCACTTACGGCTTACCCGTCAGCAAGATGTGATCACCATCCTTGCGGGGTTACACAAATCATTATCAAGCCCACCCGCAGATGAGCTTTGTAATGGAGAGCCGTTGTGAAAGTGGCTCTCTTGTCGACGAGCTCCATTTTGAGCCCGTTACGCTGCTTCGTCTTTTTTTGGCAGACCGGGGATGACCAACTGAATCTGCTCCTGCATATGAATCCTTTCAGATTCAATACGGCGTTTTTCACCGCCAACGCCCCAGCTATTCATAATTCGAGCGGCCGTACTGACGCGCTTGGTCTTATGCTGATACTCCAACTCAAGCTTGTTGGCCTCAGCAAAGAGGGAAAGCTTGCCCATCACGACATCGCGGAAGGTCTGATAAACTTTCACTTCGAAAGACGCAGAAAGCCATGCAGCATACTTTAAGGCGATCAACTCATGCGCCCACGTTCCACGATTAGCTCCGCCGTGGATAACATCAAGTATCTGATTTTGCTCCAAAGTGTCTTTTAGCACTTTGGAAACCTCATCGACAAAAGCCTGTACTCCATCAGCACCGATAAACTGACTAGGCACCTGCCACTTCTTGGCAAGTCCACCGGCAATTGCGGCTCTGTGCATATCGTTCAAGTTATAGGTTCCGTGCTCATTACTTCTGACGTGAACATTTTCGATAACAATGCTTGGGTGATTCATAGCGTTTTTACCTTTTAGAAAGATGAGCCTGTTCGCACAGAAAAGCCGCCCCGAGATGGTCGCCACCATATACGGCAGTTCTCAGGCTCAGCTTTCTGAAAGACTCGGGATTGCCATGCGCTGCGATGCGCAGTTTACTGCGGGCATAAAAAAGCCCCGCAATCGCGAGGCTTGATTAAATCATTTAAATTCAGATAGATATAATCACTCAATGAATAGATATTCGTTGAATTGAATAGCTATAAATAGACATGACCAACTGAAATATTTTTCAATTTTGCTTATTTAAGGCACTGCGTGTTGATGTATTCATGCAGCCCATTAATCATTTCTTTGGTGACTTCGATTCCGTCCCGGTGATCGAAATAATTCCGTCTAGCGTCTGGAGTAAGTTCGGGGGCTCCTGCATCATCCACGCCGGTGGCGGAGGTGGTTTTGGACACTCGCAAACAGGTTGCGGCGACGCGCAGCCGTATAGCACCAGAATCGACATCCCGACGCAAATTGCTAATGGTCTTTTTCGCATCGGCCAATTCCTTCGTGTATTTGGCATCCAGAGCAGCAACATCTCGCTGCCTGGCTATCATGTCGGTGATGGTGGCGTTAGCCAGATTCAGCGCCTGAGTTTTCTCATCGCGCTGTTTCTTGTATTCGGTGGCGTTGTCGCGGTAGTGATTAACAGCCAAGCCAAGCGACACGATGATGCAGACGACAACGGCAATGATGATTGCGGTTAACCGGCTCATTTCTGACTCC
The DNA here is from genome assembly GCF_005280815.1 of Citrobacter sp. TBCS-15. Lineage (NCBI taxonomy): Bacteria > Pseudomonadati > Pseudomonadota > Gammaproteobacteria > Enterobacterales > Enterobacteriaceae > Citrobacter > Citrobacter sp. TBCS-15. Next base: position 245,634 of record NZ_SZWK01000313.1, on the reverse strand, counting down.
AGGTGCAAACCTCATATTCAACATCGCGCCGGTTCATCAGCCCTTTCCACTTCTTGCCACCTGCATATACCCAGCGCTTTAGCTCAGAGCATGCTCCTGCGTAATCTTTCGCGTTGAGTTTCTTCAGCAGAGTGGAGTTGATGGTTGCGGTAGCGCCGACGTTGTAAGCAAAGCTGTAGATTGCTGCTCGCTGCGTTTCAGTGGTCTGCACTTTGATGTGCGGATCAACCTGAGCGGCAATGCGTGTTAAATCTTTCCGGGTTAGTGCATCGCATTCTTTATCGGTATATCGCTTGCCGGTGAGGATGTCGGATCCGGTATGTCCATCACAGACAGTCAGCACTCCAACAACATCTCGATAGGCCACATACTCACGACCTTCAAGCCCATCCTTTCCGGATAGCATCACGGTGGCAATTGCGATCGCCCCGCCACCGATACTGGCAGCGATTTTATTTCTGAGCGCCGGTGACATTCCCATTCAATCTGTCCTCGCGCTCTTTGCGCTTGTAGTACCAGTTGATTCCGAATGTGCCGACAGTACAAAGAATACCAATGATAACGGCCACGTCATTAAGCGAGAGAACGCCACCCATTGCAGTCAGCCCCCCGAATCCGTAGCTGAACCATTCTCTTATTTTGTCCATACGGTACATGCTCTACCCCCAAGATGATGGGGATCTGTTCAAATTAGGAATAGGGATGATGGTCGATTGAACAAATCCAGGATACGTTCTCAGTAACGTGGTTTGTTCGTGACTAAAGGCATGAGCAAATCAGGCAGGAGGCTGTTAGCGCAGTCTCTTGCCGCCCATCTTCACGAAGCCCAGCCATGTGCTGGGTTTTCTTTTTTGAAGCGCACTAGACCACCGTAGCCACAGATATTCAGCAATGAGTTGGTTGGGTCTGGTTCTTGGTGGTAATGCGCTTTAAAAAAGCCAGCGGCGATGCTGGCAAGATGATGGTGGTGCGTTGAGCTTTCGCTCTTATGGTCCTGGTAGGTATTTAGTTCGCCAGGCTGGATTCGAACCAGCGATCATCCAATTATGAGTTGGGTGCTTTACCGCTTAGCTACAGGCAAATAAAAAGCCCAAGGCGTTAACCTCGGGCTATGAGTTCTTCGATACCGCCAGCGCATACAACATTGGCACAATATCAGATTTACATAAAATATATGCTTTTCAATCCAGTTTTGCAAGACTTGTATGTAAATTTGTCGTCTTTTGTTGTGAACGTGATCGCGTTACTTGCAATAAAGCGCTGCTATCAAGGCGCATGAATGTGCGTTTCATCTCCAGCCATCGATCGGTAAATGTCTCAGACCAGTTCTTTGGTGTGACGCCAACCAGTTCTGCCAGTTGCTGATATTCGTAAGTTTCTCGCCCTGCCAGTTCTGCTTTCACGTCCTGAGCTGCTAACCAGATAAGGGCCTTCAGCCTATCCAGCGTCTTCCCTGCTACCTTCTTTGTGCCAAGGGAGGATTTAAACTCTGACCACGCCCATTGAGTGATAGAAACCTGATTCTCCCATCGCGCATTCTCGCTATAGTTCCAGAGAAGCCATGCTTTCTGATGTTCATCGAGTGACAGCACTGCGCGCCGCCATGATGCTGTTGAATACTCAACTGGCTGAACGAGTGGGATGTGTGAGCCTTTGGCTCGTGATTGCTTGCCTGGTATTGGCGGGTTGTCCAGCGTAATCATTTCCCCAGTCACTTCATCCAGTACCCGCAGTTTCTTGCGCTTGAATGTACCGGTATCGAATTGCGCATTCTCCAGCCATGCCATCAGTTGGCCTTTCGTCGCGCCGCTTAGGTCAGCCGTCGCTACAATGAGCTGCTCGCGTACAAACTGCAGGTATTGAGTGTTCATGCTGGCTGCCCCTTGTTCATGTTTGCGCGGTTGATGATTTCACGGCGTAATTCGTTGTTCCGATCGATGCGTTTCTGAAGCTCTGCTGTCTCAACATCCAGACGGGCTATTTCACTTCTTGCGTAAGGAGTCAGCCTGGTAGCACGCTCTACTGACGAGCGCTGATAGTTGTCGATATCGGTGCGGGTCATGCTGCCTCCGCCATCAACTGGTCATGAGTCAGGTAAAGCCCCCAACAACTGAACAGCACATTTCCCCTCACCACTGCGATTTCTTCGTTATGCCAGCGGCAGAACCATCTGAGTGCCGATTCAACTTCATTCGCTATCTGATGAGGACCGTCGAGGTTAATTGGGTAAACCACATCATCAAAAACAGCCGCGGTGGTCATTGGGTATTGTATATTGCTCATGTTGCATGCTCCTGTTGACGGGCGCGACGCTTCTCAAGTTGTCGGGCTTTACGGGTGAAAATGGATTTAATGCGCTGCAGGTATGGGATATCGAACCGGCGAGGCTCGTTGTCAGATTCAAGACGCTCGACACGCACCAGACCAATGCGATCGACCAGGCGAATACGGTACTCAACGGCATTGCCGCTTAATTCTCTGTTGCATCGAGTGCAGGCTGAGTGGACGTTAAACACGTTGAATTTGAGGTGTGATGCAGCACCGCGGGAACGGTAGTGACTAGCATCGATAGCACTGCCGGTCAGATAGTTGCTTTTACCAATGAGGGGATTCCCGCAACTGACGCATTCCTTCCCTTCGTCACGGATCCGGATATACCGGTTAAAGGCAGACTGAGCCTCTTTATCCCACTGTGACTTAGTCTTGAACGCAGCTTTTCTCACCTTCAGCTCGCGGCGTTCCTGCTGCGCTTCCTGCTTACGTTTGCGATCGGCTGCCAGTTTCTTCTTTGCCAACAGCAACTGGCTGTACTCGAAGCCATGCTCAGGACAGCACCACCATACGTTGTCGTAGGTAGCAGTGAATTTGGTCTTGCAGATTTTGCAGCTGCGGCGGGTTGGTTTACGCATGGGAACCTCCAAATCGGGAAGCCCACTCCATAGCGAGGCGGGATTCATCTCCCCAACGGACATTACGCTCTGCGCCAAAGGCGTGGATCAGTTCGATAAGGTCGCGCATCTGGCCGACTGTCATCTTGCTGGTTGACTGACCCAACACCACGAATCCATCACCGGTCAGGTTAGGCACCACCTCCTGCTTAATCAGCGCGGCGGTGAAGATATGCTTCCACGATTCGGATGAGAGCTTTCGTCCATGCCATTCAACCTGGCTGCTGACGTCGCCCAAAATAGCCCAAAGTTTGGCGTTCTGGCCGATAGAGCGCGTCATCTCTTTTATCTCAATGACGACCGGGCGTTTCTCATCGAGATGCAACTGGTTAATCGCATTGATGGCATTGGCGCGGATGTTGGTGTTGCGGAGGAGATATTGCCGCTTCATACGCTACCTCCAAGAGGTAACGACGAATGCAGAAAATCGCAGGTGCATTTCTGCAACTGTGACAAGGTGAAGAGTTCAGATTGTGGTCGCATTTAAGTCCCCTTAAATGCGCAGAAGTCACCAGAGTTGTTCAGGCTCTGGTGATATGATTATGGCTGGTTGATTATGGGAAATCAAACGTTGCTTGCTGTTGCTAGTGACTTATATCGGTGATGAGTCAGCGGCATCTTGAAGAGCAGAATTAATGAGGAACGTGACCACGCCGATCACATCAACATCATCCAGAGACTCTCCTTCAAGCGCCTCACCTTCTGACGTTATCAGCGCCTCACCCATCAGCTTTGCGAACTGAATACGACCACAGTGATTGATGAGGATTGGCGCTCCCTGCTTAACCCTGAGAGCGCGGTTAATCACTGCATATCCGGATGACGTATCAATGACTATACAGTTGGCATCCATGTGGCATAAGCGATCAACAGTCAGGCATGATTCAACGTAGTCATTAGCAGGAGACGGGAAGCCCATATAAACACCTCACAATAAATACTGTACACATATACAGTATAATCGTAATTTGTAGGTGTCAATGAGGATTACTTTTCCACCTCCTGCTGCGGTGCTGCTGGCAGCGGCATCCAGTGAGTAATTATCACCTGGTAATGAACACAGTCATCTTCAATTGGTTTCCATTCAGTCCAGCCATGAGTTGGATGTATAAAGAATTCCGCAGGAATAAAACCAGGATCAGAACCTTCATAATATTCCCCCCAGCAAAGATACAAACCATTTACATCAGGCATGCGTTCGCTGCACTTAACCCAGCCATCTTTACTTGGCGGCTGCTCTGATAAGGCTTCACGCATAAAGCGGATAAGAGATGCGTTTCTGTTTATCGGCACAAGTTGTTCTGGATATTCATCAAGAACCTGGAGAAATCCCTCTACAGCCTCACGCAATTCTTCGTTCGCGTTAGCTTCCTTCTGCAGACGTTGAATTTCGCTAATCATTGCTTCATTGTTTTTAACGTCGCAACCAAGAGCGTCAGCAACTTCTGTGAACAATACCCGCATGCCTTCCCAGCGGTTTTTCCAGATAGTGACCTCTGACTGAAGTAATCTAATTTCGTCAGGAGTTGAATCGTGTTCGTTGCTCATCGTTCTCTCCAAATCACACCGTTCAACATAAGCCCGGTGGGGTAACCGTTTTTGGTAATCAATGTTGCGCCTATTAAATCATCGCGACCGAACAAGGAATCTTTACGCAACTGATATGCAGCTACGTCAGCAAGACCACGCAGCACCGATATCTTCAATTTAATAACGCCGGAATCGGTTATTACTGCCCCGTACTTTTCGTGGTAGTCATCTTCAAAACCACGTATTACATATTTTTCCTCTTCCATCGCATCACCTTGCATTACGCGCTGCACTACATGCCACACCCCAGAACTCAGCAAACATATCGTATGCGCCAGATAGTTCAGAAGCAGCATACCCGCCAAGCTCACTTTTAATCTGAACGGCTCTCATCATTTCTGGCGTCATATCCTTCGGCACCATAACCCAACCATCCGGAGTTACCGGAGAGTTGCCAGCCTGAAGCATGGCTGCGCTGATAACAGAATATGCATCGTCACCATGCTGTTCGCTGTAATCGTCCATTTTAGCGCTTATGTGGCGAATCCATTCCTGAGCGTGCCCATAGTTTCTCTCCCGATAATCATCAAGCATGCATTGTACAAGCCTAAGTGCCTCGATTAATGTTTCGTCAATCGTATTATCTAACTTCGCTGGCGGAGCGGTGTAGACAATACGAATCGGTGATTCGTGAATAGCATGGTCGTGGTATTGCTCCTCGGTTATGTCTCGCCAACACTCTCCATACATTACCTGATAGATAGTCTCTACACTTCTCGCCGCTATAGCCACATTAATCACCTTCACAGCATCAGCCATTGCGTAGCCGAGATTACCGCCGTCACTTTGTGCTGCTGCTTTGCTGAGTATTTCGCGTATCTGGTGCAGGCGCTCGAGTGATACAGGGCCGTGCGCCGGGTGGTTATTAGTTGTCATGGGTTAGTCCTTACCGATAACTGCGTTAATTTGATTGAGAACGATATCTGTCATCAGGCCTTTCCCGTTTACGCCGACATGGGCCAGAATTTCACTGCGTGCGGCTTTGAGTGTTCCGACGCTCACCATGACCATTCTCTGATTATCTTTGTTTGCAGACTTCAAGCGCTCTAAAGGAGATTTGTCAGCCATCTCATTCCCCCTTCACGCCAATGCCAGCGGCGATTGCTGATTCTTCATGTGCGCGTTTAGCAGCGTTAAGGATTGCTGCCAGTGGCGTATAGCCGCCATCCATTCGGATTGTGTTGTGGATGGTTGCCATTGTGTCGCGCAATTTGCTGTGGCTTGCAGACAATTCGGCTATGCATTTCTCTGCTGCTTCCAGCGCATCCATCAGCGCCATAACGGTAGACGGGCTGGCGGCGGCAATGAATGCTGAGTCAACTTTAAGACAGTGTTGAGCAACCGCTTTTGCACCAACTCTTACTTCATATCCTCTCGCGCCTTTGTGCGGCTTATACGATTCCCACTTACCCCATGAAGCTATGTTTGCGGCATTAGCCACTTCACGCAGCGCCTGTTTGTTGAGTGCTGTCATTGGGTTGTTAGTCATCGCTGTTGTCCTCGCAGCAATGGTGCCGTCCTTCATGGCCTGTGCTTATGTGTCCGCAGACGTCACATTCGATTTCAGGCCCCTCACATTCATGATCATCAGGCTCATCTGCCTTGTAAAAACCACCGCAGATGCCGCACATAGCTTCAGGGACATCGTCATAATTCGCAGTTCCGGTAATCACGATTGCACCTCACAACATTTACCTTCACGCAACTCTTCGGCAAACTCACAGGCTTCATCTGCTGAAATACTGCAATGACGAGAAAACTCATAATCCCCGGCTTGCTCCTGCTCTGTTGCAATCTGGCGCTGCTGGATCGCAAACATCTCCACACCCTGCGCCCGCACTTCAGCCAGGAAGGCGTCGTGGCTTGGTGTTTCATCCCCCATGGTGTCGCATCTCATGTGCAGGTACCCTTCGTTTGTTGGTCTCATTCGGTTCATGATTCCAGCGATAAAATATTCCCGACACTCACTAACAACTGATTTCGCCTGTGATAATTCAGCAGCCAGCGCCGCGCACTTGTCTTCCAACGCGGCAATGGTGGTCACATGCTGCGCGTTGATTTCTGCCAGTTGGTTCATGGTCAATCCTTCGTTTTTGCTCATACTTCTGCTCTCCCGCCCCTGACTGATGCCAGGCACTGATTGAATAGGTTGTTAAGAGGGTTAGGTGTGCGTGTGAAGATGCTCATGCCGCTTCACCGCTAAATTCGATCACGTCTTCTGCTGTGATATCCAGCTCGCGCATCTCGCGCCCCAGCGCCTTCTCCATTCGCTCTACGCAGCCACGGATGCGGGTCATCTGCACTTCCGGGAACTGGCTACGGGACATCTCGGTGAGCGTGTTGAACAGGTTCCGGTTCTTCGCCTGGCGGGCTTTCACCTTTGCGCAGGCCCGGAGTGATTCGCCAATCTTGCGACCGTCGGCACGGGCAGTGGCGCGGCATAACTCCAGCGTCAGGAGAGTTTCAGGGAACTCGGAGTATTGTGAGTTCATGATGATTTGCATTGCTGTGTTCATTAAAAGCCACCTTTCTTCGCTGGTTTCGCTTCCTGCTGACGGCGGCGTGCTTGTTCAGCCGTCTGATCGCAGTCGTAGATAGCGCCATTGACCTGATTGCAGTAAATCGTGCCGGTGCTGCCGTGGCGGTTGAGGCGCAGAATTAACTCGGTTTCGCCCGGCGGAACGCTGTCATCGAAAGCGCCCTCCCGGTGAATGCCCACCCAGTAGTCACAGTCCTGCTCAATCTGGCCTGTGTCGCGTGAATCGCTCGGTAACGGTCGTTTGTTGACGCGCTTCTCCAGCTCACGGTTAAGCTGTGTCAGCAGCACGACGACGCAGCCAAGCTCTTTGGCGAGGTTCTTTAGCCCTTTGGTGATCATCCCGTAGGCCAGGTCGTTACGATCGGCTTTCTCGGCAGTCATCAGCGTCAGGTAGTCAACCAGCACCATGCCAACCTTGCCGCGCTCGCGTTTAATGCGCCGCGACTCAGCAACGACGTGTGCCAGACCAATGCCGGGGGTGTCATCGATCATCAGGTTGTTGGTGTCGATTAGCGCACTCATAACACCGGTTGCCTTCTGGATGTCACTATCCCAGTCGCCGCGGTAGCCAAAATCCTCTTTGGTCATATCCGGGTAGAACAGGTTAGGTGTCAGGCGGCTCTGTTGGGCGGTTATCTTTTCAACCATCTGCCCTTCTGGCATTTCCAGAGAGAACATCAGAGCGGGCTCGTTCTCCACGGTGGCGCAGTTAACGGCCATCTGCGTGTACAGAGTTGTTTTCCCCATCTTCGGACGGGCACCGATAACAAACAGACTTCCGCGGACAATGCGCTTAACACCAAGTAGATCGTCAAGTGAAGGAAGCCCGGTAGACAATCCGCGCGCCCTACCGTCTGGCTTGATACGCTCCTCGAATTCTTCAGTCCAGTCAGTTACCGCGTCGTAGAATGAGCGGAGTCCGGTTTTTCTTCCGGTTCTCGCGTAATCGCTGATCTCAGTAAACAGGCTCTGGATTGCTTCAAACTTCTCTGAGGTTGTCATGCCGTTGCGGGCGTAAAGCAGTTCAGTCGCCCTGGTGGTCATATCGATGCCGTAGCGCTCCATGGCCTTCTCGCGCACCACCATGGCGTAGTGAACGATGTTTGCCGCGCTGGGAGTGTTCTTCGAAAGCTCGGCCATGTAGGCGAAACCGCCAGCCTGTTCCTCCATCGACTTAGCTTCCAGCGACTCAATCAGGGTGATAAGGTCAACCGGGCGCTGTCTGGCCACCAGATCTCGCATCTCTGCGAAAATTACCTGGTGGGCGCGCAGGTAGAACGACTCAGGCTTCAGCATGGCAATGGCTTTCTGGCAACGCTCGCTACCGGTGTCCAGCATGATTCCGCCAAGTACGCTTTGCTCTGCTTCGAGGTTATGAGGTACGGTCAGGATTTCAGTGTTCACAGTGAACCCTCCCGCGTTTTAACCAGAGTTTCAGAACGTAGCAGGTAGTCAAAACTTGCACGCCAGCCGGTATCGTTTTCACCGAAATAAAACGGCTTAGCAGTACGGGAGAACGCTGAAAAATAGTTCTCAACTGCTTCTACCGTTGGTTCTTTCAGCTCAGACAACAGACGCTTGATACCACGGCGACGTTTGTCGTTAAGGGCTTCTGCCTGCGGCAGTCTGTCTCCCAGGGTGGAGTTGTATGCTGACAGCACGGCCTGATAGTCGATTGCTGGTTTTTTCTGTGAAACCGGTTTTTCTTCCTGCCCATCACATTCCCCCTTGGGGGATTTAGGGGGATCTTTTCTTTCTTTCTTTTGAATAGTTTCTTTTGTGTTTAGCTGAGTTGGCTTATAGGTATTAGCTGACTCGGCTAACGTTTCATTAGCTGTTTCGGCTAATGTTTTGCCATGTTGGCTAATGCTGAAATTCCAGTCAGAAATAACCTTGTTCACCCCGATCGCCAGGCCATTGGTAACGATGATGTTCATTGCAATCATCTCGTTCTTGGCCTTGCAGACATGTGTATGGTGAATGCCGGTCATCGCCGAAATCTGGGTATTGGTAATACGGTCAAACTTTTTTCCGAACCCGTAGGTTTTGCGGATCACCGCCAGAACGACCTTCAGCTGTCGAGCTGTTAAATCAGCAGCCATAACCGCTTCCAGCAGCTCGTTAGCGATGCGGGTGTACCCATCATCGATATCTGCCACCTGACGCTCCACGACCGATACAGACGGCCTGAAAGGTATTACTTTTGCGAGATTATTCACGACCGCTCTCCTTGCGTTTGAGTTCTTCCAGGATGGCGCGCATCTTTTCGGCCACTTCCGGGTTAACGGAACGGACAAAACGGTCGCGGGTAATGTTTTTATGTACAGCGGTATGGAAATAGCGTGGTTTTTTTGCCATTATTCCTCCTGCAACTACTGTCGTTTTTGCACTTGAAAGTCGGTTCTGTTCGCGCAGACCGGCTTTCGCCATTTCTGTAGTTCTCACATAACCCCCAGCATCGACGTGACCATCGTCATCAGCGGCCCTACCTGCTCCGGCATGAGGCGGAACAGCGAAGCTATACCCTCGCTTACCTCTTTCAGTTTCTGATGCTCTGGAGCGTCCAGCAGGACCGCTTGCTTTGCTTCTGAACATTCCTTCATGGCTGATGCAATAAGCGACATCGTGTCGTTCTGTGGCGCCAGGCGCGTACGAAACTCAACAGGAAGGACGGCCATGATTGCGGGAGTCAGCTGACGGACGTTCTCGCGGTACTGATCGGAGTCAAAACGGTTATCCAGGAAGCGAAAGAGCTTCTGTCGCGCACGGCTGATGTCGTCCGGAAAGCTGATGGAGGTCCCGCCCTGCTCCCGGTATTCGTTGATGATCAGCGCTGACACCACGTCCTGATTGTCCAGCGCCGACGACCATGCACGGACCGCATCGCGGATCTTTTCGTGGTCCGGCGCCGCCTTAGCTTGAGCGCGGTTTATCATCGCTCCCGGGTGTATTCCGGTATTGTGTTGATACGCAAGTGAATGCATTGCTTTCCCTTTCGTGGTTATGGCCGCCGATTAGGCGGCATGGTTTTCTGGGTGAGGAAACAGGTCAGGGAGATCAGGGCGAATTTCATGGGCCTTAATCTCGCCACCTGTAGCGTTAACGATGGCCGTCACTTTCTCTGGAGAAACGGACCCACCGTTAAGCCACTTATGCACCGCTGGCTGACTTACGCCGCAAATATCTGCGAGTCGCTTCTGGCTGCCAACGATGTCTAAAGCACGTTGAATAACTTTGTTCATGGATTTTACCTATCCGATTACTGGATTAATGAAAAGATAACCCAAGTTATGGGTATTGTCCATAACCTTTGTTATTTTACTCTGCATAACCTGGGTTATATATTGGCGCTATGAAAACATTCGCAGATCGATTAAACGCGGCCATGAACGCCGCAGGCATATCCCAAGGGCAACTTGCTGAAAAAGTTGGCGTGTCACAGCCAGCTATTCAGAAAATGACCTCCGGTAAGACTAATGGCAGCCGTAAGATGGTTGAGCTTGCGCATGCCCTCAATGTCCGACCTGAATGGCTTAGTTCTGGCACTGGGCCAATGCATGACGAAGATCGCAAAGACTCCTCCATTCCACCTGAAAGTGAATGGGGTAAGATTGATGCTTGGGATAGCAAAACGAATCTGCCTGATGACGAGGTCGAAGTGCCATATCTTAAAGATATTGAGCTGGCTTGCGGTGATGGTTCATGCCTTGAGGATGACTATAACGGCTTCAAATTGAGGTTCGCAAAGTCCACCCTAAGAAAGGTAGGGGCTCAAAAAGACAGTGTGCTGTGCTTCCCTGCCTCCGGAAACAGCATGGAGCCAATGATCCCAGAAGGAACCACTGTTGCCATAAACACTAACGACAAGAAAATTGTCGATGGAAAGGTATATGCAATCAGCCAGGACGGATGGAAGAGATTAAAATCCATTTATCGTGTAAGCCCCACTCGCATCGTGATACGCAGCTTCAACAGTGAAGAGTATCCGGATGAAGAGGCAGACATTGACAGCGTAGAGATCCTCGGTCGCATGTTCTGGACATCTACTATCTGGTAACGCTGAGGAATGGATGAAAGTGAAAGCAACATTCGCACCGTTATTATTTTGCATTATTGCCTTAGCTGGATGTGGAGACAAAAAACCAACTCAGAATGAGGCATTCCAGTTAGCCAAGAAAGAGATGTCGGTTGCACTCTGTGGTGATAAAAGTGCATCCTGCTTTATCGTTGAAGGAGGTAGCGCCAAGATATCAGACAAGAAATCTGATGGTACGTATGGCGTCTCAGCCACATTCGAATCAATCAAAGGAAAAGATAAACCACTTCAATATAGCGAAGGCGTTGTCTATTTCGACATAGACACTAAAACCGAGGATGTGCATATCAAGTCTATCGAAGCCTGGTCAGCAGACGGAAAACACTCCGTTGTTACCTGCGGACACAACTACAAGTTATGTAGAAAGTAATCCCCTCAAAATGCAAACCCGCTCCGGCGGGTTTTTTTACACCTAAATCTCACCTACCAACGTCTTTTTACAAAAATAAATTCATTTAGTTATCAGTGCATTATAACTTATGTGATGATAATTATAAATTAGGTTATTGCCATCACCCATAACTAAGGTTATCTTTAATCCATCGAAACGAAACATCGACAGCTGAGCGAAGTTAGCCAGCGGCGGACAGCAAGTCGCCTGCTTTTTAACAACATGCAAAGTCGGAACAGCACTCGGTAATCCTGTTTAGACCCCAACGCACAAAATGCGGCGTATCACCGGGCGCGATCCGGTCGGTGAGAAGGCTACCCCCTCGCGAGAGCGATAAAGGCGCGGGAACGGGCAACACTGGCGGGATGAGAGGTGCGAAGCGTAAAAAGATTTATTCCAGCCCATTCAAAGCTGAGTGGGCTGGGCTGAATCACAAGAGGATTTTTTATGACTCAGACATACATGCCGGCATGTTTAAGAGACCTGCCGAAGAAGCGCCAGAAACCACGCAAACAGGCGATTAAGGAAGCACAGGCTGAAGTTCTGAACAAGGCCATCGCATCAATCAAAGACGATATGCGTGCGTTCAAAACAGAAGAACAGCGTCGCGGTTACTACCTGGCAATCAGCACGCTCTCACAGATTCGTGACGAGTTGTAGTTCAGGGATGTACCGCAAACACGTTAAGCATTTCTCCCGCATCAGCGGATAACGACAGAAGGTAAGAGTATGCGTAAACCTAAAGCTACAAGCGAAACAGTGGTTCATTTCACCATGATGCGCCGACCTGATTGTGCAAAGCATGGTGATCAGCGCGGCAGAGTGTGGCGACATAAGTATCAATTCCTTGATAGCGCATTTTGCAGGGCTGCAAGCCAAATATCTCCCCGATCATTTAATTTCAATCAATAGCCGCCTAACCAGCGGCTTTTTCATAACTGGAGTCATTTACGAGTGGCTCAAGTTATGACAACCGGCGGCCATCCACCGCCCATTGAAACACTGAATAAATGCGTTGAAGTCTTGTATTAACCGTTCCGTTCGCCGCGATAAGGCCAAGAGGATTTATGAGCACTGTAAAGATGATTGGCGCCAGTCCACTAACTGGAACAATTTTCGAAGGACGACTTAACCCAGTCAAAAGCTGCTGGGTTGGAAAGAAAACAGATGTTACCGATATGGTTCTGAGAGCTACCGCTGACCACCTCTACGTTGTGAAAAAGGAATATGCGTTCCCGTTACGAGACGGAAAGGTGGCTGTGTTGAGCATGCAGATTTTCGATGAAATGCCAGAGCGCTTCATTGGTGGCACGGAGCATGGCGAATGATGACAGTCACCCACAACGGCAAGCAGTACACAGCCAAAAAGCTCAACGATAACGAGTGGCAACTGACGTCGGTATCGAACCCGCGTGAAAAGCTGACGCTTAACCGCTGGCAGATGCACATCGCTGGCCTCCTGGAACAGGTTGAGGTGAAACATGATGCACCATTACGGAGTGTTTGAAGTTAACCGTGGCGCCGTTCAGCCAGGAATGCTGGTAAAGCATAAAGATGGAATGTGGACTGCATCAGCAAACGCGCGCGGCAAACTCTACCTTCACCGCGGTTGCGAACGTACCTACACCAAAGAGTTGCTTGTTGAGGTTTATCTCGACGGGCGCGGTCACGGACTTAGTCACTAACCACCCTATTCAACCGATCGGCCTGGCATTACGCGGGCGGGATCTGCACATCCAAATTTCAGGAGTTCAGCCATGAACGCATACCTCACTTACGACCGCATCGAAGATCGGCGCTGGGTTGAGCAGCAGCTCGACGACGAGAAAGAGAAGTGGATCGACGACCGGGCGAAAGAACTGATCGCCATGTTCCCTGCGAAACCTCTAGAGATGAGCAACCTGTTCCTGCCCAAGGATGCCCAGTTTGCACTTATCGGGGAAAAGGCCGAAGAGTCATACAACGAATACATTTCGGCCTGCGCATATGCCCGGGCAGAAGAAGAATGGCAGCGCCAAGCACCCTGCCCGTTCTAAGGAGTGATTATGAGCTTAACCCTTATTGACTTCGTCAAACAACAGGAGCCGCTTTTCACTAAGGCGGCCACTGACGAGCGGATGGTGTGGGCGAAGGAAAGTCAGTTCGCCATCCAGCTGTTTCAGAACAACGACTACCTCGCGAAAGTTGCATTCCAGAACCAGACCAGCACGCAGAACGCGATCGTCAACGTTGCGGCAATCGGCATTTCGCTAAACCCAGCTCAGAAGCTGGCTTACCTGGTTCCGCGTAAAGGGGCTATTTGCCTCGACATCAGTTACATGGGCCTGATGCATATTGCGCAGCAGTCTGGCGCAATTAAGTGGTGTCAGTCGGCCATAGTGCGTCGGAACGACCAATTCCGACGCGAGGGGCTCGATAAGCCGCCGATCCATATCTACAACGACTTTGATACCGAAGAGCAACGCGGGGACATCGTAGGGGCGTATGTAACGGTAAAAACTGACGATGGTGATTACCTCACCCATACGATGCGCATCGATGCCATCTACTCCATCCGTGACCGGTCAGAAGCATGGAAAAAGTACAAATCTGACAACAGCAAGAAGTGTCCATGGGTCACCGACGAAGAACAGATGATCCTCAAGACGGTTGTGAAGCAGGCTGCAAAATACTGGCCTCGCCGTGAACGACTGGATGCCGCTATCGACCACGTTAATACCGAGGGCGAAGAAGGTATCAACTTTACAGCAGAGCGTCAGCCTGAGCGCGATATAACGCCGCTTAGCGAAGCTACGCAGAAAGAGATAAACGACCTGCTTGTCTCTTTGGATAAGACATGGGATGCCGATCTTCTCCCTCTCTGCTCACGCATTTTCAAACGCTCTATCACGCAGCTAGCCGACCTGACAGAACAGGAAGGTGTTAAGGCTCTCGGGTTCCTCAGGCAAAAGGCGGCAGCATGACACCAGAAATTATCCTGGCCAGGACCGGCATTGACGTAACCACTATCCAACAGGGCGATGAGGCGTGGCACCGGCTGCGCCTCGGCGTCATCACCGCATCAGAAGTTCATAACGTCATTTCAAAACCAAGATCAGGGAAGAAGTGGACAGATATGAAAATGTCCTACTTTCACACCCTTCTAGCCGAGGTGTGCACCGGTGTATCGCCTGAGGTTAATGCAAAGGCTCTGGCGTGGGGTAAACAGTTCGAGGAAGACGCGCGCACACTCTTCGAGTTCACTACTGACGTGACAGTTACGGAGTCTCCGATCCTGTTCCGTGACGAAAGCATGCGCACCGCTTGTTCTCCTGACGGCCTGTGCAGTGACGGGTTCGGACTTGAACTTAAATGCCCGTTCACATCACGCGACTTTATGAAATTCAGACTTGGCGGCTTCGAAGCTATCAAGTCGGCTTACATGGCGCAGGTGCAGTACAGCATGTGGGTGACAGGTAAAGATGCCTGGTATTTCGCAAACTATGACCCGCGCATGAAGCGAGAGGGAATTCACCACGTCATCGTTGATCGGGATCCGCAGTACATGACCGATTTCAACGAAATGGTGCCGGAGTTCATCGAGAAAATGGACGAGGCGCTGGCGGAGATCGGCTTCACGTTCGGTGAGCAATGGAGGTAGCGATGAGCGAACTTTGGCAACCGTGGGAAAACCTGTTCTTGCATGAAGTTGGCAGAACTATGCCGGTTCAGGTTATCGCAGAAAAGCTTGAGCGTTCCGAACCGGCAGTCACTCGCCAGGCATCACGTATCGGCGCACCACTTATCAGCAGGATGACCGGAAAGCCATGGACGGCAGCCGAGCTGTATCTGTTCGGTCGGTTCTCAGTGGAAGAGATAGCAACAGCAACCGGTCGCTCCATTTATTCAGTCAGAAGCAAGCGTTACTCACTGGCCCGCTCCGGAGGATTAACTATGCGTGAATGGACTGCATGTGAACTGGCTGCACTCATGCGCTACACCAACGCAGAAGTAGCAGAGATTACCGGTAGGAGTATCGAAGAGGTCGGAGATAAGCGGCTGGCTGTAAATATTGAGCGGAATGGATGGGATGTTAACGATCCGGAGCGGGAGGATTCATGACCGGTAAATACACTCTTATTTATGCTGATCCTCCCTGGGCATACCGCGACAAAGCAACCGACGGAGAGCGCGGCGCAGGGTTTAAATACCCTGTTATGAACGTGCAGGGTATCTGCCGTCTCCCGGTGTGGGATCTGGCTGCCGATAGCTGCCTGTTGGCTATGTGGTGGGTGCCGACTCAGCCGATTGAAGCGCTGAAGGTTGTCGAGGCGTGGGGATTTCGCCTGATGACCATGAAGGGATTCACCTGGCATAAGACGAATAAACACAAAGGCAATAGCGCGATCGGCATGGGCCATATGACCCGGGCCAACAGCGAAGACTGCCTGTTTGCGGTACGTGGAAAACTTCCTGCCCGCATGGATGCTTCTATCTGCCAGCATGTCACCGCGCCGCGGCTGGAGAACTCCCGCAAGCCTGATATCGTTCGCGAAAAATTAGTGCAGTTGCTCGGTGATGTCCCTCGCATTGAGTTGTTCGCTAGGCAGTCATCGCATGGTTTCGATGTGTGGGGAAATCAGTGCGACGGCCCTGCCGTTCAGTTGCTTCCAGGTTGTGCGATTGACGTTATGAAAACGGAGGCAGCATGACACCAGAGCAAGACAACGCCGTCCGCGCACAGGGTCGTAAATGCGTGGCAGAGATTCAGCAAGCAATGAAATGCAGGCCTAAGCCGAAATGGAATGCAGGCCTAAGCCGAAATGGAATGCAGTCGTGCCGCCAATCATCAGGAAGCATCACCAGAAAATTGCGCCGCTTGGTATCAGCCTGGTGGCATTCGTTAGCAGCATCGGTCGCATGCAAGGCCGATACGGAGTGGAATCATGAGTGAAGCAGCAATGATTATTGTCCCAACGGATATCAGCACCATGGTCCACGAGGTTGAAACCGCATATAACCGATACCTAAACGAGTACAGAATACCAGACGACCATAAAATCGTAGTTAACTACTCGGCAGGAAAGGATAGCACGGCGACGCTTGCAGTGGCGCATGCGCTGTTCGGTGACCGGGTTCACGCTGTTATGGCTGATACTGACAATGAACATGATTTAACAGTCGAATTTGCTCGAACCATTCACGAGCAAATCGGCTGCAATCCTGTTCAAGTAGTGAAGCGCATTTACACCGAGGAGGACTTCGCAAAACGCCGGGAATACCTTAAAAAGAACTGGCCAAAGCGGCAAGTGATCCGTATGGGCGCATATCGCGGAATCGTAATGCCATCATTATCCCGTTCAGATACTAAATTCGGCCAGGCATGGCTTCGTACTGCTGAGCGATGGGGTGTTGAATTTGATACCGCTCTCAATGCTGCCCTGTCGGTAATGCACCCGAGCGGAAACAGCTTCCTTGACTGCGCCCTGCTACACGGAAAATTCCCGATGCTCCGTGACCGGTTCTGCACAGATGAACTGAAGATTCAGATCGCGTTCGACAAAGCAATGCGACCGATGCTTGATGACGGAGATGTGGTCGTGCAGTGGTCAGGGGTTCGGGCTGATGAATCATCTAAGCGCGCCGGGTACGAGCGATTTTCGACTGACCGAAGAGATCCGGAATTCCTATATAACTTTCTCCCCATCCACCAATGGACAGCGGCTGACGTATTCGCCCTGCACAAACACTTCGGAATCACACCGAACCCACTATACCTGCAAGGTGCGTCGCGAGTCGGCTGCATGAACTGCGTGCTGTGCAATAAAGAAGAGATAGCCGAAACGGCGGCGCGCTGGCCAGAGCACATTGAAAAGCACAAAGAATGGGAGTTGAAAGTTCGCCTAACCTCTAGATGGGTCCACTGGATGAGCGTGGGCGAGATTAGCCAGCGTTGGATGAAATCATTCGATCTCCCTCTTGGGCGTTCGGTTCAACTGTACGGACTGACGCCGGATGTTCAGCACATCGACTGGTCTGGTTTTTACGGACCTAGGGGGGGGCTTAATTCTCCAGGAGTTGATGATGTTGTTGAGTGGGCTAAAACAGGGCGAGGTGGCAAGGTCTACGATTTAGTGAAGGCCAGCATTGACACGGCAGTATGCTCATCACGGTACGGACTATGCGAATGACGCTAACCAAACGAATCACCAGGTCGCTATGTCGGCCTTTTTTATTGCTGGCGTTCACCTTCAACCGAATTAACCGACAGTTCATGGAGTGAGATATGGAAGAACGTTTTACGCCGGGCCCGTGGTTTGTTCAAGACGACGAATGGACTGATGGCGATACCGCAAACATTACATCAGATTTTCGCAGTGATAACAGCATTGTTCCTGTCGCACAGGTTAGCGGTGGCGGATCAGAATCTGGATACGATGGTGATTTTTCACTGGAGCAGAAAGCAAACGCCAAGCTAATAGCTTCGGCTCCTGAATTGCTGCAAGCGCTGCAACTATCACTGGAAGCTATGAATGAAATGGGCGACATCCTTAATTTTCATGACATGGCTGATTCAGAAACCGTAGAAAAACTCACTCCAGCATTTGAAATGGCTCGTGTCGCTATCAATAAGGCACTCGGAAAGGAACACCCATGACACCAGAAATCATCGATCAGGCCAGCGCTCTCGAAGAGATGATGCGCGAAAACGCTATTCAGGCTCACAGACTCAACCACTCAGCAGTATCAGCAACGCACTGTGAGGAATGCGGAGATCCGCTAATTCCTGAGCGTCGAGATGCGTTTCCGGGCTGTAAGAAGTGCGTAAGTTGTCAGGAAGATGAAGAAAAGCGGAATCGGAGGATGTGATGGGAAAAATGACTTTTGTTGTCGAGTTTGAGGACGGAAAGGAACCGCCATTCCAGTTCACTGATGACTTTATGGGGATGAGCGGGAAGCTCTGCTCGGTAGCAGCATTTGATTATAAAGACGACCTTTTAACTGGAGATGAAGTTTCCGCTGTTATTGGCCTATTCAATGAGCATCGAAGGGATTTCGAAGTGTGGTGTGATGAGTTCGAGGTGGATTCAGCAGAAATTGAGCGAAAAATTAACCTGATGGGGTGAAGTGATGGATTACAGCAAGCTGAGCGATCAGGAAATAAACCAACTTATTGGAAAGGTAATCAGCCGTGATGGACTGTCAATTATCGCATATAACGGCAGCGTGGTTATCCATGAATACTCGGACTGTGGTGATTTTAAAGGGGTGTGCCTTGGGTGGAAGGCTTTCGACCCTTGCAACAACCCAGCAGACGCATGGCCTATTATCGTTGGTAAGAAGTTGAGCATCATTAACGCCGATGATAAATGGCTTTGCGTTCCAGAAGATGAACCAGTTAATGGTGTAACTGGAGATGCTGTCCACATGATTTATTCCGGAGATGGTGTTGAGCATGAAAACCCGCTCCGAGCCGCGATGATTGTATTCCTCATGATGCAGGACTCAGCCAATGTTCCAACTAATTCAACGGGGTCAGATATACGCTGACAATGCCGGGTGGCCGGTAATAATTCATTCCGTCACATCACAGATAGTCCGCTACTGGCGACAGGGCCGGATTAACACCACTTCAATCGACCGATTTAATTCAGATTTCGAGCACCTCGACCCACACGAGGCGGCACAGATACGCGCCGAACTTGAAACAGCAGAACACTTAAAACGCCTCCGCGCTATGCGGGCGGCATGAGGAGCGATGATGCGCATCACTATAAACGTTAATTCCACTCCTGATGTGGAGGCGGCCATAACAGCTCTGCGCCACTTCATCAAAGAGAAGAAACCAGATGATGGAACGAGCGATGTGTGGGGGATCGGCATTACCGGCGGCGCCTACTTTTCTGTGGGAGTTAAGCCGAACGGGAATTACACAGTTAAGCAGCAGGATTGAGGAGAGATTATGAATTGGAACAACCGAGTCGACAGCATGCCAGACCCGGAAAGTAAGAGTCGAGTTCTTGTATTTACACCAACACAGCATGAGGACATGCGATACCGGCTTGTGCCTGCGTCACTATTTAAAGCTGTTTGTCGTGACGCTACGCACTGGATGTAGTCGATGACCCTGAGGAATGAAGCAACTGATAGCTGATTCACTGAGTCGGCTATTGGGTGCGAATGCACTGCCACGTTATCCCTTTTGCTCGGCCATAGTGCCGGGTTCTTTTTGCCTGGCTTCCAGGTTCGATTTCCAAACCGGAGATGAAACCTATGCGCGAACTACGCGACGACTCCCTTATTGACATGAAGTTCATGATCGAAGATGCTGGCTATACAGCGAAGTATTTTTATTCGCAGATTAATGCCGGAAAACTCCCCAAGCCAATCAAACTTGGTCGCACATCACGATGGATGTACGGCGACTACCAGAACTGGAAACGCAGCTACCAATCCCCTATGAAAAACGCATCATGATTTGCCTTTGTGGGCATAAATGCGGGCATAAAATTCTTCACTTCTACAAATTCTCTTATTTCCCCTGTAGTTACGTCTATTATGTGATGTCTGCAGGGGACACTCTGAACGCTCATATCCTCTGCTAAAAACCCTTTATCTTGTGACCCAAAACGGCAGAGAAATGTCTCTTCAGCTCAACCCTGTGCCAGGCGATAAAACGGAACATTTCTCACTGTTGCAGTGAGATTATCAGACACCATTGTCTGACCCGTCGCTACCCGCATCCCTGATTTTCGCAACCTCAGTACGTCAGCCGCTATACGCTGGCTGCCAAACCAGAAAAGCCCGTCCAACGCCGTGACATCCAGTCCTGATTCGAGCGCCATCTTCAGGCGTTCCCGTGGAGATTTCACCGCTTTTGCGATCTGCTGGTAAGGGGCTTCGGTCAACCCTTCTGGATCTATGCGCCGGATACGATGCGACAGACGGTATTGAAATTCATCCGGTATACCGTCAAGGCTCGCTTTCAGGGTATATACACACCCAAAGCGTTTACCATTGAAGATGACGTTTTTCTGGCTAAGCTGTAGCGCGTCACGCACGCTGGCAATCAATTGCGGGGTGCGAAGTAATAACAACCGAAAAGGCAGCTCAAAGCTGGTCACATAGTCCACGTTCAGTAAGGCAATACGCAAACGCTCTTCCGGGCCGGCCTTCATTTCCCGACATTCCGCAATGACGTCAGCCCATTGGCCGGTAAGACGAGAACTTTCAGCAGCCTCTGTAAAGCTGTACTTTTCAGCCTGATAATCAATACGTCCGGTCACACGGTATTCCCTTCTGGCCACATTCGGTATTTGCTGCTCACTTTACCAGCGACAGACGACTATCGAAAGCCCGGCAACATAACGAATATTGACTCAACTCATATACTTAATTGTTATCACACTGCTAATCTCACGGAATTCATTGGCTGGCGGACAGGGTCACCGTGTTAGAAATCTTTTCTTAACCCACTGAAAAATATCTAACAAATATTTTTCTCATATAAAAACGATGGTTCGTTCAATACGGATCCGAATTTATTTGGGTTAAAAAAGGTACGGTATGAAAGTCACATGGACTGTCACTCCTGCCGGGTACCAGCGAATTACCAAACGCTGTCCCGCATGCAATATAAAACGCGAGTTTGCACCTTCCGGTGCCTTCAGGGTTAATTCACAAAAAAAAGTGCTCGATATCTGGAGCATTTATAAATGCACGCATTGTGAATATACGTGGAATATCTCGCTGTTCTCACGGTTTCACATCAGCAAAATTAATCGAGAGCTGTACCATCGGTTTATCACGAACGATGCCAGTACGGCTCACTATTATTCTCATGATAAAGCCACTCTGAGCCGAAACAACGCTGAGCTTGCGGGTAAGCCTGATTTTCGTGTTCAGGAGCAATGGCAGGCCAGCATCAATATTGACCAGCACTTCGCCGTCAGCATCAGGCTTACCTGTGCTTTTCAGATCAGTGCGCTATCGATATTAAAGCGCCAGCTTTTACTCAGCACGGCGGAGATTAAGAAACTGATAGATGAAGGTCATATTCGTGGTATCACCATGAAAGAACTCAAATCGCGAAAGTTACGGACAGCAAATGTCGATTTTCACTTGTCTGCGGTAACGTTGTATGCCCGGCGAAGGGTGGTTCTGGCGCCACGTTAATAGAATAAGGCTCATCCTGAGGTAATGAGCCCTCCCGATCCGACACCTTTGCCGGATCGGGATAGCGGTTTTATGTCAGACAACAAAACGATTAACCAGATCCCTCATGGTTACGGAGAGATTATCCAACCGCTGGCTGTCATTCGCGGCCTGAGAAACCAACGCCGCGTTTTGCTGCGTGACCTGCTCCATGGGTCTCAACGCCTGGTTTATCTGGGAAACACCCAGCGATTGTTCCGTCGCCACCCGGGCGATATCGCCGATATATTGCTTCATACTGGTGGTATTATCCGCCGCCGCTTTTAGCGCGGTAGCTGACGCTGTAACCCGCTCAACGCCCTCGCTGATTTTTACCATATTCTGCACCACCAGCTCACGGATCTGATTCGCTTCTTTAGCACAGCGCTGTGAAAGATTGCGTACTTCACTGGCGACTACCGCAAATCCCCTGCCCATCTCTCCGGCGCGTGCCGCTTCAACAGCCGCATTCAGCGCTAGCAAATTCGTCTGAAAGGAAATATCATCAATTGAAGTAACGATATTTGAGATTTTCTCACTGGAGGAGCGAATCTCTCCCATGCTCTGGTTTGCCGCGCTGGCGACGTTACTTGCCTGGCGAACCTCTTTTTCCAATCTTATTGTCAGGAGCTCCGCTTCGCGGGCATTGTCCGCCGTTTGCGTAATCGTCGTTGAGAGCTGTTCCATACTGGCCACGGCTTCTACAATCGATGCGGCCTGTTCATCGGTGCGCTGGGCCAGATCCTGATTTCCCGCCGTGATACTGCTGCTGGCATCGTACAGCACCAGAGAGCCTTGTTTTATCTCCTGTACGATGTGCTGAATATTTTCCAGCATCGTGTTATAGGCGCGATTGAGTGAAGAAAGCTCGTCTTTCCCTGGCGTCGCCAGACGTTGAGTCAGATCGCCGTTCATACCCGCAATCTTGCTTAGCGTGTCGCTGAACTGACGGTGCATATTGAGTGCGATGGCCCCGGCGAACGCCAATGATGCCAGTAGCGCCAGCAGGCTCACGGCCATATATATCTGCCAGTTTTTACGTGCATCCTGTGCGAGTTTTATGGCACTCTCCCATAGAAGATTCGCCGCCACATTTTCTATCTGTCGCATCACTTCAATACGCTGGGTTTGTACCTTAAACCAGACAGTAGGATCGACGTCAAATCCACCGTTCGCCGCATGGCTAAACGCGGCTTCGCGTAATGAAAGCGCTTGTGTAGCTTCGGTGGATTGTAAGCGACTTTTCAGCATGGAGGCCTGTTCAGGTGAACTCAGGCGCAATGATTGTGCCAGCCAGACATTCTGTTTACTGACCACATCGCTAAGCTGATGTAATTGTCCGTCGGCGAAATGACCAGAGGAAAAGATATTTGACAGCAGCGCTCGCTCAATGCCCGCTTGCTCCTTCAAATTCAGCAAGTTGTAGTAGGCTGCAAATGAATTCGCCATCTCGCCGGAATCCGTCAACGTCCCCAACCGGCCAACAAAATGCAGTACATCAGCAATAACACTAGTATAAAACTCAACCACCTCGGAGGCTGGCAGACCCAATAGCGTCACCTTTTCCCGAATTGTCGCCAGCGACAGAATATTTTTCTTAAACGCGGCGACAGAGGTGGTCACATCCCCTGCCTGTAAGGCAGTATCGGACAGCGAACGCACAAATATCTCGATCTCGCGATCGGTTAACGCCCGTTGCGCGTTTAGTTCATCTTTGAACGTCTTCCCTTCGGCCCCAAGAAACCCGACACTCATTCCACGCTCTTTTTGCAGTTCATGCACCACATTTCCGGCACTGCGTGCGAGGGCTGTCAGTTGGGCAATATTCTCCATCTGTCGTTCTGTTTCGATGCGCGTCCATATTCCTGAACCAGCAAACCAACATAACGCCAATAATAGTGGTTGTAGCGCGATTATTAACTTCATTTTCATCGGCATTCGATAAACCCACCACATGCCACTTACCTCCCTTATCCATATTTTCGTCATGGTTATCGGCGTGACATAGCTGCACTTTACATCTTTTCAACAGACACATGGCTATTTATTTGGTTTAATATTAATCAATATACCTCTATATAATTAGAACAAACAGGATAAACATCCATTTATATGGCATTGCCGAATCTATATTTTATTATTTGATAATATATAGCATGTTATTTCTAATTCTAACGAGAGGCATTATTAACCCGATACCAAACGGGAATAAGACACAGGATCGCTCCCACCGCGGGTGTCGCCCAAAGAGCTACCTGCAGAGCGCGCGCCTCATCTGGCTTCCCGCCGAACGTTAAGGTTATAATCCCTACAACGATTTTATTGGATTAGAAGCGACGATGACAAAACTTACCCTACAAGAACAGATGCTAAAGGCAGGTCTGGTCAGCAGTAAAAAAATGGCAAAAGTGCAGAGAACGGCGAAAAAATCGCGCGTTCAGGCTCGTGAAGCCAGAGAGGCGGTGGAAGAGAATAAAAAAGCACAGGTCGAACGTGATAAGCTGCTCAGCGAGCAGCAAAAGCAGGCTGCGCTGTCTAAAGAGTATAAAGCACAGATCAAGCAACTTATTGAAATGAACAAAATCACCATTACTCGTGGCGATATTGGTTACAACTTCACTGATAATAATCTGATCAAAAAAGTCTATGTTGATAAAGTGACCCAATCACAGTTGATCAAGGGCCGCCTGGCCATTGCGCGTCTGACGGCTGAAAGCAGTAGCGATAGCGAATATGCCATCATTCCGGCTGTCGTCGCCGATAAAATTGCCCAGCGCGATGCAAACTATATTGTATTAAATTGCGAGCTGAGCCAGGAAGCGAAGGGCGAAGACGATCCGTATGCTGATTTTGTCATCCCTGATGATTTAATGTGGTAAGAAAACAAGCAGATAATTCAAACTTCCGTCGCGTATTTCGGTGAACGCCAACGCTACCACCGAAATACCGTTGACGTCACCTCTGCCCAATCCTGTCAGCTAAAACTTATAATGTTCTTTGCTCAGCCCGTATTTTCTCATGCGTAAATACAGTTTTTTACGCGGGATTTGTAAATACTCCGCCACTTCATTAATGCGCCCCTGATGAATATTTAACGCCTCGGTAATAATCTGCCGTTCGTACTCCTCCACCCGGCGATCGAGCGGCGTCGGTTCAGGCATATGCAGCTGCGGATTTGCGGTTTCAGCCAGCGGAAGTAGCCCAACGGCAAAAAGCTCAGCGGCGTTCGCCAGTTCCCGAACATTACTTAGCCACACGCGGCGCCGCATGCCTTTCAGGAGTTCCCCTTCAACGTCAGGTACAGGATGATTCAGGCGCAGACAGGCTTTTTGCAGATAATGGCGAAACAGTGGCTCAATATCATCGGGACGCTGCGACAACGACTGACAAGCGATTTGCGTCATCGCGAAACAGTAATAGAGTTCGGCCACAATTTGGTTAGTTGCCGCCAGTTCCACCAGCGATGTGGCGCCAATACCGATCAAGCGAAACGGACGCCTCTCCTGGCTTTGCAGGTGCACCAGTTGGTGCTGCTGTTCGCGCGTCAGGCATTCAATATGGCTCAGGACCAGCGTACCGCCTTGCGCCTGGGCAATAAGATCATTGAGTTGTCCCGCATTCGCGGGCGTCAGCTCACCGCGGATAAACGGTCCCTCGGTGCTGCGCCCAAGCTGATGCAAATAACGGGCTCCCGTCATACGCCCCGTTCCCGCCTCGCCATAAAACCAGACGGCGATATCCGTTTCCGCCAGTTGCTGCAGACGCTGACGGTACTGATTGACCCAGTCACTGTAACCGATCAGCTCAACCTGCAGCTTTTGCTGACAATAGTGGCGACGCGCAATCACAGATTTTCGCTGACGCAACGCATCTTCTACCAACAACAGCAGTTTGCCGGGGTCGACCGGTTTTTGCAGAAAATCCCATGCCCCTTTCTTCACCGCTTCCACGGCCATCGGGACGTCGCCATGCCCGGTGATCAACAGGATCGGCAGCTGATTATCATCCTGATGAAACAATGTCATTAGATCGATTCCATTGCAGCCAGGCATACACACGTCGCTCAGGACAATCCCCGGCCAGTCGGCCTGGAGCCAATTTCGGGCGTCAAAAGGGTTACTGCATGCGTATACACGATAACCCTCTTGTTCAAGCAACAGCGTGTAAGCGTCGAGAACATCAGCATCGTCATCAATCAGCAAAACAGCATATTCATCACACAACATCGTTTACATCCGTCAGATTAAATTCCAGCACGACGCAGGCATTCCGCCCCGGCGTCGAGGCCAGGCGCAGCTCGCCGTTCATTTGCGTCATTAACGATACACAAATCGATAAACCAATACCGAGACCCACATCCTTACTGGTGGTAAACGGCTTTAATAGTGATGGCAACAACGCGCCTGGCCAGCCGGGGCCGTTATCACAGACTAAGACGCATAATCGGCGCCCATCGGTCTGCCAGTGAACCTCTATTTCCGCGGCAGCCGGACAGGCATCCAGCGCATTTGCCAGTATGTTTACCAGTACCTGCTGAATACGCACTTCATCACCTGCCACCCACACGCTGTGAGCAGGAAGCGTCAGCGTGCCCTGCTGCTTATGGCGCATAGCCAGCAGTTCCCAGGCAGCCGCAAACGTTTGTCGCAGATCGACCGGATGTAAAGGCGCGCCCGGCTCAGCCCGACGCGCAAACTGACGTAGCGAACGGATAATGGCATCGATGCGGGTAATCAACCCCTCTGCTTTGGTTAACGTGCTTCTGGCCTGAGTGGATTGTCCCAGCTCAATTGCCCTTCCAGCCGTAAACAGGTACATCGACAGCGCATTCAGCGGTTGATTAATTTCGTGTGCCAGAGTGGTCATAGTCTGGCCGACGACCGCCAGTTTAGCCGTCTGGATCAGCTCATCCTGCGTCGCCCGGAGATCGGACTCAATCTCCTTACGCTCCGCCACTTCCTGCTCCAGCTGATTTTTTTGCGCATTCAACTGGCCCAGGGTATGGCGCAGCAAGCCCGCGATACGCCCCAATTCATCGCGCCCATAAACCGGGATAGTGGCATCCGTTCGGCCAAGACCAATTTGCACCACGGCCTGGTTGAGCGCGGTAAAACGCTTCACCAGCCGGGAACGAATGAAATAATGGTTAAGTCCCCAGGCGAGAAGGAGCGCCAGCAGCGTCGCCAACAGAATAAGTCCGCCACTGACGCGAACAATTTGTTCCAGCCGCTGGTTAAACATCTGCATTTGCTGATGGCTACTTCCCAATTGCGCTTCAAGTAGTGTTCGAAAGCGCCCGAGCGTTGCCTCTCTGGCATGGTTGGCATCAATGAGCGCCTTTTGCGCAGCGACATAATCGCGCATCGTATCGGGCATTTTATTTTTCATCATCCCGATTTCCAGCAGTTCATCAATGGTTTGCCGCAGGGTGATGGTACTGGGCCAGTCATCGAGGGTACGGATGTTTTCATCGGCGGTTTTCTTCAGATTCTCCAGGTAGCGGATATGGTTCTCCACCAGCATCCCGTCGTCGCTGCCCGACTTCAGTTCATTAAGCCGGTCGCGTAAATCATCCACGATCTGGTTTTCAATTCTTGCCAGGGTGTACACCTGCTGCTGCTCGTTTTGCACCTCTCGCGCACGTTTGAGATACAGCGCCGCATCGCCACTTTTTGCCTCGATTTGATCCAACAACGTCCCCTGCTGCCAGGTGAAATCCTGCACCAGTGAATTCAGCTCGGTGTTAAAATCATCATGTAGCCAGTCGATGCGTGCGGAGAGTTCACTCACTTTTTCACGCACGAGGAACATGTTGTAGAGCACCCGGTCCAGTTCCGCCATCAGCGCCCGGCTGTCCTGCAAAATCACCGCCAGCTGCTGTTGTTCTGCGGGTTGTAGCCCCCGGCTCAGTGCCTCGATTTTATCCAGATGCGAGATTATCTGATTGCGCAGTTGCAGCCTCACCGTCGTATTGGGGGCCAGCAGGAATTCATTAAGCTGATCCACAACCAGGTTAAGATTGCCTTCAATCAAAAAAGCGGAATGCACGCGCGGGAAGTAATCATCAAGCGAATAGCGTATTTGCGAGCTCTGCTCGTGCCATGAGTACAAACTGACGCAGCTCACGCTCAACGTCAGTAGTGCGCCCGCCAGAAAGGCTCCCCGCAGGCTGCTGCTGATGTTGAGCTGCCGCAGGCGTTGCAGTATCGATCCACCTTTCATTTTAACTCTTCCAGTTTTGCTATCGCCTGACGTTGATTTTTAAGAAACCACAGCTGCCACTCCATCATCTGCTGTTCGGCAAAGCTTTTGTTATCGAACTGAGCAAGCCAGGCCTCATCTTCACTACGCCTGGCATCTATCGGGACGCTGGTCAGTAAGGCTCTGATTTCGGGTAACGGGCGTTTCAGGCGCGCTTCCGCACTGTAAAGCGCCCGCCAGGCATCTTTCAGCTGTGCGAGACGAAAACTGATGGCGGTATCAAACATTCGCTGCACCAGCCGCTGCCGCTTAAGGATCAGCCGATAATTAAGCGCAGGCTGGTTCATCAACATCGCCTGTTGAGCGGCCCGTGGGTTATCTGGCGCGAGCTGGGTAACCGGATATTTTCCCGTATTCGCATCCGCAAGGATCCGCTGTCCTTCCGGACTTAATAAGTAGCGGATAAAACGACGCGCTTCACTGGCGTGCTGGCTGTTCTTGAGCACGGCGACATAGGTTGGCGACACTGCCGAGCGTGGAAAATAGCTAAAAACCAGATGCGGATCGTTGAGCAACAGGTTGGCATAGTTATCAATGACCGGCCCGGCAACGCCAAGACCGCTCTTAATTTTGTCGGCTACGCCAAAACTGCGTGATGAAATCGTCACCAGATTACCGGCGCTCGCTAACAGCGTCGCCCAGCCCTCTTCCCACCCTTTTTGCTGCAACAGCGACTCAACCATCAAATGGTTGGTATCGGAACGAGACGGGCTACTCATCAACAACGCATTCTGATATTTAGGCTGCGTTAAATCCGCCCAGTCAGCAGGAGGAGAAAGGTGTCGCGCCGCCAGCGCAGAACGGTTAATTAGCAGGCCAAAACCGGATATCGCCACAGCCACGGAGGTAGAACGAATAGACTCAGGCACCAGCCTCTGGCTTTCCGGCAACGCATTATCAAAGAGCGCCAGCTTCTGATGCTCCTGAAGATGCTGTAACAGCATGGGCGATGAGGTCAAAATGAGATCAACGTTTTCCGCATTCGCGGTATCAAGCAGTTGTTCCAGCGAGCTGCTGGTCCGGTTTAACGTGCGAATCATCACCGACCCCGGCTCCGTCTGCCAGCGCTGAATAATCCAGGCCGTGGCTCCGGGTGAGAAGGTTGTTGCCATCACCAGCTCTTTACCCAAAGCCTGGCAGCTCGCCGACAGCGACATGAAACAGAGCGAGATTGCCCAAAAACGCCGCCAACAGTAAAGTCTGTTTGTGATCCCGTTCATAAATACCAACATATGCAAAAAATAATATTGAGACAAAACTTACCCGTTTATCCCTACAGGAGAGAAGAATAAGGTTTTTCGCAATAATAACCATACGAAAAGTGACTACATCAGCTAAGAATACCCGAAAACACAGTCTGAATTTGTTAATATCCGCACATGCCAGCAATAAAACTTCGCGCAAAAGAACAGAAATAAAATGCCATTATTTAAAAAGAGTCAAAATCTGCCGCACCATCTATAAAATGAGTCAATAGTGACCCATTTCATCGACTTGAGTTTCTCTCCTGCCTATTTCACTCTTCACCACGAAAATTCCTGATATTCACATCAATATAAATTTAGGTGATGATATGTTATCAATATTTAAGGCAGGGCCAGCGGCAAATAAAGTCCCGACAGAGAAAGTCCAGGAAACTTATGGCCGCTACCGCATTCAGGCATTGCTCAGCGTATTCCTGGGCTATCTTGCGTACTATATTGTGCGCAATAACTTCACGCTCTCAACTCCATATCTGAAAGAGCATCTGGATCTCAGTGCCACGCAGATCGGTTTACTCAGCAGTTGTATGCTTATCGCCTATGGCATCAGTAAAGGCATTATGAGCAGCCTGGCAGACAAAGCCAGCCCCAAAGTCTTTATGGCATGCGGTTTGATTCTGTGCGCCATCGTCAATGTGGGTTTAGGATTCAGTACCGGATTCTGGATTTTTGCCGCGCTGGTTGTCTTCAACGGCTTGTTCCAGGGGATGGGCGTCGGCCCTTCATTTATTACTATCGCTAACTGGTTCCCGCGTAAAGAACGTGGACGCGTTGGCGCGTTCTGGAATATCTCACATAATGTCGGTGGTGGTATTGTTGCCCCGATCGTTGGTGCCGCCTTTGCCATTTTGGGAAGTGAACACTGGCAAAGCGCCAGCTATATTGTTCCGGCCGGCGTTGCCGTACTGTTTGCAGTTATCGTGCTGATGCTGGGGAAAGGCTCACCACGCCAGGAAGGTTTACCGGCTCTGGAACAAATGATGCCGGAAGAGAAAGTTGTATTAAATGCCCGACACGCTGTCCAGGCGCCAGAAAATATGAGCGCCTTCCAGATTTTCTGCACCTATGTCCTGCGTAATAAAAATGCCTGGTATGTTTCACTGGTAGATGTCTTTGTCTATATGGTGCGTTTTGGCATGATTAGCTGGTTGCCAATTTATCTGTTAACCGAAAAACATTTCTCGAAAGAGGAAATGAGCGTCGCGTTTTTGTTTTTCGAATGGGCGGCAATTCCTTCCACATTACTGGCGGGTTGGCTTACCGATAAACTGTTTAAAGGCCGCCGCATGCCATTGGCAATGATTTGTATGGCGCTGATTTTCGTCTGTCTGATCGGCTACTGGAAAAGCGAATCGCTGTTGATGGTGACTATTTTTGCCGCCATCGTTGGCTGCCTGATTTATGTTCCTCAGTTCCTGGCCTCCGTTCAGACCATGGAAATCGTACCCAGCTTCGCAGTGGGTTCCGCAGTAGGATTACGCGGATTTATGAGCTACATTTTTGGCGCATCATTGGGTACCAGCCTGTTTGGCGTAATGGTCGACAAAATGGGATGGCATGGCGGTTTCTATCTGCTGATGGGGGGAATTGTCTGTTGCATCCTGTTCTGCTACCTCTCTCATCGCGGGGCGCTGGAACTTGAGCAACAGCGGAAAAATGCTCAGCAAGAAGAAGCATCACTCCAGTTGGCTGACGCCCGTTAATCGATTCCAGTCTCGCAAAAAGTGCCAGCACCGCTGGCACTTCCCTACGCTCAGCTAAATAAATCTCTAACCGTGATAATTCATTTCCAATCGTAACGTGCCAGGTTATTGCCTACCGTCCCCCACCATAAAGCGAATGATCAAACCGCATGTCGGGGCAAGAAAAAGGAATAATCCGGTTACCATTTCGTTACCATTAGTCAACCGCATAGTGAAAACGTAAATTAAAGCCGTGAGTATGCCCATGCCGATAAAAGCGCTTATTGACGCCGCCGCGCCCATTACCTGCCAGATGTAGCAACTGACGCTCAGAATGCTCAATGCGAGAAAGATCCAAAAATAGAGCATTGCGATACCTCCTGTTTGCCGTAAAACTTTACGTAAGTCCTTACACTCCCTTGATTTTATATTCTAAGACAATTCCCATTAGTTCGCAATTTAAGCAACATTTACGTTACAAAAATCACTCATCTGCTTACTATTTAGATATTAACCTGGATTTTATTTATTCATCATAAAAACAATGGATTATATATAGGCTTTTTTTTGTTCTTAATCGCCCCAAAAATATTTACGAAACTTGAGTAATTATTTCTGGCTGACATTAATCTTCGGGTGTACATTGTGCGTCCGATCATTCATGCCCCTCGTGGTTTTGTCCTGACTCAGTTTTACACTCTTTGCAGGAACCAATGTCGTTTATGGCGGCCTAACGATCTGTGCAGAGTGTAACGCGCCAGACCCAGCGTCTTCGCGATACATCTATTTCGTACCAACAACAGGTGCTTATGTTTCCCCAATGTAAATTTTCACGCGCGTTTTTGCATCCGCGCTATTGGCTCACGTGGTTTGGCGTCGGTGTGCTCTGGTTACTGGTACAACTTCCCTATCCCGTATTATGTTTTCTTGGTACCCGTACAGGAACACTGGCTCGCCCATTTTTAAAGCGCCGTGAATCTATTGCACGTAAAAACCTCGAACTCTGTTTCCCCAATCTGTCGCAGGAAGAAAGAGACAAACTGGTCGATGAGAACTTCCGTTCACTCGGTATGGGACTGCTTGAAACAGGCATGGCCTGGTTCTGGCCGGATCACCGGGTTCGCAAATGGTTTGATGTAGAAGGGTTAGACAACCTTAAACGCGCCCAGATGGAAGGCCGTGGCGTGATGGTTGTAGGCGTACATTTTATGTCGCTGGAATTAGGTGGCCGCGTAATGGGGCTTTGCCAGCCGATGATGGCAACCTATCGCCCACACAACAATAAGTTGATGGAGTGGATCCAAACCCGCGGTCGTATGCGTTCCAACAAAGCCATGATCGGCAGAAATAATCTGCGTGGCATTGTCGGCGCCCTGAAAAAAGGGGAAGCGGTATGGTTCGCTCCCGATCAGGACTACGGCCGTAAAGGAAGCTCGTTCGCGCCCTTCTTCGCCGTTAAAAACGTGGCAACCACCAATGGTACTTACGTGCTGTCACGCCTATCGGGCGCAGCGATGCTGACCGTAACCATGGTGAGAAAAGCAGATAACTCAGGTTACCGCCTGTTTATCACACCACAAATGGAAGGTTACCCGGCAGATGAAAGCCAGGCTGCGGCTTATATGAATAAAATTATCGAAAAAGAGATCATGCGCGCGCCCGAGCAGTATCTCTGGATCCACCGTCGCTTCAAAACCCGCCCCATGGGTGAAGCCTCGTTATATATCTAAAAAGAAAGGCCTTACGGCCTTTCTTTTTGTCTGTGGCTGAATTACTTAACGCCCCACTCGTTCTGTAGTTCAGCCATGCGCTCATTGTAGTTACGAGCAATACAGGCTGGTTTATCCTGCTCTTTCCAGCACTCGTTTCGTCCTTTAACCCAGCCGCGCTGCTCAGCTTTCAGCGTTGGGTTATTTTTCGATTTAACCAACGCCTGTTTGTAGACCCCGTTCAACTTAACATCCAGCGCGGAGAGTGATGGACTCTGGCAAATAACCTCTTCAATACTTCCCTTTGCCACCGCTGAGCAAGAGAAAGAAGGACCGCTGTAGGTCGATTTTTCCCCCGGAGCGTAGTCAATATTGTCTTCAGGCTGACAAATTCCGTGCTTACGATTAGGTCCTGTCCATGAAACTTCCGGGTTGCCGTCATCTTTACGGGAGATGGAAAGCGTATTTTTCCCGCTTTTGGCTTCCCAGTAGTTGTCATTGAAGCTCTTTACGGTTGCCTTTGAGCCATCAATCCAAACGTTGCCTTTACCATCACTATTCACACCACCAATACTTGCGCAGCTGAAATTAAACGCTAACGGAGAGGCCGCCATCGACGCCACTGGCGTAAGAACGAGTGCTAACATCATTAATCTGGTCATTTTTAACCTTTTCATTATTGAATTCCGCGAAAAATTAACCGTATTCATATTATGGTGATATGAGAATTCTCCGACTAATCATTACGTCGCTCAATAGCAATTTATTACCGGCAGAAATTAAACTGTCGCCGAATCACGACACTTGTAAGTTATTAAAATTAAATAGAAAAATGCCTCTTGTCTCACCTCATTTTTAGGCGTACATTAGCGCCGTCTGGAGCACTAAAGCTCAGAATTCTGAGGTGATGCAGCCAGGCAAACGAGGGATATTCTCCATTTCGTTTGCGCGTGCATCAGCTCTCTGTCAGGTAAGCATATGTTCATTCAGACGTACCCAGGTACGCGGAGAGATGAAAAGTGAAATATTTCTTTATGGGCATTTCTTTTATGGTCATCGTTTGGGCCGGTACGTTCGCCCTGATGATCTAAATAAAAGACGCAGCAAAAAAACAGGAGCCATCAGGCTCCTGTTTGCTTTTGGGGATCTCACGATTGGTTAGTCGGTACTTTCAATAGCCGATTTCGCACTGGCAGGCAGTAAGCCATCTGCGCGAAACATCGCTTTGATGCCGCGGATCGCCTGGCGGGTACGGTCACGGTTTTCAATTAAGGCAAAACGCACGTGTGTATCGCCATAATCACCAAAGCCAATCCCCGGCGAAACGCATACTTTCGCTTCGTTCAGCAATTTTTTGGCAAACTCAAGTGACCCCATCGCGGCATATTGCTCAGGAATTTTCGCCCAAACGTACATTGAGGCCTTTGGCATCTCAACCATCCAACCGGCCTCATGCAGCCCTTTAACCAGCACATCGCGACGGCGTTTATACTGCTCGGCAATATCCCGTACGCATTGCTGATCGCCTTCCAGCGCCGCGATTGCCGCAACCTGCAACGGTGTAAACGTCCCGTAATCGTGATAGCTCTTGATGCGCGCCAGCGCATTGACCAGCGTTTTATTGCCGACCATAAAACCGATACGCCAGCCCGCCATGTTGTAGCTTTTCGACAGGGTGAAAAATTCAACCGCGACATCACGAGCGCCTGGTACCTGCATAATCGATGGCGCTTTCCAGCCATCGTAAACGATATCGGCATAGGCGAGATCGTGAACCACCAGCACGTCATAGCGTTTAGCCAGCGCGACGACTTTTTCGAAAAATTCCAGCTCGACGCACTGTGCTGTCGGGTTGGACGGGAAACCTAAGATCATCATCTTCGGTTTCGGGTAGCTTTCACGGATCGCGCGCTCCAACTCATTAAAGAAATCGACACCTTCCACCAGCGGCACTGACCGTACCTGCGCCCCGGCAATCACCGCGCCATAAATATGGATCGGATAGCTCGGGTTGGGTACGAGAACCGTATCACCATGATCGAGCGTTGCCAGCATCAGGTGCGCCAGTCCCTCTTTGGAACCAATAGTCACAATCGCTTCGGATTCGGGATCAATTTCAACGTCATAGCGTTCCTGATACCAGCGGGAAATCGCCCGACGCAGACGCGGGATGCCGCGAGACGTGGAATAGCCATGCGTGTCCGGGCGCTGCGCCACGGTACACAGTTTTTCAACAATGTGAGGAGGTGTGGCCCCATCCGGGTTCCCCATACTGAAATCGATAATATCTTCGCCGCGCCGACGCGCAGCCATTTTCAGTTCAGCTGTAATGTTAAAAACGTAAGGGGGAAGGCGATCAATACGCGTAAAGCGACGTTCAGGGCGGGAGTCAGCCATAATATCCTCAGATTAACGTTAGCGCCCGGACCGTCCGAGCGACGCTGCCACGATGGTGGCACGTTTAGAAAATAGCCTGAATAATTTCCTTCTGTCGAGAGGCAATACAAAATATTTTTTTTCGACACAAATGAGGAACAGGCAAACAAAATGAGGAAATATTCAATTTCACACACAGCTAAAAATTACCATCATTTAACATTTTGTTGTGAAAAACATTACCTTGATCTTTGCGCTTAGAAGATAGGTATTGTAAATACAACAACAATGCAACAATCCCCTTTTAATATTAAGGTTTTTCCTCATTAGCCGCAGACTGCGCGGGCGCTGGTCATCCAGACTCAGGTTGCCTATCATAGAGGTTTAACCCCTGCGCAAGAGTCACCCGTGCACGAAATATTTAATATGCTGCTGGCGGTATTTGACCGGGCAGCGCTGATGCTGTTTTGTCTGTTTTTCCTGATTCGTATCCGCCTGTTTCGCGAACTGTTGCACAAGTCAGCCCACTCCCCGAAAGAGTTGCTCGCCGTCACCGCGATTTTCTCGATGTTTGCCCTGTTCAGTACCTGGTCCGGCGTACCGGTTGAAGGCTCACTGGTTAACGTACGTATTATTGCGGTCATGTCAGGGGGAATTCTGTTCGGTCCGTGGGTCGGCATCATTACGGGGCTCATCGCCGGCACCCACCGCTACCTGATTGATATTGGCGGCGTCACCGCCCTACCCTGCTTTATTACCAGTATTCTGGCAGGCTGCATTGCCGGGTGGATCAACCGTAAGATCCCCAAAGCGCAGCACTGGCGCGCAGGTATTTTAGGCGGAATGCTATGCGAATCTCTGACCATGATCCTCGTCGTCGCCTGGGCACCCACCACCGAACTGGGGCTGGATATCGTCTCGAAAATCGGTATCCCAATGATCCTGGGCAGCGTCTGTATTGGCTTTATCGTTATGCTGGTTCAAAGCGTGGAAGGTGAGAAAGAAGCCAGCGCCGCGAAGCAGGCCAAGCTGGCGCTGGATATCGCCAACAAAACCCTGCCGCTTTTCCGTCACGTCAACAGCGAGTCGCTCCGCCAGGTATGCGAGATTATTCGCCATGATATTCATGCTGATGCCGTCGCTATTACCAATACCCAGCACGTTCTGGCCTACGTTGGCGTGGGTGAACTGAATTACCGCGATAACGATGACTTCGTCAGCCCGACCACGCGACAGGCGATCAATTATGGAAAAATCATCATAAAAAACAATGATGAAGCACATCGGACACCGGAAATACACTCCATGCTGGTGATCCCGCTTTGGGAGAAAGGCGTTGTTACCGGCACGCTAAAAATCTACTACTGTCACGCTCACCAGATCACCTCCTCATTGCAGGAAATGGCCATCGGCCTGTCGCAGATTATCTCGACTCAGCTTGAGGTTTCTCGGGCGGAACAGTTACGCGAAATGGCAAATAAGGCAGAGCTAAGAGCACTGCAGAGTAAAATAAATCCCCATTTCCTGTTTAACGCCCTGAACGCTATTTCCTCGTCGGTGCGGCTTAACCCGGACACTGCGCGTCAGCTCATTTTTAATTTGTCTCGCTATCTTCGCTATAATATTGAATTAAAAGATGATGAGCAGATCGACATCAAGAAAGAGCTGTATCAAATCAAAGATTACATCGCCATCGAACAGGCCCGTTTTGGCGACAAGCTGACGGTTATTTATGATATTGATGAAGAGGTAAGCTGTTATATTCCCAGCCTGCTGATTCAGCCGCTTGTTGAGAACGCCATCGTCCATGGTATTCAACCCTGCAAAGGGAAAGGCGTGGTCACCATCAGCGTTGCAGAGTGCGGGAACCGGGTACGGATTGCCGTGCGGGATACCGGTCATGGTATCGATCCGAAAGTGATTGAACGGGTCGAGTCCAATGAAATGCCGGGTAATAAAATTGGCCTGTTGAATGTGCATCATCGCGTTAAGCTGCTCTACGGTGAAGGATTACTGATCCGCCGTCTGGAGCCAGGCACAGAGATTGCCTTTTATGTGCCTAATCAGCACTCGCCCGCAGCCGCACCGGCCACATTATTGCTTTAACCAGGAGTGAAGTCGTGAAAGTCATCATTGTCGAAGATGAATTCCTGGCCCAACAGGAACTAAGCTGGCTGATAAAAGAGCACAGCCAGATGGAGATTGTCGGTACATTTGACGACGGTCTTGACGTGCTGAAATATCTCCAGCACAACCGCGTTGACGCTATTTTTCTGGATATCAATATTCCCTCGCTGGATGGTGTACTGTTGGCGCAAAACATCAGCCAGTTCGCGCATAAGCCCTTTATTGTGTTTATTACCGCATGGAAAGAGCACGCTGTAGAAGCTTTCGAACTGGAGGCCTTTGACTATATTTTGAAACCGTATCAGGAATCACGCATTGTCGGCATGCTGCAAAAGCTGGAGGCCGCCTGGCAACAGCAGCAAGCGGGAACCTCACCATCTGGCCCAGCGCCCCGTGAAAACGATACGATCAACCTGATCAAAGATGAGCGGATCATCGTAACCCCGATCAACGACATCTACTACGCTGAAGCCCATGAAAAGATGACGTTCGTCTATACCCGGCGCGAGTCGTATGTGATGCCAATGAACATCACCGAGTTTTGCAGCAAACTGCCTGCTGCGCATTTCTTCCGCTGCCACCGCTCATTCTGTGTGAATTTGAATAAAATTCGCGAGATCGAACCCTGGTTTAACAACACCTACATTTTGCGCTTAAAAGACCTGGAATTTGAAATCCCGGTGAGTCGGAGTAAAGTGAAAGAGTTCAGACAGTTAATGCACTTATAGCGCAGAGAAAGAGCAATGAAAGAGCCAGGCCTGCCCGCCGACCAACAGTTTTTTGCCGATCTGTTCAGCGGCCTGGTGTTAAACCCGCAGCGTCTGGGGCGCGTATGGTTCGCCAGGCAACTAGCCACATTACCGACCGGCAGTTTATGTATTGACCTGCCCCGCCTGGATATCGTGTTGCGCGGAGAGTACAGCAACCAACTGGAAAAACAGCAGCACAGCCTGGCGGAAGGCGACATGTTGTTCATCCCGGCGAAAGCGGCGAATTTACCAGGCAGCGATAAACCGGTGATGCTCTTGAGCCTGGTATTTTCACCGGCCTGGCTGGGCCTCTCTTTTTATGACAACCGAACCGCATCGCTGCTACGTCCCGTACGTCGCATTGAGTTACCGCATCCGCAGCGCGGTGAAGGCGAGGCGATGCTTACCGCATTAACCCATTTAAGCCGCTCACCACAGGCCCAGGATATTATTCAGCCGCTGGTGCTGAGCCTGCTGCACCTGTGCCGCAGCGTGGTAAACACCCGGCCTGATATAGCGCGCCCGCGCTCTGAATTTCTCTATCACAGCATATGTAATTGGGTCCAGGACAACTATGCCCAGCCGCTGAACCGGGAAAACGTAGCGCATTTTTTCAATATCACACCGAATCACTTATCAAAAGTATTTACCCAGCATGGCACCATGGGATTTGTTGAGTATTTGCGGTGGGTGAGAATGGCGAAGGCGCGCATTATCTTACAGAAATATCATTTGTCGATTAGCGAAGTCGCACAGCGTTGCGGGTATCAGGACAGTGATTATTTTTGCCGCCTGTTCCGCCGTCAGTTTGGCCTGACGCCGGGCGAGTACGGCACCCGTTTTCAGTCAGCACGTTGATTGAGGCAATACCAACGAGTTAGTCATATCCACTTGTATCGTTGTAAAATAATGCCCTTTCGCGCATAACGTGCAGGCTTACTCAACAAAGTGAATATTCGATGAAAAACAGAAGTGCACTTTCCCTGATGTGTCTTCAGATGCTGGAATCAGGTGCGGATCGTCGGACCGTAAAAAGAGCGCTCACCGCCCGACGCGTAAAAGGTCGCCAGGCGGTAGTACTGCTCTGCAAACAAGAGATGATACTGTTAAGGGCCGGGAAACTGCCGATTCAACACACCGCAGATTAATAATTCCTCTTGTAAAACCGTTTTGCCCAGCCTGCAATCCCATTACCGTAGGCTGGAAAACACTCCTCACAGTGGCGTTTAAAACGTCAGTTCCGCCTGCAGCAACGCCAGAATGCTTTCGGCATCGGTCGCGGCAAACAACGACTGGCGGAACTGCTTGTTCACCAGCTTACGCGCCAGCTGCGAGAAGACCTTCACGTGGTTAATGCCTTCATCAGCCCCCAGCGTTAGCATGATCACCAGCTCAACATCGCCCATTTCGGACTGCCAGTCTATCGGCTGAGCAAGCCGGGCAATGCTGATACTGGAATGGTTGATCCACTGGGATTTAGTATGTGGGATAGCAACCCCGAAACCAACGGCAGTAGTCACTATCTCTTCGCGCTGCCAGACATCTTCCTCCAGCTCAAACGGATGTTCGGTGCGTCCATTTACCCCAAGATTACCACATAAGAACTGGATCACCTGCTCTTTGTTGGCAAGAGGCTCGCCAACAAAAATATTCTCCAGCGCCAGTAGCGGGCGCACGTCTTTCTGCGGTGCAAACTGCTTCAGCAAATCTTCTATCTCCTGAGCACTGCGACACTCGCAGGCCTGCATAGCGAGTTCGCGACACGCCTGGCCGTCCAGTTGACGAAGCTGACTTTTCACCGCCGGGATCCGTGG
This sequence comes from Citrobacter sp. TBCS-15, assembly GCF_005280815.1. Taxonomy (NCBI): domain Bacteria; kingdom Pseudomonadati; phylum Pseudomonadota; class Gammaproteobacteria; order Enterobacterales; family Enterobacteriaceae; genus Citrobacter; species Citrobacter sp. TBCS-15. Next base: position 205,917 of record NZ_SZWK01000313.1, on the reverse strand, counting down.
GCTGCTCATACTTAACTCGTCAAGCCCTAAGCCCAACAGCAGCGGTAGGTAACGACTTTCCCCGCCCAGTTCACCGCAAATGCCTACCCATTTACCGCGTTCGTGCGCCACGAGGACAATCTGCTGCAACATCCGCAAGAACGAGGGCGTAATCGGGTTATATAGCGGCGACACGCGAGGATTATTACGATCGACAGCGTACAGATACTGGGTCATGTCATTTGAACCAATGCTGAAGAAATCCACCTCGTCACAGAAGTGGTCGATGATGTAACACACCGACGGTACTTCAACCATAATCCCCAATGAAATTGTCGGAGCATGACGTAAACCCTCCGCTTTCAGCTCCACCAGCGCTTTTTGCAATTCGCTTTTTACCCATAAAATCTGGTCGAGGCTGTGCACCATCGGGATCATCAACTGCGCATTACCGAAGGTGGCCGCGCGTAAAATGGCGCGCAACTGCGTGCGAAACAGCCCAGCAAATTCGGGATAAATCCGCACCGCGCGATAACCCAGGAACGGATTTTCTTCTTGCGGAATATTGAGATAACGGATGTTCTTATCGCCGCCAATGTCCATCGTGCGAAAGATAACCGGCTTGTCGCCCGCAGCCAACAACACCTGTTGGTAGGCTTCAAACTGTTCCTGCTCGTCGGGAGCACTGTCGCGATCCATAAACAGCATTTCTGTGCGAAACAACCCAATCCCTTCCGCGCCATTGGCAAACGCCCCCGGCGCTTCCAGCGCGGTGCCAATATTCGCTGCAACGTCAATTCGTTGATTATCTTTGGTTAACGCGGGCTGGGCGGCGTCAAGGGCTTGCCGACGCTGGCATTCATCAGCCAGCTTCTGCGCAATCGCGTAGTAGCCGCGAACCGCCTCGTTTGGATTAATGGCCAGGACGCCACATCGGGCATCCAGTACCGCGGGTTGCCCGGCATAGCGGCTAATCGCGTCCAGCGGCAAGCCGCTAAGCACCGGAATTGCCGACGCCCGAGCGAGGATCAGCGTATGCGAGGTGCGCCCTGTTTTCTCAAGGATCATGCCTGACAGATGCTGCAAATCGAGGCTCAAAAACTGACTGGGCGTCAGATCTTCAGCAACCAGAATCGTTGGTTTTTCCAGCACCAGCGCATGGCGTGGCCGCTTTTCAGGCCAGGTAATGTGCAACAATTGTTCGCTGATATCACGGATGTCGCTGACGCGTTCGCGCAAATAATCGCTGCCGGAAGCCGACAGCTTATCGCATACTTGTTCCATATTGGTGATAATCGCCGCCCCTAACCCCAGATGCTGCTCGAGCATTAATCGGCGAATATTCCCGGCGAACTCATCGTCCTGAATCAGAGACAGATGCGCGCTGAGAATGGTTTTACTCTCACCATCGCGCTGGCGGAGTTGCTGATTGAGCAGCTCCGCCAGCGTCGCCAGACTGTGCTCCAGCCTGGCGTTGTCTTCCGCACTCGCCGCAATCGCGCGATAGCTCTCCAGATTATCACTCTGCCACAGCGTGAGCTGACCTGCCCCCACGCCGCCTGCCAGCACGGTGCCATACAGCAAATCCGGGTTGAGCCGAATCAGCGAACGCGGCAACGGATGCGCCGCCAGTTCCGCCGCCCCAGGCTGAACGCTGTCGCTGTCGATAAACCGCTGCTGAATGTACTCCTCCAGCGCCCGTCTGGCCTGTTCTTCATCATGACCGGTGATGGTTAAGCTACAGCTGTCGTTAAACAGCGTCCCGGTGCCAATCAGCGCCAGCGAGCTTTTCGCATCCGCTTTGGCGTTTTGACGATGGTTGAAAAACATCACCTCACTTTGCCACTGGCTACACTGCTCTTTCAGCTCCCATGCTGGACGCGCATGCAGGCCATTGGGTAACGGGCAAAGAAATTGAATCGTTAGCATAACAACTCCTGATTAGCGCGAAATCAGCACCTGAAATCCGTCAGATGAGCCACGGTTTCGCACGTAAGATGTGAAATAAGCGCCGACAGCAGCTGCTGCGTCTGGATGATGTCACGACAGTCGGCAATCGATGCCGCACAGTGCCCATGCCGTGTGGCTGGCCCCATAACAACCGTCGGGATCCCCGTTCCGCTGACGTGTACAGCCCCGCCATCGGTGCCGCCATTACTGAACATATCGAGCTGTAACGGTATACCCGCGTCAGCGGCCACACTTTCAATCCATGCCGTCAGCTTTGGCGGCGCAATCAGCGATTTATCGCTCAGCACCAGCATCGGGCCTTTGCCGAGCTGTCGGTGGTTGGCCGCGCCACAATCAAAATTTTTCGCCCAGCAGGCGGTGTCCAGCACGATCGCCACATCGGGGGCAACTGCACGCGCGGCCGTTTGCCCTCCGCGCAGTCCAACTTCCTCACTGGAACTGGCTACCAGCCACACCTCGCAAGGGAGATCGGCACCATGCCATTCGCGCAGCAGCGCGACCAGCAAATAACATCCAAGCCGGTCATCAAAGGCTTTGCCCATGACGCGTTGGTGCGGCAAAACCTGAAAAGTCGTGTCAAAGGTAACGCGATCGCCTGGGTGCACGCCGGCCTGAAGTACTTCGTCATAAGATCGAGCGCCAATATCCACCCGTAGCGCATTCACCTCATTGCCACTGCGCTCTCCGTCGAGCAGACCCGGGATTTTGCTCTCTTCGCGGGTGGTAATCCGCACCGACTGCAACTGTCTGGCCGCCATACGCACATTTCCCACTGGCAAGACATCGATCGCTCCTTCGCTGGAAATACTGCGCACAATAAATCCCACTTCATCCATATGCGCGCAGATCATTACCTTCGGACCGGTTGATTCATTCAGGCGGATCAACACCGATCCTAACCCATCGAAGCGCACTTCTTTGTGCAGACGATCTGCTTCTTCGAGCAAGATCTGCCGCACCTCCTGTTCTGAGGAGGCGATCGCATCAGCCTCGCTCAGCGCCTTCAGTAGCGATAAGTCCATCACGCCTCTCCCGTGTGTAACAATGTTTTCGCCATGGTGTAGAGCACCTCGCCGCCGTCTGGCGTAACCAGTACCACGTCCTCAATACGTACTCCGCCCTGCCCCGGCAGATAAATACCTGGCTCAACGGTGAGCAGCATTCCCGCCGCCAGAGGCGTCGCATCGGTGGGTGAAAAACGTGGATTTTCATGGACCTCAATGCCGATAGCGTGTCCGGTATTGTGACCAAACTCATTACCATAGCCCGCCTGCGTAATAACTTGCCTGGCTGCGGCGTCCACCTCATTGCAACGCGCGCCGGGTCGGATTGTCGCCACCGCCGCCAGTTGCGCTTCCAGAACAACCTGATAAATCGAAAATAGTGCGCTTTCTTCTGCAGAGTGGTTGGCGTCGGGTATGCGAAACGTTCGCGTCATATCCGAACAATACCCCTGATACTGTGCGCCAAAATCCAGCGTAATGAACTCACCCGCCTCAACACGCTTGTCGCTGGCTTTACCGTGCGGCAGCGATCCGCGCCAGCCGCTGGCGACAATGGTGTCAAAAGAGGCTTTATCTGCGCCGAGCGTACGCATGTACCACTCCAGTTCGGCGGCAATCTCGCGCTCACGCAAACCAGGTTTAATAAAACGCCGTATGTGCTCAGCGCTGAGGTCGGCAATCCGACAGGCTTCACGGATACAGGCTATTTCCTGGGCCGTTTTCACCTGCCGAAGCACGTCCGGCACGGCGCTCACCAGTCTTCCATGCAGTTTGTCTGCCCATGTCTTTGCCGTTTCCCAGCTTACCTGCTCGCCTTCGAACCCCACCGTCTGCAGCTTTTCGTCAGCAATGATGTGATTCACCCGCGAATACAGCGTCTGCGTGCCATCGAGGAGATGGATCTGGTAGTCCTGAGTACGCGTAGCGACATCGGTGTAATAACGGGCATCGACGAGGATATGCGCGCTTTCATGGCTGATAAACACATACCCTGAACTGCTGGAGATCCCCATATGCGGCTGTTTATTCTGTCGCGATGACAGCAGCATCGCATCAAGATGTTGCGCCGCCAGCCAGTCACGCAGCGAGGCAAGTAAGCTCATGGTTACAATCCTTTTGATCAGAGGCTTTCAATCAGCAATTTGCCTTTGCGGTACATCAGATGACGCAGGAACACCACCATCAGCGCGGTAATCACCGCACCTAACAGGATCCCTGCCATATAGACACCGAGATTGGTCACCAGCGGCCATGCCCAGATCGCCGACTCAGGGAACCACTGCACCGCACCCAGCCAGACGGCAGCCGTCGATCCGACAATGGCGCCAACCATGTAGGAGGGAATTGCCGTGATGGGGCTTTCCAGCGCAAACGGGATAGCCCCTTCGCTGATGCCCATAAATGCGAGGAACATTGCCGTTTTTCCCTGCGGGTAGAGCTGGGCGCTGAACAGACGCTTACCCGTTAAGCGGCGGTCAAGCAGCGTTGCCAGCCCGAGGCCAATCGGCGGAATAACAATCGCAATAGAGCGCGCGGTGACCGGCAGAACGTGATCGGTGGTAAAGCTGAAGGCGACAAATCCAGCGGCTTTATTAATCGGCCCGCCGAGGTCAATCGCTGTGGCCGCGGAAATCCCCATCGCATACATCAGCGTGCCTTTCTCTCCTGCTGCAGTCAGCAGAGTACGGATGCCGCCGTTGATCCAGCCGCCAAACGGCGTGATCACGTAATACATCGCCAGCATGACGAAAATGGCAGAGAGAATGGGCAGCAAAAAGGTGGTCTTGAACGCCAGCAGGAAATCAGGGAGCTGGATTTTTTGGTTCATCCATTTCACCAGATACCCGGCAACAATCGAGATAATTAGCGCACCAATAAAGGTGGAGGGTACGGGTGCACTGGTTACCCATTGCAGCGTTGATGGGTCAAAATTCAGCAGCTGCGTAGGCTGAGTAGACATCAGCCCACCGATGAACCCCGCCGGAAACGCCAGCTTGCCGCCGATGGAGTTGGCAACGAACGCGGCAAACATCGGAATAGCAAAACCAAACAGCACGCCGCCAAAAGATTGCGACAGCCAGGCAAACTTCAATAATGAGAGATTAAAACCGGTAAATTTTCCGCTGTTCAGCGCATCCATGATGCCAGTGTCAGCAGGAATATCGAGCCAGCTATAAGCGATCAGTTGCGAGAAGGCGAGAATTACCCCGCCCATAATTAACGTCGGCACCATGCGTGAAATACCCGACATCACATGTTGCGGAAGTTCGCCCCAGAAGCTGTTGCGGGAGGCCGGTGGATTTTTTATTGCCGCTGCCGCACCAGATGCGCCAGGCACAACGGTTGCACTGCGTTTTTTAATGGCCATACGTAGTTCCCTGTCGATAATTATTGTTGTTCAGCGGCAACCATCTCTTCGATCTCTTTAATGATGCCGGCCGCATTTTTTATCGCGTCCTGTAGCGTAATTTCGTAGACATCACGCGACTCAAAACGCTCGTTATCTTCCGGAGTTACGGCAACTGAATGGATGATTAACGTCGCCTCAGCAATATCCTGCGCCGTCAGACGATTTTGAATTCCGTCAGCGCCCTGAGTTTCGATTTTCACTTCATAACCGGCTTCAACCGCCGCTTCTTCCAGAGCCTGCGCCGCCATAAAGGTGTGAGCCAGCCCCATCGGACACGCACAGACAGCAATTAATTTTTTGCTCATATTCATTTCCTCGTAATAGTTAACGAGAGAAATTATGGTCCGAGGCAAGTAGGGACCGTTATCAGACAAATAATGCTTTTACTGGACATATAATCCAGTAATCAGGAAGTGTGACGAAGGTCGGAAAGCTGGCCGGCAGGCATAAAAAACCGCGTCAGAAGCGTAATGCTTGTCAGTTAATCATTATGGGGAACATGTGATTGCGACTCAGGGTTCCGTTCACTTCAGCTTTTCACTTTTCTGAAGCACAGGTACCCGTGAACGTGCAAGGGAGGCTCACCGCCGCCTCCCTTGCAACCCAGGCTCCCGGCGGGAAAATCGTCGCGATGCGATTCATTCGTCTTATGCCGTCTGCCTGTCGGGTCGGGGGCGAGCCTGCGTCCATGCAGGCCGTCCCCTCTGCCCGCATCCCTGCGGGCAGCCCCGGTCAGCCGTCAACGACTCATCGATTTTCAGCCGGACCGGAGTCATCGCTTCAACGCTCTGACTTCCAGTTAAATCTGTTTTGCTGTTTAAACAAAAAACGCAAATGGTCAGGTGTGGGCTGGTCCGGCTGAAAATTGCCGACGTGTTTCCGTAAGGCCGGGAGAGCCAGCATGGATGCTGGCTCAGGGCGCGCTTTGCAAGGACGCTACCTCGCGCCCGACCCGGTAGCCTGGAGGAATAAGCGGAGGACAAAATTGCCGGGAGCAATTTTGAACAGCGCTTACGCTGGCCCCGAAGGGGTGAGCCCCAGGGATGGGGCGAATATTCCACGAAGTGGCAATTTTCCCGCCGGGAGCCGGGATTGTTAAGGGTACGGCGATAGTACCCTTAACACGTTCACTGGGAGTAATCGTTTCAGAGAAGTGAAAAACATAAGGTGAACGTAACAAATACCGGGGGCAACAAATTCATTACCTCCGGATATGCCGCTCTTAGCTATAGTTACGACGATTGCTCGTCGTTAACTGATCGTCATTACGTCAGAAGCGCGGTTTAGTGGGAATACAGGCCGGATGATTGCTAAATACCATCCGACATTGGCCTTACAAAATATGCCCCAGCGTCTGACGCAGATGTGCGCCAGAACCAAGCAGGCCCGGATTATCATGCACAATCAGATACACCGGAATATCCTGAACGTAGGCTTTAAAACGTCCTTTATCTTCAAACCCACCGCGGAAACCGGAAGCTTTAAAGAATTCAAGGAAGCGCGGCACGATCCCGCCAGCGATGTACACGCCGCCAAACGTGCCCAGCGTTAACGCCAGATCGCCGCCAAAGCGGCCCATGATCACACAGAACAGCGACAGCGCGCGGCGGCAGTCGATACAGGAATCTTCCAGCGCACGGGCGGTGATATCCTTCGGCTGCAGATTTTCCGGCAGGCGGCCGTCTGATTTGACGATGGCGCGATACAGGTTCACCAGTCCGGGTCCTGAGAGCACACGTTCAGCAGAAACATGACCGATTTCCGCACGCAGAACCTCAAGGATAATCCCCTCTTCTTCGCTGTTAGGCGCAAAATCCACATGCCCGCCTTCACCCGGCAGACTTACCCAGCGTTTATCAACGTGCACCAGATGCGCCACGCCGAGGCCAGTTCCCGCGCCATACACCGCAATCGGTTTACCTTCGACAGGTTCCGCGCCGCCAAACTGGATCAAATGATCTTTTTTCAGCATAGGGATTGCCATCGACACGGCGGTGAAATCATTAATGATTTCCAGATGGCTAAAGCCCAGATTTTTTTTCATCTCAGCAATAGAGAATGCCCAGGTATGGTTGGTCATTGCCACCCAGTCGCCGGTGATCGGACAGGCAATGGCAATGCAACCATCTTCGACGCTGACGCTATGCTCATCCAGGTACACGCGCACCACAGCCTCCAGACTGGGGTAATCCAGCCCGGAATAGGTTTTTGCCTGCGAAATCTCGCCACTGGCAATGTCGCACAGAGCAAGACGTGCGTTGGTGCCGCCAACATCACCTACTAAAGCATATTTTGTCATTCTTCCACTGCTCCGCTAAAGTCAGAATAAATCTTTGCCACACTGTAAATTCATGGGGGCATAACAACAACGGCCTGAAGGCTGATGCCCGTAGAAAATCGATCCAGATCACACAATTACTTTATCGTTTCAGCACCATTTGCAGCGATGCGGCCGCGCAGGCTGTGCAAACTATATCTATGACTCTGTTTGAAGGAATTGAAAATGCTCCATCCGCGAGCCAGAACGATGCTCTTGCTATCAACTCCCGCGATAATCATTGGCATAGCGTCCAGCCTGGTGTTGATCGTTGTGATGAAAGTCGCTTCCGTTTTACAGCAATTTTTATGGGAGCGTCTGCCGATTAGTATCGGAATTGCCCAGGACTCTCCGCTGTGGATCATCGGTATGCTCACGTTAACCGGACTGATGGTCGGGCTTGTCATCCGCTACAGCCGGGGCCATGCCGGCCCTGATCCGGCTTGTGAACCGTTAATCGGAATGCCGGTGGCCGTTTCGGCACTGCCAGGCCTGCTGGCGGCGCTAATCCTCGGTCTGGCGGGCGGCGTCAGTTTAGGGCCGGAACATCCCATCATGACCGTGAATATCGCCCTCGCAGTGGCGCTTGGCAGTCGCCTCTTTCCGCGCATTGCTAAGCTGGACTGGACCATTCTCGCCTCTGCCGGCACCATCGGGGCGTTATTTGGTACTCCCGTTGCCGCCGCGTTGGTGTTTTCGCAAACGCTGAATAGCTCGAACGATGTTCCTTTATGGGATCGCCTGTTTGCGCCATTAATGGCCGCCGCCGCAGGTTCACTGACCACCAGCCTGTTCTTTCATCCCCATTTTTCATTGCCCATCGCGCACTATACGCAAATGCATCTGATCGATATCCTCAGCGGTGCGGTCGTTGCTGCTATAGCCATTGCCGCGGGCATGGTGGCCGTCTGGTGTCTACCGCGCTTGCATCATTTAATGCATCAGCTTAAACACCCGGTACTGATCCTTGGGGTTGGTGGTTTTATTCTCGGTATTTTGGGTGTAATTGGCGGGCCGCTTACCTTATTTAAGGGACTGGATGAAATGCAGCAAATGGCGTTTAGCCAGACGCTGGGGACATCAGATTATTTGTTGCTTGCCGTGATCAAACTGGCGGCATTGGTGGTCGCCGCAGCGAGCGGTTTTCGCGGCGGGCGAATTTTTCCGGCGGTCTTCGTGGGCGTCGCGCTGGGTCTGATGCTGCACGCCCATGTTGAAGCCGTTCCGGCAGCCATCACGGTCTCCTGCGCAATTCTCGGGCTGGTGCTGGTCGTTACCCGCGACGCGTGGCTGAGCCTGTTTATGGCGGCAGTCGTGGTGCCAGACACCACTCTGCTACCGCTGCTTTGCGTCGTTATGCTCCCTGCGTGGCTGTTATTGGCCGGAAAACCAATGATGATCGCCAGCCGCCCCGAGGAGTAGCTATCCTCCGTTGCGAGATTCCAGCGCACGGGTCACCGTGCGCAATAACTCAGGAAGATCCGCTTTCGGTAGCACCACTTCAATTAATGACAACCGTTGCGGACGGGACAGCCGGGCCAGCACTTCCTCCAGTTGTACCGCCTGCTTCACTCGCCAGCATTCCGCCTGACATTCATGACTTAACGCCTGCGGCACCTGCGTCCAGTTCCATCCGGCGATGTCGTTATAGCGCTGATTTGCCCCGTGAATAGCCCTCTCCACGGTATAGCCGTCATTGTTTAGCAGTAAAATCACCGGTGATTGCCCATCTCTGAGCATAGAGCCCAGTTCCTGGATAGTGAGCTGCGCTGCGCCATCGCCAATAATCAGGATCACCCGGCGCTCCGGGCAGGCTGTTTGCGCGCCAAATGCCGCCGGGAGCGCGTAGCCGATGGAACCCCACAGCGGTTGGACCAGGACTTCCGCACCGCTGGGTAGCGAGAGCGCAGCCGCACCAAATGCCGCCGTTCCCTGGTCGACGAGGATGATGTCATCCGGCGCCAGATAATGCTGCACCGTTGGCCAGAAATTTTCCTGGGTCAGCAGCCCCTTCTCAACCTGGATACGCCTAACTGGCGGACGTTCGGGCGGCAGTGAAAACGACATCTCCAGACACAACTCGCGTAACGTAGTGACGGCCTGTTCCATCGGAACGTTAAACCATTGGGTACCAACACGTGACGCATGGGGCTGAACTTCAATAGTACGCTCCGCTGGTAACCGTTGCGTAAACCCAGCGGTCAGGGTGTCGACAAATTGTGTACCGACGCAAATAATCGTATCGGCATCTTCAATCGCCTGGCGCACATAATCGCTACTGGCTCCGGCGCTGTACGTACCGACAAACGCCGGGTGACGCTCATCAAATAACCCTTTCCCCATCAACAGCGTGGCGTGGGCCATCGGCGTTTCCGCCATCCAACGCTGCAAAACAGGCTGTAAACCAAAGCGCTGCGCGAGAAAGTCGGCCAACAGCGCTACGCGCGGACTGTCCAACAGCCGCTCGCGGGCATAATAGCGAAACGCTTCTGCCACGCTGCTTTCCGGTTCGCTCAGAGGAACAATCAGAATGTCATTCGGCGGCGTAGCGGGCTGTTTGGCCACATCAGCAGGCAACATCAGGTAGCCTGGCCTGCGCTCTGTTAACATCGCCCGCAGCACACGGTCAATTTCATAACAGGCGTTTTGTTCATCCAGCATTGCGCTGGCCGTCGTTACCGCCTGCTGCATACGGTAAAAATGCTGAAAGTCACCGTCGCCAAGGGTGTGATGCATCAGTTCCCCGCGACGCTGCGCACCGCGACAGGGCGCGCCGACAACATGTAAGACAGGAACATATTCCGCATAGCTTCCGGCGATACCGTTGATTGCACTTAACTCTCCCACGCCAAACGTGGTGAGCAATGCTCCTGCCCCTGCCACCCTGGCATAGCCATCCGCGGCATAAGCCGCATTTAATTCGTTCGCACACCCAACCCAACGTATGCTGGGATGTTCAATCACATGGTCAAGAAACTGCAAATTATAATCACCAGGCACACCAAAGAGGTGGCCGACGCCACAGCCTGCCAGCCTGTCCAGCAGATAATCAGCAACGGAATATTGGGTTTGCATGACAGCTATCCTTCTGACGGTAACCTCAATGTTGAGTATCGAAGAACTGTGTTGACTGTCCAGAGAAGCCATAGTGAAGGGGGTGGAAAGCAAGATGTACAGTTTTGCCGATTAAAAATTCATTGCCGCCTGCTTTATGTAAACGTATACACTCAATGACACACGTTATCCGACAGGAGGCTACATGGTTTATCAGGCTGATGAAAATCGCTATCAAACAATGGAGTATCGCCGCTGCGGCCAGAGCGGCCTCAAACTCCCGATTGTCTCTTTGGGTTTGTGGCATAATTTTGGTGATGCCACGCAGGTAGAGAACAGTCGGGCTCTGTTACAGCGCGCATTCGATCTGGGAATTAATCATTTTGACCTGGCGAATAACTATGGTCCACCGCCGGGCTCAGCGGAGCGAAATTTTGGCCGCATTCTGCAGGAAGATTTTTTACCGTGGCGGGACGAGCTGGTCATCTCCACCAAAGCTGGTTACACCATGTGGGAGGGGCCCTACGGCGACTGGGGATCACGCAAATACCTGATTGCCAGCCTCGATCAAAGCCTCAAACGCCTGGGGCTGGAGTATGTTGATATCTTCTATCACCACCGGCCCGATCCTGAAACGCCGCTCAGAGAAACCATGCGCGCGCTGGATCATATTGTCCGTCAGGGTAAAGCGCTATATGTCGGACTGTCTAATTATCCGGCGGAGCTTGCCAGGCAGGCGATTGAAATACTCGACGATTTAGGCACTCCCTGCCTTATCCACCAGCCTAAATATTCCCTGTTTGAACGTTGGGTCGAAAGTGGCCTGCTGTCGCTATTACAGGAAAAGGGGGTTGGCAGTATCGCCTTCTCGCCACTGGCGGGTGGGCAATTAACCGACCGCTACCTGAACGGTATTCCTGCGGACTCGCGCGCGGCAAGCTCCAGCCGTTTTCTTAACCCGGACCAGTTAACGCCACAAAAACTGGAAAAGGTCCGTGCGCTGAACGCGCTGGCAGAACGTCGGGGACAAAAACTTTCTCAGATGGCGCTCGCGTGGGTATTACGGGAAGACAAGGTCACCTCGGTGTTGATTGGCGCCAGTAAACCCGCGCAAATTGAAGACGCCGTTGGCATGCTGGCAAACCGTCATTTCTCTGCCGAAGAGTGCGCGGAAATTGATGCCATTCTGAGCTGATTGAAATAAAGACACATTTATTAACAAAAAGTGCTCTCGCTCGCGATTTAAGAGTTAAGGCGATGAAACGGGGCTTTACTGCCCCGTAATATTACGTTAACAGGCCGGCTACGGCTCGATCGTGAAGGAGAGTAAAAATGTTCAGGTCACTGATTCTGGCGGCAGTCTTATTGGCTTTTACCCCGCTGGCCGCGAACGCTGGCGAAATCACCCTGCTGCCATCAATAAAATTGCAAATTGGCGATCGCGATAATTACGGTAACTACTGGGATGGCGGCCGCTGGCGCGACCGGGATTACTGGCATCATAACTATGAGTGGCGCAAAAACCGCTGGTGGCGTCATGACAATGGCTATCATCGTGGCTGGGATAAACGTAAAGCTTATGAGCGCGGCTATCGTGAAGGCTGGAATGACCGTGACGACCATCGCGGTCGCGGGCGCGGCCACAAACATCATCATTAATGTAACAAAAGAGCCTACGGGCTCTTTTGTTTTTACAAACCCAGCGCGGTTCCCACCAGTAACCAGATATTCAGTGCGACCACTAACACCACAATCATCCAGCCAATGTATTTGACCCAGGCGGTGTTAACCAAATCCCCCATCAATGGGCCGTTGCTGGTAAAGATTAGTAGCGGCACCAACGCAAGGGCAATCCCGAAACTGAGCAACACCTGGCTCATCACCAGAATACGGGTGGGATCCAGCCCCATCAGAATCACAATAAATGATGGCATCATGGTGACAGTACGGCGTACCCACAGCGGAATGTGGAAGCGGATAAACCCCTGCATCACCACCTGCCCCGCCAACGTGCCGACCACAGTAGAAGACAGCCCCGCTGCCACCAGGCTTAAACCAAACACCGTCGCCGCCGCGTGGCTCAACAGCGGTTCAAGGGTCAGGTACGCCTGATCGAGATCGGCGATACCGGTATGCCCGCTAAAATGAAATGCGGCGGCAGCTGTCGCCATCATCGCCAGATTCACAAACCCGGCAATCGTCATGGCGATAGCCACATCCCATTTCGTGGCCGCATAGCGTTGTTGCCGCGTTCCGCCGTGCAGATGCTGGGTTAAAGAAGAATGCAAATAGATCACATGCGGCATGATGGTCGCGCCAAGCACGCCAGCAGCCAGGAACACAGCCTCAGAATTGGGCAGGTTGGGAATAATCATCCCTTTGCTAAGCTGCGCCAGATTGGGTTGGGAAAAGATCAGTTCCACGATGTAAGCCGCTGCCACAAACAGCAGCAAGCCGCCAATGACTTTTTCCAGCGGTTTTTGCCCGCGGCGCTGCAGCATCAGAATTAAAAACGTCGCGATACCGGTAAGTACGGCCCCCTGCAATAATGAAACACCCAGGATCAGTTTGAAACCAATCGCAGCGCCAATAAACTCAGCAAGGTCGGTCGCCATGGCGATAATTTCAGCCTGCACCCAGTAAAACCATACCACCGGACGAGGATAATGATCGCGAATTTGCTCCGCCAGGTTTTTACCGGTGGCAATACCCAGTTTTGCCGACAGCACCTGAATCAGCATTGCCATCAGGTTTGCCCAGACCACAACCCACAACAGTTTATAGCCAAAGCTGGCCCCTGCCTGGATATTGGTGGCAAAGTTACCCGGATCGATATAGCCGATCGCCGCGATGAACGCAGGTCCCATTAATGCGAGCTTCAACTTGCGCGCTGCCCGTCCACTGCTACTCTCAACGCGATCGTTAGTCATTTTAGTGCCTCAGAAACATAGCCTTTGCTATGTTTCAAGCTACGCTTATTGAGAATAATTATCAAATTCATTTTAATGGGTGAAGTTGATTTCTCTGATAGCGTTTGTCTATGGATCGATAAGGATTCTTGAAAGACTGGTGAGATGTTTGATTATTGTTATGAGATTAGCACAATGACATAACTTTTCACTTCCCTACTCAACATAACGGAAGTGTATCACCGATCACTAATTTTGAATCTCGTCACAGGTCCTTATTATAGTGTGTGTTTGATCTCGTTTTCTTTATGGTTGTTACATAGAATGTGCACGAAAACTAAACCTGCCTCATATTTGGAGCAAATATGGACCGCGTTCTTCATTTTGTCCTGGCCCTTGCCGTGGTTGCGGTACTCGCACTGCTGGTAAGCAGTGACCGTAAAAAAATCCGCATTCGTTATGTTATTCAACTGCTTGTTATTGAAGTGTTACTGGCATGGTTCTTCCTGAACTCTGATGTCGGTCTGGGCTTCGTGAGAGGCTTCTCCGAGATGTTTGAAAAACTGCTCGGCTTCGCTAATGAAGGGACAAACTTTGTCTTCGGCAGCATGAACGACAAAGGCCTGGCATTCTTCTTCCTGAAAGTGCTTTGCCCGATCGTCTTCATTTCCGCGCTGATCGGTATTTTGCAGCACATCCGTGTTCTACCGGTTGTTATTCGCGCGATTGGTTTCCTGTTATCCAAAGTCAACGGTATGGGCAAGCTGGAATCCTTCAACGCCGTCAGCTCCCTGATCCTGGGTCAGTCCGAGAACTTTATCGCCTATAAAGATATTCTCGGCAAAATGTCCCGCAACCGTATGTACACCATGGCTGCCACAGCGATGTCGACGGTTTCCATGTCTATCGTCGGCGCATATATGACCATGCTGGAGCCGAAGTACGTGGTTGCTGCGCTGGTTCTGAACATGTTCAGCACCTTCATCGTGCTGTCGCTGATCAACCCCTACACCGTTGATGCCAGCGAAGAAAATATTCAGATGTCTAACCTGCACGAAGGTCAGAGCTTCTTCGAAATGCTGGGTGAATACATCCTGGCAGGTTTCAAAGTAGCCATTATCGTTGCAGCCATGCTGATTGGTTTCATTGCGCTGATCGCCGCCCTGAACGCCCTGTTCGCTACCGTAACCGGTTGGTTTGGCTACAGCATCTCCTTCCAGGGCATCCTGGGCTACATCTTCTACCCTGTTGCATGGGTGATGGGTGTGCCGTCCAGCGAAGCGCTGCAGGTGGGCAGTATCATGGCAACCAAACTGGTTTCTAACGAATTCGTCGCGATGATGGATCTGCAGAAAATCGCCTCTACGCTCTCTCCACGCGCCGAAGGCATCATCTCTGTGTTCCTGGTCTCCTTCGCTAACTTCTCTTCTATCGGGATTATCGCCGGTGCGATTAAAGGCCTGAACGAAGAGCAAGGTAACGTGGTGTCCCGCTTTGGTCTGAAGCTGGTATACGGCTCTACGCTGGTGAGCGTACTGTCCGCGTCCATTGCAGCTCTGGTGCTGTAAGCGTCAGGCAACGTAATTGTGACAAGACCGGGGAGATTTCCCCGGTTTTTTTATGTCTGCTATTCAGCAAACCAAAGAGACAGAGAGTGAGAACTGGCAGGATGCAGAAACAAAAAACCCCCGCTTTTCAGCGAGGGTTTAAATTTTGGTGGAGCTAAGCGGGATCGAACCGCTGACCTCTTGCATGCCATGCAAGCGCTCTCCCAGCTGAGCTATAGCCCCACGATGCTTTTACGTACATACCAAATTCATTGGGATTAAATTTGGTGGAGCTAAGCGGGATCGAACCGCTGACCTCTTGCATGCCATGCAAGCGCTCTCCCAGCTGAGCTATAGCCCCGTCACGTAAAGCTTGTCGAGTTGACGGGCGGCATCATATGAATTCCCTTCGCGTGTGTCAACGGCAAAATTAGCTCATAGAATTCAATCGCTGAAAAAGCAGTCAAATGAAGAACATTGCGTAACAACTCGCATTCAGTAGTTAAACGCGTCACGGTTTCTACTAAAATGGTGCTATAAAATGAACCACTAATTAACCCCACGACTATTCAGGGAATCGTTATGTTCAAGGAACGGATGACGCCAGAAGAGCTTGCTAATCTGACCGGATACAGCCGACAGACCATCAATAAATGGGTGCGCAAGGAAGGTTGGGCTACATCACCAAAACCAGGCGTTCAGGGCGGTAAAGCCCGTCTGGTTCACGTCACCGAACAAGTTCGTGAATACATTCGCAGCGCCGAGCGTTCAGCCGAAGGTTTATCAGATAACTTATCGTTATCCGGCGATACCTCTATTGAAGCTCTGCTGATTAGGCTCGCCAAAGAGATGACACCGTCAGAACAGAAAATGTTTACGTCACTGATCCTGCGTGAAGGCATTACGGGTTTATTACAACGCTTAGGGATCCGCGATAACAAATAATATGAAAAAATTACGCAGCAAAATGACGACCGAAGAACTAGCGGAATGTCTTGGGGTCGCCAAACAAACCGTCAATCGTTGGGTCAGAGAACAAAACTGGACCACCGAAAAATTTCCCGGTGTTAAAGGTGGTCGTGCAAGACTTATTCATATCGACTCCGGCGTCCGCACGTTTCTGCTCAACATTCCCGCTTTTCGCAAAGTTCCTGAGGTTTATCAGGCTGAAGAGCCGCTGGCAGAATACACCCATGTAGTGCGCAGCCATGCCTGCCGCCAGATAATTAGCGCGCTGGACAATATGTCTCCAACGGAACAAGAAAAGCTGGCGATGTATATCTCGCGCGAAGGGATTCGTAATTTCCTTATCCGTCTGGGGATTGATGAGTCTGAATAACGGATAAAAAAACGGCAGGAGTGCATCCTGCCGTTGTGTCATCAATCAGCCTGAATTACTGCTGACTTTCACGCTCTGCAATAAACGCCAGCGCTTTGTTAATACGCTCAACGCTGCGGGATTTGCCAATCGCATGCACCGTGACGTCTAACGCCGGGGACTGACCCGCGCCGGTTACCGCGACACGCAGCGGCATCCCAACTTTACCCATGCCCACTTCCAGCTCATCAGCGGTTGCCTGAATCGCGTGGTGGACGTTTTCTGCCGTCCACTCGGTAATGGCGGCCAGTTTGTCGCGAACCACTTCCAGAGGCTGACGCGCAACCGGGCGCAGGTGTTTCTTCGCCGCGTCAGCATCGAACTCAGCAAAGTCTTCGTAGAAGTAGCGGCAGCTCTGCGCCATCTCTTTCAGAGTCTTACAACGCTCGCCCAGCAGTTTCACCAGCTCAGACAGTTGAGGCCCAACGCGGGTATCGATATTTTCCTGCTCAATGTGCCATTGCAGATGCGTTGCCACATATTCCGGCGCCAGCGCATTAATGTAGTGATGGTTCAACCACTGCAGTTTTTCAGTGTTGAACGCACTCGCAGACTTGCTCACCGCACCGAGGGAGAACAGTTTAATCATCTCTTCACGGGTGAAGATTTCCTGATCGCCGCTGGACCAGCCCAGGCGTACCAGATAGTTCAGCAGCGCTTCCGGCAGGTAGCCGTCATCGCGGTACTGCATCACGCTGACCGCTCCGTGACGTTTAGAGAGTTTTTTACCGTCGTCGCCGTTGATCATCGACACGTGCGCGTAAACCGGCACTGGCGCGTTCAGCGCTTTCAGGATGTTGATCTGACGCGGGGTGTTGTTGATATGGTCTTCGCCACGAATAACGTGGGTAATTTCCATATCCCAGTCGTCGACCACCACACAGAAGTTGTAGGTCGGGGAACCGTCGGTACGGCGGATGATCAGATCGTCCAGCTCCTGGTTGCTGAATTCGATCGGCCCACGGATCTGATCGTCAAAAATAACGGAACCGTCCTGCGGGTTGGCAAAACGCACCACGCACGGCTCGTCGGCGGCATGGTGCTCATGACCATGGCGGCAGCGGCCGTCGTAACGCGGCTTCTCACCGTTCGCCATCTGCTCTTCGCGCAGCGCATCCAGGCGCTCTTTGGAGCAGTAGCACTTATATGCGGTGCCTGCTTCCAGCATTTCATCAATAACAGCGTTGTAGCGATCAAAACGTTTGGTCTGGAAGTACGGGCCTTCATCCCATTCCAGATTCAGCCAGTTCATACCATCCATAATGGCTTCAATAGCTTCCGGCGTGGAGCGTTCGAGATCGGTGTCTTCAATACGCAGCACAAACTCACCGCCATGGTTACGTGCAAAAAGCCAGGAATAAAGAGCAGTACGCGCACCGCCGACGTGCAGGTAACCTGTCGGGCTTGGCGCGAAGCGAGTTTTGATTTTCATGAAATGGCCTTACGTTTATAAAGATGCCGACAACCGGCAAATCCAGGGAAGATTATCAGGCTCGTATTCTATCACTGTGGTCTGATTCCTCAATGTTGATCGGGTTGGAACATCACGCTTTGCCATTTTCGTATACAAATCATGCTGCATGGATTGTTTTGCGATCGTTTTGTTTAAATTTACGACGAACGAACAATTTCTTTAGAAAATGCGTTGACTCATTTTCAACTCTCCCTATAATGCGACTCCACACAGCGGGGGTGATTAGCTCAGCTGGGAGAGCACCTCCCTTACAAGGAGGGGGTCGGCGGTTCGAACCCGTCATCACCCACCAACTACTTTATGTAGTCTCCGCCGTGTAAAACAAGAAATTGAGAAGTGGGTGATTAGCTCAGCTGGGAGAGCACCTCCCTTACAAGGAGGGGGTCGGCGGTTCGATCCCGTCATCACCCACCACTTTCTCGCCAGCTGGATTTCTTGTTAAAATGTGAAGTACCGAAGTGGGTGATTAGCTCAGCTGGGAGAGCACCTCCCTTACAAGGAGGGGGTCGGCGGTTCGATCCCGTCATCACCCACCACTTCGGGTCGTTAGCTCAGTTGGTAGAGCAGTTGACTTTTAATCAATTGGTCGCAGGTTCGAATCCTGCACGACCCACCAATGTAAAAAGGCGCCCTAAAGGCGCCTTTTTGCTATGCGCAAAATTCAACGATTCAGAATCTGCTTGCCTGATGCACTGCGCTTATCAGGCCTACAGACGGCCTGACACGTAGGCCGGATAAGACTTTAGTCGCCATCCGGCACAGTCATCATACCGTTAACGCTGCCACCAGTTTCTCCAGTGCTGGCGTCGCCTGTTGCTGGTCATACACAATATACAAATCTGCCGGAATACGTTCCTCTAACGGACGGAACACCACACCCGGCCAGCTCATCTGCGCATAACTGTCTGCAATCAACGTAATTCCAACCCCCATACTGATCATCGCCAACACCGTTTGCGGCTCCTTCACCTCGCGAATAATCATTGGCGAAAATCCGGCGCTTTGGCAAACGCGCTGTAAAAATGCCCAGTCGGTATGAATGGACGGCATTGTGACAAAATATTCGTTCCGCAACGCTTCCAATGGTATCGCGGCAAGTTCAGCCAGGGGATGCTCTTCTGGCATCGCCACCAGAAAAGAGGATTCGTGCAAACGCAGGCTGGTAAATCCAGGAGAAGGCTCAGTGGCCATCCGCCAAATTCCCGCATCCAGTTCACGTCGTTCCAGCATCGTCATCTGCATTGCAGGCATGTTCTCGCGAAACAGCACCTCAACGTTAGGGTTATCTTTTAAGAAACGCCGCATCACGGGGCGCATTTTCCCCCACATCGCCGTCCCGATAACACCAAGCTCAATCCGCCCCGCCTCGCCGCGACCAATCTGCTCGACTCTCACCAGCGCCTGATTCGCACTGGATAGCAATCGGCGCGACTCTTCCATCAAAATTTTTCCGGCGTGAGTTAAGGCTACACTGCGAGAATGTCGGATAAATAGCAAAGTGCCGAGCTGTTGTTCCAGCTCTTTAATATGCGTACTGAGCGGTGGTTGCGACATATTCAGGCGAGCAGCAGCGCGTCCAAAATGCAGTTCTTCTGCGACAGCAAGAAAATAACGCAGTAACTTCAGATCGATACGGTGCGTGCGTTCCATGGATAATGCGCTCCTGAGGACAAAGGATAATGCGCAAAGTTACCACATCGCAGCGCCGAACATGAAACGGCAGGTATCAGGACCCCGCCGCTAATGTCACGTTAATGTGCCAGTGATTTCTGCACCCGCCGTTCAGGGTCATGTTTATATTTGAAGAACAACGCAAAGATAACCGCAAGTGCTAACGCATACGCGGCAAACACCAGCCAGATGGTTTGCCAATCCTTAACGCCATCGACAGAGAAGTAATCTACCGCCATCCCGCTCAGGATTGAACCCACCCAAGCGCCCACGCCGTTGACCATCGTCATAAATAGCCCCTGCGCACTGGCGCGAATGTTAGAACTCACTTCCTGCTCTACAAACACCGATCCTGAAATATTGAAGAAATCAAACGCGCAACCGTAGACAATCATCGACATCAGCAGCATAACAAAGCCGACCGGGGACGGATCGCCAAAGGCAAAAAAACCAAAGCGCAGCATCCACGCCAGCATGCTCATTAGCATTACCGTTTTAATACCAAAGCGTTTGAGGAAGAACGGGATGGTGAGGATAAAGCCCACTTCCGCCATCTGCGAAACTGAAAGCAGGATAGAGGGATACTTCACCACAAAACTGTCGGCAAACTCAGGATTACGGGCAAAATCATGCAGGAACGGATTGCCGAAAACATTAGTGATTTGCAGTACCGCCCCCAACATCATCGCAAACAAAAAGAAGATAGCCATGCGTGGATTTTTAAACAAAACAAAAGCATCCAGCCCAAGCTTGCTGGCAAGCGTTGTGTTCGCTTTCTTCTCTGCAACCGGAATTTTCGGCAACGTCAATGCATACAGCGCCAGCAATAACGATGCGCCTGAAGCGATATACAGTTGCGCACTGCTCAGCTCCAGTCCCATCAGGCTCACCGTCCACATGGCCACAATAAACCCTATAGTGCCAAACACGCGAATGGGGGGGAAAGCGGTGACCGGATCCTGACCCGATTGTGCAAGGCATGAGTATGAGACGCTGTTCGATAACGCAATCGTCGGCATATATGCCATCGCGTTAACCAACATCACCCAAAACATCGTCTGGGGATCGGTAACGGTGGTGGCGTATAGCAACACACCCGCGCAGACCAGATGACAAAGCATATAGGCGCGTTCGGCGCGTAGCCATTTATCGGCGATGATCCCCATAATGCCCGGCATGATTATCGCCGCCAGCCCTTTTGAACTGTAGACCATACCCACATTCGCGCCGGTAAAATCAAGGGTATTAATCATGTAAGAACCCAGGGTGACCAGCCAGCTTCCCCAGATGAAATATTGCAAAAACGACATGAGCTTTAAGCGAGATGCGATACCCATTTTCCCGTTCCTTGCCAAAAAAGTAAGACCCCGCAAGCGGGGTCATTTTCTAATTATTCAGGCCAGTTTGCGCAAAAAGCCGCAGATCAGATTGATAAAATTCTGCCGAGAAAGTTCAGCTGCCGCCAGCGTCTGCGCGTGAGATAATTTCACATCGCCCAACCCTTCAGCCAGGTTAGTGATAGCTGCGACCGCAACCACTTTCAGACCGCAGTGGCGTGCAGAGATAACTTCAGGCACCACCGACATCCCCACCACATCGCCACCAATGATTTGCATCATGCGAATTTCTGCCGCGGTTTCAAAATTTGGCCCCGGATAAGAGACAAATACGCCTTCGCTCAGCGGGAAACCTTCTTCTGCGGCAACGGTTTGTAGGATTGCACGATATTCAGCATCATAGGCATTCGCCAGCGAAAAGAATCGCTCGCCAAAACGCTCATCGTTAAGTCCCACCATCGGTGTACCAGGCATCGTATTGATGTGATCGCTAAGCGCAACCAGACTACCTGGCCCAACTTCAGGGCGGAGGGAGCCTGCGGCATTAGTACAAAATAACAGTTCACAGCCCAGCAGCTTCAGTGTGCGAATGGCATCGGTCATCACCGTCATACCGCGCCCTTCATAAAAATGCCCGCGACCTTTCATACAGGCCACCGGTACGCCCGCCAGATTTCCCAGCACAAGTTCACCGGCATGACCGTGAACGGTGCTCACCGGGAACCCGGGAAGTTTCTCGTAAGAGATGGCCACCGCATCCTCAATTTGATCCGCCAACGCGCCCAGGCCTGAGCCAAGAATAAAAGCGACACGTGGAGTGAAATCCGGCTTATAGCTACGAATAATATCGGCGCTGTACCAGGGATTTTGCGAGAAAAGAGAGTGGCTCATGAGATATCCTTAATACTGAGTAATCGAAATAACATCGCGTACCGGACTGTTATAGCGGGACTACGCAATCGATTACCAATACCGTTTATCCCGATAAGCGATAGTAAATCTGTATCGATGAGTTGCACTAAATTAGCTTGAAATCACATTATTTTCGAGCCAGAAATGGCACAGGAATACAGATACATGAAGGTTTGGGATTTTAATGATTAAACTCCACTCGGCCGTATTGTCGCTGAAGTTCTGTTCGCTGATGCCGATACTCATGTTTTATGGCACGAGGAATCCGTATGACAACTATCAACGTTTCCACCCCAACTGTTCAAAGCAGTAGCGGCGGTGGAAAAGCATCAGCCGAGAATGACATCTCCGCACAGATTGCACAAATCACCCAAAAGATAACCAAGCTAACCCAGCAGCTCAAAGATATCCCCAATAGCAGTGGCAGTGTTGAGCAGAAACGCGAGCAGCAAGAGCTTATTCAGACTCAAATCAAGATGTTACAAGCACAGCTGGCTCAATTGTTGCGCCAGCAGGCCGAGGAGTCACAGCAAAAGCAAAGCGCCGATCAAAGAAAAGCTGAGGGCGTCAACAATGCTACCGGCCAACATCAGGTCGATATTTATATCTGATACAACGGATCTCGGGCACGACCGGCGGTTAATTCACTGGCCTGCATCCGCACTACGTCCCACAGCGCCTGGGCTGCAGTCGATAAAGAACGATTTTTACGTCGTGCCAGCATCAATTGTCGTTCCACAACCGGCGTCAGGCGTTTTACCTGCAAATGGCTGCCCTGTGGCAGAGGAAGCGCCAGCGCGGGCAGTACGCTGATACCAATGCCCGCCTCTACCATCGGAAACAACGTAGCCGGGTGACCAATCTCCTGAACAATATTGGCATCAATCGAAAAGTGGGCCAGCGCCGCATCGATCAGCGGTCGACTGCCGGAAGCGTAATCCTGTAGCACCAGACGCTCATGATAGAGATCCTGCCAGTTTACCCATTCCCGCTGGGCTAACGGATGATCCTGCCGACACAGCAACAGGAAAGGTTCGGACAGTACGGCTTCACACTGCAGATCGGTCACAGCACCAGGATCAATCACAATGCCAAAATCGACTTCTCCCTGGCGAATGCTTTCCAGCACCCACTGCTGTGGCCTGTCGTGCAGCACAAAATCGATCGCAGGATAAAGCTGATTACTCTGGGCAATACACTGTGGAATCAGGTGCGCGGAGATCGTCTGGCTGGCGGCAACGCGCACCGTTCCGGTTAACTGTGTCCCCACCTGGCCTGCTTCACGCAGGGTGCTGTGCAGTTCATCCAGAATACGCTCCAGTCGTGCCGCCAACTGATGCCCGGCTTCTGTCAGTACCACTTCTCGCGTTGTTCTATCTAATAATCGGACGCCCGTCTGCCCTTCCAGCTCTTTAACGCTATGGCTGACTGCCGACTGGCTTAAGCCAATGATATCCCCCGCCCGGCTAAAACTTTTAGCCTGAGCGACGGTAACAAAAATACGGAGCTGACGCAGAGAGTAATTCATCTATTCGATTCATATATGGATGCAATAAATCAATTTTATTTCTCAAACGGAAAAACGCAAAATGTTCCTACCGAATTTCAGGAGCTTTTATGAAACTATTTCGTATTCTTGATCCGTTCACGATAACGCTAATTACCGTCGTTTTACTGGCTTCCTTTTTCCCGGCCGAGGGCGGTTTTGTCCCTTTTTTTGAAGGCTTAACCACCGCCGCCATTGCCCTGCTGTTTTTTATGCACGGGGCAAAGCTGTCGCGTGAGGCCATTATTGCCGGTGGTAGCCACTGGCGTTTGCATCTGTGGGTCATGTGCAGCACTTTCGTCGTCTTCCCGGTATTGGGTGTTCTGTTCGCGTGGTGGGCACCGGTCAATGTTGACCCGATGCTGTATTCCGGTTTCCTGTATCTGTGTATTTTGCCGGCCACGGTGCAGTCGGCCATCGCCTTTACATCGCTGGCCGGAGGTAACGTCGCCGCCGCCGTGTGCTCCGCTTCGGCCTCCAGCCTGCTGGGTATTTTCCTTTCACCACTGCTGGTAGGCCTGGTGATGAATATGCACGGCGCGGAAGGCAGCCTGGAGCAGGTGGGGAAAATTATGCTGCAACTGCTGCTGCCATTCGTGTTGGGACATCTTTCGCGTCCATGGATTGGTAACTGGGTATCACGACATAAAAAATGGATCGCCAAAACGGACCAATCCTCCATTTTACTGGTGGTGTACTCCGCCTTTAGCGAAGCCGTCGTTAACGGGATCTGGCACAAAGTAGGAATTGGCTCACTGCTTTTTATCAGCGTGGTCAGCATCGTTCTGCTGGCAATTGTGATTGGCATAAACGTCTTTGTTGCCCGGAAATGCGGCTTCAATAAAGCCGATGAAATCACCATTGTCTTCTGCGGTTCGAAAAAGAGCCTGGCGAATGGGATCCCAATGGCAAATATTCTGTTCCCGACTTCGGTGATTGGCATGATGGTGCTGCCGTTGATGATCTTCCATCAAATTCAGCTGATGGTCTGCGCCGTATTGGCCCGTCGCTACAAGCAACAGACGGACGCATTGCAGGCGCAGCAGAAAAGCCCCGCCGCAAAAGCTTAAAGCGGGCGTTTCAGGGGCTGCACCAGTTGCGTCAGCCCCTCAGTTTTAATCAGCAGCGTGATTTGCATCAGCTCGCCCAGTTTACCCGGCGGGAATTCATCCTTACGGGCAAACCACAGCAGATACTCTTCCGGGACATCAATCAGCCGACGCCCCTTATATTTGCCAAAGGGCATCACGGTGTTGGCGATTTCAACCAGCTGCTCTTTTTCCATCTCAGGCACCCAGTAAGCGGATCATTTCAGCTTCATCAATCACGCTAATACCGAGTTCCTGCGCTTTTGCCAGTTTCGAACCCGCCGCTTCGCCGGCAATAACCAGATCGGTTTTCTTCGACACGCTACCGGCCACTTTCGCGCCCAGTTCGGTCAACCGTGCTTTGGCGTCATCACGCGACATCAGGCTCAGGCTTCCGGTCAGCACCACCGTTTTGCCCGCGAAGGGGCTGTCGATTTCCTCAGCGTTGATAACCACTGGCGCGGGCCAGTGAATGCCCTGCGCCAGTAACTGGCCTATCACCTCGCGGTTGCTCTCTTCGGCAAAGAAATTAAACACGTGCGTCGCCACCACAATGCCGACATCCGGCACTTTTTGCAGCTCGTCAATAGAGGCCGCTTCCAGCGCTTCAAGCGTGCCGAAATACGCCGCCAGACCTGCGGCTGTGGCCTCGCCGACTTCACGAATGCCCAGCGCGTAGAGGAAACGGGCAAACGTCGTTTCTTTCGCTTTTTCCAGCGCATTCACCACGTTTTGCGCCGACTTCGGCCCCATCCGATCGAGCCCGGTCAGCTTGCCTGCCGTCAAGGTGAAGAGATCTGCTGGCGTATGGACATACTCTTTCTCGACCAGTTGATCGATAATTTTGTCGCCCATACCGTCAACGTCGAGCGCACGGCGGGAAACGAAATGTTTCAGCGATTCCTTACGCTGTGCCCCGCAAATCAGGCCACCGGTACAGCGAGCGACCGCTTCGCCTTCCACACGTTCAACATCAGACCCGCACACCGGACAATGCTGTGGAAACACGATTTCACGCGTCTCTTCCGGGCGCTCGGAAAGCACCACGTTGACGACCTGCGGGATCACATCGCCCGCCCGGCGAATAACGACTTTATCGCCAATACGCAACCCCAGACGATCGATTTCATCGGCATTATGCAGAGTGGCGTTACTGACCAGAACCCCGGCAACCTGAACCGGCTCAAGACGAGCGACGGGCGTAATCGCCCCGGTACGTCCGACCTGAAACTCAACCTCGCGTACAAAGGTCATCTGCTCCTGCGCCGGAAACTTAAAAGCCACTGCCCAGCGCGGCGCGCGAGCGACAAAGCCCAGTTGTTCCTGCAACGCCATGGAGTTGACTTTAATCACCACACCGTCAATATCGAAGCCCAACGTCGGTCGGTCTTCTTCAACCTTGTGATAGTAAGCGAGTACTTCCTCCGGTGAGTCACACAGCGCTACCCTGTCGCTTACCGGCAGTCCCCACTCTTTAAATTGCAGCAGACGGCCGAGGTGAGTATCAGGCAGCACGCCGCCTTCCAGCACACCAACGCCATAGCAGAAGAAAGTAAGCGGTCGCTTCGCCGTGATACGTGGATCAAGCTGACGTAATGACCCGGCTGCCGCGTTGCGCGGGTTAGCAAACACTTTATTGCCAGTGCGGCGGGCTTCTTCATTAATTTTTTCAAATCCGGCCTGTGGCAGGAACACTTCCCCGCGCACTTCCAGACGGGCGGGAATATTTTCGCCACGCAGTTTTAACGGGATCGCGCGGATAGTGCGCACGTTAGAGGTAATGTCCTCCCCCGTGGTGCCATCACCGCGCGTTGCGGCGCTGACCAGCACGCCGTTTTCATACAGGATACTGACCGCCAGGCCGTCCAGTTTCAGTTCACAGCACCAGGTCAGCTTATCGGTGCTCTTCAGTCGGTCCTGCACGCGCTTGTTGAAGGCGAGAAAACTCTCCTCATCAAACACGTTATCCAGCGACAGCATTGGCACTTCATGGCGAATCTGGCTGAACGCCGACAACGGAGCGGCGCCAACGCGTTGGGTTGGCGAGTCAGGGGTAACCAGGTCCGGGTGCAGCGCTTCCAGCTCGCGCAGTTCGCGCATCAGACGATCATATTCCGCATCGGGAATTTCCGGCGCGTCCATCACATGGTAGAGATACTCATGATGGCGAAGCGTGGTTCGCAGTTCTGTCAGTTGTTGTTCGATTGATTCCATATCGCACCATCAATGATAAAAAACCCCCGACAGGCGGGGGTTTAGCAAGGAGATGTCACGCCAGAAGTAAATCAGGCGTGAGATTCTTTAACTTCGCGGATGCGGTCCTGATATTCGCGCAGTTTCTGCGGCGTCATCATACGACGTTGATCGTCGAGCACCACACCGCCAACTTCATCAGCAATGTGCTGCGCGGACTGCAGCATCAGCTTAAAGTTTTGCAGCTCGTCGCCATAGGACGGAACCTGCATAAAAATAGTCACGCCAGGCGTGCTGAAGTCGCCCGTCATCTCCGGGTCAAACGTCCCAGGATTAACCATGTTGGCAAGACTGAACAGCGACGGACCACTACCATCCGGGCTCAAATGGCGATGGAAAATATTCATATCGCCAAATTTAAAACCGGCTTGCTGAATGCTGTTAAGCAGCACATCACCGTTGAGCTCGCTACCATGGTGGGCCGCAACGTTCATAATGATGACCGCTTCTTTACGCTGCGGTTTTTCTGCAACAGGCGCTTCTTCAACTACCGGCTCAGGCTGCGGTTGATGTTCAACGACAGGCTCTGCTGGCTGGAAGGTTTGTGGCGCAGGTTGCGGAGCCTGCTGCACCGGCTGCTGAACCTGAGGGGCAACAGGCTGATGCTGCACCGGCTGTTGCACCGGTTGCGGCTGAACAGGCTGATGTTGCACAGGCTGTTGCGGTTGAACAGGCTGAGGCGGCTGCTGAACATGCGGCGGCGGTACCGGCTCTTGTGCAGGCTGCTGCGCGGTTGGACGCGGCTGAGCAGACGCATAAGGCGGCTGGTACTGGTGTTGCGGCGACTGAGGAGGAACACCATGTTCCTGCGCGTTACCGGGAGCATGATTCACACGATGAACGCGAACTTCGCCCACGCCTTCGTCTTCCTCGACGTTGTCGTCGAACGAATCCTCGTCTTCACGTTTAGACTTCATGCGTTTCAGTGGGCGATCGCGGAATATAGAAGACCGCTCTTTACGGCTAGTCCAAAAACCATGTACCAGTAAAGCGATTATGGCGATCGCGCCAACAATGATTAATATCAGACGCAAATCCTGCATCATTATATTCTCTGTTGTTCTAACACCTTGCCACCACGGCAAACATTTACTCACTAAGAGTATTTGTCGATTACGCCAAGTGCAAGTGCACTCTTGGCTTTCACGGCATAAAGATGAACAAAATTGTGCTTTTTGCTGTTTTTTCGAACATTTCCGAACAGCTTAACGCTCAACAACCCGGTAAGATACACCAGGTTTACCAGAGCTTATATAACAAGGAGTATGTCCTGACCATGGTTTCATCATCTGCAGTTGTACCTCGCAGCGGCCTTTATTACTTTTCTCAGGGATGGAAGCTCATCTCCCAACCGGGCATTCGTCGGTTTGTTATTCTGCCTTTGCTGGTGAATATCCTGTTGATGGGCGGCGCGTTCTGGTGGTTATTTACCCAACTCGATAGCTGGATCCCCGCATTGATGAGCCACGTTCCAGACTGGCTGCAGTGGCTCAGCTATTTGCTGTGGCCAATTGTCACTATTTCCGTACTGTTAGTGTTCGGCTACCTGTTCTCCACCGTTGCCAACTGGATTGCCGCACCGTTTAACGGTTTACTGGCAGAACAACTTGAAGCACGCTTAACGGGCGCAACGCCACCCGACACTGGCGTTCTCGGCATCATGAAAGACGTTCCACGCATTATGAAGCGTGAATGGCAAAAGCTGGCGTGGTATCTCCCGCGCGCTTTTGTATTGCTGATCCTCTATTTTATTCCCGGCATTGGACAGACCGTCGCCCCGGTGCTGTGGTTCCTGTTCAGCGCATGGATGTTGGCCATTCAGTATTGCGATTATCCGTTTGATAACCATAAGGTTCCCTTTAAGGAAATGCGCGTCGCGCTGCGTACGCGTAAAGTGACCAATATGCAGTTTGGCGCGTTGACCAGCCTGTTCACCATGATTCCGGTGCTGAATCTGTTCATTATGCCGGTGGCAGTTTGTGGCGCCACGGCGATGTGGGTAGACTGCTATCGTGCTAAGCACGCGTTATGGAAGTAATGCAAAAATGTGTAAAAGCGGGCTGGCTTATGCCCGCTCTTATTCCATACTGCAAGGCATTATTTCCCATCAGCATATAGATATGCGATTTCCTTACTTCCCCATACTTTCTCAACAGGTATGCTGAAGCGGTATCCCAATTTCATACAGTTAAGGACAGGCCATGAGTAAGATTTTTGAAGACAACTCGCTGACTATCGGTCATACGCCGCTGGTTCGACTGAACCGTATCGGTAACGGACGCATTCTGGCGAAGGTGGAATCACGTAACCCGAGCTTTAGCGTCAAATGCCGCATCGGTGCCAATATGATTTGGGATGCCGAAAAACGTGGGGTGCTG
This sequence comes from Citrobacter sp. TBCS-15, assembly GCF_005280815.1. NCBI lineage: Bacteria > Pseudomonadati > Pseudomonadota > Gammaproteobacteria > Enterobacterales > Enterobacteriaceae > Citrobacter > Citrobacter sp. TBCS-15. Next base: position 176,689 of record NZ_SZWK01000313.1, on the reverse strand, counting down.
AAACCGGGCGTTGAGCTGGTTGAACCGACCAGCGGTAATACCGGGATTGCTCTGGCCTACGTTGCCGCCGCCCGTGGTTACAAACTGACTCTGACCATGCCGGAAACCATGAGCATTGAGCGCCGCAAGCTGTTAAAAGCGCTGGGCGCGAATCTGGTGCTGACCGAAGGCGCAAAAGGGATGAAGGGCGCGATCCAGAAAGCGGAAGAAATTGTGGCCAGCGATCCGGAAAAATTCCTGCTGCTGCAGCAGTTCAGCAACCCGGCCAACCCGGAAATCCACGAAAAAACCACCGGCCCGGAAATCTGGGAAGATACCGATGGCCAGGTTGATGTCTTTATTTCCGGCGTCGGCACCGGCGGTACGCTGACTGGCGTTACTCGTTACATTAAAGGCACCAAAGGTAAAACGGATCTGATGACCGTCGCGGTAGAACCGACCGACTCACCGGTTATCGCCCAGGCCCTGGCGGGCGAAGAACTCAAACCAGGCCCGCATAAAATTCAGGGTATCGGCGCAGGCTTCATTCCAGGTAACCTTGATCTGAAGCTTATCGATAAAGTCGTTGCTATTACCAACGATGAAGCTATTTCTACCGCGCGTCGCCTGATGGAAGAAGAAGGTATTCTGGCGGGGATCTCTTCCGGTGCCGCGGTTGCTGCCGCGCTTAAGCTCCAGGAAGATGAAACCTTTACCAATAAGAATATAGTGGTTATTCTACCGTCATCGGGTGAGCGTTATCTGAGCACTGCACTGTTTGCCGATCTCTTCACTGAGAAAGAACTGCAACAGTAATGCCAGCATGTTAAAAACGCGTAAAAAAGCACCCTTTTGGGTGCTTTTTTGTGGCCTGCTTCAAAGTTTCAACTCTCCTGGCATTGATTCAACCCGCCGGAACTGGTATTTAACCAAGCTAATTATTTTGATGCGCGAAATTAATCGTTACAGGAAAAGCGCTAGCTGAATCGATTTTATGATTTGGTTCAACTCTTCCTTTCGCTGCATAATGTTTAATGACGAACGAAACGTCAGCGGCAAGAAGTTGCCAGCAACGGATTGCACCGAACTCCTTTTGTGTCGCGTCCAGTTTACGCCGATGCTAACAATACAGGCTAAAGTTGAGCCGCCAGGCTAGACTTTAGTTCCACAACACTAAACCTATAAGTTGGGGAAATATAATGTTCCAGCAAGAAGTTACCATTACCGCTCCGAACGGTCTGCATACTCGCCCTGCTGCTCAGTTTGTTAAAGAAGCAAAAGGTTTTACTTCTGAAATTACTGTGACTTCCAACGGCAAAAGCGCTAGCGCCAAAAGCCTGTTTAAACTGCAGACTCTGGGCCTGACTCAGGGTACCGTTGTCACCCTGTCCGCAGAAGGTGAAGACGAGCAGAAAGCAGTTGAGCATCTGGTAAAACTGATGGCTGAACTCGAGTAAGTTCAACGAGTTCTTTTAAATATCAGTCACAAGTAAGGTAGGGTTATGATTTCAGGCATTTTAGCATCCCCGGGTATCGCTTTCGGCAAAGCATTGCTGCTGAAAGAAGACGAAATCGTCATTGACCGGAAAAAAATTTCTGCCGACAAGGTTGATCAGGAAGTTGAACGTTTTCTGAGCGGTCGTGCCAAGGCATCTGCGCAACTGGAAGCGATCAAAACCAAAGCTGGTGAAACGTTCGGTGAAGAAAAAGAAGCCATCTTTGAAGGGCATATCATGCTGCTCGAAGATGAGGAGCTGGAGCAGGAAATCATAGCCCTGATTAAAGATAAGCACATGACGGCTGATGCAGCTGCGCATGAAGTTATCGAAGGTCAGGCCACAGCCCTGGAAGAGCTGGATGATGAATACCTGAAAGAACGTGCGGCTGACGTACGTGACATCGGTAAACGCCTGCTGCGTAACATTCTGGGTCTGGCAATTATTGACCTGAGCGCTATCCAGGAAGAAGTTATCCTGGTTGCCGCAGACCTGACCCCGTCTGAAACCGCACAGCTAAACCTGAACAAGGTACTGGGTTTCATCACTGACGCGGGTGGACGTACTTCCCACACCTCCATTATGGCGCGTTCCCTGGAACTGCCTGCCATCGTCGGTACGGGTAGCGTCACCTCTCAGGTGAAAAACGACGATTATCTGATTCTGGATGCCGTAAACAACCAGGTTTACGTCAATCCGACCAACGACGTTATTGAGCAACTGCGTGCCGTTCAGGAGCAGGTTGCGACCGAGAAAGCGGAACTCGCAAAACTGAAAGATCTGCCGGCTATCACGCTGGACGGACATCAGGTTGAAGTTTGCGCCAACATCGGTACCGTTCGTGACGTTGAAGGCGCTGAGCGTAACGGCGCTGAAGGTGTTGGTCTGTACCGCACCGAATTCCTGTTCATGGACCGTGAATCGCTGCCGACTGAAGAAGAACAGTTCGCTGCGTATAAAGCCGTGGCGGAAGCCTGTGGCTCTCAGGCGGTCATCGTCCGTACCATGGACATCGGCGGCGATAAAGAGCTGCCGTACATGAACTTCCCGAAAGAAGAGAACCCGTTCCTGGGCTGGCGCGCCGTGCGTATCGCCATGGATCGTAAAGAGATCCTGCGTGACCAGGTTCGCGCTATCCTGCGTGCCTCTGCTTTCGGTAAACTGCGCATCATGTTCCCGATGATCATCTCTGTTGAAGAAGTGCGTGCGCTGCGCAAAGAGATTGAAATCTACAAACAGGAACTGCGCGACGAAGGTAAAGCTTTTGACGAAAGCATTGAGATTGGCGTGATGGTGGAAACACCGGCTGCGGCAACAATTGCGCGTCATTTAGCCAAAGAAGTTGATTTCTTTAGTATCGGCACCAATGATTTAACGCAGTACACCCTGGCAGTTGACCGTGGTAATGATATGATTTCACACCTTTACCAACCGATGTCGCCATCTGTGCTGACGCTGATCAAGCAGGTTATTGATGCTTCTCATGCTGAAGGCAAATGGACTGGCATGTGTGGTGAGCTTGCAGGCGACGAACGTGCTACACTTCTGTTGCTGGGGATGGGTCTGGACGAATTCTCTATGAGCGCCATTTCTATCCCGCGCATTAAGAAGATTATCCGTAACACGAACTTCGAAGATGCGAAGGTGTTAGCAGAGCAGGCTCTTGCTCAACCGACAACGGACGAGTTAATGACGCTGGTTAACAAGTTCATTGAAGAAAAAACAATCTGCTAATCCACGAGATGCGGCCCAATTTACTGCTTAGGAGAAGATCATGGGTTTGTTCGATAAACTGAAATCTCTGGTTTCTGATGATAAGAAAGACACCGGAACTATTGAGATTGTTGCTCCGCTCTCTGGCGAGATCGTCAACATCGAAGACGTGCCGGATGTAGTTTTTGCTGAAAAAATCGTTGGTGATGGCATCGCTATCAAACCAACCGGTAATAAAATGGTCGCCCCTGTTGATGGCACCATCGGCAAAATCTTTGAAACCAACCACGCTTTCTCTATCGAATCCGACAGCGGCATTGAGCTGTTTGTTCACTTCGGTATTGATACCGTTGAACTGAAAGGCGAAGGCTTCAAGCGTATCGCTGAAGAAGGTCAGCGCGTTAAAGTGGGCGACCCGGTTATTGAATTCGATCTGCCGCTGCTGGAAGAAAAAGCCAAGTCTACCCTGACTCCGGTTGTTATCTCCAACATGGACGAAATCAAAGAGCTGATCAAACTGTCCGGTAGCGTGACCGTGGGTGAAACTCCGGTTATCCGCATCAAGAAGTAATTCTTGCCGCAGAGAAGAATGGCGCCAGATGGCGCCATTTTTTTATCTAACGGATGGCGGCGTTAAATTTGTGAGGTCATCGGCCGATAACACGCCTCGCGCATCAGAATTTTCATCCCTTCCGGCCCGCTTTCCAGCATCCGCCTTTCGGAATCAGACACCAGCAGTTCACAATCATACCCACCCGCAATACCAAACATCGCCCGCGCTACGCAAATATCTTCCAGCGCCTCTGTCCCGCTGGTATCAAAATGCCCGATTAAACGTCCATGCTGGCGTACCACCAGCCGATAACTCTTCATCGTGCCTCCCCTGCCGGTGGCAGAATTAATTCATCACAACCGCACTGATGCGTCCAGCTCATGACGTCCAGCACGCGCTGCGCGGCATCGTATGCCGCCGTAGTCAGCGCTTTCCCCAGCACAATGCCGCTCGCCAGTTCAGCACAGAACAGATCGCCGGTGCCTTTTAAATCCGTCTTCACCCGCGGGTGAGCGAACACCTCAACCGTTTCAGCCGTCACTACCGCCACATTAATAACTTCTTCGCTATCACCCGGCGCGCTGGTGATCACCACCCATTTCAGCGTGTCGCTAAGCAGAGATTTTGCCGCTGCGATTGCTTCATCAAGCGTACGGCACGGCTTGCCGCTCAGCATTTGCAGCTCGAACACGTTCGGCGTCAGCCCCTGCGCCAACGGCAGCAGGTGCTGACGATAAGCCTCCGGGATTTCGGCTTTAACATACATACCGCTATCCGTATCGCCAATCACGGGGTCAACCAAAATGCACAGGTCCGGATGCGTGGCCCGAACGGTTTCCAGCCATTGTGCCAGCAAGGCGATTTGCTCCGCGCTGCCCATGTACCCTGTCGTCACCGCCTTTAGCTCGCGCAAGGCATCACGTTCGCTTAAGGCGCGGAGATAGCCGCTAAACCATTCGGGCGGAATAACGCCGCCATAAAAGGTTTCATAATGCGGGGTGTTACTGAACAGTACCGTGGGTACTGCCGTCACGCGTAATCCCTGCGCTTTAATGGCCGGCACAGCGATGCTGTTGCCTACGCTGCCATATACCACCTGTGACTGGACGGCGACGATATCGGTCTGTAATGCCCGATGCTTGTCGTCGAAGAGCACTGACTGAATATCACTCTCCTGCTCCATAAATTTCTCCTCTCGCTGGACAGCGCGCTTACGCCTCATTATTATCGTCATATGCTAAAATTCATTTTGTCATAGGTCAATAATGATCGACGGAAAAACCGCTAACGAAATTTTTGACAGTATCCGTCAACATGTTGCTACAGGCACGCTGGCAGCAGGAGAAACGTTGCCGCCAGTGCGGGAACTGGCAACGGAATTAAACGTGAACCGCAATACTGTCGCGGCGGCTTACAAACGTCTGGTCACCTCCGGGTTGGCACAGAGTCTGGGACGCAACGGCACGGTGATTAAGGGGATTACTGCCCCCGTTGCGCTGGAAGGTGGTAACCCAGATACTCCACTCATCGATCTTTCCGGCGGTAATCCAGCGCCCTCACGGCTTCCTGACCTGAGTAGTTATTTCGCGAAGATAAATAAGGATCCGCGTTTGTATGGTGATGCGGCCGTCTCCCCAGGACTCAAGAGCTGGGCCACGCAATGGATACAGGATGCGATACCGGGTCAGGGGGAAATTGATATCACCAGCGGCGCCATCGATGCCATTGAGCGGCTGCTATGCGCCCATTTACTGCCCGGCGATAGCGTGGCTGTAGAAGATCCGTGCTTTTTGAGTAGCATCAACATGCTGCGCTATGCCGGATTTACCGCCAGTCCAGTTAACGTCGACAGTGAAGGCATGCAACCCGCCATGCTGGAATGCGCATTACAGAAAGGCGCGCGGGCGGTGATTCTGACCCCGCGCGCTCATAACCCGACAGGATGCAGTCTGAGCGCATCCCGCGCGGCGCAATTACAGGAAATCCTGGCTCGCTATCCGCAAACGCTGGTGATCGTCGACGACCACTTTGCGCTGCTGTCCGCTTGCCGCTGGTATCCGGTGATTGCGCAGGAAACTGTACACTGGGCGATTGTCCGTTCGATGTCGAAAACCTTAGGCCCGGATTTACGCCTGGCTATCGTAGCCAGCGATCCCGTCACATCCGGGAAACTGCGTTTACGGCTCAACTCCGGCAGTCAGTGGGTCAGCCATCTGCTGCAGGATTTAGCCTGCGCGTGCCTGAGTGACGAGACATATCAACACACGCTGGCACAAACGCAGCAGTTTTACGCCGTCCAGCAGCAAAAGCTGAATACGGCTCTGCGCCAACATGGCATTGAACTGCCCGTCGGTGACGGTCTGAATCTGTGGTTACCGCTGGCAGATCACAGTCAGGAGATCGCTTTTGCGCTGGCAAAGTCCGGCTGGCTGGTTCGCGAAGGCGAAGTGTTCGGCGTCAATACGCCTGCACACGGTTTACGCATTACGCTGTCAACATTAGAAGACAGCGACATTGATAAGCTGGCGGTTGATATTCATCAGGCGCTAAAGCGCTAACAGGAGACAAAAAGTGCGAGTTCATTTTGTTATTCATGAGTCTTTTGAATCTGCTGGCGCGTACCTGCCGTGGGCCGAATCGCGCGGCTATACCATCACCTGGTCACGCGTATACGCTGGAGAAACAGTTCCCGCCAATGCCGATGGTTTCGATATGCTGGTCGTCTTTGGTGGCCCGCAGTCGCCCCGCACCACGCAGGAAGAGTGCCCATACTTTGACTCTCAGGCTGAGCAGCATCTGATTAACCAGGCGATTTCGGCAAGAAAAATCGTGGTGGGGATCTGTTTGGGTTCGCAGTTAATTGGCGAAGCGCTGGGCGCGAAGGTGTGTCAAAGCCCGGAAAAAGAGATTGGGCACTACCCAATCGTCCTGACCGAGGCAGGCCAACAGCACCCGTTGTTCAGCAATTTCGGCTCATCGCTTATCGTCGGTCACTGGCACAACGACATGCCGGGGTTAACCGACCAGGCGATAATTCTTGCTACCAGTGAGGGCTGTCCGCGACAAATCGTGCAATACGGTAATTTCGTCTATGGTTTCCAGTGCCATATGGAGTTCACAGCTGACGCGATTGAAGGATTAATTCAGCACTCAGAGCAAGAGTTGGCTGAAGCCGAAGGGAAACGCTTCATCCGCCCGGTTGAAGAGATGCGCGCCTGGGACTACCAGCAAATGAATGAGAAGCTGTGGCAATTCCTGGATAAGCTGGTGGAAAAACGTAACGATTAATCATCCCTGGCCGGATAAAACAATATCCGGCCATCGTGCCAGGCAGTTACCTGATGGCGCTGCGCTTATCAGGCCAAAAAGTTAAATTCCCAGCCCCTGATTAAAGTGCTCTTCACCAAAGACGCCGGTCGAAAGGTAGCGATCGCCGCGATCGCAGATGATCGCCACAACTACCGCGCCGGGCGTGGCACGTGCAACGCGTAACGCGCCCGCGACCGCGCCGCCAGAGCTGACACCGCAGAAAATTCCTTCACGCACGGCCAGTTCACGCATGGTATTTTCGGCATCATTCTGATGAATATCCAGCACCTCATCCACCAGCGAGGCGTTAAAAATGCCCGGCATATATTCCGCAGGCCAGCGGCGAATTCCCGGAATACTGCTGCCCTCTTCCGGCTGCAGGCCAACGATAGTGACCGGTTTTTCCTGCTCGCGCAGAAAACGCGACACGCCGGTAATGGTGCCGGTCGTCCCCATACTGGAGACAAAATGGGTGATGCGGCCTGACGTCTGCTGCCAGATTTCGGGTCCGGTGGTGGTGTAATGCGCGTACGGGTTATCGGGATTATTAAACTGATCGAGCAGTTTACCTTCACCGCGCTCAGACATAGCGAGGGCTAAATCGCGCGCGCCTTCCATTCCCTGCTCTTTGGTGACCAGAATCAGTTCCGCGCCATAGGCACGCATTGCCGCCCGGCGTTCCTGGCTCATGTTGTCTGGCATCAGCAGCTTCATGCGGTAGCCCTTCAGCGCGGCGATCATGGCCAGCGCAATACCAGTATTGCCGCTGGTAGCCTCAATCAATACGTCACCCGGCTTAATTTCCCCACGCTTTTCCGCTTCAACAATCATCGACAGCGCAGCCCGGTCTTTCACCGAACCCGCAGGATTATTCCCTTCCAGCTTGACCCAAATTTCGCTGCCGTTATCCGGCGCCAGGCGTTGTAATTTCACCAGAGGCGTATTGCCAATTGTTTTTTCTAATGTGTTCACGTTTTCAGCTCGTAAAAAAGCCCGGTAAGCGTAGCACCACCGGGCGATAACTATGCAAATTAACCTATCAGGCTGATTGCGCCAGGGCAAGTTCCTCTTCACGCGTTTCAATACGCTGGTCGCCGTTATACAAACGTGCATTTTGCAGTCCAACAAACAGCCGTTCACCGCGGCTCGGGGAATCATCGCCCTGCATGATGACCGTCAGCGGTTCGTTGTACCACCCGAGGGGTTGTACAACTAATTGGGTGTAGTGCCCCTTCGGACTGGCTTCCAGCACCTGCACCGGCAGCGGCGAATCCAGGCTGGTACGGCGGCTCACATCCACTTCCCATGGACGCAGGAACAGATCGACCGGTCCCTGATAGCCAGGTGTATAGCCCAACGGCCAGCGGTGTGCGCCCACGTGGAACTGTCCGCCACGAATCGTCCCCTGCAGGCGGTTAACCTCGCCCATAAACTCCAGCACAAAACGGGTGGCCGGTTCGCGCCAGACCTGATCCGGCGCATCGGCCTGTTCAATATGACCCTGACTCATCACCACCACGCGATCCGCAACTTCCGTCGCTTCTTCCTGATCGTGGGTGACAAACACGCTGGTGAACTTCAGTTCCTCGTGCAGCTGACGCAGCCAGCGGCGCAGTTCTTTACGCACCTGAGCGTCGAGCGCGCCAAACGGCTCGTCGAGCAGCAGGATCTGCGGCTCGACAGCCAGCGCACGCGCCAACGCCACACGCTGTTTCTGGCCGCCGGAAAGCTGCGCCGGGAAACGATCTGCCAGATGAGCCAATTGCACCATCTCCAGCAGTTTGGTCACTTTGGCTTTGATCGCCGCGGCGTTCGGACGCTCACGCCGCGGCAGAACTGTCAGACCAAAAGCGATGTTGTCGAAAACGGTCATATGGCGAAACAGCGCATAGTGCTGAAACACAAACCCCACCTTACGGTCGCGGGCGTGCAAACGGCTGACATCGGTGCCGTGAAAACGAATATGCCCGCTGGACTGATGCTCCAGCCCGGCAATGATACGCAGCAGCGTGGTTTTTCCCGAACCGGATGGCCCCAACAGAGCAACCATTTGACCTGAAGGAATATCCAGCGAGATATCGTTCAGCACCTGGGTGCGACCAAAAGACTTCTTAATATTGGCAATCTCAATGCTCATGATTTTCCTCCTGCTGCGCGCGTTTCTCCTGGTTCTCCAGACGCCATTGCAACATGCTCTTCAAAAACAGGGTAATAATCGCCATCAGCGTCAACAGCGCGGCGGCGGTAAAGGAGCCGACGGCGTTATAGTCCTGCTCCAGTAATTCAATCTGTAGTGGTAAAGACAAGGTTTCGCCGCGAATCGAGCCGGAAACCACCGACACCGCGCCGAATTCACCTATCGCACGGGCGTTAGTCAGCACCACGCCATACAGCAACGCCCAACGGATATTCGGCAGCGTGACGCGGCGGAACATCTGCCAGCCGGAGGCACCAAGCAAAATCGCCGCTTCGTCTTCATTGCTGCCCTGACTTAACATTACCGGCACCAGTTCGCGCACCACAAACGGACAGGTCACGAACACCGTCACCAGCACCATCCCCGGCCAGGAGAACATAATTTGCAGGTTGTGTTCATCCAGCCAATCACCCAGCGGGCCGTTAGAACCATAAAACAGCAGATAGATCAGACCTGCGACCACTGGCGAGACGGCAAATGGAATATCCAGCAGCGTCAGCAGCAGTTGGCGTCCAGGGAAGTTGAAGCGAGTCACCAGCCAGGCCAGCAATACGCCGAATACCAGATTAACCGGCACCGCAATCAGCGCAATTAGCACCGTCAGCCAAATGGCATGCAGCATATCCGGGTCAGCCAGGTTCTGTAGTACCGGCATTAATCCCTTACTGAACGCCTGCACGAAGATATAAATCATCGGTACCAGCAAAATAAAGGTCGATACCAGCATGCCCGTGCCGATCAGAAACCATTTACCCCAGTTAATACGGGGTGCGTCATAGCGTTTCAATTGAGTAATGTCTGCCATCAGTGACCTACCACGCGTCGACCGAAGCGACTTTGCAGGGTGTTAATTGAAAACAGCAGCAACAACGACGCCCCGAGGATCACAGAAGCAATCGCGCTGGCGGCCGGGTAGTCAAACTCCTGCAAGCGAACAAAAATCATCAGCGAGGTCACTTCGGTTTTCCATGCGATGTTTCCGGCGATAAAAATAACCGCGCCAAACTCACCGAGGCTTCGGGTAAACGAGAGCGCAACGCCCGCCACCAGCGCGGGAGACAGCTCTGGCAGCACCACTTTACGAAAACTCTGCCAACGCGTGGCGCCGAGCGTTTCCGCCGCTTCTTCATATTCCGGGCCTAACTCTTCCAGCACTGGCTGTACGGTACGCACTACGAACGGAATGCTGGTAAAGGCCATCGCCACCGCGATGCCAAGCCAGGTATAGGTCACCTTAATGTCCAGCTTCGCCAGCCACTCGCCGTAGAAGCCATTGACCGAAAACAGCGACGCCAGCGTCAGGCCAGCTACCGCCGTAGGCAACGCAAACGGCAGGTCCATCAGCGCATCCAACAGCGTACGGCCCGGAAAGCGATAGCGGGTTAAGATCCACGCCATCAGCAAACCGAACACGCCGTTAAAAATTGATGCCACAAACGCCGACAGCAGTGTCACTTTATAAGCCGCTACCACCTGCGGATTGGTAATCACTTCCCAATACTGCGCCCAGCTCATTTGCGCCAGTTGCATGACCAGCGCACTAAGCGGCAGCAGCAATATCAGGCAAACGAACAATAAGCTGGTCCCGAGGCTTAAGGTGAAGCCGGGCAGCACGCGTCGGGAGGAAACAGCAAACATTTACTTACGCCCCGCCGCCAACAGTTTGTCCAGCTCGCCGCCGCTGACAAAGTGCGTTTTCATCACCTCAGGCCACGCGCCAAACTTGTCTTCGACGCGGAACAGTTCGGTTTGCGGGAATTTATCTTTCAGCTTGTCCATCACCTGCGGGTTGTTCACGCGGTAGTAGAAATCGGTAATGATGGTTTGCGCCTGTGGGCTGTACAGCCAGTTCAGGTACGCTTTCGCCGCTTTTTCAGTACCGTTGGCCTGCACATTTTTATCTACCCAGGCTACCGGGAATTCCGCCAGAATGTTGACCTTCGGCACCACCACTTCGAAACCCTGATCTTCATACTGTTTACGGATGTTGTTCACTTCCGATTCAAACGTGATCAGCACATCACCCAGACCGCGTTCAACAAAGGTGGTCGTTGCACCGCGACCGCCGGTATCAAACACTTCCACGTTTTTCAGAAACTGGGTCATAAACTGTTCGGTTTTGGCTTTATCACCACCGTCAGCTTTATCTGCCGCGCCCCACGCAGCCAGATAGGTATAACGCGCGTTACCGGAAGTCTTCGGGTTAGGGAAAATTAGCTTCACGTCCGGGCGAACCAGATCGTTCCATTCGTGGATATTCTTCGGGTTACCCTTACGCACCAAAAACGCCATGGTGGAATAGAATGGCGAGCTGTTATTCGGCAGTCGGCTTTGCCAGTCGGCGGGGATCAGCTTGCCTTTGTCATGCAGGATCTGCACGTCTGTCACCTGGTTATAGGTCACTACATCGGCCTTCAACCCTTGCAAAATCGCCAGCGCCTGTTTTGATGACCCGGCATGAGATTGTTTAATCGTCAGTTTGTCGCCGCCGTTATCCTTTGCCCATTGCTGTTCAAATGGCGGGTTAAGGGCGGCAAACAGCTCGCGGGAGACATCGTATGAACTGTTCAGCAGTTCCGTTGCCTGCGCCTGCCCCACCAGCAACAGCATTGCTGCCAGCGTCAGGGTTCTTTTTTTCAGTAAGTTAACGGCCATTGCGCACCCTTATAAATTTAATGACTTTCTTATGGTCATCATATTTATAACCAGTGCTAAAGGAGTAACGGTTTTATATACCGTTTGATGATTTGAAAGTTGAAAAGAGAATAAGGGGTACCTCCTCCCCATCGCGCGGGGAGGAGACCGGCATCAATCAGACGCCGACGCTAACGCTTTCAGGCAAGGTGCTACCGCCATCAATCACGTTTTGCGTGCCAGTTAAATAACTGGACTCATCCGAGGCCAGGAACGCAGCCAGCTCACCGACTTCTAGCGGGCAGGCCAGACGACGCATCGGGATCGCTTTCGCCATTTCGGTTAATACAGATTCCGGATCGTCCGGATTGGACTGACGCGCAATATTTTCCGCCATCGGCGTGCGAACATAGCCTGGGCAAATGGCATTCACGCGAATACCGGACTGCGCATATTCCACCGCCAGCGATTTGGTTAAGCCGATAATCGCCGCTTTTGACATTGCATAGGCCGTTTCGCCCGGATCGGCCACCATATCGCCAGTCACTGAGGACATCATCACGATACGCCCGTCTTTGCGATCAATCATCTCCGGCAGCACGGCTTTTGTTACGTTCCAGACGCCTTTGATATTGATATCAATATGGAAGTCGCGATCTTCATCGCTCATCTCAAGGAAATTGCCGAGGCGACATACGCCGGCATTGTTGACCAGAATATCGATTTTGCCTTCAACCTTCTTCGCGCGTTTCACCGCTTCTGTGACCGAAGCAAAATCTCTGACATCCGCGTGAACCGCAGTGCAGCGGTGACCGCGCCCTGCCAGCTCATCCGCCAGTTTTTCAATCTCATCGGAGATATCCAGCAGGATTAAGTTCGCGCCATGGCGGGCAAACGTTCTGGCGATCCCCTCGCCAATACCCTGAGATGCGCCCGTAATCAATGCTGTTTTGCCCGTGAGTTTTCCCATTTCAATATTCTCCTTTTGAATATGAAGCCTTCGCTTCATTCACGCAGAAGATACAGCAATAACAAATTAGTGCTGAGGAATAGCTCACTAAATCAGGTTAATCTCAGGTAAAAAAAATCCCCGACAATTCGGGGATATCTATTTAGTTGCAGATGACAAGATCAGTTCGCCATCCGGCAACTTACCATCACAGCGCCATCAGGCGGTCCAGCGACGGGGCAAAGTAATAGCCACCGGTTACCGGCTTGGTGAAACGCAGCATCGCGTCGCGCTTACCGTCTGTGTCGCCAAACATACTCAGCAGTTGCTGCTCAATGTTGTGCAGACGTGCGCAGTAGGCGCAGAAATAGAGACCGTGTGTGCCGCTGGCCGTGCCGTATGGCAGGCTCTGGCGCACAATTTTCAGCCCTTTACCGTCTTCTTTCAGATCAACGCGGCTCAGGTGAGAGGTAACCGGACGGTCATCACCGTCGATCTCTTCGTTGGCTTCCTTGGTACGACCAATCATCATTTCCTGGTCGTGAATGCTCATGCGGTTAAGCTGCTTCAGGTTATGTTCCCAACGCTGCACAAATACATAGCTGCCACCAGCATCCACGCCATCTTTGATCACCGCGACTTCACGACGCGTTTCTTCACCAGCCGGATTTTCCGTACCGTCAACAAAGCCGCTGAGATCGCGTTCTTCAACCCAACGGAAACCGTGGATCTCTTCTTTGACGTCAATGCAGTCACCAAATGCTTCCATTGCTGCCTGCGCGACGGAGAAATTCACGTCATGACGCAAAGAGAGAATGTGGATCAACACATCATACTGGGTGGCTGGCGCCAGGCCTTTACCGTAAGGGATAAAGTCTTTTAACTCTTCCGCCCCAACGCCGCCGCTTAATGCACGCCAGGTGTTGTTGCCGAAAGCCACAACCGCGCCCAGATGCGCATCCGGGAACTTCGCTTCAAAGGTCGCCAGTTTATCAGCAAAGATTTTGCTGGCCGCACGCAGGGCCTCAACGTCGCCTTTAACATTGGCTTCAATCCAAATCGCCGCACGGCAATGTTCTGGCAAAATGCCACTCTGAACCTGAGACATTGTTCCTCCTGAAAAAAAGATGCCACGACCTCGTGGCATTGATTGGCGCTATTCTACCTGTTTTTTTAGCAAGTCGATTTGTTCAGACGCAAATTAACGCCGCCAGATGATTTTGCTGACTTTCCACGTTTTCAGCGTGTCGTCCGACGGCATTAAGCCCTCAGGCCCGCTCCATTCGCCGGAAAAAATGTAGCTAATATGCTGACTTCCTTCAGCTTTACATTCAACGCTCGCGCTGTCATCGCCGGTTGCTTTTTGGCAGTTACCAAAGGCTTTAGTGTAAAGGTCGCTAAACGGTGTACCGATTTCGACACCCGCGTCTGATGAAATATCGCTGTCCAGGACATCAATACGGCTGATGGTTCCCTGACTGCCATTGATGACCATTGCCAGCTTGTCATCTTTCATCGCCTCATAGAAGCGCACCACATTACCGTCATCGGTCTTCATCCCGCTGCGCAGGCGGTAATCACCATCCAGCGCATCAGCAATAGTTTTTTCATCCAGCGGCGTAGCGCCAGTTAACGCGCCGACGCCCTGCTCAGTGACCTGCGTTGAAGAACCGAACCAGTTCCACGGATTGGCGGCAGACCAGTTCACCGACGACAGCGTGGAACACCCGGTCAGTAGCAGCGGCATCGCGCATAAAGTCAAACGCAGTGATTTCATTTCACTTCCTTCCTTATTTATCAACGTTGCTTGGAGTCCGCTTTCACCAAAAAGTGCCGTTATTCTTTCTCAAGGGAAAAACAGGCGCGCAGACGTTGATTGGTTAACAGCCAGACCAGCGCGACGATATCCGCCACCAGCAGCGCCAGTCCGATGCCGTTGACAGGATCGCCTGCCAGCCACATCGCCGGTTGCCAGCAGAGCAGTACCAGTTGCGCGAGAATCAGTAATCCGCGCAGCCAGCGCCATACCCCCGGATACGCAAAGCGCCGCCCGCTGAGTAAAAACGCCAGCACCGCGGGAACGCCGGGGAGCAACCCCAGCCAGAATGCGTCATGGTCGGGATAAAACAGATTCAGTAGCGTATTGCCCTGCTCACGGGAAGAACCGGCAATCACGAACAACACCCAGGTGCGCGCCTGCAGCAGCAGTACGCACCAGAAAAGAAAAGGCAGGCGCAGACGCCCGTGACCGTCATAGTCGGCGGGGTGAAACTCAGTACTCTTCATCTTCGATCAAGCGCTTACCGAGATTGAGTACATCCGCATGTTCATAGCCCAGGCGTTCATACATCCCCAGCACCAGATCATTATCTTCACGCACCATGATTTGAATCTTCGGACACCCGCGGGCGATGAGCTTTTTCTCCAGTCGGTTAAGCAGCGCATTGGCGATGCCGCGACCGCGAAACTCAGGATGCACGCCGAGGTAATAGGCCGAGCCGCGATGCCCGTCGTATCCGCCCATCACCGTACCGACCACCTCGCCGTTCACTTCAGCGACCAGGAACAAGCTGACGTCATGATTTACTTTACGCTCAATGTCCATTTCCGGGTCATTCCATGGACGCAGCAAATCACAGCGCTCCCAGAGGGTGATCACCTCTTCGAAATCTTCCTGGCGAAAAACGCGTATTTCCATGGTATTGGTTACCTTTTCAGGACGTTAAAAAGCGATTATGGCGCGAACGGCTGATTTAGCCAATATCTGACGCGAAGCGGCGGAAAAAATGGCATAATACGGAATTGTCACGTATTGAAATGAAAAGTAAAACAATTCTTATCCCGATCCGTCGCAACGGACTACGCGATACGATATAACGTTTAGAACCTTTTTTTTACAACTCAGGCCGTATGAGCACTTTTAAACCACTAAAAACACTCACATCGCGCCGCCAGGTGCTGAAAGCCGGGCTGGCCGCCCTGACGCTGTCAGGCATGTCGCAAGCCATCGCTAAAGAAGAAGCGCTAAAAACCAGTAATGGACACAGCAAACCGAAAGCGAAAAAATCAGGCGCTAAACGCGTAGTTGTCCTTGATCCGGGTCACGGTGGTATTGATACCGGCGCAATTGGCCGCAACGGTTCCAAGGAAAAGCATGTGGTACTAGCGATTGCCAAAAACGTGCGCTCGATTCTACGTAACCAGGGGATAGATGCACGCCTGACCCGCTCCGGCGATACGTTTATTCCGCTCTACGATCGCGTCGAGATCGCCCATAAACATGGCGCCGATCTGTTCATGTCGATCCACGCCGACGGTTTTACCAACCCAAGCGCGGCAGGTGCTTCAGTCTTTGCGTTGTCCAATCGCGGCGCCAGTAGCGCCATGGCGAAGTATCTGTCCGATCGTGAAAACCGCGCCGATGAAGTGGCCGGGAAGAAGGCCACCGACAAAGACCATTTGCTGCAGCAGGTGCTGTTCGATCTGGTGCAAACTGACACCATTAAAAACAGCCTGACGTTAGGTTCGCATATTCTTAAGAAGATCAAGCCGGTACACCGTCTGCACAGTCGCAGCACGGAACAGGCCGCCTTTGTGGTGCTAAAATCACCCTCAATTCCTTCGGTACTGGTCGAAACGTCGTTCATTACCAACCCGGAAGAAGAACGACTGCTGGGCACGGCGGCATTTCGACAAAAAATTGCTACCGCTATCGCCAATGGCATCATCAGCTATTTTCACTGGTTTGATAACCAGAAAGCACACTCGAAGAAACGTTAATCATGAAGCCCGATGCACAGCGCGTAAAACAGTTCCTGCTTAGCCTGCAGGATGATATTTGCCAGCGATTATCCGCCGTAGACGGCACCGAGTTTGTTGAAGATAACTGGCAGCGCGAAGCAGGTGGCGGCGGGCGCAGCCGGGTACTGCGTAACGGCGGTATTTTCGAACAAGCGGGCGTCAACTTCTCTCACGTCCACGGCGATGCGATGCCGGCCTCGGCTACCGCCCATCGACCTGAACTTGCCGGGCGCAGCTTTGAAGCCATGGGCGTCTCGCTGGTGGTGCATCCGCAGAATCCCTACATTCCGACCAGTCATGCCAACGTGCGCTTTTTTATCGCGGAAAAACCGGACGCCGATCCCGTCTGGTGGTTTGGCGGCGGCTTTGACTTAACGCCCTACTACGGCTTTGAAGAGGATGCGGTACACTGGCACCGTACGGCGCGGGATCTGTGTCAGCCGTTCGGTGAAGACGTTTATCCCCGTTACAAAAAGTGGTGCGATGACTACTTCTTCCTTAAACACCGCAACGAGCAGCGCGGCATTGGCGGGTTGTTTTTCGATGATTTGAATACGCCGGGTTTCGACCACTGCTTCGCCTTTATGCAGGCGGTGGGGCAAGGTTACACCGAGGCGTACCTGCCCATTGTTGACCGACGTAAAGCGATAAATTGGGGTGAACGCGAGCGCAACTTCCAGCTTTATCGTCGTGGGCGCTATGTCGAATTTAACCTGGTGTGGGATCGCGGCACATTGTTCGGTCTGCAGACCGGTGGGCGCACGGAATCGATTCTGATGTCGATGCCGCCGCTGGTGCGCTGGGAGTATGACTGGCAGCCGGAAGCGAACAGCCCGGAAGCTGCCCTTAGCGAATTTATTCAGGTCCGCGACTGGGTGTAATTGTCTGATAACGCAATGCTTATCAGGCCTACAACCCATAGGCCTGATAAGACGCAAAGCATCACATCCGGCACAATAATGCCATCACGCCCACTGGCGCATACGCTGATGCAGCGTCAACGACGGTTTTTCCGCAAACAACTGCTGGTAGTCGGTAGCAAACTGCCCTAAATGCCAGAACCCCCACTGCATGGCGGCATCTTTCACCGTCACACTCTGCGACCACGGACTTATCAGCTCGCGACGCACGGCGTTCAGGCGAATACGTTTTAACCAGGCATTCGGACCAATCCCCAGAATCGCGTGAAAGGCGTTTTGCAACGTCCGACGGCTGACGTGCAGTTGGTTACACAGATCGAGCACGGTCAGCGGCTCTGACATGTTTTCCAACACATACTCGCGCGCACGCGACAGTAAACGACGATAGCTCTGATGGCTGATGCTCTCAGCGGTTATAATCGGCTGCGCTTCTTCCAGCATGGTCCCCATCGCCAGCAGCAGGTTATCGCCCAACACTTTGCGTACCGCAGGTTGACGCAGGTTTTCTGGATTTTCGCTAAACGTTGCCAGCGCCTGCTGCACAAAGCCCCATAGCGCGGCTTTGTGCTGTTCTTTGACTTCCAGCGCCGACTGGTTGCGCAGCATATGCAGCACCCTTTCCGGGTTATGCAGGAAGTTGGCCTGACGGGCAATCGCCTCTTCCGAAATGACAACCCCCAGAATGGTGTAATCATCCGGCGTACTCAGTTCAAACTCCGTCCCGCCAGGTCGGGTGGCAATTTCAGCACTGCCCAGACATTGGGCGCCAATAAAACCCTGTTCGCCGCGCGTGGCCGGAATGCCAAACCAGAACGAGTTCGGCCAGACAAGACACGACTGGCGCAGCGCGAGTCCGGTGTATTCACGGAAAACCTGAATATCGTCGAGCAGGATTTCCGTGAACTCGCCATGAAATTTTCCCGGATGCAGCTGATCGTAAATCTGCTGCCAGGCGGTAATCGTCAGCGCATGCTCATATACATCCGTTGTTCGCCGCTGGTGAACGTTGTCCACCTCCACTTTCGGCGTAAGTTTAACGTCTTCGGGTAACACTTCATGATAAAGATGGTGCAGGTTTGCAGTACGGTTCTTTTTCATGATCTTTTAAGCCGGAAGCTTCAACGAAGCCCCCGGCCCTCCGACAGGTTAATTTTTTAAGCGATAGCGACTACTGCGTTTACGCAACGCTCCGTCAGAAAAGAGCTGTTCCAGCGCCTTTCTGGCTTCATCAAGTGACCAGCCAAAGTGGGCAGCCACTTCCCCTGCCGTCATTCCTTGACGGACCGATGCTAACAGCGTCAGAAGTTGTTCAGAGGATTCAGACGTTAACGGGGCGTCCTGTGTCTTCTCTGCTTTTACGTCTGTTTTCACTTCTGGCTTCTGTTCTGGTTTCTTCGGCTGGCGCTTAAAACCGCCGATCAGCCACTGGGTGTCATCGTCCGGTCGGCCTATCTCCTTACGGCTGATAACACGGCCCGTACGCGCTGCGGCGGCGCTGCCAGCATCCAGCGCTGCGCGGCACGCCGCCAGATCGCCTTCCACGACCAGCGTCAGCCTGCCTGGATCGAGCACTTCGTGGCTCAGCAGGCGTACGTTCGCGGCTTTCAGCATGGCATCCGCCGCGTCTACGGCAGCCACCATGCCATCCACTTCCAGTAATCCCAGTGCATTGATCATCACAACCTCTCTTACGCGCGCTGGATTGGATTACGGGCAATATCCAGAACGGCATCAGCAAAGGCGTTACATGCGGCTTTACAAGCGGCCTGGCTACCGGTCAAAAACGCGGCTGAATAGTTGGTTTCTGACGGCGGTGGCACGTAGGTCACCAGTTGTACATCAGCAGATTTCAGCGCCGCATCAATACCAAACGTCGCTTCCAGCGGCGGCGCCACCAGATACGCCATTGGATCGCCAAGTCGGCATCCTGCGGTCGCGGAAAGATACGAACCGGTACGCGAAACCACGTGCGCCAGGAAGGCGGTATCTTCTGCATCATTCGCCCACTGGAACGCCGCGCCGCTTTCAATATTGGCGACCATCGCGTCCAGACCCGCGCGAACTTCTGCCGGGTTGGGTCCTCCGAGCATAATCAGTACTTCGCCCGAGGTTGGAGAGGGACTGTGCGCCGCACCGGCATACAGCGAGCGGCCATAAACCACTTCGACCATCGCCTGTTTTGTCGCTTCGTCTGCAGCAATATACGCCACGTCATCAGAATCTGCTGTGATGAGTCCGAGGCTACGTATATGTGGCGGTAATTTAAGTTCACGGGCAAAACCGTCATTTACCGAGGCAATCACGCGCATTGCGGTGACTGAAGGTCTAATCAAATCTAATGCTGGCATGATGCCTCCTTAACGGGTCATATTGATGCCGGAGGCTTTTTGCTCCAGCATGCGCTTGGCCAAATCCACAATCACCGCCGCTGCTTCAACCGGTGGCGTACCGCCCTGGTGAATGTTCGAGATACAGGTACGGTCAGCTTCAACGGTCGTCGCCACGCGCGGCGAATAGACGGCGTAGCAGGAGAGACTTTCCGACTGGCCGAGGCCCGGACGTTCACCTACCAGCAGGATCACCGCTTTCGCGCCCAGCAGTTCGCCGATCTGATCTTCGATTTTCACGCGACCATAGCGAACGAAGAACGGGGTCCCGACTTTTAATCCGGCTTGTTTTAAGCCTGACAACAGCGGCGGGAGAATCTCTTCGTAGTTGGCAGTGATGGCATCGGTAGACAAGCCATCAGAGATAATCACCTGCACATCCGGGTTCATTACACACTGCGATTTCAGCGCTTCAATGGCTTCCGCACTCAGACGACGCCCCAGATCCGGGCGCGTCAGATACAGGTTTTTGTCACTGATTTCCGAACGCACTTCCAGCAGCCCTTGCGCTTTTACCCACTCTTCCGGCACTTCTTTCAATACCGTATCTTTCGAACGCGAGTGGTCGGCCAGGAAGCGCAGTAACGCCTGGGTGCGCGGACGAGGACCGGCGCGCCCGGTACATACACGCGCCGCGGTACTGCGCCGCAGTTCAGTCAACACCTCTGCGCGGTGCGGATTCTCAACGCCTATCCACGCTTTAGCTTCGGCTGAGCCTAAGTCCATCGCACAGCTTTCACCAGTCGGCGCGGCGCACTGCGTAGTGCTGCATTTTGCTGGTGCTGACGGTTCTTGAGCCTGCGGTTGAGACTCACCCATTGACGCCATTACGCTGCGTACAATTTCTTCAATCTGTTTTTGATCCATCGTGTTTCATCCCCGCATCATCAGAAGAACAGTGACGGATCGCCCGCCCGTTTGGTCAGGCGACCGTTTGCCATAATGCCCATGGTTTCCAGCCAGCGTTCAAACTCCGGCGACGGGCGCAGGTTCAGCAACTGGCGCACGGTCGCGGTATCGTGGAATGCGGTGGTCTGATAGTTGAGCATGATGTCGTCGCCGAGCGGCATGCCCATGATGTAGTTGCAGCCAGCGGTGGCGAGCAAAATCATCAGGTTTTCGTTAAGGTTCTGGTCAGCATCAGCATGGTTGGTGTAGCAGCAGTCGCAGCCCATCGAGATGCCGCTCAGCTTGCCCATAAAGTGATCTTCCAGACCCGCGCGAATAATCTGACGGTCGTTGTAGAGATACTCTGGCCCGATAAAGCCCACCACGGTGTTCACCAGGAACGGATCGTAGTGCCGCGCCAGCCCGTAGTTACGCGCTTCCATTGTCACCTGATCGGCGCCGAAGTTAGCGCCAGCGGAGAGTGCAGAACCTTGTCCGGTTTCGAAGTACAGGCAGTTTTCCCCGGCGATACGGTTGAATTCAGCGCCTACGGCGCGCGCTTCATCGAGCATTGCCAGCTCCACGCCGAACTCTTTTAAACCTTTCTCGCTGCCGCAGATACTCTGGAAGATCAATCCACCCGGCGCGCCGCGACGAATCGCTTCAATCTGGGTGGTAACGTGCGCCAGTACGCAGCCCTGGGTCGGAATATTGAATTTATCGATAACGCCGTACACGGTATCAAGCACGCGGCTTAAGTTTTCCACGTCATCCGTTACCGGGTTTACGCCGATCACCGCATCGCCCGCCCCGAAAGACAGCCCTTCATAGATTTGCGCCGCAATACTCTGCACGTCGTCACGGGTGTCGTTCGGCTGCAAACGGCAGCTAAAGGTGCCCGGCAGCCCGATAGTGGTGTTAGCTTTTTTGATCACCGGCATTTTCTTGCCGCCGTAGATCAGGTCCGCGTTGGAGCAGATTTTTGCTACCGCAGCGACCACTTCCGACGTTAACCCTTTGCGCGTAAACGCAATGTCATCAACAGAGGTTTCATCGCTCAGCACGTACTCGCGCAGCTCGCTGATACTCCAGTTTTTGATGCGGTTATAGGCCGTTTCGTTGACGTCATCCTGAATCAGACGCGTCACGCAGTCCTCTTCATAGGAAATCACCGGGTTATTACGGATATCCGCTACCGTCATTTCCGACAGCACCTGCTTGGCCGCCACGCGTTCCTGCGAACTGGTTGCAGCTACCCCTGCCAGCACATCCCCCGAACGCAGTTCGTTGGCTTTGGCCAGCACCTCTTTAACATCCTTAAACTGATAAACATTGCCGAACAATGTGGTCTTTAGTTTCATAAGTCGTTCCCTCAGGAAGGAAATGCGAGTGATTTCACCGTCACCGGCACAACCGATCCGCCAAAAAGAGGCGTACCAATGTCGATATAGTCCCCCGCCCGGACAACCACCTCATCGATGACCGCCAGCGGGTGTTGCTGTAACTGTGGGCGTAACAGCATGCCCAGGGCTTTACCAAAATCCTGCTCGGCTACCACCAGCAGGGGATGCGGATTCGGATAGCGCGCGACAAAGGCCAGCAGCGCATCAATTACCGTTAACAGCGCTGCGTAGCGCACCGGTAGCGAACCGGGCAGCGCCAGCACGTAGGCGTCCGTTTGCGGATCCAGATCGAGCTGCATCAACGCCTGTTGCCAGGCAGCCACCAAATCAGCCTCATCAACCGGAATCGCCACCGGCAGATTGCGCAGCGGAAGCGCCACGCCTTCCAGCCAGATAGTGCTGCCCGAAAGCGACAGCGTATGCGCCCCGGCGCCAATCACCGTGGCGCGCACGGTTTGCGCCGGGAACTGCACGTTCATCTCACGCAGGCGCGGATGTTCATGCAACGCCGTGGCGAGCAGCGGTCCAATGTCGGAAAAACAGAACGGATCGGCAGGTTGGTTGCGGTAGCACTCGCCCACCCCGCCGGACAACGTAATCACTTCCGGTTTCACGCCCGCAGGCAGCAGACCGGTTTGCATCAGCGCCTGCGCCAAAGGTGAAAGCGTGCCGTCAATCACCTCCACAATCAGCGCCGCCATGCGTCTTGCTACCTGGACCAGTTGTGAGGCGTTGAGCGTTCGGGCGTCAAAGCCCGGACCAAATACGTCATCGACAATCATCTGTCCCGGCTGATGCGCATGCACCACGCGCCCCTGACCGTCGGTTTCCAGCAGTCGCCCACCGACGTTCAGGCAGGCCGAACCGCTGACCTTTCCGGCGTCGAACAACACATAGTTCGACGTCCCGCCACCGATGTCGATATTCAGTACACGGCACAACTTCTGCTCAGACAGCGTTTGTGCGCCCGCACCGTGACCGGCGATCACCGACTCCAGGTGCGGACCGGCGCTGGCAACCACGAAGTCCCCCAGCGACTGGGAGAGCGTCATTACCGCCGGGCGGGCGTTGCGGGTTTTGGCGCTTTCGCCGGTGATGATGATCGCCCCGGAATCAACAGCTTCAGGCTTGATGCCCGCCGCCTGATACTGGGCAAGGATCAGTGCCTTAAGTTCAGCCTCTTTCAACCCGCCCTGCTTATCAACAGGGGTGAAGAACACCGGGCTTTGCCAGCTAATTTCGCGTTTGATGAATTCGTAGCGCGGCACCTGCGACACTGCCGCACGGTTAACCAGCTCAAGGCGCGAGAAGATCACCTGAGTGGTGGTGGTGCCGATATCGATACCGACGCTCAGTAGCTGGCGAGTGTTCACGATTGCGCCTCCGGGTTGGTTTCCACTTCTGCTGGCACATCTTCATCTTTCGGTACCAACAGCATAGCCACACCAATCGCCGTCACGCCGCCAATCAGCTTTCCGACAATCATCGGGAAGATCATGGCGTTCATGTTGGCAGCGGCGAAACCTAAGTGGTCACCCAGCGCGAAGGCCGCGGAGACCGCAAACGCGCAGTTGATCACTTTGCCGCGGGTATCCATATTCTTCATCATGCCGAACATTGGGATGTTGTTCGCCAGTGTCGCCACCATGCCCGCAGCCGCAATGTTATTGACTTTTAACAGGTTACCGACGCTCATCAGCGGTTTTTCAAACCAGCGGGTCAGCAGCAGCACCATCGGGTACGCGCCGAGCAGTACACAGGAGATAGAGCCGATAACTTCGATGGCGCGCATCACTTCACCCGGCTTGTCGCCCGGCGCCATGAAAATAGGGTCCAGACCCGGGATCAGCTCCCAACCAAGCAGGAATTTGATGACTGCCGCCGCCAGACCGATGGTGATCAGCGCCACCAGGAATTTCGCGAAAATCTGGAAGCCGTTGATCATTTTTTCCGGGATGAATTTCAGACCCAGCGCCACCAGCACAGCCACGATCAGCACCGGGATCATGTTCATCAGGATTAGCGCGAAGGTGAACTCCACCGGCTGACCGTTGATTTCAACGCCGGAGTACATCGCTATCAAACCACCCGCAATACAACCAATCGGAATGGTGACGATACCGGCCAGCACGCCCAGCGCCAGATAACGACGGTCGGACGGTTCAATAATCCCCAGCGCAACCGGAATGGAGAAGACCAGCGTCGGCCCCATCATCGCCCCAAGGATCAGGCCAGAGTACAGCCACGCCGCAACGTCGCCACCCGCCAGTTCTTTCGCCAGGAAGAAGCCGCCCATGTCGCACGCCAGCAGCGTTCCGGCAAACATCGACGGGTTCGCGCCCAGCATTTCGTACAGCGGAATAATCACCGGACCGAGCACATGCGCCAGTACCGGTGCCAGCGCGGTCATACCGACCATCGCCAGGCCCAACGCGCCCATCGCCATAAAACCTTCTTCAAACTGACCGCCCGATCCCTCAATACTCTTACCGAACTTACCGAGGAAGCGCGCTGAACCGCCAAACTGCGACAGGATCCTGTCCACGGCGGCAATCAGCATAAAGAACATCATGATGTACATGATGATTTCGTTAATTCCCATAGCCCCTACTCCCTGTCATTTGTGATTTGTAGGCCGGATAAGACGTTTACGTCGCCTCCGGCATTAACGCCGTGTTATTGCCGGATGGCGGTGCGAGCACCTTATCCGGCCTACAGGCATTACCCAGCAGCCGCGTACAGGTCGATAATCTGTGCCTGTGTGGCGGTGCGTGGGTTACTGCGAATACAAATATCCTCCAGCGCGGCGTCAGCCCATGCGCTGTAATGCTCGGGCTTTGCCCCAACGTCGGAGAGCCGTCTGGTCTGGCCCACTTCGCTAATCAGCTCGCTGACGGCGTTGATGGCATCGCGATCGTCCGACTTCTTGTTGGTTAACGCCCGTCCGATATGGCTGAAGCGCTCACGACATACCATGCGGTTGAACCCCATTACCGTGGGCAGCAGCATGGCGTTAGCCTGCCCGTGCGGAATGTGCAACGTCGCACCCGGCTGGTGGGCCATCGCATGGCACAGGCCCAGCCCCGCGCTGGAAAACGCCATCCCGGCCATACAGGAGGCCAGCAGCATGCTTTCCCGCGCCGCCAGATCCTGCCCATAGCCAACGGCCTTCGGCAGCGATTTGCCGATCATCGCAATCGCGCCAATCGCCAGGCTGTCGGTAAACGGCGTCGCGTTCAGGGCGCTATACGCTTCAACGGCATGCGTCAGCGCATCGATCCCGGTCATCGCCGTGACGTGTGCGGGTACACCTTCCGTTAGCGCGGCGTCAAGAATCGCCACATCCGGCATCAACGACGCATGCGCCAGCACTTTTTTAAGTCCGGTTGCAGCGTCGATAATCACCGTGACGTTAGTGGTTTCCGACCCCGTTCCGGCGGTAGTTGGTACGGCAATCAGCGGCAAACGCGGGCGTAACACGCTGCGCTCATCCATGTCAGCCAGGGTCTGCGTGGGATTAGTCACCAGCAACGCCACTGCCTTAGCGGCATCCAGTACGGAACCTCCGCCAAAGGCCACCACGCCGTCGCACTTCGATTCACGCAGTTGCGCGACCGCGGCGCAGACATCCGTAATGCACGGTTCGCCCACCGGGCACGGCCACAGCGTCATCGCCACACCTTTCATCGCCAGGCTACGCTCCAGCGCGGCGGTCATTCCCGCCTGATGCAGGAAGCTGTCGACCATGACAAACATATGCGTCAGTCCGCGCGTTTGTGCTTCCTGTCCGCAGGTACTGAGCGCTCCCAGTCCACATAACGTAACCGGTGGAACGCTAAACGTTTTTACGCGTTGCAGATTCAGGGTGTCGAATGCCTGAAAGAGCGCGGTCTGCAATTCAGCTTGCATAGATTCCTTCCGCTTTTTCTTTTCCGCTGTTGGCAATCGCCAGCGGGGTCATAAACAGGCTGTGCTGAGGTAAATGCACCTGCAGTTCCGGGAAGCGCTTACGGAACAGCTCATCCACGCCCGGCTGCATGCAGGAACCGCCGGCCAGCCATAAATCGGTGACACCCTGCCCGGCAATATGGTGAGCCACGATTTCCGCCATTTTTTCGTAGACTGGCTTCACCACCGGCCAGATCTCCTGACCGTTGCTGCGTTTGTACTGTTCGGCTTCTTCCAGTTGGATACGGCGGTTCCCGGCCAGCGTCAGAGAAATGTGGTGCCCGCCGGTCGCTTCATCGGCGGAATAAGTCACTTTGCCCTGCTTAACAATGGCTATCCCGGTGGTGCCGCCGCCGATATCCACCACGCCAGCGTTATCGAGCTGCAACAGATCCGCCACGGCAGTCGGCTCGTCGAGCACATGACTCACTTCAAGTCCGGCTGACTCCAGCACGTTAATGGAGATTCGTGGGTCCGTTCCCGGTGGAAACGAGGTTGCCGCATGGGTAAAGCGGCAACCCAGCTGTTGTTCAAGCGTATCGAGATGGCGACGAACAATGGTTACTGCGCCGAAGAAATCCCAGACGATGCCATCGCGCACGACATCGGCCCAGTCGAGGCAAACCGCTACCGGCTGCCCGTCACCGTCGACGACCATCGACACCACATCACACGTCCCCAAATCAACGCCCAGCCATAGCGGTGATTCGCTCGCAGCAGGCGTCTGGTTGCATAGCGTGGCTGCTTTTTGCAGTCTGGGTGTCAGCCAACGTTGTTCGTCGTGCGCCATCTCTTTTACTCCTTATACAATTCTGAAGGCGTCCACCAACACACAGCGACGCAGACGCACAAACGTACGCGCGCTGGTTACCCCTTCCCCGGTTGGCGTGGTAATGGTCATCGTGGTCCAGCCTTCGCCGCCGAGTCCCAGACCGGCAATACACGGCCCGTTCTTGACGAAAATGCTGGTATCAATGGCGTTCGCCATGCGGTTCATGTTGTCGATATTGCGTGAGTGCATTGCCGCCGTATGGTGGCAGCCGCCTTCCAGCTTGACCGCCAGTTCAATGGCTTCATCGACGTTAGCGACCCGCACGACCGGCAGAACCGGCATCATCAGTTCGGTGACGGCAAACGGATGCGTCGCGGAGGTTTCGACGAATAACAGCCGGGTTTGCTCCGGTACGTTCAGACCAATCGCCGCAGCGATTTTTCCTGCGTCGCGCCCTACCCAGTCACGACTGACCGTGCCTTTACCGCGCTCATCGATATTTTTCAGCAGCACTGGTTGCAACTGTTCAGCCTGGGCCGCGGTCAATTTCACCGCATGCTGGCTTTCCATCAGACGCATCAGCTCATCGGCGACGCTGTCGACCACAATCAGCACTTTTTCGTCGGCGCAGATAATGTTGTTGTCAAACGACGCGCCTTTGACGATCGACTGCGCCGCGCGGGCCAGATCGGCGGTTTCATCCACCACCACCGGCGGGTTACCCGCACCGGCGGCAATCAGACGTTTGTTGGTGTGTTTACGCGCGGCATCCACTACGGCTTCGCCACCGGTGACGACCAGCAGGCCGATGCCTGGGTACTTGAACAGACGCTGGGCGGTTTCGATATCCGGATTGGCAACGGTAACCAGCAGGTTTGCCGGACCGCCTGCAGCGACCACCGCCTGGTTAAGCAGGGTGATGGCGCGCTGAGAAACTTTTTTCGCCGCCGGATGCGGCGCGAAGACCACGCTGTTGCCAGCTGCGATCAGGCTAATGGCATTGTTAATAACGGTTGCGGCCGGGTTGGTGGACGGTGTCACCGAGGCCACCACGCCCCACGGCGCATTTTCAATCAGCGTCAGGCCGTTATCGCCGGTCAGGACCTGTGGAGACAGACATTCCACTCCCGGCGTGCCGCGTGCCTGCGCAACGTTTTTGGCAAATTTATCCTCAACGCGTCCCATGCCGGTTTCTGTGACGGCAAGTTCCGCTAATTCTCTGGCGTGCTTTTCGCCCGCCTCACGTAGCGCCGCGATAGCCAGTTGGCGCATGGCAACGCTTTTCAGCCCTTGCTGGGCCAGTTTTGCTGCCGCCACTGCGTCATCCAGGGAGGCAAAAACGCCCATTTCTTGAACGGCACTGACGGGTTGGCTGCTGTCTTTCATTTTTAGCAGTACCGCTTTCACGACCTGTTCAATATCCTGTTGATTCATGATTTTCTGCCTTATTTATGGAAGATCACCTGACCACCTGCCACCACTTCATCGACAATGCCAATCACGCACAGATCGACAGGTGATGATTCGTTACGGTGCGCCTGACGGGCTGAGCTTCCGCTGACCAGCAGCACCCACTCTCCGGTTCCCGCCCCGATGCTGTCGATAGCAACAGCACATTGCCCATCGGGATTACCCTGGGCATCAATCATTTCCACCATCAGCAACTTGTCGTGCGCGAGCCCCTGATGGCGTACGGTACAAACAATTTGTCCTGTGACGATTGCCAGTTTCATACGCGCCTCCGTGGCATATTTCAGGTAAAACCTCCCCCTACCCTCCGCAGAAGGTAATGTGAAAAGGAGAGAGGGTGACGCCAGCAATACAGTCTGTGGCGTCACATGGACGACTTACATGTCGTTGCTGTCGCCTTTAAAGCTGATCGGGAACACTTCTTCCAGATCGCCATGCGGACGCGGGATCACATGTACGGAAACCAGCTCGCCAATACGCTGTGCAGCCGCAGCACCTGCGTCCGTTGCGGCTTTGCATGCCGCTACGTCGCCACGGACCATGGCAGTGACCAGACCGCCACCGATCTGCTTCACGCCAACCAGTTTCACGCGTGCCGCTTTAACCATTGCGTCAGAAGCCTCAATCAGTGCAACCAGGCCCCGGGTTTCAATCATTCCTAATGCTTCCATTGTGTTTTCCTCTCATTAAGGGGTCCAGAACGGGACCTAAACAACCAGTGTTTGTGAGGCGTTTTCACGACTCACGTCAGTCTGGCGCGGCACTGCTGCCACCAACGCCAGTTCGATAATTTCCTGTACGCTACAGCCGCGAGAGAGGTCATGAAGCGGTGCGGCAAGCCCCTGGATCAGTGGCCCGACTGCACGATACCCTCCCAAACGCTGGGCGATTTTGTAACCAATATTGCCTGCTTCAAGCGATGGGAAGACCATCACATTGGCATTACCCTTTAACGGACTTGCAGGCGCTTTTTGCGCGGCGACATCCGGAACAAAGGCGGCATCAAATTGCAGTTCGCCATCCACGATAAGCTGCGGCGCACGTTCACGAACGATCTCCGTGGCCTGCTGCACGTTAGCGACGTTGGGGTGACGGGCACTGCCATTACTTGAAAACGACAGCATGGCCACGCGCGGCTCTTCACCGGTAATTGCCTGCCAGGTCTGCGCGCTGGCAATCGCAATATCCGCCAGCTGTGCAGCGGTGGGCTGGGGTACGACGCTGCAATCGGCAAAGCCTAATGACGGTCCGAGATACTGCGGCAGCATCAGAAAAATCGACGACAGCGTTTTACAGCCCGGCTGTAGCCCAATAATGCGTAACCCGGCGCGCAGCACGTTTGCTGTTGACGACAGATTGCCGGCAATACAGACGTCAGCTTCTCGCGCGCTGACCATTGCCGCAGCGAACATCAGCGGATCATTGAGCTTTTCCAGCGCATCGGCTGGCGTTTTATCTCCCGCGCGGGCCAGCCAGCGCAGCGCAAACTCTTCGCGCATTGCCAGATTGCTTTGCGGATCGATAACCTGGATACCATCCATCGCCACCCGATGGCTGAGAGCAAACTGGCGCAAAGCAAATGGGCTGGCGACAAGAATGGGGCGTGCCAGACCGTGCTGATGCAGATAATTCGCGGCTTTCAGCACCCGGACATCCAGCGCATCCGGGAACACCACCCGAGCAGGGGCTTGCTGGGCGAGTTGACGAGCACGTTCGATGATCATGGCTTCTCCCCCAGTCGTTGTTGAATTTGGCTAACCGTCAGCGGATGTTTCGCCACGCTCAGAATCATCATCACGTAGACCGTACTGGAAAGGCGATTGAGCGCCTGCATGATGTCCGGTCGTATAACTTCAAAACTGCGGGTAATGAAGACCTGAGCCGCCACCGTCTCCGTTTCACGGACTTTGGTACGCAGCAGATTCAACAGCGCACAATCACGTCCGTGGCTGGCCTCAGGCACCAGATGATCGTGATCCAGATAGCGCAGCGGATGATGTGAAAGCCGGTGTAAATCTTCGTCGCTCAAACCGACGATAGCTTGTGCTGCCAGCGGCTCGTCCATAGCATCGGCGCGCATAATATTGCCCAGGCGCGAACGGATATCCGCCAGCCACGGCTGCCACGGTTCCGCCAGATCGATCTGCAACCACACGGCCAGCGCGATGGTGCTGTCCAGCGCGGCGCGAAATCCCAGACGTGGATCACTTTTGGCGACCATCTTGTCAGCCGTCAGATGCGTCAGCGTGTCTGGTTTCTTCGCCACCGGTTGATGACACAGTTCGCAGCTGGCCTGTGGATGGGTATCGCTGCTGGTTAAACCATGCACCGGCTGCGGCTGCTGTTGTTCGTCATCAATAAACAGGCTGCCCTGCTCGTCGATAAACTTAATGCGCAGATGTCGGCTTTCCAGTAATTCCCGGGCAGACGGCGTCAGGCGAGCATCAGCGGGGAGATGAATTTCAGCCCCCTCGCTGAGCGTATGATTCGCTCTGAGCCATGCTTCGGTAATGAAATCCTTCATACATCCGCCTTAGCAGGACTGCCAGTTCGCAGGCCAGGCCACATACAGAAACTTCACCGTCGATGGCGTACCAAATTCAATGCTGGAGCCTTTCGGGATAAACATGACGTCCCCGGCTTTAGCAATCATGGTTTCGCCTTCGTGGCGAACGTGCAGCTCGCCTTCCAGAATCATGTCGATTTCGTCGTAGTTCAGCGTCCATGGGAAAAAGGCGTTATCCCACTGCATGAACCCGGCGGCCATACTGCTACCGTCCTGGTCGGTCACCAGATCGGTTAAGCCAACGCAGTGTGGTTGTGCGCCGTCAAAACGCCCAAACTTCACGCTGCTACCGTCGATGACTTTGACGCCGCCTTTGCCGGTGACCGATTTAAAGCTCGGCTGCATTCCGCCCTGCTCCAGCGACTGTTTCTCCTTCATGACTTTGTCCATCAGCTGCGCGACCAGGCTTTCGGTAAATTGCCCTTCGGGCAATTGCGCAATGATGGTTTCACGAATGCGCTGGCTTTCCGTTTTGCCATCATCCACCGCAGCCGGTGCAGCAGCGGCGGCAGTTGGCGCGGATTCGTCGCATTCACGGATAGTGACGCCCAGCAGCTCCGCCACTTCGCGTGCCTCCGGGGTGATGATGCTGGCGCGCAGAACAACCGACATTTCCTGTTCGCCGCGTGCGTGGGCCGCACGAATATCGTTAGCTGTGATGAGTTTTTTCACCTGCCCTTTCCTCCTTTTGGCTGAGCTCAGTCAGATAATCCACCAGGTGCTGCACGCTGCGCGGGTCATGGCTATTGAGCTCGAAAATCGGCTCATGAAACCCCATCCCGCGAAGTAGTTGTCGCGTTGCGGCGACGTCGGCATCCGGCATGTCCGTTTTGCTGATAACGGCGATTTGTCGTTTACTGGCGCCGATATCCAACAGCCCGGCAGGTAAGCGACTTTCTTTATCATTTGCCGCGTGTATATAAATCAACGTATCGACATCCTGCAGCGTGGTAATTAAGGCGTGGTACCAACGCGGATGGCTAAAATATTCCCCAGGCGTGTCGATATCGCCATTTTCATTAAACTCAACGGCCTGTGTTTTTCTGGCGAGGGAATAATTCCCCTGTAGCGCATTAAAGAGCGTTGTTTTCCCCGCGCCCACCGTACCGACAAACGCAATACGTTTCATCGCCGCCTCTGATTAACTTTTTGTCAGGTTGCACAACGTGAAATTTAATAACCGACCCAGACCGCTCACCGTCTGTAATAGCGCTTCTTCTACCGCGCCTACCGAGCCATAAATCACCAGCGCCCCGCTGAATCTATCGAGAAAGCCGATATGTACATCCGCCGCTTTCATGGCTAAATCACCGGCTATCATCGCGGTTTCGCCTGGCGTCAGCGTCATAATGCCGATGGCGCCCGCTTCGGGAACGCCGATCTTTTTCGCCAGTTCTTCGCCAGGGTGCGCAATGAGATGCGCCAGCGTGACCTGTTTCCCCGGCACAAATTCCTGAATGATGCGTTCTTTTTCCATTGCTCACCGCCTCCGCTAAAACTGCCCTCATCGTGGCAATTTTTTGTCAGAGTAAATAACAAAATTCGGCAACCAGGTTTAAAAGGTGAAGTGGATCACTAAGAAAAGGAAAATAAAAAGGCGCGGGAGGTACCCGCGCCAGAAATAATTAAAGTGAAATTACAGCGGCTGTGTTTGAGCTTCTACAACGGCCAGCGCCACCATATTAACGATACGACGAACAGAGGCGATCTGCGTTAATACGTGAACCGGTTTCGCTACCCCCATCAGCACTGGGCCGACCGTTACGCCTTCGGAGCTGGAAACACGTAGTAAGTTGTAACTAATACGAGCAGCCTCCATATTCGGCATCACCAGAATATTCGCTGAGCCTTTCAACGGGCTGTCCGGCATACGGTCATTACGGATACTTTCCACCAGCGCGGCATCACCGTGCATTTCACCGTCAATCATCAATTCTGGCGCACGCGCCTTAATCAGCGCCAGCGCTTCACGCATTTTGCTGGCCGACGGACAGTTTGATGAGCCAAAGTTGGAATGCGACAGTAATGCCACCTTCGGTTCAATACCAAAGCGACGTACGGTTTCTGCCGCCATCACGGCGATTTCAGCCAGTTGCTCCGGCGTAGGGTCATCGTTGACGTAGGTGTCGGCGATAAAGGTGTTACCGCTTGGCAGCAGCAAAGCGTTCATCGCTCCGGCCGTATGCACGCCTTCGCGGTAACCAAACACCTCTTTAACTACGCTGAAGTGCTCATGATAGTCGCCAATCGTACCGCAGATCATCGCATCCGCTTCACCGCGCTGCACCATGATCGCACCGATCACCGTGGTGTTGGCAATCACCGCACGCTGCGCCTGCTCCTGGGTAATACCACGGCGCTTCATGATCTGGTAGTACTCGCTCCAGTACTCTTTAAAGCGCGGATCGGACTCATTGTTAACGATTTCAAAATCGACACCGGCTTTGATCTGCAGCCCCAGTTTCTGGATACGCATTTCGATCACGCTCGGACGACCAATCAGGATCGGCTTCGCCAGACCTAAGGTGATCAGCTCCTGAGTCGCATGCAGCACACGCGCCTCTTCCCCTTCCGTCAGCACCACGCGCTTCGGCGCTTTACGTGCCTGGGAGAAAATCGGCTTCATGAACAGGTTGGTTTTGTAGACAAATTCGGTCAGCTTATCGATATAAGCGTCAAAGTCAGCAATCGGACGCGTCGCCACACCGGAGTCCATCGCCGCTTTTGCTACCGCTGGGGCGATTTTGACGATCAGACGTGGGTCGAACGGTTTCGGAATGATGTATTCCGGGCCAAAGCTCAGGTCCTGATCGCCATAGGCAGAGGCCACCACTTCGCTCTGCTCGGCGTGCGCCAGCTCAGCAATGGCGTGTACCGCGGCCAGTTTCATCTCTTCGTTGATGGCGGTAGCGCCGACGTCCAGCGCGCCACGGAAGATGAACGGGAAGCAGAGAACGTTGTTAACCTGGTTCGGATAGTCGGAACGACCGGTACAAATGATAGCGTCCGAGCGCACCTCTTTTGCCAGCGGCGGCAGGATTTCCGGTTCCGGGTTAGCGAGTGCCAGGATCATTGGCGCACGCGCCATCTTCTTGACCATTTCCTGGGTCAGCACTTTCGGGCCAGAACAGCCGAGGAAAATGTCTGCGCCGTCAATCACGTCATCCAGCGTACGTTTACCATCATCCACTACCGCGTAAGCCGCTTTGGTCTCCGCCATGTTCGGTTCGCGGTCTTTGTAAATCACGCCTTTGGAGTCGCAGACCACAATATTGTGTTTCTGCATCCCCAGCGCCACCAGCAGGTTCATACAGGCAATCGCCGCCGCACCTGCGCCGGACACCACCATGCGTACGTCAGAGATGTTCTTCTCCACCACCCGCAGACCGTTCAGAATTGCGGCGGTGCTGATGATCGCCGTGCCGTGCTGATCATCATGGAATACCGGAATATTCATGCGCTCGCGCAGTTTTTGCTCAATGTAGAAGCACTCCGGCGCTTTAATATCTTCGAGGTTGATGCCGCCAAATGTTGGCTCCAGAGCCGCCACGACGTTGATAAATTTATCCGGATCAAGCTCATCCACTTCGATATCGAACACGTCAATCCCGGCGAATTTCTTAAACAGAACGCCTTTACCTTCCATCACCGGTTTACCAGCCAGTGCGCCGATATTGCCCAGGCCCAGCACCGCCGTACCGTTGGAGATAACCGCAACCAGGTTGCCGCGCGCGGTGTATTTGTAGGCCGCCAGCGGGTCCTTTTCAATTTCCAGACACGGCGCTGCAACGCCTGGCGAGTAGGCCAGAGCAAGATCGCGCTGTGTTGCCAGAGGCTTGGTCGGAGAAACCTGAATTTTACCTGGTACTGGAAATTCGTGGAAATCGAGGGCGCTTTGTTTTAACTGGTCATCCATCTTGTTGTTCCTTTCACGTGTCGATCAAAAAAGTGGCGCGGGTAACCATGCTACGAGCCGCACATTATCACCTCTGTCAGCGGCCCAAACTTTGAAGGTCCCCAAACTCTCGCCATTCAAAGAAAGAATTTGTTATCAACTTATAACAGCCATGTTACCTGCTTAATCCAGCAATGCCATGCTTGTCTGCTATGCTTTTTGCGTGTGCAGCCCGCAATTTTCCCAAAAGTGTGAATTAACACACGCATCTAACGCTTTACTTTTCAAGGAGTATTTCCTATGACCCGTAAAGAGCTTGCCAATGCCATTCGTGCGCTAAGTATGGATGCCGTACAAAAAGCTAACTCAGGCCACCCCGGCGCACCAATGGGTATGGCCGATATCGCCGAAGTACTGTGGAATGATTTCCTCCGCCATAACCCGACCGATCCCACCTGGTACGATCGTGACCGATTTATTCTGTCCAATGGTCACGCTTCAATGCTGCTTTACAGTCTGCTGCATCTTTCCGGCTACGATTTGCCGTTAGAGGAGTTGAAGAACTTCCGCCAACTGCATTCGAAGACGCCAGGGCATCCAGAAATCGGCTACACGCCGGGCGTGGAAACCACCACCGGCCCGCTGGGTCAGGGTTTAGCCAACGCGGTTGGCCTGGCGATTGCCGAACGCACGCTGGCTGCGCAATTTAACCAGCCGGATCATGAGATTGTTAACCACTATACCTGGGTGTTTATGGGCGACGGCTGCCTGATGGAGGGAATTTCCCACGAGGTTTGTTCCCTGGCGGGAACCCTGGGACTGGGCAAACTGATCGGCTTCTACGATCACAACGGCATCTCGATTGATGGCGAAACCGACGGCTGGTTTACCGACGATACCGCAAAACGCTTTGAGGCCTATCACTGGCATGTGGTGCATGAGATTGATGGTCATGATCCTGAGGCGGTGAAAAAAGCGATTCAGGAAGCGCAGGCTGTTACCGATAAGCCATCGCTGATTATCTGCCGCACGGTGATTGGTTTTGGCTCACCGAATAAAGCCGGGAAAGAAGAAGCGCACGGCGCTGCGCTGGGTGAAGAAGAAGTGGCGCTAACCCGACAGAAGCTGGGGTGGCACCATCCTGCTTTTGAGATCCCCAAAGAGATTTACCGGGCGTGGGATGCACGGGAAAAAGGTGAGAAAGCGCAACAGGCCTGGAATGAGAAATTCGCGGCGTATCAACAAGCACACCCGGAGCTGGCGGCTGAATTTACCCGTCGAATGAGCGGCGGGCTGCCGGAACAGTGGGAAGAGACGACCCAGAAGTACATTACCGACTTACAGGCTAATCCGGCCAAAATCGCCACCCGTAAGGCCTCACAAAATACCCTGAACGCCTACGGGCCGATACTGCCTGAACTGCTTGGCGGCTCGGCGGATCTGGCGCCGAGCAATCTGACTATCTGGAAAGGTTCCGCTTCGCTTAAAGAGGATCCGGCCGGAAACTACATCCACTACGGCGTGCGGGAGTTTGGCATGACCGCGATTGCTAACGGTATCGCCCATCACGGTGGCTTTGTGCCTTACACCGCCACGTTCCTGATGTTTGTCGAATATGCCCGTAATGCCGCGCGCATGGCGGCGCTGATGAAGGCCAGACAAATCATGGTTTATACCCACGACTCGATTGGTCTGGGGGAGGATGGTCCTACGCACCAGGCCGTTGAACAGCTCGCCAGCCTGCGTCTGACACCTAATTTCAGCACCTGGCGACCGTGCGATCAGGTTGAGGCGGCAGTAGGCTGGAAGCTGGCGGTCGAACGCCATGACGGGCCAACGGCGCTAATCCTCTCCAGACAAAATCTGGCGCAGGTTGAGCGTACACCTGAACAGGTGCAGCAGATTGCCCGCGGGGGATATGTGCTGAAGGACAGCGGCGGTAAACCGGATGTTATTTTGATTGCGACCGGTTCAGAAATGGAAATCACGCTGCTAGCGGCGGAAAAACTGACCGGTGAGGGTCGTAACGTGCGTGTGGTTTCTCTGCCCTCAACCGATATTTTTGACGCTCAGGATGAGGCGTACCGGGAATCTGTCTTACCGATAAACGTCAGCGCGCGCGTGGCGGTGGAAGCAGGCATTGCCGATTACTGGTACAAATATGTCGGTCTAAAAGGGGCAATTGTCGGCATGACCGGTTATGGAGAATCGGCTCCGGCAGATAAGTTGTTCCCGTTCTTCGGCTTTACGGTGGATAACATCGTGGCCAAAGCGCATAAAGTGCTTAACGCGTGATCCACAATGTGGGCCAGGCATCTGGCCCATGCCAGTTATCGCAACTTGGTTCCTGGGCATAACGCGCCAGGCGAAACCGCTGTCCATCATAGCGCCAGCGCGTCTGGATACCGCAATCTGCCATCCCTCGTCCTTTGGCGAGGGTAACCAGTTCTCGCGACTTCTCGTCAAATGTGGCGTTGGTCAGCTCCATATCCCGACTTTCGGCATCCGTTTTAAATGGCAGACTCAAACGTACGGCACTGGAAGTTAACGGTTTTGCGCGCGAAACAATCCACGCCAGATCGATAGTGTTATACGCCCCGGCTTCACAGCCGATCATCAGTAGCGCTTTATCATCCGTCAGGGCCGTGACGCGCATCTCGCGACGCAGTGGATCGATCGAGCAGCGAATACCATTGATGCGCCAGTTACCATAATCCAGCAGCTCACTGCGCTCTTGTTGTGTTAAGGGCGTTGGCGTTGGGTTAATGACAGCCACACCTTTCAGGGCCGGGGCTGGCGGTACGCTGAGCGGCGGCTCATCACCTTTTTCGATCCAGGCGGTTTCGCTCCCCACGCGTTTTTGCTGGGCATCGATAAACAGCAATGCTGCTTTTAATCCGATCAGTGAAAGATTTTGCGCGCCTTTTTGCAGGGTTATTGCCTTCGCGTCCTGTACAGTTTGTAAAAATGCGCTAATAGTTGCCGGATCATCGGTCATCAGTTGCCAGGGCGTAATACGCCAGTGCTCACCGCTAAGCGCAAGCGAGTCGCCATCCAGCAACAGACGCGACGCAATTTCGCTCTCTTTAACATGGGAAGGCTCCAGCCCTCCCAGTTCAATACGCAACACGGCATCGGTGTGCGCCCCGGCGCTGCGGCTGAGGGTCATGACCAGGCCGTGATGTTCTCCGGTATTGCGCGCCACGCAAAAATTCTGGTTGTTACACGTCACCTGCCAATCAGAAAAAGCCTGCTGCGCGGGCGCGGCCCACAGCAAACGAACGGGTAGCAGCCCGAGCAGGAAAAAGAAAATGACGCGATAGCGCATGGACGGTACAACCCCGAAATCAAAACACACAGCCTAAGCGGTATCTTCCTTGCGCGACTGATGTGGCTCAATAAGAATCGTCGGATTGGCCGTCTATTTGTAAAGAAATATTAATACTGAAGGTTAATCCATCAGGTGCGACGACTGCAGGTAATTCAACAACAGCACCGTTTTGCCGTCACGGATCTCACCCGTTTTAATCATTTCCAGTGCCTGCGTGAACGGTAGCTCCAGAACCTCAATATCTTCATCTTCAACACCGCCGCCTGCGTTTGCCCGTTGACTGTCGCTGTATTGCGCGATAAAGAAATGGATCAGCTCCGTTACGCCGCCCGGAGACATGTAGAGTTCGAACAGTTTACGCACTTCACCCACTTCATAGCCGGTCTCTTCAATCGCCTCTTTACGAATACACGCTTCCGGTTCGTCGTTATCCAGTAGCCCGGCGCAGGTTTCAATCAGTTGGCCGTCTTCGTTACCGTTGACCCAGGTCGCGACGCGGAACTGACGGATGAGCACCACGGTTTTTTTCTCAGCGTTATACAACAGAATAGTCGCACCGTTGCCGCGATCGTAAACCTCGCGTTTGTGACGAATCACCTCCCCATTACTTCGGGTCAGGTCATAGGTGATATTGCGCAGGATGAAGTAGTTATCAGAAAGGACTTTATCTTTGATGAGGGTAATTTTTTGCGACATACCGGCTCCACGGCGAGAAGTGAAAAATAATACTACGCCGTGAAACCGGGTTTGTCTTGACCTTCGGCTAGTGAGATTTGACTGATTTTACGCCCAGCCAGTCAACGATCCCTTGGGCAGCATGCCGCCCTTCGGCCATCGCCGTGACCACCAGGTCCGCACCGCGTACCGCATCTCCGCCGGCAAAAATTTTCGGATTACTGGTTTGATAACGGTACGCGCTCTCAACGTTGGCGGCAATCCGTCCCCAGTTATCGACCTTAACGCCATGCGTCTCCAGCCACGGCATACCGTGCGGGTGGAAACCAAACGCCATGATCACCGCGTCTGCGGGCATAACAAACTCACTCCCGGCGATCGGCACCGGACGTCGACGCCCATTCGCGTCCGGCTCGCCAAGCTGGGTACGTAAGAAACGCACGCCGCTGACTCGTCCATCGGCATTCAACACCAGTTCAACCGGCTGGACGTTAAACTCAAAGTTCGCCCCCTCTTCACGCGCGTTTTTTACCTCTTTTTTCGAACCCGGCATGTTGGCTTCATCACGACGATAGGCGCAGGTTACCTGACTTGCGCCGTGACGCAGCGCAGTGCGAACGCAGTCCATTGCCGTATCGCCTCCGCCCAGGACAACCACATTCAACCCGGCGGTATCAATAAACGGTTCTTCAGGCAGTTCATCCAGCCCCATCACCTGTTTCGTGTTGGCAATCAGGAACGGCAGCGCATCATAAACACCAGGCGCGTCTTCATTCGGCAGGTCCGCCTTCATGGAACGATAGGTCCCCACGCCCACAAACACGGCATCGTACTCTTCCAGCAGCGTCGCCAGCGCCACATCCTTGCCCACTTCGCAGTTAAGTTCGAAATGAATACCCATGGCGCTGAAGATTTCACGGCGACGCGCCAGCAGCGTTTTGTCGAGCTTGAAGGCCGGTATGCCAAACGTCAGCAAACCGCCGATTTCAGGATGGCGATCGTACACGGTGGCGCTAACGCCGTTTCGCGCTAACACATCCGCACAGGCCAGGCCCGCCGGACCCGCGCCGATAATCGCGACGCGCTTATCCACTTTCTGTACGTGGCTTAAGTCCGGTCGCCAACCTTTACTCAGCGC
Source organism: Citrobacter sp. TBCS-15 (assembly GCF_005280815.1). Lineage (NCBI taxonomy): Bacteria > Pseudomonadati > Pseudomonadota > Gammaproteobacteria > Enterobacterales > Enterobacteriaceae > Citrobacter > Citrobacter sp. TBCS-15. Next base: position 136,665 of record NZ_SZWK01000313.1, on the reverse strand, counting down.
CCGATCAGAAATATAACGCTCAATATTACCGATAGTCACCGCGCCATGCTCGTTACGCACCGTACATGCCCCTTCGCAGAGCCGATCCTGGGGACACACGCGCCCGGTCACTTCCGGCAGACAGTTGGTCTGATGAGAAAGCTCAACCGCCGCGTCAATGTTCCCGGCTTTGACCAGTTCTATCCACTGCGGAATATGGTTATGCAGTGGGCAGGTCCATTCGCAAATACTGTGGTCGCCGCATTTCAGACAGCGGAATGCTTCCCGTTCCGCCTGCGCCGTACGAAACGGCAGATAGATCTCTTCAAAGCTGGTTTTACGGGCTTCAATCGCCAGCTTGTCCGGCTCACCACGCGCAGGCGTCGCCTGCATTTGCTCACGTTTGGTGATGGCAACCTGAACAAAATCGGTAGCGCTACTGTGCCAGGGCTGACTCTCCAGACTGGCTGTACGCAGTCTGCGCGCTTTTGACAGACCGGTAAGCGCGTTTTCCGTCACCAACTGTAACGCCTGTGCCGGACAGTTTTCCACGCAGGCGGGCCCCTCTTCACGCCCCTGACATAAGTCGCATTTATGCGCTGTCGCTTTCACCTTTCCTTTAGCCACGGGAGTGAGTACGATCTGCATCGTGCCAAAGGGACAAGCCACGACGCACGATTTGCAGCCAATACATTTTTGCGGGTTCACCTGCACGCTGTCGTTTTCATGGCTGATTGCCCCGTTTGGGCAACTTCTGGCGCAGGGCGCATCTTCACAGTGGTGGCAGGTCACCGCACTGCGTTGTTGCTGATGCTTGATGACGGTAATTCGGGGCTGAAAATGCCGCGGGCTCAGGACATGCTGCTCGCCATTGTGAGCCATGACGCAGGCGACCTCACAGGCATGGCAACCCAGGCACTGCTGGCTATTGACCATAATAAAACGATTCATGGCTTCCTTCTTTTTTGGTTGCAAAAACCTTATTCTTTATATGACTGTTGTTATTAACCGACACGGAAGGAAGCGGCAATGTTCATTTGCCCAGGAAGCACAACTATTTATCCAGAACCTGTGGCAGATCAATTTATTTCATCGCATATGAAATTGTGTTTCAGTTACCATCCAGTTTCATGGCGTTTTATTAACATTTATCAACTACACCGCATCGTTCGGGCTGTATCAAGGCGCGACGTGTATTGTGTGAGGATGCACAAGTGACGGTAAAGCGTCCGGTCTCGGCCAGTCTGGCCAAGGCTTTTTTCTACATCGTGCTGTTGTCGATTCTCTCAACGGGTATTGCGTTACTCACGCTGACCAGCAGCTTGCGGGACGCTGAAGCCATCAACGTTGCTGGCTCATTGCGCATGCAAAGCTACCGTCTGGGTTACGATCTGCAAAGCCAAAGCCCGCAACTCAACGCTCACCGCCAACTTTTCCAACAGGCGCTAAACTCGTCGGCATTGCAAAATCTGAATGCGTGGTATGTACCGCAAGCGGTGAAAAGTCGCTATGGACGACTGCATGCAAACTGGCTGGAAATGAACGCCCGTCTGATCGATGGCGATTTAAAATGGTACCAGGCTAATATCAACAACTATGTCGATCAAATCGATCTCTTCGTACTGGCGCTGCAACATTACGCCGAACGCAAAGTGATGCTGGTTTTTGGTATTTCGCTGGCTGGCGGGATCGGCATATTCACTTTGGTTTTCTTTACCCTGCGGCGCATTCGCCAGCAGGTGGTGCGGCCGCTAAATAAGCTGGTAATGGCCAGCCAGCACATTGAGCACGGTCAGTTTGATATCCCGCCGCTGGATACCGGTTTACCCAACGAACTGGGGCTGCTGGGCAAGACCTTTAGCCAGATGTCGAGTGAGTTGCACAAGCTGTACCGCTCGCTGGAAGCCTCGGTCGCAGAGAAAACCCACGATCTCCACGAAGCTAATCGCCGCCTGGAGGTGCTGTATCAGTGCTCTCAGGCGCTCAACACCAGTCAGATTGATGTGTACTGTTTCCGCCATATTTTACAGATTGTCCGCGAACATGACGCCGCGTATTTCCTGGAACTCACCGTCGGCGATAACTGGCGGATTAGCGAAGGGACCAAAAGCCCCGAGCTGCCAATGCAAATCCTGCCGGTCACGATGCAGGAAACCGTCTACGGCGAACTGCACTGGCAAAGTCCAAACGTCAATGCCTCGACCCCGCTGCTCAACAGCGTATCGTCTATGCTGGGACGCGGGTTGTACTTCAACCAGGCGCAAAAACATTTTCAGCAGCTGTTATTAATGGAAGAGCGCGCGACCATTGCACGCGAACTGCATGACTCGTTGGCGCAGGTGCTCTCTTATTTACGCATTCAGCTCACGCTGCTGAAGCGCTCGATTCCAAAGGATAACGCTCCGGCGCAAAGCATTATGGCGGATTTCTCTCAGGCGCTGAATGATGCCTATCGTCAATTGCGCGAGCTGCTGACCACCTTCCGTCTGACCTTACAGCAGGCCGATTTACCCTCCGCCCTGCATGAAATGCTGGAAACGCTGCAAAATCAGACCTCAGCTAAACTCACACTCGATTGTCGGTTGCCTACGCTGGCGCTGGATGCGCAAATGCAGGTGCATCTGTTGCAAATTGTTCGTGAAGCGGTGCTGAACGCGATTAAGCATGCTAACGCAACCGAAATTGCCGTCAGTTGCGTCACCGCGCCGGATGGCAATCATACTGTTTATATCCGCGATAACGGCATCGGCATTGGCGAACCGCATGAGCCTACCGGGCACTATGGATTAAATATTATGCGTGAGCGAGCGGAAAGGCTGAGCGGCACGCTGACCTTCTCGCAGCCCTCCGGCGGGGGAACGCTGGTGAGCATCAGTTTTCGTTCGGCTGACTCCGACAGTGGGCTAACGTAAAGAACCGCAAAGCGCTTGCAGGCCTGGATCCAGGCCTGACGGCGCTGGCACAAAAGGTATGCTGTAAACGGGCATGATAATTTACATTATCTTCTTTTTTTCTCCACGTTTGGCTCGTACCTTGCCGCTAAAGTGAAGCAAGTCATACCCATAACGATACGCAGAAACACGAGGTCCCCTTTTAATGGCGAATTTTTTCATCGATCGCCCCATTTTTGCCTGGGTGTTAGCTATCCTGTTGTGCCTGACAGGAGCCCTGGCTATTTTTTCACTACCCGTTGAGCAATATCCCGATCTGGCCCCGCCCAACGTGCGGGTAACCGCCAACTATCCTGGCGCATCTGCACAAACGCTGGAAAACACCGTGACCCAGGTCATCGAGCAGAATATGACTGGTCTCGATAATCTGATGTACATGTCATCACAAAGCAGCGGGACAGGCCAGGCGACGGTTACGCTGAGCTTTGTCGCCGGGACCGATCCTGATGAAGCCGTACAGCAGGTGCAAAACCAGCTGCAATCGGCAATGCGTAAGTTGCCGCAGGCGGTACAGGATCAAGGGGTCACGGTGCGTAAAACCGGGGACACAAATATTCTGACCATCGCCTTCGTCTCTACCGATGGCTCCATGGATAAGCAGGACATCGCTGATTACGTCGCGAGTAATATTCAGGACCCGCTCAGTCGTATAAACGGCGTGGGGGATATCGACGCCTACGGTTCACAATACTCCATGCGTATCTGGCTCGACCCGGCCAAACTTAACAGCTTCCAGATGACCGCCAAAGATGTGACCGACGCTATCGAGTCACAGAATGCGCAGATTGCCGTCGGGCAACTTGGCGGCACGCCTTCAGTGGACAAACAAGCGCTGAATGCGACGATTAATGCCCAGTCGCTGCTGCAGACTCCGGATCAATTCCGCGATATTACGCTACGCGTTAGCCAGGACGGTTCAGAAGTTAAACTGGGCGACGTGGCGACGGTCGAAATGGGGGCTGAGAAGTATGATTATCTCAGCCGCTTTAACGGTAATCCCGCCTCCGGTCTGGGCGTGAAGCTGGCCTCCGGCGCCAATGAAATGGCGACGGCAACGCTGGTCATTAACCGTCTGAACGAGCTGTCGCAATATTTTCCACACGGACTGGAATATAAGGTGGCGTATGAAACCACCTCCTTCGTAAAAGCCTCAATCATCGACGTGGTAAAAACCCTGCTGGAAGCAATCGCGCTGGTATTTTTGGTCATGTACCTGTTCCTGCAAAACTTCCGCGCCACGCTGATTCCCACTATCGCCGTTCCCGTCGTACTGATGGGTACCTTCTCCGTGCTCTACGCCTTTGGCTATAGCGTGAACACGTTAACCATGTTCGCAATGGTGCTGGCAATCGGCCTGCTGGTGGATGACGCCATTGTGGTAGTGGAAAACGTCGAGCGAATTATGAGTGAGGAGGGCCTCTCGCCGCGTGAAGCCACGCGGAAATCGATGGGGCAAATCCAGGGCGCGCTGGTCGGTATCGCCATGGTACTGTCGGCGGTGTTTATCCCAATGGCCTTCTTCGGCGGCACTACCGGGGCTATTTATCGCCAGTTCTCGATTACCATTGTTTCCGCGATGGTGCTGTCCGTTCTGGTGGCGATGATCCTCACCCCTGCGCTGTGCGCCACGCTGCTTAAACCGCTGCATAAAGGCGAACAACACGGGCAGACCGGTTTCTTCGGTTGGTTTAACCGCATGTTTAACCGCAATGCCGAACGCTACGAAAAAGGCGTTGCCCGGATCCTGCATCGCAGCCTGCGCTGGATCCTGATCTACGTTCTGCTGCTCGGCGGTATGGTCTTCCTGTTCCTGCGTCTGCCGACTTCCTTCCTGCCGCTGGAAGACCGCGGAATGTTTACCACCTCGATACAGCTCCCCAGCGGCTCCACCCAACAACAAACGTTGAAAGTGGTAGAGGAAGTAGAGAAGTATTACTTCACCCACGAAAAAGACAACATTATGTCGGTCTTTTCCACTGTAGGATCCGGCCCCGGCGGGAACGGACAAAACGTGGCGCGTATGTTCGTGCGTTTAAAAGACTGGGATGAGCGTGACGCCACCACCGGGACTTCCTTCGCCATTATCGAACGCGCGACCAAAGCGTTTAATAAGATTAAAGAGGCTCGCGTCTTCGCCAGCAGCCCTCCGGCCATTAGCGGCCTCGGCAGTTCGGCTGGTTTTGATATGGAACTGCAGGATCACGCCGGCGCGGGCCATGACGCGTTAATGGCCGCACGCGACAAGCTGATTGAGCTGGCCGGGAAAGACGCATCCCTGACCCGCGTTCGTCATAACGGACTCGACGACAGTCCACAATTGCAAATTGATATCGATCAGCGCAAAGCCCAGGCGCTGGGCGTGTCCATTGACGACATCAACGATACATTGCAAACGGCCTGGGGCTCCAGCTACGTTAATGACTTTATGGACCGCGGTCGCGTGAAGAAAGTTTACGTCCAGGCGGCGGCGAAGTACCGCATGCTCCCGGACGACATCAACCTGTGGTACGTCCGCAATAATAGCGGCGGCATGGTGCCTTTCTCAGCCTTTGCCACCTCGCGCTGGGAAACCGGCTCACCGCGTCTGGAGCGTTATAACGGCTATTCTGCCGTCGAGATTGTCGGTGAAGCCGCGCCCGGCGTCAGTACCGGTACGGCAATGGACGTGATGGAGTCGCTGGTGCGACAGTTGCCGACCGGATTTGGTCTCGAATGGACGGCAATGTCTTATCAGGAGCGACTGTCTGGTTCTCAGGCACCTGCCCTGTACGCCATTTCTCTGCTGGTAGTGTTCCTGTGCCTGGCGGCACTGTACGAAAGCTGGTCGGTGCCCTTCTCCGTCATGCTGGTGGTGCCGCTGGGGGTAATTGGCGCACTGCTGGCCACCTGGATGCGCGGTCTGGAAAACGATGTCTATTTCCAGGTCGGGTTATTAACCGTTATCGGTCTTTCAGCGAAGAACGCGATATTGATTGTTGAATTCGCCAATGAGATGAACGAGAAAGGACACGATCTGCTCGACGCCACGCTGCATGCCTGTCGCCAGCGCTTACGCCCGATTCTGATGACGTCGCTGGCGTTTATCTTTGGGGTGTTGCCGATGGCCATCAGCAATGGCGCGGGTTCCGGCGGTCAACATGCAGTGGGGACCGGCGTAATGGGCGGGATGATTTCAGCCACAATCCTGGCAATTTACTTCGTCCCCCTGTTTTTTGTGCTGGTCCGCCGACGCTTCCCATTGAAGCCACGCCCAGAATAATCGGACACAAAAAAGGCGACTTACGTTGAGTCGCCTTTTTTTATCCTTTGCAGGATATGAATTTCTTCCAGAAAATTATTTACGAAGCATGACTTCGATAAAGTCTTTCCAGTTCCCCAGTTCACGTTCAATCATAACAACCTCTCTTATTATTATGAGCATTCTACGAAATCATCATCATCAAAAGAAGATCATTTAACCGATGGTTGTGATTACATCCTCCCGTGTTTGGGGTTTATGTGATCACTATGCGCTATACCCATAAATTTTATGTGACTTACTGCAATATTTTGAAATATTCATACATCATCTACTACTTTTGCAATTCTGATGGAAAAACAGGCTGATGCAAACAGGCAAATTCTGATTTTCATTTACGAGTTAGTTTTGGAACTTTCAGGAATCATTATTCACCATTGTTCAACAATGTTATATTTCTCTATAACGCCAGGATGACAATATGTATTATCCGTGTTCACACAACACTAGAATAAATATTCAAATTAAATCGATAAGGATTCAAATGATCACTCTCTACGGCATTAAAAATTGCGATACTATTAAAAAAGCCAGACGCTGGTTAGAAGAGCGAAGGATCGACTACCGCTTCCATGATTATCGCGTCGACGGACTGGACAACACGCTATTACAGTCTTTTATCAGCGAATTAGGTTGGGAGCCGCTGCTCAATACACGTGGAACCACATGGCGGAAACTGGATGAAGCCACGCGTAGCCAAATCACTACTGCGGACGCCGCCGCCGCGTTGATGATTGAAATGCCTGCAATTATCAAACGCCCATTGCTCTGCAAGCCGGGTAAGCCTATGCTGCTTGGTTTCAGTGATTCCAGTTATACTCTGTTTTTTAATGAGGTGTAATCTATGTCGTGCCCGGTTATTGAGCTGACTCAGCAGCTTATTCGCCGTCCTTCCCTGAGCCCGGATGATGCCGGGTGCCAGGCGTTAATGATTGAACGCCTGCGCGCGGTAGGTTTTACCGTTGAGCGTATGGATTTTGGTGACACACAGAATTTTTGGGCATGGCGCGGTAAAGGTGAGACTCTGGCATTTGCCGGTCACACTGACGTAGTGCCTGCCGGCGATGTCGATCGCTGGATTAATCCGCCGTTCGAACCGACCATTCGCGATGGCATGCTGTTTGGGCGTGGCGCTGCCGATATGAAAGGTTCACTGGCAGCGATGGTCGTGGCCGCAGAACGCTTTGTCGCCCAACATCCTAATCATCAGGGCCGTCTGGCGTTCCTGATAACCTCTGACGAAGAAGCCAGCGCCAAAAACGGCACCGTAAAGGTGGTTGAAGCGCTGATGGCGCGTAACGAACGCCTCGATTATTGTCTGGTAGGCGAACCATCCAGTACGGAAATCGTTGGCGACGTGGTGAAAAATGGTCGTCGTGGTTCGCTGACCTGCAACCTGACCATTCACGGCGTGCAAGGACACGTGGCCTACCCACATCTGGCTGATAACCCGGTACACCGCGCCGCGCCAATGCTCAATGAACTGGTGGCGATCGAGTGGGATCAGGGTAACGAGTTCTTCCCAGCGACCAGTATGCAGATTGCCAATATTCAGGCAGGAACCGGTAGCAACAACGTCATCCCTGGTGAGCTGTTCATCCAGTTTAACTTCCGTTTCAGCACCGAATTAAACGATGAAATGATTAAAGCCAGGGTGCTGGAACTGCTGGAAAAACATCAACTGCGTTATACCGTCGACTGGTGGCTCTCCGGTCAGCCGTTCCTGACCGCACGCGGTAAACTGGTGGATGCAGTAGTGAACGCCATTGAGCACTATAATGAAATTAAACCGCAGTTACTGACTACAGGCGGGACATCCGACGGGCGTTTTATTGCCCGCATGGGGGCACAGGTAGTAGAGCTTGGGCCGGTCAATGCCACCATTCATAAAATTAATGAATGCGTTAATGCCGCCGACCTGCAACTGCTTGCCCGTATGTATCAACGTATCATGGAGCAACTCGTCGCCTGATGAGTGTTCCTGCAAGAGGAAATGAGCATGGACTGGCTGGCAAAATATTGGTGGATTTTAGTATTGGTGTTTCTGGTAGGCGTATTGCTGAACGTTATCAAAGATCTCAAGCGCGTCGACCACAAGAAGTTTCTCGCTAATAAGCCAGAGCTTCCCCCGCATCGTGACTTTAACGATAAATGGGACGACGACGACGATTGGCCGAATAAGGATCAGCCGAAGAAATAATTTGTAGGCCGGATAACACATATCACATTGCTATCCGGCACTATCACTGACTGTCATGCCGGATGGCGGCTTCGCCTTATCCGGCCTACAGGTTAAATCATCTCAATCACATCATCATCGTTGGGCGTACCGCCACTCAGCGCTTCATCAAAGTAGTGTTTCGGTACGGTAAAACGCAGATGATCGAGCGCAAACTGCATGCTGTGTTCATCAATGGCGTGCCCCAGATTTTCGACGATATCCAGCGTCACATCCCCACCGGCGCGAATTAACGCTTCCTGAGCGTTAACGGCGTGAGATAACTCAATCACCCGGTCTTCACCGCCGTGAATCAAATGCACCGTCGTAGCCGTGGTTGCAACCTCGGGTAAGGTGGCATAGCGACCATTGAAAGCGATAACGCGCGATGCCAGCCCCGGCTCGGCTTTAATACTCTCAAGCGACATAATCGCCCCCTGAGAAAAACCAATCAGCGCAGTAGCCTGAGGTGAAACGCCGCTCTGCTTCTGCCAGTAGCGCACGGTTTCAATAAAGACCGGCATAATGGCGTCAACACGCGCCTGCCGGTTCTCTTCCGTTACGCCCTGAACCGAAAACCACTGACGTCCGGAAGGAGAACCAGAAGGCTCAGCCCCGCCAATGCTGACGATGAGCGCATCCGGAAACAGCGGTGCAAACCAGGAGCCGATTTCGCCCATGGCAACCGGGTTATCGCCGACGCCATGAAACAGCAGCAGTAGCTGTTGAGCGGGTTTATCAGGACTTTGAACAACAAAATGGTCATGTTTCATGGCGATCTCCTTAACTGATGAGAATCATTCTACGCCGCTTAACCGCAATGACCATGTCAGTAAATTGAAGAAGTTAGTGAAAATTTTGCCATTGCATAATGCGATTTTGTAGCCGCTGTATACGTTCAGCATCCAGCTGTTTTAGCGCCTGCGCCGCCTCGGCCCGCTGAACGACCAGCAGTGCTTTACGCCCGGGGATCTTCAACTGCTGGCACAATTCGACATCGCTGCGTTTAGCCTGTAAGCGCCCCCGCAAGGCCGGGAGAGGTAACTCGCTGTGCTGAAGCAGACGAGTCAGACAGCCAAGCGACGTCAATAATGGCCGATGGGCGAAAGCAAATCCGGCCAGCTCGTTCCAGTCATCCTCATTAAGCGTAGACTCTTTCAACGGGTCCAGCGGAATGCCCTCACCGTTCCACTGCGTAAGGATCTCCGCATCACGCCGCAGACGCTGGTGTTCGCGCCCGGCAAGGCGTTTTCCCGCTTCGCTAATAGGCAGTAACGCCATGGCGGTATAGCACCCGCTGCTGGCTTCGCGGTGATTGCCCATTCGCACCAGAACAAAACCACAGCGCTGCCAGAAACGCCAGAGTTCGACCGTATACCCAAAACTGACGGACAGATAGTCACACAGCGTGGAGTAACGCCGGGCCTGCATTATCAACTGCTGCCCGATACCTTCTCGCTGGCGAGCAGGATGAACCGCAATTCGGCTTACCCGCCGTCCAATGAGCGTTGCCGCCAACGGATCGCCACCGTGCGCCGCCAGTGACTGTGCAACCAGATTTCCACGTGGTCGGCGATATCCTGCCCAGACGGCCTGGCTTAATTCAGCAGATAGTCCCCCTTCATCCACCAACCAGACGGCTCCCGCCACCGAATCAGCACACGATGCCTGAAGAAAATGTTGGCCAGGTGCGTCCATCATCCGCCGCAGATCAAGTGGCGAGGTGCGATAGTGCGCCCCGGAAAGCAGTTGATATACCGCTACCGGCAGTGCCGGGTTGTCATGCCAGGATTGTTGTTCAAATGCCGAGAAATGGAGATCGCCCAACGGGGCATGCGTAAAAGTTTCGTCGTCAAACACCAGCGCATCGCTGACGATTTTCTCCAGAGGGCATCCCAGCGCCCAGCGTACGGGCTGTTGTAACTCATAACGTCGAAGATGGGGAAAGCGGGCGCAGAATTTCAACAAGAAGCCTCTGCCGGTTCCCTCATAGCCCTGAACGGTGGTGGTTAATAGCGTACGGGGAAAACGCGCGACTAACTGATGCAGTAGCGGCGCGGGAATTGCGGCGGCTTCATCAACGATAAGCCAGTCTGCGGTTGCAGAACTGCTTAACAACGCATCCGGGGCCATAAAGCGGTAACGTTCTGCGGCAAATTGCGCCAGCACATCGGTTGCCGCTTTAGCAGGCGCGGTAACAATAGCAGTCCCGTTGATACGTGCAATCAGTTGCCCCGCCAGCGCGGATTTTCCCCGACCACGCGCGGCCGTCACGGCAACCACGCCAGGAGGCATACCCAGCAACTGCGATAAAATCAGCGCCTGTTCAGGCTGAGGTTCACCGGTTGCCGCGTGCCAGTCGGCGCGAGCAGCAAAGTGGGGATATGTAGCAGGCTGATGCTGCTGCCAGTGCAACGCCTGTCCATCCTGGGAAATCACCCGTTTGATGTGTTCAACAAAATGTGGCGTTGGAATAGGGTCTGCGCAGTCGCTCCAGCGCAGTGAATCCGTGTCCGGATGCGTGTGCCAGCCATGCCAGGGGGGAGTCAGCAACACCAGCCAGCTCCCGGCGAGCAGCGTGCCGCTTAAGGCGGCAAACGCCGCAGCATCAAATCCCTGCCCGGCGTCAAAAACTGCATGATGGAATTCGCGCCCCAGTAATGTTTGCAGCGCCTGCGGCGTACAGTTCGGCTCAGCAGGGGCTTGCGCCCCTACCCATAGCCAGTCACCGGGTAACGCGTTGCGTAGTGCTAACGCTTGCGCCTGACACCAGCTATCCTCGCCGCTGATAACCAGCAAACGACGGATACCTTCGCGGGTCATCTGTTCAGTTAACGCACTCAGCGCCGTGTTATCAGACATCCCTGCCTCTGTATTTTAAATGCCTTTTCCAAAAGTATTGCACTGCCCCGGATCGCCGCTGTCAAAGCCGCGTTTGAACCAGGTAAAACGCTGTTCAGAGGTTCCGTGGGTAAAGCTGTCCGGTACAACGCGCCCTTGTCCTTGCTGCTGCAGGCGATCGTCGCCAATCGCCTGCGCGGCGTTCAGCGCCTCTTCCAGATCGCCGGACTCCAGCACGCCCTGCTGCTGCATACTATGGCCCCAGACGCCGGCAAAGCAATCCGCCTGCAGTTCCATACGCACGGAAAGACGGTTCACTTCAGCCTGTGAGGCATTCTGCTGCATCTGACGAACTTTCGGTTCAATACCCAGCAGTTTCTGCACGTGGTGGCCCACTTCATGGGCGATAACATAGCCCTGAGCAAAATCACCATCGGCGCCCAGCTTGTTTTTCATATCGTCGTAGAAGGAGAGGTCAATGTACACAGTGCCATCCGCCGGGCAGTAAAACGGCCCCATCACGGACTGGCCCGCGCCGCAGCCGGTACGTGTAGCGCCCCGATACATCACCAGCTTCGGCTGTTGATAGGTCCGGCCCATTTTTTCAAACTGCTGTCCCCAGGTATCCTCTGTGGTGGCCAGAATCACCGAGGTAAATTTTGCCGCTTCATCATCATTTGGGCTGATGGAGCGTGATGATTGCTGTTGGGAGACGGGTTGACCGGTCATTAACCCGGTGAGATCCACGCCATAATAACCTGCGACCAACACCACAATCAGCAGGATGATGCCGCCTTTACCACTGGGCAAACGAAAACCAGGCCCGCCCATAGAAGGGCCGCCGGAGCTATTTCGTCTGTCTTCTACATTGTCACTTTCACGACGCCCTTGCCAGCGCATAATCACCTCAACTTTTTATTCATTATGATGATGATCGTAGGCGGTTCGGAACAGGATTACCATAAGAAACAGTAATCAAAATCGGCGAGATTGATGAGCCGGTGAGCGATCGCCGGCTCAAAGGGGAATTAGTCTAACTTGACACCCAGGCGATGCGCGACGGCTTCATAGGCTTCGATCAGGCCGCCCAGGCTCTGGCGGAAGCGATCTTTGTCCATTTTATCCAGCGTTTCTTTATCCCACAGACGGCTACCGTCCGGTGAGAATTCATCACCCAGCACCACTTCACCTTTATACAAGCCAAACTCAAGTTTGAAATCGACCAGAATCAGGCCCGCATCATCGAACATCTTTTTCAGCACGTCGTTAGCTTTGTAGGTCAGCTCTTTCATGCGTGCCAGATTCTCTTTGCTCACCCAGCCAAAAGTTTCGCAATAGGAATCGTTAATCATTGGATCGTGCATAGCATCGTTTTTCAGGAACAGATCAAACAGCGGCGGATTCAGTTCAATACCTTCCTCAACGCCTAAACGCTTAACCAGTGAGCCTGCCGCGCGGTTACGCACCACACATTCAACCGGTACCATCTCCAGTTTTTTCACCAGACATTCGGTATCGGAAAGCAGTCGCTCCATCTGGGTAGGAATGCCCGCTTCTTGCAGTTTAGTCATAATGAAATGGTTGAACTTGTTATTCACCATGCCTTTACGGTCAAACTGTTCAATGCGCGCGCCATCCCCTGCTGACGTATCATTGCGGAATTCGAGCACCAACAGGTCCGGGTTTTCCGTGCTGTATACGGTCTTCGCTTTACCACGATACAACTCAGCTTGCTTTTGCATCTTTATTACTCCTGGGTGTGAATTAACGATAAATATTGCGTTTTTCTGCCGACGCACACGTTTGCGTATCATATCAGAAAAAAAGGGCTGGAGTTATCCAGCCCTTCATTTTTACTTACTGAACGCTGCCTGGAAGACAGCGACCAGCGCGTCGTTCTGGCTTTGCGTCAGGGTATGTCCCTTCGGATCGATAAACTGCATACTACTGCGGTTATCTAAATCACCGACCTGCAGTTTATAGTCGCCTGACACTAAACCTGGATCGCTTGCACCCAGTTCCTGCCAGCTGCTATCAGACAGCGGTTTGTAGGTCACAGCGATGCTGCCCTGAGAACGGGTACTGTCGGTCACTTTCATGCCCACTTTCTCAAGCGCTGCCGGCAGACGTTGCCAAACCACGTTGAACGGTCCACGCACCACCAGCATTGGTAAACCCGTGTCATCGGCGGCGCTCTGAACGTCCATGGTGGCTGCAGAGCGGTTCTGCGCGGCATTCGCAGCATCGGTGGCATTCTTATCCAGACCGGCAGAGATAACGTTCATCATCTCAGCGCTGTAACGCTGCATTGATGCCGCATCGGCTACGGGTTTACCCGCCTGCTCAAGGTTAGTCAGTTTCACCGTTACCGCTTGCTGATAGCCCTGCGGTTTAACCGAGATTTGATAACGTCCACGGTACTGCTCGTCTTCATCCAGACGGTTCCAGTCAACCCAGTCGGTGGTCAACGTCTGGCTGGCATCATCACGCTTAGCGATCGTGTAGTTTTTAGACTGAATGACGCTAACGACCTGTGGCCACAGCGTGTTGCCACGACCATTTTCCACCAGCAATGTCGACGTATCACCTGCGATCTGGGTACGAGCGCCAGTGACTAACGCTAACGGCTGAGCCGGTGGGCGAATGTCCAGCGCTTTACCCACGGCACCACTACCGTTGGTTACCGGGATATTATAGTCACCCGACATAACCGGCAGAATCATCCCAGCTGGCGCATGAAGCTCAGCAAGCGGTGCGGCCTCCAGATAGGATTCATCACCGCTCACCTGGCGCTTATAGCGCGAGTCAGAACTACAGGCCGCGAGCAACATAACAAGCGAAACACCCGCAACCTTGGCCAGGCGCGACTTTTGTACTGAGTAAGCCATCAAATCTCCCTAAACTTTACAGCAAACCGGCATGCTTAAGCGCCGCCTTGACGATTTCACGAGCATTGTCCGTGATTGGCGTCATCGGCAGACGCAGCGTATCGGTCGCCACAAGTCCCAACTCCTTACATGCCCATTTCACTGGGATAGGATTGGGTTCGACAAATAGTTTGTTGTGTAACGGCATCAGACGCTGGTTAATCACCCGCGCCTCGGCAAAATTCCCCGCTGCCGCCAGTTTGCACATTTCAGCCATATCACGTGCCGCAACGTTAGACGTTACGGAAATCACGCCATGACCACCGAGCTGCATAAAATCCAGTCCGGTCGCGTCATCACCGCTGAGCAGAATGAAGTCGTCTGAAACCAGCTCTTTGATCTGGTGAACGCGACTTAAGTTCCCCGTGGCCTCTTTAATAGCGATAATATTTTTTACTTTCGCCAGGCGGCCAACGGTTTCTGGCAGCATATCGCAGCCAGTACGGGACGGCACATTATACAGAATTTGCGGCAGGTCAGTATGTTCAGCGATAGCTTTGAAATGCTGGAACAAACCTTCCTGGGTTGGGCGGTTGTAGTACGGCGTCACCGTCAGGCAGCCGACAACACCGCTATCGTTGAAACGCTGCGTCAGACTAATGGCTTCTGCGGTCGCATTGGCGCCGGTTCCGGCAATAACCGGAATACGCCCGTCGGCCAGCTCCAGCGTCATCATCACCACATCGCCATGTTCATCATGACTCAGGGTGGCAGACTCACCAGTGGTGCCAACCGAAACGATCGCCGAGGTGCCGCTGGCGACATGATAATCAATCAGTTTTTTCAGGCTCGACCGGCAGACTTTACCTTTCTCATCCATCGGCGTAACAAGCGCGACAATACTTCCCGTGAACATGGGCCATCCTCTGTGCAAACAAGTGTCTCAATGGTACGTTTGGTACGACAATAAAAGCAAGCGACCAGAGCCGTTCTGATTGTTGTATGCATGTTTTTTTTATGCTTTCCTTATGATTACCTCACCGCTCAAAGGAAGAACAGGTTTGACATCGTCATCGCAACACTATCTGGTCATTACTGCGCTGGGTGCCGACCGCCCAGGAATTGTGAACACCATCACGCGTCATGTCAGCAGTTGCGGCTGTAATATCGAAGACAGCCGACTGGCGATGCTGGGTGATGAATTCACATTTATCATGCTGCTGTCAGGCACCTGGAATGCCATCACCCTGATTGAATCAACCTTGCCGTTGAAAGGCGCTGAGCTGGATTTATTGATTGTCATGAAGCGCACGACTGCGCGTCCCCGCCCAGCGATGCCCGCCACGGTATGGGTACAGGTCGATGTCCCCGATTCTCCACATTTGATTGAACGCTTTACCGCCCTGTTTGACAGCCACCAAATGAATATTGCGGAACTGGTTTCACGCACGCAACCGGCTGAGAATGGAAAGACGGCACAGCTGTTTATTCAAATTACCGCACATAGTCCTGCGTCACATGACGCGGCAAATATTGAAGATGCGTTTAAAGCACTCTGTACAGAACTCAATGCGCAAGGCAGTATTAACGTCGTCAATTACTCACAGCATGATGAACAGGATGGAGTTAAGTAATGAACCCACTGAAAGCCGGTGATATCGCACCGAAATTTAGCTTGCCGGATCAAGACGGAGAACAAGTTAATTTAACCGACTTCCAGGGACAGCGTGTTCTGGTTTATTTTTACCCGAAAGCCATGACACCCGGCTGTACCGTACAGGCCTGCGGCCTGCGCGATAACATGGATGAGTTAAAAAAAGCAGGTGTTGAAGTGCTGGGAATCAGCACCGATAAACCGGAAAAACTTTCCCGATTCGCTGAGAAAGAAGTTCTTAACTTCACGCTCTTGTCCGACGAAGATCATCAGGTTTGCGAGCAGTTCGGCGTCTGGGGTGAGAAGTCATTTATGGGCAAAACCTACGATGGCATCCACCGCATCAGCTTCCTGATTGATGCTGAAGGGAAAATCGAGCATGTGTTTGATAACTTCAAAACCAGCAATCACCACGACGTGGTAATGAACTGGCTGAAAGAGAACGCCTGATTCACGTTTTGCAGAAAAAAGCCTGATGGCGACGCTACGCGTGTTATCAGGCTTTGATCTGCACAAACCCGTAGGCCGGATAAGGCGTTTACGCCGCCATCCGGCAACAACCTCGGTTATTCAAACGTCCCTTTGACGCAGGCTTTTTTCGCTCTGACTACGGTTTTTCCCTTCGCCCACAGGTGATTCACCTCCAGCGCGTCGTTCAGCACCAGAATGTCCGCATCGCATCCCACCGCCAGACGCCCTTTATGCTCCAGTCCTAAAAACTCTGCCACCGTACGCGTCAGCGGACACAGCGCCTGTTCCAACGGCACAGCATGCACCTTCACCAACTGACGCACCGTTTCCGCCAGGGATTCAAACCCCGCGACGCCAATCCCGGTGAGATTACCTGACTCATCAAATTCCGGCTGGCTGCCGTTGCCGTCCGAGCTTAAGGTAATGCGCGACAGCGGCACATTTTGGCGCAGCGCCGTGGCAATAGCCGTGGCCGGATCAACAGGCTCATCAATGCTGCTGGTAATGTCGATATAACCGCCCTGGCGGGCATACTCCAGTGCCGCCTGGAACAAAGGTTCCGCACGATTAACGTGTGTCGGTAACAGTTTAGTTATCGGCACATCGCAGTTTTCAAGGATCTGATACAACGGTTCCAGCATGCGCGGGCTGTCGCCCATATGGAAAACGCTGATTCCCGGTTTACGCCCCAGTAATCCACCGACGCGCGACTGCGCCGCCATGTTCGCCAGTGCCTGAGTATCTGGTGCTGAAGAACGATGGTCCGAAATCGCACACTTCACGCCAATCACTTTATCGATCAGCGCCACGTCGCGATCGATGCTGCCGGTGATAGTCGGGGAAGGCAGAGAGTACGCCCCGGTCAGCATCCAGGCGCTGATACCTTCAAACTCCAGCGCGCGGGTTTTCGCCAGCAGCGACTCCGGATGACGGGTAATACCATCTGTGCCCAGTAATCCCACCACCGAAGTGACCCCTGCTTCAACCAACCGTGACAAACGCACTTCCGGCGTGCGGGTGTGCGGCCCCGCTTCTCCGCCGCCGCCAATCAAATGGACGTGCTGATCGATAAACCCAGGACACACAATCGCGCCGTCAAGATTGACACACTCACAGCCGGGAAAGTCTTCCAGGGAAATCGACGGCGCGATGGCAACAATTTTGCTGCCGGACACCAGTATATCCTGTCGGCCTAAATCTTCCGGCGCGTACACATGTCCCTGCTGGAACAACGTCAAATCAAGAATTGAACAGTTCATAACCTTCCTTGTCAGGCAATAACCTGCATGACCCAAATAGAGAGCAGTGCATTAATGACGCACACCGCAATAATAAGCGGATAGTAACGAGGATGGACCCCCGCTGTCCCCAGACAACGTCCCACATTTTGCACCGGGTTACCCATCAGGTAGATAGCGGGTAACAATACCGTAGCATCATGTCCCGAAAGCGTACCGGCAACAACCAGGCTGGCGCAAACACCGACGCCACCTCCCATACTCATTACCGCCGCCAGCAGGACGGTGGCAGATTCGCCAGGCAGCCCCCATAGCGCCATAACCGGCTCACATACCCGCCCGACAATCTCGAGCAGCCCCGTCACTTTCAGCGCCTGAATAATCACAAACGCCATCACCACGTTCGGCAACAGGCTGGTTGTTGCTATGGTAAACCCGCGCCGTGCGCCATCGATAAACATATCCATGACGTTTTTACGTACCTGAGTTGTCATCTCATGCCTCCTGCTGCGTACGGCGATTTTCCAACTGCGTAATCCATAAGCGCAGCAGGTTAGCCCCCACAAATTTGAACACGAGGATCACCGCCAGCGGCGTAATCACCGGAACGGTAACCATCGTAAACAGCGCGGCTCCCGAGGAAAAATAGTTGGTAATACAGGCGCTGCCACTGGTTTGCCAGCAGGCAAAAATGGCACGTTCCTGTTCAGTGATAATGCCCTCTTCAGCCATCTCTTTCGTCATCCCGGCCGCGGCATCGGTATTTTGCAAATTCGCGATCAGCGCCAGCGAACAAACACCTGGAATGCCGAGTAACGGGCGCAGGACAGGTGTCATCAACTGTTGTGCGGCGCGCAATCCACCTAACCCTTCGGTGACGGAAATAATCCCCAGAGAAAGAATGACGGAAGGTGCCAGCTCCAGTGCGAATAAAAAGCCATCTTTAGCGCCCATACCACCCGTGCCGCGAAAAGAGATCGCCGTATCGCCTGCCGCATTAACTTTCCCAAACGCACCGTTGAGGACGGTGAAGTCAAAAACCCGCCACCATTCGGTACTTTTCGCAAACATGCCGGAAAAAAGAATTATTGTAATTAAAAAAGCGAGATAACCGCCCCATCCCACCTTTTGCTGCGTGTGTGTGTTGTGACCCATTTTGTTCTCCTGTTGGCCTTATCCTTGCGTGACGAAAAGACATCACGTTGGTCAAGTTAAAGACAAATGCGGAGAAAAACGACACCAGAGGAGATTATTCAGAATGTGTGGATAGAGGTCAGACAAGTTCAGTTCCGGCGACATTGCATCGCCGGAGTTTGCAGATTAAGGTTCGTCAACGGCCTGACCGTCAGGCCAGGCATGCATGACGGCTTTGATGAGCGTCGCCAGAGGAATCGCAAAGAATACGCCCCAGAACCCCCATAGCCCGCCAAAAATCACGACCGACAGAATAATCACCAGCGGATGCAGGTTAACGGCCTCGGAGAACAGTACGGGGACCAGCAGATTACCGTCCAGCGCCTGGATTATCAGGTACACGGCAAAGCAGCTCCAGAATTCGGTGCCAAGCCCGAACTGGAACAACGCCACCCCAACGACCGGGATCGTCACCACAAAAGCGCCGATATATGGGATCAAAACCGAGAACCCCACCAGCACCGCCAGTAGCAGAGAATAGTTAAGGCCAAACAGCAGGAATCCAAGCCAGGTCGCCACACCAACCACCACCATTTCCAACACTTTACCGCGGATATAGTTGGTGATTTGCTGGTTCATCTCTTTCCATACCTGTCCCGCCAGCCCGCGATTACGCGGTAGCACCCGGCGCACGGCGTTCAGCATCTGGCCTTTATCTTTGATCAGGAAGAACACCATCAACGGGACAAGCACCAGATAAACCGCCAGCGTGAGTAATCCGACCAGGGAGGCTAACGAATATTTCACCACCGAATCCCCCATGGTGAGCATTCGCGAGCGCATATTCTCCGCCATCGCATCAATAATGCCCGCATCCATCAGCGCCGGATAACGTCGTGGTAAAGTGGCGGCAAAATCAGATAATTTATTGAGCATACCGGGCATATCGCGGATCAGGTAGATCCCCTGCTGCCACGCGACGGGCATCACGACAAACGCCATCAGCAGCAAAATGCCGACAAACACCACCAGCACGATTGATGTCGCCCAGCGCCGTGAGCAGCCGATATGTTCCAGCCGTACAGTCGGCCACTCAAGCAGGTACGCCAACACAATGGCGACCAACAGCGGCGCCAAAAGACCGCTAAAGAAGAACAGGATGCCAAAACCGGCAACCAGAATAATTAGCAGGGCGATGGCCTCGGGGTCGCTAAAGCGGCGGCGATACCATTGCATCAACATTTCGAGCATAAAACCCTTCCATGAACCCAATAGCGGGATTGCGATCCCGAATTGTATCGAAATGTCACAAAAAAGACTTCGCTTTTTATGGCTGATTACGCAAAGTGAAAAGACATTTTCCTGGGTGTTCATCGTCAGGTTTCGCAGTTAAACTTCCTAAGCTTGCGGAGTGTGAACGATACTTCACGGCATTGGTCAAATGGCTATCTCAAAAAAGAATACAGGACAGAGGTTATGTTCAGGCAGTTGAAAAAAAACCTGGTTGCTACCCTCATTGCCGCACTGACCATCGGTCAGGTTGCGCCCGCATTTGCTGACCCCGCGGACACCCTGCCTGATATGGGAACCTCGGCAGGGAGTACCCTTTCCATAGGACAGGAAATGCAGATGGGCGATTTTTACGTACGCCAGCTGCGAGGCAGCGCGCCGTTAATTAACGATCCGCTGCTGACCCAATATATTAATAGTCTGGGGATGCGTTTAGTTGCACACGCCGACTCGGTAAAAACGCCTTTCACCTTCTTTTTAATCAACAACGATGAAATCAATGCCTTTGCCTTCTTTGGCGGCAACGTTGTTTTGCACTCCGCCCTGTTCCGCTATTCCGATAACGAAAGCCAGCTGGCATCGGTTATGGCGCACGAAATTTCCCACGTCACGCAGCGTCACCTGGCGCGTGCGATGGAAGATCAGAAACGCAGCGCCCCGCTAACGTGGGTCGGTGCGTTAGGCTCCATTTTATTAGCGATGGCCAGCCCCCAGGCGGGTATGGCGGCGCTGACCGGTACGCTGGCGGGTACGCGCCAGGGAATGATCAGCTTTACGCAGCAAAACGAACAGGAAGCGGATCGCATCGGTATTCAGGTACTGCAACGCTCGGGTTTCGATCCCCAGGCCATGCCGACGTTCCTGGAAAAACTGCTCGATCAGGCTCGTTATTCTTCGCGTCCACCGGAAATTTTGCTGACCCACCCCCTGCCAGAAAGCCGTCTGGCAGATGCGCGTAACCGCGCCAACCAGATGCGCCCGGTCGTCGTCCAGTCTTCAGAAGATTTTTATCTGGCCAAGGCGCGTACCTTAGGCATGTATAACTCTGGCCGCAATCAGTTGACCGATGACTTACTAAGTAACTGGTCGAAAGGCAACATACGCGAGCAACGTGCGGCGCAGTATGGCCGCGCACTCCAGGCGATGGAAGCCAGTAAATACGACGAGGCGCGTAAAGCGCTGCAACCATTGCTGACGGCTGACCCTAACAATGCCTGGTATCTCGACCTGGCAACGGATATCGATCTCGGACAGAAGAAAACCGGCGACGCTATTAATCGCCTTAAAAATGCTCGAGACCTGCGAGTCAACCCGGTACTGCAGCTCAATCTGGCAAATGCGTATTTACAGGGCGGACAAGCCAAAGAAGCAGCCAATATCCTGAATCGTTATACGTTTAACCACAAGGATGACCCTAACGGCTGGGATTTGTTAGCGCAAACGGAGGCCGGTCTCGGTAACCGCGATCAGGAACTGGCGGCTCGCGCGGAAGGGTATGCCCTTGCAGGGCGTCTGGATCAGGCGATTTCGATGCTCAGCAGCGCAAGTTCGCAGGTTAAACTAGGAAGCCAGCAGCAGGCCAGATACGATGCCCGTATTGACCAGCTACGCCAGTTGCAAGAGCGCTTTAAACCGTATACGAAAATGTAACAGGAAAAAAAATGTCAGACGCGATTAAAATCTACCATAACCCACGTTGTTCCAAGAGCCGCGAAACGCTGGAATTACTGAAATCCAACGGCGTGGACCCGGAAGTGGTGCTGTATCTGGACACTCCGGCTGACGCCGCAACCCTGCGTGAACTGCTGCAGATGCTGGGGATGTCCAGCGCGCGTGAACTGATGCGCCAGAAAGAAGATCTCTACAAGTCGCTTAACCTGGCGGACAAAAATTTGAGTGAAGATGCGCTGATTCAGGCCATGGTAGACAACCCGAAACTGATGGAGCGCCCAATTGTGGTGGCCAAAGGCCAGGCGCGGATTGGACGTCCGCCGGAGCAGGTACTGGAAATCGTCGGTTAAGCTGAAGCCAGCCGCAGTCTTTTCGGCTGCGGCGTTTACAGTTTCAAAATCTCTTTTACGAACGGAATGGTCAGCTTACGCTGGGCGGTGATCGATGCGTGATCAAGCTGATCCAACGTCATAAACAGCGTACGCATTTCCCGATCCAAACGTTTAAGCAGGAAACGTCCCACATCTTCCGGCAGTTCAAACCCACGAAGTCTGGCGCGTAATTGTAACGCCTGCAGCTTATCTTCATCAGAAAGCGGCTGCAGCTTGTAGATTTGTCCCCAGTCCAGGCGCGAAGCGAGATCCGGTAACCCCAGATTGAGCTGCCTGGGTGGGCGATCGCCGGTGATCAGCAATCGCGTTTTTCCCGACTCCAGAATACGGTTATAGAGATCAAAGATCGCCATTTCCCACAGCGAATCACCGGCCACACATTCGATGTTATCGATGCATACCAGCGATAAATGCTCCATACCGTCGAGCACCTCGGGAACAAACCAGGTGCGCTTATCGAGCGGCACGTAGCCTACCGCGTCGCCGCGTGCAGACAGTTCCGCACAGGCTGCATGCAGCAAATGACTACGGCCAGCGCCTTCACGCGACCAGAGATAAATATACCCGCTATGTTCCTGACGCAGCACGTTTTGCAGTGCAGCCAGTAAAGAGGAGTTATCCCCCGGCCAGAAACTTGCAAACGTTTCGTCGTCAGGAAGATAAAGTGGCAGAGAGAGCTGTGCCGGTGTGTTCAGAGATACCTCAACCCAGGATTTCATAAAATCGCGTTGAGTTTAACACAGAAATACGTCGCGATAGAACCGGGCAGCGATGCCACCCGGTCAGAGACTCACTGTTGCGGGCTGTCTGCATCTTTTGCGTCGAGCACCACTTCTTCCGGACGCAGCAGGCTGATGACTTTGAAAATCAGGCTCAGGCAGACGCCGACAATGGTCGCCAGCGCCATACCTTTCAGCTCTGCGGCACCGATATGAACTTTCGCCCCACTCACACCAATGATCAAAATGACAGAGGTCAGGATCAGGTTCTGAGCTTTGTTGTAGTCAACTTTTGATTCGATCAGTACGCGAATACCGGAAGCGCCAATCACGCCGTACAGTAACAGCGATACGCCGCCCATGACCGGCAGTGGGATGATCTGAATCGCCGCCGCCAGTTTGCCCACACAGGAGAGCAGGATGGCAAAAATCGCGGCGCCGCCAATAACCCAGGTACTGTATACGCGGGTAATCGCCATGACGCCGATATTTTCGCCATACGTGGTGTTCGGCGTAGAGCCGAAGAAACCGGAGATCACCGTAGACAGACCGTTGGCGAACATGGAACGATGCAGGCCAGGATCGCGAACCAAATCTTTTTTCACGATATTTGCCGTCACCACCAGGTGTCCGACGTGTTCAGCAATAACCACCAGCGCAGCAGGCAGGATGGTCAGAATGGCAACCCATTCAAAACGCGGCGTGTAGAAAGTCGGCAGCGCAAACCAGTGCGCCTGGGCAATCGGCGTAGTGTCCACGACGCCCATCACAAAAGAAAGTGCATAACCGGCTAACACCCCAATCAGAATCGGGATAATCGCCATAAAACCGCGGAATAGTACGGAGCCAAATACCGTCACCGCCAGCGTCACCATTGAGATGATGATGGTTTTCGAATCCGGTAATTGCCCTTCGGCAGGCAGTAACCCCGCCATGCCTGCGGCGACGCCCGCCAGTTCCAGGCCGATGACGGCAACGATTGCGCCCATCGCCGCCGGAGGGAACATCACATCCAGCCAGCCGGTGCCTGCTTTCTTAACGATGAAAGAAACCAGGCAGAACAGCACGCCGCACATAATGAAACCGCCCAGCGCCACTTCATAACCTAACGGCAACAGCAGCAGCACCGGAGAAATAAACGCAAAGCTGGAACCGAGGTACGCGGGGATTTTACCCTTACAGATAAAGAGATACAGCAACGTACCAATGCCGTTAAACAGCAAAACGGTAGCCGGGTTGATGTGGAACAGGACTGGCACCAGTACCGTTGCGCCAAACATGGCGAACAGGTGCTGTAAACTAAGCGGGATTGTCTGTAAAAGCGGCGGTCTTTCACTTACCCCGATAGCACGGCGCGTCATAGTGTTTTCCTCTGAGTGTTGTTTGTTATTAGCGATTAGGTTGTTGTATTCAAAAAAAAGCCGACTCTTAAAGTCGGCTTCTTTTCACTTATTCGTTTACTTGGTACCAAAAATCTTATCGCCGGCATCGCCAAGCCCCGGAATAATGTATCCGTGCTCGTTCAGCCCCTGATCGATGGAGGCCGTGTACAGCTCAACATCCGGGTGCGCTTTTTCCAGCGCCGCGATACCTTCCGGCGCCGCAACCAGCACCAACACTTTGATGCTGGTGCAGCCTGCATTTTTCAGCAGGTCAATAGTGGCGATAACGGAACCGCCGGTCGCCAGCATCGGGTCAACGATCAGCGCCATACGCTCATCGATGTTAGAAACCAGCTTCTGGAAATACGGAACCGGCTCCAGCGTTTCTTCGTTACGGTACATACCGACAACGCTGATACGCGCGCTCGGAACGTTTTCCAGTACACCTTCCATCATACCCAGACCGGCACGCAGGATTGGCACAACGGTGATTTTTTTACCTTTGATTTGGTCTACTTCAACCGGACCGTTCCAGCCTTCAATGGTCACCTTTTCGGTTTCCAGGCCTGCGGTTGCTTCATAAGTCAGCAGGCTGCCAACTTCCGAGGCGAGTTCACGAAAGCGTTTAGTGCTGATATCGTTTTCACGCATCAGTCCCAGCTTGTGTTTGACGAGTGGGTGTTTGACTTCCACGATCTTCATACTCTTCTCCTTTCCTCAGACGAGTGGCAACCACAAAAAAAATCGCCGGATTATACCGCTTTTCGTCTCTGGCGCAACACTGCATCCGCTTGATATGGATCAACCAAAGTCGTTTACGTCTGGATGATGAGTATAAAACAAGGTCCGAGCTAATGGCGGACCCTGCATTCAATACCATGAATTTTAAAGATATTAAGCATTATTCTGGATGACGTGTTGATACCATGAAAAAGATTTCTTAGGCGAGCGTGCTAAGTCCCACTACCGTCATTATTTTTATCGATGAAGATAAGCCCGCAGCTTGCTCTGTGCAAAACACTCTCCGTGAGGTCCGTAACAGAAAAAAGAAACCGGTTTCATTTTCGTGGCGTGATTCAAACAAATAGATAAATGACTGTAAAATGCTGAAAAAATCAGCAGATAAAACTTGATGCAGAGCACGCTCGCAAACGTTTGCTTTCCCTGTTAGAATTGCGCCGAATTTAACTTTTACTGCAAGTAAACATGTGGGGAAGCAGGCAGTGACCGATAAAACCTCTCTTAGCTACAAAGATGCCGGTGTTGATATTGATGCAGGTAATGCTCTGGTTGATCGAATCAAAGGCGTAGTAAAGAAAACGCGTCGCCCGGAAGTGATGGGTGGTCTGGGTGGCTTCGGTGCGCTGTGCGCATTGCCGCAAAAATATCGTGAACCGGTGCTGGTTTCCGGGACGGATGGCGTTGGCACAAAACTGCGTCTGGCGATGGACCTGAAACGTCACGACACTATTGGCATCGATCTGGTCGCAATGTGCGTCAACGACCTCGTGGTTCAGGGCGCTGAGCCGCTGTTTTTCCTCGACTACTATGCGACAGGCAAACTGGATGTGGATACCGCAGCCAGCGTCATTAATGGTATTGCCGAAGGCTGTCTGCAGTCAGGCTGTGCGCTGGTGGGCGGTGAAACGGCTGAAATGCCGGGAATGTACCACGGTGAAGATTACGACGTGGCTGGCTTCTGCGTTGGCGTCGTCGAAAAATCCGAGATTATCGACGGTTCAAAAGTGGCTGACGGCGACGTGCTGATTGCGCTCGGCTCCAGTGGTCCACACTCCAACGGCTATTCCCTGGTGCGTAAAATCGTTGAAGTCAGCGGTTGCAATCCGGAAACCACTGAGCTTGACGGTAAACCGCTGGCCGATCACTTACTGGCCCCGACCCGCATTTACGTTAAATCCATTCTGGAACTGATCGAGAAGGTGGATGTGCATGCCATTGCTCACCTGACCGGCGGCGGCTTCTGGGAAAATATTCCGCGCGTCCTGCCAGACAACACGCAGGCAGTGATCGACGAATCCTCATGGCAGTGGCCAGCCGTCTTTAACTGGCTGCAAACGGCGGGTAACGTCAGCCAGCACGAGATGTATCGCACCTTTAACTGCGGCGTCGGCATGGTCATCGCCCTGCCAGCTTCGGAAGTTGACAACGCCCTCGCTTTGCTCAATGAGAAAGGTGAAAACGCATGGAAAATCGGTATTATCAAAGCCTCTGATTCCGAACAGCGTGTGGTCATTGAATGAAAAACATTGTGGTGCTCATTTCCGGTAACGGAAGCAATTTGCAGGCGATCATCAACGCCTGCGAACAGAAAAAAATCAATGGCACCATACGTGCAGTATTCAGTAACAAGGCCGATGCGTTCGGCCTTGAACGTGCACGAGAAGCGAATATTCCGGCACATTCGCTGGAAGCCGCTCAGTTTGCCAGCCGCGAAGCATTTGACCGCCAACTGATACAAGAGATTGACGCCTACGGCCCCGATGTCGTGGTGTTGGCCGGTTATATGCGCATCCTCAGCCCAGCGTTTGTCGCTCACTATTCTGAACGATTGTTGAATATCCACCCTTCGTTGTTGCCAAAGTATCCCGGCCTGCATACACACCGTCAGGTACTGGAAAACGGCGATGAACAGCATGGAACCTCAGTCCATTTCGTAACGGATGAACTGGACGGCGGACCGGTTATTCTCCAGGCGACAGTACCGGTATTTGAAGGCGACAGCGAAGATGATGTCACTGCCCGGGTTCAGGCGCAGGAACATGATATTTACCCGCTGGTGATTAGCTGGTTTGCCGACGGCCGACTGAAAATGCGCGATAACGCCGCGTGGCTGGACGGTAATCGCCTGCCACCACAAGGTTATGCCGCCGACGAATAATCACATCCTCCGGTAGGCCTGAGGGCGCTTCGCTTATCGGGCCTACTCTTCTTCCCCTCTTTCTCTTTGCTATCAGACAGTTTATTGTCATATTTTTCTGGCACAGTTGGACATCTGAGAGCAATGCTCGCCATAATAAATCGGTAGTGTCCCGTGAATGAAACGGAGTAAAAGTGGTAATGGGTCAGGAAAAGCTATATATCGAGAAAGAACTCAGCTGGTTAGCGTTCAACGAACGTGTACTCCAGGAAGCTGCTGATAAATCAAACCCGTTGATCGAACGGATGCGTTTTTTAGGCATCTATTCCAATAACCTCGACGAGTTTTACAAGGTTCGTTTTGCCGAACTGAAGCGCCGAATCATCATTAGCGAAGAACAGGGTTCAAACTCTCACTCCCGCCATTTACTCGGCAAAATCCAGGCCCGCGTATTAAAAGCCGATCAGGAATTTGACGGCCTGTACAACGAATTACTGCTGGAGATGGCGCGCAACCAGATTTTCTTAATCAACGAACGCCAATTGTCGGTGAATCAGCAGAGCTGGTTACGCCATTACTTCAAGCAGTATCTTCGCCAGCACATTACGCCGATCCTGATTAACCGCGAGACGGATTTAGTCCAGTTTCTGAAAGATGACTATACCTATCTGGCGGTGGAGATTATCCGTGGTGATACGATCCGCTATGCGCTACTGGAAATCCCTTCTGACAAGGTTCCCCGTTTTGTGAATTTGCCGCCGGAGACCCCGCGCCGTCGTAAGCCGATGATCCTGTTGGACAACATTTTACGTTATTGCCTTGACGATATTTTCAAAGGGTTCTTTGATTACGATGCGCTGAACGCCTATTCGATGAAAATGACCCGCGACGCCGAATACGATTTAGTGCACGAGATGGAATCCAGCCTGATGGAGCTGATGTCATCCAGCCTGAAACAGCGTCTGACCGCCGAACCTGTGCGCTTTGTTTATCAGCGAGATATGCCTAATGCGCTGGTCGAGGTGCTGCGTGAAAAACTGACCATTTCTCGCTACGACTCCATCGTTCCCGGCGGGCGTTACCATAACTTCAAAGACTTTATTAACTTCCCCAACGTTGGCAAAGCTAACCTGGTGAATAAACCGCTGCCCCGTCTGCGTCATATCTGGTTCGATAACGAGAAATTCCGTAACGGATTTGATGCAATCCGCGAGCGTGATGTACTGCTTTATTATCCGTATCACACCTTTGAGCATGTGCTGGAACTGCTGCGTCAGGCTTCTTTCGACCCAAGCGTGCTGGCGATAAAAATCAACATCTACCGTGTGGCAAAAGACTCGCGCATCATCGATGCGATGATCCATGCCGCGCATAACAGTAAGAAAGTCACTGTCGTCGTGGAACTGCAGGCACGCTTCGATGAAGAAGCTAACATTCACTGGGCCAAACGTCTTACCGAAGCGGGCGTGCACGTCATCTTCTCCGCCCCAGGCCTGAAAATTCACGCCAAGCTGTTTCTTATCTCACGTAAAGAAGGCGATGAAGTCGTGCGCTATGCGCATATCGGGACCGGGAACTTCAACGAAAAAACGGCGCGACTGTATACCGACTACTCATTGCTTACCGCCGATTCGCGCATTACCAACGAAGTTCGTCGGGTATTCAACTTCATTGAAAACCCATATCGTCCGGTCACGTTTGATTATCTGCTGGTTTCTCCGCAGAACTCACGTCGCCTGCTGTACGCCATGATCGACAAAGAGATCGCCAACGCACAGCAAGGGTTACCTTCAGGTATTACGTTAAAACTGAATAACCTGGTCGATAAAGGTCTGGTGGATCGTCTCTATGCGGCCTCAGGCTCGGGCGTGCCGGTCAATTTATTGATTCGCGGTATGTGTTCTCTGATCCCGAACCTTGAAGGCATCAGCGATAATATTCGCGTTATCAGCATTGTTGACCGCTACCTCGAACATGACCGGGTCTATATTTTTGAGAACGGCGGCGATAAGCAGGTGTATCTCTCCTCGGCTGACTGGATGACAAGAAATATCGACTATCGTATCGAAGTCGCTACCCCGCTACTTGACCCACGCCTCAAGCAACGCGTGCTGGATATCATTGATATCCTGTTTAGCGATACGGTGAAGGCTCGCTTCATCGATAAAGAACTGAGTAATCGCTACGTGCCACGTGGAAACCGCCGTAAGGTTCAGTCACAATTGGCGATTTACGACTACATCAAATCACTCGAGCAACCTGACTAACGATATGCCAATACACGACAAGTCACCGCGACCGCAGGAATTTGCTGCGGTCGACCTGGGTTCAAACAGTTTTCATATGGTCATTGCCCGCGTGGTTGATGGTGCAATGCAAATTATCGGACGACTGAAACAACGCGTACATCTGGCGGATGGGCTCGGCGCAGACAACAAGCTGAGCGAAGAAGCAATGGAGCGCGGATTAAGCTGTTTGTCACTTTTCGCCGAACGACTGCAAGGCTTTCCCCCATCGAGCGTATGTATCGTGGGAACCCATACTCTACGTCAGGCGCTGAATGCGACCGATTTTCTCAAGCGCGCAGAAAAAGTCATCCCCTACCCGATTGAGATTATTTCCGGTAACGAAGAAGCCCGACTGATTTTTATGGGCGTTGAACACACCCAGCCGGAAAAAGGCCGCAAGCTGGTTATCGATATCGGCGGCGGCTCAACGGAACTGGTGATCGGCGAAGATTTCGAACCCAAACTGGTTGAAAGCCGCCGTATGGGCTGCGTTAGTTTTGCTCAGATGTATTTCCCGGGCGGCGCCATTAGCCGGGAAAACTTCCAGCGCGCCCGCATGGCGGCAGCGCAGAAACTTGAAACGCTAACCTGGCAGTTTCGCATTCAGGGCTGGAACGTTGCGCTGGGCGCGTCGGGGACCATTAAAGCGGCACACGAGGTGCTGCTGGAGATGGGTGAAAAAGATGGTTTTATCACCCCCGAACGTCTGCAAAAACTGACCGCTGAAGTGCTGAAGCACACGTCATTCGATGCGCTCAGTTTGCCGGGACTGTCAGAAGAACGAAAAGCGGTGTTTGTACCTGGGCTAGCTATTTTGTGTGGCGTTTTTGATGCGCTGGCTATTCGCGAACTTCGACTGTCCGATGGCGCGCTACGTGAAGGCGTGCTGTATGAGATGGAAGGCCGTTTTCGCCATCAGGATGTACGCAGCCGCACCGCCAGCAGCCTGGCTAATCAGTACAACATCGACAGTGAGCAAGCCCGCCGTGTGCTGGAAACCACCATGCAGATGTATGACCAGTGGCATAACCAGCAACCAAAACTGGCCAATCCGCAGCTGGAAGCATTACTGCGCTGGGCTGCGATGCTGCATGAGGTTGGGCTGAACATCAACCACAGCGGTCTGCATCGCCATTCTGCTTACATTCTACAAAATAGCGATTTACCTGGATTTAATCAGGAACAACAGCTGATGATGGCAACACTAGTTCGTTACCATCGTAAAGCGGTGAAACTTGATGATTTACCCCGCTTTACGCTGTTTAAGAAAAAACAGTTTCTGCCGTTAATCCAGCTGTTGCGTCTGGGGGTATTGCTAAATAATCAGCGTCAGGCGACAACTACGCCGCCGACTCTGACCCTGTTAACCGAAGACAACCACTGGACCTTACGCTTCCCGCATGACTGGTTCAGCCAAAATGCGCTGGTCCTGCTCGATCTGGAAAAAGAGCAGCAATACTGGGACGCAGTAACCGGCTGGCGTCTCAAAATTGAAGAAGAAAGCTCACCCGATCTCGCCGCATAAGCTCTCAACAGGTGCCGGCTCGTCTGGCACCTGCTCCTCCAGAGTTTCATGCAGCGGCTGCGGTTTGCCAATCAAATACCCCTGCAAGTAATCAATCCCCAGCGAAACCACTGCACTGCGTATTTCTTCGCTTTCGACGTACTCCGCAACCACCAGCATTCTTTTCATCCGCGCCAAATGACAAATGGAGGCCACGATTTGGTAATCGAGGCTGTTCGAAACGATATTACGAATAAAACTGCCGTCAATTTTCAGGATATCGGCATTCACATTTTTCAGTCGCGCATAGCTGGCATATCCGGTCCCAAAATCATCAATCGCAATCTGACAACCCAAAGCCTGCAGCTGTAGTAACGTCGCCTGCGCCTGGTCCGCATTGGTTAAGGCATTGCTTTCCGTCACCTCAAAGATGAGTTGCCAGGCTTCAACTTTGTATTTCGTCAGTAACTGATTGATGTCATGCGGAAGCCGGGCGCGGCATACCGATGTAGGTGATAAGTTAATAGCAAACCGACGGGCAGGCATTTGTTCCCGATTCTGCGCCATAAATTTCAGCGTATTTTCAATCACCCACATGTCGATGCTGGATGACAAGCCAAACTCGTGCGCTACTGGCAAGAAATTATCCGGGGCGATAATTTCACCGTCATCCCCATGAAGTCGCAGCAGAATTTCGTGATAGACATCGCCACGCACGCCAGCGATCGGCTGCGCCATCAGGAAAAAACGATTGTGCTCCAGTGCCTGCTGCAGACGGTTCATCATCGCAACCTTATCTTTCAGGTCACGTTGTAAGTGCATCACGCCGCGCCGCTGCATATTTTCTGGAGAATTGGTCGCCAGGGAGATCTCAGCAATGGTGCTTAACTCACCGAGCAACAAATAAATGTGGTTAACCGGAGCACGAACATAGCAAAAGCTGATGCCTACCTGCGGCTGTAAAGGCATGCCATCCCAGATAAAGCGGAATTGCTTAATATGCCTGTCCAGTGCTTCAATACGTTCCTGATGAGCCTCTGTGTTAAAACGTAAAACGAGATCATTGCCCGATAATTGATAGACATGCTCATCCAGTTCTAACAGAGGTGTTATCCACTGAGCGAGTTTTTGCTTGTACTGGATACGCAGCATAATACCGTAATTTTTCACCAGCAGTTCCATGCCGGGAACCCGCAAAAAACAAAGCACTGACCAGGGCGCTTTTTTCAAATCCCGATTCAACGCGCGCAGGTTAGGAATATGTACCATCGGATCAAAGTATGCCAGACGATGGTTCCGTCGGGTAACGAACCGCTGTCGCGTTGCCAGTACGGCAATGAAATTCACTATAAAGGAGAAAACCAGATAGCTCGATGAGGTAATGGCAAGCTGGGTGTCATAGCCCGAATACCAGGGCATATAGCGCTGATAATAATGAATTGCAGTAATAAGTACGACTGACCATACCAACGAAATAAACCTGTACCCGTAACGCATTGCGCCCCAAAGCATAACGGGCAGTAACAGCGACAAGGTGTAATTCGTGCTAAATATTGAGCTTTGTTCATTTAACGGCATGCATAACATAGACATCAGTGCCATTAATATAATCGACCAGACTGCAAGCTCTGTCTTGGTGACTTTGCTATCAAACTGCTGCTTTAATTGAGAAAAATAGCCTCTAAGGTGCAAAGGATTACGTATCGTTCGAATAATAAGATAGCACAGTGGAACCCCAACAAGATTCCCTACCAGCAAGGCCTGATAATTAATCAACGTACCAGTATTGAAGGGCATTACGCCCACCATGCCTGATTTGCTCTCATAGACGCCCACAAAGGCGGCAAACTGGAAGAGAATCAGAAACAGCGTTGCCGGGCAGAACACCTGCCAGAACATTCGCTGAAACATCAAGTGAGAATCGCCGTGCGAAACATTATTGCGTCGGGGAGTAAATACCTTATACCCGCCCCAGCTAAGCACTAACGTAACTATAAAGTGCGAAATTATTGAGAGTGTTTCAAATAGGCCAACCTGCGGATATTTATACCAGATAATGGAAATGATAATTCCTGGCAATGCCGCCCAGCCAAAAAAAAGCATCAGACTAATCATCAGCGCCAATGGCAGATAGAAAAGTACTACGGTCCCTGTACTAATATGGGCATAGGTGTTGGCGGTGCTCAATATAGGCAACAGTAAAGAAGGTAAGATGAGAGGTAACGCCCACCATCTATCTCTAATACCAATATATTTTTTATTGAGTTTCATAGATGCTCAGTAGAATCCCACACATCCTGTAGGGGGTATTCAGACAGGCATCCCACCTGACTTTAAAACGATAAAGTAAAATACATCATAAGGGCTCATCAATTTTAGTTATTAGCAAAGGGTGGCGTTTGATACATATCAAAAAAAACACCCCTCATTAATCAATTATTACTCTTTTCATTGTTTTTTATCGTTAATTCATTATTCATGTAAATAATAATATTAATTTTCATAACATAAGAGGATAAAACAACTGAAGCAATTTTACATAACGAAGAATTGACCATTCCCTCACAGTATGCCTTAATGTAAGTATCGCCCCTCGTCGGGTACACAACAAGGAACCTTTTGTGAGCCAGGTTACCAGCCTACGCAAACGACACCGATTTAACAGTCGCATGATCCGGATCGTACTGCTTATTAGCTTTCTCTTCTTCTTCGGACGCTTCGTCTACTCCGCCATTGGTGCGTGGCATCACCACCAGGACAAAAAAGAATCTCAGCAGTTAACCCAGCCGCAACAGACATCGCCAACGCAAACCGACGTACGTTGATCGCGCTTGCCTGCAATCCCCCAGCATTAAGATTCCTTACCGGATGGCTAATCGCCTGACAATTAACCATCCGGTAAGGGATTTGAGTGACGGCACTACTCATCATCTTGCCCTCGACACGCATTGAAAATACAGATAATCATCCCCTGCTTTTCGCACAAATACACAATCTTTTAATCCGGCTTCACCGCACCATTCGCGCTAATTTCTTACGCTCCCGTTTACTGGACATAAACAAGACAAAGTCAGTTCAAATAGTCTTTAATTAATATCACCAGAAAATATCACTGGCGATAACATTAATATTTCGTATGAAATTAAGACCTTATTTGAACTGTTAACATTTTTAAATACTACAGAGCAATACTATGAATGGTTTTTCATTATTCCCGAAAATAAGAAACGGAATTGAGTGGATCGCCGGTCACAGCGATGCCGTTATGCAATTCGGCTGGAATATCGTTGCTGCCGTGATTTTACTTTTTATCGGTAAATTTATCTCTCGACTGCTCTCCCGTGGACTGGAAAAGTTGCTGTTAAAACGTAAAGTTGACCGGACCATCATTCAGTTCTTCACCGCCCTGGTACGTTACATCACGATCGCCTTTTTCGTGGTCGCTGCGTTGGGGAGAGTCGGTATTGAAACATCCTCCATTATTGCCGTCATTGGCGCCGCCGGACTGGCTATTGGCCTCGCGCTACAAGGATCGCTCTCCAACTTCGCCGCTGGTGTACTGTTGGTTTCCCTGCGACCTTTCCGCGCCGGAGAAATCGTGCAGATTGGCGCAGTCACCGGGACAGTTGAAAAGGTGCACATTTTCTCTACCACCCTACTCACCGCTGACAGCAAAGAAGTGGTGATCCCAAACGGCAAGATCATCGCAGATAATATTATTAACTATTCCCGCCACCCTTTTCGTCGTATCGATCTTGTGATTGGCGTGGGTTATCAGAGTCGGATCGCAGATGTTAAGCGCGTGATTAACCATATCATCGAGCAGGACAGTCGCATCGATAAGCAACGAGGGGTAACCGTTCGTCTGGGTGAGTTAGGTGCCTCTGCGCTCAATTTTTACGTCCGCGTGTGGGTGCCTAATATTGAGTACTGGAACACCTATTACGATTTGCTGGAAAACATTAAAGAGGCCCTGGATGCTAATCATATTGACCTGCCGTATCCGCAGATGGATATTCGCGTGGAGAACGTGGCATCCCACTCTCAACCTCAGCTTCAACTGGTTGATTAGAACATCATCCATCAGAATTTCCTTCTGAAATGAGAGCAATAAAAAACCCTCTATAATCAGAGGGTTTTTTGATATTACGAATTCAGAAACCGCTTACAGAGAGGGATATTATTCCCACTCAATGGTAGCCGGCGGCTTACCGCTGATGTCATACACCACACGGGAAATACCGTTCACTTCATTGATGATGCGGTTAGACACGCGGCCTAAGAAATCATACGGCAGGTGCGCCCAGTGTGCGGTCATAAAGTCGATGGTTTCAACCGCGCGCAGGGAAACAACCCAGTCGTACTTGCGGCCATCGCCCATTACGCCAACGGAGCGAACCGGCAGGAATACGGTGAACGCCTGGCTCACTTTGTTGTACAGGTCAGCTTTGTGCAGCTCTTCGATGAAGATAGCGTCCGCGCGACGCAGCAGGTCGCAGTACTCTTTCTTCACTTCGCCCAGCACGCGAACGCCCAGACCCGGACCCGGGAACGGGTGACGGTACAGCATGTCGTACGGCAGACCCAGTTCCAGACCAATTTTACGCACTTCGTCTTTAAACAACTCACGCAGCGGCTCAACCAGACCCATCTTCATCTCTTTCGGCAAGCCGCCCACGTTGTGGTGAGATTTGATGACGTGTGCTTTACCGGTCGCGGAAGCGGCAGATTCAATTACGTCTGGGTAGATAGTCCCCTGCGCCAGCCACTTCACATCTTCCAGCTTCAGCGCTTCTTCGTCGAACACTTCCACGAACACACGACCGATGATCTTACGTTTGGCTTCCGGATCGTTCTCGCCTTTCAGCGCGTCGAGGAAGCGCTGCTCGCCTTCCACGTGAACAATGTTCAGGCCAAAGTGGTCGCCGAACATGTCCATCACCTGCTGGGCTTCGTTCAGACGCAGCAGACCGTTGTCTACGAACACACAGGTCAGGTTTTTACCGATTGCGCGGTGCAGCAGCATGGCGGTTACGGAAGAGTCCACGCCGCCGGAAAGGCCGAGGATCACTTTGTCGTCGCCAACCTGCTCGCGAATACGGACAACGGCATCGTCGATGATTTTCGCCGGAGTCCACAGGGCTTCACACTGGCAGATATCGCGTACGAAGCGCTCCAGCATGCGCATGCCCTGACGGGTGTGGGTCACTTCCGGGTGGAACTGCACGCCGTAGAAGCGTTTTTCTTCGTGCGCCATAATGGCGAACGGGCAGGTCTCGGTGCTGGCAACGGTAACGAAGCCTTCCGGGATCGCGGTCACTTTGTCGCCGTGGCTCATCCATACGTCAAGCAGCGGTTTGCCGTCGGCGGTCAGAGAATCTTCGATACCGCGAATCAGTGCGCTGTCGGTCTGTACCTCAACCTGGGCGTAGCCGAATTCACGCTCGTTAGAACCTTCAACGTGGCCACCCAGCTGCATTGCCATGGTCTGCATACCGTAGCAGACGCCGAAGACCGGCACACCTGCGTTGAAGACGTACTCAGGCGCACGCGGGCTGTTTGCTTCGGTGGTGCTTTCCGGGCCACCGGAGAGGATGATGCCGCTCGGGTTGAACTCACGGATTTGTGCTTCAGTAACATCCCATGCCCACAGTTCACAGTAGACGCCCAGTTCACGTACGCGACGTGCAACCAGTTGGGTGTACTGCGATCCGAAATCGAGGATGAGAATGCGATGTTTATGAATATTGTCTGTCATTTGACGATAATTCCGAGGCAAGTGAAACAATAACAAAACGCCCGGTTTAAAACCGGGCGCGGAAACTTATCAGGAGCCCAAGCGGTAGTTCGGGGACTCTTTGGTAATGGTCACGTCATGAACGTGGCTTTCCTGGATACCCGCACCGCTGATACGCACGAATTCAGCCTTCGTACGCAGCAGGTCGATGGTACCACAACCGGTCAGACCCATACAGGAGCGCAGGCCGCCCATCTGCTGGTGAATGATCTCTTTCAGGCGGCCTTTATACGCTACGCGACCTTCGATACCTTCCGGCACCAGTTTGTCAGCGGCGTTGTCGCTCTGGAAGTAACGGTCGGAAGAACCTTTGGACATCGCACCCAGAGAGCCCATACCGCGGTAAGATTTGTAAGAACGGCCCTGGTACAGTTCGATTTCGCCCGGGGATTCTTCGGTACCGGCCAGCATCGAGCCAACCATGACGGCAGCGGCGCCAGCGGCAATCGCTTTGGCTATGTCGCCGGAGAAACGGATACCGCCGTCAGCGATAACCGGAATACCGGTACCTTCCAGCGCTTCAACCGCGTCAGAAACGGCAGTGATCTGCGGAACGCCCACGCCAGTAACGATACGAGTCGTACAGATGGAGCCAGGGCCGATACCGACTTTCACCGCGCTGCAACCGGCTTCCGCCAGTGCGCGAGCGCCAGCGCCAGTGGCGACGTTACCGCCGATGATTTGCAGGTCAGGATATTTAGCACGGGTTTCACGGATACGTTGCAGCACGCCTTCAGAGTGACCGTGAGAGGAGTCGATCAACAGCACGTCAACGCCCGCAGCAACCAGCGCGTCAACACGTTCTTCGTTACCTGCACCAGCGCCTACAGCTGCACCGACGCGCAGACGACCATGCTCGTCTTTACATGAGTTCGGTTTACGTTCCGCTTTCTGGAAATCTTTAACGGTGATCATGCCGAGCAGATGGAAGCTGTCATCAACAACCAGCGCTTTCTCTACACGCTTTTCGTGCATTTTGGCCAGCACGACATCACGTGCTTCACCTTCACGCACAGTCACCAGACGCTCTTTTGGCGTCATGTATACGCTAACCGGCTGGTTCAGGTCAGTCACAAAGCGCACGTCACGGCCGGTGACGATGCCAACCAGTTCGTTGTCTTCAGTCACTACCGGGTAGCCCGCAAAACCGTTACGTTCAGTCAGTTCTTTCACTTCACGCAGGGTAGTGGTTGGCAGTACGGTCTGTGGGTCAGTTACCACGCCGGATTCGTGTTTTTTCACGCGGCGAACTTCTTCAGCCTGGCGCTCGATAGACATGTTCTTGTGGATAAAACCGATGCCGCCTTCCTGTGCCAGGGCAATTGCCAGGCGCGCTTCCGTCACGGTATCCATTGCTGCGGAGAGCATAGGAATGTTCAGGCGAATGGTTTTCGTCAACTGGGTGCTGAGGTCAGCAGTATTCGGCAGAACGGTAGAATGAGCGGGAACGAGGAGGACGTCGTCAAACGTCAGGGCTTCTTTTGCGATACGTAGCATGGGCAATATCTCACCTGGGAGGTTATTAAATATTGCCGCGGCATTATACAGAGCGTAACCGATTGCATCCACACTTTTTTGCAAAAAAACCTTGCGCTCCTCTGTGAGCATGTTACTTTCGACTGAATAACCTGCTGATTTAGAATTTGATCCCGCTCACATGTTATCCTCTCAGACCACCTCAATTTTTACCGTAAGCCGCCTGAACCAGACGGTTCGTTTGCTGCTTGAGCAGGAGATGGGACAAGTGTGGATCAGCGGTGAAATCTCGAATTTCACTCAGCCGTCCTCCGGTCACTGGTATTTCACGCTCAAAGATGACACCGCCCAGGTACGCTGCGCGATGTTTCGCAACAGCAACCGTCGGGTAACATTCCGCCCGCAGCACGGGCAACAGGTGCTGGTGCGCGCCAACATCACGCTGTATGAGCCACGCGGCGACTACCAGATTATCGTCGAGAGTATGCAGCCTGCGGGCGAAGGGCTATTGCAGCAAAAATATGAGCAGTTGAAAGCCAAACTGCAGGCGGAAGGATTGTTCGATCAGCAATATAAGCAGCCTCTGCCCTCCCCGGCCCACTGTGTCGGGGTGATTACCTCGAAAACCGGTGCGGCACTGCACGATATTCTCCACGTTCTAAAACGCCGCGACCCATCGCTGCCGGTGGTGATTTACCCCACCGCGGTACAGGGCGACGATGCGCCGGGGCAGATCGTGCGCGCGATTGAACTGGCCAACGCCCGCGGAGAGTGCGACGTGTTAATTGTCGGGCGCGGCGGCGGCTCGCTGGAAGATTTATGGAGTTTTAACGACGAACGCGTGGCGCGGGCAATCTTTGCCAGCCGCATTCCGGTGGTTAGCGCCGTCGGCCACGAAACCGACGTCACTATCGCTGATTTTGTCGGCGACCTGCGTGCGCCGACGCCTTCGGCAGCGGCAGAAATTGTCAGCCGCAACCAGCAGGAGTTGTTGCGTCAGATCCAGTCCATCCAGCAGCGTTTGGGCATGGCGATGGACTACTACCTCGCCAACCGTACTCGTCGATTTACCCAGCTTCATCACCGTTTGCAACAGCAACATCCGCAACTGCGTCTGGCCCGTCAGCAAACGTCGCTGGAGCGGTTGCGCCAGCGGATGGGATTTGCGCTTGAAAATAAGATTAAACAGGCAAATCAGCGTCAGCAACGCATGCTGCAACGTCTCAATCAGCAAAACCCGCAGCCACGCATTTATCGCGCACAAACCCGTATCCAGCAACTGGAATATCGCCTGGCCGAATCCATTCGCGCGCGCCTCAGCGAACAGCGCGAACGTTTTGGTAATGCGGTTACTCATCTCGAAGCGGTCAGTCCGCTGGCGACCCTGGCGCGCGGCTATAGCGTTTCTACCACCACTGGCGGCGGCGTACTGAAACAGATCAAACAGGTCAGCGCAGGCGATGTCATCACCACCCGACTAGCAGATGGCTGGGTGGAAAGCGAAGTTAGGGGCGTAACGGCGGCGAAAAAAACGCGGAAGAAAAAGCCGGTTTAAACCGGCACATACTCCACGCGTTTTTTCGAAATAAGCCCATGGCCATGCTGACAGAAATAATCTATCGCGCCACAGGCCTTTAGTACTTCGAGTGGTTGATGGCACTCTGGGCAACGTGCTTCCAGTTGAAGATCTTTTTGACAACTCTCACAGTGCGCCGCACCGTTGTGTGGTTCCAGTTCAGCGTGGCAATCCGGGCAAATGATAGACATAACAACTCCAGTACAGGGCTCCATTCTTGTGTTGAGTTTAACACGCTACGCTGAATGTCGCCCAGGCCCAACAAAACGTCATACCTCATCAATTGAATGACCGGGGCATAGCCTCTGCCCCGGCACAATCGAGGTGTTATCAGGCGCTGGTTGCCGGTTTAGTTTGCGTATTCTCCAGCATGCGACGAATCGGCACAATGAGGACGATCAGGACCGCGGCGCAGATCAGCAGCGCAATCGAGCAGCGAGCGAAGAGATCCGGCAGCATATCCAGTTGGTCAGCCTTCACATGACCGCCAATCAGACCTGCGGCCAGGTTACCCAGCGCACTGGCACAGAACCACAGGCCCATCATTTGCCCACGCATTCTTTCCGGTGCCAGCAGCGTCATGGTCGCCAGACCGATCGGGCTCAGACACAGCTCGCCGAGCGTCAGCATCAGGATACTGCCCACCAGCCAGAATGGAGAAACGCCCGCCCCGCCGTTGCTGAGAACGTTTTGCGCCGCCAGCATCATCAAGCCAAAGCCTGCCGCCGCACACAAAATGCCGATAACGAACTTAGTGATACTGCTCGGGCGAATGTTCATGCTCGCCAGCTTCGGCCACGCCCAGCTGAATACCGGCGCCAGCAGGATGATAAACAGGGCGTTTATCGACTGGAACCAGACCGCCGGAATTTCAAAATCACCGATCATACGGTTAGTGTAGTCGTTGGCGAACAGGTTGAACGAGGTTGGCTTTTGCTCAAACGCCGACCAGAAGAATGCGGCGGAAACCAGCAGGATAAAGCAAACCAGCAGTCTGGCGCGCTCTTTGCGATTCAGGCCGGCAAAGATGAACAGGTAGATAAAGTAGAGCGCAACAGAGGCGGCAATCACGTACACCAGTATGCTGGCAACCGCGACCGGATTAATCACAATCACGCCCTGCGCAATCAGCGTAACGATAACCGCCACACCGACAGCCAGCGCGAGTAGCCATGCGCCCACACCGTTACGCTTCACTACCGGGCTGTTCCAGGTCGAGTCCAGTCCCACTTCGCTGTCGTAGCGTTTCATCGACGGAACGGCAAACACACGGAAGATGATTAACGCCACCAGCATGCCGATACCACCGATACCAAAGCCCCAATGCCAGCCATGGGTTTTAATCAACCAACCGGAGATCAAGGGGGCGATGAATGATCCCATATTGATGCCCATGTAAAACAGCGAGAAACCGCCATCACGACGCGCATCGCCTTTTTTATACAATGTGCCAACCATGACCGAAATACAGGTCTTAAACAGACCGGAACCGAGCACGATAAACATCAGGCCGATAAAGAACAGGTTGTTACCCATAATGGCCGAAAGCGCAATCGACAGATGACCAAGCGCAATCAGGATGGAGCCGTACCATACCGCTTTCTGTTGGCCGAGCCAGTTATCCGCCAGCCAACCACCCGGCAGCGCAGCGAGATACATCGTACCGGCAAAGATACCCACAATCGCCGAGGCGTTTTCACGCGCCAGCCCCATGCCGCCGTCATAGACGGTAGCCGCCATAAACAGGATCAGTAATGGGCGAATGCCATAAAACGAGAAACGCTCCCACATCTCTGTGAAGAACAGCGAGCCGAGCGGATAAGGATGACCGAAGAAAGTTCGGCTTTCTTTTTGATTAACAGAGGATTGCATAATTCTCCCGAAAGTTATGTCGTCGTGCGTGTAAACACCGCGATGTACGCCAGCCAGTTACGTATCTGACCGATTTTTTACATGCGGCGAAAAGTTATTTAACCATTTGATAACTTAAGGCTAGTTTTGTCTAGTACCAGCCCCCGGACTTTAAGATGAAAACTCGACAAATGTCTACTTTCTTAGATTTAAACTTGGTAAAAAACGAATAGTGATTGACATCGCACGGGCTGAAGCTGGCGATGGAATACCGAAAAAAAACCCGCGACAAGCGCGGGTTTTTATCAACATCAGCAACGATTATTTGCTTTTTTTAATGTGCTTAATCAAACGCTTACGTTTACGCATCTGGGTCGGCGTCAGCGTATTACGTTTATTCGCAAACGGGTTTTCCCCTTCTTTGAACTGAATGCGAATCGGTGT
Organism: Citrobacter sp. TBCS-15; assembly: GCF_005280815.1. Lineage (NCBI taxonomy): Bacteria > Pseudomonadati > Pseudomonadota > Gammaproteobacteria > Enterobacterales > Enterobacteriaceae > Citrobacter > Citrobacter sp. TBCS-15. The sequence continues at coordinate 94,746 of NZ_SZWK01000313.1, read as the reverse complement.
CCCCATCACGTCCAGAGTTTTGCGGAAGTAGTTCATCAGATAGCGCTTATATGAATCCGGCAGATCTTTCACCTGATTACCATGAATCACCACAATCGGCGGGTTATAACCGCCGGCATGGGCATATTTCAGCTTCACGCGACGACCACGTACCAGCGGCGGCTGATGATCTTCTACCGCCATGGTCATGATACGCGTCAACATCGCGGTACTAACGCGACGGGTGGAGCTGTCGTACGCTTCGCGGACCGATTCAAACAGATTACCGACACCGCTACCGTGCAGTGCAGAGATAAAGTGTACGCGCGCAAAATCAATAAAGCCCAGACGGAAGTCCAGCGTTTCCTTGACCTGCTCTTTCACTTCCTGCGTCAGGCCGTCCCATTTGTTGACGACAATAACAAGTGAGCGCCCACTATTGAGGATAAAGCCCAACAGCGACAGGTCCTGATCGGAAATACCTTCCCGCGCATCAATCACCAGCATGACCACGTTGGCATCTTCAATCGCCTGCAGCGTTTTGATGACTGAGAATTTTTCTACCGCTTCGGTAATTTTCCCGCGCTTACGCACGCCCGCGGTGTCGATCAGCACATATTCACGTTCGTCGCGTTGCATCGGAATATAAATGCTGTCACGCGTGGTCCCAGGCATGTCGTAAACCACCACGCGGTCTTCGCCCAGAATACGGTTAGTCAGTGTGGACTTACCTACGTTCGGACGACCCACAATCGCCAGTTTGATCGGCAGATCCTGCGGGTTGAAGTCGTCTTCAGGCTCTTCTTCACCGTTTTCTTTGGCTTCCAGCTGCGCCCAATATTCCGCATCTTCATCGACTTCTTCCTGCGGTGCAACGTCATCCATCCACGGCAGCAGAACATGCTCCAGCAGGCTGAGAACGCCACGACCATGGGAGGCAGCAATCGGATAAATTTCACCCAGACCCAGCGAGTAGAAATCAACAACCGCCTGATCGGGATCCAGTCCGTCAGTTTTGTTGGCCACCAGGAACGTCGGTTTCTGGCGTGAACGCAGATGTTTAGCAATGGCTTCATCCGCTGGCATCAGGCCAGCACGCGCATCCACCATAAACAGCACAACGTCCGCTTCTTCGATAGCCAACAGAGACTGTTCAGCCATGCGGGTTTCAACACCGTCTTCGGTGCCATCAATACCGCCGGTATCAATGCAGATAAACTCGCGGCCTTCAATTTCCGCACGACCGTACTTACGGTCACGAGTCAGACCCGGGAAATCCGCAACCAGCGCATCTCGGGTGCGAGTTAGACGGTTAAATAACGTGGATTTGCCAACGTTAGGGCGCCCGACAAGCGCGACCACAGGTACCATGTTTAAAGCCTCATTTAAAAAATCATCAGACAACGGGCACATTTTGCGCCGTTGTTAAAAACAGTAAAACGGCCCCTGCACCAGGAGCCGTTTTTCAAAGCGAGCGGCCAGGACGATTAACGCGTAATGGAGTACAGCGTACCGTCTTTCGCCTGGATCAGCAGTTTACCATCAGCAGAGACTGGCTCAGTCAGGAAACCGGAGCTGTCGACTTTCTGCTGGGCAACAAAGCGACCATCTTCAACGTTAATCCAGTGCAGGTAGCCTTCGCTATCGCCCACAACTAAATTGCCGTTATACAATACCGGAGACGTCAGCAGACGGTGCAGCAGATCGCTTTGCGTCCACAGCGTCACGCCGCCGTCGGTAGTCAGCGCCAGGATGCGGTCGTTTTGATCGACCAAGTAGATACGGTTTCCGTCGACGATGAAATCATTCACCGAGCCCAGTTCACGTTTCCACATAATCTGGCCACTGCGCAGATCCAGCGCGGTCAGGTTACCATTATAAGCCAGCGCGTAAACAACGCCATTGACGATAACCGGCGTGGTATCAACGTCACTCAGACGATCGATTTCCGTTGGGCCTGTCGCCTGAGAAATACGTTGCTGCCAAATCATCTGACCCTGCTGCATCAGCACGGCGCTTACGCGACCGTTATCACCGCCAACAATAGCTGCGCCAAAGGCCGTCGCAGGGGCAGATTCGCCACGCAGAGACAGGGATGGCATATCGAGGTTAACGGTCCACTTGATGGCGCCGTCAGCTTCGTTCAACGCCTGCAATTGACCGTTACTGGTGTGGATTAATACCACGCCATCGCTCACAACCGGACGAGACAGCGCTTCACCGGCAACTTTCGTCTGCCATGCGGTGGTACCATCGCTGGTATTCAACGCATAAACCTGCGCTTTTTCACTGCCAATGTAAACATGACCACCGGACACGGTTACGCCGCCAGAAAGCTGTGCAGATGCACGGGAGAACCAACCGTCTTTCTCACCCAGATTAACAGCCCACACTTCTTTACCGTCGTCTGCGTTTAACGCTTTCACGACACCTGCGCGATCGGCTGCATAGACAACGTTATCCGCCAGCGCAGGATGAAGATTGGAATAAAAATCACCAATACCGTTGCCCACGGAAGTGCTCCAGTCCGTAGATGGAGTAAACTGGTTTTCAACCACCGGTAATGGGGACATCTTAACGACATCTTCTTCGCCACTAAACAGTGAACAGCCGCTCAATAGGGTAACGGAAAGCAGCCCTGGCAGAAGTAATTTACGCAATTGCATCGGGTCCCTCTCAGATGGACAAATTATTGATTTTCATCTGCATCATTTCGCTCAGAGCAGGAGAGGCATCGCTTTTCACACCCGCTTCCCATGCGCTACGCGCACCTTGTTTGTCGCCCTTGCTCAGCAACGCTTCACCGCGCAGATCGGCAACAATGGCCGTCCACCCTTCACCTTTAATGGTGTCGAGTGTTTTCAGCGCGGTATCAGCCTGTTTAAGCTGAACCTGAACACGAGCCAGACGCAGGTTAATCACCGCTTTGAGATTATCATCGCTGGTTGCAGCCAGGCCTTGTTGCAGCTGGCTGGCGGCTTTCTCAAGTTCATTTTGGTCAACAAACTGCTGCGCAAGTTCCAGTGAAGCTAACGCGCCGTAGGTATTTTTATTCTCTGCTGCAAATTTCTCTGCCGCAGGAATGCTATCCGCTTTACCCGCACTAACCGCGGTCACCGTATTTTGGTATGCCAGAGAAGCAGAGCGTGCGGACTCCGTCTGATGGCTGGTCCAGTAACGCCAGCCAACCAGCGCGCCAACCCCTAAAATTATCCCAACCGCCAGCGCTTTGCCGTTTTCGGCAAAGAAGCGTTTTACCGCATCAACCTGGTCGTGTTCGTTCTCGTAAATTTCCACGCTGTCCTTCTCCTTAGCCCAGTAGAGTGCGCAAATGCGCGGCAACGCCATCCTGCGCTACTGCCGTTTGCTCACCAGAGCGCAAATCCTTCACTACAACGGTACCGTCAGCCACTTCGGACTCACCCAGTACCAGTGCAACGCGGGCGCCCCACTTATCGGCACGGGCAAACTGTTTCTTAAAGTTGCCGCCGCCGTGGTTGGTCATCAGTTTCACACCAGGAACTTCATCACGCAGACGTTCTGCAAGCCGCATTGCCGCCGACTGCGTGTCTGCGCCTGAAGCAACCAGGTATATATCGACAACAGGGGAGGCAATAAATTCCGGATTAACTGCCTGAACTAATAAAACAAGTCGTTCCAGGCCCATGGCGAAGCCCACAGCAGGCGTTGCGCGACCGCCAAGTTGCTCTACCAGACCGTCGTAACGACCACCGGCACACACGGTACCCTGCGAGCCCAGACTGCTGGTAACCCACTCAAATACGGTGCGGTTGTAGTAATCAAGGCCACGAACCAGACGCTGATTGACGGTGTAGGCAATCCCTGCGGATTCCAGCAGTTTGCACAGACCCGCGAAATGCTCGCGAGAGTCGTCATCAAGATAATCACCCAGCGCAGGTGCATCGTTGAGCAGCGCCTGCACTTCTGGGTTTTTGGAGTCAAGCACACGCAGCGGGTTAGTGTACATGCGACGTTTGCAGTCTTCGTCCAGCTTCTCTTTATGCTGTTCCAGGTAGGCGACCAGCGCATCACGGTAGTTAGCGCGGGCTTCAAGCGAACCAATTGAGTTCAGCTCCAGGCTGACATGCTGAGATATACCCAGCGCGCGCCACCAGCGAGCGGTCAACATAATCAGTTCAGCATCGATGTCCGGGCCCTGCAGACCAAACACTTCGACACCCAACTGATGGAACTGACGATAGCGTCCTTTCTGCGGACGTTCGTGGCGGAACATCGGCCCGATATACCACAGACGCTGTTCCTGATTGTACAGGAGACCATGTTCGATGCCGGCGCGTACGCAGCCCGCTGTCCCTTCAGGACGCAGAGTCAGGCTGTCGCCATTTCTGTCCTCAAAGGTATACATCTCTTTTTCAACCACGTCGGTGACTTCACCGATCGCGCGTTTGAATAACGGGGTCTGCTCTACAATCGGCAAGCGGATTTCACTGTAACCGTAGCTACCGAGCACGTTTTTGAGAGTGCCTTCAATGCGCTGCCAGATGGCGGTTTCGCCAGGCAGATAATCGTTCATGCCGCGAATGGCTTGAATGTTTTTTGCCACGTTTATTCTCTTTATGAATATAAAAATGAACCCTCAGCGCTAACCCGAACAATGCGGGCGCCATGCGGGTTCAATCATACACGGGAAGCACGCCGCTTCCCATCACGTTGTTATTTTTCAAGCTGCTGCACGTCGATACGACGCGCTTCGTCCAGGATACTCGCTTTGGCGCGAATACGGGCTTCAAGCTGCGTGATCATATCGTCGTTGTCGAGTCTGTCCTTACGCACACCGTCTTCGTACAGGCCGCTTTTCTTGTTACCGCCCGTCACGCCCAGCGTAGAAACCAGCGCTTCGCCAGGACCGTTTACCACGCAGCCGATGATCGAAACATCCATTGGAGTAATGATATCTTCCAGACGTTGCTCCAGCGCGTTAACCGTACCGATAACGTCGAATTCCTGACGTGAGCAGGTTGGACAAGCGATAAAGTTGATCCCGCGCGCGCGAATGCGCAGCGATTTCAGAATATCGAAGCCCACTTTGATCTCTTCCACCGGATCGGCGGCCAGAGAAACACGCAGCGTATCGCCGATCCCTTCGGATAGCAGCAATCCTAAACCGATCGCGGATTTCACCGCCCCGCTACGTGCGCCACCGGCTTCGGTGATCCCCAGGTGCAGCGGTTGATCGATCTGTTTCGCCAGCAGGCGATAGGATTCTACGGCGAGGAAAACGTCAGAGGCTTTAACGCTGACTTTGAATTGATCGAAGTTCAGACGATCCAGATGATCCACATGACGCATAGCGGATTCCAGCAGCGCCTGCGGCGTCGGTTCACCGTATTTTTCTTGCAGATCTTTTTCCAGCGAGCCGGCGTTTACGCCGATGCGGATAGGGATATTTTTATCGCGCGCGCAGTCAACCACCATGCGGATACGCTCTTCATTACCGATATTGCCTGGGTTAATACGCAGGCAATCGACACCGTATTCCGCGACTTTCAGCGCAATGCGGTAATCGAAGTGAATATCGGCAACCAGCGGCACATTAACCTGCTGTTTGATCAGCTTGAACGCTTCTGCGGCATCCATTGTCGGTACAGAGACGCGAACAATGTCTGCGCCTACGCGTTCCAGCGCTTTAATCTGATTAACCGTCGCTTCCACGTCAGTGGTACGCGTATTGGTCATAGACTGTACGGCGATGGGCGCGCCATCGCCGATCGGCACGTTCCCAACGTAAATGCGTGTCGATTTTCTACGTTGAATTGGAGCCTGGTTATGCATTAAAAAATCTCCCGCATTGCCGTCTGTTACTGAGCCGGTGATTGTTCGGCATTAACGGTCAGACGTGCAACCTGGTTAGTTCTGATAAAACGACTCAGATCGACAGGTTTCCCCTGGAACTGAATCTGCACTGCCGCCGGAGCGCCAATTTTCAGTTTGTACGGCGCCTGACCGGTCAGATTGAGATTGCCGTCTTTACGCTGCATACCGCTGAACAGTTTTTTACCGGTCGCATCGGTCACTTCCAGCCAGCAATCAGCGGTAAAATTCATTACCAGCGCGTTAGGATCGGTTGCCGGGGTAGTGACACCCGCCTGGTCAGTCGGCAGCGGTGCCGCATTCGCTGGCGCTGTTGGCGCGGCGGTTGCGGTATCGACGTTGGCCTGAGAAGGCGCCACTACGGCGTTCTGTTGCGCATCCGCGGCTGGTGCCGGGGCTGTCGGGGCATCAGTCGCTGGCGCTGCGTCCGCCACCGCGCCATCGCCCGCAGCCGGAGTTGTCTCCTGACCTGCTGCGGCGCTGGTATCTAACGGTACATTCTGCGCAGTGTCTTTACCGGCATTCAGTTCAGCGGAAGATTGATCGGCCATGGTGCTGATCTCTTCCTGCTGCGCTTTATGGTTCTGCCACCACCAGGCCCCTGTCAGTCCGACAACGACAAACAGCACCAGCCAGGTGAAGGTCATTAACCAGCCATCGCGCTTTTTACGACGCTTACCGAGCGAGAAGCTCTGCATCGGCGCGACTTTAGCAGGACGAATTGGAGCCTGTTTTTCCAGCCCTGGCAACAGTTCTTCTTCAGGAATATGCACCAGACGCGCATAAGAACGGATGTATCCACGCAGGAATGTTGAAGCGAGATCGGCTGGTGCCTTATCTTCTTCAATATCACGTACCGTGGAGACCTTCAGGCACAGTCGCTCCGCGACTGCCTGCTGGCTGAATCCGAGTTGTTCACGGGCATTGCGCAGACGAACGCCGGTGGAGAGTGCTTCATTTTTGTCGTGCGTGGCTTCAGTATTCATTCGCTACAGCTGCGTAAATTTGGGTTCTGGCGCCGGCGAGTCACAATGCTCACCCACACCGCGAAACATCTGGTCAGTTAACCTTCGTCAGACAGTATAAAACGGTCAGACTACCAATGACAAAAAAGCGTAAACCTGAGGGCTAAACTCTTGTTGCGCCGTTACATACTGCCTTAAAGTCGACAAAAACGCACCGTTATTATTGACCTGACGACAACAACCAAAGAACCTCATCTGGCTTACATTGCACCACGGTACATGAATTATACCGTAGTGCACTCGACATCAAACGGTTTTGATGTCGATAGCATCACCCTGCATACGCTTGCGCAGAGTACGCTTGGTACGGTCGATAACATCGCCGGCCAATTGACCGCAGGCTGCATCGATGTCATCGCCACGTGTTTTACGCACGATGGTGGTGAAACCATAGCTCATCAACACTTTGGAGAAACGATCGATACGGCTGTTAGAGCTACGACCATACGGTGCGCCAGGGAACGGGTTCCATGGGATCAGGTTGATCTTACACGGTGTATCTTTCAGCAGTTCAGCCAGTTGATGCGCGTGTTCGGTACCGTCATTGATGTGATCCAACATGACATACTCAATGGTCACACGACCCTGGTTGGCGTTGGATTTCTCCAGGTAACGACGTACTGCCCCGAGGAACGTTTCGATATTGTACTTTTTGTTGATAGGCACAATTTCGTCACGAATTTCATCGTTTGGCGCATGCAGAGAGATCGCCAGCGCGACGTCAATCATATCGCCCAGCTTATCCAACGCAGGTACAACCCCTGAGGTGGAAAGCGTAACGCGACGCTTGGACAGCCCGAAACCGAAGTCATCCAGCATGATTTCCATCGCCGGCACCACGTTAGTCAGGTTGAGCAGCGGCTCGCCCATCCCCATCATCACCACGTTGGTGATAGGACGTACGCCCGTTGCTTTGACCGCGCCAACGATTTTCGCCGCACGCCAAACCTGGCCAATGATTTCCGACACTCGCAGGTTACGGTTAAATCCCTGTTGCGCCGTAGAGCAGAATTTACACTCTAATGCACAACCAACCTGTGAAGAAACACACAGGGTCGCGCGATCGTCTTCAGGAATATAAACAGTTTCAACGCGCTGATCGCCAACCGCGATAGCCCATTTGATCGTGCCGTCAGAGGAACGCTGCTCTTCCACCACTTCCGGGGCGCGAATTTCAGCGACTTCTTTCAGCTTGTTGCGCAGCACCTTATTGATGTCAGTCATGTCATCAAAGTTGTCGCTGCAATAGTGGTACATCCACTTCATGACCTGATCGGCACGAAACGGCTTTTCGCCCATCTCTTTGAAGAATTCGCGCATTTGCTGACGGTTCAGATCCAGCAGGTTAATTTTTCCATTTTTATTTGGAACCGCAGGAATGACGACTTCAGAGGTGTTAACTAATTCAGACATAATTTTTTCCGGCCTCGTTGTTACACGTTGTGGCCCGTGGAGGGTTAAAAAGAAACGCCCCGGCAAGCGGTCTGCTCTTCCGGGGCGTTGCATTGTACAAAGTCTGGCGCAGGGATGCCACGTTTGCACGAAGCATTAGCGAAAATAATATGTAAATCGCTAATTCATCTCAACGGCGTTATAGACGCAGGAGATTAGCGCGTACGCGGGCAAACCTCGCCCTCACCAAAGAAATAGGCGATTTCGCGAGCGGCAGATTCAACGGAATCAGAACCGTGAGTCCCGTTCTCGGTGAAGCTGTCAGCGTAGTCGGCACGCAGGGTACCGGCCAGCGCGTTCGCCGGGTTGGTAGCGCCCAGCAGATCGCGATGACGCTGTACGGCATTTTCGCTTTCCAGAACTGAAACAACGATCGGACCGGAGGTCATGAATTCAACCAAACCGTCAAAGAACGGCTTGCCGTCGTGCTCAGCATAGAAGCCACGCGCCTGCTCAACGGTCAGGTGCAGCATTTTAGTCCCGACAATCTTGAACCCTGCAGCTTCAAAGCGCGCAAAGATGCTCCCAATAACGTTTTTTGCCACCGCGTTTGGTTTAATGATGGAAAAAGTACGTTCAATAGCCATTGATAACCTCTGTAATATGTTCTGTTGTTGTCTATATAGATGTACGACCTGGCGCGGATTATAAAGAGCATCCCGGCAATTGACTATTGATGAAGGTAACATTTCTTTAAAATAAGATGAGTTTTAGCAACAAATAGTCAGCAACTGGTCTACTGCAACGAAAATCTCACCGTCGCCACCTGTCCGGCGTCATCCATCACTAGCAGTTGGTAATCCCCTTTGACCGTCAGACGTAGCGTCAGGTGACGCCCGCGCTCGTCCAGACGTTGTCCGTTAAGAAACCACCAGCGATCGCCTGTTCCACCGCTGGTTTGCACCGGCAATGAAGCCTCTGGAGAACCAGGTAAACGCTTCACAATCGCGCCATCGCGCAGACCTGTCAACTGCAACGGTAACGCGGGATCCTGCCCCAACGGCGGACATGTGGCAGAAACAGGCGGTAATCTTGCCCCACGGCGCTCTGATTCCGGCAGCCATGGCTCCAGCGGCAACGGCCATACGATAAGCGTCTGTTCGCGCGCCTGTGGGCAATCCGCCGCCACGCGTTTGCCCTCGCCGTCCAGCCAGACAGGGAAACGAATGCCGTTAACGCCTTCCTGCTCGGGTAATAACAGCGTTGGCGGCTGACTGCCTTCCAATAACCAGGTTGCCAGACGGCGGCGACAGTTGCTGTCTCCAGCCGCAAGAGATTGCCCGCCCGGCCAACATACCACGCCGCGGCTAACGGATTCAGGACGAGGATCTTCCGGCTGATTCGTCCCGCGAGAGAGCAGAAGATTGTTGACCTGATTGAGCAGCGGTACGGCGCTGGCAAAGCCAAACTGCCCCACCACCGGCGTACCGTCGGGCCTGCCGGTCCAGATGCCAATCACATAACGGGCGTTAATCCCAATCGCCCACGCATCGCGATAGCCATAGCTGGTGCCCGTTTTCCACGCCAGCGGAACCACTCTGCTCAGTGCGTTATCCGGTAGCGGTTGTGCTTCGTCAGCCATAATCCGGCGAATAATCCACGCCGCACCAGCCGACATCAGCGGGCGCTCCAGTAGCGGGTCTGACGGCTGCAGGCGCAGTTTACCCGCCTTCCCGTGGCGGGCAAAGGCGCTATAAGCCGCCGCCATATCATCAAGCCTTGCCCCCGCACCGCCCAAAATCAGCGACAGATTCGGCGCAGCCCCTGCAGGCAGATATAACGGTAAACCGACGTTACGTAACGATGCGGCAAAACGCTTCGGACCATAGGCTTCCAGTACCTGGACCGCGGGTAAATTCAGTGAACGTACCAGCGCCTCACTCATGCTTACCGGTCCGTGAAAACCACTGTCAAAATTCCCCGGTCGATAATCACCGGTTCGCCGTGGTACATCCTGCAACAACGAAGCGGGATGAATTAATCCGTCATCCAGCGCCAGACCATAGATAAACGGCTTCAGCACCGATCCCGGTGAGCGGATCGCATTCACCATATCCACATGACCAAAGCGGGAGTCATCATTCATATCAACTGACCCCACCCAGCCACGCACGCTCATATCGGTATGATCGACCACAATCATCGCCAGCGAACTACGCGCCGGTAACCGCCCTTTCCAGTTTTGCGCCAGTTCTTCAAGTTGCCGCTGCAACCCGGCGTCAAGGGTTGTCACGATTTTGTCGCTGCGGCTTTTTCCCAGCATCATGCGCGAAAATAACGGCGCTAACTGCGGCATCTGCCTGGGAGCCAGCCAGACCGGCTCTTCGCGTGACTCCTGCACCTGTTTTGCGGGCCAAATGCCCTGAATTGCCATACGTTCGAGCACTTTATTACGCGCCGCTTCAGCGCGGTCCGGCCAACGGTCCGGACGCAGACGACTCGGCGCCTGTGGCAGCACAGCCAGCAGTGCGGCGTCGGAGTAGCTCAGTTGTGCAGGCGATTTGCCAAGATAGGCCCAGCTTGCTGCGCCCACACCTTGCAACGTGCCGCCAAACGGCGCACGGTTAAGATACAGCGTCAGAATGTCGCGCTTGGACAGATGCCATTCCAGCTGCAAAGCGCGCCAGAGCTGGCGAAACTTGCCGCCAAAGGTGCGTGGGTGGGGGTCGAGTAAACGTGCCACCTGCATGGTGAGCGTACTGCCGCCCGAAACAACACGCCCTGAGGAGAGGTCCTGCCATGCGGCGCGCAGCACTGAAAATGGATTGACGCCAGGATGTTTCCAGAACCAGCGGTCTTCGTAGTTGATTAAGGCCTCAAGGTAGCGGGGTGATACCTCATCAATCGTCACCGGATAACGCCAGATACCGTCCGCGTCGGCGAAGCGCCAGAGAGGCGTACCATCGTACGCCACCACGACACGTGCGGGATCCACCTCGTGAAGCGGCAGTGGCCAGATTTTATCTGCCGCCCAAATTGCCGTCACCAACACTAGCGCAACGACTGCCAGCCAGAGCCAGCAGCCGCGTTTACCCAACCTGCGCATCATTTACGGTCTGACAATCAAAAGCCCCTCTGCCGCACCGGTTGCCCGCCACTGTGGAACATACATTGATTCCACCTGTGGGACGGGAACCTGATACGTCCCCGGCGTTACTGCCCGCGCCAGGTACATCAGCGTAACCGGCTGTCCTTCATTGACCGCCACCGCAGCAACAAAGCGATCGTCTCGGAACTCAATATGCTGGATATCCGCCTGCTGCATCTGATTGAGCAGATTCGCCACTTCGCTACCGCTATCCTGCAGGCTGGCGCTGCCGTTGGCCAGATTTTGGTTTTCCAGCTCCAGTCCGGCAGGCAGTAAGTCGACGACCAACGCATCCGGCACGTTCTGGCTGGCTTTCACTTCCAACCAGACCAGCACCAGCTCGCCGCTGCGCAGAGAATCCAGTGATTTGCTGCTCCCGTCGAGTCCCAGGATCTGACGTTCAATATGCAGGACGTTGCTGGCAGGCGTAGGTGATGTTTGCGGATACCCGTTGACATCCAGACGCAGCCACAGCGGCAGATTACCGGTATTCGTGACGCTCAACGTGGACAGCTCGTCGGCATCCAGATTCCTGGTTTGCGATTTCTCACCTGCTAACGGCTGTTCAGAGAGTGATGTTTGCGCCTGCCACGTGCCTGGTAAATCCTGTAGCGTACGTGCGGCAAGGAACAACGCATTATTTTCCTGAGTAGAAAGCCAGCGCTGACCAAAGGCCTGTTCTGACAAGGTATTCAGTAACGTGTTCTGCTCTTCAGGTTTGAGCTTGTTCTCTTCCAGCAAGGCCAGCATCAGCGCGTTGTCGCGTAGCTGACTGCCGTAATCCGCCATCCACTGCTGTGCATCGCGACGCGGAGTATTCAGCGCCAACGTAAGCGCCTGTTCACTACGATTAGCATCGCCCATGTTTTTCAGCGCGATCCCCAGTTGCAACAGCGGTAAACCAGAAGCCGCCTGAGCGCGGCGCTCCCAGATTTCACGCAGTGCGCCAAGCGGGGCTTTTTGCTGACGAGCCAGCACCAGCGCGGCGTAGGCCTGTACAGCAAACCGGCTTGCAGACGAGTCATCAGTATAACGAATCGACATCATCCCCGGATCCTGCAAATAACGCAGCAGCCGCTCATTACCCCGGTTAATCACCTCAACTGGGACGCTGTAGCCTTGTTCGTTCGCACGGACGAGGAAATCCATTACATACGCGGTCAGCCAGTACTCTTCTGATCCGTTCTTATCCCACAGCGCAAAACCGCCGTTATCGCGCTGCATTTGCAGTAAACGGGAGATGCCAATCTCTACTGCCGCACGGCGTTTTTCATCACTGTCGCCCGCGATACCTAACGCCTTCAGTTGCGCGGCATTGGTGTATAAGGAGGGGAACAACCCGCTCGCCGTTTGCTCAAGGCAACCGTAAGGGTAAGCTTTCAGTTCACGGATGTAGCGCGCCAGATTCAGCGGCGGCTTACCGCTGAAAAGCAGTTGCCCCTGCATCGTCACAGGAGAGAAATTAGCCAACTCTTCGCCTGGCAGCTGCCAGGTTGCCCCCGGCTGGAGCGCAACGCCATTATTGACGGTTTGCGCAGGGAACGCCGGGCGCACGCCAATCTTCCACTGTTTTTGCTGCACAGGCAGCGTTTCCCCTGGCAGGGACAGACCGCTAATCTGCGCCTGAATGTCGCCCTCGCCAAAGCCTTCCCGCGCGCGCACCGGAATAAACAGCGTAGTCCGTACGCCTGGCGCCAGATTCACAGGCGTAGGATCTTGCCCTATCAGTTCCAGTAAACCACTGGCCGCGAGCTTAATATTCAGCGTCTGCGGTTTATCGGTCAGGTTGGTCACGTCCAGCGTCAGGCGCGAAGTATCTCCCCCGGCCAAAAAGCGCGGCATGTTCAGTTCAGCAATCACCGGCGCGGCGACAATCACTTTGCTTTCGCTGCTGCCAAAGTCATCCGCCGTCCAGGCCTGCGCCATGACCCGCAGCTCGCCGTTGAAATCACCAATCGGTAACGTCACCGTACCTTCGCCCTGCTCGTTAAGCGTGACCGGCAACGCCTGTTGCGCCACGATATTGACGTGATTGACCGGAGGCTTACCGCCACGCTTTAACTCATCGCCATCGCCACCAAAGCGCAGCGCCGCCAGACGACCTTGCCCTTCGATAACCTGACCGTAAATATCATAAATATCCGCGCCATAGCGTTTTTGCCCGAAAAACGCCTGCCATGGGTCGGGCGTGACGTAATCAGTGATGTTCAACACCCCGCTATCAACGGCAGAGACCAGTACGTTAACCTGCTTTGGCACGTCGCCATTTTTAACGCTGGCTTTAATCTTGACGGTTAACGGCTGATTTGGACGTATTTTCGCCGGACTTTCCAGCGCCAGTCCCAGACGACGATTTTCATCGCCCAACGGTAAATGCAGCAACCCAACCGCCCGTTTTGGCGTCGCCGAACGGGATTTGTCGCCAGGACGAACCACCAGCGCACTGAGATACAAATCGTGGCGATTCCAGGTTTTATCGACCGGAATAGTGAGATCCAGGCCATTCGCAGGCACGTCTATTTCTTGCCACCACAGCGGTCCTTCGCTGGACTCCACCATCGCATAACCTTTGCCAGCCGCGGGGGCGGCAATATGCAGCTTCATGGTATCGCCAAGACGATAGCCGGGTTTATCCAGTTTCAGGGTTACACGATCGGGACGAACAGAGCCACTGCCGTCGCTATTATCCTGCCAGCTATAACCGGCCCAGAAGCGCACGCTGCTCACCGCATCATTCGGCGCTTTTACTTCCAGACGATAGGCGCCCCACTCAACCGGGAAGCTCACTTTACCGGTTTCATCGGCCTTAAGATCCAGCGTCTGCTCACCTTCGATCAGATCTTTTTGATCAAACTGTGATTGCCAGCCCTCGCCTTCAGTCCAGTTCCAGTAATAATCACGACGTTCCCGGATCAAACGCACCTGCAAGCCGGACACCGCTTTTTTATCGCCTTTTGCATCGGCATAAACGATATCGAAAGCGGCATTGCTGTCTTCATCGACGATAGGCTGGTTCACCGTGGTGTCAGTGCGATAATCATAAACGGCTTTCGCCGCAAACTGTGGTCGAATCCCCGGCAGCGTATCCGCAGGCCAGATGGCTTGTTCAACCCGACGCGTCACCGGGCGGCCACCCGACTCCAGCAGGCTGGCTTGCAACACCACCTGTAACGGGGAGTGCGTCTCCTGCCACTGGCTGGCGGTGGTCACTTCGCCACGACCGTGATCGTCCAGCGTGAGCTGAACTTCATCAAGGCTGCGGGAAAGGTTTTCTTCGGCAATATTACCAAACTGGAACCCTGGCAACGCCTGCACCGCCTCGCGCAATGGCCGCAAGAAAAGCTGCCCTTGCAGCGCGTTGCCGTTGGCGGGCGCGCCGTACAGGTAGTAACCCACCACCGAGAATTTCACTTCATCAGTTGGCGCTACCGGCATTTTGCTGGCGGTGAGATTGAGCGCCATCCGCTCTGGCATAAAATCTTCGACGTGGAAATCCCACATCCGCGTCTGGTTGTCGCCAGTATTGGCGCGAATATGCCACATCCCGGTCGGCGCGCTGCTGTCCAGCGGCCAGCTAAAGCGGTACAGACCGTTCTCCGGCTGGCTGACAACCGAGCGTAAAACCTGTCCGTCGGGCTTAACGACTTCCAGCTTCACCGGCTGGTCGGGCAACGTTTTACCGTCGCTGTCACGTAGTAATCCATTGAGGATCACCGTTTCACCGGGGCGATAGAGATCGCGCGGACCAAACATAAAGAACTGTTTGCTGTATCCCGGCGCGCCGGCAATATCAAACTCAGCCAGATCCAACGCCGGAAGTTTCAGGTCAAGCAGCGTGGTCTGCCCGTCTTTGCGGGCCAGCAATAAGGCAGCTTCTTTATCCGTCTTAAGCTGTACATGACCCTGTGCGTCGCTGGTGGCCTGCGCCAGCGTCTGCCCTTTTTCGTTGAGTAATGTAACTTCAATGCCCTGCTGCGCTGCGCCGTTTTCCAGACTCTGCGTAAAGACATCCAGTTGATTGTGGTAGCGATGCGCCGATACACCAATATCGCTGAGCGTAAACAGCGTCGCGGCATTACTGTAGTTGTATTTTCCGGCCTGATTCATCACCGCGATGTAAACGCCGGCCTGCTGCAACGGTTTGATTTCGCTCAGCGGGAGCAATAGCTTTTCGCGCGTGTTACGCGCAGGGTTGAGATCAAAGCGTCCGGTATAGACCAGTTCCGCCATTTTCAGCAGATTATCGGATTCCCAGTTCGACAACGAATTGCGGTATTCCCACTGGCTGACGAACGCGCCAAGCGACTCTGGCTTCACGCGATAAAAATTCACATCCACACTGTTAACGTTGAGCGCCATCACCGGCAGCCCTTCAATCACTTTTCCCGGCAGTAGCGAACCGCGACTGGCGAAGCCTACGCTCGGCTGGACGTCACGCGTGGTGATGTTTTTTTCATAATCGATGCCAAACGTCGCTTTATTCAGCGCCAGTAAATCACGCTCAATGGTAACCACCAGTTCCCGGTTAGGTTCGAGGTGGCGTAAGCGTAGCTCTTTCAGGTTTGGCGCCAGTTCCCACGCCCCATCGACTTTGCCGCTTTTTTTATCGACAACGTGCACTACACGGGAAAAATCTTGTTCCGGATCGAGGGGAATGGAGAAGGTCAATACGAGCGTTGCTGCGCCGTCGAGTTGGACCTCTGAGGCATCCAACAGCGTCAGCGACTTGCCCTGACTTTGTTGCATCAGCTTTTCTAACTGAGCCTTGTCTTTTGCGGGCGCGGTCTGCGGCGCAGGTGCATCCGGCTTCGCAGCCGTCGTCGATTTTTCGTTATTATTATCGCACCCGACAAGTGCCAGCATCAGCATGCAGGCCGCTACGCGTAAATGTTTCATTGTTCATCCCTGGCCGTAGTGGCCCGTTAGCTACGTAGAACAACTATTATGCGTTAGTTTTCAGGCTGTGGAAGCCAGTAAATGAACAACGTTGTCCTAATTTTCGTGATTAATGTGGATTCGCCTGCCAAATCAGCCTCTTTTACTTGTCGCTTTGCACTAAACGTCCGACAATTTGCCAAAACCTGGTAAAAATGGAGATGCCTATGACCACCGCCTTCTTTGTCGCTGCCGACTGGCTTGCCGAACACATTGACGACCCGGAAATACAAATCCTTGATGCCCGGATGGCACCTCCAGGTCAGGAAGATCGCGATGTTGGCGAGGAGTATCGTGCGGGTCATATTCCTGGCGCCGTTTTTTTTGATATTGAAGCGCTTTCTGACCATACCTCGCCGTTGCCGCACATGATGCCGCGCCCGGAAGCCTTCGCTGTCGCGATGCGCGAATTGGGTGTTCATCAGGATAAACATCTGGTTGTCTACGATGACGGCAACCTTTTTTCCGCCCCCCGCGCATGGTGGATGCTGCGGACTTTTGGCGTTGAGAATGTCTCCATTCTGGCGGGCGGTCTTGCTGGCTGGCAGCGCGATGAGCTAATGCTGCAGGAAGGAAACGAGGAGTTACCCGAAGGCGAATTTAACGCCGCATTTACGCCTGAAGCCGTGGTGCGCGTCACTGATGTGCTGCTGGCCAGTCATGAAAAAACGGCGCAGATCGTCGATGCCCGCCCGGCTGCACGTTTTAATGCCGAAGTTGACGAGCCGCGTCCTGGTCTGAAGCGTGGTCATGTGCCTGGTGCGCTTAACGTACCGTGGACAGAGCTGGTTCGTGACGGCGAACTGAAAACTACCGACGAACTGGATGCTATTTTCTTCAGCCACGGCGTGAGCTTTGACCGCCCCATTATCGCCAGCTGCGGCTCCGGCGTAACGGCTGCCGTGGTGGTACTGGCGCTTGCCACTCTGGATGTTTCGAACGTCGCATTGTATGACGGGGCGTGGAGCGAATGGGGAGCGCGCAACGATTTACCAGTAGAACCGACTGAGGCTAAATAAAATCTGATTTACCCTTCTTTTTCGCCGACAAAAAAACCGCTCAGTTGAGCGGTTTTTTTGTGCCAGTCCGGTTCGCGGCCTTTCTGGCAGGCTGTGTTGCCATAGCAACGCAGGCACATCGTAGTGATTTAATACTCCCTTTTAAGGGAGTAAAAGTCAAGTTAGTTAGCCGAGAAATTATTCACAACGTGAGATATTATTCTCCGTGGCCCTTCGGGACGGCTTTCCTTTACTCAGATAATCCGGTTCTGTTTAAAATCGCGCAGGAAGCCGCCCCAGCGGCGTTCGTAGAACGGTGCGATATGCTCGGTGATAAAGTGGCTGACACCCTTCTCGCCTTTCTTCACCTGGCAAATATCAATCGGTTCATCGCCCGGTAATGTGTCGGTCGCGACGCTGCCCGCAGCATGGATGATCTCTTCAATATCACCGTCAGCTTCAATCCCGATCAACAGGTTTGGCTGAGCTTCCGCACTTTCTTTGATTGAGCAAAGAAACGCACGTTTTACCGGCTTGATGGTTTTAAACAGCGTGGTCAGCGAGTCAATCATCTGCGCTGGCGGTTCAGCGACTTCAGAGAGGATCAGCGATTCCCCCCCTTCCAGAACCTCCTGGGTGCTTAGCGGACTCCCCTCTTCACCGATCAGCAGACTGATTTCACGCGGCATAAACTCTTTGCCGGTCGGCAGTTTCGCGTTGAGAAACAGCGTTTCGCCAAGCGTCATTTCAAACAACGTACGCACCGGCATAACGACAAATGCTTGCTCATCTTCAACCGCCTGCTGCAAAGCCTCAAGGGAAGTAAAGAACGGGATCACGGTTGTGCCGTCTTCTTTTTCCCAGTGCTGCAGATCGAGAGCGCTGTCTTCAACCACCGCCTCGCCTTCTGCAGCAGTACCCGGCACCCAAACGGTGGATTCAAGTAAAGTACGGAAAAATGCCGGTCGATGCGCAGGCTCTGTCGCCGCTTGTTCCAGCAACGTTTCTAATTCATTTTTTGTTTCGGTCATAAGGATCACAAATTGGATGAATACATGTAGGCCGGATAAGCGTCGCGCCATCCGGCAATACAGTCATGAATTATGCGGTCAGCAGATTCGCGATGGTGCGCACACCCAGACCGGTTGCGCCCGCAGACCACTGCTCAACCGGCGCTTTGCGATATGTTGCAGAGCAGTCGATGTGCAGCCAGCCTTGCTGGTAGTTTTCCACAAAATGGGACAGGAAGCCCGCCGCCGTGCTCGCACCCGCCGGGTAGGCCGCGCTACCGGTGTTGTTTAGTTCAGCAAAGTTAGATGGCAGTTGACTACGGTGGAACTCAGCCAACGGTAGACGCCAGAACGGCTCGTTTTCTTGTGCCGCGCTTGCCAGCAGACGGGCAGCCAGCTTGTTGTCAAAGCTGAACAACGCGTGATAATCGTTACCCAGGGCGGTTTTCGCGGCACCGGTCAGCGTAGCTGCATCAATAATCAGCTCCGGTTTCTGCGCGCTGGCGTCGATCAGACCATCCGCCAGCACCAGGCGTCCTTCCGCATCGGTATTCATCACTTCAACTTTTTTGCCGTTGCGATAGTGAATAATATCGCCCAGTTTAAAGGCGTTGCCGCTGATCAGGTTATCCGCGCAGCACAGGTACAGTTTCACACGCTTGTTCAGACCACGGGTAATGGCAAACGCCAGCGCGCCAGTGACCGTTGCCGCACCGCCCATATCGGACTTCATTGAGTCCATAAATGCGCTTTGCTTGATGCTGTAACCGCCGGAGTCAAAGGTAATTCCCTTACCAACCAGGCAAGCATAAACCGGGGCTTCTTTATCACCGGTAGGATTGTAGTCCAGCGCCAGCAGCACCGGAGGACGCTCAGAACCGCGCCCCACGGTATGCAGTCCCATGTAGTTCTGCTCGCGCAGATCTTCACCTTTGGTGATGCGGTAAGAGACGTTATCGCAGGCCACCCCGCACAGCAGGTCGACCGCGCGCTGCGCCAGTTGTTCCGGACCCAGTTCTTCCGCCGGGGCGTTAATGGTATCGCGCACCCAGTCAATAATCTTCAGACGGTTATCCAGCTCTTTGCGCTGTGCTTCGTCCAGGGTAGCCCACTCAACTTTGCGGGTGCCTTTTGGTCCTTTATAGCCCTGCCAGAAAGCCCAGCTGCGTTCGGTATCCCAGCCTTCACCGTCCAGTTGAACGTGTTTAATACCCAGGCCGTCGATTTTACGCGCGGCGCGCTGGATAAGGCCAAGGTCATCTTTTCCGTTCAGGTGCAGGGTAATGCCTTCATTATTAATGCTGTATGTAGCCTTTTCACCCCAGCGGGCATCGGCAGGTTGCGTGGAAAGCGTAATTTTCATGGCTTCTGTCATTTTATTTATCCTTATTTTCGCGCATACAGGAAAACGGGCCACCCGTGGGCAGCCCGTTGACTTATTCGGCTTCGTCCAGCCAGACCAGCAAAATGGCCTCAAGGATTTTTTCGTTCGATGCCTGTGGATCATCATCGAACTCTTCCAGGTCACAGATCCATTGGTGCAGATCGGTGAAACGAACGGTCTTGGGATCAAGATCGGGGAAGGCGTCGTACAGCGCTTCACCGATTTCACGGCTATCGGTCCACTTCAGTCCCATACTACCCTCTGTTAATGCTCACGTGCATGATTGATTGTGTAACGTGGGATTTC
This sequence comes from Citrobacter sp. TBCS-15, assembly GCF_005280815.1. Lineage (NCBI taxonomy): Bacteria > Pseudomonadati > Pseudomonadota > Gammaproteobacteria > Enterobacterales > Enterobacteriaceae > Citrobacter > Citrobacter sp. TBCS-15. The sequence goes on along the minus strand of NZ_SZWK01000313.1, from coordinate 74,716 downwards.
GACCACTAAATCGTCCTCGGTTACCCGCGCCTGGCAGCTTAAACGGCTTTCCGGCTCCAGACCCCAGGCTTTATCCAGCATGTCGTCTTCTTCTTCCGTGCTTTCCGGCAAAGAATCAAAACCTTCACGTACGATGCAGTGACAGGTCGTACAGGCACAGGATTTTTCACAGGCGTGTTCAATTTCGATACCGTTACGCAGGGCAACGTCGAGAATGGTTTCGCCGGTCTCAGCTTCCAGAACTGCGCCATCGGGACAGAGATCCTGATGAGGCAAAATAACAATCTTTGGCATATTAAACCTCGTCCACGGAATGGCCTTTCAGCGCGCTACGGACGGATTTGTCCATGCGGCGAGCGGCGAATTCCTGGGTTTGTTTGTCTACGTTTTTAATGGCTTGTTCTATCGCGTCAACATCGTCACCCTGCGCAACCTCGCTCAAGTGCGCGGCGGCGGTGTCGATAGCCTGACGTTCTGCGGCGCTTAACAGCGCGGCATCAGCGTTCAGCGCACCGGATAAACTTTCCAGTACACGTGCCGCTTCGACTTTCTGTTCTGCCAGCATACGGGCTTTGACGTCCTGCTCGGCAAAACTCATCGAATCCTGAATCATGGAGGCGATTTCGCCGTCAGTCAGACCGTAGGACGGTTTAACCTGGATTGAGGACTCAACGCCTGTGGATTTCTCCATGGCGGTGACGCTCAGCAGCCCATCGGCATCCACCTGGAAGGTCACGCGGATATGCGCGCCGCCTGCTGGCAGCGCCGGAATACCGCGCAGCGCAAAACGCGCCAGTGAACGGCAGTCCTGCACCAGCTCACGCTCGCCTTGCATCACGTGGATGGACATTGCGGTCTGGCCGTCTTTAAAGGTGGTAAAGTCCTGCGCACGCGCCACCGGGATAGTGGTATTACGCGGGATCACTTTCTCCACCAGGCCGCCCATGGTTTCCAGTCCCAGGGACAGCGGGATGACGTCCAGCAGTAGCATTTCGCTGTCCGGTTTATTTCCGACCAGAATATCCGCTTGGATTGCCGCACCGATAGCGACCACTTTGTCCGGGTCAATAGAGGTCAGCGGCGTACGGCCAAAAAACTCACCCACGCGTTCACGTACCAGCGGTACGCGCGTTGAACCACCGACCATCACCACTTCCAACACATCCTGCGGCTCAACACCCGCATCTTTCAGCGCGCGACGACAGGCCAGCAACGTACGCTTAACCAGTGCGGAAATAAGTTCATTGAAGGTTTCACGGGTGATTTCACCCTGCCATCCCGCCACGTTAACCGCCACAGAATCGGCGTCGCTGAGCGCAATTTTCGCCGCAATGGCGGCATCCAACAGTTCACGCTGTACGCGGTTGTCGCTACGATCGGTAACTCCCGCCTGCTCGCGAATGTAATCGGCGAGCAGATGGTCAAAATCATCACCGCCGAGTGCGGAATCACCGCCGGTCGCCAGCACTTCGAACACGCCGCGGCTCAGGCGCAGAATAGAAATATCAAAGGTACCGCCGCCAAGGTCATAGACCGCGATCACGCCTTCCTGACCGGAGTCCAGGCCATAAGCAATCGCCGCAGCGGTCGGCTCATTCAGCAGACGTAATACGTGCAGGCCAGCCAGACGCGCGGCGTCTTTGGTCCCCTGACGCTGCGCATCGTCAAAATATGCCGGAACGGTGATCACGACGCCGTCCAGTTCACCGGACAGCGATTCGGTTGCCCGCGCGGCCAGCGCTTTCAGAATGTCAGCGGATACGCGCACCGGATTAAGTAAACCGGCAGCGGTTTCAATCATCGGCAGGCCGTTTTCACTGGCCTGAAATGTATAAGGCTGATGCGGATAGCGCGCCTGGATATCCGCCAGAGAGCGGCCCATCATGCGTTTTACCGAACTAACGGTATTGGCCGGGTCAAGCGCGGCATTGGCGCGAGCATCGTAACCGACAGAGTATCCCTGCGGCTGATAGTGAACCACTGACGGCAACAGGTGGCGACCTTCGTGATCTGCCAGCGTTTCGGCCTGGCCGCTGCGTACGGTCGCAACCAGGGAGTTGGTGGTGCCTAAATCGATGCCTACCGCCAGACGACGCTGATGCGGCGCGGCGCTCAGACCAGGCTCACTAATTTGTAATAAGGCCATTTTCGCTTCCGGAAATTAAAAATCGAGCAGTTTTTCTTCGAGTTGTTCTGCACTGCTTCGCAGTTTATCGAGAAAACGCAGCTTACGCACGGTATCCGCCGCCGCGTCCCACATCTCGTTATCCAGCTGTTCAACCATCAGTTGATGGCGACTTTCAAACATTTTTTTCACGCGCTGGATAAAGCTTTCCAGTCGCGATTCGTCTTTCGCCTGCTCAATCTCGTCAAGCTCTTCCCGCAGCTCCAGTTGCTCCATCAGGAACGCGGTATCACGCACCGTGTGCTGCTCATTGCGAATATCAAAGCCGTGTAAAGACAATAAGTATTCGGCGCGCATCAAGGGATGACGCAGCGTTTGCCAGGCCTGGTTAATGGTGGCGGACTGCGAAACCGCAGCAAGTTGCTCCGCCTGAGAACCGCTGGCGAATTTATCAGGATGATACTGACGTTGGAGATCCTGAAAACGGATCGTCAGAGCCTGGAGATCAATAGGATATTGAGCGGGTAATCCGAAGAGAGTGAAGTAATCCATAACTATCTCAGGGGTAGCCTGTTAGAACAAACCCCACACGTAAAATCATGCGTGTGGGGTTATCGGTGAGCGCGTTATACGTGGAAGCTTTCGCCGCATCCACATTCGTCTTTCACGTTCGGGTTAGTGAACTTAAACCCTTCGTTCAGACCTTCTTTGACGAAGTCTAACTGCGTACCGTCGAGAAATTGCAGGCTCTTCCCGTCGACCACAACTTTAACGCCTTTGTCTTCAAACACGGTATCTTCAGCCGCCGGCTCGTCAACAAATTCCAGTACATAGGCCATACCTGAGCAGCCGGAGGTTCTCACGCCCAGACGCAGACCAAACCCTTTACCGCGGTTTGCCAGGAAGGTATTTACACGCGCTGCTGCACTGTCGCTTAAGGTAATCGACATAATAAAACCTCAACTCTTAATTATTTTGCTTCACGTTTGCTTTTGTAATCCGCAATCGCGGCTTTAATCGCGTCTTCAGCCAGGATAGAGCAGTGAATTTTCACCGGTGGCAGTTCAAGCTCGTCGGCGATATCGGTGTTTTTAATCGCCTGTGCTTCGTCCAGTGATTTCCCTTTTACCCATTCGGTAACCAGAGAACTGGAGGCAATAGCGGAACCGCAGCCGTAAGTTTTGAAACGCGCGTCTTCAATGATACCCTCATTGTTGACTTTGATCTGCAACTTCATCACGTCGCCACAGGCTGGTGCACCGACCATGCCGCTACCCACGTTCTCATCGCTGTTGTCAAAAGAGCCCACGTTACGTGGATTCTCGTAATGATCGATAACTTTTTCGCTGTAAGCCATGTTGAATTCTCCTTATCGGTGCCGAATTAGTGATGTGACCATTCAATACTGTTCAAATCCACGCCCTGTTTGAACATTTCCCACAGTGGAGAAAGGTCGCGCAGACGGCCAATGGAGTTGCGAACCAGATTGATGGCATAGTCAATCTCTTCTTCGGTAGTGAAACGACCTAAAGAGAAACGAATTGAGCTGTGTGCCAGCTCGTCGGTCATACCCAGCGCGCGCAGCACGTAGGATGGCTCCAGGCTTGCTGAAGTACATGCAGAACCGGAGGATACCGCCAGGTCTTTCAGCGCCATAATCAGCGACTCGCCTTCAACAAAGTTGAAGCTGACGTTGAGAATGTTCGGCGCGCCCTGTTCGAGATCGCCGTTCAGATACACTTCTTCCATGTCCTTCACGCCGTTCCACAGACGGTTACGCAGGCTGCGCAGACGCGCCATCTCGGTTTCCATCTCTTCTTTAGCGATACGGTACGCTTCACCCATGCCCACGATCTGGTGAACAGGCAAAGTACCGGAACGCATGCCGCGCTCGTGACCACCGCCGTGCATCTGCGCTTCAATACGAATACGCGGTTTACGACGCACGTACAGCGCGCCAATACCTTTCGGGCCATAGATTTTGTGGCCGGAGAAGGACATCAGGTCAACTTTCAGCTGGCTCAGGTCGATCGGCAGTTTGCCCACGCTCTGAGTGGCGTCAACGTGATAGATGATGCCGCGCGCACGGCACATTTCGCCGATAGTCGCGATATCCTGCACCACGCCGATTTCGTTGTTCACGTGCATGATGGACACGAGGATGGTGTCGTCACGCATTGCCGCTTCAAGTTCTTTAAGATCGATGATGCCGTTACGCTGCGGGGCGAGGTAGGTAACTTCGAACCCTTCGCGCTCCAGCTGACGACAGGTATCCAGCACGGCTTTGTGTTCGGTTTTGCTGGTGATGATGTGCTTGCCTTTTTTCTGATAAAAGTTGGCTGCACCTTTAATCGCCAGGTTATCGGATTCAGTCGCACCGGAAGTAAATACGATTTCACGCGGGTCAGCGCCCACGAGGTCGGCAATCTGGTTACGGGCGATATCTACCGCCTCTTCAGCCTGCCAGCCAAAACGGTGTGAACGGGAAGCTGGGTTACCAAAGTTTCCGTCCAGGGTCAGACACTGCATCATTTTCTCGGCAACACGCGGGTCCACCGGCGTGGTTGCGGAGTAATCGAGATAGATCGGTAATTTCATTGCTCTATAAACTCCGTACATCGCTTCAATGCAAGGAACCAGGCAACCGGCTGGATGTACGACCGAGTTAACGGGGCGTCGAACACCCCGGCCTGATTCTAATATCTTATTATCTTTGCCCTAAATAGTTCGTGTTGCAGCAAGGCGGCAAACTTGAGAGTGCCCAGGAGCTTACATCAAGTAAGTGACTGGGGCGAGCAAGTGCGGCCAACGCAGTTGCGGCACGAAATATAACGGGCAAATTATGCGCGCAACTTAACGTCGATCGCGTCTTGAGCACGATTAGTGCGTGGAGCGTCATGCGTGTGCTGGCGACCAGACACATCCAGGACTTCCTGATTATTCACCAGTTCGCCCAACGTAATGTTGTTGAGGAAACCGGTCAGACGATCGCTCAGATCGCGCCACAGCGCGTGGGTCAGGCATTTATCGCCGCCCTGACAACCGCCTTTGCCCTGGCAACGGGTCGCATCTACAGACTCGTCGACAGCGCTAATGACTTCACCTACTGCGATGCTCCCGGCATCTTTACCCAGCAGATACCCGCCGCCAGGTCCACGTACGCTTGAAACCAGACCGTTTTTACGCAAACGGGAAAACAGCTGCTCCAGATATGACAGGGAAATTCCCTGACGTTCAGAAATATCAGCCAACGGTACCGGGCCCGTTTCGGAGTTGAGCGCAACGTCCAACATTGCGGTCACGGCGTAACGCCCTTTTGATGTCAGTCTCATGTCTTACTTAGCCTCAAACTCGCCCCTGCCCGGGGTTTTTTATTGTAAAATGGGGGTATTGCATAGCAGGGGCAAGTCTGACATTCCCGACTAAATCAGTCAACTATTTACTTGACTAATTTAGTCAGGTATTTAACCTTCAGTGCCGTTTTCACTTGCAGGAGGCGTTTCGCTTACTTGCCTTTATTCTGCTGTTCAATCGACGCCAAAATTCCGCGCAAAATGTTCAGCTCCTGACTCTCAGGACGCGCACGCGTAAACAGACGACGCAGCTTGTTCATCACTTGTCCCGGATGGCCTTCGCGAATAAATCCGGTCGACAGCAGCGTTTGTTCCAGATGACCGTAAAAACGCTCTAAATCATCCACCAGCGGATACTCAGCTTCTTCGTATTCGACGGTCTTATCACCTTCCTGCGTCGCCAGCCAGGCCATGCGGACTTCATAAGAGATAACCTGCACCGCCATCGCCAGGTTGAGCGAACTGTATTCCGGGTTCGCGGCAATGGCGACGTGGTAATGGCATTTTTGCAGTTCTTCGTTGGTCAGGCCAACGCGTTCACGGCCAAATACCAGCGCCACCGGCGTATTCGCCGCTTCAGAGACGCTTTTTAAGCCGCATTCGCGCGGGTCCAGCATCGGCCACGGCAACGTACGGGAACGCGCGCTGGTGCCTACTACCAGACTACAACCCGCCAGCGCTTCATCGAGGGTATCGACGATCTGCGCGCTGCCAATCACATCGCTGGCGCCTGCCGCCAGGGCGATGGCCTGCGAGTCCGGTTTGACCAGTGGATTAACCAGCCACAGATTGGTTAAACCCATGGTTTTCATTGCGCGGGCCACAGAGCCCATGTTGCCAGTGTGAGAGGTTTCCACCAGCACAATTCGAATATTTTGCAGCATTGTATTTCTTCGGCTAAAGATTATTCGGGCATATTATCATAAAACGAAGACATATTCCGAACTCGCTGCTATACTCTGCGCCGTTTTCCCGTTCTTTAACATCCAGTGAGAGAGACCGATGCATCCGATGCTGACCATCGCCGTGCGCGCAGCGCGCAAGGCGGGTAATGTAATTGCCAAACACTACGAAACCCCAGACTCTGTAGAAACCAGCCAGAAAGGCAGCAATGATTTCGTGACTAACGTCGATAAAGCCGCCGAAGCGATTATTATCGAAACGATTCGCAAATCTTACCCACAGCACACCATCATCACCGAAGAAAGCGGTGAACATGTTGGTGAAGATTTGGATGTTCAATGGGTTATCGATCCACTGGATGGCACTACCAACTTCGTAAAACGTCTGCCGCACTTCGCGGTATCTATCGCAGTACGCATTAAAGGCCGTACTGAAGTTGCCGTTGTTTACGATCCAATGCGTAATGAACTGTTCACCGCAACCCGCGGCCAAGGCGCTCAGCTTAACGGTTACCGTCTGCGTGGCAGCACGGCTCGCGATCTGGACGGCACCATCATTGCCACCGGCTTCCCGTTCAAAGCGAAACAGCACGCTGCTTCTTACATGAAAATCCTTGGCAACATGTTTACCGAATGCGCTGACTTCCGCCGCACCGGCTCTGCCGCGCTGGATCTGGCCTACGTTGCCGCAGCCCGCGTTGACGGTTATTTCGAAATTGGTCTGCGCCCGTGGGATTTCGCCGCAGGTGAGCTGATTGCTCGTGAAGCCGGCGCACTGGTTTGCGACTTCACCGGCGGCCATAACTACATGGCAACCGGCAACATCGTTGCAGGTAACCCGCGCGTAGTGAAAGCCATGCTGGCTAACATGCGTGATGAACTGAGCGACGCGCTGAAGCGTTAATCTGCTGTGGTGCCGGATGCGACGCTTTCGCGTCTTATCCGGCCTACAATTCCTGCCGCTCACTAATCTAAAACGGTCTTAATCCCCTACCTACCGGCACCGCGCTCATCCACATCACCACCGCCGCCGCAATCAATATCGCCCCACCGGCTAATGCCAGCGTTGTCCAGCCAATCTGTCGCCACAGCACCGGCGCTTTATGCCCGCTAAGTCTTACCGCCAGCGAGCGGAAACTGTGTACCAATAAAGCCAGTGACGTAATCGTCAAAGAAGTTCCCGCCGCCATCGCCAGCGCCGAGGCCATGCCCCAGCTAAAGACGCCAATCACTTTACTGAACAGCAGCACCATGATAGCCCCGGAGCATGGGCGCATCCCCATAGACAGAATAATCATCAACCGGGCGCGCCAGTCATCACCGCTTTGCAACTGTTCCGGCTGCGGTAAATGCTGATGCCCGCAGCCACAGCCGTCGTGATGCACATGGTGCGGTGTGAAAGCGGTAAACGTTGGCCGTTTTAGCAATGAGCGCAGTTTTTTCAGCGCCCGCCAGCACAGCAGCAGGCCCAACACGCCTACCAGCACATAGCTCCCTCTTTCCAGCCAGAAGCTGCTCATATGCAGCTGCCGCGCAGGTAACTGCAAGACGGTGAGCACGATAACGACCAGACCAATCGCGACCAGTCCTTGTAATAAAGACGACGCCAGCGTCAGGCCGATACTTGATTTGAGTTTTGACGGGTGCGTCGCAAGCCAGGTAGTAATCACCACTTTTCCATGACCCGGCCCCAGTGCATGCAGGACGCCATAGAGAAAACTAAACAGTAGCAGCGATCCCCCTGCCTGGGTCGGACTGGCAGCAACCGCTTTCAGCAATCCGCTCATCTGTTGGTTTACTTCGCGCTGCCAGACGATGCTTTTCATCATCACCTGCGGCCAGGCCTGCCATAGCCACAGTATGCCGCCTGCCGCCAGCAGGAAAAATAGTGCCAGCGGCCACAGCGTAAGCCAGCGGCGTCCGGCGGGGCGTGGCTGATAAATTACTGACATTGCAGCGTTACCGTTTGTGCGAACTGTTTACCCAACTCCATATCCTCCGGCGGGGCGTCTTCTTTATCCAGCGACTGGGCAAAGCTCAGCGTTTGTTCATTCGGCGTCGGGGTATGGACAGTGAGTCGGCATTGCTGGCTAATGGCCTGCCCCAGCATAGCGTCGCTGTCCTGGTCATAGCTCATATCAACGTAGTAGGTCGGATCGAAGGTTGAAATGGTATATTTTTGACCACTCAGCGGCTGCGGTTCAGCTAATGGTAAAACGAACGTTAGCACCGCCTGATGTTCCTCCCGTTCCATGCCGTATTCCGTCGGCCTGTTTTTAAACTTTACCTTTTGCCCGTCATGCCACACTTCGGTGAAATAATGCTGCCCAAGCACATTCGCCATCACTTCCGCCGCCAGTTTTTTCCAGATCTCCGAGCCAGGTTTGGCATTCCCCGCATCGTAAAGCAGATCAGCCGAGGTGATTTCATCCATCGTCCAGCGCATTTTCAGCGCCACGAACTGATTATTCTCGCTCACGATCTCAGTTTTCAAATGGATAAAGCTATGGGGATGAGCGCCTGCGTCAAAAGACAGGACAGCAAGAAACAACGTGACAATGATGCGTTTAACGCGCTGCATGGCTTCTCCACGATAAAAATCCAGGCTGCCAGAAATAATGGTATGTTTGGCGAAAGAGTGCTGAGGATATCATTGAACGAAAAAATGTTGAGCACCCTTTTCCGGTATCGATTCAGTTCTCAATTTCGAGATTTCTTTTTCCAGCAACACCCGTCTAAATCCCTTCTCGCCACCACAATTTACGCAAAATGATAATTAATTGTTAATTTATGGTTTCATTTTAATAATCCATTAACAATAACTTTGCTGTCATGGATATAAAACCCCTTTAATTTAACCAATTTTTAACCATTACTTTTCCATAAATTCACAATACTGGGCATAGATCACATTCATGAAACTCATGATTCATTCCCTCTTCCATTCGTAGTTAACTTCACCCCGTGACATGTCCTGCCCCCTACGAAAGGTACAACTATGAAATTCAAACTCGCATTACTCAGTGCAACCCTGGTTTCTGCATGCATGTTGTCCGGCACGTCCTTTGCGGCGGAAAAATATGAAATTGCTGTGGTTGCCAAAGTCACCGGGATCCCATGGTTTAACCGCATGGAAACCGGCGTGAATGAAGCAGCAAAAAAATTGGATGTGAATGCTTACCAGACCGGGCCTTCCACGCCAGATCCGGCTCAGCAGGTGAAAGTCATTGAGGATCTGATCGCCAAAAATGTTAACGCAATCATCGTGGTGCCGAATGATGCCAAGGTCCTTGAGCCGGTGCTGAAAAAAGCGCGCGACAAAGGCATCGTGGTGCTGACGCACGAATCCCCGGACGAGCAGATTGGCCAGTGGGATATTGAAACCATCGACAGTGAAAAATATGCGCAGGCTAACGTCGATGAATTAGCAAAAAACATGGGCGGCAAAGGCGGGTATGCCATCTATGTCGGTTCGCTGACGGTCCCACTTCATAACGCGTGGGCAGATTATGCAATTAAGTACCAGAAAGAAAAATATCCGGAGATGTTCGAGGTCACTTCACGTCTGCCGGTCGCGGAAAGCATCGATAAATCCTACGCCACCACGCTGGACCTGATGAAAACCTATCCGCAGATGAAGGGCATTATCGGCTTTGGCTCGCTGGGTCCTATCGGTGCGGGTCAGGCGGTACAGAAAAAACGCGCCAAAGATAAAATCGCCGTCGTCGGGATCGCCATGCCAGCACAGGCTGCACCTTACCTGATGCGCGGTGATATTAAGAAAGCGCTGCTGTGGGATCCAAAAGACGCGGGCTATGCGCTGGTAACGGTGGCCGATCAGCTGTTGCAGGGTAAAGAAGTGAACGCTGATCTGAGTATCGATGGTTTAGGGAAAGCCGATATCGACACGGAGAAGAAAGTGATCCGCTTTAACAAGATCCTCGAAGTCACCAAAGACAACGCACAATCACTCGGTTTCTAAGGCTTTAGCCGACACCAGGGAACCTTAACGCCGACCGTCTGGTCGGCGCTATCAACCAAACTAACACTTAGCGTCCATGCGGACGTGCGCAGGGGTATTGTCCATGACAGACACCACCGCATTTATCACTCTTGAGAATATCAGCAAACAATTCCCGGGCGTGCTGGCGCTGGATAACGTGAATATGACGCTGAGAAAAGGCGAAGTTCACTGTCTGGCGGGTCAAAACGGCTGTGGTAAAAGCACCATTATTAAAGTGATCTCTGGAGTGTATCATCCGGAAAAAGGCGCGCAGATTTTACTCGATGGCAAATTATTCCATCACCTGACGCCGCAGCTTTCTTCCCATTATGGTATTCAGGTTATTTATCAGGACCTGTCGTTATTCCCTAACTTTAGCGTCGCTGAAAATATCGCGGTCAACCGCTATCTGCCCGGTGGCGATATCTGGGTGCGCCGTGGCGCGATGAAACAGCAGGCGCTGGCCGCTATGAAACGCATCGGCGTGAACATCGATCCCGATAAAAAAGTCGAAAAACTGTCGATTGCCGACCGGCAACTGGTCGCCATTTGCCGGGCTATTGCCGCCGATGCGCGTCTGGTGATTATGGATGAACCCACCGCTTCGTTAACCCGCCAGGAGGTCAATGGCCTGCTACGGGTCGTCAACGAACTGAAAGCGGCCGGGATTTGCGTGGTGTTTGTCAGCCACCGTCTGGATGAAGTGATGGAAGTGGCGGACCGTATCAGCGTGATGCGCGACGGCAAACTGGTGGGGACTTACCCGGCCAGCGAACTCGACAGTCACGAACTGGCCTTCCTGATGACCGGACAACGCTTCCACTACAGCCCGCTGCCGGAAAGACCTGCTATTGAGCAAGAGCCGCTGCTCGAGCTGCGCAACCTCAGCCGCCGGGGGAAATACCAGAACATCAATTTATCGCTACATAGCGGTGAGATTGTCTCCATTGTCGGTCTGCTGGGTGCCGGTCGCACCGAGCTTTGCCTCAGTTTGTTCGGCATGACCCAGCCGGAAAGCGGCGAAATGCGCATTAACGGCCAGCCGGTTACTCTGCGCAATAATCATGACGCCATCAAACACGGGATCGGCTATGTCTCAGAAGATCGCCTGACGCAGGGGCTGATCATGGAGCAGTCGATCTATGACAACACCATCGTCACGGTGTTTGACCAACTGCATACCAGCAGCGGTCTGCTCGATCATCGTAAAGCGCAAAAGCTGGTCGCCGATTTGATCCGCGAGTTGAACATTAAAGTCTCCGATCCGCATCTGCCGGTCAAAACGCTCTCCGGCGGTAATGCCCAACGCATTGCCATTGCCAAATGGGTGGCAACCCATCCGCGCATCTTAATCCTCGACTCCCCTACCGTCGGCGTGGATATCGCCAACAAAGAGGGGATTTACCAGATAGCCCGCGATCTGGCGGAACAGGGAATGGCGGTGCTGATGATTTGCGATGAAATCCCGGAAGCGTATTACAACAGTCATCGTGTGCTGGTGATGCGCCGCGGCAAGCTGGTAGCGGAATTTAATCCTCATCACTGCCGTGAAGAGGAGATTGCTGAAGTGGTCGAGGTAATCAATGAATAGTCTGCGTCTCTCCCGTTTAATCGGGCAACATGAATTCTGGCTGGGCCTGCTGGTCGTGGCGCTCGCCGTCGGACTGAGCGTCAGTACCGATGAGTTCCTGTCGCTGGGCAACCTCACAGATGTCGCCACCAGCTACGCGATTCTCGGCATTCTCGCCTGCGGGCTGTTTGTGGTGCTGATTTCCGGCGGGATCGACATCTCATTTCCAGCGATGACCGCGATTGCCCAGTATGCGATGGCCAGTTGGGTGATCGCTCACGGCGGCAACTTCGTACTGGCTTTAACCATCGCAATGGCGGTAGGTCTGCTGCTTGGGCTGATTAATGGCTTCCTGGTCTACTGGCTGCGCGTTCCGGCGATCATCATTACCATCGCCACGCTGAACGTCTACTACGGCCTGCTGGTTTATGCCACCAAGGGTACCTGGCTGTACGGCTTCCCGGACTGGTTTATGAACGGTATCAACTGGTTGTCGTTCACCGCGACAGACGGCTACGACTACGGTTTAACCCTGCCCCTGCTGTGCCTGGCTGCGGTGATCATCTTTACCGCCGTACTGATGAACTATACCCGTCTTGGCCGTCAGGTTTACGCCATGGGCGGCAACCGCGACGCGGCCTCGCGCCTGGGGCTGAATCTGCTGAAGCTGCATTTCTACGTCTATGGCTATATGGGCATTCTGGCAGGTGTTGCCGCCGTGGTTCAGGCGCAAATCACCCAGTCTGTTGCCCCCAATTCACTGCTCGGCTTTGAGCTGACGGTGCTGGCGGCGGTCGTTCTCGGCGGCACCAGCATGAGCGGCGGGCGCGGTACGTTAACCGGAACGCTACTGGGTGTTGTGCTGCTGGCGTTCTTGCAAAATGGTCTGACGCTGCTGAGCGTCTCCTCTTACTGGCACACCGTGTTCAGCGGCGCCATTATCCTGGTCAGCATTAGCGCCACGGCCTGGAACGAAAAACGTAAACTGGCAAGGGAGCTTTGAGATGAAAACAATCGCCAGATTTTTACCCGGTGATGCCATCATTCGTCTGCAATGCGTCATTATTGTGGTCGTCGCCCTGGTCTTCTCGGCCCTGCTCGGCAGCCGTTTTTTCAGCGTCGCTAACTTCCAGTCGATCGGCTCGCAGTTGCCAATCCTCGGCATGCTGGCCCTCGGGATGGGCATGACCATGCTGACCGGCGGCATTAACCTGTCGATTATTGCCGGTGCGAACGCCTGCTCGCTAGTGATGGCGGCGATTATCGTCACCCACCCGGATAACCCGCTGTTTCTGGTGCTGGCATTGGTTGCTGGCGCAGCGGTGGCGGTGGCTATCGGCACGCTCAACGGCGCTTTAATTGCCTGGGTCGGCGTCTCGCCTATTCTCGCCACCCTCGGCACGATGACGCTGATCTCCGGGCTGAATATTTTGCTTTCCAACGGGACGGTGATTTCAGGTTTCCCGACTGCCATTCAGTATCTTGGCAACGCCACAATTGGCGGTATTCCGGTGGCGCTGCTGCTCTTTTTCCTCGTGGCAATCCTGCTGTGGGTGCTGCTGGAGCACACCACGCTTGGGCGCAGCCTGTATCTCGTCGGCTCCAATGAGCAGGCTACCCGCTACAGCGGCGTGAATACCGTACGGGTACAAATTTCGGTGTACGTTATTTCAGCCCTGCTCGGCTGGGTCGCCGCCATTCTGATGATGGCAAAATTCAACTCGGCCAAAGCCGGATACGGTGAATCCTACCTGCTGGTCACCATCCTTGCCTCTGTGCTCGGCGGCATTAACCCGGATGGCGGCTTCGGACGCATTATCGGCCTGGTACTGGCGCTGATTGTGCTGCAAATGCTGGAAAGCGGCCTTAACTTGCTGGGGGTCAGCAGCTATCTGACGATGGCGCTGTGGGGCGCGGTGCTGATCCTCTTTATCGCATTACAGAATCGTAAAGCCTGATTTCAGGAGAAAAAATTATGGCAAGTTACTTTATTGGTGTGGATGTCGGAACCGGAAGCGCCCGTGCTGGCGTGTTTGATCTCAACGGCAGAATGGTCGGTCAGGCCAGTCGGGCCATCGAGATTTACCGTCCGCAGGCCGATTTTGTTGAGCAGTCTTCCGATAACATCTGGCAGGCTGTGTGTAACGCGGTTCGCGATGCGATTAACCAGTCGGATATCAATCCTATTCAGGTGAAAGGTCTAGGCTTTGACGCTACCTGTTCATTGGTGGTGCTGGATAAAGAAGGTAACCCACTGACCATCAGCCCTTCCGGGCGCAGTGAACAGAACATTATTGTGTGGATGGACCACCGCGCCATTACTCAGGCCGATCGCATTAACGCCTTGCATCATCGGGTACTGGACTACGTCGGCGACATTATCTCCCCGGAGATGCAAACGCCAAAACTGCTGTGGCTGAAGCAGCATATGCCCAATACCTGGGCTAACGCCGGTTACTACTTTGACCTGCCTGATTTCCTCACCTGGCGCGCAACGGGCGATGACACACGCTCATTGTGCTCGACGGTGTGTAAATGGACCTATATGGGCCATGAAGATAAATGGGATGCCAGCTATTTCCGCCAGATTGGGCTGGAAGATTTGCTGGAACACGATGCCGCTAAAATTGGCCGCTACGTGAAAACCATGGGCGAACCGCTCGGTCATGGGCTGTCAGCGCGCGCCGCCAGCGAAATGGGACTCATCCCCGGCACCGCGGTCAGCGTATCGATTATTGATGCCCACGCCGGTACCCTCGGTACGCTCGGTGCCAGCGGAGTTTCCGGCGAGGTGCCGGATTTCGACCGTCGTATCGCACTGATTGGCGGCACCTCCACCGGACACATGGCGATTTCCAAAGAGCCGCGTTTTATCGGCGGTGTCTGGGGGCCTTACTACTCTGCCGTACTGCCGGAATACTGGCTCAACGAAGGCGGGCAGTCGGCAACGGGGGCGTTAATCGACCACGTAATTCAGTCGCATCCGTGCTACGACACCCTACTGGCGCAGGCTAAGTCCCAAGGGCAGACCATTTATGAAGTGCTGAATGCGTTGCTGCGTAAAATGGCCGGTGAGCCGGAAGATATCGCGTTCCTGACCCGCGATATGCATATCCTGCCCTATTTCCACGGCAATCGCTCGCCGCGCGCCAACCCTACGCTCACGGGGACAATCACCGGACTTAAGCTGTCGCGCACGCCGGAAGATATGGCGCGACAGTATCTGGCGACTATCCAGGCCATTGCCCTCGGTACGCGGCATATCATTGAAACGATGAATCAAAGCGGCTACACCATCGATACGATTATGGCCAGCGGCGGCGGCACTAAAAACCCGATCTTCGTTCAGGAACACGCCAACGCCACCGGTTGCGCCATGCTGTTGCCGGAAGAGAGTGAAGCCATGCTGTTGGGCGGTGCCATGATGGGAACAATCGCCGCAGGTGTATTTGATACCTTCCCGGAAGCGATGTCGGCGATGAGCCGGATTGGTAAAACGGTCACCCCGCAAACCAACCGTATTAAGCAGTACTACGATCGCAAATATCGGGTATTCCACGAGATGTATCAGGACGATATGAAATACCGCCAGCTGATGCAGGAGGACGCATGAGTGACTCCTGGTCTCAGGCCACCGGCGTATTCCAGATCTACAGCGATGCCCTTGCGGGACTGGGACAGCATCTGACTGAGCCGGTCTGGCAGTCGCTGATGGCGGAACTGCGCGGATGCCAGGGGAAAATCGTCGTTACCGGCGTCGGCACCTCCGGCATTGCGGCGCGTAAAGTCGCGCATATGCTCGCCTGCGTGGAGCGCCCGGCGATTTATCTCAATGCCACCGATGCGGCGCACGGCGATCTGGGTTTTTTACGCGCCGACGACCTGGTTATTATGCTGTCACGCGGTGGCAATTCGGATGAACTTACCCGGCTGCTGCCTGGGCTGGCGGCGAGAAATGTGCCGATCCTGAGCGTGACGGAAAACGCTGATTCGGCCATCGCTAAAGCGTCGAGGCTGGTGATTTCCACCGGCGTCCAGCGTGAGGCCGACCCGCTGAACATGCTGGCGACGACCTCAATTCTGCTGGTACTGGCGATCTTTGACGCCGCCTGCGCCTGTTTGATGAGTGAAAGCGGCTACTCAAAGGAGACACTGCTGGCAGTGCATCCCGGCGGCGATGTGGGATTAACGCTGAGCCGTGGGCAGGCGTGATGGAGAACATGTAATTCCGGCTCAGGGTTCCGTTCACCTCAACGCTCTGACTTTCAGCTATATCCTTTTTGCTGTTCAAACATGTTCAAATAAAAATACAGATGGTCAGGCGTGGCTGGTCCGGCTGAAAATTGCCGACGTGTTTCCGTAAGGCCGGGAGAGCCAGCATGGATGCTGGCTCAGGGCGCGCTTTACAGGGACGTTACATCGCGCCCGCCCCGGTAGCCTGGAGGAATAAGCGGAGGGAACCGCGGAGCGGCAATTTTCCCGCCGGGAGCCGGGATTGTTAAGGGTGCGGCGATAGCACCCTTAACACGTTCACTGGCGTTCAGTGTACAGAAAAGCGATGAACATGAGGTGAACGGAACCTTTCTCTGCGATAGCATGTTTATACCTCCCTCCGCCGCATTCCCCCCTCTGGCATTTTTTATATCCCAACTAAAGATAAAACAGTGAAAAAGCGGATTAACGCGCTGCGTTTCACTACCGCTATCTTTTCCGCACGTTAAAAATTCTGTGACGCTCCCCAGCATTCCTGGCGTAAAGCTTTCCATTCCTCAAATCTATGCGCAAACTTTAACTATTCTTATCAAACATACTCACGGGAGATTCTACAGATGATGTCAACGCTCGCCCCGCCATCTGTACTTTCCGCTCCCCAACGCCGTTGCCAGGTGCTGCTGACGCTTTTTCTGCCGGGGCAGATTGCTACCGCGCAGACCTTCAGCAGTCTCAATGGCGTCGATGATGCCACCGTTCAGGAGGATATCATTGGCGCGGGGCTCGAAATCCAGCGCTATCATCGGCTCGCCATTACTTCCGCCCAGAATGGCGGCTATACGATCGAAGGGGCCCCGCTGAACCAGCGTCTGTGCCTGTTGCATTGGCTGCGCCGTGGCCTGCGGATCTGCCCGACGTTTATCACGCAACATTTCACACCCACATTGAAAATGGCGCTGAAACAGCAGGGCATAGCGCGCACGTTGTATGATGACACCAATCTGCATGCGCTGATTAACCTCTGCTCCCGACGCTTGCAAAAGCCCTTTGAGTGCCGTGATATCCAGTTCCTGCGGCTGTTTTTACAATACTGCCTGCTGCAACATCACGCGGGGAGCACCCCGGAGTTTAATCCGCTCCAGCAGCGCTGGGCGCAATCCTGCGCGGAGTACGCTCTGGCTGAGGAGATCGCCCGCCACTGGCAACGTCACGTCATGCAAAGTGCGCCGCCGGGCGAATCGCTGTTTATGGCATTGCTGTTCTCAATGATTCGCATCCCCGATCCCATCCGCGATAACCACCAGCAGGATCGCCGTTTGCGTCTGGCTATCGCGCGGCTGGTGCTGCGTTTTCGCGAGTATGGCAACGTTCGCTTCAGCGATGAACAAGGGCTGAACGACCAGTTGTATATCCACCTTGCCCAGGCGCTGAACCGCAGTGTGTTTGCTATTGGCATTGATAACACGCTACCGGAAGAGTTCAGCCGACTTTATCCCCGGCTGGTACGCACCACCCGCGAGGCGATACACGGATTCGAAGCGGAATACGATGTGCAGTTTTCAGAAGAAGAGATCGGACTGGTGGCGGTGATTTTCGGTGCCTGGCTGATGCAGGAGAAGGATTTGCACGAAAAGCAGATTATCCTGCTGACCGGTAGTAACGAACAACTTGAAGCGCATATAGAACAGCAGCTACGCGAACTGACGCTACTGCCGCTCAACGTAAAACATATGCCGATGCAGGACTTTCAAAAAGAGGGCGCGCCGCGTGGCGTAACGCTGATCGTCACACCGTACACTACGCCGCTGCCGCTGTTTTCACCGCCGTTGATTCATGCGGATCTGGCGCTGACGTCTCACCAGCAGCAGCAGATCCGCAAAATCCTCGAATCATAACGTCGCAGGCTGCGCCACCACTTTCGGGCGCAGCACGATAGCCGGGAGCGCCACCAGCGCCATCACCCAGAATACGCCGCTGCCCAGGTTCTGGTACAGGTAGCCGGCGAAAACGGTCATGATGGCGATACTGCCGCCCATCGCCACCGCGGAATAGACCGCCTGCAAACGAATCACTTCGCTGCCCTGTCGCGCCGCGATATAGCGCATTGCCGCCAGGTGACAGACGGTGAAGGTGCCGCAGTGCAGGATCTGCACCACAATCAACCACGGCAGCTCGGTGCTCCAGCCCATCAGCCCCCAACGCGCCACGCCGCAAACGGCGGAAAGCAACAGCAGATCGCGGGCGCTAAAGCGGCGGAACAACTTGTGACTCAGCGCGAAGATGATCACTTCCGCCACAACGCCCAATGACCATAAATAGCCCACCGCCGAGGCGGAATAACCGGCGGATTGCCAGTAAATGGCGCTAAAACCATAATAGGCGGCATGTGCGCCCTGCAGCAGACTCACGCAGGCAAGAAAACGCCAGCTTTGCGTTATTAACGCGCGCCAGGCGGGCCATCCCGCACTCTCCTGCTGACGGGTTTCACCTGCTGGCTGCACGCTCGGGCGAATCATCATGCCCAGCAGCATAGAGGCGACGCCAAGCGACAGCAGAATAAGGATCACCCGATAGTCAAACAGGCTCACCAGCTTACCGGTCAGCGCAGAGCCAATCACAAAGGCCACGGATCCCCACAGTCGAACCCGCCCATAGTCCATGGTTATCTGTTTTTGCCAGGTATTGGCCAGCGCATCCGTCAGCGGCACCAGCGGTGAGAAAAACAGGTTAAATCCGACCATCACCACCATCAGCCACGCCACGTTGGTCCCCGCCCAGAAAGCCAGCGCAAACACCAACGTCAACAGAGCCAGAATACGTAAAGCGGTAATCAGACGAGAGGGATCGCTCACGCGCGGCGCAATCATCAAGCTACCGAGAAAACGGGCAATCAGCCCCGCGCCCAGCAGTAAACCAATGGTTTCCGGCGTCAGCCCCAGCCCTTCGAGCCAGACGCTCCAGAAAGGCAGAAAAATACCGTAGCTAAAGAAATAGGTGAAATAACCGAGCGCCAGCCAGCGCGTGGAATGCAAAGCCATGAATCCCTCCCGTTTGGAGACGGTAGTCTGGCGATAAACTCTGGCTGGCGCAAGAGACCATTAACAGGCAGATAACATGATTTTCGCCCTATTCGATGCAAATTTGCATCGCAAAATGACAGCGTTCTTCCTGCGCTAAAACCTGCAATCCCGGCTGCCCCTGCATGTGGTGGGCATTCACCGGATGCGTCTGCGGCTCCAGGCACAGGAATGGTTCACCCGACATTCTGAACAGCATCAACCACGGAGTTTGCGCTAAAATCGTGACTTTCATCACATCATGCTGAATAACGGCCCGCCCGCTCCAGCCAGAATAACCCACATTCAACCAGGCATCTTCACCGTATTGCGCATGCATGAAATCTGCTGCGGGTGGAATATTACTTTGCCAGTCCAGTGGCAGATGCTGTTCCCCCTCCGGCCAGTAGCCGCTGGCGGTGAACTGGGCCGTACTGTGCGTATCAAAGGCGAAAAACGGATGGAACCCGCAGCCATAGATCATCGGTCGTTCCCCGCAATGGGTGAGCGTCAATGAAGCATGCAGGCTTGACGCTTCCAGTTGGTAGCAAAGCTGCGCCGTATAGTCGTAACCACAGGGATGCCAACTGCGCAACTGTAGCAAACAACCACTTTGCGTAGCGGTGATAACCTGCCAGCGCTGCAGCCAGCCGTCACCATGCAGGAAGAAGTGTGCATCCGCCCCATGGTGCGGTAGCACAACCTCTTCCCCACGTAACATAAAACGATTGCCCGCCACCCTATTTGCCACCGGTAACATCGGGAACAGGCCGCAATCACCGGGCTGCTGACCATGACCTTCACGTAATATTGCCTGTTGATGTTGTAACGAAACCAGACTCAATAGCGAACCGCCCTGTGGATCTACGCACATCCGTAGATGTGCGTTTTGTAACATCAGCAGAGGGTTCATTAGCGGGCGCTTCGTTGCTGGCTTGATGCGCCAACTTTCGTATGCTGTGCCGCCAGCCGTTCTTCCAGCGCTTCCAGCGTCACGCCTTTGGTTTCCGGCACATTACGCAGAACATAGATAAAGCCCATCGCACAAATCACACCATAGAGCAGGAAACTTCCCGATGCGCCCAGACTCGCATTCAGCAGTGGGAAGGTATAGGTCAGCAGGAAGCAGGCAATCCACAACGCCAGCGTGCCGAGCGACATCGCTAACCCGCGAACACGGTTGGGGAAAATTTCGGACAGCAGCACCCAGGTTACCGGGGCCAGCGTCAGGGCGTAAATGGCAATCGCCGCCAGCACCAGAACCAAAACCGGCCAGCCCAGAATGCCCAACCCGTATGCCCCGGCAATGAGTACGTAGATAACCGTCAGCCCTGATGCACCAAACAGCATCAGTTTACGACGCCCAATTTTGTCCACCAGCGGCAGAGCGGCAAGGGTAAAGACCAGATTGATGATCCCGGTCGCTACGATCGATTTTAACGTGCCGTTGATGTCGAATCCGGCGGAAGCAAATATCTCCTGCGCATAGTTGAAAATAACGTTGATCCCACACCACTGCTGGAACACTGCCAGCACCATGCCAATAATCACTATCGGTTTGATCTGCGGTTGTAACAGTGATGACCACGCGACCTTGTGGTTATCTTTTTGTAGCGTATGTTCAATCTCTTTCAGCGTTTGCCCGGCATATTCTGCCGAACCAATGCGCTGCAGCATGGTGCGCGCACGTTCGGCTTTTCCTGCCTTCACCAACCAGCGCGGCGATTCAGGGACAAAGAACATCAGCACCAGGAATATTACCGCGGGCACTAATTCAGCGCCAAACATCCAGCGCCAGCCCGTCTGACCGTTCCAGCTTTCCACAATCGCCTGCTGCGTAGCGCCTGTGGCGACAGGTTCGGCAATCATCAGGTTGATAAGCTGCGCCGCCAGGACGCCAATCACGATGGTGAGCTGGTTAACGGCAACAAAGCGACCACGCTTTTCCGCCGGGCTGACCTCAGCGATATACAGCGGGCTTAGCGCGGATGCCAGACCAATCCCCACGCCGCCAACGATGCGATAGACAACAAACATGTCAAAATTGCTGGCAACTGCGGTCCCCCAGGCTGAAGCGCTAAAGAGGATCGCCGAGAGAATCAGCGGCATCTTTCGGCCAAATTTATCGGCGCACCAGCCGGAAATCAGCGCACCAAAGATACAACCAACCAGCGCCGAGCTCATCGCCCAGCCAGATTGCGCCGGATCGGTAATCGAGAAATAAGCTTCATAGAAGGGCTTTGCCCCGCCGATTACCACCCAGTCATAGCCAAACAGTAAACCACCGCAGGCGGCAACCAGGCAGATAGTCCAGACGTAACCAATCTTTAAATGTGTCTGCGCGTTATTCATTATGATTCCTCTTTCAGGGAAACGCAGGGGACAGAAGGTTTCGGGTGAGGTTGCCCCCACCCGTTTCGGGTATTACTGGAACAGCCTTACGTTTATGGCGTGACGCAGCAGTAACGCCTTGTCATGCGCCGGATTGAGTTGCAGAAGCTCATCAAGATCGCGCTGGCAAGCAGAACTATTTCCCAGTCCCAGATGCCCAAGCGCATTGATAAACAAGCAGTGTTGCTGGTGTTTTGCTTGTGCTGAGGTATCCAGTACCACCAGATCGGGCAGCGATACGGCAAAGAAATCGACATCCGGGATGTTGTCGCGATGCGACTCAACCCATTGCAGGAAGCTGTTGAACAGAGCGTCCGCCTCTGCATCATCGCCAAGTTTTCTCTGCGCCATCCCCTGCCAGAAGAGATAGTCCACCGGCTGGTCGTTGTAGTAACGTCCGGCATCCAGTGAGCTACCGCCACGCGTGGCACGGGAGAAGTAACGCTGGGATTCCTCGAAATGCCCCTGCTGCTGGGCGCAATAACCCAGCAAATACCAGATGTCATTATCCGTTTGCCCAGGCAGACGCCCCTCCCCAAGGTTTTGCGGGTAGTGCAGCGCCTGTTGCAGTTGCGTGATGGCGGTTTGCGGGTCGCCCGCCTGAACAGCCTCCAGTGCGCGATGCATCTGATTCAGCAGATATTGCCCGGTGGCTTTGCCTTCTCCCCCCTCCCACGGATGAAATACACGCTCACGTAAGATTGCCGCGGCCTCGTCGTAGCGCCCCAATCCATTCCACAGACTAAGCAGTTCCACCGTCAGATCGTCACGATGGAAGACAATATCTTTGCTGGCTTCCAGTCGCTGCAAACGCTGTTCAGCCGGTTGCGCCATCAGCTTTTTGAGATAGTCGAGTTCGAACAGGAAACGGGCATTTTGCGGCTCCAGTGCTACGGCCTGCGACAGATACTGTATCGCCTGCTGTGCATCGTGCTGTTTGTTCCAGGCATAGATCCCCAATAAGCGATGCACTGGGGCAAAATCCGGCTCCTGCGCAAGGGTAAATTGCCAGCAGGAGACCGCCTCGTCATAGCAGCGTTTGCTGTACCAGAAACAGCCGAGCAAATAGCGGGCAAAAGCGCTCTGCTCGAGGGTTTGCAGCATCTGTACTTCATCCAGCGTATTGGGAAAACGGACGCGATTTTGCAGACACTTACGCGCTCGTTCGATGAAAGGTTGCGGATTGTCGCTCAACGAAGCACGCCACAGCATCGGTAGCGTTTCCTGGCTGTCGAGCAGTTCCAGCACGCCACGGGCAGCATCTTTTTGCCCCAATGCGATCAACCAGCCAGCCAGTTCACACGCGTTGGTACCGCGCCGCCCGGTAATCGAGATTAGCGCCTGTGCAGTCGCTTCATCCTGGCAAATAGCCCAGCGCGCATAGTGCAGGGTGTAACTCAGCGGATAATCAACCAGCTGTTGGCAAATGTATTCCAGCGCTTGCGCATTGCGATCAAGCTTAGCCAGCGCCAGCGCTTTCAGTCCCATCGCCAGGTTATTACTGCCGTTAAAGCGCAGGCTCTGCTCGACCTTTTCCAACGCGCCGGCATAGTCCTGACGTTTCATCGCCAGGCGCGCTAACGACCAGAAAGCCGCGTCCCGGCAGTTGCCGCTCCAGCTCGCCTTATAATAATTATCCCAGGCGCTGTCATCGTCTCCCTGGCGTTCCTGCGCGGCGGCCAGCAGCATACTCGCCTCGCCATCACGTGGATTCTTATTGAGCTTGTGCGCCCGTTCCAGCGCCTTGCCCGCGCAATGGGTTGCTAATGCCCAGTCCGCGCGGTTTAGCGCCAGCGTCCCCAGCGCCACATTATTTCGATAATCAAGCGGGTCGACCTCCAGCGCGCGGCGGTAATAGTCTTCAGCATAGCGGCTGGCGTGGTTGTACTGCTCCAGATGCTGACCAATAAAATAGAGTTCATCGGTATTAGCAAGCGCTTCTGGCTGAGCTGGCGCGCTGGCCGCCGAGGGTAGTGGTAATTCTTGCGCCAGGTGCTCTTCGTACTGCAACAGCACAGTGCCATCGGCGCGAGTGACGGTCATCGTTACCCGGGCGTGGCCATTGTCAGATACATCGGCTAACCAGCTCTGCCCCGGCTCAAGGGAGAGTGTATTCTCAAAGAACGGCTGCCCGTGTACCGCAAGCGTAATCTGAACATCGCGTAGCGGCGCTATCGCATAAACGCCCACTGAAAGCTGGCTTCCCTCACGCACCAGCCGAAGCGCCAGTTGCGTGCTGGCGTTTTGCACCATGCCAAGTTCGCTGTAGGGCAGGAAGTTTTGCACGAAAACTTTCTCTTCGTACGGCGCAAGCCAGGTGAAATCCGGTTGGTTATCGGTAAAGACCCCGGTCATCAGTTCGATATACGGACCGTTGTCATCGGTGAGATTACGATCCCAGGCAACGCCAAAGTCGCCGTATCCCCAGGTCCACTGTTTTTTCCCCGGCGAAACATGGTGGTCCGCGACGTGCAGTAATCCACCGCGTTCGCCGTGGTGCCAGGCACCGACAAAGTCATAATCCGATTTTTCCGCCATATAAGAGGTCGGAACGGGTACGTTTTTGTAGCGAGAGATATCCACACCCGCCGAGTAATCCACTTTGTAGTAGGTGCCAGTAGCGATAGGAAACGCTGAAACATCGCGCTTGCCGTGGTCGAATACCGCGGTTACATCCGGCGGAAACACGCTCTGATGATCGTCGCCGCCTTTCACCGCCGGATTCGCCCACCACAGGAAGTGGCGCGGGGTAGCGTTACCGTTAAACACCTTCCCGGTTATTTCGATCAGCGCGCGATCTGGGTACAGTGTGAACCCGGTCATCACCTGTAAACCACGCATGGGTTCAACCTCCCCCATCCACACGGTATATTCGCCCTGCTCGCCCTGCTGCTGCGTAAAATCAACCGGCATAAAGGTGGTTGGACGATGATGCTGCGGCCAGTTGAACTCAATGCCGCCAGAGATCCATGGCCCAAGCAGGCCAACCAACGCAGGTTTCACTACTTCGTTGTAGTAGACGAAATCACGCTGCTGCACTTTGTCATACGCACGATGGATGCGTCCGCCTAATTCCGGCAGCAGCATGATGCGAATGAAGTCATTCTCCATCCACACAGCCTGATAGTTGCGCATTTCACGCTTGCCGGTCAGGGTATCAATCACGCCGTAGGGATAAACCGCACCGGAGGATCCCTGATACACCCTTTTCTCCAGAAACATCGGGTTAGCGTCTTCTTCACCCACCGTCCACGTTGGGAGGGTGATCGTTTCCTGCCAGACTTTAACTGAACCGTACATGCCGCTCTCCACTCAATAAACAAAAGTAAAAATTTAACCTGAGGCTATTCTGCAGCAGTTAAGTGGCGTTAAAATGCACAATGCTCACGCAATATAGTAAAGGGAGTTAAGTGTATGCAGCGTTTGGGATTCAATAACGCCAGGGTGCGTCAGGCAAATAAACAGATCTTTTTGTCGCATCTATGGCGGGAAAAACAGCTTAGCAAGTCGCAGTTGGCGCAGCTCACCAGTCTGTCAATCCCGGCGGTCAGCAATATTCTTGAAGAGCTGATGGATGAAGGGAGAATCAGCCATTCGCGAGAGACGTTAAGCCAGCGCGGTTTGAGTAGCGGCAGTTATCATTTGCCAGAAACAGGCGCCTGGACGCTCTGCATCAACGTCACCCCCACCAGCATCACCAGCCAACTGGCGGACGCGCGTCTGGTGGCCGTCGGCGACTGGCGCCATGAGGTCATTAAACCTGATACGCCAAAAGCGCTACTGGCGGCATTGGCGACACACTGGCGGGAATACCATCGGCAATTTCCAGAGGTTACGATTAATCTGGCGCTAGGCGTGCACGGCCAGGTTGATCCGATTACCGGCGCATCAAAAACCATGCCTCAGGCTCCGTGGAAAACACCGGTGGAAATAAAATACCTGCTTGAGGAGATGCTTGGTGTGCAGGTCCGGCTGGACAATGACTGCGTGATGCTGGCGCTGGCGGAAAAGTGGCAAAATCCGGCGGCTAAAGGTGATTTTTGTGTGATTAACGTTGATTACGGCATTGGCTCATCGTTTGTGATTAACGATAACATCTGGCGGGGCAGTTTGTATGGCAGCGGTCAGATTGGCCATACAATAATTCATCCGGACGGCGTTGCCTGTGACTGCGGTCGTTATGGGTGTCTGGAAACGGTAGCGTCATTAAGCGCACTGAAAAAGCAGGCTCGCGTGTGGATGAAATCGCAACCGGCTTCCCTGTATGATCCGGAAACGTTGACCACCGACCAGCTTATTGATGCCTGGAGGCACGGAGACGTCCGCATTCAGGCGTGGGCTGAACATGCCGCCAGCGCTATTGGCCTGAGTCTTTATAACTTTTTGAATATACTGAATATTAACCAAATATGGTTATATGGGCGGAGCTGCGCATTTGGCGAGAGCTGGCTCAATACGCTGGTACAACAAACCGGATTCAATCCGTTCGATCACGGCGATAACCCGCGAGCCAGGGCAACGCAGATCGGTTTCGGTAAACTGACTCGCGCTCAGCAACTCATGGGAATTGGCTATCTGTATGTAGAATCACAACTTAGCGAGCTGTAGTCGTTAATCCACAACGCTCACGGCTAAACGTTCATGCACCGTGGCGATAAAGTCGGTCAGTGCCGGTTTCAGTGCCCCCTTTTTCCACGCCATCAGCAACGCGATGGTTGGAACATCACCAATAATGGGGCGAAAAACCACCTGTCCGGTATTAAAATTATTCATATAACCGGGTATCAAAGTCACCCCCAACCCCATGCCAACCAGGTTCATGGTCACCAGAATATTGGTCGCCACCTGCACGATATTGGGCTGGCTTTTTTGCTGCTGAAACCAGTTTTTTACAATCATTGCTAACGCGCCGGAATAAGCGGGATCGGTGCCGACAAAATTGACGCCGTGCAGTTGCTGTGCCGATATCGCTTTCTCATTAGCCAGCGGATGATTCACCGGTAACACTACCACCAGCGGCTCATGAATCAGCTCCAGATAATCCAGCTCTGGGCTGTAAACCGGATGACGCATTAAGCCAACGTCCAGCTCTCCGCGCAGGATCTTCTCCTCCTGCTCGGTGGTGATCAAACTGACCAGTTCAATATGCGTATCCGGTTGTTTTAAACGAAACAAAGGCAGCACCTTGGGCAACAGATTTACCTCTGCGGAAGGGACAAAGCCGATAGCGAAATGGTTATCTTCCAGCCCCGTTTTACGGGCGCGAACTTTGGCATTTTCCGCCTGTTCGAGGATCACCAACGCATCCTGTAAAAAACATTCACCTGCTGCCGTTAACGCAACTTTGCGCTTGTCCCGCACCAGCAAGGGAACCCCCACGCAGGCCTCCAGATCGCGGATCTGACTGCTTAACGAGGGCTGAGAGGTATGCAGTTTTTCTGCCGCCCGGGTGAAATTCAGCGCCTGCGCCACCGCTACAAAATAGCGTAAGTGCCTCAGTTCCATGCCCTTCTCCTTGTTATCGAAAAAATGTCTCAACTGGTAGAAATTTACTATTTCACAGATTGATAACTAACCAGCAACATCCTTAGGGTACAAAAAAAGAAGGTCAATACATCTTAGCTTTCAGGATTAAAAAATATGACCACACCCTCAAATTTAGACATCTACCAACTGATTGATACCCAACACGGTCGCGTAACCCCACGAATTTATACCGACCCTGACATTTACCAACTGGAGCTGGAACGCATCTTCGGACGCTGCTGGCTGTTTCTCGCCCACGAAAGCCAAATCCCCAAACCGGGCGATTTCTTTAACACTTATATGGGCGAAGACGCCGTGGTGGTGGTGCGCCAGAAGGACGGCAGCATCAAAGCGTTTCTCAACCAGTGCCGCCACCGCGCGATGCGCGTGAGTTATGCCGACTGCGGTAACACCCGCGCCTTCACCTGCCCGTATCATGGCTGGTCGTACGGCATTAACGGCGAGCTGATCGACGTGCCGCTGGAGCCGCGCGCCTACCCGCAAGGGCTGTGCAAATCCCACTGGGGCCTGAACGAAGTACCGTGCGTCGAGAGCTACAAAGGGCTGATTTTCGGTAACTGGGATACCACCGCGCCAAATCTGCGCGATTATCTCGGCGACATCGCCTGGTATCTCGACGGCGTGCTGGATCGCCGTGAAGGCGGCACTGAAATCGTCGGCGGCGTGCAGAAATGGACCATCGACTGTAACTGGAAATTCCCCGCTGAACAGTTCGCCAGCGACCAGTATCACGCGCTGTTCAGCCACGCTTCCGCCGTGCAGGTACTGGGCGCGAAGGATGACGGCAGCGACAAACGCCTCGGAGACGGTCAAACCGCTCGCCCGGTCTGGGAAACCGCCAAAGACGCGCTGCAGTTCGGCCAGGACGGGCACGGCAGCGGCTTCTTCTTTACCGAGAAACCAGACGCCAACGTCTGGGTCGACGGTGAAGTCTCCAGCTACTATCGCGACACCTATCAAGAGGCCGAGCAGCGTCTGGGCAAGGTACGCGCGCTGCGTCTCGCCGGTCACAATAACATTTTCCCCACGCTCTCCTGGCTGAACGGCACCGCCACGCTGCGCGTCTGGCATCCGCGCGGACCGGACAAAGTCGAAGTATGGGCGTTCTGCATCGCCGATAAAGCCGCTTCTGATGAAGTCAAAGCCGCTTTTGAAAACAGCGCCACCCGCGCCTTCGGCCCGGCGGGGTTCCTTGAGCAGGATGACTCGGAAAACTGGTGTGAGATTCAAAAACTTCTGAAAGGCCACCGGGCACGCAACACCAACCTGTGCCTGGAGATGGGTCTCGGCCAGGAAAAACGCCGTGAAGACGGCATTCCGGGGATCACAAACTATATCTTCTCGGAAACCGCCGCCCGAGGCATGTATCAGCGTTGGGCCGATTTATTAAGCAGCGAAAGCTGGCAGGAAGTGCAGGAAAAAACCGCCGCATACCAGCAGGAGGTGATGAAATGAGCGCGTTAGTCTCCCCTGAGCTGCATCACCGCATCAGCCAGTTCCTGTATGAAGAAGCGCGTCTGCTGGACGACTGGCAGTTTCGCGACTGGCTGGCGCAACTGGATGAAGGCATTCGCTACACCATGCGGACCACGGTGAATGCCCAGACGCGCGACCGCCGTAAAGGCGTACAGCCGCCGACCACCTGGATTTTCAACGACAACAAAGACCAGCTTGAACGCCGTATCGCGCGGCTGGAAACCGGCATGGCGTGGGCCGAAGAGCCGCCTTCTCGCACCCGCCACATGATCAGCAACCTGCAGGTGAGCGAAACCGACCAGCCGGACGTGTTCGCCGTGCGCCTGAACTATCTGCTGTACCGCGCACAAAAAGAGCGTGACGAGACGTTCTACGTCGGCACGCGCATGGATAAAGTCCGTCGTCTGCCGGGCGACGAATGGCGCTTACTGGAGCGTGAGATCGTGCTCGATCAGGCGGTGATCAGCTCCCACAACCTGAGTGTACTGTTCTGATGAGCCGCATATTTGCCTGCTCCGCCACGGAGCTACCGGAAGGTGAAGCCCTCCGGCTGGAAACCTCTCCCGTTATCGCGCTGTTTAACGTTGGCGGTGAGTTTTATGCCATTAACGATCGCTGTAGTCACGGTAACGCCTCGATGTCAGAGGGCTATCTGGAAGACGACGCCACGGTGGAGTGCCCGCTGCACGCCGCCAGCTTCTGCCTGAAAACCGGCAAAGCGCTGTGCCTGCCCGCCACCGATCCGCTGACCACCTATGCGGTACATGTGGAAGGTGGCGAAGTGTTTATCGATATTCCCGAGGAGGCCTGATGAGTGATTTACGCGATAACGTTGTGTTTATTACCGGCGGTGGCTCCGGGCTGGGGCTGGCACTGGTAGAACGCTTTATTGAAGAAGGTGCGAAGGTTGCCACGCTGGAACTTTCGCCAGCCAAAGTCGCCAGCCTGCGCCAGCGTTTTGGCGATCATGTGCTGGCGGTAGAAGGTAATGTCACCTGTTATGCAGACTACCAGCGCGCGGTGGATCAGATTCTCAGCAATTTTGGCAAACTGGACTGCTTTATCGGCAACGCCGGGATCTGGGATCACAACGCTTCCCTGGTTAATACGCCTGCGGATGCGCTGGAGAGCGGCTTCCACGAGCTGTTTAACGTTAACGTACTGGGCTATCTGCTGGGCGCGAAAGCCTGCGCTCCCGCACTTATCGCCAGCGAAGGCAGCATGATTTTTACCCTCTCTAACGCGGCCTGGTATCCGGGCGGCGGTGGGCCGCTGTATACCGCCAGCAAGCACGCGGCCACTGGGCTGATTCGCCAGTTGGCCTACGAACTCGCCCCCAAAGTGCGGGTGAACGGTGTCGGCCCATGCGGCATGGCCACCGATCTGCGTGGCCCGCAGGCGCTCGGTCAGAACGATACCTCAATAATGCAGTCGCTGACGCCGGAGAAAATTGCCGCCATTCTGCCGCTGCAGTTCTTCCCGGAACCGGCTGACTTCACCGGCCCGTACGTGATGCTGGCTTCACGCCGCAACAACCGTACGCTAAGCGGCGTGATGATCAACGCCGATGCCGGGCTGGGGATCCGTGGGATCCGCCACGTGGCCGCCGGTCTGGATCTGTAAGGAGCGAGCATGAGCGAACAGATTATTGCCATTATCGGCGGCGGCCAGGCGGGAGCGATGGCCACCGCTGCGCTGCGACAGCAGGGGTTTAGCGGGCCGCTGCATCTTTTCTCCAACGAAATGCATTTACCTTACGAGCGCCCACCGCTCTCGAAGGCCATGCTGCTGGACGATAACCCACAGCTTCAGCCAGTTCTGCCCGCCAACTGGTGGCAGGAACACAACGTGCAGTTGCATATGGGCGTCACGCTACGCGAGATTGATCGCGCCTCGCGTACGTTAACGCTCGCCGACGGGCAAACCTACCGCTGGACGCAGCTGCTGCTGGCGACCGGGGCCGCCGCCAGGCCGCTGCCGCTGCTGGATGCGCTGGGCGATCGCTGTTTTACCCTTCGTCATGCGGGCGATGCCGAGCGCCTACGCACCGTTCTACAACCAGGGAAATCAGTGGTCATCGTCGGCGCGGGCACCATTGGCCTGGAGCTGGCGGCCAGCGCTACCCAGAGCGGTTGCCGGGTGACGGTAGTCGAACTGGCGGATACGGTGATGGGCCGCAATGCGCCTGCGCCAGTGCGCGACTATCTGTTATCCCGCCATCAGCAGGCCGGGGTGAGAGTGCTGCTCAATAGCGCCATTGAGCACGCCGAAGCGGGCGAGTTCCTCTCGCTTACCCTGCAAAATGGCGAAACACTACAGGCTGATGCCGTGGTTTACGGCATCGGCATCGTGGCGAACGATGCGCTGGCACGCGAGGCGGGGCTGGAAACCGCTAACGGTATTATTGTCGATAGCACCTGTGCCACCACCGACCCAGCCATTTTCGCCGCCGGTGATGTGGCGCTCATTCGCCAGCCGGACGGCTCGTTAAGGCGCATCGAAAGCTGGGAAAATGCCAACTTCCAGGCGCAGGTTGCCGCTGCTGCTATGCTCGGTTTACCCCTGCCAGAAGCCACGCCGGGCTGGTTCTGGACCGATCAATACAGTGATAACCTGCAATTTGTTGGTGAAATGCAGGGAGAAAGTTGGCTCGTACGTGGCGATCCTGATGCGCAGAAAGCAATATGGTTTAGTCTGCAGAATGATGTCATTGTCGGCGCAGTGACGTTGAACCAGGGCCGGGAAATGCGCTTATTGCGGAAATGGATTCAGGCTAAGAAAAAGCCGCCAGTGGCAGCTTTAGTCGATGAAACAATCTTGCTGAAGTCACTATAACTGGCGGATGTCTCTTCGTTTATCCGGCCTACACATGAGTTACCTGTAGGCCGGATAAGGTCCAGCAATCAATATGACTTACGCGTAAACCGGGAAGCGTGCGCAGATATCCAGCACTTTACCTTTGATGCGCTCAATTACCGCTTCATCATTGATATTGTCCAGAACATCACACATCCAGCCAGCCAGCTCTTTCACTTCCGCTTCTTTAAAGCCACGGCGAGTGACAGCCGGAGAACCGATACGGATACCGGAAGTCACAAACGGGCTCTTCGGATCGTTCGGTACGCTGTTTTTGTTGACGGTGATGTTAGCACGGCCCAGTGCGGCGTCAGCTTCTTTACCTGTCAGGTTTTTATCAACCAGATCCAGCAGGAACAGGTGGTTTTCAGTCCCACCAGAAACCACTTTGTAGCCGCGGTTCAGGAACACTTCCACCATCGCTTTGGCGTTTTTCGCAACCTGCTGCTGGTAAACTTTGAACTCTGGCTCCATCGCTTCTTTCAGCGCCACGGCTTTCGCCGCGATCACGTGCATCAGCGGGCCGCCCTGCGCGCTTGGGAACACGGCGGAGTTCAGTTTTTTGTACAGCTCTTCATCACCGCCTTTCGCCAGGATCAGGCCACCGCGCGGACCCGCCAGGGTTTTGTGCGTGGTGGTGGTGACAACGTGAGCGTGCGGAACCGGGTTCGGGTAAACGCCAGCGGCAATCAGACCGGCAACGTGCGCCATGTCGACGAACAGGTATGCGCCGATGCTGTCAGCGATTTCACGCATTTTTGCCCAGTCAACCACGCCGGAGTAGGCAGAGAAGCCACCGATGATCATTTTCGGCTTGTGCTCTTTGGCCTGCTTAGCCATGTCTTCGTAGTCAATTTTACCGGACTCATCAATGCCGTAAGGAATGATGTTGTACAGTTTGCCGGAAAAGTTAACCGGGGAGCCGTGAGTCAGGTGGCCGCCCTGCGCCAGGTTCATACCCAGCACGGTATCGCCCGGCTGCAGCAGCGCGGTGTAGACAGCGAAGTTAGCCTGAGAGCCAGAGTGCGGCTGTACGTTAGCGTAGTCTGCGCCAAACAGCTCTTTCGCGCGATCGATAGCCAGTTGCTCAACGATATCAACGTATTCGCAACCGCCGTAGTAGCGCTTGCCCGGATAACCTTCAGCGTATTTGTTGGTCAGCTGAGAACCCTGCGCCTGCATTACACGCGGGCTGGTATAGTTTTCGGAGGCGATCAGTTCGATGTGCTCTTCCTGACGTACTTTTTCCTGCTCCATAGCCTGCCACAGTTCGGCATCATAATCGGCAATGTTCATTTCACGCTTTAACATCCGCATCTCCTGACTCAGCTAACAATAGAATTTCGGCCTAAAAAGGCAGTCCCGTTGGACGACGGCCAACAGTATAACCGAATCATTCTTCGATAACAGGTCTTGACAAAGGATTTTACGCAAACGATTACCTTCGCGGTACGCAAGGCTTTGGAGAACAAAGGTCTGCCGAATTTCAACGGATTTCTTTTCAGGTTTGTGATGCAGATTTTTCACGATGTAACCTTTACAACGCAAAGTTACAAAGAACCATTTACAATGCAGGGGTATTTTTTATAAGATGCATTTGACATACATCATTAAAGTTTCAGATAAAGGAAGACCGTATGCTTGACGCACAAACCATCGCTACAGTGAAAGCCACCATTCCCCTGCTGGTTGAAACTGGTCCGAAGCTGACCGCCCATTTCTACGATCGCATGTTTACGCATAACCCAGAGCTGAAAGAAATTTTCAACATGAGTAACCAGCGCAATGGCGACCAACGTGAAGCGCTGTTTAACGCCATTGCCGCGTATGCCAGCAACATCGACAACCTGGCAGCACTGTTGCCAGCCGTTGAGAAAATCGCGCAGAAACATACCAGCTTCCAGATTAAACCAGAGCAGTACAACATCGTAGGAAGTCACCTGCTGGCCACGCTGGACGAAATGTTCAGCCCGGGCCAGGAAGTGCTGGATGCGTGGGGCAAAGCATACGGCGTGCTGGCGGGCGTGTTTATTAACCGTGAAGCGCAAATCTACAGCGAAAACGCCAGCAAAACCGGCGGTTGGAAAGGTACGCGTCCTTTCCGTATCGTGGCGAAAACGCCGCAAAGCCGCGCGATTACCAGCTTTGAGTTTGAACCCGTCGACGGCGGCGCTGTGGCTGAATACCATCCGGGTCAATACCTGGGCGTCTGGCTGAAACCAGAAGGTTTCCCGCATCAGGAAATTCGTCAGTACTCACTGACCCGTAAGCCAGATGGCAAAGGCTACCGTATTGCCGTGAAGCGCGAGGATGGTGGTCAGGTTTCAACCTGGCTGCATAACCACGCCAATGTCGGCGATGTGGTTCACCTGGCCGCGCCTGCAGGCGATTTCTTTATGGACGTTGCGACCGATACGCCGGTGTCGCTGATTTCCGCAGGCGTGGGCCAAACGCCGATGCTGGCAATGCTGGATACGCTGGCAAAAGCGCATCATACGGCGCAGGTTAACTGGTTCCACGCGGCGGAAAATGGCGATGTACATGCTTTCGCCGATGAAGTAAAAGAACTCGGCAAAACGCTGCCACGCTTTAGCGCACATACCTGGTATCGTGAGCCAACCGAAGCCGATCGCGTGAAAGGTGCGTTTGATAGCATTGGTCTGATGGATCTGAACAAACTGGAAGGGGCAATCAGCGATCCGGCGATGCAGTTTTATCTGTGCGGCCCGGTCGGCTTTATGCAGTTCGCCGCGAAGCAACTGGTCGGTCTGGGCGTGAAAAACGAGAACATTCATTACGAATGCTTCGGCCCGCATAAAGTATTGTAATCACGTCATGCCGGATGGCGCTGCGCTTATCCGGCCTACGGGATGTTGTAGGCCGGATAAGGTGTTTACACCGCCATCCGGCAAGCATGACGTGGCTTAGATTGCCGCGTCGTCTTCTTCACCGGTACGAATACGAATAACGCGCGCCACGTCGAAAACAAAAATCTTACCGTCACCGATTTTACCGGTCTGCGCGGTACGGATAATGGTGTCAACGCAGGTATCGACGATGTCGTCGGGAACCACAATTTCAATTTTTACCTTCGGCAGAAAATCCACCATGTATTCCGCACCACGGTACAACTCGGTATGGCCTTTCTGGCGGCCAAACCCTTTCACTTCTGTCACTGTCATACCGGTAATGCCGACTTCAGCCAGCGCTTCACGGACGTCGTCCAGCTTGAAAGGTTTAATAATCGCATCAATCTTTTTCATGCTATTCCTTGAAAAGGTCGCCTGTCTTTTGATCGAATAAAACTAACATAATCCGCAGATTTATTCTTTGAAATCGTTTGCATCCAGCTCATGGCGAGAGAGCAACTTGTAGAATTCGGTGCGGTTGCGCCCCGCCATTCGCGCCGCGTGGGTCACATTGCCTTTTGTGATTTGCAGCAGCTTGCGCAGGTAGTTGAGTTCAAACTGATTGCGCGCTTCAACAAACGTCGGCAGCGCGGTGTTCTCCCCTTCCAGGGCCTGCTCCACCAGCGCATCGCTGATCACCGGCGAAGAGGTCAAGGCCACGCACTGCTCTATCACGTTGACCAACTGACGCACGTTGCCCGGCCAACTGGCGGTCATCAAGCGCTTCATGGCGTCGGTAGAAAAGGCGCGCACAAACGGCTTATGCCGTTCTGCAGACTGACGCAGCAGATGGTTTGCCAGCAACGGAATATCTTCCGTACGCTCGGCCAGCGCCGGGATCTTCAGGCTTACCACGTTGAGGCGATAATACAAATCTTCGCGAAACTCGCCCCGCACCATCGCTTTCGGCAGGTCGCGGTGGGTAGCGGATATAATGCGCACATCAATGTCGATATCGCGGTTACTGCCCAGCGGCCTGACCTTGCGCTCCTGTAAAACGCGCAGCAATTTGACCTGTAACGGCGCGGGCATATCGCCAATCTCATCAAGAAACAGCGTCCCGCCTTCCGCCGCCTGAAACAGGCCCTCACGATTGCTTACCGCCCCGGTAAAGGCACCGCGCGCATGCCCAAACAGTTCGGACTCCAGCAGTTGTTCCGGTAACGCGCCACAGTTAATGGCAATAAAAGGCTTGTGACTACGCGGGCTGGCATTATGAATCGCCTGGGCAAACACCTCTTTCCCGGTTCCGCTCTGACCGTTAATCAATACGCTAACATCTGATTGCGCGACCATCCGCGCCTGTTCTAACAAACGCAGCATCAGCGGACTGCGGGTGACGATGGACTCACGCCAACTGTCATCAGTGGCTGGCGCAGACTGTTCCAATGCGCCATCAATCGCGTGGTATAACGCGTCTTTATCCACCGGCTTGGTGAGAAAACTGAACACCCCTTGCTGCGTCGCGGCAACGGCGTCAGGGATGGAACCGTGAGCAGTGAGGATAATAACCGGCATTCCAGGCTGCACTTTCTGGATTTCAGTAAACAGCTGCATGCCGTCCATTTCATCCATGCGCAGGTCACTGATAACCAGATCCACTTTTTCGCGGTTCAGCACCCGTAACCCTTCCTGCCCACTTTCGGCGGTTACTACGCTGTAGCCTTCGCTGGTCAGTCGCATACCGAGCAATTTCAACAGGCCCGGATCGTCATCCACCAGCAGCAGATGTGCGGGCTTACGGCTTATCATGGTGTGACCTCATCGGCAGATGGCGCAGTGCCATCCTCGTTATCAGGCGTGGTGAGTTTATCATTTCCGTGCGGCGCATCAGGATTGTAGCTGCCGGCAGGTTTGCGCGTGGAAAGCTGACGTTCAATATCGGTCAGATTTTCCAGCTTACGGGTTGTGAGATCGAGCTGGGACTGCAAATGCTGCTGCTGTTGACGCAGAGTATCCAGATCACTGTCCGATGTTTGCTGGAGTTTGCTGTAGCGCATACGCTCTTCGGCAAGTTGCAGTTGTAGCGTTTGGCTGCTGAGCCAGACCTGATACAGGGGTCTTACTTGCGGCGGAATTTGTGGACTTAATGCCTCGAGGCGCGAAACAGCTTCCCGCCTTTCAGGTGGCGTAATGTTAGCGTTATCCAGCAGAATCCCGCGCCTGAAAGCCCCCTGCCAGGTATCTGGCACCATCATACTGGCTTCACTGCGCGCCTGTACCGGCATCAGGCGATTGGCGCAATCCATCGCCCGCAGCCAGTATAGCGGATTGGTGTCTGTGGGCTGACCAGACAGCGACCAGATATCGCTACAGTCGGTTGCAAGATAGTCCGCCAGTTGGTAAGGCGGAATTTTCTCCTGCGAGGGGTCGCCGATAATATGATTCACCGCGTTCGGCACGCACCCGGCCAGCGCCAGACACGGCAGGCTTGCGAGGATGATGCGGCGGAAAAAATGTCGTTTAAGCATTCGGACAACAACGTGTGGCATACTCACCAGACTTAGGTTTATTTTAGTGATTTTTTGCAGCAGATAGCGGCAATTCTATGCGAAAGCAAACGCTTTGCGCATAGTCATCAACCAGATACAGTTTGCCTCGCATACGGCGGATGCAATCTCTGGCAATGCTCAGCCCCAACCCGCTTCCTTTTACCGCCCCTTTTCGCTGATGGCTACCCTGGAAAAAAGGCTCGAAGATCATGGTCTGTTCTGCTTCTGGAATCGGTGTACCGGTATTCGTTATATCGATGTATACCGTTGAGCCATGCAAACTGCTGCGGATCCAAATGTTACCGGATTCAGCGCCATAGTGCACCGCATTGGAATAAAGATTGTCCAGCACGCTCATCAACAGCATCGGTTCTGCCAGGCAGGTGTTCGCCTCAAGCGCTACCTCAGTATGTATCATTTTGCCGCGAGCAGGCAGACTATGTGCAGAAACAACGCTTTCAACCAGCGGCGCGATTTCCACACTCTCAAGCTCAACCTCGTCATCCGCCAGCTTGCGGTTGTAATCAAGAAGCTGCTCAATCAGCTTTTGCAGGTTACGGCTGCTGTCATCCAGAATACCGACCACCTCTTTTTGCTCCGGCGTTAGCGGTCCCACAACCTGATCGGCCAGCAACTCCGTCCCTTCGCGCATACTCGCCAGCGGCGTTTTCAGCTCATGGGAAAGATGACGTAAAAACTGATGCCGTTGCGACTCAAGCCAGGAAAGACGTTCGCTCAACCAGATAATGCGCTGACCGACAGACCTCAGCTCACGCGGCCCGGTAAATAATACGCTGTCGCCCAGCGAACGCCCTTCCCCCAGCCGATTGATCATCCGTTCTATGCCTTTCACCGGGCCGATAATCATGCGAGTGAACAGCAGTACCATCGCCAGACTGACGAGAAACAGCACCAGCGCCTGCCAGCCAAAGAACTGCCCACGTTCGGCAATTTCCTGCTGTAGCTGCTGACCACGAGAAAAGACCACGGTGCGCGTTGCTTGTACCATCTCGGTATTGGCATTGGCGAACGCTTCCAGCCGGGCTGCCGCTACGCTATCTGGACCGCTGTTATTGCACTGTAATTGCGCCAGGTCGTTGAGATCCTGACGTAATGCCTGATAAAGCTTGGTATCCGGCAACACGCCCGCATGCGCATCCAGCATGTCGCTATAGCGTTTACGCTGACTCTGGTAGACCTTTGCCAACGTTGAATCATCAAGCACACAATACTGCCGGTAGCTACGCTCCATCTCCAGCGCGGCGTTGGTCATCGCCTCACTGCGTCTGGCGTCAATCAGCGTGGTGCGGTTCGTCAGCGCCGCCTGCGCGCTCAAAGCATTCAGGCTTTGCCACGCCTGCCAGGCCAGAACTAACAACGGCAGCAGAATCAGCAAGAATGCCAACATAACCAATTGACGTAAAGATCGGGGGAAAACTGACCAGCGCTTCAAGACGTTACTCTCATTGGACAGGAATAACTTGATGCTAACTGAGGGGAACGCCAGATACAACAAAGCCGGGATTACCCCGGCTTTGTTGTGGAATAAGGCGGTGCCTAACTCGACGTTTCGCCCGGAGGTTGATATGAGCCATGCTAATATCAGATGTTGGACGGCAGGCACCTTGTTGTGCGTCATTCGAAGTTTATGTAGCGCTTCCCGAAGGGGCTGACATAAGAAGGTGAATGAGCCACTGGTTAATATTATGCAGTATCTGTGCCAATATTCAAAACACTTTGTTAACACAATGATAGATATGAAAAATATCGTTATTCACGTTAAAAATGGTTCTGCCGTTTTTTTGCACTTCCTGTCGCCAATCAGCAACACCTGTAGCACATAAAAACAAAACCATTTTAAATCAAATAGTTAAATGTCTCTTTTTGGCGACAACCTACTCCCACCTATGTCGGGGTTTCCCGACACTTTAATTTTGCGGTGCAAGCGCTGAGTTTATTGCCGGATGGCGGCGTACAGAGAGACAGGCAAAAAAAGCCCCTCGCAGGAGGGGCTTAATGGCTATCGGGCTAATTAACCGAGCTGTTTACGCGCGTTGCGGAAAATACGCATCCACGGGCTGTCTTCGCCCCAGTTTTCCGGGTGCCAGGAGTTAGCCACGGTGCGGAACACACGTTCCGGGTGCGGCATCATAATGGTGACGCGACCGTTTTCAGTGGTAACGGCAGTAATACCGTTCGGTGAACCATTCGGGTTAGCCGGGTAAGTTTCGGTCACCTTACCGAAGTTATCAACGTAGCGCAGCGCCACCAGGCCTTTGCTCTCAAGCTGAGCCAGATGCGCGTCGTCACGCACTTCCACACGGCCTTCACCGTGAGAAACGGCAATCGGCATCATTGATCCAACCATATCGCTGAGCAGTAAAGATGGGCTTTGCGTCACTTCGACCAGGCTGAAGCGGGCTTCAAAACGATCGGAGTGGTTACGCACAAAGCGCGGCCACAAGTCGCTGCCCGGGATCAGCTCGCGCAGGTTAGACATCATCTGACAACCGTTACACACCCCAAGCGCCAGCGTTTGCGGGCGATGGAAGAAGGTTTCAAACTCGTCACGCACGCGGTTGTTGAACAGAATCGACTTCGCCCAGCCCTCCCCGGCACCAAGCACATCGCCGTAAGAGAATCCGCCGCAGGCTACCAACGCCTGGAAATTCCCCA
The DNA here is from genome assembly GCF_005280815.1 of Citrobacter sp. TBCS-15. Lineage (NCBI taxonomy): Bacteria > Pseudomonadati > Pseudomonadota > Gammaproteobacteria > Enterobacterales > Enterobacteriaceae > Citrobacter > Citrobacter sp. TBCS-15. Next base: position 35,148 of record NZ_SZWK01000313.1, on the reverse strand, counting down.
GACCGATACGCCCGCCCAGCAGATCGCTCATGTGTACGTCGATAGCATCGAAGCCCGCACGGTGGAAAGCTGCCGCCATCTCGACGTGGGAGTTCACCCCCTGCTCGCGCAGTACGGCGACTTTTGGACGTGCGCCGGTGGCGATATACGGCGCGGCAACATCGTCATTGATATCGAACGTCAGTTTAACGTTGAGGCCTGGATCGGCGTCGTTGGTTTTAGCGTCGTGTTCCTGATCGGCACATTCCGGGTTGTCGCGCAGACGCTGCATCTGCCAGGTGGTTTCTGCCCACCACATACGCAGGGTGGTACGGCTTTCGCTGAACACAGACTGTCCATTAGCGGAGAGAGTGAAGCGGTCGCCTTCGACGGCTTTACCGAGGTAGTGTACGCAGTCTGCCAGGCCGTTGGCCGCCAGAATGGCTTCCACCGCATCACGGTCAGCGGCGCGAACCTGGATCACCGCGCCCAGCTCTTCGTTAAACAGCGCCGCCAGGCGATCGTCGCCCAGGGTGCTGATATCAGCCTCAATACCACAGTGCCCGGTGAAAGCCATTTCCGCCAGCGTCACCAGCAAGCCACCGTCGGAGCGGTCGTGGTAGGCCAGCAGCTTGCGCTGTGCGACCAGCGCCTGAATGGCGTCGTAGAAGCCTTTCAACTGCGCCACGTCACGTACGTCGGCCGGTTTGTCGCCCAGTTGACGGTAAACCTGCGCCAGCGCCGTTGCGCCCAGTGCGTTGTGGCCCAGACCAAGGTCAATTAACAACAGGGCATTATCTTCAGTAGAGAGCTGTGGAGTAATAGTGTGACGCACATCTTCCACGCGGGCAAAAGCGGTGATCACCAGCGACAGCGGCGAGGTCATTTCTCGCTGCTCGTTGCCTTCCTGCCAGCGGGTTTTCATCGACATCGAGTCTTTACCTACCGGAATAGTCAGGCCAAGCGCCGGACACAATTCTTCCCCAACAGCTTTTACCGCTTCGTACAGGCCGGCATCTTCACCAGGGTGACCCGCGGCCGCCATCCAGTTAGCGGAGAGTTTAATGCGTTTGATGTCGCCAATCTGTGTTGCCGCAATGTTAGTCAGCGCTTCCCCTACCGCCAGACGGGCAGAAGCTGCGAAGTCCAGCAGAGCGACTGGCGCACGTTCGCCGATAGACATCGCTTCACCATAGTAGCTATCAAGGCTGGCGGTGGTCACCGCACAGTTAGCCACGGGGATCTGCCACGGCCCGACCATCTGGTCACGCGCCACCATACCGGTAACGGTACGGTCGCCGATGGTTACGAGGAACGTTTTCTCAGCGACCGTCGGCAGGTGCAGTACGCGGTTCACCGCATCGGCAATCGAGATTTCGCCACGATTCAGGGCATCGCCCTTAGCTTTCAGCGTCTGCACGTCGCGGGTCATCTTCGGCGTTTTGCCCAGCAGCACGTCCAGCGGCATATCGATCGGCTGATTGTCGAAGTGGCTGTCGCTCAGGGTCAGATGCTGCTCTTCGGTGGCTTCGCCAATCACCGCGTACGGCGCGCGCTCACGCTTACACAGCTCGTCAAACAGCGGCAACTGGTCAGCGGCAACCGCCAGCACGTAGCGCTCCTGAGATTCGTTACACCAGATTTCCAGCGGGCTCATACCCGGCTCGTCGCTGAGGATATCGCGCAACTGGAATTTACCGCCGCGACCGCCATCGCTGACCAGCTCCGGCATGGCGTTAGACAAACCGCCCGCACCGACGTCGTGAATAAACAGAATCGGGTTGGCATCGCCCATCTGCCAGCAGCGGTCGATAACTTCCTGGCAGCGGCGTTCCATTTCCGGGTTATCGCGTTGTACGGAGGCGAAGTCGAGGTCGGCATCAGACTGACCAGAGGCCATAGAGGACGCGGCCCCGCCGCCGAGGCCGATGTTCATCGCCGGGCCGCCGAGAACGATCAGCTTCGCGCCGACGACGATCTCGCCTTTCTGCACGTGATCGGCACGGATGTTGCCGATCCCGCCCGCCAGCATAATCGGTTTGTGGTAGCCGCGCAGCTCTTCACCGTTGTGGCTGTTAACCTTCTCTTCGTAGGTACGGAAGTAGCCGGTCAGCGCCGGGCGACCAAATTCGTTGTTGAACGCCGCACCGCCCAGCGGGCCATCGGTCATGATATCCAGCGCGGTAACGATACGTTCCGGTTTGCCGAAATCTTCTTCCCACGGCTGTTCGAAGCCAGGAATACGCAGGTTGGAAACAGAGAAGCCCACCAGCCCGGCTTTCGGCTTCGCGCCGCGCCCGGTAGCGCCTTCATCACGAATTTCACCGCCGGATCCGGTTGCCGCGCCCGGCCATGGAGAGATGGCGGTTGGGTGGTTATGGGTTTCTACCTTCATCAGGATATGGGCTGGCTCCTGATGGAAATCGTAGCGACCGGTTTCGTGGTCGGCAAAGTAACGTCCGACTTCGGAACCTTCCATCACCGCGGCGTTGTCTTTATAGGCAGACAGCACGTGGTCCGGCGTGGTTTCAAAGGTATTTTTGATCATCTTAAACAGCGACTTCGGCTGCTGTTTACCGTCAATAACCCAGTCGGCGTTAAAAATCTTGTGGCGGCAGTGCTCAGAGTTAGCCTGCGCAAACATATACAATTCGATGTCGTTCGGGTTGCGCCCCAGTTTGCTGAACGCATCCTGCAGATAGTCGATTTCGTCTTCCGCCAGCGCCAGACCCAGACGCAGGTTAGCATCGATCAGCGCCTGGCGTCCCTGGCCGAGCAGATCGACGCTGGAGACCGGTGCAGGCTGATGATGCGCAAACAGTTTTTCGGCATCGTTTAGCGCAGAGAAAACCGTTTCCATCATGCGGTCGTGCAGTACGTCGGCAACCTCCTGCCACTGCTCCGCAGTCAGCGTAGAAGCTTCGACATAGTAAGCAACGCCACGTTCCAGGCGGCTAATCTGTTGTAGGCCGCAATTATGGGCAATATCAGTCGCTTTAGAAGACCACGGGGAGATGGTGCCCGGACGAGGGGTAACCAGCAGCAGTTTGCCCTCAGGAGCGTGACTGTGAAGAGCTGGACCATATTTCAGCAGGCGTGCAAGCTGTGCGTGCTCATCCTCATTCAATGGTGCGTTCAGATCGGCAAAATGGACGTACTCGGCGTAAATATTGTGGACCTGGAGGTTGGCAGCCTGAAAACGTGCCAGCAGTTTGTTAATACGGAATGCAGACAGTGCAGGTGAACCACGCAGAATTTCCATCATAAGTCTCTCGTCTTCTAAGCTTTCGGTGTGCCCAAGTGGGGGAAACGGGCGGTATTATAAAGAATCTACCGCGCCGACGAAACCGTTTGCGTCGAAATAAAATCGCGGTCTCGTCTTATCATCAAATGCGGTCTGTATTCTGAATAAGTTGCCAACTGACGCAAGTTTAAGCAAAATGCCGCTCATTAATGACGATTTCACTTCTTAAACAACACCACAGCAGGCAGAGACAACGTACGGTTCAGAGAATTAACTAATTGAAAAAATTAAAGATTAATTATCTGTTCATCGGCATATTAACGCTGTTGTTGGCAGCGGCCCTCTGGCCATCCATTCCCTGGTTCGGTAAAGCCGAAAATCGTATCGCCGCCATTCAGTCGCGGGGAGAACTGCGCGTCAGTACCATTGACTCGCCATTAACTTATGCAACCCTCAACGGGAAAAAATTCGGTCTGGATTATGAACTGGCCCAGGCGTTCGCCAACTACTTAGGCGTGAAGTTAAAAATCACTGTGCGCCAGAACATCAGCCAGCTGTTTGACGACCTGGATAACGGGGATGCCGATCTGTTAGCCGCAGGTCTGGTGTATAACAGCGAGCGGGTGAAAAATTACCAGCCCGGCCCGACCTATTATTCGGTTTCACAACAGTTAGTGTATCGGGTCGGTCAATATCGCCCCCGAACCCTGGCCACCGTGAACGATAACCAACTGACCATAGCCCCGGGGCACGTGGTGGTTAACGACCTCCAGCAGCTAAAAGAGAAAAAATTTCCCGATCTGAGCTGGAAAGTGGATGACAAAAAGGGCACCACTGAACTGCTGGATGATGTTATCGCCGGTAAGCTGGATTACACCATTGCCGATTCCGTCGCCATCAGCCTGTACCAACGCGTACACCCTGAGCTGGCCGTCGCGCTGGACGTCTCCGACGAACAACCGGTGACCTGGTTTAGTCGACTGGACGATGACAACACTCTGTCCGCCGCCCTGTTGGATTTCTTTAATTCCATGAATGAAGATGGCTCTCTGGCGCGACTGGAAGAGAAATACCTCGGGCATGGCGATGATTTTGACTATGTCGACACCCGCACCTTTTTGCGCGCCGTCGATAGCGTGTTGCCAGACCTTAAGCCGCTATTTGAAAAATATGCGCAAGAAATAGACTGGCGGCTGCTTGCCGCAATCTCGTATCAGGAGTCGCACTGGGACGCGCAGGCCACCTCCCCGACCGGCGTACGCGGGCTGATGATGTTGACCAAAAATACCGCCCAGAGCCTCGGGCTGACTGACCGTACCGATGCAGAACAGAGCATCAGCGGCGGCGCGCGTTATTTGCAGGATATGATGAGTAAAGTGCCGGATACTGTCCCGGAAGGAGAACGGATCTGGTTTGCGCTTGCCGCCTACAATATGGGTTATGCGCATATGCTGGACGCACGGGCGCTGACGGTCAAAACCAAAGGCAATCCGAATAGCTGGTCCGATGTAAAACAGCGGCTACCGCTGCTCAGTCAAAAGCCGTATTACAACAAGCTGACCTATGGTTATGCGCGTGGTCATGAAGCCTACGCCTATGTGGAAAATATCCGTAAATACCAGATAAGCCTGGTGGGATATCTGCAAGAAAAAGAAAAGCAGGCGCAGGAAACGCAGCAGCTGGCGCAGGATTACCCGGCGGTGTCGCCCGCGGAGTTATTAGGTAAAGAGAAATTCCCGCTTTCCGCGTTTCTGTCTCAGACGTCGTCAAACTACCTGACGCACTCCCCTTCTCTGCTATTTTCAGCGCAAAAGAAAGAGGAAAAGTAGTCTTATCGGCCTGATAAACATCAGGCAATCAGACCGGCATTTACGCATTGGGGGATTTTTTCAGGGCTTTAATTTCCTGACGACGCATACGAAAGAAATCGCTGAGCAGCGTGGCGCATTCATCCCGCAGGACTCCCTCTGTCACTTCAACCCGATGATTCATTCCAGGGTGATGCAGCACGTCAATTAATGAACCCGCCGCCCCCGTTTTCGCATCGCGCGCGCCAAACACCACCCGGCCGATACGACTGTGCACCATCGCGCCAGCGCACATCACGCACGGCTCCAGAGTGACGTACAACGTGGCATCCAACAGACGGTAATTTTGCAGCACCAGGCCGCCCTGACGCAGCGCCATAATTTCAGCATGGGCCGTGGGATCATGGTGACCAATCGGTCGGTTCCAGCCTTCGCCAATGACGCGGTTATTATGCACTAATACCGCGCCCACCGGGACTTCACGTTCATCCCAGGCGCGCTTAGCCAGCGTTAAAGCATGACGCATCCAGTATTCGTGGCTAAATTCAACTTCAGACAAAGGGGGTAACTCCAGTAATCAAAGCGGGCGCATTATACACAGACGCTATCGTTTACTCTATTCGAGTTGTTGCAGTTCCCCACGCGGCGTGACGCGCCAGCGATGCTGACAAAAAGAGAGCAGCGGGTTGTCCTGCTTACTGTCGCTATAACCACTATAAAGTTGCAGCGGCGCGCCAATCTGGCGTTCCAACTGTGTCACTTTCTCATGCCCCAGACAGCGCAGAGGCAGCACCCAGCCACCGTATCCCCGCGCCATTTTACTGGCGATCAGATTGACGCGCGGTAGCCACGGAGTATCAAAGTAAACCTGCTCCACCAGCGACTGTGGGGAGCCGGTAATAAGCCAGATGTCGGCGTCAGAACTCAACAGATAAGTGGTCAGACGCTGCTGTACGAGCGGAAACGCCGTCACGTTATCGCGAAACCAACGTACAAAATCGGCCTGGTGCGCTTTCAGACGCGCCTCGCTACGACCAAAAGTGCATCCCCACAACAGCAGACTCATTGGCCAGCGGGCCGCGCGTCCTTTTATCAACAACGCCAGCGCAATCACCGGTAACAGAGGCAGCACAAGCAGCACGTTCAGCGGCTGGCGGCGCAGCAGATAACGAATAAAACTCCCGAACATATCCTGCTGATGTAACGTGCCATCCAAATCAAAAAAGACAACGCGGCGCTGGTGATTGGTCAAACTTTATTCCTCTGGATCGTTGAACCCCAATAGCCAGGTAAACAGAAACCCGGCAATAACTGCTACCAGATAGCCTAACAGATAGAGCATCACTTTTCCGGTAACAATCGTTAATGCCAGCGGTAATCCTGAGATACCAAAGGTGATAACCGTCGCCACTTTCCAGTAGCTTATCAGCGCCCCGCCTACCGCTCCGCCAAGACAGGCACCAATAAACGGCTTACCCAACGGTAGCGTAACGCCAAAAATCAGCGGTTCGCCAATCCCCAATAATCCAACCGGCAACGCCCCTTTGATCACCTTTTTTAGTCGTGCGTTGCGGGTTTTCATCAGCACCGCAATCGCAGCACCGATTTGCCCAACACCCGCCATTGCAAGGATTGGGAAGAGCGCGTTATAACCGTGCGCCTGCACCAGTTCGACGTGGATAGGCACTAACCCCTGATGAAGCCCGGTGAGCACCAGCGGCAGGAAGGTTCCCGCCAGTATAGCGCCGACCAGAAAACCGCCGCGATCGATAGCCCAGGATGCGCCGTGAGCGATAGATTCGGAAATCCAACCACCCAACGGTTGCAGCGCCACTATCGCAATAGCCCCGGTAATAATGGTGGTCAGCAGTGGGTTAAGGATCAGTTCCAGTGATTCCGGCAGCAGTTCACGGAATTTGCGTTCGATCCAGCACATCAACGCTACCACCAACAGCACGGCGATTACCCCGCCGCGCCCCGGCTGCAACGTTTCGCCAAACAGGGTAATTTGCGCCAGTTGCGGGCTGGAGAGGATCCCCGCCATCACTCCGCCCATCGCCAGAGAACCGCCGAAGACTTTAGCGGTATTCACCCCGACCAGAATATTCATAATGGCAAACACGGCGCTGCCAAATATGCCCATCAGTCCAAGTAAATTCGGATAGTGGGTCGCAAAATCCCCGACGATATCCGGCCGCTTAAGGATGTTAATAATGCCGGTAATTAAACCGGAGGCGATAAACGCCGGAATAAGAGGGATAAAGACGTTCGCCAGCTTACGCAACGCATCGCTCATCGGCGCTTTGTATTTCGCTTTAGCCGCTGACTTCGTGCGCTCGATATCATGTACATCGGTGCGCTCGCCGTCATCGGCAATCAGGGAGCGCATAGCATCCACCACCCTGGCGGCTTTACCGGGGCCGACGATGATCTGGTGCTGCGCGCCCTGCTTCACGTAGCCGCTGACGCCGGACAGTTGCTTGAGCCGGGATACATCGAGCTGACCCTCATCCCGGACTTCCACCCTGACACGGGTCATACAGTTTTCCAGGCGCAGAATATTTTTCTCTCCGCCAACGCCCAGCAGAATGTCGCTGGCCAGCACCGCCGTCTTATCCATATACACCTCTTAGTGTTCTAACGCCGCGCGTAAAAAACCCTGGTGAGCGGCAAGCTTTTCGCGGGCGGCAGCGGCGTCCAGGCCGGTGAGCGCCATAAAAATGGCGGGCTTAACCTCAAAGTCAGTCTGCTTTAACAGTGCTTGCGCCTGCTCACGCGCAATACCCGTGGCTTCAACCACCATGCGACACGCCCGATCGACCAGTTTGACGTTGGTGGCCTGCATATCCACCATCAGGTTCTGATACACCTTGCCAAACTTCACCATCGCACCGGTGGAGATCATATTGAGCACCAGTTTTTGCGCGGTGCCGGATTTCAGTCGAGTAGACCCCGTCAGGGCCTCCGGCCCCACCACGGGGGAGATGGCAATATCCGCTTCATGAGCGATAGGAGAGTCCGGATTGCAGGAAATCGCCACCGTCGTACAGCCCACCGTCCGGGCATATTTCAGCCCGCCAATCACATACGGCGTACGACCTGAAGCCGCCAGACCAACCACCAGATCCACTGTGGTAAGGTTGATCGTACGCAGATCGTCTTCACCTAACTGCGGGTTATCTTCCGCGCCCTCAACCGCCTTCAGCAACGCGCCCGGTCCTCCGGCTATCAGGCCAACCACCAGACCGTGCGGTACGCCGAAAGTCGGTGGGCATTCAGACGCATCCAGAACCCCAAGACGCCCACTGGTACCCGCGCCCATGTATATAATGCGTCCGCCCGCTTTAAGCGCATCAGCCGCCGCATCGACCGCTAGCGCAACTTCAGGAAGAGTGGCTTTTACTGCTTCTGCTACCAGCGTATCCTGTTGATTAAAACGATGAACCAACTCCAGCGTGGAGAGCGCATCAAGATCCATGGTCTGAGGATTACGGGTTTCTGAAACTAATGCACCGAGATTCATTTTTTGGTCCTTAGGAATTTTTAATTCATAATAATCTGTCATAATGGAATATTATATTCATCCAGGCGAGTGAAATTTTGTTTTGTAATCGCCATCACGTTTTCGCCAGGAGACAGCATGAACTGTTTAATTCGCATTCGTCAGCGTTACCCGGATCTCGCGCAAAGCGATAAAAAACTTGCGGATTATCTCCTCGCTCAGCCGGATACCGCGCGTCACCTCAGCTCACAGCAGTTGGCTTTTGAAGCGGGCGTCAGCCAGTCCAGCGTGGTGAAGTTCGCGCAAAAATTAGGCTTTAAAGGATTTCCGGCACTCAAACTGGCGATTAGCGAAGCGCTGGCCAGCAATCCCAACCCCCATTCTGTTCCGGTGCATAATCAGATCCGAGGTGATGACCCTATGCGGCTGGTGGGTGAAAAGCTGATTAAGGAGAACGTGGCGGCGATGCATGCGACGCTGGATATTAACAGCGAAGAAAAACTGTTGGAGAGCGTCACGATGCTGCGCTCTGCCCGACGAATTATTCTGACCGGTATTGGCGCATCGGGTCTGGTAGCGCAGAATTTTGCCTGGAAGCTGTTGAAGATTGGTTTTAACGCGGTGGTTGAACGCGATATGCACGCGCTGCTGGCGACGGTGCAGGCGCTTTCGCCAGGCGATCTACTGCTGGCTATTTCGTACACCGGTGAACGCCGCGAGCTTAATCTGGCGGCAGATGAAACGCTGCGTACCGGGGCCAAAATTCTCGCCATCACCGGATTTACGCCCAATGCCCTCCAGCAACGCGCAAGTCATTGTCTGTATACGATTGCCGAGGAGCAGGCCACGCGCAGCGCCGCGATCTCCTCCACCCATGCGCAAATGATGCTCACCGATTTACTGTTTATGGCACTGGTGCAGCAGGATCTGGAGCATGCTCCGGAACGCATTCGTCACAGCGAAGCGCTGGTAAAAAAACTGGTCTGAGCAAAGAATGCGCGTATAATGCCCGCCCGATTTGTGATGTTTTGAGAGTTTCCTGATGGCCCTGTTAATCACTAAAAAATGTATCAATTGCGATATGTGCGAACCTGAATGCCCGAATGAGGCGATTTCGATGGGTGACAGCATTTACGAGATTAACAGTGACAAATGTACGGAATGCGTAGGCCATTATGACACGCCAACCTGCCAGAAGGTGTGCCCGATCCCCAATACTATTTTGAAAGATCCGGCACATTTAGAGAGTGAAGAGCAGTTGTGGGATAAATTCGTCCAGATGCATCACGCGGACAAAATCTAACTTTCAATAATCACCGTGGCGCAGGCGTAGTGACGCTCATCGGCCAGCGTCACATGCATATGTGCGACACCGAGTTTTTCCGCCAGGCTTAACGCCTCCCCCCATAACCGCAGACGCGGCTTACCGAGTTCATCGTTAAAGACCTCGAACTGGTTAAACGCCAGGCCGTTGCGAATACCCGTACCAAAGGCTTTTGCTGCTGCCTCTTTAACCGCAAAACGCTTCGCCAGAAAACGCACCGGCTGCTGATGCGTTTCCCAGATTGCCCATTCGTTGTCGCTGAGCACGCGTCTTGCCAGACGGTCACCGGAGCGGGAGATCACCGCTTCAATGCGGGCAATCTCCACGATATCCGTACCTAATCCCAAAATCGCCATTAACCACGCGCTTCCAGCATCAGGCGTTTCATTTCTACTACCGCGTCTTTCAGACCGCTCATCACTGCGCGTCCGATAATGGCATGACCGATGTTCAGTTCGTGCATTTCCGGGATCCGCGCGATGGCCTTAACGTTGTGATACGTCAGACCGTGACCCGCATTCACCTTCAGGCCAAGGCTTGCGGCAAAAGTTGCCGCTTTCGCAATACGCGCCAGTTCGCTGGCCTGTACCGCGTCAGTTTTCGCATCAGCGTAACAGCCGGTGTGAATTTCAATAAACGGCGCGCCAACTTCAGCAGCGGCTTTGATCTGTTCTTCATCGGCATCGATAAACAGTGAAACCAGGATGCCGGCATCCGCCAGGCGTTTACAGGCGTCACGCATCTTGTCGCGTTGACTGGCGACATCCAGACCACCTTCAGTGGTAACTTCCTGGCGCTTTTCCGGCACCAGGCAGCAAAAATGCGGCTTAGTCTCAACGGCAATCGCCAGCATCTCTTCGGTGACCGCCATTTCCAGATTCATACGCGTATCCAGCGTCTGACGCAGAATACGCACGTCACGGTCGGTGATATGGCGACGGTCTTCACGCAGATGTACGGTAATACCGTCTGCGCCCGCCTGTTCAACGATAAACGCTGCCTGAACCGGATCCGGGTATGCGGTACCGCGAGCATTACGTAAAGTGGCAATGTGGTCAATGTTGACGCCTAACAGTAATTCAGCCATGACAATCCTCGTTAATCATTTTTAATTTTTACTGCGCGTTTTGGCATAAATTGCCGGAACAGTTCCCGGCTTTTTAACGGCTTACCACCAAGATACGGCTTTAACGCCATGCGGGTAAAGCGTTTCGCAGCGCGAAGCGTATCAACATCCGGAAATTCACGCGACTCAAGCGCTTTCAGATGGCGTCCGGTAAAGGTGGCGTTATCAATCACGACGCTTGCGATAAATCCTTTCTCTTCCCGATAGCGATAGGTCATGGTGTCATCTACCGGCTCGCCGCTGCCCGCGCAGTGGGTAAAATCCACGCCGTAACCCAGATGACCGAGTAAAGCCAGTTCAAAGCGGCGTAGGGCGGGTTCGGGCGACCCCGTCGCGCCTGCCAGCGCCTGAATACAGTTCAGGTAGTCGAAAAAGAGTTCAGAAAAGCGAGTCTCGTATTCAAGCACGCGCGAGATAAGCTCGTTGATATACAGGCCGCTGTATAACGTAATACCGCTTAGAGGGAGTGCCAGAGAGACGGCTTCGGCGCTACGCAAGGTTTTGACCTCACCACGCCCACCAAAGCGAAGCAGTAACGGAGTAAAAGGCTGGAGTGCGCCTTTGAGATTAGAACGTTTGGAACGCGCGCCTTTGGCAACAAGGCGCACGCGGCCCGATTCTTCCGTGAAGACGTCCAGCACGAGACTGGTTTCGCTCCACGGGCGGCTATGCAGGACAAAAGCGCGTTGCCAGCCCTCCATCGGGGTTATTCTCAGAGATCGTCGCCGTAACCGAGGCTGCGCAGCGCGCGTTCGTCATCGGCCCAGCCGGATTTCACTTTCACCCACAGTTCGAGGTGAACAGGCGCTTCGAACATTTCCTGCATGTCTTTACGCGCTTCAATACCGATAGTTTTAATTTTGGCCCCTTTGTTGCCAATCACCATCTTCTTCTGCCCTTCACGTTCGACAAGGATCAGACCGTTGATATCGTAGCCGCCGCGCTCGTTAGAAATAAAACGCTCAATCTCAACGGTGACGGAATACGGCAGTTCAGCGCCCAGAAAACGCATCAGCTTTTCACGGATGATTTCAGAAGCCATAAAGCGTTGAGAACGGTCAGTAATGTAATCTTCCGGGAAGTGATGAATTGCTTCCGGCAGATGCTTACGTACGATACCCGCAATGGTATCAACATTCAGACCGGTCTCGGCAGAGATCGGCACGATGTCGAGAAAGTTCATCTGGCTGGCCAGGAACTGCAGGTGCGGCAGCAGATCGGCTTTTTCCTGAACGTTATCGACTTTGTTCACCGCCAGAATTACCGGGGCTTTACCATCACGCAGCTTGTTGAGCACCATTTCGTCGTCCGGCGTCCAGCGAGTGCCTTCCACAACGAAAATCACCAGCTCAACATCACCAATCGAGCTGCTCGCCGCCTTGTTCATCAAACGGTTAATGGCTCGTTTTTCTTCCATATGCAGGCCCGGGGTATCAACATAAATCGCCTGATACGCGCCTTCGGTATGGATGCCAACAATACGGTGACGTGTTGTCTGAGCCTTACGAGAGGTAATAGAAATCTTCTGCCCAAGCAGATTATTCAACAGGGTTGATTTACCAACGTTCGGGCGGCCGACGATGGCAATAAATCCGCAGTAAGTTTTATCGATGCTCATTCCAGCTCCAGTTTTTTCAACGCCTGTTCGGCGGCAGCCTGCTCAGCCTTACGACGGCTAGAACCTGTGCCAACCACCGGTTCACTCAGGCCGCTGACCTGGCAGTGGATAGTAAATTCTTGATCGTGTGCTTCACCACGGACCTGCACCACCAGATAGGACGGCAGCGGCAGGTGGCGACCCTGCAAATATTCCTGCAGGCGCGTTTTCGGATCTTTTTGTTTGTCGCCTGGGCTAATTTCATCCAGACGGGTTTGATACCAATTCAGGATCAGTTGCTCAACGGTTTGAATATCGCTGTCGAGGAAGACGCCGCCGATCAAAGCTTCAACGGTGTCCGCCAGGATCGACTCACGACGGAAACCGCCGCTTTTCAGCTCGCCTGGGCCCAAACGTAAACATTCACCGAGGTCAAACTCACGGGCTAATTCTGCCAGCGTATTACCGCGAACCAACGTCGCGCGCATGCGGCTCATATCGCCTTCATCCACACGCGGGAAACGGTGATATAACGCATTAGCGATGACAAAGCTCAAAATAGAGTCGCCTAAAAATTCTAAACGCTCGTTATGTTTGCTGCTGGCGCTACGGTGAGTTAATGCCTGCTGCAACAGCTCCTGATGATTAAAAGTGTAGCCCAGCTTCCGTTGAAGCCGATTAATTACGATGGGGTTCATGCGATACCAATAAATGAATGCGTCAACAATTCAGCACACGAAACAGACCTGATATACGCCATTCATTTAGCCATCTGGCATCGTCTGAATGCTTTTGTATACAAACCAACGCTGTTTCGTGTGCCGTGGCAACCTGTCGGTGCCAACCTAAAACTTCGGGGGAATATTCTATACACAACGACAAGGGATGTCGTTAGTCTGCGGGAATTTATCCGAGAAATAATTCACGCTGTCGCCATAATGACGACAACGTGAACGATTATTAGCAATTAATGAATACCACCAATACGGCTTAAACGCACGCCGGTCGGCCATTCACCCTCTTGCTTGTCGAAGCTCATCCAGATTGCAGTCGCTTTACCCACCAGATTCGCTTCCGGCACAAATCCCCAGTAACGGCTGTCCGCGCTGTTGTCACGGTTATCACCCATCATGAAGTAGTGTCCCGGTGGGACGATCCAGGTCGCTAACTGCTGGCCAGGCTGACGGTAGTACATCCCTACCTGATCCTGCGCGATTGGCACGGTAAGAATGCGGTGCGTTACCTCACCCAGCGTTTCTTTACGTTCGGTGAGGCGAATACCGTTTTCTTTCGTTTCGTTCAACGGAACTTCAAAGAAACCGCTGGTCGCTTCCCCGCCATTACGACGAGCAAAGGTCTGAACAAAATCACTCGGCTGAACATCAGAGTAGGTTACCGGCAGCGCATTTTCACACGCCTGACCGGAGCTGCAACCAGGCTGAATAGTCACCTCTTTTGCCACCGGATCGTACGTCACTTTGTCTCCCGGTAAACCGACAGCGCGTTTGATGTAGTCCAGGCGCGGATCTTCCGGGTATTTAAACACCACGATATCACCGCGTTTCGGATGGCCGGTTTCGATCAACGTTTTCTGGTAAATCGGATCTTTAATCCCGTAGGCGAATTTCTCCACCAGAATAAAATCACCAATCAACAGCGTCGGCATCATCGAACCTGACGGGATCTGGAACGGTTCATAAATAAACGAACGCACCACCAGCACGATAGCTAATACCGGGAAAACGGATGCGCCCGTTTCCAGCCAGCCCGGCTTAGGGGCCACTTTTTTCAGCGTTGCTTTATCCAGTGAATCACCAGCAGCAGCTTGCGCTGCTGCCTGACGCTCCCGGCGTTTTGGCGCGAAAATGAATTTATCTACGCACCATAAAATGCCCGTCACCAGTGTGGCAATCACCAGAATCAGGGCAAACATGTTCGCCATGCCAACTCCTTAAGATTATTTGCTGTCTTTACCGACATGCAGAATGGCGAGGAAGGCTTCCTGCGGCAGTTCGACGTTACCGATCTGCTTCATGCGCTTTTTACCCTCTTTCTGTTTTTGCAGCAGCTTTTTCTTACGGCTGATATCGCCACCGTAGCATTTCGCCAGAACGTTTTTACGCAGCTGCTTCACCGTTGAACGCGCGATGATGTGCGTGCCGATGGCCGCCTGAATCGCGATATCAAACTGCTGGCGCGGGATCAGATCTTTCATCTTCTCGACCAACTCACGGCCACGGCTCTGGGAGTTGTCGCGGTGAGTGATCAGCGCCAGCGCATCGACACGTTCGTTGTTGATGAGGACATCAACGCGCACCATGTCAGACGCCTGGAAGCGCTTGAAGTTATAGTCCAGCGACGCATAGCCGCGGGAGGTCGACTTCAGGCGGTCAAAGAAGTCGAGTACCACTTCCGCCATCGGAATTTCATAGGTCAGAGCGACCTGGTTACCGTGATAAACCATGTTGGTCTGTACGCCACGTTTCTCGATACACAGCGTGATGACGTTACCAAGGTACGCCTGCGGCAGCAGCATGTGACATTCGGCGATCGGCTCGCGCAGTTCGTAGATGTTGTTCAGCGGCGGCAGCTTAGATGGGCTATCGACGTAGATAGTCTCTTTCGCCGTGGTTTCCACTTCATACACTACGGTCGGCGCGGTGGTGATCAGATCCAGATCGTATTCACGTTCCAGACGTTCCTGAATGATCTCCATATGCAACAGGCCGAGGAAGCCACAGCGGAAGCCGAAGCCCAGTGCGCTGGAGCTTTCCGGTTCGTAGAACAGGGAGGCGTCGTTCAGGCTCAGCTTGCCGAGCGCATCGCGGAAGTTTTCATAGTCGTCAGAGCTCACCGGGAACAGACCGGCGTAAACCTGAGGCTTCACTTTTTTGAAGCCTGGCAGCGGTTTGTCTGCCGGGTTACGCGCGGAAGTTAAGGTATCACCAACCGGGGCGCCAAGGATGTCTTTAATCGCACAAACCAACCAACCTACTTCGCCGCATTTCAGCTCGGTACGATCAACCTGTTTTGGCGTGAAGATGCCCAGACGGTCGGCGTTGTAAACCTGACCGGTGCTCATCACTTTAATTTTGTCACCTTTACGCATGGTGCCGTTTTTAATACGCACCAGCGAAACCACGCCCAGGTAATTATCGAACCAGGAGTCGATAATCAGCGCCTGCAACGGGCCTTCCGGATCACCTTCCGGCGGCGGAATGTCGCGCACCAGACGTTCAAGAACGTCGGTCACACCTACGCCAGTTTTCGCCGAGCAGCGTACTGCGTCGGTGGCGTCGATACCGACGATATCTTCAATTTCTTCCGCTACGCGCTCAGGGTCAGCGGCCGGCAGGTCAATTTTGTTCAGTACCGGCACCACTTCCAGATCCATTTCCATGGCGGTGTAGCAGTTGGCCAGCGTTTGCGCTTCTACACCCTGCCCGGCGTCAACCACCAGCAGTGCGCCTTCACAGGCGGCAAGCGAGCGGGAAACTTCATATGAGAAGTCGACGTGGCCCGGGGTGTCGATAAAGTTAAGCTGATAGGTTTCACCATCAGATGCTTTGAAATCGAGCGTCACGCTCTGCGCTTTGATAGTAATACCGCGCTCACGCTCAAGATCCATCGAGTCGAGAACCTGCGCTTCCATTTCACGGTCAGACAGGCCACCGCAGATCTGGATAATACGGTCAGACAGCGTCGATTTACCGTGGTCGATGTGAGCTATGATTGAAAAGTTACGTATGTTCTTCATATAGAGTAATTATTGTGCCTTACGCCCGCCTGAGCAGGCTCTGAGAAGTCGCTGATCTGAGCTTAACGTCTGTTTAAGTGAAACGCCGCATTCTACACTACAACGCTGAGGCGAGGAAATGTTCATAGAGCAAGGATAGCGGGAACTGGAAACAACCTTACAAAGTCGGTGAAACTTTTGCCGGATGGCAGCATAAACGCCTTATCCGGCCTACGCCTGCATCTGAAAACGCGGTAGGCCTGATAAGCGCAGCGCCATCAGACAAAAATATCACTGCTGGGTTTCGACGCGAATAAGATCGGGCGGGAGGGCAACGTTCAGAATGACCGGCTGCCAGGCTTCACGTTCAGCAAGCTTACGGGAATATCCGCGGGCGATCAGGAATCCACCCACGCCACCCAGTACAGCCCCGCTTAATGCCGCCAGATCGGAGCCAAATAGCACCTGGAACAGTGCCGCGAAAAGAAAGAGACCCGCCAGTGGAGACATATAAACCAGCATCGCCGATCCCAACAAGCTCCTCTCGGCAATGCCCAGCTCAACTTTTTGACCAGGGGCCAATGGCTCATCGCTGGGTACCACAATAGTATGTGTGGTCTGCGGTCCAAGTTTATTCAGCACGCGGCTCCCACACCCGGCCCGGGAAGCACAGCTGCTACATGACGCTTTCACATCACAGCTGACCGTCGCCAGACCATTTTGCCAGGAAACGACTGTTGCCCACTCTTTGATCATTGTGCGGCCCTGAACTTGATATTGTCTGCGATACGCTTCGCCGTTTGTGGTGGAAGCTCGCCAACTATCGTAATTTCCGCGTTATCACGCACGCTGGTGCTGACCGTTCTACGCCCGGTTCGCAGCAGTTGATCGGTGCTGTTTTGCGTCGCGCGGTTTACGTTCACGGAGAAACTGAACAGGCCATCCGAATAAAGGCGTGATTCAATCGGCATGTTATCCATGGTCGGCAGCGGGCGTCGACTGCTGGAGACCTCACTAAAGCCTTGCGGCAACCATGACGGGCTCCAGTTGAAGTTGGTTTTTTCACCCGCAGGAACCGACAGCAACGGCGGTAGATTGGCTTTCGCCAGCGTCTGCATGCTATCGCTAACGCCGTTGTTTACGGTAAAGGCGATGACGCGGAACTGTTCCAGCGTTTCACCATCACGATCGAGGAGATCGACACGCATCGGTAGTTTGGTCTCCGTGTCCATCCAGACGATATAGCTGTAACGGGTGCCGTCACGAGCGACAACGCGGATCACTTCACAGAGCCGATCAGCAATGCGGGTGCGGCCTACTGAGATAAAATCATAGTAGGGTGCAAGGCGTTTGAAGTCGGTATAAATCAGGGATGGCAGAGAGTCAACGATATAGTCGCCGTTCAGCGTGAACGGTTCGAGCCCAGGCTCGAAATAGCTAATTTCATTGCCACGTTGCACCACTTCCCGGCGCGGTCCATCCAATTGCAGCAGTTGTGCTAACGGACGGTTATCCTGGCGGGCATGGCGATAACGTAGGGATTCAACACCCTGTTTATTGATGCTGACAAATGACAGCTCATAGGTTAGCGACTGGCTGGCCAGATTCATCTGCTGCAACAACGCCCCGGACGCAGGATTGGCCGAGGCGTTTACAGAGAAGAACAGGCTACCAGCCACAAGTGACATGGCAAACCAAAGTTGCTTCATTACTGCGATTGCGTTCCTAAAGTTTGAATTCCTGGCACCTGCACAGCGGCTTGCTGTGTTTGCGCCTGCTCAAACTGAAGCTGTTCAGAGTGCAGTCGACGTTGCAGTTCGTAATCCTGCAACATGGCATTAATACGACGACGCTGCTCCTGTACCTGCTGTTGCTGACCGCCGCTGGCTGTCGCGTCAGAAGGTACACCCAGGCTTACCGGACTGGCTTTACCCATCATCGGTAATGTATTGAATACCGGCGTTTCGGGCTGCTGGGACGTTTCAGATTGACCATTATAGTGCTGGACGCCAACAATAACTGCAAGTGATACACACGCAGCCACGCCCATTTGGGTAAGCTGCGCGGCCCACGGACGCATTTTCTTCCAGAATGGCATTTTCTGCCACTGGTGCGGTGCTGGCTGGGCCTCAGGAATCAATGGCGCCGTCTGACGTACTGGCTCATCCTGGATGGCAGCCATTACGCGGGCGGAAATATCGAAATGGAGAACGTCGGCGGTATCACCTCGCATGGAATCGCGAATCAGGTGATAACTCTCCCAGGTTTTTTGCATTTCCGGGTCATGAGTTAGCTCTTTAAGCAACTCAGTATCCAGCGTTTCGCCATCCATTAAAGCGGAAAGTTTTTCTTTCTGCATGCCTAATACCTTTTCCAGTATCCCGCTATCGTCAACGCCTGATAAGCGGTTGAACTTTATTATCAATAGCTTCCCTCGCTCGGAAGATACGTGAACGCACCGTACCTACCGGACAATCCATGATAGCGGCTATCTCTTCATAGCTCAGGCCATCCAGCTCCCGCAAGGTTATTGCCATGCGTAAATCTTCCGGGAGGGACTCAATAGTTCGGAAAACTATCTGTCTCAGTTCTTCTGACAACATTAAGTTCTCAGGGTTCGAAATTTCTTTCAGTGCACCGCCACTTTCGTAGTTTTCTGCTTCAATCGCATCTATATCACTGGAAGGTGGACGACGCCCCTGAGCGACCAGGTAATTCTTCGCTGTATTGACTGCGATACGATACAGCCAGGTATAAAAAGCACTATCCCCCCGGAACGAGTCCAGCGCACGATAGGCCTTGATAAATGCTTCTTGTACTACATCGGGTACATCGCCCGACGGTACATAGCGAGAAACCAGACTCGCCACCTTATGCTGATAGCGGACTACCAGTAGGTTAAAGGCTTTCTGATCTCCCTTCTGGACCCGTTCTACCAGGACCTGGTCCGTTAACTGCTCGCTCATCCGAGGTAAAGTCTCCCCAAACCAAATTTCCACGCGCTGTCGAAACGCCACTCCATAAGCTTCACTATGAGCAAGCAAATGCTTAGAGTGCTCAAGTTTCGTAAAGTTCCGTTACGCATTTGTTTTTTGTTTGTCATGTTGTAGACAGGTCTTATCTCTCATTATAAGTCTACATAACCCGATCAACGCACTATCTGTAAGAAATGCCCATTTCACCGCTTGCAGAGTAACCCAACGGCCACTTTATTTCATCACATAATCTGATGCTAACGGCCTGCTTCACAAAATAATTTTGCTCATTTCATCCTCGTCTTACTTTTCTTTCATGTTTAGCCATTGCAACACATTTAAAAATAAAACGTGCAGTAACGCGCGTCGTGGTGCTATTGTGAGCAAACAGTGTTTAGTAAATTAAACAAAAATCATGAATACAACTCCTGAATTATCCTGTGACGTGCTGATCATTGGCAGCGGAGCTGCCGGACTCTCACTGGCGCTGCGGCTGGCTGAGAAACATCAGGTTATTGTACTGAGCAAAGGTCCTGTTAGCGAAGGCTCGACGTTTTATGCTCAGGGCGGTATTGCCGCGGTTTTCGATGAAACCGACAGTATCGACTCCCACGTTGAAGACACGCTGGTTGCCGGGGCCGGACTGTGCGATCGTCATGCGGTTGAATTTGTCGCCAGCAATGCCCGCACCTGTGTGCAGTGGCTTATCGATCAGGGCGTGTTGTTTGATACACAGGTTCAGCCCAACGGTGAAGAGAGTTATCACCTGACCCGTGAAGGTGGTCATAGCCATCGACGCATCCTGCATGCTGCGGATGCCACCGGTAAAGAAGTCGAAACCACCCTTGTCAGCCGGGCGCAAAATCATCCCAACATTCGGGTTCTTGAACGTAGCAATGCCGTAGACCTGATTGTCTCCGATAAGATCGGTCTGCCGGGAACGCGTCGGGTGGTCGGCGCCTGGCTCTGGAATCGTAATAAAGAAGCTGTCGAAACCTGCCATGCGAAGTCAGTGGTGTTAGCTACCGGCGGCGCGTCAAAAGTGTATCAGTACACCACCAATCCTGATATCTCCTCGGGGGACGGGATTGCGATGGCCTGGCGCGCAGGATGTCGTGTCGCCAATCTTGAATTTAACCAGTTTCACCCAACTGCGCTGTATCATCCGCAGGCGCGCAATTTCCTGCTGACCGAGGCGCTGCGTGGCGAAGGCGCACACCTGAAGCGCCCGGACGGCTCGCGCTTTATGCCCGATTTTGACGAGCGTGGCGAACTGGCTCCCCGCGATATTGTCGCCCGTGCCATTGACCACGAGATGAAACGCCTGGGCGCTGACTGCATGTTCCTCGACATCAGCCACAAACCGGAAGCATTTGTTCGTCAGCATTTCCCGATGATTTATGAAAAACTGCTCGGACTGGGCATCGATTTGACCAAAGAGCCGGTCCCTATCGTTCCTGCCGCGCACTATACCTGCGGCGGCGTGATGGTTGATGACTTTGGCCGCACGGACGTCGACGGTCTGTATGCCATCGGCGAAGTGAGCTACACCGGCCTGCATGGCGCCAACCGTATGGCGTCGAACTCATTGCTTGAGTGCCTGGTTTACGGCTGGTCAGCCGCTGAAGATATCGACAGGCGAATGCCTTACGCACGCGGCGTCACCACACTTCCCGCCTGGGATGAAAGTCGTGTGGAAAATCCGGATGAGTTGGTGGTGATTCAGCATAACTGGCATGAGCTGCGCTTATTTATGTGGGACTACGTCGGAATTGTGCGTACAACCAAGCGCCTGGAACGCGCTCTGCGCCGTATCACCATGCTGCAACAGGAAATCGACGAGTATTACGCTCATTTCCGCGTGTCGAACAATTTGCTGGAACTGCGCAACCTGGTGCAGGTTGCCGAGCTGATTGTACGCTGCGCCATGATGCGCAAAGAGAGTCGGGGCCTGCACTACACGCTGGATTATCCTGAACAACTTCCCGAGTCAGGCCCGTCCATCCTCTCACCGCTAAGTCATCACATAAACAGATAAAACGCCTGGGTCAGCGCCGTGTAACCTTCAGAGTAACGTTGGTCTGGCCCACGGATAACCAACCTGTCGCTAAAGCACTCCCCGGCCTGCGGGGAGAATGCCAACAATACACGATGCGGTAGCCGGGCCTCAGTTTCTGCCACATCCGTACGTAAACGCAAATGCCAGCCCATACTTAATGCCCGCTGGGTAAAGGCATTACCAATTTGTTCCGGCAGCACGACACAAAAAAAACCATCTTCTGTAATACTCCCCGCCGCCAGTGCTAGCAATGCTTCATGATCAAGTGCGGTCGTATAACGTGCCTGCTCGCGCTGCGGCGTGGCGCATTCCACTCCCTGTTCATAATAGGGTGGATTGCTGATAATCAAATCAAAACGCACGGTCTGGCGCGGTATCCATTGCTGCGCATCTGCTGTATGAACGCTGACGCGATGCATCCACGGAGATTGCGCGATGTTCTCCTGCGCCTGCTGCGCGGCGTCAACATCAAGCTCCACGGCGTCAATGATGACATTTTCATCAGTGCGCTGGGCCAGCATCAGCGCCAACAGGCCGCTCCCGGTACCAATATCCAGGATCCGTTTTACGCCCGCAACGGGGGCCCATGCCCCTAATAAAATACCGTCCGTTCCGACTTTCATTGCACAACGATCGTGTGCCACAAAAAACTGCTTAAATGTAAATCCATTACGTCTAAGTACGGATGTAGACTGGGGCATGAAGAACAACCTTCCTGGAAAAAAAACGATAGCATAGGATAAAAACAATACCTGAGAAGCTATATCCATACAAACAGATGAAGATTGCAGCCGTAACGTCTATAATCAGCGCCCCACACAGAGGTAGAACATGACTGTAACGACTTTTTCCGAACTTGAACTCGATGAAAGCCTTCTGGATGCCCTCCAGGAAAAAGGTTTCACTCGCCCGACCGCCATTCAGGCTGCCGCCATTCCGCCTGCGCTCGATGGCCGTGATGTACTCGGTTCTGCGCCGACAGGCACCGGTAAAACGGCGGCATATTTGCTGCCAGCGTTGCAGCACCTGCTCGACTTCCCGCGCAAAAAATCTGGCCCACCGCGCATTTTAATTCTGACGCCAACGCGCGAACTGGCGATGCAGGTTGCCGAACACGCCCGCGAACTGGCGAAGAATACGCATCTGGATGTCGCCACGATTACCGGCGGCGTGGCTTACATGAACCACATGGAAGTCTTTAGCGAAAACCAGGATATCGTGGTCGCCACCACCGGTCGTCTGCTGCAATACATCAAAGAAGAGAACTTCGACTGCCACGCGGTTGAAACGCTGATCCTCGATGAGGCAGACCGTATGCTGGACATGGGCTTTGCCCAGGACATCGAACATATCGCCGGTGAAACCCGCTGGCGTAAGCAGACGATGTTGTTCTCTGCCACGCTGGAAGGCGACGCGATTAAAGATTTTGCCGAGCGCCTGCTGGAAGATCCGGTCGAAGTATCGGCGGATCCATCGACCCGCGAACGCAAGAAGATCCACCAATTTTACTACCGTGCCGATGACATCGAGCACAAAACGGCTTTGCTGATCCATCTGTTAAAACAGCCGGAAGCAACCCGTTCGATTGTTTTTGTACGTAAGCGTGAGCGTGTGCACGAACTGGCAGGCTGGCTGCGCCAGGCTGGCATTAATAACTGCTATCTCGAAGGCGAGATGGTACAGATTAAGCGTAACGAAGCGATCAAACGCCTGACCGATGGTCGTGTGAACGTACTGGTTGCGACCGATGTTGCCGCCCGCGGGATCGATATTCCTGACGTTAGCCATGTGTTTAACTATGACATGCCACGTAGTGGTGATGCCTATCTGCACCGCATTGGTCGCACAGGTCGCGCTGGCCGTAAAGGTACCGCGATTTCTCTGGTTGAAGCGCACGACCACCTGCTGCTTGGTAAAGCGAGCCGCTATATCGACGAACCTTTGAAAGCACGCGTTATTGACGAGCTGCGTCCGACGACTCGCGCACCAAGTGAGAAATCTAACGGCAAGCCGTCCAAGAAAGTGCTGGCGAAGCGCGCCGAGCAAAAAGCCAAAGAAAAAGAGAAACCGCGCGTGAAGAAACGTCACCGCGACGCCAAAAATATCGGCAAACGTCGTAAGCCGAGCGGAGCTGCTCCCCAGCAATCCGACAAAGAGTAAAACCGTATGCCGGGCCGTTTAGCCCGGCATTTTTTCATGCGTCGCAAAGCTCTCTTCAATACACTCAATAAACACCCGCATCGCCGGGCTAACGACTTTTCCAGCATGGTAACCGCACAATGCCGTAATTAACTCCGGCTGTTCGCTGAACGGTAACTCAACCAATTCCCCTGAACGGAGCTCCTTCTCAATGGTAAAACGCGGCAAAAAACTGACGCCAAGATTTGCCGATACGCAGTGCTTGATGCTCTCAATACTCCATAATTCAATCGTATTTTCCAGCGTAATCTGACGCTTACGCAGTAAGCCCTCGAAGCGTTGTCTGAAAATACATTGCGGCTCATTAATGATAAAGCTGCAGGGAATGTGCTGGTTATGCCGGGTGAAATCAACATGCTGCAGCAGAGGCGACGCAACCAGCGCCAGTGACTGATCGCCCAGCGCTATCATCTCAAGTGCATCGTCATTACCAACACGATAAAACACGCCCAGATCAACCTCATCACTAAGCAACGCATCGCGAATGACATAGCAGTTGAGCGACTGTAAGGACAACCGCACATGAGGCGCGCGTTGTTTAAAACGCTGTAATACCTGCGGCATTTTATACGCCAGCAGTGTTTCGCCGGTCGCAACGCGTAGCTCGCCGCTCGGCTGCGCATCCTGCTGCGCTGACTGGCGAATCGATGCCATCACGCGGGTCAGGTCGTGTATATGCGGCATCAACCGTTTACCCTCACTGGTGAGACACATTCTGCGGCCAATTTTTTCGAACAGCTGCACCGATAGCTCTTGCTCAAGCTGTTGAATATGAAACGTGACGGTCGATTGCGTACAGCAAAGTTTTTGCGACGCCCGCAGGAACGAGCCCTCTTCCACCACCGTTTTTAACGTAATAAACCGACGTAAATCCATCCGCACCAACCCATCGAAATCATCGAACTGAGAATGCAAAAACATTCATTTTTTTAAATGTTTTAACTCGGGTACTGTCTACCAAAACAGAGGAGATGACAAGTGACCCCCATGCTTTTAAGTGCATTCTGGACCTATACATTGATTACCGCGCTAACCCCCGGACCCAACAATATCCTTGCGCTCAGTGCTGCGACGTCACACGGTTTTCGCCAGAGTACGCGCGTGCTTGCCGGGATGAGTCTGGGCTTTTTAATCGTCATGCTGATGTGTGCCGGGATTTCGTTTTCGCTTGCCGCGATGGATCCGGCCATCATCCACTGGCTCAGTTGGGCAGGCGCGGCATATATCTTATGGCTGGCATTGAAAATCGCCACCAGCCCGGCGGCAAACGATAATTTGCAGTCCGAACCGATCGGTTTCTGGGCGAGTTTTGGCTTGCAGTTTGTTAACGTCAAAATCATTTTGTACGGCATTACTGCGTTATCCACGTTTGTACTGCCCTATACGCAGGAAGCTCACTGGCTGATTGGGGTGAGTATTCTGCTGGCGCTGATCGGCACCTTTGGTAATGCATGTTGGGCGCTGGCAGGCCATCTTTTTCAGCGTCTCTTTCGCCGTTACGGCCGACAGTTGAACATCATTCTGGCGCTGCTGTTAGTGTATTGCGCAGTACGAATTTTTTACTAACGGATATAAAAAAGCGGAAGACGCGCTGGCATCTTCCGCTTTTGATTCTCTGCTAAACGGGGTTATTCCCCGCGAGCCTTACAGGCTCTCAGTAAAGGTACGAGCAATAACGTCGCGCTGCTGTTCTGGGGTCAGAGAGTTGAAACGTACCGCATAACCAGACACACGGATGGTCAGCTGCGGATATTTTTCCGGATGCTTAACCGCATCTTCCAGCGTTTCGCGACGCAGAACGTTCACGTTCAGGTGCTGACCACCTTCCACGCGGACTTCCGGCTGTACGTCTACCGGCACTTCACGGTATTCGATTTCACCCAGTTTGCTGACGGCAACGACGTCATCTGCATTGAAACCTGCTTTCGCAACGATGCAGCGTGCTTCGCCTTTTTCGCTGTCCAGCAGCCAGAAAGAGTTCAGCAGGTCGTCGTTTGCAGCTTTAGTAATCTGGATACCTGTAATCATTTGATGCCTCCCCGGCAAAATTATTTGATCTCGGTTGGCCGTCATCCGGCCAATTGGTAAAACCATTGTTGCTTGAGTGTATATATACCCCTCACACACCCTCGAATCTTTGATTTAAATCAACAAAAACCACACATGAAAAGTGGTGATTGGTGGATTTTATTGTTTTACATCAACTTACGCCACGTACACAGCTAAACTTTTTACATAAATTTTCAACTATCTTTAGGACCCAGGCCGTTGAGAAACGTAGAGAATTTTGCGACGTAGTAAGAAGCAGTTAAGCTAGAGGGATTGAAAATTCGCAGGAGAGCGAGATGGCCACCGAATTAACCTGGCACGATGTGCTGGCAGATGAGAAACAGCAGCCTTATTTTGTTAACACGCTACATACTGTCGCTGGCGAGCGTCAGTCGGGTATGACAATTTACCCGCCGCAAAAAGATGTGTTTAACGCTTTTCGCTTTACCGAACTTGGCGACGTGAAAGTCGTCATCCTGGGGCAGGATCCTTACCACGGTCCAGGCCAGGCACACGGTCTCGCGTTCTCTGTTCGTCCGGGTATTGCCACTCCCCCATCGCTGCTGAACATGTACAAAGAGCTGGAAGCGACGATTCCTGGCTTCACGCGCCCAACGCACGGCTATCTGGAAAGCTGGGCACGTCAGGGGGTGCTGTTACTTAATACCGTACTCACTGTCCGCGCCGGCCAGGCACATTCTCACGCCAGCCTGGGCTGGGAAACCTTTACCGATAAAGTCATCAGCTTGATTAATCAGCATCGCGAAGGCGTCGTTTTCTTGCTCTGGGGTTCACACGCACAAAAGAAAGGCGCGATTATTGATACCCAACGTCACCATGTGTTGAAAGCGCCGCATCCGTCACCGCTCTCAGCACATCGCGGTTTCTTTGGCTGCAATCACTTTGTACTGGCCAATGAATGGTTGGAACAACGAGGTGAAAAACCGATTGACTGGACGCCGGTGTTACCAGCAGAAAGCGAGTAAAAAAATGCCAGCGATTCGCTGGCATTTTTATTATCAGGCTTTGTTCTGACGCCACCACTCCGCGAGCAGTACGCCGGTTGCCACAGATACGTTGAGCGTTTCAACGTTACCCGTACCGTCAATCGCCACGCACAGGTCGTCAGCTGAGCATGCCGCTTCCGGCAGCGCTTCACGCTCGCGCCCTAATACCAGCACCATTTTTTCCGGCAGCGTGGTAGTAAACAACGGTTTGCCTTTCACGCTTGAGGTCATCACTACCGTGTAACCTGCCTTACGGAAGTCGTCCAGCACATCGACAATGCTGTCACCGGTGATCGGCTGAACGTGCTCTGCGCCACCTTCAGCGGTACGGATTGCCGCACCTGATTCCAGCAGCGCCGCGTCCTGTACCACCACGCCTTTCACACCAAAGTGGGCGCAGCTACGCATCATTCCGCCCAGGTTGTGCGGGTTAGCGATGTCTTCCAGAGCCAGTACGCAATCCTGCGCCTCAGCCTGACCCACCCACTGCTTAACGGTGGTACCGTTACGTTTTTTGATCAGGAAGCAAACACCGCCATGGTGCTCAGTACCGGAAGCTTTCGCCAGCTCAGCTTCGTCAACCACATGGTAGGCTTTACGGTTTGCCGCCATCCAGCGTAATGCTTCTTTAAAGCGCGGGGTGACGCTCTGCACAAACCAGGCGCGAACAATAGCGTCCGGGCGACTCTGGAACAAAGCCTGACAAGCATTCTCACCGTAAACGCGGGTTTCTTCCGCGCGCTGACGACGTAAGACTTCAGGATCGATAAAACTCTTGCCGCTAATACCGCCATGCTCGGCTTTATCCGCAACATCATCATTCGGTGCGCGGGACACGGTACGCCATGGTGAATCTTCACGTCTGCGATCGCGTTCTGCATCGCGGTCACGACCACGTTCACGACCGCGTTCGCTGTTCGGCCCCTTTCTGTCATCACGGGCAGGGCGACGACCGCCTTCGGCTCGGGAAGTACCGGGGCGTCCGCCGCCTTTACCAGTACGTGGATTTTGGGTGCGTTTATCCGAGTCATCGTCACTGCGGACGTACATCACTTTGACCTTGCCGTTTTTGTTCTTCAGTTCGTCGCTCATGTTTTTCTCCACCTGCTCTGCGCGAAGCGCGCAGATTACCCGATGTGCACGTCGTTAGCCATTATTTCATTTAAAAGCTAAGGACTATTGTACTCATTGAATAAAACGCATTGTTGTTTAGAACAGACTCCCCGATAATATGTAACATAATAGAAACATACTGGCGTCACTGCCATGAAGTCCACACTACTCATCCAGAGGTTAGTTATGAATACCGTTTGTACCAGCTGCCAGGCTATCAACCGCATTCCCGACGATCGTGTCCAGGAAGCGGCTAAATGCGGACGCTGTGGTCACGACCTGTTTGATGGGGAGGTGATCAATGCGACCGGTGAAACACTGGATAAACTGTTAAAAGACGATCTCCCGGTGGTGGTTGATTTTTGGGCCCCCTGGTGCGGGCCATGCCGTAACTTTGCCCCAATTTTTGAAGATGTCGCGGAAGAGCGTAGCGGTAAAGTGCGTTTTGTTAAAGTGAATACGGAAGCCGAGCGTGAACTCAGCGCCCGCTTCGGTATCCGCAGTATTCCGACCATCATGATCTTCAGAAAAGGTGAAATCGTCGACATGCTCAATGGCGCCGTCCCTAAGGCACCGTTTGATAGCTGGCTTAACGAATCACTATAATCTCTGCGGGGCGCATCTTGTGCCCCGTTTTCACCTCTGCGACAATAGCGTTTTTCAACGTGTTCCCCCATGACCGATAACGCAGTTCTTCAGTTACGCGCTGAGCGCCTCGCGCGCGCCACGCGTCCTTTCCTCGCCCGAGGTAACCGTATTCGTCGCTGCCAGCGCTGCCTGCTGCCGCTAAAGCTCTGCTTATGCGCAACGTTAGTACCGTCTGAGGCCAAAAGCCGTTTTTGTCTGGTCATGTTTGATACCGAGCCAATGAAGCCCAGCAATACGGGACGTTTAATCGCCGATATTTTGCCAGATACCGCGGCTTTTCAGTGGTCACGCACCGAACCGCCGCAGGCGCTGCTTGATCTGGTGAAAAATCCTGATTACCAGCCGATGGTCGTGTTCCCGGCTTCATATGCGGGCGAAAAGCGCGAAGTGATTTTCACGCCGCCAACCGGTAAACCACCATTGTTTATCATGCTCGATGGCACCTGGCCGGAAGCGCGTAAAATGTTCCGCAAAAGCCCGTACCTCGACAACCTGCCGGTGATCTCCGTTGATTTATCGCGCCTTTCTGCTTATCACCTGCGTGGTATTCACGCCGAAGGGCAATACTGTACTGCCGAAGTGGCTATCGCTTTGCTGGATCTGGCTGGTGATACGCAAGCTGCGGAAGGGTTAAGCGATCACTTCACTCGCTTTAAAACCCGTTACCTGGCAGGAAAAACCCAACATCAGGGGAGCGTCACAGCAGACTCCACAGAAAGCGTTTAAAATCATTCGGTCACTGGAGTCATTAAGGAAGCCGATATGAGTCAACGTGGTCTGGAAGCACTACTGCGACCGAAATCCATTGCGGTGATTGGGGCGTCGATGAAGCCTAACCGCGCGGGTTACCTGATGATGCGTAATCTGCTTGCCGGCGGTTTCAATGGGCCAGTTCTACCGGTGACGCCCGCCTGGAAAGCGGTATTGGGTGTACTGGCCTGGCCCAATATCAGTAGCTTGCCTTTTAGCCCCGACCTCGCCGTATTGTGCACCAATGCCAGCCGTAACCTGGCATTACTCGAAGCACTTGGCGAGAAAGGCTGTAAAACCTGCATTATTCTTTCGGCTCCCGCGGCCCAACATGCAGAACTGTTGGCCTGCGCCTCACGCTATAAAATACGCCTGCTGGGTCCCAACAGCCTGGGACTTCTCGCCCCCTGGCAGGGGCTTAACGCCAGCTTTTCCCCCGTCCCGATTAAGCGCGGCAAGCTGGCTTTTATCTCTCAATCCGCCGCCGTATCCAATACCATACTCGACTGGGCACAGCAGAGAGAAATGGGCTTTTCTTACTTCATCGCGCTGGGTGACAGCCTGGATATCGACGTTGATGAACTACTGGATTACCTGGCACGCGACAGCAAAACCAGCGCGATATTGCTCTATCTCGAACATTTGAGCGATGCCCGGCGCTTTGTCTCTGCCGCCCGTAGCGCCGCGCGCAACAAACCCATTCTGGTGATTAAGAGTGGCCGTAGCCCGGCAGCGCAGCGTTTACTGCACACCAGCGCCGGAATGGACCCAGCCTGGGACGCAGCTATCCAGCGCGCCGGTTTATTGCGAGTACAAGACACTCACGAGCTGTTCTCAGCGGTCGAAACCCTGAGTCACATGCGCCCGCTGCGTGGTGACAGGCTGATGATCATCAGTAACGGCGCCGCACCTGCCGCACTGGCATTGGATGAGCTATGGTCGAAAAATGGCAAACTCGCCACGCTGAGTGAAGATACCTGTCAGAAATTACGCGATGCGCTACCAGCCCATGTTGATATCGGCAACCCGCTGGATCTGCGTGACGATGCCAGTAGCGAACACTATGTAAAAGCCCTGGATATTTTGCTCGCCAGTCAGGACTTCGACGCGCTGATGGTGATTCATTCGCCCAGCGCCGCCGCCCCCGGGACCGAAAGCGCACAAGCGTTGATCGAAGCAGTAAAGCAGCATCCACGAGGGAAATTTATCTCCTTACTGACCAACTGGTGCGGGGAGTTTTCTTCTCAGGAAGCCCGTAGGCTATTTAGCGAAGCAGGGTTGCCCACCTACCGTACGCCGGAAGGGACCATCACCGCGTTTATGCATATGGTCGAGTATCGGCGTAACCAGAAGCAACTGCGAGAAACGCCTGCGCTACCGGACTACCTGACCACTAACACCGCCGAGGCGCATAATCTGTTACAGCAGGCGATTGCCGAAGGAGCCACATCGCTGGACACCCATGAAGTGCAGCCGATTTTACAAGCTTATGGCTTACACACGCTCCCGACCTGGATCGCCAGCGACAGCGCGGAAGCTGTGCATATCGCAGAGCAGATCGGCTATCCGGTGGCGCTCAAGCTGCGTTCACCTGATATCCCGCATAAGTCGGAAGTTCAGGGGGTAATGCTCTACCTGAGAACGGCAACAGAGGTACAGCAGGCCGCGAACGCGATTTTTGATCGGGTGAAAATGGCCTGGCCGCAGGCGCGCATCCACGGTTTATTAGTGCAAAGCATGGCGAATCGCGCTGGCGCTCAGGAGCTTCGCGTCGTCGTTGAACACGATCCGGTATTTGGCCCACTGATTATGCTGGGTGAAGGTGGGGTTGAGTGGCGACCAGAAGAGCAAGCCGTGGTGGCATTGCCGCCATTGAACATGAATCTGGCGCGTTATCTGGTGATCCAAGGGATCAAAAATAAGAAGATCCGCGCTCGTAGCGCACTACGCCCACTGGATATCGCCGGACTAAGCCAGCTTCTGGTGCAGGTATCCAACCTGATCGTCGATTGTCCGGAAATTCAGCGTCTGGATATCCATCCGCTGCTGGCCTCCGCCGGTGAATTTACCGCGCTGGATGTCACGCTGGACATTGCCCCCTTCACAGGCGATAACGAAAGCAGATTGGCTGTACGTCCCTACCCTCATCAGCTTGAAGAGTGGGTGGAGTTGAAGAACGGCGAGCGCTGCCTGTTCCGCCCCATTTTGCCAGAGGATGAACCTCATCTGCAGCAGTTCATTTCTCAGGTAACAAAAGAAGATCTTTATTATCGCTATTTTAGTGAGATCAACGAATTTACCCATGAAGATTTAGCCAATATGACACAGATCGACTACGATCGTGAAATGGCCTTTGTCGCTGTGCGTTGTAGAGATAATCATGAAGAGATCCTCGGCGTGACGCGAGCTATCTCGGATCCTGATAACGTAGATGCCGAGTTTGCCGTCCTGGTTCGTTCTGATCTCAAAGGACTTGGACTGGGTCGCCGATTGATGGAAAAATTAATTGCCTATACCCGAGATCACGGACTTAGACGTTTGAATGGTATTACGATGCCAAACAATCGCGGTATGGTCGCCCTGGCCCGGAAACTCGGGTTCGTTGTTGACGTCCAACTCGAAGAGGGGATTGTTGGGCTAACGCTTAATCTGGCCCAATTTGAGGAATCGTGAGTAAGGTACTGGAAATGTTGACCACATTAATGGGTACTGGTGGTATCATTGCCCGCTTATGTCGTCTGCATAGCACAGAGGACCCTTCAATGAACAGAGAAGAAATGCACTGTGATGTTGTCAAAATTTAAGCGTAATAAACATCAACAACACCTTGCCCAACTACCCAAGATTTCTCAGTCAGTTGATGATGTAGATTTCTTTTATGCTCCCGCTAATTTCAGGGAGACTCTGCTGGAAAAAATAGCCAGCGCGACGCGACGGATCTGCATTATTGCGCTGTACCTGGAACAGGATGACGGTGGCAAAGGCATACTCGACGCGCTCTATGCGGCAAAACGGCAGCGTCCTGAACTGGATGTCCGGGTGCTTGTCGACTGGCACCGAGCCCAACGCGGGCGCATTGGTGCTGCGGCATCAAATACCAACGCTGACTGGTATTGCCGCATGGCGCAAGAAAACCCTGGTATCGATATTCCTGTCTATGGCGTGCCGATTAACACGCGCGAAGCCCTTGGCGTTCTGCATTTCAAAGGCTTTATCATCGATGACAGCGTCCTGTATAGCGGTGCCAGCCTGAACGATGTTTATCTGCATCAGCATGATAAATATCGCTACGACCGTTATCAGTTGATTCGCAACGCGCAAATGGCCGATATCATGTTCAATTGGGTGGCGCAAAACCTGATGAATGGTCGCGGCGTTAATCGTCTTGATGATATCAATCGCCCTAAAAGCCCGGAAATTAAAAACGACATTCGCTTGTACCGTCAGGAACTGCGGGATGCGTCATTCCATTTTCAGGGGGATGCGGATAATGAACAGCTTTCTGTTACGCCGCTGGTTGGACTCGGAAAATCCAGTCTGTTAAATAAGACTATTTTCCACCTCATGCCCTGCGCAGAGCACAAACTCACGATCTGTACCCCTTATTTCAACCTGCCCGCCATACTGGTGCGCAATATCATTCAGCTGCTGCGTGAAGGGAAAAAGGTCGAAATCATTGTCGGTGATAAAACTGCCAACGACTTTTACATCCCGGAAGATGAACCTTTTAAAATCATCGGCGCGCTGCCTTATCTTTATGAAATTAATCTGCGCCGTTTTCTGAGCAGACTGCAATATTATGTGAATACCGATCAGTTGGTCGTGCGCTTATGGAAAGATGATGACAACACTTATCATCTGAAAGGCATGTGGGTTGATGATAAATGGATGCTGCTCACCGGCAACAACCTCAATCCTCGAGCCTGGCGTCTGGATCTGGAAAACGCCATCCTTATCCACGATCCTAAGCAAGAGCTGGCGCCCCAGCGCGATAAAGAGCTGGAGCTTATCCGCACGCATACCACCGTGGTGAAGCACTACCGCGACCTGCAAAGCATTGCTGACTATCCAGTCAAGGTGCGCAAACTCATCCGTCGACTACGCCGTATTCGTATCGACAGATTAATTAGCCGTATTCTGTAACCAAGACCCCGTCCAGTGACGGGGTTTTTCCTATGGAGGCAACGGTGCGCCTGTTTATTCTTACCAGTGTCCTGGCTATTTCGGGCTGCAGCCACATGGCAAACGACCGCTGGAGCGGACAAGACAAAGCTCAACACTTTATCGCCTCCGCCATGCTTGCCGCAGCCGGCAATGAATATGCCCAGCATCAGGGTTACAGCCGCGATCGCAGTGCGGCTATTGGTTTGATGTTCTCAGTCAGCCTGGGCGCATCAAAAGAGCTGTGGGACAGCCGCCCCGCTGGGAGCGGCTGGAGCTGGAAGGACTTTGCCTGGGATGTTGCGGGCGCCTCAACCGGCTATGCAGTCTGGCAACTGGCACATCATTAGAGGCGCAGCCCTTTCCCCTTGCCATGCAGCATCAGCGATACTAAAAATG
Source organism: Citrobacter sp. TBCS-15 (assembly GCF_005280815.1). NCBI lineage: Bacteria > Pseudomonadati > Pseudomonadota > Gammaproteobacteria > Enterobacterales > Enterobacteriaceae > Citrobacter > Citrobacter sp. TBCS-15. Next base: position 1,472 of record NZ_SZWK01000313.1, on the reverse strand, counting down.
CGATGACTGCCAGCGCGGTAACGTACCAGAAGAATGTCGTTTCCATACCGATGGATTTCAGGGATAAGGCAACATATTCGGCTGAACCACCAAACAGGGCATTCGCCACTGCATAAGATAACCCAACCCCCAGGGCGCGCACCTGCGCCGGAAACATCTCTGCCTTCAGAATGCCGCTGATAGACGTATAGAAACTCACGATTAACAAGGCACACATTACCAGAGCAAACGCCATATACGGAGACGTCACGTTTTGCAACGCTGTCAGAATGGGAACGGTAAAAATCGCGGCTAATGCGCCAAAGCATAGCATGGAAGTACGTCTGCCAATTTTATCTGACAAAGCGCCAAACAATGGTTGTACCAGCATGAATACACACAGTGCCGCCGTCATAATCCCGCTGGCTACGTTGGCATGCATACCGGCGGTGTTAACCAGGTACTTCTGCATATAGGTTGTGAAGGTGTAAAAACACAGCGAGCCAGCAGCGGTAAAGCCAAGCACCATGACAAAGGCTTTGCGATTACGCCACAGACCTTTCAGAGAGCCCGCTTCTTTTAATGCACGAACATCCTGTTTCGAGGTTTCATCCAGCTGACGACGCAGCCATAGCGTGACAATAGCCAGCACTGCACCCAGCGCAAATGGAATACGCCATCCCCACTCTCTGAGCGCAGAGTCTTCTAACGTTTGCTGCAAAATGACCACAACCAGCAATGCCAGTAGCTGCCCGCCAATTAACGTTACGTACTGGAATGAAGCATAAAAACCTTTCTTACCTTCAATAGCCACTTCACTCATGTAGGTAGCGCTGGTCCCGTATTCACCGCCGACAGACAGCCCCTGAAATAATCTGGCCAGCAGCAGTAGCGCAGGAGCCCAGGTACCAATCGTTTCATACCCCGGAAGACAAGCGATCACCAACGATCCCATACACATCATACAAACTGACAACAGCATGGATTTTTTACGCCCGTGCTTATCGGCGATGCGACCAAACAACCATCCGCCGATAGGGCGCATCAGAAAGCCTGCGGCAAAAACGCCGGCAGTTTGTAAAAGTTGGGTGGTGGTGTTTCCTGAGGGAAAAAAGATATGTGCAAAATAGAGAGAGCAGAAAGAGTAGATATAGAAATCAAACCATTCGACCAGATTCCCTGATGATGCTCCAACAATCGCCCAAATACGGCGACGAGTATCGCCGTCTGTCAGCGCCCCGTTCTCAGTTACACTGCTATCAGCCATTCGAATTATACCCCTGCCAAGGATCGCGTGAATTTATCAATGCTAGTTGTGTCTTTTTTGGTAAATTAAATGTTATATAATTGTTATAATTAATTATGAGATATAAGTCACGGTTTTAATTAGCAGAGAAAGGATTCAGATATGTTTGAGGAAATAGAGTCGAAGGTCGGATAAGGCAACGGGCAGGTTTCATTTCGCACAGACGCAAAAAAGCCCATCCGGCAGG